>NZ_JBXAPX010000008.1:0-348333 GCF_058806655.1 Devosia sp. GW821-FHT12F11
ACGCAGAACCGCCCTTGGGAGCCTGACCAACCCAAAACAGCTTGACGGCAAACACAGATGCTCTCTTGCGAAAACTAGGGACTTAGCTTCGCTAAGCCCAAGTTTTCGCTTTCTCCCCCGCCGAGGGGGAGATGGGGCCGGTGGGTGCGGTTACTTCGCTCCCTTACCCCCGCCGCACCCACACCGACGTATCGTGGAACGCCGCTCCGCCGAAGGGGCGGACGGGGTCCGAGCCGATCAGGGTGTTGATGCCCTGGCCGTTGCGATGTGCCGAGTTCGGGTGGATGCCCTCGGCGATCAGCACGCCGCGCTGCATGCCGGCAAAGAACACCGCTTTCAGCGCCACCTCGCCGCGACGGTTGCCGAGCGTGACCGGATCGCCATCGGCGATGCCGAGTTCAGCCGCATCGTCGGGATGGACAAAGACTGTCGGCTCGGGCTGGCGCTTCCGGCTGCCGGCGGTTTCGGCAAAGGTCGAGTTGAGGAAGCTGCGCGACGGGCTGGTGGCGAGCCGGAACGGAGTTTCGGCGTCGACCCGCTCAGTAACGTCCCAATGGTCGGCGAAGCGCGGCATCTCCGAGGGATCGCAAACCCAGGTGTAGCCCTTGAGCCGGGCTACCGCGTCCCAGTCCGGCTCGAAGCGATAGCGCTTGTCCGGCCAGGCGAAGCCATCGGCGAAGCGGGCCTTTTCGTCCGGCCAGGCGCCGTCGATGAAACCGGTCTTTTCGATCTCGTCGAGCTCGCCGAAGCCGGAGCGGCGGAAGGTCTCCGCCACCATCTGGCGATCGGTGAGGTGCATCGAGGCGTGGTCGCTGCCCAGGCGCCGCAGCAGTTCGTTGACCACCTCGAAGTTGGAGCGGCATTCGCCGGGAGCGTCGACCAGCTTGGGGCCGTAGAGCAGCCGGGTGTGGCCGCCGCGGCGGTAGTAGTCGTTGTGCTCGAGGAACATGGTGGCGGGCAGCACGATATCGGCAAACCTGGCCGTATCGGTCATGAACTGCTCGTGGACGACGGTGAACAGGTCGTCGCGCGCAAAGCCGGTGCGGGTGAGCCCCTGCTCCGGGCTGACGTTGACCGGGTTGGTGTTCTGGATGAACAGCGCCTTGACCGGCCCACCGCCCTTCAGCGCCGTGCTGTCACCGGTCAACACCTTGCCGATTTCGCTCATGTCGAGTTCGCGCCCGCCAGGGCCCATGTCGGCGCCGGTGATCATCGATTTGTCGAGCTTCCACGAGCCGGAGTTGGAATGGAAGGCGCCGCCGCCATGGTGCTGCCACGAGCCGGTCATCGCCGCAACCGAGAGGGCTGCATGCATCGCGGTTGAGCCGTTGCGCTGGCGGGTGAAGCCATAGCCGAGGCGGAAATAGGTCTTTGGCGTCGTGCCGACCAGCCGGGCAAAAGCCTCAATCTCGGTGACGGCAAGCCCGGTGATGGACGCTGCCCACTCGGGTGTGCGGGTCGAAAGGTGGGCTTCAAACTCGGGCGAGAAGTCGGTGTACTCAGCCATATAGGCGCGGTCAGCGAGACCGTCGCGCAGCAGGATGTGCATCACCGCCACGGCCAGCGCGCCATCGGTGCCGGGGCGCACGACGAGCGCCATGTCGGCCTGCTCCATGGTGCCGTTGCGGTAGATGTCGATGGCGACGATCTTCGCCCCGCGCTCCTTGCGGGCGCGGATGGCATGGGTCATCACGTTGACCTGGGTGGCGACGGCGTTGGTGCCCCAGATGACCACGCAATCGCTGTCGGCCATCGACTCGGGGTTGGGGCCGGCGAGCACACCGGTGCCGGCGATGAAGCCGGGCCAGGCGGTGCCGGTGCAGATGGTGTCATACTGCAGCGAGTAGCCGCGGGCGTGGCGCAGCCGTTCGATGCCGTCGCGCTGCACGTGACCCATGGTGCCGGCGTAGAAGTAAGGCCAGATCGCCTCGGGGCCATCGGTGCGCTCGATCTCCAGCCAGCGCGCGACGATCTCATCCATCGCTTCATCCCAGCTGATCCGCTGGAACTCGCCGGCGCCCTTTTTGCCAACGCGGCGAAGGGGATGCGTCAAACGGTTCGGGTGATGAATCCGCTCGGCGTAGCGCGCCACCTTCTCGCAGATGACGCCAGCCGTGTACGGATCGTCCTTGGCGCCGCGGACCCGGCCGATGGTCCGCTCGTCGATCAGTTCGACGTCGAGCGCGCAGGTCGACGGGCAATCGTGTGGGCACACCGAACGGGCGGTGCGAGGCGTGGTGATGGCGTTCATGGGCGCACATTTAGCACGGGGCGACGTCGCGTGCGACTGGCGAGGCCAATGCCAAGCGGCCAGGCAGCACCGAGCGCCGGGGCCCTCTCGCCCAGGAATTAGGCAAGCGCCGGAACCCGTTTGCAGCAGAATCCGATGTCGCCATGCGGCGCGAGCGTAGCCGTCATGCCGGGCGCGGTCGTGCCGCGCAGAACAAGGCCGTCGCAAGGTGGCGGTGTGAGAGGGAGGATATGATGGCATTCATTATCGGCACGTCCGGGCCGGATACGATTATCGGCATGGATGACGACGACGACAGGATCCTGGGCCTCGGTGGTGACGATCACCTCATCGGGCTCAACGGCAATGACGGCCTGATCGGCGGCCCTGGCGCCGACCTCCTCGAGGGCGGAGAGGGGGACGACACCTACGAGCTGAACGCCGACCGCTCGGATACGATCATCGACTTGAGCGGCTGGGACACCATCCGCGCCACCACCAGCCTCGACCTCGCGGACTACCCGGAGATCGAGAACCTGGTGATGGCTACCGAGGCTTCCGGCCGGGAGGCGCTGGGCAACGCGCTGAACAACGAGATCTTCGATCGGGGTGGCAGCAACATCCTCGATGGACGCGAGGGGCAGGACTATCTCGTAGCCGGTGGCGGCGACGACATCCTCATCGGCGGGCTCGGCGTCGATTACCTGCAGGGCGGCAGCGGCGACGATCGTTTCGATTTCCGCGACGTGGCCGAGACGGGCGTCGGCTCGGGTCCGGGCATCTACCACCGCGACCAGATCATGGATTTTACTCATGGCGATGACCTCATCCATCTGGGCGGGATCGACTCCGACGCCGGACATTCCGGCAACCAGGGCTTCCGCTTTCTTGGCGCCACCAGCTTCACCGGCTCGGCCGGTGAGCTCGTGACCTACGAGGAACTCATCAATGCCGGCACCGAAACGGTGACGGTGATCGCCGGCGATACCGACGGCGACGGCGTCGCCGATTTCGAGATCGAGCTGCGTGGCAGCATCGGGCTCAGCGCCGGCGACTTCATCCTCTAGGTGCTGTCGTCTTTGCGAGCCGGAACGGGCGGGCGCTCATCCGTGCCCGCCTGACGGGCGCCCACGCTGCGCGGTGAGCGGATGCCGCAAAAATAGGCAGCCACCAGTTCTGATTTGGCGACGGAAAGGTCGAAGGCGGGCTGATCCATGCACGGCTGACATGTCCGCCATGCAAGTCGCTACGTTCCCGGATCGCGGGCCGAGGCGGAGCCTTGAGCGATATTCGGGAGGATTTTCAGCATGGCCTATTATCCACCTAGCATCGATCCGGACGCGCTGGACGGCAGCGACGGCTTCAACATCACCGGCGCCACCACCGACGACAGGCTGGGGACCAGCGTCGAGGACGCCGGCGACGTCAACGGCGACGGTTTCGACGATATCATCGTCAGCGGCCGCGACCGGATGGGCGGCGCAGTCTACAACTACGTGGTCTTCGGTTCGGCCGAACCATTTCCTGCCGATTTCAACATCACCGAACTCGATGGCAGCAACGGCTTTGCCATCGATACGGTGGACAAGCCCTGGTACGTCCAAGGCGCCGGCGACATCAACGGCGACGGCTATGACGACCTGATGGTCGGCACCACCAACGACACTGACCAGTACGGCTACGAGGACGTGCACGTCGTCTTCGGCAAAGCGGATGGGTTCGAGCCGTATTTCTGGCTTGAACAGCTCGACGGCGAGAACGGCTTCACGCTCAACGGACCGCCGCGATCGACCGCAAGCTACACCATCGCCTCGGCCGGCGACACCAATGGCGACGGCTTCGACGATGTGCTGATCACCACCGACTACGAGGCCCGGCTATTGCTTGGCAAGGCGGACGGTTTTGCGGCGGATGCTGTTGTCACCGACGTCACCACATCGATCTTCAGGCAGCTGGAGCGCGGATACGAGCCCCCATCCGGTATCGGCGATATCAATGGGGACGGGTATGGCGACGTCGCCATTGGCGAGGCGGTGATCTTCGGCGGCGCAGATGGCTTTCCTGCCGACCTCGCCGTTGACCTCCTCGACGGCAGCAACGGCTTCCGGCTTGACCCCGATGTCACCCGCACGGTCGCGGCGGCGGGCGATGTGAACGGCGACGGCATCGACGACTTCATCATCGGCAATCCCAATGCCAGACCGCACGGCCATATCGATGGCGGCGAGGCCTATGTGGTGTTCGGCAAGGCGGACGGGTTCGACGCTTCGCTCGACCTCGAGGCGCTCGACGGCAGCGATGGCTTTGTCATCCGCGGGCCGACCCTGGCACGGCTGGGGACCGAGGTGGCCGGCGCCGGGGATGTGAACGGCGACGGTTTCGACGATGTGCTGGTGCAGACCGGCTACGGCCGGGCGCACGTCGTGTTCGGCCGGGCGACCTTTCACACGCCGGGCTTCGACGTCGACGATCTCGATGGCAGCAGCGGCTTCGAAATCGACAGCTCCGACCCCTATTCCGGCGTCGAAAACGTTGCCGGGCTAGGCGACTTCAACGGCGACGGCTTCGCCGACCTCGCCTTCGGCAACAGCAACGCCAGCCCGGGCGGCCTCTATCTCTCCGGGACCACTGCGGTGGTGTACGGGCTGAAGCCCACCGAAGCGGTGACCCGGATCGACGCCGCCGGCGACCAGACGGTGCGTGGCGGGCTCGGCCACGACGTACTGATCAGCTATGGCGGCGACGACCACCTGATCGGCGATGTGGGCAATGACTCGCTGCGCAGCGTCGAGGGCACCGACATCCTGGAAGGCGGGCTTGGCAACGACGAATACTTCGTGTTCGCCGACCGCACCGACAGCATCATCGACACCGGCGGCATCGACACGATCCGCGCCACGACGCACTGGGACCTCGCCGGCAATCCCGAGATCGAAAACCTGGTGCTTGCCGATGCGGGCGATTGGCACGTGAGCGGCAACGACCTCGACAACCGGCTGGTTGGCGGCTTTGGCGACAACGTGCTCTCCGGCGACAACGGCAATGACCGGCTCGAAGGCGGCGGCGGCAATGACATCCTGATCGGTGGCTTCGGGCGCGATGTGCTGATTGGCGGCGCCGGCACGGATCGGTTCGATTTCGCCAGCTACCAGAGCGAACCGACAGTGGGTCGCGACGTGATCGTCGACTTCGAAGCGGGCGAGGTGATCAACCTCGCCGGTGTCGACTCGAACGTCTGGCGCAACGGCAACCAGTCCTTCACGTTCATCGGCGATGGCGAGTTCACCGGCAAATGGGGTCAGCTGCGCTACGACTACTTCACCTTCACCAATGGTGAAGTGGTGACCATCATCGAGGGTGACACCGATGGCGATGGGGAGGCCGATTTCGGCCTCGAACTGCGCGGCCAGCATGTGCTGACGGCGGGCGACTTCATTCTCTAGGGGGGACGCGATGGCCTACATCATGGGCACAGATGCCGCCGAGACGCTGACCGGCAGCGATGCGAACGACTCCATCCTCGGGTTCGCCGGTAACGATCACATCATCGCACTTGATGGCAGCGACCAGCTGTTCGGGCATGGCGGCGCCGACCTGCTCGAGGGCGGGCTAGGCGACGACATCTACCAGCTTATCGACGATCGCTCCGACACCATCATCGATATCGGTGGGGTGGACACCATCCGCGCGACGGTGGCGATCGATCTCGAGGATTATCCCGAGATCGAGAACCTCACCATGGCCATCGACTATTCCGGCCGCGCGCTGCTGGGCAACGCGTCGGACAACGAGCTGATCGACTGGGGCGGCAGCAACCGGCTCGACGGGCGCGACGGTGATGACTATCTCAACGCCGGGGCCGGCAATGACCTGCTGATCGGCGGGCTCGGCACGGAGTTCATGCTCGGCGGACAGGGCCGGGACAGGTTCGATTTTCGCAGCGTCGAGGAGATCGGTACCGGCGAAACGACGCGCGACGTGATCTGGGACTTCAAGCCGACGGCGGACAAAATCAACCTCGGGTCGATCGACGCCAACGAGCAGTTCGCCGGCAACCAGGCATTCCAACTGCTGGGCTTTGCCGAGTTCACCGGCAAGGCCGGCGAGTTGCGCTGGGTCTACGAGCAGCGCGCCGACCTTTCCGCCGTAACGCTGGTCGAAGGCGACACAGACGGCGACGGCGTGGCGGATTTTCAGATCGAACTGAATGGCCGGCTGCCAATGTATGCAGCCGACTTCATCCTCTAATCCAGCCGATATTCCTCGGACTTCATATGGTCCCCTCTCGCACGGTTGGACCTGCGCGGCATGTGTTGAGCGCCGCAGATTGCGCTCAGACGGCAAGCGGCAGCGAGACGGTGAAGATCGTGCCGCCGCCCGGGCGATCCGAGACGGTGATGCGGCCGCCATGGCGATCGAGAATCTGCCTGACGATCGCCAGCCCAAGCCCGGTGCCGCCGTGCGTGCGGCTGCGCGACCCCTCGACGCGGTAGAAGGGCTCGAAGATCAGTTCGCGTTCGGCGAGCGGAATGCCCGGTCCACGGTCGGCAATGGCGACGAGAGCTTCGGTGGCGGTGGCAGTCACGCTGACATCGGCTTGCCGGCCGTAGGCGATGGCGTTGCCTACCAGATTGTGGAGCACACGGCGGAGCGCCGGCTCGCCGATGGCGACCTCGAGCGGGGGATGGCCGGACCATGCCAACTCCGGACGATCGGCGCGCATGCCGTCGAGGGTGGCGGCGACATCGGCCCGGCCCTCGCCCGGCTTGTCGCTAAGCGAGGCAAACTCCAGTGCCTGCTCGACCAGCGCCTGCATGGCCTCGACATCGGCAACGGCCTGATCGCGACCGGTCGAGGGCGGCATGAGTTCGAGCCGCAGGCGAAGCTTGGTCACCTGGGTTCTGAGATCGTGCGACATGCCCGCGAGGATGAGGGCGCGGTCGCGGATCAGTGCGGCGATCTGGTGCTGCATGGCATTGGTGGCCCCGATCAGCGAACGAAGATCCGATGCACCGCGGGGCTCGAGCTCGCGCGGGGACGCCGTCCGGGCGAAGGCCTCGACATTGGCAGTAAGCGCGGCCAGTGGCCGGGTCTCCCGCAGGACAAGGACGACGGCGACGCCGAGCACGATGAGGCCGATCAGCGCGGCAATGGCCGCCAGGATCCCCCCATAGACGTAGGAATCGACTTCGCCTGCCGGGTTGATGACGAGATAGGAGCCGCTCTGCAGCGCTACCGTAATACGCAGGTGCCGGCCGACCAGGCGGGCGAACGGGCCGTCGCCCTCGCCGCGGGCAGAGCGCACGTTACTCACCTCGATGCGATCGCGATCGAGCCCTTCGGCCGCAATCCGATCGGCGGTGATGCGGGCACTCCATCCCAGAAGCAGCCCACCGGGGTCGGGCGCCGGTGGGCTATCCGCTACGGCGACGTCGAAGCGGGCGTTGTTGAGCAGATCGAGCGCGAGACTGCGGCGAAGCGGCGGCAGGCGATCGAACAAACGGACCAGGCTGACCACCTGCCGGGCAAAAGAGGGGCGAATCCCTCCCAAGGTGAAACCGTCATCGCGCGTCACCTGCACGGCGAACGCCGCGATCTGGAGCAGGAAGATGGCGCCGGTGACAATCAGCACCAGCCGCAGCGAAAGGGGGAGGCTGCGCATCAGGCGTCCTCGACCGGCATGGCGAAGAGGTAGCCCCCGTTGCGCACAGTCGTGATGGCATCGACTACGCTCGGTGCAACCGGGGCGAGGCGGGCGCGCAGGCGCGAAACGGTGACATCGATAGTGCGATCGAACGGATCGGCAGTGCGACCGCGCGTCCAGTCGAGCAACTGGTCGCGAGAGAGGACGCGGCGCGGCCGTTCGATGAAACAGGCGAGCAGGTCGTACTCTGCGGTGGTGAGGGTCACCAGCGCACCGGCGCGAGTGGCGATGGCGCGGCCATCGAGGTCGATGATGAGCTCACCCACCGCCTTGCGTCGCGACACCGGCATGGCAGGCGGCATCAGGGCGGCCGAGCGCCGGAGCTGGGCGCGGATGCGCGCGAGCAGCTCGCGGGGATTGAACGGCTTGCCGAGGTAGTCGTCGGCGCCGACTTCCAGCCCAACGATCTTGTCAACGTCTTCCGACCTGGCCGTCAGCATGATGATCGGAACCATGCTTTCGATGCGGATGCGGCGGCAGACGGAGAAGCCGTCCTCGCCGGGCAGCATGATGTCGAGGACGACCAGCGCCGGCGCGAAGCTGGCAATGGTCTGCGTCGCCAGCCGGCCAGTATCGAGGGTGCGCACCTCGTAACCCTCGCGCGTGAGGAACTCGGCGAGCAACGCCCGGAGGTCGGGATCGTCCTCGATGACGAGCAGGCGTGCTGGGTTCATGAAGCGGCCGGTTGTCTGATCTGTCGCGCTGTCGAACAATTAGGTCGGCAGTACATCCCCCAAGGGCTGTAGCGGTTACACCGACGAGGCGGCAACCGCCGAGCTGCCGCCGTTACAAATCGTTACACGAGGGCGCCAGCGTGCAACAGCGGCGCAAAGACCCGGGTCCATCGTCTCCCCCATCGAAACCAGGAGACCAAAAATGCGAAAACTCGTCGTCGTCCTTACCCTTGCCGCGGCAGCCATGGTGGGAGGCACCGCCAGCGCCTCCGCCTGGGAGCGCAAGGTGACCATCGACACTGACCACGGCACCCTCACACGCTCGGCAGAGGTCTACTGCTTCCAGGGCGCCTGCTATCGCGAAACCGAGCTCACCGGCGTCAACGGCAACACGCTGAAGCGCTCGGGCATGTGCGTCCGCGTCGCCTATGAGCAATGGGACTGCAAGGGAACGGTGACCGGTCCGGCCGGCAACAGTCACAGCCGCCGGTTCCGCGTCACCGCATACTGATCGGCCACGACCCGGCCGTGGAGCGGGGGGCCCCCGGCCCCCAACCGCAGGGCTCCCCCGCTTGTTCTTTCACAGGAGTAACCAATGAAACGAGGTCTTGCGCTTGTTCTGTCCGCTTTGCTGACCGCAGCGACGGGTGCGGAGGCAGCACAGCTGAACCTGATGCAGAAGATGGAGCTGCGGCGCGTCTGCCAAGCCGATTTCCGATCAGCCTGCGGCGATCTGCAACCAGGCGACGGCCGGCTCGCGCAGTGCATTCGCGACAACGCGTCGAAATTCTCCGAGCCATGTCGACAAGCCATCGATGCGGCGCGTGGCGCCGTCCCCGGCGCCACCGATGAGGCGATGGACTACTAAATCCGTTGCCTATTCCTCGGCGCGGATTTTCTTCAGCTCCGCATTGTAGATGCGCAGGCTGAGGTAGATGGCGAACATGAAGCAGACGATGCCGGTGATCTGCGACAGCGGCAGACCGGAAAACAGCGGCAGGTGCTTGGCAATGAGCAAGGCAACAACGAGCATGAGGACAGACACGACCTCAGCAGAGCGGAACAGCATGGCTCCCCTTTACTTTCTTTTCGAGATGCGCTGACGCTCGGCGCGGATTAGCTCCGCCTGACGGAGCCCCCGCAATGCACGTTACGGAAAACCGCAAAAGGTTCCATCAACTTTTGCGTTATCCCGCAATTTCACCAAAGAGGCTGGCGCGGAAGCAACAGGTGCACCGGCAAGCGGCCTCAACTGACCAGCTTGAGGCCGACAATTCCTGCAACGATCAGGCCGATGCTGGCAAGCCGCAGGGCGGTGGCCGGCTCCTGGAACAGCAGGATGCCGAGCACTGCGGTGCCGATGGTACCGATGCCGGTCCAGATCGCATAGCCCGTGCCCACCGGCAGGTCACGCAAGGCGATGCCGAGCAGTACGATACTGGCGAGCATCGCCGCCACGGTGATGGCGGTCGGGCCGAGCTTCGAAAAGCCTTCGGTATATTTGAGGCCGATGGCCCACACGATCTCCAGCAGGCCGGCAACAGTGAGGTAAACCCACGCCATGGAAGTTACTCCTTGAGCGCGGGCCGTCCCGCCTGATCATTGGGAAGCGTCGGGGTCGTCCTCGACGCGAGGCATATAGGGCCTTGCTGCGCTGCTGAAAAGGGCCCGGGGCGCAGACCTGATGGTCCGCCTTCAGCCGCGGCGCGGACAAGCTGAACGATTCCTGAACAAGCCGGTCACGAGCGCCGATGAATCCGGTTTTTCGGTCTGGAACCGGCATACGGGCTTGTGTAGGAGACCGACGATCGCACTCGCCGGGGGGCCGGGCGATTTCCGTGCCACTGCATTGTCGAGGACGCATATGCACCCCCTGATGTGGCGAGCCCCCCTCGCCTGCGCACTTGCTGCGCTTGGATTCATTGCCTTTTCATTGCCCACGCTCGCCGCCAGCGGCAAGGCGCTGGGCGTCGACCCCGCCGCCTCGGTCGAAACCAAAGTTGACACCAAGACGCTGACGGTGGGCGCCGACATCTCCATCGGCGACCGGGTTGTCACCGGCGCCAAGGGGCAGGTGCAGATCAAGTTCAGCGACCAGACCGAGCTGGTGGTGGGCCCGAACTCCGCCCTGCTGATCGAGGACTATCTGCTGCGCAACGACGACTCGGCCGGCAAATTCGCCATCAACGCGCTGTCGGGCACCTTCCGCTTCACCACCGGCCGGGCGCCGAAAGACCGCTACATCATCGAAACGCCGACCGGCACCATCGGGGTGCGCGGCACCTCCTTCGACTTCAACTCGAGCGCCCAGGAAACCAAGGTGCTGCTCTATCACGGCCAGGTCGTGCTCTGTAATCTGGACGACGCCTGCGTGACGCTCGACGATACGTGCGAGCTGGGCGCCTACGACCTCGGTAAATCCGAGATTCTCGGCCACACCGACGACTTCAAGGGTGCTGACCGCGACGACCTGAAGGCGAGCTTCAAGTATGCCCAGTCGCAGGCCCCATTGCTGGGTGCGTTCCGCGTCGAAGAGGCAAAGGAGTGCTTCCAGAAGGGGTTTGTGGCCAATACGCCCAAAAGCCTGATCTATGGAGAGGGGAGCGGCGCACCACAGGTGTTGCCCGAACCTAACCCGGACGACGAGTATCCGCCGCCGGACAACGGGTTCCCGCCGGAGTGCTACGGTCCCAACGACGAGTTCTACTGCAACTGACCTTCGAGCGACGCAGGACGACGATGGTGACATGCGCCTACCGACGCTGCTGCTGACTAGCGCTGCCGTGCCCGTTCCTCGTGCACAAGCCACTCGAGCCACGTCTGGCACTCGACCAAACCACTGGCCTGCCCCCGCGATTCTGCACTAGGGATCGCGGGGGAGAGCCACCGACGTGACCGAGACTGTCCAACCACGCCTGCCGATGGCGGCGCTTATTTCTGCGAGCCTGTTATCGATCGGCGTCGGCTATGCCTCGACGGCGCCCTATGACGCGATCATCGCCATCGACGCACTTGATATCGGTCACGGCGATTTCGCGCTGATCCTGACGGCCGCCTCGATCGTCGGTGTCGTTGCTTCAGTGGCGCTCGGCTGGTTGTCGGACCGGATCGGCGACCGCCGGCTGCTGATGCTGGTCACCGCGCTGCTCGGCGCGATCGGCATGGGCCTGATGTACTGGCTGCGCAGCCCGATGGCCTTTGTCATCGCCTATTGCGTGATCCTGCCGTTCGGCAACTCGGCGTTCAGCCAGACCTTTGCCTATGCCCGCGTCTACTACGACCAGACGCGGCCGAGGGATGCCGAATTCCGCATCACCGTGCTGCGCTCGATCTATGCCGCTTCGTGGGTGATGGTGCCGCCGCTCGCCGGCTGGATCGCTGCGGTCTACCAAGTGTTCGACGTCTACCTCTTGGCGGCCATGGCCTATCTGGTCTGCGGCGCCATCTCGCTGGTGATGCTGGCCGACCCTGCGACCCGCGTCGTTTCGGCCCCGCCGAAGCCGAGCACCGACGGCAAAGGCGGCATCGGGCTGCCGATGCTGGTCGGCATCTGCGGCGTGCTCTTGATCAATGTGGCGATCAAGGTCAGCGGCACGGCGACGCCGCTGGCGATGGTCAGCCATTTCGGCGGCAATATCGGCGATGTCGGGATCGCCGCGGGCATCGGGGCATTTCTCGAGATTCCGCTGATGCTGGCCTGGGGCTTTCTCGGCCGCCGGTTCAGGAAGCACACGCTGATCGCCGCCGGGGCGCTGATCTACGCGCTCTACCAGGTGCTGCTGACGCAGGCGAGCGGGGTCACCGAGGTGTTCTGGCTGCAGATCCCGCGGGCTGTCGCGATCGCCGTGCTGATGAGCGTGCCGATCAGCTACATGCAGGAGGCGATCCGCGGGCGGGTTGGGCTTTCGACCTCACTGCTCGACGTTACCATCGTTGCCTCGGGCATGCTCTCGGCCGGGATTTTCGGCTTGGTGGCGGCGCCGGGGCAGTATCTCGAGCTGTTCTGGGTCGCGGCGACCCTGGCGACTTGCGGCGCGGCGGTGCTGGTGGTGGCGCACAACGTGCTGCAGCGACAGCCGGCCGTACAGCATTGACAGCAAGCGCGGTCCGGGCAAGCTCCCGGGGAGGAGGCAACGCGGATGGATGAGCCAAGTCCCGAGCACGGCCTGACCCGGCTGCGCTCAACCTTGCGGCTGCTCTACCACGGCAGTTCGACCACCGCGCTGCGCTTCCAGTTCGCCGTGTTGTTGGTCGACCTCGCGATCATTGCCTTTTTCATCGCGACGCCGCTGCTGCGCGAGCGGCCCAGCTTCATCTGGTTCGACATTGCGGTGGCCGTGCTGCTGATCGCCGACCTGGTGGCGCGTGGCCTCGCCTCGACTGATCCACTGCGTTGGCTGAGACAGCCGACGACGATCGTCGACATTTTCATCCTCGTCACACTGCTGCTGCCGGCCTGGCTCGCCAATTTCGGCTTCCTGCGCATCCTCCGGCTCTGGACGCTGTCACAGAGCGGCGTGCTGTGGCGGCCGCTGAAGAAGTTCAGGCTGACGCAGTACCGCGAACAGGGCGAGGCAATCGTCAACATCGTGACGTTCTTGTTCCTCGTTTCGGGGTTCGTGCTGACCTTCTTTGCGAGCCCGGATTCCGGCATCGAGGGTTATGTCGATGCGCTCTACTTCACCGTCACCTCGGTGACGACGACCGGCTATGGCGATGTGACGCTGCCGGGCACGGCCGGCAAGCTCACTTCGATTGCCGTGATGATCATCGGCATCACGCTGTTCGTCCGGTTGGCGCAGTCGATCTTCCGCCCTAACAAGGTATTCTTCCCCTGCCCGCAATGCGGCCTGCAGCGACACGAGCCGGACGCCGTGCATTGCAAGGCCTGCGGGCACGTGCTGAACATTCCCGACCCCGGGCACTAGAGCATTTCACCGCTCCGTTGAAACGGCCAAATGCTCCAGGCGGAAAGTCTGTGGTCCGCGTCTCACGGCGACAGGCTTTCCTGAAAGCGCTCCAGCCGCCGGTTACATCTCGTCGAAGGGCACGCCGCCCCTCGACTTGCTGTCCCGGGAGCTCTTGACGATCTGCACGACGACCCGCTCGGCCGGGACGTTGAAGTTCTTCACCACCGCGTCGGTGATGTCCTTCATCAGCGCCTTCTTGCTCTCTTTCGAGCGGCCTTCGACGATGTGAACGAGAATCTCGGGCACGTCAGGCCTTCACGGTCCTGGGCTTCGGCTTTGCCGGTTTCGGCTTGTCCTTGGCCTTGGTGACCTTGGGCGCCTTGACGGCCGCCTTGGCCTTTGCCTTGGCCTCGGCCTCGCGGATCTTGGCCACGGACGTGCCCATGTGGCCCCAGTTCTTGTTGTCGACCTCTTCGATGACCACGAAAGTGTATTCCGGCTTCTTGTTCAGGATCCGGACCAGCATCTCCGTGGTCTCTTTGTAGATCTGCAGCTTCTGTTCGTAAGTCGCGCCGTCGGTGATTTCGATACGGACGTAAGGCATGGTTTCCTCCCCCAAAGCCGGGGGCAGGATGCGGCAGCCGAGGTACGTTCGTCAACCGAGCGGATCGTAGCCCTTTTTCGGCTTCTTGCGGGGGGCGGTTCCGGCGGAGTCGGCCGGCGGGTCGCGCTTCTCGCGGTTCTTGTATTTCGGCTTGCCCTTGTCCTTGGGATTCACCTTCGGCTTCTCGGTCGGCTTCCTGTTGAACAGCACCGGTTCGCGCGCCACCGGCGGCGCATCGAAGGCGACCGGCGGGGTGATCTCGCGGGCCGGCTTGGTGGCGAGCTTGGCGCCCTTGTCGGAGCGCACCTTGTAGCGGGGGCCGTCCTCGCGTGGCGGCTTGTCGTAGCGCGGCGCGTCGTCGTGCTTCTTGAAGCGCGGGGCGCTGTCGCGGTTGTAGCTCTTTTTCTGCGGCGCCGCGGGCGGGCCGGAGGCGGCAATGGTGGTGTTGTTCTCGATCTGCCCGCCGACGCGACCGATGGCCGCCGCGAAGGCATCCGCCTTGTCGGCGGCAATCTCGAAGCGGGTTTCGTTGTCGAGGATCTTGATCGAGCCGACATCGCGCTTGGTGACGTCGCCGGCCTTGCAGATCATCGGCAGCAGCCACTTGGGGTCGGCGCGGCGGTTACGGCCGATCGACAGGGTGAACCAACGGCCGTTCTGCATCGGCTCCGGCTTGCCGCGCGGCGCGCCATCTTCGTCGACGAAGCGCTTGTCGCGGCGTGGCGGCTTCTCGTTAAAGGCCGGGATCGCCTGCTCAGACACTTCCTCGGGCGCCGGACGGGCGGCGAGCTCGCGGCGGATATAGGCGGCGGCGAGCTGCTCTGGCGTCAGGCGGGCGAGCAGGTCGGCGACGAACGGCGCCTCGACCTCGTTCGGCGCGGTGACGGCAACGGCCGTGGCGATGATCTGCTCGCGGTTGCGAGCGTCGATCTCGGCGATGGTTGGGGCGCCGCGGCTGGTGGCGTCGAGGTTGGCGGCGCGCAGCACTCGGGCAGCGGCGCTGCGGCGGTGCAGCGGCACGATCAGCGCGCAGATGCCCTTGCGGCCGGCGCGGCCGGTGCGGCCGGAGCGGTGCAGCAAGGTCTCGGGGTTGGACGGAACGTCGGCGTGGATGACCAGATCGAGGTTGGGCAGGTCGATGCCGCGCGCGGCGACGTCGGTTGCGACGCAGACGCGGGCGCGGCCATCGCGCATCGCCTGCAGCGCGTTGGAGCGCTCGGCCTGGGTCAGTTCACCCGACAGCGCCACCACGGGGAAGCCGCGGTTGGCGAGGCGGGCGGTGAGGTGTTTCACCGACTCGCGGGTGTGGCAGAACACGATGGTGTTGGAGCTGTCGTGCAGCAGCAGCATGTTGATGACGGCGTGCTCGCGCTCGTCGTTACGCACGACGATCTGCTGGTATTCGATATCGGCATGCTGCTCGCCGGCGCTGGTGGCGACGAGGCGAAGCGCATCGCGCTGGAACGTCTTGGCGAGATCGGCAATGGCGCGCGGCACGGTGGCCGAGAACATCAGGGTGCGGCGGCCTTCCGGCGCAGCGTCGAGAATGAACTCGAGGTCCTCGCGGAAGCCCAGGTCGAGCATTTCGTCGGCTTCGTCCAGCACCACGGCGCGGACGTTGCTCAGATCGAGGGCCCCCTTCGAGATGTGGTCGCGCAGCCGCCCGGGGGTACCAACGACGATATGGGCGCCGCGCTCGAAGGCTCGCCGCTCGGTGCGGATGTCCATGCCCCCTACCCCGGCGGCAATCTGCGCGCCGGTCTCGGCATAAAGCCACTCGAGCTCGCGCTGCACCTGCATGGCCAGTTCGCGGGTCGGGGCGATCAGCAGCGCCAGCGGAGTGGCGGCGCGCTCGAACTTCTCGGCCTCACCCAGCAGGGTCGGGGCAATCGCCATGCCGAAGGCTACGGTCTTGCCCGACCCGGTCTGTGCCGACACCAGGAGGTCCCGCTCGGCGGCCTCGGGCGCGAGCACGCTCAGCTGTACCGGGGTCAGCGTGTCGTAGCCACGGGCCGTAAGGGCGGCGGCAAGCGCGGGATGAATGGTCTCGGGAAGGTTCACGGGTGCATCTTTGCTGTTTGCTCGATGAGTATCACACTCACCGGGTCATTCCCGCAAAAGCGGGAACCTCTGTTTTTTGGCCTGCGGCGCGATCGCAAACGGAGGTCCCCGCTTTGCGCGGGGATGACATCGTGGTTGCGGCACTAGCAAAACAAAAGGGCCGCCCGGAGGCGGCCCTCGGAAATCGCTATCATCAGGCGATCAGCCGACGATCTCGTCGTCGGAGAAGAAGAACTTGATCTCCTCGGCCGCGGTCTCGGGAGCGTCCGAGCCGTGCACCGAGTTCTCGCCGACCGAAACGGCGTAGAGCTTGCGGATGGTCCCCTCGGCCGCGTTGGCCGGGTTGGTGGCGCCCATCACTTCACGGTTCTTCAGGATGGCGTTCTCGCCTTCCAGCACCTGCACGACCACGGGACCCGAGGTCATGGTCTCGACCAGCTCACCGAAGAACGGGCGTTCCTTGTGCACCGCATAGAAGCCCTCGGCCTGGGCACGGGTCATCTTGATCTTCTTCAGCGCCACCGGACGCAGGCCGTTCTTTTCGAACACGGCAAGGATGTTGCCGATCAGGTTGCGGCGGACCGCGTCGGGCTTGATGATGGAGAAGGTGCGCTCAATGGCCATGTGTCTGGTCCTTGGAGTGGGTCTGAATTGGGTGCGGCCTTCTAACGGGAAGGCGTGACGGGCGCAAGACGGGCGTTCTGTCACCAGCAATGCAGCGAGCGGAGGGCCGATGGGCTCCGGATACACTATTCGCCCGGCAAGGGCCGAGGATCAGCCGGTGCTGCTCGCTATCGTCTGGAAGACGGTGATGGCCAGCGAGCGCGATCGCGACACGCTGCTGGCGCATCCCGAAGCGGTGCAGGTGCCCATCGAACAATTGACGCCGGCAACCGCCTGCGTGGCCGATGCGGACGGTATCCTTGCCGGTTTCGCCATCGTGCTGCCGAGGCCGGACGGCGACGCTGAACTCGACGGGCTGTTCGTCGATCCGGCGATGCAGCGCCTCGGCATCGGCCGCCGGCTGGTCGAACGGACGAAGGCACTGGCGCGGGCCATGGGTGCTCCGACGCTGCACGTCGTCGCCAACGACGACGCCCTCGCCTTCTACCGGTCGGTCGGCTTCGTCGAGACAGGTGTGACAGAGACGCAGTTCGGCAGCGCGCCGTTGATGCAATTGGAGCTGAGGTGACGCCTCGGCGATGCGCGCACTCGTGCCCTCTGACACCACGGTCAAACGGGAGTAGAATGGCGACGTCGGGATCGAGCGGAGGGACAAATGTCTTCTGTGGGGTCTGCGCAGCTGCCGCATGGCGATACGGCGACGACCCGTGGCAACCGGGTCTGGAGCGACAGGCGGGTTCATGTCGGCGCCCTGATCGTGGTGGTCGCCCTGGCGATCGCACTGACGGATTATGCCGGGTATGGCTACGCCTGGTCGCATCTCTCCGGGTCCGGCGGGAGCGGCCCGTCCGCGACTTCGGCATCGACGAGCGAGGTGTTCGGCAACCTCACGTCGAAGTTCCGCGACTACAACAAGGACTCACGCGACATCTTCCTGATGGAGGAGCGCGGCAAGATCGATGCGCCGTACCTGTCGACCATCGCGAGGCTGCTGGAGAACACGGCGGAAGGCGACGGCGCAGGCCCGATGGTGGAGGCTTTCACGGACCTGCGGAGGGCGCTCGACCTCGAGCAGTCCTGCACCGCCGGCTATCCTTGGTCGACGCTGGTCTGGAGCGCGAGACGCGACATCGACACGATGGCCGATGGTAGCAAGCTGGTCGCGCTGGACCTGTTCTTCTGCCTTTTCACGGTGCCTAGGGACGAAAGCGGCATCGTTCGGTACCCGATCGCCACCGTCACCCTCACGGCGGACGAGAGCCGGCAACTCTCGTCGATCTACTCCCATATCAGTGCCGACGACGCTAGGAATGCGTTGCGCTGGCTACAGGCCGTGGTGAGTGGCGAGGTCGCGCACCTCAAGCGTCTTCTCGAGCTCCGGAACGCGTCGACATCGTCATTGTCAGGCGAGATCGACGACCGGCTGGAACAGTATCTGCGGACCAACCAGGCTGCTTTCGAGTACGGCGTGGCGATGACGCTGACCCGGGCTTTGCTGCTGACGGTCCTGATCGCGCTGGCGGCCGTGTCGCTGAAGCTGGCGTACCGGGACCGGTCGAAGTAGCAGGGCCCGCGTGCCGGCGTGAGCCCCTACTCCGACGGAAGCGACGGGACGTAGTCCGAGGTGTGGGGGGTGCTGTCGGGTGACGCTGGCACTGGTGCGACCACATCGAAAAACACAGCGAGCCGCCCCAGGATCAGAACAACCAAAGTGCTGGCGCCCGCCGCGATGGACAGCGCCAGCCAGATGTGGGTTGGAGCAACAGCCGCAAATGCGAGCGTCAGGCCGACACAGATCACAAATGCAACCACCAGCGGATCGATAATGCTAATTGGACGTCGCCTGGCCAGCTCCAAGAGCATGCAAGCACCGAGCAAGCCAGGGATGCAGCCCAGAACAAGCCCCGCCCCGATAAGAAGTGGAGCAGCCGGCACCATGACCACCAGATATTGAAGGTCACTTATGGCAAACGGCCCCGGACTTGCCAGCACAAAGACCAGCGCCGATGCGGGGAACGCCATGAGAGCAGGGGCAAAGACCATGCACAGGACGAATATGCTGGTCGGGCTTTTGATAACCCATCGTTGCACGCCAGAAGCCCCATAGAGTTGCCAAGGCGCAAACCTAACAAGCGCGGACTGGTATGAACATCCCCGGCGACTATTGCGAGCCCGGGCCCTACTCCGTCGGCGCCGGCGGCACGCAGTCCGGAGTGTGCGGCGCGATCTCGACCTTGCCCTTGGCCTGCACTTCGCCGCCGGGGCTGACCAGTTGCACCTCGAGGGCGGTGACGTCCTCGACGGCGTTGATGGCGCCGGTGTGCGTCACCTTCACCACCTGCATGGTGCAGACTTCGGCAGTCGAAACGATCGGGATGGTGACCGTGGCAGTGCCGGATTCGACTAGGTCGACGCTGCCGTTGCCAGTCTGCTCGCAGGCGCCGCCATCGTAGCTGAAGCTCAGCGACACCAGTTCGGCATCGAGGCGGCAGGCCTTCAGATCGTTGAGCGGCGCCAGTTCCTGGGCGAGGGCCACGCCGGAGACGAGGCACAGGGCGAGGGCGGCAGGGACGAGGCGCATTGGACTTCTCCAGGTTCTCGGTCTATTGGGTCGGCTCGATTTGACCCTATCTCCCACGTAACGCATTCCGCGCGCCGCGGATGCATCGGCCGCGCCATGTTGACCATTACCGATCTCAGTTACCGCATCCAGGGTCGTCCCCTGTTCGAAAATGCCTCGCTCGTTCTCCCCGACGGTTCAAAGACCGGTTTTGTGGGCAAGAACGGCACGGGCAAGACTACGCTGTTCCAGTTGATCCTGGGGCAGATCGCGCCCGAGGGCGGGACGATCGAGGTCAACAAGAAGGCCCGCATCGGCGCAGTGGCGCAGGAAGCGGTGGCGAGCGACATCAGCGTGCTCGACGTCGTGCTTTCGGCCGACAAGGAGCGAACGGCGCTGCTGGCCGAGGCCGAGACGGCGACCGATCCGCACCGTATCGGTGATATCCACACGCGGCTCGCCGAGATCGATGCGCATACCGCGGAGGCGCGGGCTTCGACCATCCTCAAGGGCCTCGGCTTCGAGAAGGACCGGCAACTGGGCCCGACCTCGGAGCTATCGGGCGGCTGGCGGATGCGCGTGTCGCTGGCCGGCGTGCTGTTCAGCCAGCCCGACCTGCTGCTGCTGGACGAGCCGACCAACTATCTCGATCTCGAAGGCACGCTGTGGCTCGAGAAGTATCTCGCGACCTACCCCTACACCGTGTTCATGATCAGCCACGACCGTGACCTGCTCAACAAGGCGGTGAACTCGATCGCGCATCTCGAACACCGGAAGCTGACCTTCTACAAGGGCAATTACGACACGTTCGAAGAGACGCGCCGGATGCAGATGGAGCTCAACAACAAGAGCCGCGAGAAGACGCTCGACCAGATCGCGCACCTGCAGAAATTCGTCGACCGCTTCAAGGCCAAGGCCACCAAGGCCAAGCAGGCGCAGGCGCGCGTCAAGATGATCGCCAAGCTGAAGCCGCCGGCGGCGATGTTCGACGAGAGCTCATCGCCGTTCAACTTCCCCGATCCCAAGAAGATCCCGGCCTCGCCGATGATGACCTTCGACAACGTGTCGGTGGGCTATGGCGACAAGGTGATCCTCCGCCACATCACCAACCGGATCGATCCGGACGACCGCATCGCGCTGATCGGCGTCAACGGCAACGGCAAGTCGACCTTCGCCAAGCTCCTGTCGGGCGACCTGAAGCCGATGGGCGGCGAGATGCGCAAGGGCAAGGGGCTGGAGATCGCCTATTTCGCCCAGCACCAGCTCGACAAGCTGAAGCCGGAACAGACGCCGTTCGAGCATGTCATCGACCTGATGCCCTATGACAGCGAAGCCAAGCGGCGCTCGCGTGTGGCGCAGATGGGGCTGACCACCTCGCGCATGGACACCAAGGTGAAGAACCTCTCGGGTGGCGAGCGGGCGCGCCTGCTGCTTGGGCTCATTACTTTCGGCGGGCCGGGGATGCTGATCCTCGACGAACCGACCAACCACCTCGACATCGACAGCCGCGATGCGCTGGTGGCGGCGCTCAATGACTATTCGGGCGCCGTGCTGATCATCAGCCACGACCGCCACCTGATTGACGCCACCGTCGACAAACTGTGGATCGCACAGAACGGCACGATCGAGGAATTCGACGAGGATCTCGATACTTACCAGCGCCTCCTGACCTCCAACGGCAGCGGCAAGGGCAAGAAGGAAGCGGCAGCGCCGGTGGTCGAGGACCGCAAAGCGGCCCGACAGGATGCCGCGGCCAAGCGCGCCGAAGTGGCGCCGCTGCGCAAATCGATCAAGGACCTCGAGCAGAAGCTCGGGCGACTCAAGACCGAACTGGCGCGGGTGGACGGCTTCCTCGCCGACCCCAAGACCTATGACGGAGCGCCCGAGCGGGTGATCCTGCTCGGCAAGGACAAGGCGCGATTCGAGGGCGAGATCGCGAGGATCGAGGAAAGCTGGCTGACCCTCAGCGAAGAGCTCGAGCAGGCCGAGAGGGCGATGGGATGACGGCGATGACCGCAAGCGAAGTGGTGGCGCTGCTCGGGATGGAGCCACATATCGAGGGCGGTTTCTACCGACAAACCTTCGCCGATGCGCCGAATGCCGCCGGCCGGCCGCACTCGACGCTGATCTACTACCTGCTCGACAACCACCAGACCGGCGCCTGGCACCGGGTGGATTCGTCCGAGGTCTGGCACTGGTACGCCGGCGCGCCGATGCGGCTCGACATCTCACGCGATGGCAAGACGGTCACCGAGCACGCGCTGGGCAACGACCTTGCTGCCGGCGAGCGGCCACAACTGGTGATCCCCGGCAACGCCTGGCAGCGGGCGGCCTGCCTGGGTGACTGGACGCTGGTCGGTTGCACCGTGGCGCCGGGCTTTCAGTTTTCGAAGTTCGAGCAGGCGGAGCCGGGCTGGGAGCCGGGCTGAGACCCGTCGCTACGAGCGGAGCGAGGAGCGAAGACCCTACCCCTTCTTCGCCCAGCGGCCGTTGCCGTCCTGCTGCCAATAGGTCACCTCATTGCCATCACGCAGCGCTTTCCACGCGGCGCGGGCGTCGGTCACCGCATCCGGATCGTGCCCGGAGAACATGAAGACGATGCGCTGATAGCCTTCGCCTGATTGCGGCACGGCGCGGTCGACGAAGAAGCGCACTTCGGCATTGTTGGGGTTGTGCGGGCGCGTGGTGATCAGCACCGGCTGCAGGTGGTCGGCATCGCCGCCGGCGAGGGAGTGCGGCAGAAAACTGTCGTCGCGGTAGGTCCAGAGCATGTAGTCGAGCGCCTGCGCCCGCTCGTCGCTGCTGGTCTCGACCACGACGCTCCAGCCGCGCTCCAGCGACTTTTCCAGTAGCACCGGCAGCACGCGCTCGAGCGGCTGGCTTTCGAGGTGGTAGAACAGGATCTCGGTCACGCGGGCTCCTCCGCCGGCGGTACGGCGCCGTGGCGCAGGGCCAGCCCGGTCAGCGTCTCGGCAAGCAGCTTTGCCGGCCGGTCCATGGCGCGCACCGGGATATTGGCGAGGCCCGCGGCCGGCTGGCGGAACCCGGCGGTACCGGCACGATAGGGGCTGAGGCGGGTTTCGCGCGGCGTTCTGAGCGCCAGCAGGACGCCGCCGCCACCGGGAGCCGGAGCGACCTCCACCACGTCGGACCAGGCGATCGGGCTGTCGGTGATGCGGCGATCGAATACGCCGTGCTCATCGATGGTCAGCACCGGGCGTCTTAGACGGAGGTCACCGATCACCACGCTGCCGACGGCGAGGAAGAACACGGCCACCGCGAGCGTCGGCAGCGCCAGCAGCGTCAGCTCGACGCTCGGGTGCATGCCGAGCAGGCCAACCAAACTCGCCAGCAGCAACAGGCTGGGCAGCAACGCCACCAGCCCGGCGAACAGCGCCATCGCCGCGATCGGCAGCAGCCACAGGCGCGAGGGATTGGCGACGAGCGGCAGATCAGGTAGCGCGCTGGTGGTTTGGGCGCCGGTCATTTGGCCTCATAATTGTCGCGCACCAGCCGATCGAGCAGCGCCACGCCGAAGCCGGAAGCCCAGGCGGTATTTGTCTCGCTGGTGGGCGAGGCCAGCGCCACGGCGGCGATATCGAGGTGCGCCCATGGCACATCGTTGACGAAGCGGGCGAGGAATTGCGCGGCGGTGATCGAGCCGGCCGGGCGGCCGCCCGAGTTCTTGATGTCGGCGAAGCGGCTATCGATCTGCTTGTCGTAGGCAGCGCCCATCGGCAGGCGCCAGAGCTTTTCCCCAGTGGCAAGACCAGCGGCGAGGAGTTTGCCCGACAGCTCGTCATTGTTGGAGAACAGCCCGGCGTGATCGTTGCCGAGCGCCACGCCGATGGCGCCGGTCAGGGTCGCGAGGTTGATCATGAACTTCGGCTTGAAGCGGTCCTGCGTGTACCAGAGCGCGTCGGCGAGGATGAGGCGACCCTCGGCGTCGGTATTGACGATCTCGATGGTGGTGCCGCTCATGGCAGTGAGGATATCGCCGGGACGATAGGCAGTGCCTGACGGCATGTTCTCGACCAGCCCGATGACGCCGATGGCGTTGACCTTGGCCTTGCGGCTGGCAAGCGCATGCATCAGCCCGGTAACGGCGGCGGCCCCGCCCATGTCGCCCTTCATATCCTCCATGCCGAGGCCGGGCTTGATCGAGATGCCGCCCGAATCGAACACCACGCCCTTGCCGATGAAGGCGATCGGCTGCTCCTTCGCCTTGCCGCCATTCCAGCGCATGATGACGAGTCGCGGCGGGCGAGCGGACCCCTGCGCCACGCCGAGCAGCGCGTTCATCCCAAGCTTGCGCATGGCCTTTTCATCGAGCTGTTCGATCTCGACGCCGAGCTCGGCGAGCTTGGCCGCCTCGGCGGCAAATTCGAGCGTGCCCAGGACGTTGGGCGGCAGGTGGATCAGGTCACGGGCCAGGAGCGTGCCTTCGGCAGTGGCCTGGCGGTCGGCGATAGCCTTGTCGACGGCGGACTTGGCATCGACGTGCAGCGTGACGGTCAACGCCCCATTGCCGTTGTCGTCGGGCTTGGTCGGCTTGTAGCGGTCGAACTTGTAGTGGCGGAGCCGGAGGCCGGCAGCGAGTTCGCCGATACGTTCGGGCGTCGCTTCGGCGTCGTCCAGCAGCACCGCAGCCTTGCTTGCCTTGATCGCCGTGAGCTTACCGGCGAGCGAACCGCCACGGTCGGTCCACGCCGACAGGCTGGCGCCCTGCTCTGCCTTGCCGCTGCCGAGCACCAGTAACCGGTCGGCCGCGACACCGGCCGGCGCCAGGAGGTCGATCACCTGCCCCTGTTTGCCCTTGAAGCTGGCGGCGGCGGAGACCTTCTGCCAGTCGAGCCCGGTGGCCTTCCAGACGTCGGCCGCGCCCCCGGCAGGCGCGGCGCCCTCGGCGACGTAGACGACCAGCGTTCCGGTCGCCTTCAGCGGCAGGGCGGCGGTCTTGATCTCGATCCGGTTCGGCATGGGCGAAAATACCTTATGGCAATGGGGCGGACGCGTTGTCCGAGAAGGGCAGGTTCACGACTGATAGTGGCTACGCCCGTCGCGTCAATCCCGCAACACCCCGGGGCCGACGGCCACGCCCTTGCCCGATTGGCTTGCCAAGCCATGCCGGGGGCGGGCAATGTCCGCCCGGTTCACCTGCCCGGGGGCAGACCGGAGGTGAGCGCGCGTCGGAACCAGATTGTCGGCATGACTCGGCTAGGCACTTATCTTTTCAGGCTTTTTGCCGCCGAAGCCGCCGCGCTTTTCGGGGTCGCGCTGACGATTCTGTACCTCGTGCAGCTGCTCAGAATCGTCGAGGTCGGGGCCGTGCGGGATCGCGGACTGGGCACCCTGTTCTGGCAGACCATTCTCGGCCTGCCGCCGCTCTCCATCGCGTTCCTCTACGTGTGCCTCGCCATCGGCCTGGCCCGGGCGCTGCGCGCCATGCAGGGCTCGCGCGAGCTGCACATCATCCACGTGTCGCAGCGGCTGCCGGCGCTGATCGGCACGATCCTTGGGTACGCAGCCGTCGGAGCGATGCTGGTGTGGTTGCTCGGGCATGTGATCGCGCCGATTGCCGGCCGCGAAAACAACCTGATCAAGGAGCAGGCGGCAGCGGACCTGGTGGGCCGGTCGCTGGTGCCCAACCGCTTTGCGGAACTCGGCGACGGCGTGACGATCACCGTCGGTGGACGCGGGGCGGATGGCGAGATCACCTCGTTCTTCGCCGACGACCGGCGCGATGCGCAGACCCGGCGCACCTATATCGCCGACTCGGCGGTGATCACTGCCGACGAGCTGGGCTATGTGTTGCAGCTCGCCGACGGCACGATCCAGTACCGTACGGCCGATGGTCAGTTTTCCGAGATCTCGTTCGAGCGCTACGACATCGCGCTGGAGCGGCTGACCGGCGACGAGGATACCGGCGACCGGCGCGGCGACCAAACCACCTATGGCTTGATTAAGCGGGGCCTGAGCGAAGGTGAAATGCCCAGCGAGGACCAGCGCCATATCGCCGAGCGGACAGCCGACGGGCTGCGCGTCCTGGCGCTCTGCCTGTTCGTCGCGGCAATCAGCGCCTTCCCGTCGGGCCGCCGCAGGGAGCCGATCCTGCCGGTGGAGATCACCGTGCTGGGCGCCGTGCTGTTCGAACGCGCCGTAACCTCCTACGTGCCGGTGCCGGGCTGGGCGCACGAACTCAGCGGCGTCGTCGTGCTGATCGTCATTGCCGCCGGCATCCTCATCTACCGGCTGCGGCTGTTCGCTCCCCTGCCGCGGGAGGCGCATAGCCGATGAACCGGATCGACCTGATCATCGTTCGGCGACTGGCGAGCAATGTCGGGCTGACGCTCGTCGTGCTGTTCGGCATCGTACTGCTGGTCGAATCGCTCAATACCAGCCGCTTTTCCGCCCTCTCGGCAACGGGCGGCGCGCCGCTGGCGCTGACCGCCGTGGTGCTGGCGGCGGCACGCTGGATCATCGATACCCTGCCCCTCACCTTTCTTGTCGGTACCGTCGCGGGGCTCCTGAACCTGCAGGCGACGCGCGAGATGACGGTGATCAAGGCCTCGGGCCGGTCGGTCTGGCGGGTGATGCTGGTGCCGCTGGCGGTTACCCTCGCCGGCGGGGTGCTGGTGACGCTGCTGGTCGACACGGCGGTGATCCAACTCAATCGCACGCTGTCGCTGAGCACCACGAGCGGCGAGGTCGGCCGTTCCGGCACGCTTTGGCTCGACGAGCGGCAAGGCGATGTCCACTACATTCTCGAGGCCGGGTACGTGAACCCGTCGGGTACGGCCCTGGGCAGCATCAACGTCTTCCTGATGGAAGCGCCGCGCGACCGGATCGAGGCGCCCGCCGCCGAACTGGTCGGCAACGAGTGGGTGATGCCCCAGGCGACGCGCTATCGCTCCAACGAAGTGCCTGAGGCGATGACCGATTTCCGGCTGCCAACCGCTCGGACGGCCGGCGACATGCGGGCCCGGATCGCCTCGATCAAGGACATGACAGTGTGGGAACTGGCAGGGTCACTGGCGGCCCGGCTCACCGATTCCCGGGAACGCGCCGAGACGGAAACGCGGTTCCTCAGGCTGCTTGCACTGCCACTTACGCTGTGTGGCTCGCTGGTCATTGCCTTCGCGTTTACGGCCGGTTATCGAAGGACCAATAAGTATGGTGGGGCGGTGCTTTATGGTATCGTCCTTGGCGTCTTGGTTTATGTCGTGACCGAGATGGCGGGACGCGCCGGGGGTGCCGGCGTGATGCATCCGGCCATCGCAGTTGCAGGGCCGGCGGTAGTAGCCATCGTCATCGGAGTGACGGTGCTGCTCAACAGGGAAGACGGGCGGACGTGAGCATTATGCGCCGCGACCGGGGGATGGGGACGCGCCTGCGCCAGTTCGGCGCGGTGCTTGTGCTTGCCTTGGTGACCGCATCACCCGCCACAGCGCAGTTCCTGCCCGAAGGATTCTTTGCCACGCTGCCCGAGCCGGGCGCCCCTGCCAGGGTCGAGGCCAACGTCCTCTCCTACGACAAGAGCAGCGACGTGATCAGCGCGCAGGGCCGTGTGCTGATGCAGTACGAAGGCTATTCGATCGCCTGCGACGACCTGCGCTACGAGCAACAGACCGGCAACCTGAACTGCATCGGTAACGTACAGCTGGTCGACCCGGCGGGTACCAAATACACCGCCGAGACGATCGAGGTGACCGGCGGGATGAAGCAGGCCTTTATCCAGTCACTGACCCTCACCACCACCGATGGTGCGCGGGTGACCGCCAACGACGTGCAATATTCCAGCACACTCGAGACCGTACTCAACCAGGCGACCTACACGCCGTGCGGCGAGTGCATCGACGCCAAGGGCAACCGCATCGGCTGGAAGGTGAAGGCCGCCAAGCTGATCCAGAACGCCGAAACCAAAACGATCTATTTCGAGCAGCCGTCACTGGAAGTGCTCGGCATTCCGGTGGCCTGGCTGCCGTGGCTGTCGCTGCCCGATCCGAGCTCGAAGCAGAGCAACGGCTTCCTGCTCCCCAGCGTCAACTACAAGCAGGTCTATGGCGGCCGCATCACGGCGCCGTATTTCATCAATATCGGCGATGACACGCAGATCCTGCTCGCCCCGTCACTGATGTCGCGCCAGGGCTTCCTGATGGCGGCCGAATGGCAGCAGCACTTCGATTACGGCTCGTTCACCGTCAAGGCGTCGGGCCTCTACCAGCTCGATCCGGGTGCGTTTTCGGGCATCGGTAACCGCGAATGGCGTGGCGCCATCCAAAGTTCCGGGCGTTTTCAACCGATTGCCGACTGGACGTTGGGTTGGTCGTACAGCGCCTTCACCGACGCGGCTTACTTCGACGATTACGACTTCAGCACCGCCGACTGGGTGACCAACGAAGTCTACGCTACGCATCTCAGCAGTGATTTCTACGCCGACGTCCGGCTGCAGGAGTTCCTGAAGCTGGGGCAGTACCCGAACGACTTCTCGGCCGACCAGGCGCAGAACCAGCAGGCCGCCACCCTGCCGAACGCCCGCGGCAACGGCTATTTCGACCTTGGCGACTGGGGGCAGGTGCGGGCCAACGGCAACCTGCTCGGGGTGTATCGCGCCGAGGACTCGCTGCAGACCTTTGCCGGCGTGCCGTATGTCTTTGGCTATGAAGGCAACAAGACGCATGCATCGGGCGAGTTGAGCTGGCAGAACCAGATCATTGCGCCGGGCGGCGTCGTGGTCACTCCGTATCTCGGTCTGCGGGCCGACGTCACCAACTACGACAACGGAGCCGCGGGCTTCGACGATGGGCCCGGGGGCTATCCGACCGAGCCGGCCGATCAGTTCCTATTCGCGGCGACGCCCATTGCTGCTGTCGATTTCCGCTGGCCGCTGTTTGCAACCAACGGGCTCGATACCCACCTGCTCGAGCCGATCGCGCAGTTGGTCTATCGCGGCAGCGACACCTCGCTGGTGGGCATCACCAACGACAACGCGCACAGCTTCGTGCTCGACGACACCAACATCTTTTCCTATGACCGCTTCACCGGCACCGACCGGCAGGAAACGGGGCTGCGCGCCAATGTCGGGGCGCGCTATCTCGCCAACTTCTCGGGCGGCCAATGGCTGGAGATCGTCGCCGGGCAGAGCTTCCATCTCGCCGGGACCAACGCGTTCGGCGTCGACGACCCCGTGAACACCGGCGTCGGCAGCGGGCTCGAGGACGATGCGTCCTACATGGTGCTTGGTGCGCGCGGTTCGCCCTATGCCGGGCTGACGCTGGGCGCCAAGATGCAGGTCGACCCCGACGGTCCGCGCGTGGCGCGCGCCGGCGTCGGCGGCGACTATGCCTTCGGCCCCTACTCTGTGGGAAGCGACTACGTCTACCTGCCTGCCGACGCGACAACCGGCGTGCCGGTGGATCAACATGAAGTGACCGTGCGCGGCAGCACGCCGCTGCCGCTCGACTACTGGCGCGCCATCGGCAGCGTGTCGTGGGATATCGCCGCCAGCGAGTGGCTGCAGGCCCGCGGCGAGCTGATCTATGACGACGGCTTCTTCCTTGCGGGCGGCTTTGCGCAGGCCAATGGAGCGACGCACGAGACGCCGAACTCGGTAACGTTCGGCGTGCAGTTCAAGCTGAAGGCGCCAGGGGCGCAGTTCGATATTCTCAACTACTAGTCCGGTCGGCGCGATCGACCGGTAAACCGACCTCGGCCAACCGATTTTGGCCGTATTCTTCCAACATTGAGATGGCCGAGCCGGGGGCGATCCGGCGGCCTTCCCAAAGAACTGAAAAATGGTGACGACAATGCTCCGCCTCATCGCTGCAACGCTGATCGGCCTTACCCTGAGCGTCATGCCGGCCTTCGCCGCGACCAAGGTCACGGTCAATGGCGTGCCGATCTCGGATATCGAGGTTGCCCAGCGCACCAAGCTGCTGGCGCTGGAAGGCGGCGGTGGCACCAAGAAGGCCATGGAACAGCTGATCGACGAGCAGTTGCAGATCCAGGAAGCCAAGCGGATGAACATCGTCATCTCCGACCAGCAGGTCGATGACGCGTTCCAGCAGGTCGCCCGCAACATCAAGGTGTCGAGTGACAAGCTGCGCCAGATCCTGCAGCAGGCCGGCGTCAACATGGACACCATGCGCGCCCGCCTCCGCGCCGCCATCGCCTGGCAGCAGGTGAGCGGCATGGTGGTCGCTTCCCGCGTCAAGGTGTCGGACCTCGACCTCGAGAAGGCCGCCGAGGCCAAGCTCGACCAGGCCTCGAGCTACGACTACATCCTCAAGGAAGTGCTGTTCATCAGCTCGACGGGCAATGCGTCGGCCCGCACCGGCCAGGCCAACCAGTATCGCAAGGCCTTCAAGGGCTGCGACAGCGCCGTGCAGGTGTCGCTGAACTTCACCGACGCCGCGGTACGCGATATGGGCCGCCGCCACGCCACCCAGCTGCCCGAGGCGCTGGCTGCCGAACTCGCCAAGCTCAACGTCGGCGGCATCACCAAGCCGCGAGTGACCGAAACGGGCGTGTCGATGCTGGCGATCTGCGCCAAGAACGAGGCACGCGACACCACCTTCCTCAAGAACAAGCTGCGCAGCGAGCAGGGCGGCGAGCAAATGAAGGCAGAAGCCGAAAAGTACAAGACCGAGCTGCGCACCAAGGCCAAGATCGTCTACAACTAACGGACCCTTGCCGGACCTTCGATAAATCGAAGGCAAAAACAACCGGTGACTTAGCGAGTCCATGTTAGTGGCAGTGAACCTGGCGCAGCAATTGGCTGCGCCAGTTCTGTGTTTTTGACACGCGAGGACACCTTGGCCGACACTCTGGCGCCGCTAGCCGTAAGCATGGGCGAACCTGCGGGGATCGGGCCGGACCTGATCCTCAGACTGTTCGCCAAGCGGGCTGAGCTGGGGCTGCCGCCCTTCATCGTCTACGGCCATATCGATTTCCTGCGGGCTCGCGCCGCCCGCCTGCGGCTGCCGTTGGCGATGGTCGAGAGCACGCCGCTCGAGGCGGCCAACCGCTTCGCCGAGGCCCTGCCCGTATTGCATGTCGATGGCCTGGTGCCCGACAAGCCGGGCGATCCCACGCCGCTCTCAGGCAAGGTAGTGATCGAAGCGATCAGTCGTGCCGTAAGTGACAGCCTCACCGGAGCCTGTCGCGCCATCGTCACGGCGCCGATCCACAAGGCGGCGCTCTACTCCGCCGGCTTCAAGTATCCCGGTCATACCGAGTTCCTCGCGGCGCTCTGCGCCCAGGGCGGCGTGGCGCCAACGCCGGTGATGATGCTGGCTCATGAGGCCCTGCGGGTGATCCCCGCGACAATCCACGTGCCGATCAGCGCCGTGCCGGCACTGGTAACGTTCGAGCTGGTGGTGAGCACCGGGCGGATCGTGGCGCACAGCCTCAGGACTCGCTTCGGCATCGCCGAACCACGCATCGGCTTTGCCGGCCTCAACCCGCATGCGAGCGAAGGCGGCAATATCGGCACCGAGGATTATGACATTGTCGGGCCGGCGATCGCTCAGCTGCAGCATGAGGGCATCCTCGCCGAGGGCCCGATGCCGGCTGACACGCTGTTCCACCTGCCGCACTGGCGGAAGTATGACGCGGTGATCGCGATGTACCATGATCAGGCGCTGATCCCGATCAAGACGGTGGCGTTCGATCAGGCGGTGAATGTCACCCTGGGGCTGCCGATCGTCCGCACCTCGCCCGACCACGGTACCGCGTTCGATCTCGCCGGCACCGGCAAGGGCTCCGATGCCAGCTTCCTCAATGCGATCCGGCTGGCCGACGAGCTGACCGGCGGCGTGGTGCAGCGGGCGGCGGCGCAATAGCTTTAGGGGCTCGGTCCCGCGTCGGCACTGTGACTCCTCACGCCCCCCTGTCTGGCGAAAACTAAGGACTTAGCCGCGCTAAGCCCAAGTTTTCGCTTTCTCCCCCGCCAAGGGGGAGAGGGGCATCGAGTGTGTGGCTGCGGATGCGGCCCCTTCGCCAGCGACCTAGCCACCGCCCTCGCCTCATCTCCCCCCTTGCGGGGGAGAATGGAATTTCTTGGGCTTAGCTTCTTGGCTGAGCCTTAGAGATTCCAAGAGAGGGGATCTTGGCGGGCACGGAGGCTCTCAAGCCCCCTGTCTGACGAGCTTGTGGCTCCCGGTTACTGCGGCTGCTTCTCCAGCCAGGCCAGCATATCGGCGATTTCCTTTTCCTGTGCCGTGATCACTGCCTGCGCCATCTCCTTCGCCCAGGGATCATCGCCGTGCTTGAGCTCCGCCTTGGCCATATCGATGGCGCCCTGGTGGTGCGGGATCATCGAGCAGACGAAGGCGACGTCAATATCGGTGGCGGTACCGCCGGCCATCATGTCTGCGTTCATTGCGTCCATGCCGGCCATCAGCTCGGTATGGGCGTCGGAGGCCCCTGCCCCGTGCTGCATGGCCATGGGCGCTGCCGCCTGAGGAGCGTTGGCGAGGCAGATGGCCGGAAGGTTTGCGGCCGGCGCACCGCCGTGAGCGCCATGATCCTGCTGCGCCATCGTGGGGGCAGCGAATGCCAGCAGCAGGGCGGCGGCGAGGGTGAACTTGTGCATGCTAATCTCCTTCCAGATCGGGCCTGATTCAATGGCCGTACCACACCCCCTGCACCTTCCCACCGTGGCAAGGTCAAGCGTGTTCTGCGGCACCCATTTGCCTTCGCTGATAAATCCGCTATCCCCGCTGCCATGCAGATCGACAATCTCCCCCCGCTTCGCGAGGTCATCGCCGCGCACGACCTGAGAGCCAGGAAGGAGCTCGGGCAGAACTTCCTGCTCGACCTCAACCTCACGGCGCGGATTGCCCGCGTGGCCGGCCCGCTGGCAGCAGTGACAGTCATCGAAGTGGGCCCCGGTCCGGGCGGCCTGACGCGCGCGCTGCTCGCCGAGGGCGCCAGGAAGGTCATCGCCATCGAGCGCGACGAGCGCACCCTGCCGGCGCTGGCCCAGATTGCCGAGGCCTATCCAGGCCGGCTCGAGGTGATCTCCGGCGATGCGCTCGAGATCGACTACGCCGCGCTGGCCGATGGCCCTACCCGGATCGTCTCGAACCTGCCCTACAATATCGGCACCGAGCTTTTGACGCGCTGGCTCACGGTGGAGCACTGGCCGCCGTTCTTCGAGAGCCTGACGCTGATGTTCCAGCGCGAGGTCGCCGAGCGGATCGTCGCCAAGGCCGGAGACGATCACTATGGCCGGCTGGGCGTGCTGTGTGGATGGCGAACCGAGGCGCGGATCGCCTTCAATGTCGGGCGCGAGGCGTTCACCCCGCCGCCCAAGGTCACCTCCAGCGTGGTGCACCTGAAGCCGAAGGTAACCAGTGATGGCGTCGCCGTACGCGACCTCGAAGCGGTCACCCGCGCCGCCTTCGGGCAGCGCCGCAAGATGGTGCGCCAGAGCCTCAAGTCGCTCGGCGTGCCGATGGAACCGCTGCTTGCCGCGGCAGAACTCAGGGGCGACGAGCGCGCCGAAGTGCTGCCGGTCGAGACGTTCCTGAAGCTGGCGAAGGCACGCCGCTGATGAGCGGCGTCATTGCCATCGTCACGGCGCTGCTGGCGTTCGGCATTCCGATTGCGGTGCCACTGTTCGCGCAGCGCTGGCGGACGCTGGCTATCCTGCTGGGGCTCGGGGTGCTGTTCTTTGCCTGGGTCAATCTCGACCTCGCCTCACCGGACGGCGTCACCCAGGCGCTGGGGCCGTTCACCTTCGGCCTGATGCTGTTCGGCTTCGCTGCCGGGGTGATCGCGAAGTTCGTGATGCTGGTGTCGCGGCGGTAGATACCGCCCCAAAGTGCGATCGCATATGGTGCTACTGGCACCCCTCTTGCCTTCTCCCCTTGAGGGAGAAGGTGGCGCGTAGCGCCGGATGAGGGGTCCGCGCAACGAAGTGTAGCGCGCTCGGAGCGCAAGCGACGAACGGTTGGAGTACGCGGAGAGAAACCCCTCATCCGGCCTTCGGCCACCTTCTCCCACAAGGGGAGAAGGCACTCGGTCCACGGCCGGTGCCTGTTGATATGCGATAGTCCTCCCCCTTGCGGGGAGGGATCAAAACCGGGGGTCAGCTCGCACCGAAGGGCGGTCAGAGAGCATACCGGGAAGAGCTTTCAGCCGCTGACGGTCGGCCGCGTTACCGCGCCGTCGCCGCTCACCTCGATCTCGGCAACCGAGACGGTGCGCTTGAGGATGGCGGCCGCCTTGACCAGCAGCGCGGTCTTCACTTCCGACGGGCTCATCTTGTCGTGAGTGTTGGCCCAGACGCGCAGGGTGAGGTTGTGATCGAAGGTTTCGCGCGAGCGAATCTCGCGCAGCAGCACTTTCACCTTTGCCTGGGTCCGATCGGCAAAGGTCGGATGCCGGTGCATTTCGTCGATGCTGCACGCTTTCACTTCGAACGGCATGCTCAAGTCCCCCGCGAGGGTAGGTTCCGCCCAATTCCGAGGTTTCGGAACTGCGGGCGCGCGAACCATCCACAGATGCCGATGGCTTATCCACAGGCAGCTATCGGAAGAGTTAAGGTGTTACCTTAACGATTTTGTTGCGCCTTTATGACGCTCGGAGGCTCGCAACCCTCTCCTCTCTTGTTAAAGAGAGTCGATCTGATCCTGCAAGTCCTTGACGAACTTATCCAATTGGATGAACCGGGGCCGTGCGAGGCGGGCCGCGGCAAGGATCGTGCGGACGCGCGAGGTGGAATCCTCCAGATCCTCGTTGACGAGCACGTAGTCGTACTCGCCGTAATGCTCCATCTCGATGCGCGCGTTCTTCAGCCGCTTCTCGATGGTACCGGCGCTATCCTGGGCCCGTCGCTCGAGGCGCTTGCGCAGTTCCTTGATCGAGGGCGGCAGGATGAAGATCGTCACCATGTCGCTGCGGCACTTCTCGTAGAGCTGCAGCGTGCCCTGGAAGTCGATGTCGAACAGGATATCGCGGCCGGCCGAGAGCCGTTCTTCGACGCGCGAGCGCGGCGTGCCGTAGAAATTGCCGTGCACCTCGGCGCTCTCGAGCAGTTCGCCGTCCTCGCGCATCTTCTTGAAGGTCGGCACGTCGATGAAGTGGTAGTGCTTGCCGTCGATCTCGTCGGTGCGGCGGGCGCGCGTGGTCACCGAGACCGACAGCGCGATGTTCGGATCATCCTCGAACAGGGCGCGAGAAATCGAGGACTTACCCGCGCCGGACGGCGAGGCGAGAACCAGCATCACTCCGCGGCGTGTGAATTCCATTCGTACTTCGCCCTCTGCCCAGTCCATAGCCCTTGGCCGCTGTGCGGCACTCGCCGGGCTACTCGATATTCTGGACCTGCTCGCGGAGCTGATCGATCACGGCCTTCAGGTCGAGGCCGATGGCGGTCAGGGCCACGTCGTTGGATTTGGAGCAAAGCGTATTCGCTTCGCGGTTAAATTCCTGTGACAGGAAATCGAGCTTGCGGCCGACTGGGCCGCCGCCTGAGATCAGCTGCCGCGCCGCTGCGATGTGCGCGCCGAGCCGATCAAGCTCCTCGCGGATATCGGCCTTGGTGGCGAGCAGCACGGCTTCCTGCGCCAGCCGCTCATCCGACAGCGTCGGGCTCGCTTCGCTGAGCTCGGCCAGTTGCTGGCGCAGCCGGGCGAGGATGGCGTCGCGGCTGCGGCCCGGGTGGATTTCGGCGGCCTTGGTGAGCGCGGCAATCTCGTCGATGCGTTCGGAGAGAATGGCGGCGATGCGGGCCCCCTCGTCGCGCCGCGCTACGACAAGGCCGGTTACGGCCTCCGCCACGGCGCCGAGGATCGCCGCGTTGAGCGCCTCCTCCTCGTCGGCCGAGAGCGCGGTCTCGTGCTGCTCGAGCACGCCGCGCAGCGCCAGAATGCCGTCGAGGCGAGGCTTGTCGGCGTTGACGCGGCCCTCCAGCCACTTGAAGCCCTCGAGCACCGCTTCCAGCGCCTGGTGATTGACGACGACGCGGCCGCCCTCGCCTTCGCGGTCGACGCTCAGCGATACGGTCAGCGAGCCGCGGGTGATCGATTTGCCGATCAGGCGGCGGATCTCGCTCTCCAGTACATCGAAACCAGAGGCAAGGCGCATCCTGAGATCGAGGCCGCGGCCGTTGACCGATTTGATCTCGATGGTGAAGCCGACGCCCGGCAAGGTGCCGCCGGCCCGGGCATAGCCGGTCATGCTGGCGAGCGACGCGCCCATCAGTTGGCGGGCTCGACGGTCTCGCCGGCGCCCTCGGCCTGCTCGGCTTCCAGCGCTTCCTTGGCGGCTTCCGCGTCCGCCTCAGCGGCCGCCTTGCGATAGAGCCTCACGTTCTTGCGGTGCTCGGCATAGGTTTCGGCAAACAGGTGGCCGTCGGCGGGGTTAGCGCTCTTGGCGACGAAGTAGAGGTCCTTGATCGCCGCCGGGTGCGCCACAGCGCGCAGCGCGTCCTCGCCCGGATTGGCGATCGGGCCGGGCGGCAAGCCGTCGATCTGGTAGGTGTTGTAAGCGGTCCTGGCCTTCAGCTCCGACGAGGTCGGGCCGCGGTTCAGCACGGCCTTTCCCTCGGTAACACCATAGAGGACCGTGGGGTCCGTCTGCAGCCGCATCGACTTCTTCAGCCGGTTGATGAACACGGCGGCCACCTGCGGCCGTTCGGATGCGACGCCGGTTTCCTTCTCGACGATCGACGCCATGGTCACCAGTTCGGCCGGCGACTTGATCACCGAGTCGATGGCGGGGTCGCGGCCGGCCCAGATCTCGTCGACGGTCTTCTTCATCTCGGCCTGCATCTTTTCGAGCACCGAGATGCGGGTGTCACCGGGGAAGAAATCGTAGCGCACGGCGAGCAGCGTGCCTTCGGGCGGCACGGGCACCGGCTCGCCGGTGAGGTTCGGGCCCTCGGCATTCAGCCGCTCGGCCACCTGGAACGAGGTATCGCCGGGGATGACGTTGACGAAGAAATCGAGCGGCTTGCCCTCGGTCAGCTCGGTGAGGATGTCGGCCATCGAGGAATTCGGCTTCAGCGCGTAGACGCCGGCCTTGAGGTCGCCTTCCTTCTTCAAGGCGCGGGCGCCGCCCCAAAACAGCCATTCGGACGGCAGCAGCTGGCCCTGCGGGATCAGCCCCTGCTCTTCGAGCCGGCGGGCCGTGGTCATCACCGAAGAGCCCTTCTCGACAGTGAAGTTGGCCTCGGTCTTGACCGCGCCGGGGGCATAGAACTGGCTGGCGCCGTAAAGGAAGATACCGACGGCAACGAGGATGCCGAGGACGAGCAGCGTCAGCAGCGCGTTGATGACGCTGAGGAAACCGCCACTCCGCCGTTTCTTGCGGACTCGCTTCTCGCTGCGCTCGTTAGCCATCGGTCGAACCTCCAGAAACGCGCACTAATCGCTTGAAAAATGACATCAATACGAACCCGGCGTCCGGTTACGACGCCAGGGTTCGGTCGCTTAGCTCGCCTTGCGGAAGATCAGCGAGGCATTGGTGCCGCCGAAGCCGAAGGAGTTCGAGAGGGCAATGTTGACCTCTTTCTTCCTGGGCTTGTGGGGCACCAGGTCGATCACCGAGGCAACCGACGGATTGTCGAGATTGATGGTCGGCGGCACGATCGAGTCGCGCATGGCGAGCAAGCAGAAGATCGCTTCAACCGAACCGGCCGCGCCAAGCAAGTGCCCGATCGCCGACTTGGTGGAGCTCATCGCCGCCTTGGGAGCAGCGTCGCCCAGCATGCGGGTCACGGAGCCGAGTTCGATCTCGTCGCCGAGCGGCGTCGAGGTGCCGTGAGCATTGATATAGTCGATCTCGGAGGGGTCGATACCGGCGCGCTTCACCGCCATCTGCATGCAGCGAAAGCCGCCATCGCCGTCCTCGGAGGGAGCGGTGATGTGGTAGGCATCGCCGGAGAGGCCGTAGCCGATGACTTCGCCGTAGATCTTGGCACCGCGGGCCTTGGCGCGCTCATACTCCTCGAGCACGACAATGCCGGCGCCTTCACCCATGACGAAGCCGTCGCGATCCTTATCATAGGGACGCGAAGCCATTTCCGGGCGATCGTTGAAACCGGTGGAGAGTGCGCGACAGGCCGCAAAGCCGGCGATCGAGATGCGGTTGACCGGCGATTCAGCGCCGCCGGCCACCATCACGTCGGCATCGCCCAGCATGATCAGCCGGGCAGCATCGCCGATGGCGTGAGCGCCGGTCGAACAGGCCGTCACCACCGAGTGGTTCGGGCCCTTCAGGCCGAAGCGGATCGAGACGTTGCCCGATGCCATGTTGATGATGCGGCCCGGGATGAAGAACGGGCTGACGCGACGCGGGCCCTTCTCGTGCAGGATGATCGAGGTCTCGTAGATGCCCCCGATGCCGCCGATACCCGAGCCGATCAGCGTGCCGATCCGGTGCTTTTCTTCTTCGGTCTTGGGTTCCACCCCGGCGTCTTCGATGGCCTGGGTGGCCGCCGCCATGGCGTAGACGATGAAGGGATCAACCTTGCGTTGATCCTTCACGTCCATCCACTCGTCGGGGTTGAACTTGCCGTCGGCGTAGTCGCCCAACGGGATCCGGTGTGCGATCTGGCAAGCGATATCGTCGACCTGGAAGTCGTCGATGCGCTTGGCACCGCTCTTGGATGCGAGGATGTTGGCCCAGGTTGGTTCGATCCCGCAGCCCAAAGGGCTGACGATCCCCATCCCGGTGACGACGACGCGGCGCAGTTCCATCGAAGAAGAGCCGTTAGCGGTCGGCGATCAGCCGACGGCCTTGGTCAGATAGGCGACGGCGTCACCGAAGGTCTGGATCGATTCCGCGGCATCGTCCGGGATTTCGACGTTGAACTCTTCTTCGAAAGCCATGACCAGCTCGACCTGATCGAGCGAGTCCGCGCCCAGATCGTCAATGAAGCTAGCCTTATCGACGACCTTCTCCGCATCGACGTTGAGGTGTTCGACCACGATCTTGCGGACGCGATCAGCGATATCGCTCATATTTGACTTCCCTTGTTACCAAACAGGTTGTTCGTTCGTACGCGGCCCCAGACACCGGAATTGCCCGGGCCCACCGACCTTTGCCGCCGTTCGCGGCAGACTGTAGGCGCGGCTTCGTACCCTCGCAAGTACGGGCCGAACCCGAAATCAGGGCGGAGGTAACATACTTCCCCCGCCATTGCCATATTGCGCAAGACCCGGTTTCCCCAGCCTTCGCACTGGCAAGCTTTCCCTCTGTCGCGCTCGCGAACCGCAAAAGTCTGCAACTTTTGCTGCTCACGCTCCGGTTCAGAGCATCACCATGCCGCCGTTGACGTTCAGCGTATGGCCGGTGATGTAGCCGGCCTCATTGCTGGCAAGGAACACCACCGCGGCAGCGACCTCGTCGGCGGCGCCGAGCCGGCCAGCCGGCACCTTGCCCAGAATGCTTTCACGCTGCTTATCGTTCAATTCGTCGGTCATCGCCGAGCCGATGAAGCCCGGCGCGACGGTGTTGACCGTGATGTTGCGCGAAGCGACTTCATAGGCCAGGGCCTTACTCATGCCGATGAGACCGGCCTTCGATGCTGCGTAGTTGCCCTGCCCCGGGTTGCCGACGACGCCGACCACCGAGGTGATGCCGATGATGCGGCCGAAGCGCTGCTTCATCATCCCGCGCAGCACCGCACGGGTGAGGTGGAAGGCTGAGGTGAGGTTCACCGCCAGCACTTCGTCCCACTCTTCGTCCTTCATGCGCATGAAGAGGTTGTCGCGGGTGACGCCGGCATTGTTGACGAGAATATCGATGCCGCCCAGCGCCGCCTCGGCCGACGGGATGAGCTTATCCACCGCGTCGAGGTCCGACAGGTTGGTCGGCAGGATCGGATGATCGCCGCCACCGAGCAGGTCGCGCGTCTCCTCGAGTGCCCCGACGCGGGTGCCGCTCAGCGCCACGCGCGCGCCCGACGCGGCCAGCGCCTTGGCGATTTCGCGCCCGATGCCGCCCGAAGCGCCAGTGACGAGGGCGCGTTTGCCCGTGAGATCAAACATTTACGGACTCCTCAGGAGAAACTGAATCAGGCGCCGAGTTCGGCGAGGAACGCATCGACATCGGCCGGGGCGCCGATCGACACCGCCGCTGTTTCCGGCGCAATACGCTTGGCGAGGCCGCTCAGCACCTTGCCCGAGCCGAGTTCGACCAGTTGCGTCACTCCGCCGTCTTTCACCAGCCAGCCGACGCATTCGGTCCAGCGGACCATGCCGGTGACCTGCTCGACGAGGCGCTTCTTGATTTCTTCCGGGTCGCTGATCGGCCTGGCCAGCACGTTGGCGACAACAGGCACGATGGGGGACTTCACGGCCACCTGGTTGAGCGCATGTTCCATCGCGTCGGCGGCGGGACGCATCAGCGCGCAGTGGAACGGGGCGCTGACTGGCAGCGGCAAAGCGCGCTTGGCGCCGGCCGCCTTCAGCAGCTCAATGGCGCGGTTCACCGCGCCGACGTGACCGGAGATCACCACCTGGCCGGGAGCATTGTCATTGGCAACGCCACAGACTTCACCGTCCTCGGCGTCATTGGCGGCGCGCAGCACGGTTTCGAGGTCGAGCCCGAGGATTGCCGCCATGGCACCCTGCCCGACCGGCACCGCCTGCTGCATGGCCTGGCCGCGGATCTTCAACAGCCGCGCCGCGTCGGCGAGGCTGAAGGCGCCGGCTGCCGCCAGCGCCGAGTATTCGCCGAGCGAGTGGCCGGCGACGTAGGCGACATTGTCCTTGAGCGAGAAGCCGCGGCTTTCGAGCACGCGCGTCACTGCGACGGAGACGGCCATCAGCGCCGGCTGGGCGTTCTCCGTGAGGCGCAGCGTCTCATCCGGTCCCTCGAACATGATGGCGGAGAGTTTCTGGCCCAGCGCTTCGTCCACTTCGGCGAAAACGTTGCGGGCCTCCTGATAGGCGTCGGCGAGTTCCTTGCCCATGCCGACAGCCTGGCTGCCCTGGCCCGGGAAGGTGAATGCGCGCTTGGTCAAGGTGGTGGCCTCCGCCGTTCTTATTGCTGCTTGCAGCCGAGCCTAAGCCCCGCCCGGACAGGCGTCCAGTTGGCGGCGGCGTTTGCAGGAGGGGGATGGCAAAGTCAAGGCGGGCTAGTCGAACTTCACCGCCGTCGTGTTGGCGCCGCAGAGCAGCACGCCAACCTTTTCGCCCGGCGCGGGCACATAGCGTCCCGAGAGGACGGCTGCCATTGCAGCAGCCCCGCCCGGTTCCACCGCCACGCGCAACACGTCCCAGATCGCCTGCTGCGCCGCAACGATCGCCTCGTCGGTGACCAGCACCGAGCGGTCGATGAACCCCGACAGGGCGAAGCTGAGACTGCCGATGCGTCGGGCGCCGAGGCTGTCGGCGGCAACGCCACCGACCGGCACGTCGACGGGGTGCCCCGCCTCGATGGCGTTGTGCAGGGTCGGTGCATTCTCGGGCTCGACGCCGATCAGCCGGACCCGGCCGGCTGCGGCTGCAGCGATGCCGCCGATCAGTCCGCCGCCGCCCACCGCCACCAACAGCGTGTCGAGCCCGGGCGCCTGCTCCAGCCATTCGATCCCGACCGTCCCCTGCCCGCACAGCGTCTCGAACATGTCGTAGGCATGCACCTCGAGCAGTCCTCGCTCGGTGGCGAAGGCGTGGCTGGCATTGTAGGCGTCGATGTAGCTGTCGCCGCCGATGACGATCTCGGCGCCATATTGCAGGATGCGGTTGATCTTGGCCTGCGATGAGATGCGCGGCACATAGATATGCGCCTTGATGCCAAGCCTTTGCGCCGCATAGGCGACCGCGGCGCCATGGTTGCCTCCCGAGGCCGCCACCACGCCACGCGCGGCGCCTGGCCGGATCAGCAGGTTGGCAAAGGCGCCACGGGCCTTGAAGGTGCCCGAATGCTGCATGAATTCGAGCTTGAAGGAGAATGGCGCGCCATCGAGCCCGAAATCGGCTGCCGCAACCTCCACCACGGGGGTGCGTCGGATGTGCGGGCGGATTACCGCCTCGGCGGCGCGGATCGCATTGCGATCGGGCGGGGCGGACGCGACAGCTTCGGTGGTGGTCATGGCGGTCTCGACAAGGTTATCATAGTGGAGCCGCCCGGCCTGCCTAACGCAAGTGTCGGGACGATGAAAGAGGCCGCGACGATGGGCAAGATCAACTCCGAGTGGCACCGTGAGCACAGGATGCCAACCAACGCGACCAAAAAGCAGCGCGCCGCCTGGCATTACGAGCATGCCCGGCATTGCGGCTGCAGGGCGCTGACGCCGTCGATCACGTCGCTGCTGGTCTCAGAGGGATATGAGATCCCGAAGCGGGCCGGCGAGGCGTCCGCGTCGGGCTGAGCGGATCAGTCGAGCGGCGGCGTTTCCCGCTCCGAGGGCGTCGGCCCCGGGTTCAACAGCGGATCACGCCATACCGGCATGCCCGGCAATTGTCCTTCCGGCAGTTCCTTCTCGGTCTGCTCGGCATCAGGAATGTCCAACGGCATGTCGGGCTGGCCGGCAGGCCGTTCTGGAATTTTACGATTGGTCATGACTTTCTCCTTATGCAAAGGAAAGGCTCGGCCGGCCGAGATCGTTCCGCCGGAGCGGAAGCGATCAGGACGTCACAGTCCCACGCCGCTTGCCATTGCCGGCGTTTTCCCCTATAGCCCGCCTCGCATTCGTTCGGCCGGGGGCTGAACGGAGGGTTCGTGCATTTGCACAAACAGGGTTCGCCCGTCCTCCCGTGTTCCCGCTCTTTAGAAGACTGCTTTGATCGCCTTTCCGGCTTCAAAGGGGCTCCGCGCCGAGTGGAAGTGTTGTGAACCAACTTGAAGGAAGGCGCTTATGGCCCTTTACGAACACATCTTCCTGGCTCGCCAGGACGTTTCCCCGACGCAGGTGGAAGAGCTGACCACGGCGCTGACCGAAGTGCTCACCAACGGCGGCGGCAAGGTCACCAAGAACGAGTACTGGGGCCTGAAGTCGCTCTCGTACCGCATCAAGAAGAACCGCAAGGCGCACTACACCCTGCTCAACATCGACGCTCCGCACGCCGCGGTGGCCGAGATGGAGCGCCAGATGGGCATCAACGAAGACATCCTGCGCTTCATGACCATCCGGGTGGATGAGCTCGAGGAAGGCCCGTCGGCCATGATGCAGAAGCGCGATCGCGATGACGACCGCGGCGACCGTCCGGGTGGCCCGCGTGGCGACCGTGGTGGTTTCGACCGCGGCGACCGCCGCCCGCGCCGCTTCTAAGAACGCCCGGGAGTATTCCAGGAAAAGTTGAAGACTTTTCCGGTTCGGAATGCGACCCACCCAAGAGGATAAGCCAAATGGCCATCAAAGACCTGACCACGACCACGGCCCGCCGTCCGTTCCAGCGCCGTCGCAAGACCTGCCCGTTCTCGGGCCCGAACGCGCCGAAGATCGACTACAAGGACGTTCGCCTGCTGCAGCGCTACGTGTCGGAGCGCGGCAAGATCGTCCCCTCCCGCATCACTGCGGTCTCCGCCCTGAAGCAGCGCGAACTGGCCAAGGCCATCAAGCGCGCCCGCTTCATCGGCATCATGCCCTACGCCGTTCAGTAAGAACCGTCGTTAGGACTAAGGCGGTTGGCGCTATAGACGCGCGCCAACTCGCCAAGCTGGGGTGGCCGGATGGCCGGCCGCTCCTAACTGCCCAAGGGCAGGACAGCACAAGGAAAGCATCATGAAAGTTATTCTCCTCGAGCGTATCGGCAAGCACGGCCACATCGGCGACGAAGTGTCGGTGAAGGACGGTTTCGCCCGTAACTTCCTGCTCCCGCAGCAGAAGGCGCTGCGCGCCACCGAAGCTAACCGCAAGAAGTTCGAGCGCGATCGCGCCGACATCGAGAAGCGCAACCAGGAGCGCCGCGAGGCCGCTGCCGGTATCGCGTCGGGCCTCAACGGCAAGTCGGTGGTGATCATCCGCCAGGCCGGCGAAACCGGCCAGCTTTACGGCTCGGTGTCGTCGCGTGACGTGGCCGACGCGCTGATCTCGGACGGCTTCACCGTTTCGCGTTCGCAGGTCGACCTCGCCAACCCGATCAAGACCGTCGGCGTCCACCCGGTGCCGCTGCACCTGCACGCTGAAGTTGCCGTCTCGATTACCGTCAACGTGGCGCGCTCGGAAGACGAGGCTGCCCGCCAGGCAGCCGGTGAGGATCTCACCGCGATCAACTACGACGACGAAGCGGCCGAAGAGTTCGCGGCTGGCCAGGCCGAAGCCGGCTCCGCCGCTTCCGAGGCCTTCGGCGACGAAGAATAAAACATCGTATCCCATCGACACGAGAAAGGGCCGGGAGCGATCCCGGCCCTTTTTGTTTGTGCGCCCCGACCGGCTGTGCCTACCAGCCCCGCGACAGTCTTGACGACGTGGTCTCCGGCACAGCTTTTGGCAGATCAGATTCCTTCTGGTCCGGAATATATCAGCAACGGTGAGACTTCTATTGCTCGCCCCACTTTCGGCCTGGTGTTGCCATTATGTGCCACAGGCGAAATTGATGCGCTGAAAGCTGCTTTCCCTGCTTCCACGAATACAATTCATCTGCAAATCATTGTGGCAGCTCATTTGTGGGAGGCTCAACGTGAACCTATTCAAACTACTCGCCGGCGCTGCTGCCGTCGCACTGATCGCCGGCACCCCCGCCCTGGCGGCTGATCTGATCGTCGACGTTCCGGTCGACGAGCCCGTAGCCGTTGCCGATATGGGCTGGTACTTGAGCGTCTTTGGCGGCGCCCAATGGACCAGCATTTCGGCCGATGACAGCTCGCCGCCGGGCGGCCAGTTCTTTGACTTCGACAGCGATATCGGCTGGCAGTTCGGCGTCGCACTTGGCGCCAACTTCACCGACAATCTGCGCGGCGAAGTCGAAGTGTCGACCGGTGCGGTCGGCCTCTCCGAAGTGACCATCAGCGGCGGTCCGGGACCGGCTTTCGATGGCGACACTTACGCGATTACGGACGGTTGGGCCTCCACCAGCTACCTGCTCGGTAACCTCTGGTTCGATATCGACACGGGTTCGGGCTTCACGCCCTATATCGGCGGTGGTCTCGGTGCCGGTTATGTTACCGCTGAAGGCACCGCGGTCGGCACCCCGATCGATATGTCCGGCTGGGGCTGGGCTTACCAGGTCGGCGCCGGCGTCAAGATCGACGTGGCCGACAACATGGCCCTCGACCTTGGCTATCGCTACAAGGCGGTCGTCGGCGCCGAGCTCGAAGGCGGCGGCGACGATGCCGTCGCGGACCTCGGCTCGCACGTCGTGCAGGTCGGTCTGACCTTCGGCTTCTGAGCCGATCCGAGCGAAGTTCTCAAAGGCCGGGAGCAATCCCGGCCTTTTTGCTTTCAGCGCAACTCAGCGAGCGCCTTGGTGCCCTTCAGCCAGGAGGCGATCCGGCTCGAGTTGCGGGATGCCGATCGCCTACCCGCCGCCGCTGGCTACGCAGCCCCCACTCCCATCCGCGCCAGCAGGCGGTCGCGACGGATGAACTGGTGGTAGAGGGCGGCGCCGATATGGAGGGCGAGCAGGCCCAGCATGGCGCGGGACATGACGCCGTGGACGGCACGGGGCAGGACGGTCTCGAGGTTGGGAAGCGTGACGGAGCCGATGATGGCGGGAAGCGCGCCCGACAGGATGATGGTGGCGATACCGCTCGAGGCGGTGACGATGATCACTGCATAGAGGGAAAGGTGCACGGCTTTCGCCATGACCTTCTGCCAGCCCGGCTGATCGGCTGGCAAAACCGGACGCCGATCGATGGCGAGCCACCAGACGATGCGCAGCAGCGTCAGCAGCAACACCCCTGCCCCGAACGGAATGTGAGCGCGGAGCAGCGCGAGCTTGGCGCCCGGGTCGACCTGCGCTGCGGCGAGCAGGCCGGTGGCGAACAGCTCCAGGATCATCAGCGCGGTGAGCCAGTGGATGGCGATGGCGACGCTGCCGTAGCGCGTCGAGGTACTTTTCGCGGACATCGAAGCCTCCTTGCGTTTTGCTCGCATGGGGATTTACATAGCACACTATGGATTTAAATAGCAAGCTATGTAAATGAGCTATGTGCGCGAGACTTCCGCCGGCTACCTCACCAACTGGGCGGCGCGACTGTTTGCGCGCGCCATCGAACGGCGGCTGGCAGGGGGCAATTCGGGGCCGATGCCGGTGTTCTTCGCGCTGCAGGACGGCGGAGCGATGACGCAGAAGGAGCTGGCGTTGCTTGCGGCGGTTGAGCAGCCGACCATGGCGAACACGCTCAATCGCATGGAGCGCGACGGACTGGTGGCGAGGAGGCCCGACCCGAACGACCGGCGCAGCGCGCGGGTGTCGCTGACGCCGCTCGGGCTCGAGCGCGCCAAGGCCGCCTTCGTTTCCGCGATCGAGGTGAACGGTATCGCCACCGAGGCGATGAAGCCCGAGGAACGGGAGGTGTTCTATGGCATGATGCGCCGGATCATCGCAGCGCTGGAGCGCGACGCCGGTACGGAATGACGGGTACGAATCGGCCCTCGGCCAAGCGTGACGAATGTAAACGCGCCGCCTTGGTTTCCCCCGCTTTCAACACTAACCACAGGCGTCGTCGCAGTGACCCGATTCGGCCACCGCAGCGTCACATTTTGTAGTCGTTCGGGCTGGCGCCGCTGGTAAACCAATCCTTACACTTTGGGAGGAGACTTCGAGTCGCCATGGCCGACAACAACGTGCATCGCCTGCGTCCGGAAGACGAAAAGGGCTTCCGTCTTGCGCCCCACAATGTGGAGGCGGAGCAGGCTTTGCTGGGAGCGATCCTCGTCAATAACGAGGCGTTCTACCGGGTCAGCGACTTCCTCGTGCCCGAGCATTTCTACGAGCCGATCCACCGCACCATCTACGAGGTGCTGGCCAAGATCATCCGCGCCGGCAAGACCGCGACGCCGATCACCGCCAAGACCTACCTCGCCGACGCGCTGACTGCCGAAATGACCATGCCGCAATACCTGGCGCGGCTGGCGGCGGAAGCGACGACGGTGCTGAACGCGGCCGATTACGGCCAATCGATCTACGACCTCGCGATCCGCCGCAACCTGATCCAGATCGGCGAGGAGATGGTGCAGATCGCCTACGACTCCGATGTCGAGGCGACGGCCAACAAGCAGATCGAGGAGGCCGAGAAGGCGCTGTTCGATCTGGCGGAAAAGGGCCGCTACGATGGCGGCTTCCAGAGCTTCTCGGCGGCACTGACCGAAGCCATCAAGATGGCCGGCGAAGCCTATGGCCGCGACGGCACGCTGTCGGGCACCTCGACCGGGCTCACCGATCTCGACCGGCTGATGGGCGGGCTGCAGCGCTCCGACCTGATCATCCTCGCGGCGCGCCCTGCCATGGGCAAGACCTCGCTCGCCACCAACATCGCCTTCCACGTGGCCAAGAGTTTCCGCGGCGAAGTGCAGGCGGATGGGCACATGAAGACCATCGATGGCGGGCATGTCGGCTTCTTCAGCCTCGAAATGAGTGCCGAGCAGCTGGCGACGCGTATTCTCGCCGAGCAGGCCGAGATCTCGTCGTCCGACATCCGGCGCGGCAACATTCACGAGAGCCAGTTTTCGAAGCTCGTCGACACCTCGAACCTGATGGCGCAGGTGCCACTCTATATCGACGATACCGGTGGTATCTCGGTGGCGCAGCTGGCCGCACGCGCCCGGCGCCTGAAGCGGCAGAAGGGCCTCGACCTGCTGATCGTCGACTACCTGCAACTGCTCAGCGGCTCGTCGAAGAAGGCGAGCGAGAATCGCGTGCAGGAACTGACCGAAATCACCACCACGCTCAAGGCACTGGCCAAGGAGCTGGAAGTGCCGATCATCGCGCTCAGCCAGCTGAGCCGACAGGTCGAAAACCGCGACGACAAGCATCCTCAGCTTGCGGATCTGCGCGAATCCGGCTCCATCGAACAGGACGCCGACGTGGTGCTGTTCGTGTACCGCGAGGAGTATTACCTCAAGAACAAGGAGCCCAAGGAGGGCACGCCGGAACACATGGCGTGGCAGGGCGAGATGGAACAGGTGCACGGCAAAGCCGAAGTGATCATCGGCAAGCAGCGTCACGGTCCGACGGGTACCGTGCAGGTGAGCTTTGAAGCGCAGTTCACGCGCTTCGGCAATCTGGCGCGCTCCGAGTACCTTCCCGAAAGGATGGAATAGTGATGGCGGCACCGGCCATTGCGACCGGTTACGGCGGGCGGCTGACGGTCGACCTGGGCGCGTTGAAGCGCAACTGGCAGGCCCTCGACAAGGTAAGCCGCGGCGCCCTGACCGGTGCGGTGGTGAAGGCCGATGCCTATGGCACCGGCATTGCCCAGGCCTCGCGCGCCTTCTACGAGGCTGGCGCCCGGTTCTTCTTTGCGGCAACGCCCGACGAGGGCATCGCGGTACGCGCAGCGCTGCCTGAGGACAGCCACATCTTCATTCTCTCCGGGCTCTATCCTGGCTCGGCGCCGCTCTATGTCGGCGAGCGGCTGATGCCGTGCCTTGCCTCGATCCCGATGCTGGAGGAATGGCTCTCGGCCTGCGCCGCCTCCAACCAGGCGCTGCCGGCGGCACTGCATTTCGATACCGGCATCAACCGGCTCGGGTTTCGGCTCAACGAAACCTCGATCGTCAAGCGGCTGATCGACTCGATCGGCTATGCGCCGCAGATGATCATGAGCCATCTCGCCTGCGCCGATATGCCGGCGCACGAGAAGAACCGCACCCAGCTGGCGCTGTTCACCTCTGTCATGGCGCAGTTCCCGGGCATTCCAGCGTCGCTCTCGAATTCGGCCGGGCTGATGAGCAACCGCGACAACCACTTCCAGATGGTTCGCCCGGGCATCGCCCTCTATGGCGGCCGGGCAGTTGCCGGCCGGCGCAATCCGATGGCTCCAGTGGTGACGCTCGAAGCGCCGATCCTGATGACCAAGGACGTGAAAACCGGCGAGACGGTCGGCTATGGTGCGTTGCAGACCATGTCGCGCGACAGCCGCCTCGCCGTCGTCGCCATCGGCTATGCCGACGGCTTCTTCCGCTCATTGAGTTCGTCGAACAACCACCGCGGCACGCATGTGGTGATCCACGGCCAGCCCTGCCCGGTGGTCGGGCGCGTCTCGATGGACATGATCGGGGTGGATATCACGGACCTGCCGCGGTCTCCGGCGCCGGGCGAGATGGCCGAGATCATCGGCAGGCAGATCACCGTCGACGACCATGCCGACATCGCCAACACCATCGGCTACGAAGTGCTGACCAGCCTCAAGGGCCGCTACTCGCGCAACTACATCGAAAGCGCCGCACCGACGGCGTGAACCATGCCTCCGCTTCGCGTCTTGTTGCCTTGCGGGATGGCGAGCGCTAGCTTCACGCCAAGGCCGCTCCAGCCAAACCTGCCGCCGGGTTGAAGGGGGCTACCCAGACAGCTTGCGACCGACCTCAGTCCCTGGTCGATGCGTAATCGGCGGACGTCGACCCAGAGATGAGGTCTGGTATGCCGTTTGGAATTACGCCCTTCACGAGCTCGGGCATTCTGTCCGCCAAGCACGCTGTTCGCGACCGCTTTCCGCAGATCAAGTCGGGTCACTTCGATGAGGCCATGGCCTACGCCCTGGGCTTCAACACGCACGCCGCGATGCTTCCCGTCCTGGAACTGGCCGAGCGATCGGGGGCCATGTCAGCGGTGGCCAAGCCTGACTGGTTTCTCGTTCGACTTGCAGACCTGGGATACGACCTGGGCGAGATGAAGCCGCTTCACGCTTTCCTTTGGAGCCTTCGGGCAGAGGTCGGGGTGGCCATCGAGACGAAGGAGCGCGAGGAGCGAGCGCGATCGCTGCTCTCGCCGAAGGCAGCCAATGATGGCTGACGGGGTGCGGGTGCTGATCACCGGGAACGGCGGGTCGGGCAAGACCTGGCTGGGTGGGCGGCTGGCGGAGCGCCTGTCGGTGCCGCCGGTGCGGCTCGACGACCTCTATTGGGACGGGGCCTATGGCGGCAAAGAGCGAGACAAGCGGGTGGTGTTCGACGAGGTTGTCGAGCGCGCCGCCGAGCGTTCGTGGGTGATGGAGGGCGTCTACGGCTGGCTGCTGCCGGCCGCCCTGCCCCGCGCCACGGAGTTCATCTTCCTCGACCTGCCGGTCGAAGAGTGCATCGACAACGTTCGCCGACGCGGCAACCAGGGGGGCGGCGACGAAGCGGCCTTCGCGGCGCTGCTGGCCTGGGTTGCCGAGTATCCCACCAGAAGCAACGCGAACTCGCGGCAGGCGCATCAGCGGCTGTGGGATAGCTTCGAGGGGATGAAGCAAGTGCTGCGCAGCCGCGAGGAGTCGGAGCAGTACGTCGGGCGCCGTTGATATGCCACTTGCGGCGATGGAGCCGCTGCCGGAACGCTGTTGGCAGCGCCGCGTTGTCTGAGACCCGCGCATTCTGCGCGAGGACTCAGGGGAACGCGCCTATGGGCATTCTGTGGACCATTATCATCGGCCTGATCGCGGGCATTGTCGCAAAGCTGATCCTGCCAAACAGCGGCGGCCCCTCGGGCTTCGTGATGACGGCGGTGCTGGGCATCGTCGGTGCATTCGTCGCCTCCTTCCTTGGCCAGGCCCTCGGTTGGTATGCGCCCGGTGAAGGCGCAGGCCTGATCGGCGCCGTCGTCGGCGCGGTGATCGTGCTGTTCGCCTGGGGCGCCTTCATGCGCCGTCGCGCCTGACCGCCCAACCTCATCCTTTGAAAGGACCCGTGACATGGCCAAGAACGCAATGCCCTCAATGGTCGCCCTGCTCGGTTTGCTCGCTGTGGCGGGCTACCAGAACCGCGACAAGATCGCCGAGGCGCTGAAGGGGTTTCAGAACCGCTCCAGCACAGGGGCGGATGGCGCTCCCGCGCAGGACGGACTTTCGAGTATTCTGGGCAGTCTGGGCGACTTGTTCGGTGGTGGCGCCAATGGCACAGAGGCGAGCCGGCCCGGGAACGGCAATGTGCTGACAGGCGGGCTGGGTGACCTGATGGACAGCTTCCGCAATTCGGGCCAAGCGGAGACCGCCGATTCCTGGGTTACGGTGGGCGTTCCGACCAAGGGCCTCTCCCCCGAACAGGTCGAGCAGGCTGTTGGGGCAGAGAATCTCGCCGAGCTGTCCCAGCGTACCGGCCTGTCACGCGAGGAACTGCTCAAGCGTCTCGCTACGGCAATTCCGGAGTCGGTGGATCGGTTGACCCCGGGTGGCAACATCCCCCAGTCCGATACGGAGATCCGCGATCGGTTGACCGGTACGGCATGACGTGATCGGTCGCGGCTGGCGCCCTGCCCGCCTGCGACGGATCAGCCCTCCATGATCAGGTCGTGCAGGCCGCCCGTCATGATGCCGCCCTCGACGGGGAGGTTGATACCGGTGATCCAGGAGGCATCGGCCGAGGCGAGGAAGGCGACAGCGGCGGCGATGTCTTCGGGCTCGCCGAGGCGGCCGAGCGGATATTTGCGGGCACGCTTGCCGCCATCGTCTTCGCGCACCGTCCAGTTGCGCGTTCGGATGGTGCCGGGGCTGATCAGGTTGAAGCGGACACCCTGACTGCCGTAGCGGGCCGCCAGGTTCTTGGTGAGGATTTCGAGCCCGGCCTTCGCCGCCGAATAGGCGTAGCCGCCAAACGCCCAGCTGCCATTGATCGAGCCGATGCTGACGACGTTGCTGCCCGGCCCGGCCGCGATCAGCGCCGGCAGCGCGGCGCGGACACAGCGGAACACGCCGGTGAGGTTGACGTCCATCTTGCGATCGAACAGCTCGTCCGGAATTTCGCCGAGCGCCGGCTCGTTCCAGTCGCCACCGGCGGTGTTGACGAGAACGTTGAGCTTGCCGAAGCGACCGACCGTATCGGCGATGGAGGCATCGACGGCGTCACGGCTGGTGACGTCGCAAGTGGTGGCGAAGGCCCGCGCGCCCGCCGCGGCGATTTCGGCGGCGACAGCCTCCGCCGCGGGGCCATCGATATCGGAGACTGCAATCGAACCACCTTCGGCGGCGAGGCGCCGCGCGGTGGCGCGGCCGATGCCGTGCCCTGCTCCGGTGACATAAATCGCTTGGCCCTCGAACCGCATGCCGCGCTCCCTCGGTCTTTACGTGGGCCGGCACCCTAGCGGCTGTGGCACGGTCGACCAACCACCAGCTTGACAGAGCTCTGGCGTTCGTATTCAACACATATGTTGATCAACAATTGTGTTGAATATTGAGGCCCAACATGCCGGGAAAGCAGCCGACCTTCACCAAGACGATGCAGCTTGGCATCGTGGTGCCCAACCTCGAGGCTGCCGTTCGCGCTTATGAGGAACAGTATGGCATCGGGCCGTGGGAATTCATGGAGATCGGACCGGAGAATGCCGAGAACGTCCTGGTCGACGGCGAGCCGGCCGAATGGCGGTCGCGCATCGCCATGACGATGATCGGCGACGTGATGTGGGAACTGATCGAGCCGAGGGACGAAAACGACATGTTCGGCAAGTTCCTCGCCCAACGCGGCGGGGTCGGCGGCGTGCACCATGTCGCGGTGCGGACGCCCGACTTCCGGCAGACGCTGAAAGACCAGCAGGCACGCGGCCGCCAATCCACCCTCAGCGGCACCTTCACCGGCATCGAGGTGCACTATCTCGACAGCGCGCCAGACATCGGGGTGGTCCTCGAGGTGTTCAGCGGCATGCCGGACCTCTAGGCGCCAAGTGCCCACTCGAGGACCGGATCGCGGCCGGCGACGAAGTCGGCATGGCTGGTATTGATCGGTTGGTCCGGAAGAAAGCTGTCGGCATCCTCCGGACCGAAACGGTAGAGCCGGGTCGCGGCGGAGACCTGCAACCCGGAACCCGGCAGCGTGAACCAGCCGTTCTCCTGATAGCCGTATGGCCGTGCGCCAATCGGTTCGCCGACCAGGATCGCCTCAGTTTCGCGGCGGAAATCGATGGCGTTGACCATGCTGGCCGAGAAAGTGCGGCGACCGACCAATACGAACAGTTGCCCCGCGATCAGCCCCAGCAGCTCGATGGGGAGCAGCAGCCATTGCCGGCCGGCGAGGAAGTTGCCGCCGCCGTTCCGCCTGAGGTCGACGATGAGCCGCCGCGCCGGCCGTTGCCGGAGGGCGTCGAACAACCTGACGGCATTGGCCTCCAGCCCGTCATAGGAGCGAAACTGCACGTAGACCGCATCCCGTTCGGCGAGGCGCGAGAACCAGAACGGTTCGTTCATGCGTTGCATCGAGAGTGGAACATGCTCGAAGGTCAGCAGCGGCTCGTCGTCTGGCCGCAGCGTCACGACCAGTTCAGTTCCGGCGGCATCGACGAGGCGAAACAGGGGCGGGAGGCCCAGAGCAGCGAGCACCTCGGGCTCCCGCAGCAGTTCGACACTGCGCGCCAGCACATAGCCGCCGTTCTCGCCCTGCGGGATGAGCCAGTTCAGCCGGCTCTGCACGAGCGCCGCCGGCTGCTCGCCGATCGCCAACAGTCGGGCGCCGATCAGCTTGCGGTGGGCTGCCGTGGCGCGAACCACCGTGAGGTCATCGCCGAACCAGCAGAACTCGACCGGGAATTTCGGCCGTGGCGGCGCGGCGACGAAGGTGTGGCCGTCGCCGATGCTGGCCGCGATGCTGCGCAGCGCGACGACCTTTGCCTCGTCAGGCAGCAAGGGCAGCCGGACAGACAGCTCGGCAACCTGCGCCTCGAATGCCGCGCGCGAGATGAGGTGGAACGGCTGTCGATGCCGGATGACGATCCCTTTGGCCAGGTGAGCGAGTTCCGCCTGCCAGTCAATGGAGCTTCCGATAGTCCGCCTCCCCTCAATCGCCCGTCGGCACTCGCTACGGCCGGACGATGCCGCCATCGCGGCGGCGGTCTTCGGCCATGTAGTGCGACTTCGCCGCCTTATCCGGATCGAGCAGCGCTTCGGCCTTCTTCACGTCGATGTCGAGGCCGAGGCCGGGTTGCTCGTTGCCGTAGAGGTAGCCGCCCTCGAGCACGGCGTGACCGGGGAACAGCTCGTACTCTTCGGGCTTGAAGTGGTTCTCCTCCTGGATGCCGAAGGCAGTGGAGGCGAGGTCGACATGCATCGCCGCCATCTGGTTGACCGGATCGTTGTCGCCGCCCTCCTGCCAGGCGGTCTGTACGCCGAACCATTCGCAGAGCGTCGCGATCTTCCGCGCCTGGGTGATGCCGCCGCCCTTCGAGATACGGACGCGAACGAAATCGATCAGCCGCTCGGTGATGAGCGGCAGGTATTCGTGCGGATTGACGAACAGCTCGCCCATCGCCTGCGGGGTGGCGCATTGCTGGCGCACCTGGCGATACCAGCCGACCTGCTCGGGCGAGAGCAGGTCCTCGAGGAAGTAGAGCCGATAGGGCTCAAGGAGTTTTGCGAGTTGCACCGCATTGGTCGGGGCGAGGTGCTCGTGCACGTCGTGGGTGAATTTCGGCCCCCAGCCCAGTTTGTCGCGCAGATGCGCGAACATCTCCGGGATGGCCTGAAGGTAGGCGTCGTCGTCGAAGGCCTTGTCCTGCGGCCAGTGGTTCTTCGGCCCGCGGGCATTGGCGCGATCGAGGAAGCCGCCGCCGCCGTAATTGCCGAGCTGACAGCGGATGACGGTATAGCCCTCCTCCCAGTAGCGGCGGACATCGTCCTCGAGCTCGGTGAGCGAGTTGCCCTGGGCGTGGGCATAGGCCGCGACTGCGCTGCGGGTCTTGCCGCCTAGCAACTGGTACACCGGCATGCCGGCTTCCTTGCCTTTGATGTCCCACAGCGCCATGTCGATGCCGGCCTGCGCGGTGTTGCCGATGGCCTCGTTGCGCCAGTAGCTCTGGGTATAGACGGACTGCCAGATATCCTCGATGCGGCTGACGTCGCGGCCGATCAGCAGGGGCGTGACGTTCTCGATCGCCGCCTGCACCACCTTGGCGCGGTAGTGATCGGAGGCCGAGCCGATGCCGTAGAGGCCGGGCTGATCGGTCAGGACCTTGACGAACAGCCAGGTGCCGTCGGCGCGCGTACGGATCGTCTCGATCCCGGTGATCTTGGTCATCTCTTCCCTATGTCTGCTTGTTCCGGCCGCTGGTCGGGCCGTTCGGAGTCCCGGGAGAGCTTCGCAACGGCGGACGCGATAGGCAAGTTGTGCGAAGGGCGGACGCGCACCTTAGTTCAAGTTTGTTCTCTTTTTGTTCTTGACTGCGCTTCAGCCTCACTGGTTCCCTGTTTCTCCCTAAAACGGAGGACCGATGAGATGACCGATCTGCCACAGCTGTCGATGTTCGCTGAGGACACGCGGCCACTCAAGTCCATCAGGGTACCGCCGCGCCAGGGGCGCGACCCGGTGTTTTTCGCCGTGCTGGTGGGCGGCGGGATCAGGCCGGCCTTGCAGGAGCTGGTCGACGAACAGCGCCGCCTCCATGGCATCACCGCGGCGCTGCTGCCGGCTACGACGCTCCATATCTCGCTGGTCGGGGTCGGATTCTACCAGGAGCTGAGCGGTAGCGACCTCGCCCTGGCAATGGCCACCGGTGACGCGATCGGCTTCCAGCCGTTCGACATCACGCTCACCCGGATCGGCAGCTTCCGCCGCAAGGTGGGTTCGCCGCCGTTGGCGCTCAGGCCCGGCTCGGACACGCCGCTGGTCGAACTCGCCCGGCTGCTGCGCTGGGGCATGCTGGAGCGCGGCTTCGAGGTGCGCTCGGCCCCCAGTGAGGCGTTCCACCTGACGCTCTGCTACGACAGGGTGAATGCGCCCGAGGTGGTGTTGGAGCGGCCGCCGACGCTGCGGGTGGATGGATTCGCGCTGGTGCGGAGCTTTTATGGGCAGGGACGGTATGAGGTGATTGGCGAGTGGCCGCGGCGGTAGCACCGCTGATGTTGTTCACTCTTCGTTCTTGCCTTTGCCCCCATAGTCGGCTACCTCTCGTCGACTCCTCGGGGCATCTTATGGCGCGAACCAAAACCTCCTATGTCTGCCAGGCGTGTGGCGCCCTGACCACCAAGTGGCAGGGCCGGTGCGAGGCGTGCGGCGAGTGGAACACCATCGTCGAGGAAATCGTCGATTCGGGTGTCGGCGCCGGGCCGAAATCGGCAATCGCCGGTGGACGGCCGATTGAGCTGTTGCCGCTGGCCGGCGAAACGGAGACAGCGGCGCGGGTCGAGACCGGGATCGGTGAGCTCGACCGGGTGACTGGTGGCGGTTTCGTCATGGGTTCCGCCGTGCTGATCGGCGGCGATCCGGGCATCGGCAAATCCACGCTGCTGCTGCAGGCGGCAGCTGCGCTGGCCGAACGCGGCCGGCGTATCGTCTATGTCTCGGGCGAAGAAGCCGTGGCCCAGATCCGGCTTCGAGCGCAGCGGCTGGGGCTGGGTGACCGTGCCGTGCTGCTGGCATCGGAAACCAATGTCGAGATCATCCTCGCCACGCTGCAGAACGGCCCGCCGCCGGATCTGGTGATTATCGATTCGATCCAGACGCTGTGGACGGACCGGGTGGAGAGCGCGCCTGGCACCGTCACGCAGGTGCGCACCTCGGCGCAGGCGCTGACTCGCTTCGCCAAGAAATCCGGCGCCGCCGTGGTGCTGGTCGGGCACGTCACCAAGGACGGGCAGATTGCCGGGCCGCGTGTCGTCGAGCACCTGGTCGATGCGGTGCTGTATTTCGAGGGCGATGCCAGCCACACCTTCCGCATCCTGCGTGGCGTGAAGAATCGCTACGGCGCCACCGACGAGATCGGCGTGTTCGAGATGTCGACGCTGGGCTTGCGCGAAGTGGCCAACCCCTCGGCGCTGTTCCTCGACCAGCGCGACAAGGATGCGGCGGGCTCCGCGGTGTTCGCCGGCATGGAAGGCACGCGACCGATGCTGTGCGAGGTGCAGGCGCTGGTCTCGCCCTCGCCGCTCGGCACGCCGCGGCGCGCGGTGATCGGCTGGGATTCGTCGCGGCTCTCGATGGTGCTGGCGGTGCTGGAGACCCGCTGCGGAGTGCGGATTGGCGCCAATGATATCTACCTCAACGTCGCGGGCGGCCTGAAGATCAACGAGCCGGCGGCTGACCTCGCCGTGGCGGCGGCGCTGATCTCGTCGCTCACCGGCTCGCCGCTCCCCTCCTCAAACGTGTATTTCGGCGAGATCTCGCTGGCCGGCGGCGTACGCCCGGTGGCGCATGCTGCGCAGCGCCTGCGCGAAGCGCAGAAGCTCGGTTTCCAAGGGGCGGTAACCGGCCGGCTGGGCAAGGGGGACGTGCCTAACGGCATTGCGGTGGGCGAGTATGCGGAGCTCGCCGAGCTCATCGGACGGATCGCCGCGCGTGGTCAGCGGCAGGCGGCAGAGTAGCGCTTTGGCCACGCTTCCTGCTTTCCGTGAACATCGGCCATGCACCTCGTCCTCCGTGCTTGGCTTTGCCACGATTAATGGTTACACGGGACCCTGAAGCGGGTCCCAGGGGCGGATTTTCTCTATGTTGACTGCATTTGACGTCGGCATCGGCGTTCTCGTCCTGATTTCGGCGATCCTGGCTACGGCCCGCGGATTCACGCGTGAAATCCTGTCGTTAGCGACCTGGGCGGGCTCCGCGGCAATCGCCGCCTATGCCTATTTCAACCACAAGGAAATCGCGCGCGGCTATATCGCCGAACCGATCGTGGCCGACATCGTGACGGTGCTCGGCACCTTCATCGTGGCGCTGATCATCCTCCACCTGATCACCATGCGGATCGCCGATTTCGTCGTCGACAGCCGTATCGGGCCGCTCGACCGCACGCTGGGCTTCATCTTCGGCGTCGCCCGTGGCGTGCTGATTGCGGTGATCGTGGTGGTCTTCGGGCTGTGGCTGATGCCCTCGAACCTGCCCTCCTGGGCGGCCGAGTCGCGCTCGCTGCCGATCCTTCGCAATTTCGGCGACAGCCTAATCGCGCTGTTGCCGCCTGATCTCGAGAAGCAGGTCACCGACATCCTGCAGCGTGGCGCCGGTGGCGGCACTGGCGAGGATGCTTCGCCCGACGACGTGCCGACGCCGGATGCCGACGTGCCCAATGAAGAGGGCACCGACCAGCTCGAGAACGACGCGCCGCTGGAGCCGCCGGCCGAGGGGGCCGCGCCCAACGCCTGATGAAATTCGGGTGAGCGCATTGCATATTCGTGAACGGGGCCGCATCTGCGGTCCCGTCTTGTTTGGCCCGACCTGAACCCTGGAGGTGCCCGATGACCCAGAACGCCAAACCGATCGCGGAATGGGACCATGATACGCTGCGCGAAGAGTGCGGCGTGTTCGGCATCCTCGGCCACCCCGAGGCTGCAACCCTCACCGCGCTCGGCCTGCACGCGCTGCAACACCGCGGACAGGAAGCGGCGGGCATCGTCAGCTTCGACGGCAAACAGTTCCATTCGGAACGCCAGCTCGGCCTCGTCGGCGATCACTTTACCGACCCCGCGACTGTCGGGCGCCTGCCCGGCCACCTCGCCATGGGCCATGTCCGCTACTCCACCACCGGCGAGACGATCCTGCGCAACGTGCAGCCGCTGTTCGCCGAACTGGAAGTCGGCGGCATCGCCATCGCCCATAACGGCAACTTCACCAACGGCCTGACGCTCAGGAAGCAGCTGATCTCGCAGGGCGCCATCTGCCAGTCGACCTCGGATACCGAGGTGGTGCTGCACCTGATCGCCCGCTCCAAGAAAATCGCGTCCTCGGATCGCTTCATCGATGCACTGATGCATCTCGAGGGCGCCTTCGCGCTGGTGGCGATGACCCGCACCAAGCTGATCGGCGCACGCGATGCCAACGGCATCCGCCCGCTGGTGCTGGGCGATCTCGACGGCAAGCCGATCTTTGCCTCCGAGACCTGCGCGCTCGACATTATCGGCGCCAAGTTCGTTCGCGACGTCGAGAACGGCGAAGTGGTGATCTGCGAGACCCAGCCCGATGGCTCGATCACCATCGACTCGGTGAAACCGTTCGCGCCCCGCCCCGAGCGCATCTGCCTGTTCGAGTATGTCTACTTCGCCCGGCCCGACTCGATCGTCGCCGGCCGCCCGGTCTATTCGGCACGCAAGCGCATGGGCATCAATCTCGCCGGGGAAGCTCCGGTAGAAGCCGATGTGGTGGTGCCGGTGCCCGACGGCGGCACGCCGGCGGCAATCGGCTATGCGCAGGCGAGCGGCATCCCGTTCGAGCTCGGCATCATTCGCAACCACTATGTCGGCCGCACCTTCATCGAACCGACGCAGTCGATCCGCGCTTTCGGCGTGAAGCTGAAACACTCGGCCAACCGGGCCGAGATCGAAGGCAAGCGCGTGGTGCTGATCGACGATTCGATCGTCCGCGGCACCACCTCGGTGAAGATTGTGCAGATGATCCGTGAAGCGGGCGCGCGCGAGGTGCATATCCGCGTCGCCTCGCCGATGATCTTCCACTCCGACTATTACGGCATCGACACCCCGGACCCGGAGAACCTGCTCGCCAACCAGCACCCCGACCTCGAGTCGATGTGCCGGTTCATCGGCGCGGATTCCCTCGCCTTCCTCTCGATCGACGGGCTCTATGACGCGGTCGGCGGGGTGAAGCGCAATCCGCTCAGCCCACAGTTTACCGACCACCACTTCACCGGCGACTACCCGACCAAGCTCACCGACCTCAACGGCCGCAGCAAGAACGATCCCAAGACGCTGTCGTTGATGAAGGAAGCGAGCTGACAGGACGTAAGTACCAGTGGCAGCTCGTCGATCCGGGCTCGAGGATACCCCCCACCCTGTCCCTCCCCCGCAAGGGGGAGGAGACCAGAACACCGGCTCTGGTGATGGCGTCTCCCTCCGCCTTGCGGGGAGGGACAGGAGTGGGGGCTCTTCTCGCTCCGGCGTGAGCGGACCATCAGCCGCACTGGCGCCTCTGCCCCTCCCCCGCTAGAACCCGAGCCGAAACTCACGGGAACCCCACGCATGACCACCAACTCGCTTGCCGGCAAGATCGTCCTCGTTACCGGCGCGTCGCGCGGCATCGGCTATCAGGCGGCGCTGGAAGCGGGGCGGCGCGGGGCGCATGTGATTGCGGTGGCGCGCACCATCGGGGGGCTCGAAGAGCTCGATGACGAGATTCAGCAGGCCGGCGGCAGCACGACGCTGGTGCCGATGGACCTCAGCGATTTCGACGGCATCGACCGACTTGGGCACGCAATCTTCGAGCGCTGGGGGCACCTCGACGGGTTCGTCGCCAATGCGGCGATGCTGAGCGAGTTGCGGCCGCTGGCGCATGTCGAACCCAAGGAATTCGACAAGCTGATGGGCCTCAACGTCACCGCCAATTACCGGCTGATCCGCTCGCTCGACCTGCTGCTGCGCCAGTCGGTGGCGGGCCGCGTGGTGATCGTCTCCTCGTCGTCAGCGCGTTCGGCGCGCGCCAACTGGGGACCATATGCGGCGAGCAAGGCCGCGGTCGAGGCGCTGGCCAAGAGCTACGCCGCCGAAGTCGGCGGCATCACGCCGGTGCGGGTCAACGTGTTCTATCCGGGCGCGGTGCGCACCGCGATGCGGGCCAAGGCAATGCCGGGTGAGAACCCCGACACCCTGCCTCGCCCCGCGGCGCTGACCCCCAAGCTGATCGACATGATCGCACCGGAGTTCACCGAGAACCGTATGCTGTTCGACTGGGACAAGGCGGAGTTGCGGCCGCTTTAGGCTCTGCTTCCCTCCCCCTTGCGGGCAGGGCAATCGCATATGACGGCGCTGGGCACCTCTTGCCTTCTCCCACAAAGGGAGAAGGCCCTCCAACTACTGTCGGTGCTCCACATGCGGCTAATTCAGCCGCGTCACCAGGATCTTGTCGATGCGGCGACCATCGAGATCCAGCACTTCGAAGCGCCAGTGGCCGCGCTCAAACGTCTCGCCCACCGCCGGCAGGTGGTTGAGCTCGGCCAGCACAAAACCGGCAACGGTCTCGAACTTGGCGTCCTTGGGGACGGGCACGCCCAGATGCGCCTGGAACTCGTCGACCTGCATCCAGCCCGAGACGAGGTATGACCCATCCTCGCGGGTGACATAGGCCTTCTCGTCGCCCTCTTCCTCCTGGAACGCGCCGGTGATTGCCTCGAGGATGTCGCCGGGCGTCACGATGCCTTCGAAATGGCCGTACTCGTCGAACACCAGCGCCATATGCACCAGCGAGCCACGGATGGCCTTCAACACGTCGAGCGCGCTGGAGCGATCCATCACCACGGGCGCCTGCTTGACCAGCGTACGCACATCCAGCGGTTCGCGTGCCAGTACGTTCTCGACGAGATCCTTGCGGACGATCACGCCGACGATCGAATCCACCGCCCCATCCTGCACCGGCAGCACCGAGTGGCGGGTGGCGCGGAGTTTTTCGATCATCTCGTCCTGCGTCTCACTCAGGTCAATGAGCTCGACATCGAGACGCGGGGTCATCAGGCCGCGCGCCGAACGGTCGGCAAGCCGCATGACGCCCGAGATCATGTGACGCTCTTCGGTCTCGAGCACGCCGGCATGCTCGGCCTCGGCGATGAGGGTCTTTACCTCTTCGTCGGTCACGCGCTCGTCAGTCTCGCCACTCTGGCCAAGCAGGCGCAGCACCAGCTTGCCCGAAATATCGAGCAACCAGACCAGCGGTGCGGCGATCGAAGCGATGAGCGCCATCGCCGGCGCCACCCGTGTGGCGACGCCTTCCGAGTCGCGCAGCGCGATCTGCTTGGGCACCAGCTCGCCGACGATCAGCGACAGATAGGTGATGATGATGACCACGATGCCGACGCCGAGCGGCGCGGCGACCGTGGGATTGATGCCGGCGCCGATCAGCGTGTCGCCGAGGCGCTCACCCAGCGTCGCGCCCGAGAAGGCGCCGGAGAGCACGCCGACGAGGGTGATGCCGATCTGCACCGAGGAGAGGAACTTGCCGGGGTCTTCCTGCAGCTTCAGCGCCACGGTGGCGCCGCGTTTGCCTTCGGCGGCGAGGACTTTGAGGCGCGCCGGGCGGGACGAGACCACCGCCAGTTCGCTCATTGCGAGAAGACCGTTGACCAGCGTCAGGACGGCGACAATCAGAATTTCGAGGAACAATGTCGTTTCAAGGTTGCGGCCCCGCACTCAGCATCGGGTCGCTTAGGAGGCGCGAAGTATAGCGAGGATCGTTAGGGGTGCAATGACGGTGCGTCGAAGTGGCCCGCGAGGCGCCAAAGGCGCAGGTTGCTGGTGCCGGTCAGGAATAGCCCGACAAGCAGCGCCAGGCATCCTCACAGGCCATCGCCCTTGTCGATTCAGCGACTACTTCTCGCTCTTGTCGAACGGGTTCTTGCCGCCCCGCAGCCACAGTCGGATCGGGGTGCCCGGCATGTCGAAGGCGTCGCGCAGGCCGTTGACCAGGTAACGCTGGTAGGCGTTGGGCAGGGCTTCGGGGCGCGAGGCGAACAGAATGAAGCTCGGCGGCCGGATCTTGGCCTGCGTCATATAGCGCAGCTTGAGGCGGCGGCCCGAGACGGCCGGAGGCGGATGGCTTTCGGTCATGCCGCTCAGCCAGCGATTGAGCCGCGCGGTCGAGACGTGGCTGTTCCACTTGCGCTCGATGGCGAAGATCGCCTGCATCAGCTTGTCGATATTGCGTCCCTGCAGGCCCGAGATGGTGACCAGCGGGATGCCCTTGAGCTGCGGCAGGTAGCGCTCGCACTGCTCGCGCAGTTCGGCGAGCTTGGCGTTCTTGTCTTCGATGGTGTCCCACTTGTTGACGGCGATCACCAGGGCACGGCCTTCGCGCTCGACCAGATCGGCCAGCGTCAGGTCCTGCTTCTCGAATGGGATCTGCGCGTCGAGCAGCAGCACCACCACTTCGGCATACTGGATCGAACGCAGGGAATCGCTCACCGCCAGCTTTTCGAGCTTCTGTTCGATGCGCGCCTTTCGGCGCATGCCGGCGGTATCGACGAGGTTGATGGTTCGCCCCTCGTACTCCCAGGGCACGAGGATGGAGTCGCGGGTGATGCCGGCTTCCGGCCCGGTCAGCAGGCGGTCTTCGCCGACCATGCGGTTGATCAGCGTGGATTTGCCGGCGTTGGGGCGACCGATGATCGCGACGTTGAGATGGCGCTTGGGATCCCAGCGCTTGACCGGCCCCTCCTCGGTCGAGCCGTCATCGACCGGCAGGTCGACATCGACCTCGGGCATCACATCCAGCGTCGGCGCCTCGGCCTCAGCCTTCTCGGCGGCGGCGTCCACGGCCTTCGACACGATGGCGTGGAGGTCGGCGAGGCCAAGCCCGTGCTCGGCGGACAGTGCCACCGGCTCGCCGAAACCGAGATTGTAAGCTTCCAGCAGCCCTGGATCGGCCGCCCTGCCCTCGGCCTTGTTGCCGATCAGATGGACGTCCTTGCCGGCGCGGCGCAACACCTGGGCAAAACGCTCGTCCAGCGGTGTGACGCCGGCCTTGGCGTCGATCATGAACAGGATGACGTCGGCATCGCGGATGGCGATCTCGGTCTGCTGGCGCATCCGATCTTCGAGCGAGCCGTCGGTCTTGTCTTCGTAGCCGGCGGTATCAAGCACCTTGAAGCGCAGGTCGCCGATGCGGCCCTCGGCCTCACGCCGGTCGCGGGTGACGCCCGGCGTATCGTCGACGAGCGCGATCTTCCTGCCCACGAGCCGGTTGAACAGCGTCGACTTGCCGACATTGGGACGGCCGACAATGGCGACGGTAACGGTCAAGCGAGACCCCAGTATTTAGAGCCGGACGCGAACCTCAGTTCGCGGGCGCGGCAGGTGCTTCAGTGGACGCGGGTGCGTCCGTGGTCGCGGGCGGGACGGCTTCCATCGCGGGAGCAGCCTGCATCGCGGGCGCCTCCATGGCGGGCGCGGCCTCGGGCGCCGGGGCGGTATCGAGCACCGGTCCATCGCCAACCGAAGTCGCGGCCGGCGCGGCGGTAGCAGGGTCAACGACCACAGGCGTCTCGGTCGCGGCGGCTTCCGCCACCGGCGGGGCGACGCCCTCGGCGACCAGTTGCGCCAGATAGACGGTCAGCCGGCTGCGCAGCTCCTGGCTCGCCTGCGGATCGTTGGCCGCATCTTCGAAGCTCTGGCGGGCACCGGCGAGATCGCCCGCCTTGTACTTGGTGAGGCCCAGCGCCTCACGGGCGGCGTTGCGCATCGAGCTGGCCGAGCCGACAAGGCCGCCGACGCGCTGCTCGACCTGGGCGACATCGCCACTGTCGACCAGGAGATTTGCGGCGAGCACCAGTGCCAGTTCGCGCAGATACTTGTTGGGCTGACCGGCGGCGAGGGCGTCATAGGCCGCCACCGCCTCGGCGGTCTTGCCATCCTTCGCCAGCAGCGCAGCTTCACGGAAGCGCGCGAGCACCGGATAGCCGCCGTGGTTGGCCGCGATCACCTCGTCCAGCGCCTTCTTGGCCGCTTCGGCATCGGTGCCGTCGGCCAGCTGCAGCGCGGCATAGAACTGGTCCGACGACTGGGCCGAGTTCGAGTTCTGCCACCAGTCCCAGCCCTCTTTCACCGCCACGATGAGGACGATGGCTACGGCCGCGCCGATCACATAGGGGCCGAACCGACGCCACAGGTTGCGCGCGCGGTCGCTGCGCAGTTCCTCGTCGATCTCGCGGATGATGTTTTCGTTGGACATGAAGCTCAAGTGAAACGGGGTCGAATTTCGGCGCACCATAGTGAGGCGTCCGCGCGAATGCAAACCCGTACACGCGGGTGTTCCCAACGGACCGCCGTGCTCACCAGGGGTCACGAGCGCGTGAGCCAGCGGATGCAAGCGACCAAATTAATCTGTCTGCAACGGGCTCGCGCGAAGCTTTCGGCAGCGCCAGTTCGAGTTCATCAAGATGTTCATCCGCGTTTTACTGCTTGTTGCCTTCCTCGCCATTGCAACACCCGCCGCCGCAGCCAACGTTTCCATCGTCATCGACCTCTCCGAGCAGCACATGCGGGTGTCGGTGGGCGGCGCGCCGAAATACAGTTTCGACGTTTCTACCGGCCGCAAGGGCTACACCACGCCCAAAGGCAGCTATGGCGTGCAGCGGATGTACAAGGAGTACTATTCCAAGAAATACGACTGGTCGCCGATGCCGTATTCGATCTTCTTTCGCGGCGGCTACGCCATTCATGGCACCTACGACACCAAGCGATTGGGCCGCGTCGCCTCACATGGCTGCGTCCGCCTCTCCCCCGAGAACGCCCGCCGGCTCTACAACCTGGTGCTGCAGCACGGCAGCGGCAACGTCAGCATCCGGGTGAAGGGCTAGGAGCGGACCTTCGGTTCCGGCCTCGACAACACGTACCAGGCGCAGGCGACGAAGACGGCAAGGACGAACAGCGCCAGCGGCAGGTCGGGGCGGGCGCCGATCAGGAACAGCACGTAGCCCAACACCATGCCGCCTGTGGCCAGCGTCTTGCCGCGCCGCGAGATGGCGCCCTCGGCGCGCCAGGCCCTGATGGTCGGGCCGAAACGCTTGTGATTGAGCAACCAGTCCTCGACCCGGCGATTGGAGCGGGCAAAGCAGCCGGCGGCGAGGATGACGAAGATGGTGGTCGGCATCAGTGGCAGGAAGGCGCCGATAATGCCGAGCGCCAGAAGGGCGAAGCCGGCGACGAGATAGGCGAGGCGCACCATGCGGGCAGAGGCACCATCCGGGCGATCCTGCTTCATTCGGTCACCTGAGCACCCCGGTGCTCACCACCCGGCTGCGTAGCCGCGCTCGGCCTCGAGCGGCGGTGACCGACAGCCTGACGGCATCGGTCTGCACCGTAGGAAAGGACAGGATGCGGCGATAACCAACCGAGGCGCACTCCGCCACCGGAAGCCATAGACCCTCGGCGGTTCGGGTCTCCACCAGGAGCCGCTCGACCTGCTGGCCCCAGGCAATGTCCTCCTCGGCAATCACCGCGCCGACCTGTCTCGGTTCCGCCCAAGATAGAGTATGGCTGCCGCCGGCGGCGTCGATGGCCCATCGACCTGCCTGATCCAGGGCATCGGAGGGCGGCACCGTGGCCAGGGGGGCGATGTCGGCGGCGTAAAGAGCCGCGATCCGGTGCCCCAGTTGCGACAACACCAGCCGATCTGCCGCACTGACGAGGCCAGACCGGTGCGGCGGCACGTTGAGCAGAAACGTCGCGTTGCCGCCCACTGACGCACAGTAGATGTCGAACAGTTCGTCGGCGGACCGCACCTCGGCGTCTTCCCTGGCGTGGTGAAACCAGCCCGGCCGGATCGAGGTGTTCACCTCGGCCGGGTACCAGACGAGCTGATCGCTCGATGAGGCGATGGCCTCGCGACTCCCCAGGTCCTGTTCGTCGGAGCGGACCTGGCGCGAGAACTTCCCGTCATCGACCTGCTGCGAATTGGAGGCGGTGCGTTCGGCGTCGCGCAGCGAGGCGGGAACCACGCTCCACTCGTTGAGCCGCGTATGCCCGGCCTCATTGCCGCACCAGCGCACGTCGGGCCCGCAGACGCTGATGACCGCGTCGGGCTGCAACTCCCGGACCACGGCAAAGTAGCGGTCCCAGTCATAGTACTGCTTCCTCCCGGTGGCGCCTTCGCCATTGGCGCCATCGAACCAGACCGAGAAGATCGGGCCATAGCCCGAGAGCAGTTCGCGCAGTTGCGCGACGAAAAAGTCGTCGTAGCCGACCCCGGTGCCGTAGGCTGGCTCGGTGCGGTCCCAGGGAGACAGGTAGACGCCGAACTTCATGCCGCGACGCGCGCAGGCCGCCGACACCTCCGCCACAAGATCCCCACGACCGCCTTTCCACGGGCTGGACGCCACCGAATGCTTGGTCATCGCGCTCGGCCAGAGGCAGAACCCGTCATGGTGTTTGCAGGTGAGGATCAGGCCGCGCATGCCGGCCGAGGCGAGGCTCTCGACCCATTGGTCCGCATCCAGCTGCGCCGGATCGAACAGGGCGGGATCCTCGTTCCCGAGGCCCCATTCCCGATCGGTCATGGTGTTCATGCCGAAATGGATGAAGCCGTAGAACTCCAGCTGCTGCCAGGCCAGTTGCCGCGGCGTCGGCCGAACCGACGAGGCCTCGGCGATGCGGCTGGCGGAACTCACTCCCACTCGATGGTGCCGGGGGGCTTGGACGTCACGTCGTAGACCACCCGGTTGATGCCGCGCACTTCGTTGATGATGCGGGTGGCGGCGCGGCCGAGGAAGTTCATGTCGTAGGGGAAGAAATCCGCCGTCATGCCGTCGACCGAGGTCACGGCGCGGAGCGCGCAGACGAACTCGTAGGTGCGGCCGTCGCCCATCACGCCGACGGTCTGCACCGGCAGCAGCACGGCAAAGGCCTGCCAGATCTTGTCGTAGAGCCCGGCCTTCCTGATCTCGTCGAGATAAATCGCGTCGGCGCGGCGGAGGATGTCGAGCTTCTCGCGCGTCACCCCACCCGGCAGGCGGATGGCGAGGCCGGGGCCCGGGAACGGGTGGCGGCCGACAAAGCGGTCAGGCAGGCCGAGCTCGCGGCCGAGCGCCCGGACCTCATCCTTGAACAGTTCCCTCAGCGGTTCGACCAGTTGCATGTTCATACGATCAGGCAGGCCGCCGACATTGTGGTGCGACTTGATGGTGACCGAGGGACCGCCCGAGAAGCTGACGCTTTCGATCACGTCGGGGTAGAGCGTGCCCTGTGCGAGGAACTGCGCGCCGCCGAGCTTTTTGGCCTCTTCCTCGAACACTTCGATGAACAGCCGCCCAATGGTCTTGCGCTTGGTCTCAGGGTCCGCCTCGCCTTCGAGCGCACCGATGAACTTGTCGGCGGCATCCACATGGACGAGCGGGATATTGTAGTGGTCGCGGAACATCGAGACGACTTCGTCGGCCTCGTTCATCCGCATCAAGCCGTGATCGACGAACACGCAGGTCAGCTGATCGCCGATGGCTTCGTGGATGAGGATCGCCGCAACCGAGCTGTCGACTCCGCCGGACAGCGCACAGATCACCCTGCCCTTGCCGACCTGGGCGCGGATCTTGTCGACGGCGCGCTGGCGATAGGCCGACATGGTCCAGTCGGACTTGAGGCCGACGATGTTGTGCACGAAGGACTGCAGGAGCTTGCCGCCATCGGGAGTGTGCACCACCTCGGGGTGGAACATAGTGGTGTAGTAGCGCTTGCGTTCGTTGACCGCGATGGCGAACGGGGCGTTCTCGGAGGTGCCGATAACGGTGAAGCCCTCGGGCAACTCGGTGACGCGGTCGCCATGGCTCATCCACACCGGATAGCGCCCGCCGACCTTCCAGAAACCGTCGAACAGCGGGCTCTGTTCCTTGATCTCGACATCGGCGCGGCCAAACTCGCGGGCATGGCCGCCCTCGACCTTGCCACCCTGCTGCAGCGCCAGCGTCTGCTGGCCATAGCAGATGGCGAGGATCGGCACGCCCGAATCGAACACTTCCTGCGGCGCGCGGGGGCTGCCCTCGTCGGTCACCGAGGCGGGACCGCCCGAAAAGATCACGCCCTGCGGCCTCAGCCGGGCGAAGGCCTCGGCGGCGCTCTGGAACGGATGGATTTCGCAATAGACGCCAGTCTCGCGCAGGCGGCGCGCGATCAGCTGGGTCACCTGGGACCCGAAATCGATGATGAGAATGGACTCGGCGGGGGCGGCGGCGATGTCTGTCATGGCCGGGAAATAAAGCCCGGGCGGGGATTCCGCAAGTCTCCTGCCGGTCAAGGCACCTATGCCGAGAGGGGCGCGACCCTGGTGGTGTTGGCGCGCACCAGCTTGCCGACGAGGTTGCGGTTCAATCCGGCCTCCATGGCGCGATGGATGGCGGCATCTGATGCGACGGCAGCGTGCAACCGCTGCTGGTCGAAAGCCAGCACCCGCATCGGTTTGGACGCCACCACTCTAGCAGTAGCCGGCTCGCCACTGAGAAAGCTCATCTCGCCCAGGTAGTCGCCCGGCCCGCATACCGCGATGATCCGCCCGGCGCTCTCGATCCGCGCCACGCCGCTGGCGACATAGAGCAGGTCCTTGACCACCTCCCCTTCGCGCACCAGCACCTCGTCGGCAGGGACTTCACGCACCGTGGCGAAGGCCAGCAAGCGCTTCAGGGCGCGGCGCTCCACGCCGGGCGGCATGCTGTCGACGAAGTGACGCTGGTCGTCAGTGAAGCGGTGGTGGCGCTCGTAATACCAGATCAGCAACAACTGGCCGATGTTCACCAGCACGAACACCGCTTCCCACAGGACGCTCACCGGATCGAATATGAAGAACGCCCGATAGACGATCTTGGCGACGCCCGACGCCACGGCAAAGCTTCTGAGCCACACCATGCGCCGCATCAGCATCGAGACGATCAGCAGGAAGTAAGTGAAGTGACCGAACAGGATGACCGGATTGGTGAGACCGGTGAGCAACTGGTCGAACAGGCCGGACATCGTGCACCACAAAGCAAACAGCGAAGTCGAGGCCCTTGCCCGCTCCGACTGTCATAAACAAGGGGCTCAATCTTCTAGATGGCAGCGACGCGCTCGGGGTGGGCGGCGTTGGCCTTGGCCAGCTTGCCGACCAGGTTGTGGTTGAGGCTGGCGTCGAGGGCCTGGCGGAGGTCGTTGTCGGCTTCGACAGCGGCGCGGAGCCTCGCCTGTTCGAAGGCAAGATATCGCATCGGCTTGGCCGCGATCGCGGTAGCCGAAGCCGGGGCGCCGGTGACGAAGCTCATCTCGCCGACGAAATCCCCAGGTCCGCACACGGCGACAATTCGGCCGGCCTGCTCGATCTGCATCACCCCATCGGCGATGAATACCAGTTCGGTAACGGCCCTGCCCTCCTCGGTGAGCTTCTGGCCCTCGGGAGCGTGACGAAGCTTGGCGAGGCGCAGCAACCGCCGGATGGTTCGCCGATCGATGCTGGTGGGCATGATCGAGGCGAAACGCTGCTCGTCGTCAGAGAAGCGGTAGCGCTTGGCGTAGTACCAGAGGATCAGCAGTTGAACGACATTCACGGAGACGAAGATCACCTCCCAGAACACGATGATCGGATCGATCTCAAAGAAGGCGCGATTGATAATACGTATTATGCCTGCGGCGATAGCAATAGCGCGGAGCCAGCCCATGTCGTTCATCAGCATAGAGATGACGAGAAGAGCATATGGCAAATGAGTCAGCAGATGACTTGGATCCATCATCCGAGTGACAAAATCCTGAAAAGTCATTTTGCCTCTACGCGATAAGTATTGCTCCAGTAGGGCGCAGTGACCGCCCCGCGTCAACCGCTACCTCCGCTTGTCGCCACGCCGATCGGCGACGCGTTGCGACGAGCGCAAGGGGGTTGCGCAGAAGCCCCTGGCGGTGCCAAATGAAATCGATTGCACGACCTACCGCGCGGCAGACGCGGCGTGCCACGCGAGGGGAGCCCGATGACTGACAACCGCCTGAATGGCGCGGATTTCGTGCGTGCGGCTGCGTGCCTGACGGTGCTGTTCCACCATCTGGCGCAGCGGATGAGCTGGCAGGACCAGCTCGGCGGCGTCGAGTGGTTCCGGGTCTTCGCACAGATCGGCACATTCGGCGTGGCGATGTTCTTTGTCTTGTCCGGGTTCCTCCTGGCACGGCCGTTCTGGCAGGCGCTGGATCGGGGTGAGCCGGCGCCGTCGCTGCGGGTCTATGCCATGCGGCGTGCGGCCCGCATCCTACCCGGGTACTGGCTGGCGCTGCTGGTTACCTTCGTCCTCAGCCTCACGGTGTTCGGCGCAGCGCTCGACGGGCAGCTGGTGCTGCGGCTTGTCGCCGGCATCCTCACGGTCGCCGACTGGCACTGGATCACGCTGTTCCCAGTCGAGGTGAATGGGCCCCTCTGGTCCATCAGCTTCGAGGTCACCTCGTACCTGCTGCTGCCGCTCGGCTTTGCGGCATTGTTCCTGATCGGCCGATGGAGCGGCCAGGGTTGGCAGTCGCGCCTGTTATGGCTGGGCGTGATCGGCCTGGCGCTGGCCGCGCACTGGCTGTTCACCCGCTACTACCGGGTCGACATGCACCAACGCGGCTGGGACTACGGGCTGATCGGCGGCGCCAAGTACTGGATGCCGCGCTTCAACCCGTTCGCGTTCTTTGCCATGTTCGCCATCGGCGCGCTGGCCGCCGGATTGCAAGTGCGCTGGGCGAAATACCGGCATGCGCTGTTCGACGCCATCGCGCTCGCGGCGTTCGCCTGGAGCATCTACCTGATGCACGAACAGCTTTCGGCCAAGACCGCGGATGGCTGGGGCTGGCTGGGTGTGCCCTATGGTTTTCCGTGGTTCGTCCTGGCGGTCGGGTTGTTCCTTTCGTCCTCACCATCCAGTGCGCTGCTCGGACGGCTGCTCGACAACCCGGTGACGCGCTACATCGCGAAGATCTCGTTCGGCATCTATATCTGGCACTATCCGGTCCTGGAGTTGGTGCGGGTCTACTGGGATCCGCAGATCGACCACGGGCAGTCGTCCGATCCGACCCGCTTCGTCGTCACCTGTACGATCATCACGGTCATCACTTTCACGGTGGCGCACCTGTCGTATCATCTGGTCGAGAACCCGGTGATTCAGTGGGCGCGCGGCAAGGAGCGGCGTGGCGCGGGTTCGGCGACCCTTTCTCCAGCTGCAGGATGACCCGATGAAAGCCGGTAAGAGTTTCTGGCGCAATCAGCCGCCGTTCTACGAAGAGCGCGGCGGCACGCTGACGGTGCGGACCGGCCGGGAGACCGACTACTGGAACAACACGTTCTACGGCTTCAAGCACGCCAACGGGCACTTTCGCGCCACCGAAGTGAGCGGCGATTTCAGCTTCGAGGTGACCTTCATCGCCAATTACCAGCGGCTCTACGATCAGGCGGGAGCGATGTTGTTCGTCGACGGCGACAACTGGCTGAAGAGCGGCGTCGAATTCACCGATGGGGCGATGCACTTTTCGGTGGTGGTAACTCGCGACGACCAGTCGGACTGGTCGGTGCTGAAACTCGATCGGCCCGTCGATGGAGCAGTGACGCTGCGGTTGACACGCCACGCCGAAGCCCTGCGGGTACAACTGCAGGAGCCCGATGGGAGCTGGCAACTGGTGCGACTGTGCTTCCTCGGCATGGGCGAGACGGTGGAGGTTGGGCCGATGACCTGCTCGCCCACCGGCGAAGGGCTGGAGGTCAGCTTCAGCCGACTGGAGCTGGGTGAGCCGATCTCACGCGAACTGCATTAGCCCGGTCAGTTCAGCGTCGCTATGGCGAGGTTCAGCAGGCTGGCGAAGCCGACCCATGCCGCATAGGGCACGAACAGCATCGCGGACAGGCGATCGCGGTTCCAGCGATTGCCGATGAAGATGATGATCAACGCGAAAATAGCGATGATCACGATAAAGGCCGGCCACAGCAGGTGCAGCGAGAACCAGACCGGCGACCATAACCAGTTGAGCGCCATCTGCCCGCACCAGAGCTTCATCCCGGTGCCATTGGGCTCGCTCAGGAACGTGCGCCAGCCGGCAATGGCGATCAGCACATAGAGGGCGAACCAGACCGGGCCGAATAGCCAGTTCGGCGGGTTGAACGGCGGCTTGGCAAGGTTGGCGTACCACTCGCCGGGCGCCGTCGCGACGCCGATGACGGCGCCCACGCCGATGACCACGGCGAGGAAAACAGCCAGCAAGATCAATGCGCGCGGCGTCTTGAGGTCGGATATCGAAAGAGTGCTCATGCCGCCAGTAACGTACCGGGCGGCGGCAAGTTTCACTCGCTCTGCGTACAATCGGCCGCGATGTTCAGCGGGAACTTGCCGCCCTGCCCTTCAGCGTCGGCATAGACGATCTCGACCGTCTGCTCGTCGGCGGCCCAGAGCGGAAAAGCGTTGAGCAGCACCGGCTGCGTCTCGGTCAGCTCGACCCGGCAGCCGCGGCGCGACTTGCTACCATCGGCGGCGATGGTTTCGGCGATGACCCGTCGCTCGCAGCTCGCCTCGCCGCACTGCTCGCCGATATCGAGCGCGACGCGCCCGGACGGTGAGACGAAATGGTGCCTGGCGCTGGCACCCGGAATGGCGAACCAGATCACTGCGCCAACGATCAGCAGGAAGGCGACAGAGCCGACGGCGAAGATGAACATGGGCGACAGGCCGCCGGCGTCGTCGCGGATCATCTCAGCCTCGCTGCATGGCGACGACGTAGAAGCCGTCAGTGCCGGTGAGGTGCGGAGTTAGCGACACCCCACCCTCGGGCGAGAAGCGGGCCCGCAGCTTGGTGCCGGAGAAGTGGCTCATCCATAGCTTGTTGCCGGCGATGGCCTTGAACTCCGGGTTGGCTTCGAGGAAGGCCGCGGCCTGCCGGGCGTTCTCTTCAGGCAGCACCGAGCAGGTGATGTAGACCAGCGTGCCGCCAGGCTTCAGGTACTTCGCCGCCTCAACGAGGATGGCGCGCTGCTCCTCGACGCGGCCGGAGAGTTGCTCGGGCGTCAGCTTCCATTTGGCGGTCGGCTGGCGGCGCCAGGTGCCCGAGCCGGTGCATGGCGCATCGACCACGACGCGATCGAGCTTGCCGACCAGGTCGTCGAGCACGCCCTCGCCCGGGGCGCGGACCTGCACGTTGCGCGCGCCGGCACGCTTCAGGCGGTCATAGATCGGAGCAAGTCGGGTGCGGTCGCTGTCATAGGCGAAGATCTGGCCACGATTCTGCATCGCCGCGGCCATGGCTAGGGTCTTGCCCCCTGCCCCGGCGCACAGGTCGAGCACCTGCTCGCCACCGCGTGCCCCGCCCAGCGCGGCGACGATCTGGCTGCCGAAGTCCTGCACCTCGAACCAGCCCTTGATGTAGCCCTCTTCGCTCTGGACGTTCGGCGTGCGGCTGTCGCGATCGCCGGCGGGAAAGCGGATGCCCTCGGGGATGATCACCGTCGCATCGGGGGCAAAGCGACTGAGCGCCCGCAGCGCCTTGTCGCGGTTCGCTTTCAGCGTGTTGACGCGCAGGTCGAGCGGCGGCCGGCCGGAGAGATCGTGCGCTTCGGCGACCCAGTTCTCGCCAAAACTCTCGGCGAGGTGCGGCGCGACCCATTCGGGCACATCGCCGCGCACATGGTCGGGCGCACCGGCGAGCGGATCGGCGGCGGTGAGCTTTGCGGCCTCATCGGCATCGATCGGGGCCGGAGCGAAGCGATCACCCTCAAAGCTCAGGTTGAGCTCCTCGATCTTTTCGCCCCACTCGCGCACCACGACGCTCAGCACCAGGGCGCGCGGCGCGTCCGAGCCCATGGCCCAGGCGTGCGAGCTCTTGCGGCGCAGCGCATCGTAGACGAGGTTGCCGATGGCGGCACGATCGCCGGCGCCGGCGAAACGGTTGTTGAGCCCCCATGCCTTCAGCGCCTCGGCCACCGGGCGCTTATGCGCATCGATATCGGCGAGCACAGCGATGGCGGCAGCAATCCGGCCGGGCAGTCTCATGCGAAGATCCTCTTCTCGTCAGCCGCGTCCGTGACACGATGCGGCACGCGGATCAAGCTCGCTACAGCGCGAGCAGCAGCCGCACCGCGAGGTCGAGCCAGAACACGCAGAGCAACAGCAACCCGACGAAATAGGCGGCAAAGCGTCGGATCACGTGGTTGTCGGTGACATGCACAAAGGCATGCGCGTAACGGGACACAACGAACAACCAGGCCAGCACGATCTCGAGAAGGGTCGGGCCGAAATAGAGCGCCAGCCCAGCCCCGACATAGAACAGCACCGGCAGCTGGAACTGATTGTCGAAGGCGTTCGAAGCCTGCCATTCGCGCTTCGGCCAGCCCTTGCGTTCGAGCGCGATGTCGTCGATCCGCACCTCACCCTTCATCACCATCGGGATGCGGATGGCGCCGAGGTACCAGAGCAGCCCCAGGGCGAGTGCGCCCTGGGCGAGGATGGCGGCGATCAGCCAGAACGCCATCGCGCGGCGGCCTTTAGTTACCGCCGCGGTAGTTCGGGCTCTCGCGGGTGATCGACACGTCGTGGACGTGGCTCTCGTTGAGGCCGGCGCCGGAGATTTTCACGAACACCGAATTGTCGCGGAAAGCCTGCAGGGTCGGTGCGCCGGTATAGCCCATGGCGGCGCGGAGGCCACCAGCCAGCTGGTGCAGCACGTTGCCGGCGGCGCCCTTGTAGGGCACCTGACCCTCGATGCCTTCGGGTACCAGCTTCAGGCTGTCGTTCACTTCCTGCTGGAAGTAGCGATCGGCCGAACCGCGGGCCATGGCGCCCACCGAGCCCATGCCGCGATACGACTTATAGGAGCGGCCCTGGTAGAGGTAGACCTCGCCCGGACTCTCGTCGGTGCCGGCCAGCAACGAGCCGACCATGGCGCAAGACGCACCGCCGGCCAATGCCTTGGCCAGATCACCTGAGAACTTGATTCCGCCGTCGGCAATGACCGGGATGCCGTGCCTGTCGCCCTCTTCGGCGCAGGCCATGACGGCCGCAAGCTGCGGCACACCGACACCGGCGACGATGCGGGTGGTGCAGATCGAGCCCGGGCCGATGCCGACCTTCACCGAATCCGCGCCCGCTTCGATCAGTGCGCGGGTGGCTTCGGCAGTCGCCACGTTGCCGGCGACGATGCGGGTCGAGTTGCTCTCGCGCTTTACCCGCTCCACCGACTTCAGCACGCCGGTCGAGTGACCGTGCGCCGTGTCGATCACCAGGAGGTCGACGCCGGCATCGATCAGCGCCAGCGAGCGCTCGAAGCCGGCATCGCCAACCCCGGTCGCCGCCGCGACGCGCAGGCGCCCCTGGGCATCCTTCACGGCATGCGGGTTGAGCTGGGCCTTCTCGATATCCTTGACGGTGATCAGCCCGACGCAACGGCGATCGTCATCGACCACCAGCAGCTTTTCGATGCGGTGGGCATGCAGCAGGCGCTTGGCCTCGTCCTTGCTGACACCGTCACGCACCGTCACGAGGTTCTCGTGCGTCATCAGTTCGGCGATGCGCTGGCGCGGGTTATTGGCGAAGCGCACGTCGCGGTTGGTGAGGATGCCGACCAGCCTGCCGACCTTGCGGCCGCCCTGCCCACCATTCTCCACCACCGGAATGCCGGAGATGTGGTTGGCTTCCATCAGTGCCAGCGCATCGGCGAGCGTCGCGTCGGGGCCGATGGTGATGGGGTTCACCACCATGCCGCTTTCAAAGCTCTTCACGGCGCGGACATGCTCGGCCTGCACCAGGATATCGAGGTTCTTGTGGATCACGCCCATGCCGCCGGCCTGCGCCATGGCGATGGCCATGCGGCTCTCGGTCACCGTGTCCATGGCGGACGACAGGATCGGGATGTTGAGGGAAATATCCTTGGTCACCCGGGTGCGGATGTCGACATCGGTCGGCAGCACATCGGAGCGCGCAGGCTGCAGCAGCACGTCGTCGAACGTCAGTGCGCTATCGCCGGTGATGGAAGTAATGATCTTCGCCAAGGGTCGGGCCCTTCCCTTCTGAGCATCAGAAAAACGGAAGCCCGTGAGCGGAACGACTCGTCGCCGGCTCACGGGTTGGCGAGGGTGATTACCACCGGAGTTCGGGATTGGGAAGGGCGGTTGTGGCGTAGCAGCCATGCCACAACCACGGCGTCATCCCCGCGAAGGCGGGTACCCAGGCCGGCCCCCCGCTGGTGCTGCGACATCCCACCAGGTTCCCGCCTTCGCGGGAATGACGCCGGTGGGTGGGTTGGTCACCGTGATCCACAGCTTCGAACCGCCGATTGGCTCCGCCGTGGCAGAGCGCTACAGTATCGCGGCGGACGCGCCTCAACGGTGCGAGGAACACGCACCGGGGAGGACGTCGCCAGAGGAACAAATCACGAACGAGGAGGAGTAAATGGCAAACGACAACGGCAGACAAGCCGGGCCCCGGTGCATCGCGCTGGTGGGGCCGTTCGCGAGCGGCAAGACTTCGCTGCTCGAAGCGATCCTCATGCGCACTGGGGCCATCACCCGACAAGGCAATGCCAAGGACGGCAACATGGTGGGCGATGCCTCGCCGGAAGCCCGCTCCAACGGCATGAGCGTCGAGGTCAACGTCGCCGAAACCGAGTTCATGGGAGACCGCTACAGCTTCGTAGACTGCCCCGGTTCGGTCGAGTTCCAATATGAGTCCCTGCCCGTGCTCGCCGGCTGCGACATGGCTGTGGTGGTGGCGGAGGCCGACCCCAAGAAGGTCGCGGCGCTGCAGCTGATCCTCAGGGATCTCGAAGCGCGGAAGCTTCCGCACCTCATCTTCCTCAACAAGATCGACAAGCTCTCGGGCCAGGTTCGCGATATCCTCACGATGCTGCAGCCGGCCAGCCGCGTGCCGCTGGTGCTGAGGCAATTGCCGATGACCAAGGGCGGCGTGGTGACCGGCTGCATCGACCTGGCACTCGAGCGGGCGCATGTCTACCACGAGGCCAAGGAGAGCGAGATCGTGGCGCTGCCGGATGGCGAGAAGGCCGACGAAGTCGCCGCGCGCACTGCGATGCTCGAGCAGATTGCCGATTTCGACGATGTGCTGATGGAGCAACTGCTCGAGGACGTCCAACCGGAAAAGGACCTGATCTTCAAGGACCTGGTCGAGGAGATGCGCGCCGGCAAGATCTGTCCGGTGTTCATCGGTTCAGCCGAGCACGGCAACGGCATCACCCGGCTGCTCAAGGCGATCCGCCACGAGGCGCCGACGGTGAAGGAAACCCGGGCCCGGCTCGGGCTCGCCGACGGGCCCGGCGCCGTGGTGCAGATCATGAAGACCATGCAGACCGCGCGCAGCGGCAAGATGTGCGTGGCCCGCGTGCTCAGCGGCAGCGTCGCCGATGGTGCTGCGCTTCGCTCCGCCGATGGCCGCGAGAGCAAGGTCTCCGGCATCTTCCGGGTGATGGGCCAGGAACCGCAGAAGCGCGAGGCGGCGCAGGAGGGGGAAACTGTAGCGCTCGGCAAGGTCGAAGCCGCCCGCACCGGCGATACCCTGTCGGCCGGCCGCATGGTGCCCGACCTGATGCCGCCGCCTGAGAGCATGCCGATGATGGCCATCGCCGTATCGCCCAGGGAGCGCAAGGACGACGTGCGGCTATCGACGGCACTGCAGCGCATCCTCGAGGAGGATCCCTCGCTGCATCTCACCCATGTCCCCGAGACCGGCGAGACCGTGCTCGAGGGACATGGCGAGATGCATCTGCGTGTGGTCATCGAGCGGCTCACCGGACGCTACGGCGTGCCGGTCACCACCTCGGTGCCGCGCATCGCCTATCGGGAGACGATCAGGAAGTCGGCCAATGTGCGCGGCCGGCACAAGAAGCAGTCGGGCGGGCACGGCCAGTTCGGCGACGTGGTGCTGACCATCAAGCCGCTACCGCGCGGCGGCGGGCTGGGCTTTGACGAGAAGATCACCGGCGGCGTGGTGCCACGGCAATATATCAGCTCGGTGGAAGCCGGCGTCCGCGAGTACTTTGGCATGGGCGGCCCGCTGGGCTTCCCGGTGGTCGATGTGGCGGTGACGCTGACCGACGGCTCGTACCACACGGTCGACTCGTCCGACATGGCGTTCCGGCAGGCGGCACAGATCGGCATGCGCGAGGGTATGCCGCAGTGCGAGCCGGTGCTGCTGGAGCCGGTGATGGAAGTGACGGTGCACTGTCCCAGCGAGGCCACCGCCCGCATCAACGCCATCCTGCCCCGCCGCCGCGGCCAGATCGTCGGCTCCGACACTCGCGAGGGCTGGGATGGCTGGGACGATATCCACGCCTATGTCCCCGCCTCCGAGATGCAGGACCTGATCATCGAGCTGCGCTCGGCAACCGCAGGGGTGGGCAGCTTCGAACAGGAGTTCGACCACCTGGCCGAGATCAGCGGGAGGTTGGCCGAGGAAGTGGCGAGCAAGTATGGGAGGCAGGTGGCTTAGGCTGGCCCTACGTTGACGGCGTCCGCCTGCGTTGATCCGATGGTTCGGGGGCGCAGGTGGACAAACAGTTCTTCGTCTACATGATGGCGAGCGGCAAGCGCGGCACGATCTACACCGGCGTGACGTCCGATCTGGTTGGCCGCGTCTGGCAGCACCGCACGCACGCAATCGCCGACAGTTTTACTGCACGATACGGCGTGACACGGCTGGTGTGGTTCGAAGAACAGGGCGACGCCGAGGCTGCAATCACGCGTGAGAAGCGGATCAAGGAATGGCGACGAGCGTGGAAGGTAGAGCTGATCGAAGCGACGAACCCACGCTGGGATGACCTGTGGGACGAGATTGTTGGGTTAGGCTCTGCTACCCGCCCTATCTCGGTCGGCAATAACTCACAATCTCCCACCCACCGGCCGTCATCCCGGCGAAAGCCGGGACCTACTGCTCGGTGGACAGGATGGGCACGGAGCGCGCCGGTCCATCACAGCAAGGTCGGATGGCTTGGCGCTTGCTGAGCAGTCAGAGCATTGGGTCCCGACTTTCGCCGGGATGACGCCGGTGGGTGGAGAGAGATTTGGGCCCAGCACCGAGCTACGACGCCCTCACGCCACGCCGCCTCAAACCTCGACGCCCACACCCTTCGCCGGTTCCGGCAAGTCCAGCGCCTCGATCTTCGCAATCAGCGGCTCGATCCGCTCGACCGCATCGATGTGGCGCTGCTCCATGACGAAGTTCACGGTCATGAACTCGCGGCCGGGGCAGAAGGTGGCGATGTTGGAGGCGGGGTGATAGGCACCGCAATAAATCGGCTCCATCATCCACTGGGTGACCGGACCCAGGGTACGGTGCGGCGGTACCAGGGTCAGCACGGTGTCGACACGACCCGAGAAACGCCAGAAGCGCGGCCCGTAAAGGAACGGGAACCAGCTGTGGAGCTTGCGGTGCATCGCAAACAGCGCCAGCACCTGGGTCTGGAACGAGGTGATGTCCTTGCTCTCGATCTGGCTCACCACGTCGTCGACAGAGCGCACATACTCGACGAAGTCTTCCTTGTACGGGAACTTCGCCTGTAGCGCGCGGACGCGGAAGAAGTCATCGTCGGCGTCGGTTCGACGGGTATCGAGCATCGTATAGGCCGCGGCGATCACTGCCTCGTTGAGGCGGCGGTCGGTATCGGAATGCAGCGCATGCGTGACGATGGCGAAGTAAAGCGAGCGCTGCCGCACGCCCAGCCGGCTCGCGAGGCGGCGCAGGCGGTCGCGGCGCAGCGGCAGAGTCTTGAAGCCGAACGGCTTGTCGGGCGGCGACAGGACATGGGCGAAGAACAGGTGCAGCGACACGCCCAGGCCTGCCTTCAGAGCGCCTTTCAGCCGATCGCCGAAGCTGACCTTGTTGTCCTTGTTGGACTGGATGCCGTGCCCGGCGGTCTGCGAGCGCGACAGCAGCGCCGAGTCCGAGCCCTCGAGCACGCAATGCGCGGCGCGCACCTGGATCACCGAGATGCGGCCTTCGGCATCGGGGCCATCCTTCAGTGTCGCCGCCATGAAGCGGAACAGCGGCAGGTCGGGATGGTCGAAGATATCGGCACTCTTGCCCAGCCACTTGTCCGGGTAGCCGTCGAAACTGTCGACCAACTCGACCGAGGTGATGGCGTCGAGCTGGCTCTCGGTGAAGGGATGCCCCGGGCGCGCACCGGCAAAGCCGTGCGTCAGTTGCGGCGCCAGTGCCACCACCTGCGCCACCAGGTCCTTCAGCTTCTGTTTGTCGAACCTCTCTTTCGAGAAGGCGGTGAAGAAGATCGTGTCCTTGCCGGTGTACAAAAACCACTGGAAATTGGTGAACAGCGCCTGCGGGTTCTTCTGCACTGCTGCAAAGGCAAGGTCGAGCGCCTCGGCATGATTGCTGGCGAAGCTCGAGGACGAAAAGCTCTTCATGGTTCAACCCGAATAAAATGTGGCTACTATAAGCCACGTGTAGGCTCGAGGGGTCAATCGGTTAGCATCCGAGCGATTAATGGCCGTCGTACGTGTTGCGTTGCCGCCCCACGCACCGTAAAGCTCACCCCGATAGTTTCAATCCTAACAGTGCCTCGATAGAGGCTCCCCTCCGTGCGAATCATCCCCCTCGTTCTCGCGGTCGCGCTGTTCATGGAAAACATGGACTCGACCGTCATTGCGACATCGCTGCCGGCGATCGCGGCGGATATCGGGGCGGAACCGATTTCGCTGAAGCTGGCGCTGACCGCTTACTTTGTGGCGCTCGCCATCTTCATTCCGCTGTCGGGCTGGATGGCCGACCGGTTCGGGGCCAAGAACATCTTTCGCGTGGCCATTGTGGTGTTCATGGCCGGCTCGATCTGCTGCGCCTTCTCGGATTCGCTGCTGACCTTCGTGCTGTCGCGGTTCCTCCAGGGCATCGGCGGCTCGATGATGACGCCGGTGGCGCGGCTGGTGCTGGTGCGTTCGACGCCCCGCACCGAGCTGGTGTCGGCCATGGCCTGGCTCACCATCCCGGCGCTGATCGGTCCGATCACCGGTCCGCCACTGGGCGGTTTCCTCACCACCTATCTCAGCTGGCACTGGATCTTCTGGATCAACGTGCCGATCGGCATCATCGGGCTGATCCTCGTCACCAAATATCTCCATGCGGCCGATGGCCGGAACGAGCGGCCGGTGGACGTGCCCGGGCTGATCCTGTCGGCCATCACCTTTGCCGGCATCATGTTCGGCTTCTCGGTGATCAGCCTCCCCGCCATACCCACGGTCGCCGGCTATGCCTCGATCGTGGTCGGGGTGATCGCCGGACTGCTCTACCTGCGGCACGCCAGACGCACGCCGTTCCCGATCCTCGATCCGAAGATGTTCCGGTTGCCGCTGTTCCGGAACGCCATCATCGGCGGCTCGCTGTTCCGCATCGGCATCGGCGCTTTCCCGTTCCTGATGCCGCTGATGCTGCAGCTGACCTTCGGGCTGACGCCGTTCGAATCCGGCCTCACCACCTTCATCGCAGCGATCGGCGCCATCCTCTCGAAGTTCGGCGCCGAAAGGCTCTACGCCGCCTTCGGCTTCCCGCGCACGCTGATGGTCACGGCGCTGCTCGGCTGCACCTTCCTCGCCATCAACGGCTTCTTTACCCCTGCCGTCCCGCATTGGCTGTTGATGGGCGCGCTGCTGTTCGGCGGCCTTACCCGCTCGTTCTTCTTCACCGGCGTCAACGCGCTGGTGTTCGCCGATGTCGACGAAGCGCATGCCAGCCAGGCGACGGCGATCAACGCCGTGAGCCAGCAGCTCAGCGTTGCAGCCGGCGTCGCAGTGGCGGGCGGCGCGCTGGAGATCGCTTCAAACCTGCATGGCGGCGAACTGGTTCTGGCAGACTTCCACATTGCCTGGTTCGTCGTTGCGGCGGTCGCCATCTGCAGCGCCATCCCGTTCATGCGACTGCCACCCGATGCAGGCAGCGACGTTTCGGGCCACAAGGTGAAGCCCATCGCCAAGCCCGTTCCCGCAACACTCTGATGTCTTTGATTTGTCACGCTTTCGAACCGGAAACGTCTGCAACTTTTCCTGAAAACGCTCCACAAGGCCGAAAACTCCGATGTCCGCGCTCCGCCTGACTCCGCTGATCCTCGCCGTAGCGCTGTTCATGGAGAACATGGATTCGACCGTGATCGCGACTTCGCTGGCGGCCATCGCGCACGACATCGGCACCGAACCGATCGCGCTGAAGCTGGCGCTCACCACCTACATGGTGGCACTGGCGATCTTCATCCCGATCTCGAGCTGGATGGCCGACAAGTTCGGCGCCAAGCGGGTCTTTGCCTGGGCGATCGTAGTGTTCATCCTCGGATCGGTGTGTTGCGCCATCTCGAACTCGCTGCTCACCTTCGTTCTGTCGCGGTTCCTGCAGGGTATGGGCGGAGCGATGATGACGCCGGTGGCACGGCTGGTGCTGGTGCGGGTGACGCCGCGACAGCAACTGGTCGACGCCATGGCGTGGCTGTCGATCCCGGGTCTCGTCGGCCCCATCGTCGGCCCGCCGATCGGTGGCTTCATCACTACCTTTGCCAGCTGGCACTGGATCTTCCTGATCAACGTGCCGATCGGCATCCTCGGCATCATTCTGGTCAACAAGTACCTGCCCGAGTGGCACCGGAACGAACCCAGGAAGATGGATTTCACCGGGTTCCTGCTTGCCGGGTTGTGTTTCGCCGGTCTCGTTTTCGGCATCTCGGTGCTGACGCTGCCGGCCCTGCCCGCGAGTTTCGGCTATGGCTCGCTGTTCCTCGGCGTGGTGGCGGCGATCGCCTACTGGTTCCACTTCCGCCGCACTGAGTATCCGCTGCTCGACCTCAGGATTTTCCGCCAGCCGCTGTTCCGGCTGACGATGATCGGCGGCACGATCTTCCGGCTGGGCACCGGTGCGATGCCGTTCCTGTTTCCGCTCATGCTGCAACTCGCCTTTGGCCTGAACCCGTTCGAGAGCGGCATGGTGACCTTTGCCTCGGCCGTCGGCGCCTTCACCATGAAGTTCATGGCCGAGCGCTTCATCGCACGGCTGGGCTTTCGCAGGGCTCTGGTGATCGCCTGCACGATTACCGCCGGCGGGGTGCTGGCGATGGGGCTGTACACGCCGGACACCCCCACCCCGCTGATGCTGGCGCTGTTGGTGATCACCGGCTTCTTCCAGTCGCTGTTCTGGACCACCACCAATGCCTTCATCTTCGCCGACGTTGCCGACAAGGATGCCGGGCAGGCCAATGTGCTGAGCCAGGTGAGCGTGCAGCTCTCCCTCGCCTTCGGCGTCGCGATCGGCGGCGGCATCTTCGAGGGCGTCCATCTGCTGCATGGCGGGGCCCCTGATCTCAACGACTTCCACATCGCCTTCTGGGTGATGGCAACGCTGACGCTGATCTCCGCCCTGATCTTCCTGCGGGTTCCGAGAAGCGCCAACATGCACAGCCACCAGGCCGAAAGCGGCGCGCCGGCCGAGTGATCCGGGCACTATTGGGCTGTACGGACCCAGTGATTATGGCTCGGTCTTGACCGACCACCGGCTGTTATCCCAGCGAAAGCAGGGACCCAACTCACAGCCTGCGCAAGCTGATAAATGGGTCCCAGCTTTCGCTGGGATGACACCGTAGCTGGGGTGATCGCAACGGGTCCGCTCGACCACCGCGCACCATGACCAGGCCCTACTGCAAGCGCTCAGTCCGGCGCGTTGCCCTTGAAGCCGCGGGCCAGGAGGTACGTCTCGGCGGAATCGGCGCGGCTGGCCTTGGGTTTGGCGTGGATGGTGGTGGTGAAGTGCTGCTTCAGCAAGTGCAGCAACTCATGCTCGGTGCCGCCCTGGAACACCTTGGCGACAAAGGTACCGCCCGGCGCCAGGACCTTGACGGCGAAATCCGCGGCGAGTTCGACCAGTTGCATGATCCGGATATGGTCGGTCGCGCGATGCCCGGTGGTCGGCGCCGCCATGTCCGACATCACGATATCGGCCTTGTGCCCACCCAGCGCATCGATCAGCGCCGCGGGGGCGTCCTCGTCGTTGAAATCCTTCTGCAGCAGGATGACGCCCTCGATCGCATCCATCTCGAGATAATCGATCCCCACGATCAGCGGCTTATCCGCTGTCGTACCGACGATGGGCGCCGCCACCAGCGACCAGCCGCCGGGGGCCGCGCCGAGATCGACGACGCGCATGCCCTTCTTGAACAAGTGGTAGCGCTCGTCGAGTTCCTTGATCTTGTAGGCGGCACGCGAGCGCAGCCCCTCGGTCCGGGCCTTGGCGACATAGGGGTCGTTGAGCTGGCGCTGCAACCACAGGGTCGAGCCGATCTTCCGGCCCTTGGCGGTCTTTACATGAACCTTGAGACCCGTCGCCGATTTGCGTCCGGCTCCCTGCCCTGTTCCCTTCGCCATCAGCGGCTCCTGCGGTTGCTGGCGCGACCGGCTCGGTCGGCGTCGATCAGTGAAATGAGGATGCCCTCGCGCAGGCCGCGATCGGCGACACGCACCCGCTCGGTCGGCCATTCGCGACGGATCGCCTCGAAAATGGCGCAGCCGGGCAGCACCAGGTCGGCGCGATCCTTGCCGATGCAGGGATGGGCAACGCGGCGGTCAAAACTCATGCCGAGCAGCGCCGTCATGGTGGCATCGACATCGGCGCGGGTCATCCACAGGCCATCGACCTTCTGGCGCTCGTAGCGTTCGAGGCCGAGATGGAGGCCGGCAAGCGTGGTGACGGTGCCGGAGGTGCCGATCAGGTGCACTGGGTGCTCGGCGATCATCTGGCGCAGTTTTTCGCGGCCGCGAAACTGGCGGAGCTGGCCGGCAACGAACGCCACCATGTCCTCGAAAGTCTCGGGCGTGACGTTCACGCCGCCGAACTTTTCGGCAATCGACACCACCCCCACCGGCAACGACTGCCAGGAGCGGATCGACGACGACATGCGGCCCTGCCGGCGCGGGCGACCACCGCGGAAATCCAGCCATGCGAGTTCGGACGACCCGCCGCCGATATCGAACATCAGGGCACCGGACGATTCTTCTTCGATCAGGTCGGCACAGCCGGTGACGGCAAGCGAAGCCTCGGTCTGCCGGTCGACGATCTCGAGCACGAGGCCGAGTTCGCGTTCGACCCGGGCGATGAACTCGGCGCCATTGGAGGCGGAGCGGCAAGCCTCGGTGGCGATGAGGCGCATGCGGGTCGGTTCGTGCTCGCGCAGCTTGTTGCGGCAGAGCCGAAGCGCCTCCATAGTCCGCTCCATCGCGGCGTCGGACAGTTTTCCAGTGGTCGACAGCCCCTCGCCGAGGCGCACGATGCGGGTGAAGCCATCAAGGACACGAAAACTGTTCTCGTGCGGGCGGGCGATCAGCAGGCGGCAATTGTTGGTACCGAGATCGAGCGCCGCATAGAGCGGCCCTCGCGACCGTCGCGAAGAGGGGTTCCCTGCGGGGTGCGTCCGCCGCTCCGCTCCGCCAGATCCGGGTTGCCCCCCAGGATTCGCGGTGGTCTGGGCGGGGGTACGGCCCTGCCCGTCACGGTGCCGCTCCAGGCTCTCGGCCCCGGCTGCGGCGGCGGACCGATCTTGATCGGTCAACCTTGCTCCATTTCCCCGCGCGGTCGCCGGCTGCCGGCCGAAGCCGTGGGCGCCCGACACGGGCATATTTCAGTGTCGCCGATGAGGGTAGTGGATGATCAGGGCCAACGCAACGCCCTGAATCTGCCGCAAACTTGAACGGCGCATGACAGATCGTGAAGGCTGAAGAATGCCGCAAAAGGGGTGTTGATCAGACGATCGATTGCCGCTAGAAGGCGCGCACCAAATGCTGACGGCCACGCCGACGGCATCCAGGCTAAGCGCTTGGGGAATAGTTCAATGGTAGAACTGCGGACTCTGACTCCGTCAATCTTGGTTCGAATCCAGGTTCCCCAGCCAGCCCCCTCCTTCTGATACCGCCGATGTTCGATTGCCGTTGGCGTGGAGCTTGCAGCGCTTGGCCGGCCGTCGTTGCCGATATCGGTGTTGGTGGAGGCGCCGTGCGCTCCTGATCCGCCCTTGGGGACATGAGGCGTCCGGCGCGGGTTGCAGAAGTCCTGCAAACCTCTGGACGCTCAGCATGCAGTGGCGCGGGTCGCCGGCGTGAGGCGGTTCCTGCAATTGTGCTGACATGGCGGCTCAGCCAGAGATCAGGGCGGCGATGCTATCTGAGAAGCGCCCGCAGGGACGGGCATCCCCCTATCTCAGAGGCCACGCTCATGAAATCACTGTCAAAATTCGCCCTGGTCGGGCTGATCGCCATGTCGCCGCTCGTTGCCGCCAACCTGAGCGGCGCAGTCGCCGGCGGCCGCCCCGAAAGCCCCGGCAACTCGGAATCCGCGCATGAGAACGCCGGCAGCGAGCACAGCAACGGCAATGGCAGCCTCGCCTCCCAGGCTGGCGGCGGCAACGCGGCGCATGCTTCCGAGCAAGGGCTGGCGCATGCCAGCGACAAGTCGATGGTCGGCAAGGTTCGCGCCTATGCGGCCCTCGACGCCGCGGTGGAGTCGGGCGAGTTGCAGCAGGCCGTGACCGACGCGCAGGCTGACTTCGACGAAGCCTATCCGGACTTCGATGAACTGACGGAGGACGAACAGGCCGCAGCGCTGGATAGCCCCGAGGGGCAGGCGCTGGCGGACGCCCAGGCGGCGCTGGACGAGGCGGTCGGCGACCGGGATGCGGCGCTGGCGGCAATCACCAAGTCCGACGATCCGGCGGTCAAGGCGTATATCGACGCGCTGCTGGCCGACTGATTGACGAACCCGCGATGGGCCGGGTTGTCCGGCCTGTCGCCCCTAGCCCAGGGATGGCCGCCTCAGGGCGTGCAGCTGGCGGACCTCGGCCCCCTACCCCGCCCCCCTCGACATCAGCTCCTCCCCTGATAGCGCGCTCCGCCAAGGCTCGTCCGACTCCAGCCTGCGAGCAGTGATCCTCGACGCCGTGCCGGCGCCGCGGCCCGACTCATCCACAGCCACAGGCATACCTCTTGACCAATGTCGTTATAACGTCATAACTCTATGACGTCAGGGGAGCATAGAGCTCACTGGCGCCACAGGGAGAATTCAAACATGCAGCTGTTCCAGGCTTTCACGCGCTCCGCGGGGGCGGTCGCGGTCCTGCTTTCGAGCACCGCACTGGTCCAGGCCGCGGATGTGTCGTTCCTCACCCATTGGGCACCGGATACGGTGGCCAAGCTGGAGGCGGCCGCCGCGACCTACACCCAGGCCCACCCCGATACCAAGATCACCGTCCGCGCCGTGCCGTTCGGCGACCTGTTGACGACGCTCCGCACTTCGGGCGGCGGCGCCGGCGGGGCGACCATTGCCGGGATCTATGATGCCTGGCTGCCGGACCTCGCCAAGGACCAACTGGTGGCAGCGGTGCCGGAGGCGATCGCCGCCGACACCAAGGCCAACTGGCCGGCCGGCGTGATCGGCGCGGCTTCGATCGGCGGCGTGCTCTACGGCATCCCGAACGAGATCGACGTCTACGCGCTCAACTACAACAAGAAGCTGTTCGCGGAAGCCGGCATTGCCGAGGCGCCCAAGACCTGGGACGAATTCCTCGCGGCAGCCGAGAAGCTGACCGACAAATCCAAGGGCCAGCAGGGCTTTGGGCTGATCAACTCGTGGGCGGCGGGCGTCTTGCACCCGTTCTCGTCGCTGCTGGTTTCGAACGGCGGCGACCTGGTGGTTGATGGCAAGCCGGTGCTCGACAGCGAGGCGGCCAAGCAGACCTTCGAGCTCTACGAAAAGCTGATCAAATCGGGCTATTCCGACCCGGCAATGGCCACCGCCGACGCCAACACCACCGGACCGTTCCTCGACAGTTTCGTTTCCGGCAAGACCGGCATGATCATCATGGCGAACTGGTGGGAATCGGCGCTGAAGGCCGGCATGGGCGACAACTTCGCCGATATCGCCACGGCCCCGATCCCGGTGGGACCGTCGGGCGATACGGCGCGCTCGATCTCGTACTCCTGGATGACCGTGGTCAATGCCAAGGCTTCGGCCGAGGAACAGGCCGCGGCCTGGGATTTCCTCAACTGGCTCAACGGGCCGGAATCGGGTCCGAACGGCGCCTCGGCCATGGGCGATATCCTGATGTCGATGGGCATCCTGCCGTCGCGCACCTCTGACGGCACGGCGTTCGCCGACCGGCTGTCGAGCGATCCGTTCCTCAAGGGCTATACCGAGACGCTGGCCAGCGCCAAGGGCTTCCCGGTGGTGCTTGGCGGGCAGGAATTCTCGGAATCGCTGCAGAAGACGCTGGAAGCCATCCAGTTCGGCCAGCTCTCGGCCGCCGACGCGCAGGCGACGGCGCAGGCCGACGCCACCGAGATCCTCGAGCGTAACGCGAAGTAAGAACCAATGGAGGCGGCTCACGCCGCCTTCGCCAACACCGAGGTCAGAGATACCCCCGCCCCTGTCCCCTCCCCGCAAGGGGGAGGGAGACGCCAGAACACCTGCCGGTGCGTGACGAAAGCTCGCGAGCGCAGGTCACCTCCCCCCTTGCGGGGGAGGGGGTGGGGGGACTCTTTGAGCACCGGTACCAGAGACACTTTCTACCATGCACTCGACTCAGCACCGATCAGCGGTCTTCATGCTGGCGCCCGCGACCGGGTTGCTGGCGGTTTTCATCATCATTCCGATGCTGCTGACGATCTGGCTCAGCTTCCAGAACTGGTCGACGCAGACCGGGTTCGAGACGGCGACCTTTGTCGGCGTGCAGAACTTCATCGATATCTTCGCCAACAACTCGGTAGGCCGCGACTTCAAGGCGGCGCTGGTCAATACCGCGCTCTACACGGTTGGGTCGGTGGCGATCATCCTGCCGCTATCGGTGATGCTGGGGCTCTTGGTGCACCAGAAGATCGCGCCGGGCGGGGTGTTTCTCCGCACCGTGCTGTTCTCCACCTACATGGTGCCGATGATCGCAGTGGCGCTGGTGTTCTCAAAACTTTACTCGCCGACCGAAGGGCCGTTGAATCAGATTCTCGGCTGGGTCGGCATCCCGCCGCAGACCTGGCTGAGCGCGCCGCAGACGGCGCTGTTCTCGATCGTCATCCTCAATGTCTGGCAGCAGGTGGGCTATTTCACCGTGCTGGCGGTGGCTGGGCTGACGCAGATCCCGGATTCGCTTTACGAGGCAGCCAAGATCGACGGCGCCAACCCGATCCAGCGCTTCTTCTCGATCACCCTGCCGCTGCTCGGCAACACGCTGCTGTTCTCGTCGGTGATCGCCATCATCAACGCCGTGCAGGTGTTCGAGCCGGTGGCGCTGATCACCCAGGGCGGGCCGGTGAATGCCACCAACGTCCTCACCTATCACATCCGTCGCGTCGGCATCGAACGCGCGCAGGGCGGGCTCGGCTCGGCCATGGCGGTGACGCTGATGCTGTCGCTGGTGGTGGCGATCGCGCTGCTGTTCGCCTTCGCCCGCTCGCGGGAGGCAAAGTCCGCATGAACACCGCAGTTGCAGACCGCCGCCGGCTCGAGGGCCCACGCTTCAAGGCGACACCGGCCAGTGCACTGCTGGTGCTGATGATCATCGTGGTCGCGGTGATCGCCGCGTTTCCGCTGGCCTGGATGATCCTCACCAGCCTCAAGACGCCGCAGGAGACCATGCAGGTGCCGCCGGTATGGCTGCCCGGCGCGCCCAACCTCGACGCCTATACCCAGGTGGCCGAGGTGGTGAGCCTCGGACGCTCGTTCCTCAACTCGGCGGTGATCGCGGTGGTGACCACGGTCGCCATCATCGTCACCAGCCTGATGGCCGGATACGCCTTCGCCAAGTACGAGTTCCGCTACAAGGAGGCGCTGTTCGCGCTGTTGATCGCGACGATGTTCCTGCCGCCGATCGTGACGCTGATCCCGCTCTACCGGATCACCGGCAATCTCGGGCTCAACGCCAGCCTCGCCGGGGTGATCGTCCCCAACCTCGCCAACGCGTTCGGGATTTTCCTGATGCGGCAGTTCATCAAGGGTGTGCCCGATGAACTGATCGAGGCGGCGCGGGTCGACGGCGCGTCGGAGCTCAGGGTGCTGTTCCAGATCGTCGCGCCGGCCGTGATGCCGGCCATCGCGGCGCTGGTGCTGTTCGCCTTCGTCTACCACTGGAACAGCTATCTGTGGCCGCTGACGGTGCTGCAGGGGAGCGCCGACCAGTACCCGATCGTCATCTCGCTCTCGCGGCTCTTGAGCTACAACCGCGGCGCCATGAATACCGGCCTGGTAATGGCCGGTGCGACGCTCGCGGTGCTGCCGCCCGTGCTGCTGTTCGTGATCTTGCAGCGCTTCTTCGTCGATTCCGTCGTCAGTTCGGGGGTGAAGGGATGAGCACAATCCTCGCCATCGATCTGGGCGGCACGCGGTTCCGCGCCGGCGTCGCCGATCCGGGCGATCCGGCTTCCGTCCACGTGGTGGGCGAATGGGCGGCACCGCAGACGCTGGCGGCGTTCATGGAGCTGCTGACGCAACAGCTGGACGCGCACAGGGCGACGCGGCTGGGCCTCGGCATTCCGGGGCTGGCGCAAGGGACAGTGTGCCGCTGGGTGCCCAATCTCGGCTATCTCGACGGGCTGGACCTCGCGGCAGAGCTGCCTGATGTTTCGGTGGGGCTCGGCAACGACGCACAGTTCGCGCTCCTGGCCGAAGTTTCGGCCGGGTCGGCCAAAGGCCTGGAAGACGCGATCCTCCTCGCCATCGGCACGGGCATCGGTTCGTCCGTGCTGGCGGGCGGACGGATCGTCGCCGGCAATGGCGGCGCGGCCTGTTCGTTCGGCTGGGCGGCGGCGGACCTCCACGATCCGGGCGAGGACCGGAGCGGCTGGCTGGAGCGGCAGGCCTCGGGCCGGGCGCTCGATGCGGCGGCGCAGTCGATCGGATTACCTGATGGCGCGACGCTGGTGCGGGCGGCGCGCGGGCGCGATGCTGCAGCGATCGATGCACTGCGTCCCGGCATGCAGGCCCTCGGCACGGCGCTGGCCGGCGCGGTTGCGCTGCTCGCGCCCGAGGCCATCATTTTCGCTGGGGGCGTTGCGGCGTCGCTGGATGTGCTGCGGCCACTGCTGCTGCCGGCGCTGCACCGGCAATTGCCGCCGCACCTGAGATCAATCGATATCCGCCCCGGACAGTTCGGGCCGAAGGCGGGACTGGTGGGTGCGGCATTCGCCGGCGCCTATGGGCCGAACTGGAGGAATGGGCATGGATGAACCAAACGGTCTCATAAAGCCCGATCGGCGGCGACCGGAGCCGCTGTGGCATCAGGCCGAGATGGCGCTGCGCGAGCTGGTCGAGCGCGGCGAATGGAGCTCGGGCATGCAGATCCCCAACGAGGATCGGCTCGGCGAGATGCTGGGGATTTCACGCATCACGCTGCGCCATGCCCTGCGCAACCTCGAGGAAGCCGGGTTGCTGCGGCGCGAGCATGGGCGCGGCACGTTCGTGCGGTCGGCCACGGTCGTCGCCGGCGTGCGCGGGCTCACCAGCTTCACCGACGAAATGAAGACGCTGTCGCTGCAGGCCGGGACCCGGCTCATCGAAGCCAATCGCGTGCCGGCCGATGAAGAGATGGCCGACGCGCTGGAGATGGCGATCGGCGATCCCGTGGTGCAGCTCAAACGCCTCCGGCTTGGCAACGGCATGCCGATCGGCATCCAGACCAGCCACCTTCCGGAGGCGCGGGTACCCGGGCTGCTGGAGGACGCAGCGAACGTGCAGTCGCTCTATGGCTGGCTGAAGGAGCGCTGCGGCATCACCCCGGTGAAGGCCAAGGAAGTCTACCGCGTCGGCAGCGTCGCGGCGGCGGACGCCGAACTGATCCAGCTCACGGCAGGTACGCCGGCCTTCGAGGTCGAACGCATCGCCTACGACGCGAGAGGGCCGTTCGAATACGCCGTCTCCACCATGCGGGCGGACCGCTATGAGATCCGCTCCACTCTCTACGTGTAACGCTTTGTTCTGAAAGGCAAATCTATGTCCACTCTATATATCAGCAAGCTCGTGAAGATCGCCGAGGCGGCGGCCGCAGCGAATGCCGACGCCTTCGACAAGGCCTCGTCCGCGGTCGCGGAAACCCTCGCCAACAAGGGCCTGGTGCATCTCTACGGTTCGGGTCACTCGGTGCTGCCGGTGCAGGAGACCTATCCGCGCTATGGCTCGTATGTCGGTTTCAACCCGCTGACCGACCCGCGTGTGATGTGGCACAACATCCTCGGCGCCGGCGGCGTACGCGAGCTGCTGTGGCTCGAGCGCACCGAGAAGTACGCCGAGAAGTTCCTCGACCACCAGCCGCTGAACGCTGGCGACACCATCGTGATCTTCGGCCATTCCGGGTCGAACGCCTCGGGCATCGATACGGCGCTTTACGCCAAGGAGCGTGGGCTGACGGTGATCGCCATCACCGCGCAGTCGAACGCATCGAAGCCCGCGACGCACTCGTCGGGCAAGCGCCTGCCGCATGCCGCCGACATCGTCATCGACACCGGCTCGCCGGTGGAGGATGCGATCGTCAACATCAAGGGCTGGTCCCGTCCGGTGGCGGGCTCGTCGACCGTGCTTGCCATGATGATGATGCATGAACTCCTGGCCGAGAGCGCACAGAAGCTCGCCGATCGTGGCATCGAGCTGCCGGTATTCGCGTCGCCGACCATCCCGGGCGTGACGCTGCACGACACCGACATCATCTACGGCCAGTACCGCGAGCGCATGCTGGAAGCGCAGCAGAAGCACCTGCCGCAGTTCAAGAAGTCCATGGCCAAAGAAGGCTGATCGGACGTCCCGGGCGGAAGCTGACCCTGACGCCCGGGACACTCTCCAGGATGACCCAGACACTCAATGCTTACACCGGCGCCCGCATCTTCGATGGCGAGACGTGGCACGATGATGCCGCGCTTGTCGTCACTGATGGCGTCGTGCACTCCATCGGCGGCGCTCCAGCTGGCGCCACGCAGATCACTCTCGATGGTGGGGTGCTGGCGCCCGGGCTGATCGACCTGCAGGTGAATGGCGGCGGCGGGCACCTGCTGGGGCCCGGGACGAGCGCAGACGACCTGGCGATGGTTTGCGCTACCCATCGTGCGTTCGGCGTCACCGGGCTATTGCCGACGCTGATCACCGACACGGCGGCGGTCACCGATGCGGTGCTGGCCGCCGGAGCCGAGGCAGCGCGGCGGAGAGTGCCGGGCTTTCTCGGGCTGCATCTCGAGGGACCGCATCTATCACTGGCGCGGAAGGGTGCGCATGACCCGGCGCTGATCCGGCCAATGGATGAGACGGACCTGGTGCGGCTGGAGCGGGCGCGCGGCACCCTGCCCTATCTGCTGGTTACGGTGGCGGCCGAGACGGTGACGCCCGAGCAGATTGCCCGGCTGGTGCGCGCCGGCATTGTCGTCAGCATCGGGCATTCGGATGCCTCGTTCGAGGTGACCTCGGCGGCGATCCAGGCCGGGGCGAGCATGACGACGCACCTGTTCAATGCAATGAGCCAGATCGGCAATCGCGACCCTGGCGTGGTCGGCGCGGCGCTGCACCATGGCAGCGTGTGGGCTGGGCTGATCGCCGAGGGTATTCATGTCAACCCGGCGACGCTGGGCTTGGCGCTGCGGGCCAAGACCGGACCGGGCCGGATCTTCCTCGTGTCGGATTCGATGTCCCAGGCCGGCACCGACATGGCGAGCTTCGAACTCAACGGACGAACGATCTACCGCCGGGATGGTGCACTGCGGCTCGGCGACGGAACGCTGGCGGGGGCTGACCTGACGCTTGATGCGGCAGTGCGATATATGCACCTCAAGTTCGGGCTGGAGCTGGGCGAGTGCCTGAGGATGGCGTCGCTCTATCCGGCGCAGGCGATCGGGGCGAAGAGGTTGGGGCGGTTACGATCGGGTGATGCTGCCGATCTGGTCTGGTTCAGCGAGGGTTTGAAGGTTCGAGCTCTGCCCGGATAGCCTGTAACTCTTGCCAAGGCGCTTGGTCCTACTCCCGAAAACTGTAGCGTGGGGCGGTGTCGGGCTGCAGCAGGATGGCGCGCAGGTCGCTGTCGCCGGCGGCGTAGTCGACCGTGTCGGCCGGCGGCTTCGACATGGCCTGGACTCCGATCCAGCCGGCGACGAGCACGCCGACTAGAATGCCGGCGCCGGTGAAGCGGTATTTTCGGGCGCGCTTGGCGATCCGCCCGGGCAGCAGGAGCAGCCAGAACACTGGGATCAGCAGGAGGAGAAAGAGCAGTTCCATCTGGGGAACCTCGCACTCATTCCCGCATACCCTACCCGATCGTGGTTAAGGATTGGTGTGGAGCACGCTGGCGGCCCGCCTCGGGCCATAGACGCCGGGCGTTGCCGCTGCTACGCATAGGCGTCTAGTAAAGCGGTTTACAAGAAACAATGACAAGCAAATTCAAGACGGTGTTCGGCGACAAGAAGCCGGTGATTGCCATGGTGCATCTGGGGGCCCTGCCGGGCGCACCGCTGCACGACTACGAGGGGGGCGTGGAGGCCATCGTCGAGGGGGCCCGCAAGGACCTCGTGGCGCTGCAGGCCGCCGGGTTCGATGCCGTGATGTTCGGCAACGAGAATGACCGGCCGTATGAATTCAACGTCGATACCGCCTCGACGGCGACAATGGGCTACGTGATCGGGCGGCTGCGCTCGGAGATCACCGTGCCGTTCGGCGTCAACGTCCTGTGGGACCCGGAGAGCTCGATTGCGCTGGCAGCGGCAACGGGTGCGCGCTTCGTGCGCGAGATCTTCACCGGCACCTATGCCTCGGACATGGGGCCTTGGACCCCCGATGCCGGAAAGGCGATGCGCTACCGCGACCGGCTGGGTCGGCAGGACCTGGCGCTGCTCTACAACGTTTCGGCTGAGTTCGCCTATTCGCTGGACCAGCGGCCGCTGAGCGACCGGGCCCGCAGCGCGGTGTTCTCGTCGATCCCCGATGCGATCCTCGTCTCCGGCGCCATTACCGGCGAAGCGGCGAAGATGGTCGATCTTGAAGCCGTGAAGAAGGCGCTGCCGACAACGCCGGTGCTGGCCAATACCGGCGTGAAGCACGCCACGGTGGCGGACGTGCTCAAGGTTGCGGATGGCTGCATTGTCGGCTCGTCGCTGAAGGTCGATGGCGACACCTGGAAGGCAGTGGATGCCGACCGGGCAGCCGAGTTCATGCGGCTGGTCCGCGCGGCGCGGGGGTACTGATGAGCCTCAAGCAATGGGTGATCGATCTCATGCTCATTCCCGGGCTCTCCGGCTATGAGGGACGGGTCAGAAAATACCTGAAGGCGGCGATGGCGGGGCTCGGGATCACCTCGACCACCGACCGGCTGGGCAACCTGATCGCGACGCTGCCGGGCGACAAGGGCGCACCGAGCGTCATGCTGTTCGCCCATATGGACCAGCTCGGCCTGATCGTGAGGAAGATCGAGGCGAACGGCATGGTTCGCGTCGAGCGGCTGGGCGGCGTGCCGGAACGGGCGCTGCCGGCGCATGAGGTGATCTTCTGCATCGGCGAAGGCGCAGACGTGCCCGGGCTGATCGCGCACAAGAGCCACCATGCCACCTCGCAGGACGAAAAGTACAAAGTACTGCCCTACCCCGAGCTCTATATCGATGCCGGATTCAAGTCGGCGGCCGAGGTGCTGGCGGCAGGGATCGATGTGGGGACACCCATCGTTTACGCGCCGAAGGTGACCGAGCTCGCCAATGGGCGGATAGCCGGTACGGCCGTGGACGATCGCGCCGCCTGCGCGGTGATGATCGAGGTGGCGAAGGCGCTGGTCGAGGTCAAGAAACGGCCGACGGTGCATTTCGTCTTCTCGGTGCAGGAGGAGTTCAACCTCCGTGGGGCCGTGACGGCGGCCCAGGTGCTGATGCCCGACGTGGCGATCCAGCTCGACCTGATCCTCGCTACCGATACGCCCGACATGGCGGCGCGCGGTGACGTGAAGCTCGGCGGCGGGCCGGCGATCTCGCTCTACTCCTTCCACGGGCGCGGCACCTTGAACGGCACACTGCCGCATCCGGCGATGGTGAAGCTGTTCGAGGACAGCGCCGCGGCGAAACAGCTGCCGCTGCAGCGGAGCGCCCATATCGGGGCGCTGACCGATCTCAGCTATGTGCAGCTGGTCGGCCAGGGCGTCGCCTCGATCGATGTGGGCTTCCCGATGCGCTACTCGCATTCGTCGCTGGAGGTTTGCGACATGGCCGACCTCGAGCAGCTGACGACGCTGCTGGTGGAAGCGCTGCCGCGGATCGACAGCAAGTTCAGCCTCGATCGGGACGATTACATCGGATGAGGCACTATCTCGGCATCGATATCGGGACGTTTGAATCGAAGGGCGTGCTGGTGGATGCGGAGGGGCGGATCGTCGCCAGCGCCGCCCGGCCGCACAAGATGCTGGTGCCGCAGCCCGGCTGGGCCGAGCACCGGCCGCGCGAAGACTGGTGGGGCGACTTCTGCTTTCTGAGCCAGAAGCTGATCGCCGATAGCGGCGTGTCACCGGCAGACATCGTCGCGGTGGCGGCAAGCGCCATCGGCCCGTGCATGCTGCCGGTGGATGCCGAGGGCGAGCCGCTGATGAACGGTGTGCTCTACGGCGTCGACACCCGGGCGGCCAAAGAGATCGAGGAGCTGACGGCGCGGATCGGCGAGGACGTGCTGCTGAGCCGTTGCGGCAATGCGCTGACCAGCCAGTCGATCGGGCCAAAGATCCTGTGGCTGAAGCGGAACCGGCCGGAACTCTATGCCAAGACCGCCAAAATCCTGACCTCGACCACCTACATCGTCCACAAGCTCACCGGCCGCTATGTGATCGACCACTACTCGGCGGCCAACTTCTCGCCGCTCTACGACGTCGAGAAGCTTGAGTGGACCGACGAGCTGGCCGACGACATCATCGGGCTCGACAAGTTGCCTGAGGCGATCTGGACCACCGACATTGCCGGTACGGTGACGGAGGCAGCAGCTGCTGAGACAGGTCTCGCGGTGGGCACGCCGGTGACGACAGGCACGATCGACGCCGGCGCCGAGGCGCTGAGTGTCGGCGTGCTCGACAGTGGCGACATGCTGCTGATGTATGGCTCGACCATCTTCATCATCGAGATCACGCCGGTGCGAGTGCCGGATGCGCGGCTCTGGTACGCGCCGTGGTTCTTCCCCGGCAAGCACGCGGCGATGTCGGGGCTCGCGACCTCGGGGACGCTCAGCCACTGGTTCCGCGAGCAGTTCGCCAGGGAGCTCGACCCGGCGACTGCGGTGATGGCATTGGCGCTCGAGGCGGAGGGCTCACCGCCCGGCGCCAACGGGCTGGTGATGCTGCCCTATTTCTCCGGCGAGCGGACACCGATCCACGACACCGAGGCCAAGGGCGTGCTGTTCGGGATGAACCTGACGCATACCCGCGGCGATATCTACCGGGCGCTGTTCGAGGGCATCGCCTTCGGCACGCACCATGTGTTCGAAACCTATGCCGATGTGGGGCAGCCGCCCAAGGCGATCCTCGCAGCTGGCGGCGGCACCAAGAACAAGGTGTGGGCCCAGGCGACGTCGGACGTGTCGGGCCGGACGCAGATCGTGCGGCAGAAGACCGTGGGGGCGTCGTATGGCGATGCCTTCATCGCGGCGCTGGCGATCGGCGATGTGCAGCCAGACGACATCCGGACGTGGAACCCGGTCGACCACGAGATCACCCCGGACGAGAACCTCCGCGAACTCTACGAGCGGCGGTATCGGGTGTTCCGGGAGCTCTATGAGCGGAACAAGGATCTGATGCGGGGGCTTTAGCCCGGCATCGAGCTCTCGGCTCACCCCCTCCGAGCTTCGCTAGATCGCTTCGCTCTCAAGCTTCGCTTGCCTCCCCCATCAAGGGGGAGGTGGGGCCGGTATGCTGGGCCGGATGGTGCCCCAGCCACCGGCCAGCACCCTCCCCTTGACGGGGAGGGGTGCGAGTGTGGCGCCGGCGTTTCCGGGCCTACCCCTTCACGCTGCCGGCCGTCAGCCCGCGGATGATATAGCGTTCGAGCAGCACGCCGACGACGACCAGTGGGGCGATGGCGGCGGTGGAGAGGGCGGCCATGCTCCACCAGTTGATGCCCTGCGAACCGGTCTGGCTGGCGACCATCACGGGGAGCGTTTTCGCGCTGGAGCCGGTGAGAAGCGCGGCGAAGAAATACTCGTTCCAGCAGAGGATCAGGCTGAGAATGAAGGCCGCGACCATGCCGGGGAGCGCCATCGGCAGGATGATGCGGAAGAAGGTGCCCCAGGGACCCAGACCATCGACCTGCGCCGCCTCGTCGAGCTCGATCGGGATGGTGTCGAACTGGTCCTTCATGATCCAGATGACGATCGGCAGCACGGTCAGGGTGTAGAGCAGGACGAGGCCGATGATGCTGTCGAGCAGCGCCAGCTCGCGATAGAGCACGAGGAAGGGCAGCGCCAAGACGACCGGCGGCAGGATGAGCTGACTGAGAAAGAAGAAGCTCAGATCCTGGTTCTTCATCCAGAGGAACTTGTACTGGAAGCGGCTGAGGCCGTAGGCGGCGAGCGCGCCGATCAAGACCGCGAGGAACGAGGCGCCGAAGGCGGTGTAGACCGAGTTGAGGAAACGGCCGAGGAACTCGTCACGGACGGTCGAGACCTGCCCGATGGTATCGGGCGAGAGACCGAGCGAGCGCCAGCCCAGCCAGTTGGGCTGGAAATCCACCCATGGGATCAGGTGGCCGAGCTGCACGTCCTTGGCCACCTTCATCGAGGTGGTGATGGTCCAGTAGACCGGGAACAGCGAAACGAAGGCCCAGGCCACCAGCGCGGCGTAGATGCCGACCTTGCCGGCGACATGCTTCAGGCGCCGGGCACCAGCGCCGGCGTCGGCCGCGGTCGAGGCGGAGAGTGTTGCTTCGGCGGCCATCAGGTCATCCTCTGCATGTGCTTGCGCAGGAACTTCAGCAGCAAGGTGATGAAGATCACGATCAGCACGAGATAGAACATTGCGAGCATGGTGCCGTAGCCGACATTCGAGCGGTCACGGTACTCGCGATAGATGAAGCTCGAGACGCTGTCGGTGGCGCCGCCGGGACCGCCCGAGGTGACAGTGATGATGATGTCGGCGAGCTTGAGCTTGAAGATGATGCGCAGGACGATCGCGGTGATCGAGACAGGCAGCATCAGCGGGAAGATCACCTGCCAGAAGCGCTGCCAGGGCGAAGCGCCATCGACCTTGGCGGCCTCGATCACCTCCTTGGGCATGGCCTGCAGGCCCGCCAGCAGCAGGATCATCACGAACGGGATCGACACCCAGGCATCCATCGCCTCGATCCACAGCCGGGCGATCCAGGGGTCGGTGAAAAAGCTCGGATTGTTGAAGCCCAGCCAGCGAGCGAAGCGGGCCACGGGTCCGAAGCGGTATTCGAGCATCGACTTGCCGACCATCCAGCTGACGGCGACCGGCGACAGCATCAGCGGAATGAGGAAGACGACGCGCCAGAACTTGCGAGCGCGGATCTCGGCGTTGAGCAGCAGGGCGAGGCCGAAGGCGACGGCATACTCGACGAGCACGAACAGCACGTAGATCACCATGTTGCGCATGGCGTTCCAGTAGAACGGGTCGCGGACCAGCTGCACCAGGTTGTCGAAGCCGTTGAACTTCTGGCCGGTCAGTGAGGCGAGGTTCCAGTCGGTGAAGGCGATGGACAGGCCGAACAGGGTCGGGAAGATCGCCATAGCCGCGGTGAACAAAGCTGCCGGCAGGATGAACAGCGCCTTGAGTCCTGCCTCGCCCCGCACCATGACCATGCCGGCGCCGAGCGCCACCGACCAGAGCAGGAAAGCGTAGAGCGTCGGGCGCCAGTCCTTGAGACCGAGCGGCAATATGCCGGCGGAGTTGAGCGCCTGGAGCAGGCCGACGGCGAGGAAGAGAACGGTGGCAGCGGCGATGAGTGCCCTGCCCCCGTCCTTGCGGCGACGCGAGACGGCGCCGTAGCTCGGTGATTCAGTCAACGCCATCCACGCCTCTTGGACAGTTCTCGTTCGGAACTAAATCGGCTGGTGACGGTCCGCCACCAGCCGTGGATTGTCAATCGCGCGACGCGCGCGGCACTACATGCCGAGCGATGCCTTGTAGAGCTTGATCTGGTTGTCGCGACCGATCTGGTCGGTGATCTTCTCCCAGGCAGCGGCGATGGCGTCGGCGGTTTCCTGGGCGCCGGCGTACTGGCCGTTGATGCCCTTCACCAGTTCGTCCTCGGCGATCGAGTAATACTGGAAGATGCCGGGGATACGGGGCTCGATGGCAGCGTTCGGGTGATTGTAGCTGTCGAGGTTGGAACCGAGGTAATCCTCGACGAAGGCGCGATCATAGCCGGCAGCCACCCACTCATCGTACTGGAAGTGCGAGTTGCGGTAGGGCTGGAAGCCGGACGGATAGGCCGCAGTCCACAGCGAGATGTCCTTGCCGCCCAGATGTGCGGCGGCGGACCAGGCGGCCTTGCGCTTCTTCTCGTCGCCGGAGACGCGGCTCGTGACGTACACGCCCCAGCCGATATAGGCCATGTTGGGAGCGAAGTTCTCTTTCTCCTCCCAGGCGCTGGTCTTGGAGTTGTAGACCTTCTTGGCGCCGGGGTTGATCGAGAAGCCGACCACATCGCCGACCACCGAGGTATCGGAGGTGCGGGCGTTGGAGCCGACGTCGCCCCACCAGGTCAGCGCCGCGCCGGTGCCGCCGAGGAACTGCGAGAACGCCGTGGCGTTCGGATCGGCATTGAGCTGATCGGGCGGATAGGCGTTGGCCTTCACCAGGTCGAGCACGTCCTGGATGGCCTGCACCCAGGCCGGGTTGTTGACCCGCGGCTTCATGGTGTCGGGGTCGAACAGCCAGGCCGGATCGTCCGGATGCTTGGCGTAGGCGGCCGCACGATCCTCGAGGAAGTAGAAGCCGAAGCCACCCCACTGGTACTTCAGCGGATCGATGAAGCCGTAAGCCGGGGTTCCGGTGATCGGATCGTTCTTGCCGGCGAGAGCCGTGGCCAGCGCCGGGAAATCTTCCCAATGCGTCGGCACATCGGCCATGCCGCTGATCGAGCCATCGCCGAAATAGTCCTTGCGGTAGGCGAAGGTGTGGCAGTCGCCGTCGATGTTGATGCGGTAGGTCTTGCCGTCCCAGGTGCCGACCGGCGCCTTGAGGTAGTTCACCAGATCATCGGCCTCGATCTGGGTCTTCACCCAGTCCGGCATCTCGTCGAGCAGGCCCTTGCCGGCGGTGTCGCCCTCGAACGGCGCGCCCATCTCGACGATGTCGAAATCGACGGTGCCGGTGGCGATCGACTGCTGCAGGCGCGGGTTATAGTCGGCCTGGGCAAGATCGATCCAGTTGATCTTGGCGCCGGTATAGGCCTCCCACGGCTTCAGGAAGCCGCGGAACAGGAAGTTGTGCAGGTTCTGGTTGTTGAGCCCCATGAAGGTCAGCTCGACGCCGGCAAACTCGCCCTCGGCGACGTTGGCCTTGGTGGCGGCGAGGCAGAGTTCACCGACCTTCTGCCAGTCGGCATCGGTGGGCGAGCCCTTGCCGACGCCGGGGATCTGCAGGATCTGGGCGCGCACACTGTCCTGAGCCAGAGCGCGGCCGGCGAACGTGCTGCTGAGCGCAGTGCCCGCCGCGAGCGCGGCAGCGCCCTTCATGAAGCTGCGGCGGTTCGCCTGCATGGCCGCAACCCGGTTGTAGAGTTCGAGTTTCACGTCTGTTCTCCCTCAAAGCCGCTCCAGCGGCGTTGTCGCCTCCGCGCCGGCGCTCGATCGGAACTGAACGTGCAGGTCGGGCCGCGCCACGGCGCAACCCAAGTCCCTCAACCCCTGCCGACGTCCCTCCCCAGGGAGCGCTCCCTTATGTGCGGGATGCTGACGAATGGTATGGAGCTGACATGTTAGGAGTCAACACGTTAGCGATGGCGCCGAGCGCTGGTAGCGCACAAAGTAGGGCTTGCATTCATTAGTAAGCAATGTGTGCTTTCATCAGTGAATGCACAATTTCGGCTGGGGCGCCTCCCGGCTTTGCTGGCTCGGTGGGCGCTCCAGGTGTTTTTCTGGTCACGCTTTCGAACCGGAAAAGTCTGCAATCCCCGCCTTCGCGGGGACAGGCTTTTTCCTGAAAGCGCTTCAGGCCTCGGGTGGCAGCACACCCTTCTTGAGGATGAAACAGCCGTAGAAGCGGCGCTCTCCGGTCTGGATCACCGCATAGGCGTGCTTGGCCGCCTCGTAGAAGGCGAAGCGTTCGATCGAGCCCATCGGTGAAGGCTTGCCCTCGGCCTTGTCGATCGCCGCCTGCACCTCCTGCTGCACCGGCGGCACCTCGTCGGGCTTGCCGACAATTTCCATGCGCAGCGCCGGATGGGGCACGAAGCTGTCGAGCGGCAGCAGCGACAGGATCGCCTCAACGGCGCGGCCGGCGGTGACGTTCTCGAGCTTCAGCAGCTTGCCGTAGATGGTCTGGCGAGCAATCGAGTCCGAGGGAAAGTTCATATCGGCGATAACAAGATCGTCGCCGTGCCCCATGGATTTGAGCGCGTGCAGCACGTCGGCATTCAGAACGGGATCGAGCCCCTTGAGCATGATTTCCTCCTCCAAGGATGAGGCTGATTAGCATGGGTGGAGGCGGGTGTGCATCCCGTCGCAGGGGTGCGCATTTCCAACTCCTCGTCAGCCTCCGCAAGTCTCTTGGCTGCAACGCCGCAGCTTGGAGCTGTGCTCAAGACAATGCCGATTCGACAACGCGTCGGCGGCAAAGCTTTGAGCTTGCACGCGAAAAGTCTCTCCAAGCAAAGCCGCTTGATCATTCAGTCGCGCTGGCTATGGTGCACGGCGCAGTCGTCAGTGTGGACCGTCGACAATGCCCGGCTCCTTGGGGCGGGGACTTTGAAGGTTATGTGGTTATGCGGCGCAGACATTTCGGTCTTCGCGCATATCGGTTTGTTGTGAACTGGTGTGCGATGAACGGGGACCGCGGACGATGACAGCGGCTGGGGGGCGGCTGGCAGTGCTGATGGCGACCTACAACGGCGCCAGGTATCTCGATGAGCAGTTGCGCTCGGTCGATCAGCAGGCTTGGCCCATGATTGACGTCTGGGTGTCGGATGACGGCTCAACTGACGGGACGCCTGTCGCGCTGGAGCGGTGGGCCGTGTACTGGAGCAAGGGCGATTTCATCCGCTTGCCCGGCCCGGGCCGCGGTTTTTCTGACAACTTCCGATCGCTGCTGACCAATCCCGAAGTCGATGCGGACTACGTGGCGTTCTGCGATCAGGATGACGTCTGGCTGGCGGAAAAGACCCAGGTCGCCGTGGCGGCGCTGGAGCCCCATGGTTGCCGGCCGGCGCTCTATTGCGCGCGGACCATCATTACTGACGCCGAAGGGGAGGAACTGTCGCGTTCGCCGCTGTTCCGCCGCCCGCCGGATTTCGCCAATGCGCTGGTGCAGAACATCGGTGGCGGCAACACCATGGTGCTCAACCGGGCGGCGCACGAGCTGGTGCGCAAGGCGGCTGCGCGGACGGATTTCATCAGCCACGACTGGTTCGCCTACCTGATCGTCGCGGGCGCCGGCGGGCACGTCACCTATGACGAGACCCCGCATGTGCGCTACCGGCAGCATGGCAGGAACCTCGTCGGCTCAAACCAAGGTTGGAGGGCCCGGTTCAGCCGGATCAAGGCGGCATTCGGTGGCCGCTTCACGCTGTGGAATGACGGCAACGTGGCGGCGCTCGACGCCTGCGGCGACCTGCTTACCCCAGCGGCAGCGGAGATCTTCGATCGGTTCCGCCAGGCGCGCTCGGGGCCCCTGCCCGATCGACTGGTGAACCTCTGGCGTTCCGGCGTCTACCGGCAGACCGCGCTGGGGCAGGTGTCGCTCTATGCCGCGGGCCTGCTGGGCAAGCTCTGACGCGGTGGCAGATCATGGGTATTGCGGCTAAGGTCCGCCGGCGGAAGGAAACTGCAAAGAGATGACTATCCTGGTGACCGGCGGCGCCGGCTTCATCGGCTCGAACTTCGTGCTCGACTGGCTGGCCGCCAACGACGAGCCGGTGGTGACGCTAGATGCGCTGACCTATGCGGGCAATCTCGCCAATCTTGCCTCGCTGGATGGCGACAGCCGACATCATTTTGCGCGCGGCTCGATCGGGGACGGCGCCTTGGTCAGTCGTTTGTTGCGCGCGCATGATGTGCGGGCAGTGGTCAACTTTGCCGCGGAGAGCCATGTCGACCGGTCGATTTCGGGCCCGGCCCCGTTCTTCGAAACCAACGTGATGGGCACACTCCACCTGCTCGAAGCGGTGAAGGCGTATGTCGCCGGGCTCGATCAAGAGAAACGGCGGGACTTCCGGTTCCTGCATGTCTCGACCGACGAGGTCTATGGCACGCTGGAGCGGGACGAAGCACCGTTTGCCGAGACCAACCCGTACAAGCCGAACAGCCCCTATGCGGCATCCAAGGCCTCGTCGGATCACCTGGTGCGGGCCTATCGCGAAACCTATGGCCTGGCCACGATCGTCACCAACTGCTCGAACAATTACGGACCGTTGCAGTTCCCTGAGAAACTGATTCCGCTGATCATCCATAACGCGTTGAACGGCAAGGCTTTGCCGATCTATGGCGATGGGCTGCAGGTGCGGGACTGGCTGTATGTCGGCGACCACTGTTCGGCGCTGCGCCGGGTGCTCGATGCCGGCGTGCCCGGCGAGACCTACAATATCGGCGGCGACAACCAGAAGACCAATATCGAGGTTGTGCGCACCATCTGCGCGCTGCTCGATGTCAGACGCCCGCGTTCAGACGGTGCGAGTTACGCAACGCAGATCACCCATGTGACCGACCGGCCCGGTCACGATCGACGCTACGCGATCGACCCCACCAAGCTCGCCGGCGAGCTCGGCTGGCGCCCGGCGGAGGCGTTCGAGGGTGGGCTCGCGAGGACGGTCGACTGGTACCTTGCCAATGAGGCCTGGGTCGCCGACGTGACCAGCGGCGCCTACCGCGAATGGGTGGCGAGGCAGTACGGATGAGACTGCTGATCCTTGGGCGCGACGGACAGGTCGGCACGGCGCTGACCCAGTTATTGGCGCCGCTCGGCACCATCGTTGCACTCGGTCGCGATGGTGCGGACCTCGCGCATCCCGACGCGCTGGCGAGAGTCGTCGACGGCGAGCAGCCCGACGTGATCGTCAATGCCGGCGCATATACCGCCGTCGACAAGGCCGAGAGCGAGCCCGAACTGGCGCATCTGGTGAACGCCGACGGGCCGGCCGCACTGGCCCGTGCGGCGGGGGAGCGCGATGCCTGGCTGATCCACTATTCCACCGACTATGTATTCGATGGCGAAAAGTCGGAACCCTATGTCGAGGATGACGCCACGGCGCCTCTCAATGTCTACGGCGCGACCAAACGCGCCGGCGAGCTGGCTATCAGTGAAGCCGGCGGCAAGCACCTGATCTTTCGGACCAGTTGGGTGCACGCGCCGGGCCGCAACAACTTCATCGCCAAGATTCTGGGCCTGGCGCAGAGCCGCGACGAACTCAAAGTGATCGACGATCAGGTCGGGGCACCGACCAGCGCCCGGCTGATTGCCGAGGTGACAGCCCGCGCGCTCCAGCAGATCGCCCACGACCGGCCGCTCGCGAGCGGCATCTACCACCTGACGGCGGCCGGGGAGACGAGCTGGCACGGCTACGCGCGCTACGTCGTCGCCGAGGCGCTGAGGCGCGGCGTGACGCTCAAGGTCGCGCCGGAGCGGGTACTGCCGGTACCTTCGACCGCGTTCCCCTCGCCGGCCAGGCGGCCGCACAATTCCCGCCTTTCTACCCATAAGCTGCGCAACGCGCTCGGCATCGACCTGCCTGACTGGCAAGCCGACGTACTGGGAACGCTCGACACCCTTCTCCCGGAGACCACCTGATGACCCGCCGCGGCATCATTCTCGCCGGCGGCGCTGGAACGCGCCTCCATCCCGCGACACTGACCGTGTCCAAGCAATTGCTGCCGGTCTACGACAAACCGATGATCTACTATCCGCTGTCGACACTGATGAGCGGCGGCATGCGCGAGGTGCTGGTGATCTCGACGCCCCAAGACCTGCCGCGGTTCCGCACGTTGCTCGGCGACGGCCGGCAGTGGGGGATGGAGCTGAGCTACGTGGTGCAGCCGAGCCCGGACGGGCTGGCACAGGCGTTCATTCTTGGAGCGGATTTCGTCGAGAGCCGGCCCTCAGCGCTAATCCTCGGCGACAATATCTTCTTCGGCCATGACCTGCCAAAACTGCTGCAAGGTGCCGATCTGCAGGCGCATGGCTCGACGGTGTTCGCCTATCACGTGAACGATCCCGAACGGTATGGCGTCGTGGAGTTCGATTCTGCCGGCGCGGCGATCTCGATCGAAGAGAAGCCAAAGCTGCCGAAATCCAACTACGCCGTCACCGGGCTCTATTTCTACGACGAGCAGGTGGTGGAACTGGCGCGCGGACTGAAACCATCGCCACGCGGCGAGCTGGAGATTACCGACCTCAACCGTCTCTATCTCGAACGCGGCGCGCTGAGCGTGCAGCGCATGGGGCGCGGCTTCGCCTGGCTCGATACCGGCACGCATGACTCGCTGCTCGAGGCCGGGCAGTTCATCGCTACGCTCGAGAAGCGGCAAGGCTTCAAGGTCGCCTGCCCTGAGGAAATCGCCTGGCGCAATGGCTGGATCGACGATGAAGCGCTGGCGCGACTCGCAGAACCACTCAAGAAGAGCGGCTACGGCATGTACCTAATGGCTCTGCTGCGTGAGGGGCGAGGCTGATGAACGTCCAGCGATTGGGCATCGATGGGTTGATGGTGTTCGAGCCGCGCGTCTTCGAGGACGAGCGCGGCGCATTTTTCGAGAGTTATAACGAGGCGAAGTTTCGCGAGGCGACTGGCTTTACTGGCAGCTTCGTGCAGGACAACCACTCGATCAGCCACAAAGGCGTGCTGCGCGGGCTGCATTACCAAGTGCCACCGCATGCGCAGGGGAAGCTCGTGCGGGTGGTGGCGGGCGCAGCATTCGATGTGGCAGTGGACATCCGCCCGGGCTCGCCGACCTTCTGCAATTGGGCGGGGGTGGAGCTCAGCGCGGCAAACCGCAAGCAGTTCTGGATCCCGGCGGGGTTCGCGCACGGCTTCCTGGCGCTCGAGGACGGGACGGAGTTCTTGTACAAGACGACGGATTTCTGGCACGCGGCGAGCGAGAGGAGCATCCGGTGGGATGATCCGCAGATTGGGGTGGCATGGCCGCTGGAGGGGGTGCCGGTGGTTTCGGAGAAGGATGCGGGGGCCGGCCGTTTTTCTTGCCTCCTCCCACCGGGTTTGTCGCGGTGACGGCCCCTTTGCTTGCTACCGGCGAATTCAGCTTCGCTCGGTACGTGCGGGACATGCTCCGTCGAAGACCCGATGACGTTTGCTGAGGCGCTAGTCTTGCATATCAACGTCACGGAGATAGCGTCCGGGGCCAAGCGGATACGCGTGACCTCGACAGCGGACCACAACGCCAACCACCAACTTGTTTCTGGCAGGCAACCTCATGGATCTCCTCGCCGGATGTTCGAGTTCGGCGACGTGAAGTACTTCCAGTTTGGCGCGAACGATGCGAACGCGGCACGGCGCCGCTTGTCCATGCTATCGCCATTGGCCTGTCGGTCCGGGAGTTGCCCCCGGAGATGCCCACCCCGCGAGCACGCATCAACCGGCCACTCTCGGACTTGCCTGTTCGTGTCCGTCTCTATAGCTGATGGCAGGTGCACCTGGGAGTTGGGTTTTGAGCTACGCAAAGCAGATCGAACAGCAGATCGCCCAGTATGCCGAGACCATAAACATGCACGACCTGCCGGCGATTTTTCATCGCTGGTCGGAGCGGCACTACGGCCCGGGCCTGCGCGCCGTTTTTGGGGTAGATACGATCGACGCCGCGTACGCCCTGGCCTGTCGCGAGGCGATGCCGGCAAACCGGACACTGAGCATTTACAGCATTGGGTGCGGGGACGGCCAGGTCGAGATGAGGCTGGCCCGGGCGCTGCTGGCGGAGGGCATATCCGATTTCCAGATCATTGCCGCTGACCTGTCCCCCTATTTGCTGGGGCGGCTGTCTGCCTCGCTGCGCGAGGACTCCGCCCTCGCAAGTCGGATCACGCCGCTCGAAGCCGATCTGAACGACCTTCGCTTCGACCGACAGCACGACGTGATCATGGCGAACCACTCGCTGCATCACATCGTCAACCTGGAGGGCGTTTTCGAGGCGTCCTACAACGCTCTTACCGACAAGGGCATTTTTGCGACTGCCGACATGATCGGTCGTAACGGCCATATGCGCTGGCCAGAGGCCGCTGTAATCCTCAAGGCGTTCTGGCCGCTGCTCAGGCTCGACCAGCGGTACCACGTGCAGCTGAAGCGCCTCGAAGCGGAGTTTCTGGACCACGACTGTTCGAACGAAGGCTTTGAGGGCATCCGCGCCGAAGACATCCTGCCGCTGATGAACGCACGGTTCCACGCTAAGCGCTTCTTCGGCACGGGCGGCATCGTCGACCCGTTTATCGACCGGGGCTTTGGTCATCACCTCAATCCGCAAGATGAGCGCGACGTCGCACTGGTCGACTGCATAGGGCTCGTAAACGACGTCCTGCTGGACCTGGGCGCAATCAAGCCAACGCAGATGATGGCGCATTTCAGCAAGGACGCGTCGGTCAGCGAGGCCTTCTACCGGACCCGCAGCGCGCATGCCTCGGTCAGGAGCAGCCTGCCGAAATGGAGTGAGCCGTATATCGCGGAAGCTGCCGTGAGGCCTGCGACCGAGCTACGAGCCACCCAGGCGCCGGCAAGTGGCCCGGCATCGGCCGCTGCACACCCGTCTCGACCGACGATTGCCCGTCGAATAGCCAACAAGGCAATGTCGGCGATCCGACGCACGCTTCGTCGCGCCTGAGCTGCGAACAGTGCCCCGGCACCTCAGGGCGGATGATCGAGCTAGGCCCGCAGCAGCGTATGCGTATAGGTGTTCAGCATCTCGGATGCGAAGCCGGCAAAGCTCCGCACCTGCTGCTGGTGCCGTTGTGCGACCGCCAGCCTGTCGGGCACCTGTGACCACATCGTCGTGCGAAACTGCGGAATCCCCATCATCTCGAACAGCTCACGGAACTTCTGATCATTGGATGGCGGATAGACCAGCACCGCCGGGCGCCCCGCGGCCATGGCGGTGATCGCACCGTGCATGCTCTGGCCGACAAACGCCGCAGCACCCAACAGGATTGCCCCCCGCTCCTCGTAGGAACGTTCCGAACCCACGACGGAAAAGCGTCCGCCAGCCTGCTCGTTGATCCGGTGCAGATCTCGGCTATCGTCCCAGCAGTCGGTAATCCCCATGAGCACAATGTCGCAATGGTTCGCTGCCTCAATCTCGCACAGCACGGAGGCAATCATTCCGGTATCGTACTCTCCCAAGCCCGGTATCGCCTGCACGACGATGTAATCACGCTCGGAGCTCGAGAAACCGCTGTGGTCGCGCCAGCCTTCGTGGTTGGCCAGTTCGGGAATGGCCCATCCAAGGTCGGGAATGACGACGGGGCTTCTGCCGAGGTCGGCCATGATCTTTGCCGAGTGCCTGCCCCGCACCGAGACGTGCGTGAGCTTGCGCAATGCGCGCGAGACACTGTCCTGGGATTCCGCCGTCGGTGGCGGCACGCCGAGGCCAATCCATAGCCGCTGATCGGCTTTTGCGTGCGCAACACCAAACACCACGTCGGTCGGGCTCGCGATGCTGTTCAAGCCACCTCTCGAGAAGATATCCCGCAGCATCGTATCGTAGCGGTGGACGACCTCGCCGCCGGCCATCAACGCGATATCGAAGGAACCAGACACTTCATCAAGCCGCACGCTCGGCAGGGACCCAAACGATGATCCGGTCGAGGATGCGTAGGTGATCTCCACGGCTGGATGGACCCGCTCCAACAGCATCGCCACAATCCTTGGGAACAGCACGTCTCCATAGTTGTTAACGTCGCCGTAGTGTTGCACCAGAACCCGCATAAAAACCTCCGTGCACGCAGTCAGTGATTTGTTGTGAAAGGCCCTGAAGGCGACGACCGCCGGCAGCCTAGACGAGGAAGGCGACGGCCTCACGCAGGTCGGCGATGCGATGGACTTGAACATGGTCCTCGATCCCATCGGCCCGACCAGATTGCAGCAGCAAAAGCGTGCCCACGCCGGCTGCATGACCAGCAGCGATATCGGTGACCTGATCGCCCAGCAGGATCGAGCCGGCCAACTCCACCTGATGCTTGGCGGCGGCATCCAGGATCATTCCCGGTTTAGGCTTTCGATTGGGCGAGTCCTGCTTGTATCGGCCGGTGCCATGGATGGGATGGTAGGGGTCGTACAACACGTCAGTGATTGGAATATCTCGCCGGGCGAACTCGGCGACCATCCAGCTGGTCAGCGCCTCGAAGTCTGCTTCGGAGTACATACCACGGGCAATTCCCGCCTGGTTGGTCACGACAATGATGAGATATCCGAACCGAGCGGCCGCGGCGGTCAGGTCGAATATGCCGTCCACGAAGTCGAAATCTTCTGTTCTATGAACATACCCATGGTCATGATTGATCACGCCATCCCGATCGAGAAACAGCGCGCGACGCTTCAACTAACAACCCGCTCCAGCTCGGTCTGTGCGCGCCGATAATCTTCGGGCACGCCTATGTCGACAAAGTAGCCGTCGCAGATGTGGACGGCGAATTGCCGATCGCGCACTGACTGCTCGAGGAACGCTTCGAGTGAAAACGGATCACTCAGGGTCGTAGTGTCGAAAGCGGTTCGATTAAGTAGATAGAATCCTGCGTTTATCAGCCCGGGCCCCGTCGACTGATGACCGAACCGAACCACTTTACCGTCGGCGACCTCCAGGCGGCCATAGCGGTCACCCCCTTCGACCGGCCGACCCACGATAATGGGCAGGCTCTGCGCCGCCCATTGAGACTCGAGCTGCTGGATGTCCACATCAAGGAACGTATCGCCGTTGACGACGAAGACGTGGTCTGAAGACACCATGCCAAGGCTTGCGCGGACCGCACCCCCGGTTCCCAACGGCGTCTTTTCCTCGCAGTACTGAATCGTGAGGCCTTCGAAGCTCCTGCCAAAATAGCTTTTGATGGCGTCCGCCAGGTAACCAACCGACAGAACGACATCAGTGACGCCTTGGCGAGCCAGACGGGTGAGGAGCAGCGCCAGAAACGGGTGCTGTCCAATTCTCGCCATCGGCTTGGGGAGATCCGGAACCACCGCGCGGAGCCGAGTCCCTTGCCCGCCGGCCAGAACTATCGCCTCCACTCACTTACCTCCGAACATGGCGGCTTCCACCAAGCCGCACACAATGTGGCCGATGACCAGGTGCCCCTCCTGGATTTTGGGCGTTTCAGCCGACGGAACTGCGAGATAGTAGTCGGACAACTGCTGCATGGGTCCGCCGCGATTACCGGTGAAGCCGATCGTCGTCACGGACATTTCACGCGCAACCTCCAGGGCGTGCAGAATGTTGGCAGATCGTCCCGATGTAGAATACGCGACGAGCACATCGCCTTCCCGGGCCAAGGCCTGCACTTGGCGGGCAAAGAGGCGCTCGTAGCCGTAGTCGTTCCCAATCGCGGTGAGAATGGATGTGTCCGTCGTCAGGGCGATGGCCGGCAATCCGGGGCGATCGAACAGGAACCGACTGACAAACTCGCCAGCTATGTGCTGCGCGTCGGCCGCACTGCCACCGTTGCCGGCCAGCAGCAGCTTGTTGCCGCGGCGGAACGCCTCGGTGATCTTGTCCGCGGCTGCGTTGATCAGGTCGACAATCGTTTCGTCCGAACGAATTGCCTCGATCGTTGCGATCGTCTTGTCCAGTTCGGACAAAGCAAAGCTCTTCACGTCCGCCGCCATGCGTGAGCGCCCATTTCCGTGCAACTACAAGTCATTACAGTTCCCCCGAAGCGACTAAGCTCACGCATCACAGCTGGGCGCCGGGCCGGATCGGCCAGCAGCATCATGAAACCGCCGCCGCCGGCGCCCGACAGTTTGCCTGCCAGCGCCCCCGCGCCAAGTGCCGCTTCGTAGATCTCGTCAATCTGTGGGTTGCTGATTGCAGACGCACTTTGCTTCTTGGCCACCCAACCGTTCTGCATCGAACGCGCCAGGGCATTCAGGTCACCACGGAGGATAGCCTCCTTCATCAGGGTCGCTTCCTCCTTGATGCGATGCATTGCCTCAAGGGCCCCAGCTCGATTCTCCTGCACGTTGGACGATTGCGCCTCGATGATCACGGCGGAAGACCGCGATATGCCCGTGTAGTAGAGCACGAGGGAAGACTCGAGTTCAGCCTTGACCTCGGCCTTGACGCGCAGGGGATTTACGATCACCCGATCCTTGTAGAACTCCATGAAGTTCAAGCCGCCGAAGGCGGCGGCATACTGATCCTGCTTGCCTCCCGACATTCCAAGATCCACGCGCTCGATGTCATAGGCGAGCTGCGCAATCTCGTACTCACCGAGCGAGAGCTGCAGCCACTCGCAGAAGGCCTGCACCATCGCCACCACCATCGTCGAGGAGGAGCCAAGTCCCGAACCGGGAGGGGCCTCGCAATGGGTGGTGATCGAGACGGGCATCGCCTTGCCGGCGCCGAAGTCCCGCACGATGCGATTATAGGTCCCAATGTGCAGTTCAAGCCCGGCGATCGTCGGCAGCTGCGGGGCAGCCGTAAGCACTCTCGAGAGGCCGCTATCGGCGGCCACGAGTTCTACCTGATCGTCCGATCGTGGACTGATGGTCGCGTAAGCGTACTTGTCGATGGTGACATTGAGGACCTGCCCACCGAAGAGCTCGGTGTATGGAGAGACGTCCGTTCCGCCTCCCGCCAAACCGAGCCGAAGGGGCGCGCGTGCTCGGACGATCATTGAACTGCCCCGGCCGGAAAGGCGCGCCAATAGTCGAGCATGTCGCGGAGCGTCTGTTCGATGTCGTGCTGCTGCTGCCACCCGGTGGCTGCCACCAACCTCGAGGAATCGCCAAAAATCACCTTCTCGTCCGTCGGACGGAGGAGGCTTGCGTCGATTTCGACCTCGAGTGGAATACGTACGTTCTTCTGGATCAGTTCGACCAGTTGACGAACCTGGTAGAGCTTCGCGCCGCTGACGTTGTAAACTTCGCCGGACTGCCCTTGTTCCGCAAGCAGCTCGAGAGCGACGATCAAATCCCTCACGTCGGTAATAGCTCGGAACGTTTCCAGGTTGCCCGCGCGCAGGACGGGGGGCAGCTCGCCCCGCTCGATGCTAACCGCTCGCTCGGTGAGATCTGCGCAGACATCGCCCTTCTTTCGGGGGCCGGTGGTGTTGAATATCCGCGCACAAACCGTGCGGAGGCCGAAATTCCGGCAGTACTGCATTGCCAGCAACTCGGTCGCTACTTTGCTCACCCCGTAAGGGTGGAGGGGACGCATGGGATGCGTTTCCTTGACCGGTATCTGGTCCTGCGCGACATCTCCGTATTGCGCGCTGGAGCAGGCGACGACCACCTTGGCGTCGAGCCGCGCCTGCTTGATGCTGTCGAAAACGTTCGCTGTACCGACGACGTTGGTCTCGAGCGTCTCCGATGGCGCGGTCCAAGAGAGCGCGGGATAACTCTGAGCCGCAAGGTGGTAAACGAGGTCGGGCCGGACGTCGTTGATCACCGCATCAACCTGCTCACGGTACCTGATGTCGCAGCGGCGCAACCTGCCGGCATGCCAAGCGTAGTCTTTGGCCTCGACGGTAGGGAGGAATGAGGTACCGACAACCTCCCTGCCGCGCGCCACCATTGCGTCCATCAGATAGCTTCCCACGAAGCCGGTAGCGCCAACTATCAAAACTCTGGTCATAACTACTTAGCTCGATCGTTTGTGATTTTCGACAGCCGCTCTGCGACAGACCGGTAAGGAGCCGGGTCCATGTCCTTGGCCAGAACCTCCCAGAGTGCGTCCTCTGAAAATGACCGCCGGGCGAAAGCTTGCGATGCTTGCGACAGCTCACGCCACGCATCGTCATCGGTGAGCAGCTTGACTATATTGCTCGCAAACTCGTCGGCGCTGTCTGCAACCGAGATCACGTCGCCGCTGTCCTCGAAGCCCTGGGCTCCGGCAGGCGAGGTAACGCATGGGAGCCCGAACCGCATGGCCTCGACAACCTTGCCTTTCATGCCGCCGCCGTACTTCAACGGCGCTACCGCCACGCGCGTGTCACGATACTTTGCCTCGAGCGTGGCATCGTCGACATAGCCGGTGACGGTGATGTTGTGCCGTGCGAGTTCCATGACCGAGGCGGGAGGATTCGACCCCACGATCGAGAGGTGGGCTTCCGGAACCTCGGCAAGGATAAGCGGCATGACTTCGTTGGCAAACCAGATCGCCGCCTGGGCATTTGGCCGGTGGCCGAAGCCAGCCACAAACATCATGCCCTTTCGGGACGGGAGATTGTCCCAGGGCGCGGCTGGAAATGAACTGAAGGCATAGACCGGGATAGTATGCGCTTTCCCCGCAACCCCGGCACGACGCTGGAACTGGGCCACCTGTTCAGTCTCCGTCCGTGAGGGGTAGTAGGCGACGTCAACCGCCTGCCACAGGCTGTGCTCCCACTGCTCGGCCTGCCGCACTTCCCGTTCGGCCACGCTTCCCGGATCAGCCTCGATCTGCCGCTTCAGTCGCTCGTAGTGAATGTCGTGCCCGTAATACAGAATCCTGGCTGACGTGTTTCGACGCAAGGTCGCGATCAGCGGCTCGGATATGTGAGGCCTGCTAAGCAGGACGTATTCGAAGTACTTCCCGTTCTCCACCAGCCAGTTGTCGAACTCTCCAGCAAATTCCGGACCGTACGCAACCTCGACCCCCAGGCGCTCAAGTTCGGGCGTATATTTTGGATCGTACCAAAGGTTGTCGGGCCAGAACTTTACGCTCATGCCCTTGTTCAGGAACAGATTGATGAACTGCCACATGGTGCGCGAGCCTGCGTCCCGGTCCGGTTGCGGCACGTAATGGTCGATCACCAGAACAGACTTGCGCAGTGTCGACCTGTCTCGAGCCAGGAAGGCCGCCTGGCCGTTCCGGAAATGCTCCGACCGCAAGACCCGCTCCCACCGAGCGAAGAACTTGCGTTGGTTGATCACCTGGTGCGCCTTGCCACTCGAGGTCTCATCCGTCCCGTGCGAAATGCCCTCGTGATGAACCACAACCGAGTCCGGCAGGTAGTATACTTTCAGCCCCTTGTCGCGGGCGCGGAACGCAAGGTCGGTATCTTCGCAATAGGCCGGAGCATATAGCGGGTCGAAGCCATCCATCTCGTCGAACAGCTTTGCCCTGATCAGCAGGGACGCACCCGAGACGTAATCAACCTCTTTGACATAGTTGAAGACGCTGTCGGAGGGGTTTTGAAGTCGGCCGTAGTTCCAGGCATTGCCGTCGGCCCAGACGATCCCACCCGCCTCCTGCAGCCTGCCGTCGGGGTAGACGAGCTTCGAGCCGACGATGCCGCAATCTTCACGTGCCTCGGCAAAGCGCACGAGACTGTCGAGCCACCCGCTCGTGACTTCGGTGTCGTTGTTCAGAAAGTAGAGGTACTTGCCTCGGGCCAACTCGGCCGCGCTGTTGCAGGTGCCGATGAACCCGAGGTTCGTCGGGTTGGTGAAGAACCGCAGCCCCTCGACGCGCTCGAGCCGCGCCACATCCGGATCACCTGAGGCATCGTCGACGACCAACACCTCCACCGTTGCGGTGGGCATGTTCCGCATGATCGATTTGAGACAGGCTGCGGTGTAAGGCAGCTTCCCGTAGGTGGGGATGATGATGCTCACCATCGGAGCGGCGTGCTCCGCAAAGCGAATGTCGCGAAGCTGGTCCTCGACTGCACTCTGATCGACCGGTGTCGCGGTCAGCGCAACGACCTGCCTGAGTTCCTGTCGCTTTGACCATGCCTCAAAAGCCGGAACACCAGCGAACAGCCCCCCTGCCGTACGGAACACGGCCGATGCCAGGCGCTCCTTGGTACGTCTTGATAGCGGGAGGGCGTGATAAGTCCCGCGCGCTGCACGGATCAGCACCGGCCGCGTCGTCGAGAACGCTTCCGAGAACTGTCCCCTGGCGAGGCGAGCAATGAAGCGCAGGGGCTTGGTTGCCCGCCAGGATCGCGAGCGAATAAGGGTGGCATTTCCCACCGACAGTTCGTCAAGGCGCCTGTTCAGAGAGTGCCTCTGCTCCGCCTCCTGCTTGAGTTGCGCCTCGCTGCGGGCCACGCGCTGCTCAGCATCGGAGAGCGCGTCGGCGGTCCTTCGCAGCAGCTCCGCTGAAGGTTCCGCATTGGCCTTGAGTTCAGCGAGTTCGCTGGCCAGTTGGGCCGCAGCTTGCCTCTGCTGATCGAGGTCGCGGCTGCTCACCGCATGAACCTGGGAGAGTTGATCATAAGCCGTGCGCTGGTGCGCCAGATCGCTGTCGCGCGCCGCGAGCTCGGCCCGTATCGCGTCGCGCTCCGCTTTCATCGCCTCAAGTTCACGATGCACGCCGGATGCCCATTGGAGGACCTTCTGGTTCTCCGAGAACAGATCGTCAGATCCATCCTGCAGCACTGAGGCGGCAAGCGCCGGCAGCGACCCACGGTTGCCGCACACTGCGATGTAGTAGCGGACGTGATCGAGCTGAGGTACGGCGCCGTCGGCAATCACACCCCCCACACCGACGAGGATGGAGCGGTATTCGGACCGCTCCGCGTCGATCGGCGCAACCGCCGAAGCGAGGACGAAACGTTGTCCGTAGATCTCGACGTCTGCAAACTCCTGCCCGATGAGGGCGCGAAACTCCGTCAGGTCCAACTCCCTGACATGGTGCGGGTTTTTCTCGTAGCGTTCGTCGGTGTAGACTTCACGGTTCGGGGTGGAGATGATCAACAGCCCATCGGGGCGTAGCACCCGGCGTATTTCGGCCAGCATCTCCGACTGAGCAGCCAGGTGCTCGAGCGTCTCAAACGAGACGACGACATCAAAGCTTGCGCTTTCGATGGGGATCGCGGCCACGTCGCCAACCGCAAACCGCAGATTTGCCATCGGATAGACGGAGGCCGCGTGTGAGATGGCCTCGGGGGCAATGTCGATGCCGACAACCGACCTGGCGATTGCGGCCAGGGCAGCGGCGCCGTAGCCCTCACCACATGCGATATCGAGGACGTCCTTGTCCTTTACCAGCGAAGCGGCGACCGCGTAGCGGTGCAGGTGCTCGTGGCGAATCTCGCCCCGCTCGCTCGGCACGTAGCGTTCCCCGGTAAATTCCAACAAGTCTAGCTCCGTCTCTCTCGCTAGCGCCTAATCTTGCGGAAAGGGGGCCGCAAGCGACGCTGTTCAGGTTTCCCTCGCGCTGAGTCGCCAGGCAGCCACGTAGCTAACACATCAGCGAGCGGAATGGGCAGACCTGGCGTCCGCATCTGTGATCGTCTTGGCACGCCTATTCAAGAGCGGGGAAACGTCACCACAACGAACCATTGACGGACGCGGGGGTACGGGTTGCCTTCAAAGACGCCAGGCAGCTTAGAGCGAACGTCAAACACCAGCGCGGTGCGGAGATAGTCCCAAGTACGCGGATCTTGGAAGTACTCTGCAGTCGGAGGCGTCGCACTGATCGCTCCGACGAGCAAAGCGGTCCACAACAGCCACACTCCCAATCCAGGGACTATTCTGCGGATGCGAGCTAGTGGGTAGCCCGACAAGGTCCTACCCTCGTAGCGACCTGAGGATGAGGAACCCGCTGACAATGAAGAATACTGACACCGCGATGTCACCGCCTGATGTCGAAAACCTTGAAAGCGGGTCGGCGTTGCCAGTCAGGGGAAAACTGTGACTGATCAGCACCAAGATGGCAGCAATCAGTCGAATAAGATTAGGTTGTTGGCCTTCGAGTTGAACCGAGACCCATCGAGCAGGCCACACGCTCGCCTTGTGATGCGGGCGCTGCACTGCTTTCCACTAAGATCGGTCCTCTATCGAAACGCCTTCGCCCTCCCCTTCTCTAGTTCCAGGCGCTTGTTGCATGACTTTGCCAACAGCTCTTCGCTGTGGCTCGCCAGTACGATGATACCCGCCCGGTCCGCCAGTGCATTCATGCGATCCGTTGCCTTCTTCTGAAAGCTCGCGTCGCCCGCCCCGATCCACTCATCCATCAACAGAATCTCGGGGTCCATCGTCGTGGCGATGGCGAAGGCTAAACGGGCGCCCATGCCTTGGCTGTAGCTCTTGAACGGCATGTCGATGAATTCGCCGAGCTCGGAGAACTCGATGATCTCCTCGGTGCGCTCGGCGATCTGGGCTTCCGTCCAACCATTGATCAGGCCACGAAGCAGGATGTTGCGGCGGCCAGTGGCCTCGGGGCGGAAGCCGAGGTTGATGTTGAACAGGGCATCGACCTTGCCGCGGATATCGAGGCGACCGGCGGTCGGCTCGTAGATGCCGTAGAGCACCTTCAGCAGCGTGGTCTTGCCGGCGCCGTTGGCGCCGACGAGGCCCAGGCGGTCGCCGGCCTCGAGCTCAAAACTGACGCCATCGAGTGCGGTGACGAAGCGCCGCGAGCCGCTGCCCGAGATGGTGCCGCCGGTTTGCGGGACGCGCGTATCGCGCGGCCGCAGCGTCAGCTTCTCGCGCACCTGGTAGTTGAGGTGCAGATCGTGGGCGCGAATGGAAACCATCAGACGATCAGAGCCACTTTGCGACGGAACACACCCAGCAGGACGATAGCCCCCAGCCACATTGCCACGGTAATAGCGAGGCAGACGGCAAGCGAGCTCAGCGGCGCGCTGCCGTTGACGATCGGCTCGCGCACGATGGCGAGGAAATAGGTGAAGGGGTTCCAGTAATAGAGGACGGTGCGGATGGCATCACCATCGGCGGCGCCCCAGAACACCGGGGTGGCGAACATGCCGACGCGCATGAGGTTGCCGACGATGAACTGGCTATCGGGGAAGAACACCCCGAGGAAGCTGAACACGGTGATCACCGCGGGCGACGCGACCAGAACAACGGCAACGCCGAGTGCGGACCACATCCAGGCCGAGGTAATGCTGACGCCAGCCAGCAGCAGGATGACGACGCATCCGAGCAGGGCATAGCCGGAGCGGATCAGGTTCTGCAGGGTCAGCCGCATGACATAGACGGAGAGCGGCAGGGTGGTGCCCTTGATGAAGCTCTCTTCGCGCTCGAACAGTGAAACGGCCTGGGTGATCGTGTCGGTGATGTAGAACCACACCAGCAACCCCACGCCGATGTAGATGGCGTGCAGCGGATCGAGCGGCGGCGGTGTAAAGATGAAGATGAACGTCGCAGCGAACGCGAAGTAATTCACCAGGAGCCACAGTGGACCGAGCGTGGTGCGGCGGTGTTGATCGAAGATGTCTTCACTGGCCAGCGTGATCCAGACGCGCCGCTGCTCGTATCCGCCGACAATGTCGGTGAGCGCGTTGCTGAGAATCTTGAGCATAAGGGCCCCGGGCGATTTCCGTGCGCTCGCGTAGCACAGGGCGAGCCCGAGGCCAATTGCAGCGATGCCACTGCTGGGGATTGCGACTGCCGACCGGCCAATCGGCAGTGGCCGATCACCCGGGCTGCAGCTCCGGCTTCACCTCTTCGAGCTCGATCAACGTCCCATCGAAATCCTTTGGGTGGAGGAACACCACGGGCAAGCCGTGGGCGCCGATCCGGGGTTTGCCGTCGCCGAGGACGCGGGCGCCGGCTTCGACCAGCGTGCGGATGGACGAGGCGATGTCGGGCACTTCGTAACAGACGTGGTGCATGCCGCCGGAGGGGTTGTTCTCGAGGAACTTCCTGACTGGCGAGTTCTCGCCAAGCGGCGTCATCAGTTCGATCTTGGTGTTTTCGAGGTGGACGAAGACGACGGTGACGCCGTGCTCGGGCAGATCGTGCGGGTGGTGCACGTCGGCGCCGAACAGGTCGCGGTATTTTGCGGCGGCAGCTGCGAGATCCGGGACGGCAATGGCGACGTGGTTGAGGCGGCCGATCATGGGTCTCGCATCCTCACATCCTTGAACGCTTTCATCAGTGATTGCCGGGTGGTGATGTCACTTGTCTCGCAGCGCCAGAATGTCGAATCCACGGCGTGCAGGACTATCCAAGATTCACCACCTTCGCTTCGGTCAAAGCCGCGAAACGTTCCCCAGATCACCTGAGGCGAAGACGATGCAATTGCCACCAACTCATCGCCGGAGATGGACCTTCCAGTGTTTGCCAGGAGGCTGAGGTGGTCATCTCCTACCGACGCTACCTCGAAGTAAGCCTCGCCGTTCGGATAAACGAAGTCGACTACTTCCCAGCGCGACGCCAATGCCCGTTGCGGCAGAGCGGCCAGAACTCGTTTCAAGGTCAGAAAGGCACGCCGATCAAGGTCCCAGAGCTCGATCGCCTTCATCGGTTGCTCAACCTCCCCTCGATCTGGTTCAGCACCGAGAACGCGGCTTCGAGCACGTTGGTGCCGGGGCCGAAGATCTCCGCCACGCCCGCCTGGCGCAGGAAATCATAATCCTGCTCAGGGATGACGCCGCCGACGATGACGGTGACGTCGCCCAGGCCCCTGCCCCTGAGTTCGCTGATCAGCTCGGGGACCAGCGTCTTGTGGCCGGCGGCGAGGGAGGAGACGCCGACGGCGTCGACCTTCAGTTCGGCGACGTGGTCGGCGACCTCAGGGGCTGTCTCGAACAGGTCGCCCATATGGACGGTGAAGCCGAGGTCGGCAAAGGCGGTGGCGATGACCTTGGCGCCGCGATCGTGCCCATCCTGCCCCATCTTGGCGATGAACAGCGCCGGCGGGCGCTTCTCCTTGTCTCTGAACGCGGCAATTCGGCTGGTGAGCTGGGCGTATTGCGGGTCAGCGGCGTAGCTTTCGGCATAGACGCCGGAGATGACGCGGGTGACGGCCGAGTGACGGTTGAAGACCTGCTCCAGTGTGGCGGAGATCTCGCCGAGGGTGGCGCGGGCGCGAGCAGCGATGATGCTGGCAGCGAGCAGGTTACCGTTGGACCTTGCCTCATTCTGCAATGACGCGAGCGCAGCGGCCACGGCGTCAGGGTCGCGGGTGCGGCGGATTTCCGCAAGGCGGGCGACCTGTTCGTAGCGCACCTTGTTGTTGTCGATCTCGCGGATGGCGATCGGCGCTTCGTTTTCGAGCCGGTAGCGGTTGACGCCGACGATGACATCCTCGCCGCGGTCGACGCGGGCCTGGCGCAACGCGGCGGCTTTCTCGATCTCGAGCTTCGGTGTGCCGGCCTGCACCGCGGCGGTCATGCCGCCCTGGGCCTCTACCTCGGAGATCAAGGCACTGGCGCGCTCCACCAGGTCGGCGGTAAGCGCCTCGATGTAGTAGGAGCCGCCGAGCGGATCGACGACATCGGTGACGCGGCTCTCGTGCTGCAGGATCAACTGGGTGTTGCGGGCGATGCGGGCGGAGAATTCCGTCGGCAGTGCAATGGCTTCGTCGAAGGAGTTGGTGTGGAGGCTCTGGGTGCCACCCAGCACCGCAGCGAGCGCCTCGATGGTGGTGCGGACGATGTTGTTGTGTGGATCCTGCTCGGTCAGCGACACGCCGGAGGTCTGGCAATGGGTGCGTAACACCAATGACTTCGCATCCCTGGCCCCCAGCTGGGTCATGAACTTGTGCCACAGCGTGCGCGCGGCGCGGAGCTTTGCCACCTCGAGGAAGAAGTTCATGCCGATGCCGAAAAAGAAGCTCAGCCGCGGCGCAAAGGCATCGATATCGAGGCCACGCACCTGCGCCGAACGGACGTACTCGATGCCGTCGGCGATGGTGTAGGCGAGCTCTTGCACCGCCGTCGCTCCGGCCTCGTGCATGTGGTAGCCGGAGATCGAGATCGAGTTGAACTTCGGCATATGCTCGGCGGTATAGGCGATGATGTCGCCGACGATCCGCATGCTCGGCCCGGGCGGGTAGATATAGGTGTTGCGGACCATGAACTCCTTGAGGATGTCGTTCTGGATGGTCCCGTCAAGCTGCGCCTGCTTCACCCCCTGCTCTTCCGCGGCAACGATGAACATGGCGAGCACCGGCAACACGGCGCCGTTCATGGTCATCGAGACGCTCATCTGATCGAGCGGGATGCCGTCGAACAGCATCTTCATGTCCTCGACGCTGTCGATGGCGACGCCCGCCTTGCCGACATCGCCGGTGACGCGAGGGTGGTCGCTGTCATAGCCGCGATGGGTGGCGAGGTCGAAGGCGACGCTCAGGCCCTTCTGGCCGGCAGCGAGGTTCTTCCTATAGAAGTCGTTGGATTCCCGGGCGGTGGAGAAGCCGGCATATTGCCGGATGGTCCATGGACGGTTGGCGTACATGGTGGCGCGGACGCCGCGGGTGAACGGGGCGGCGCCGGGGAGTGACGCAGCGACATCGGGGTCTGTGACGTCCTCGGGGAAATAGGCCGGCTTGATCGGGAGATCACCATAGTCGCGGTTCAGCGACTCCACAGGGGTGTCGCGCAGGTCCTTGCGGGCGAGCTTGGCCCAATCGGCGAAGGTGGATTTTGCAGTCATCGGGGCTTCCCTCCCCCCTCCCGACCTCCCCCACAAGGGGGGAGGTGAAGAGTCGAGTTCGTGGCCAGATCGAGCCTGACGCGCCGGCGGGGCACCTCCCCCCTTGTGCGGGAGGATGGGAGGGGGGCGTCTCTATCAGTCAGCGACGTCATACCGCCTCGAACTCCAAAATCACCTCGTCAACCGCCAGCACGCTGCCGGGTTTCACGCGGACCTTGCTGATCCGCGCGCGCTTTTCAGCCTTCAGCACGTTCTCCATCTTCATCGCCTCGACGATGGCGAGGGTCTGGCCGTCTTCGACGATATCGCCTTCGGCGACGTCGATGCGGACGATCTGGCCGGGCATCGGGCAGAGCAGGAACTTCGAAAGGTCGGGCGGCACCTTCACCGGCATCAGCGGCATCAGGTCGGCGACGCGCGGCAGCAACACCTTGGCGACGAGATCGGCGCCGCGCCAGCGCAGGCGGAAACCGCCGGTGACACGGTCGAGCTTGACGTGGTGCAGGCGCCCGTCGACGCGGGCGATGCAGAGGCTGTTGCCCGGCTTCCAGCCGCTCTCGACCAGGAGCTTTTTGCCGTCAGGCGCGGTGAGCCAATACTCGATGCCGTCGGCACGCACCGCGAAATCCCAGCGCTCTGCGCCGATGATCACGGCGCGCGGTTCAGGCGTCGTCGGGTAGAGCCGCTTGTCGAGCGCGAAGGCGGAGCAGCAGGCGAGCGCCGCCAGATGCGTCAGTGATTCCGCATCCGGCGCTACGCCGCTGAAGCCATTGGGGAATTCCTCAGAGATGTAGCCGGTGGTGAGGCGGCCCGAACGGAAGCGCTCCTGCCCCATGACGGCCGAAAGGAACGGGATGTTGTTGCCCACACCTTCGAGCTCGAACTCGTCAAGCGCCACTTGCATGGCGTCGATCGCTTCGCTGCGGGTCGGCGCCCAAGTGCAGAGCTTGGCGATCATCGGATCGTAGAAGGTGGAGATGTCGCCGCCCTCGGCGACGCCGGTATCGTTGCGCACCACGAGCTCGGCGCCGACCCCCTCGGCCGGTGGGCTGTAGCGGGTGAGCCGGCCGGTGGAGGGCAGGAAGTTGCGGAACGGGTCCTCGGCGTAGATGCGGCTCTCGATGGCCCAACCAGTTATGCCGATATCAGACTGAGTAAGCGGCAGCTTTTCGCCTGCTGCGGCGAGGAACATGAGTTCGACCAGGTCGAGGCCGGTGATCAGCTCGGTGACCGGGTGCTCGACCTGCAGCCGGGTGTTCATCTCGAGAAAGTAGAAGTTGCGATCCTTGTCGACGATGAACTCGACAGTGCCGGCGGAGGTGTACCCCACCGCCTTGGCGAGGGCGACGGATTGCTCGCCCATGGCCTTGCGGGTGGCGGCATCGAGGAACGGCGACGGCGCCTCCTCGATGACCTTCTGGTTGCGGCGCTGGATCGAGCACTCGCGCTCGTTGAGCCACAGCACGTTGCCGTGCTGGTCGCCGATCAACTGGATTTCGATGTGCCGCGGCTCGGTGACGAATTTTTCGATGAAGATGCGATCGTCGCCGAAGCTGGAGGCGGCTTCGGATTTCGAGCGCTCGAAGCCTTCACGGGCCTCGGCATCATTGTGGGCGATGCGCATGCCCTTGCCGCCGCCGCCGGCCGAGGCCTTGATCATCACCGGGTAGCCGATCGAGCGCGAGATGCTGACCGCCTCCTCGGCATCGGCGATGAGGCCCATATGGCCGGGGACGGTGGAGACGCCGGCCGCAGCGGCGAGCTTCTTCGACGTGATCTTGTCGCCCATCGCCTCGATGGCTTTGACCGGCGGACCGACGAAGATGATGTTCTCCGCCTCGAGAGCCGCGGCGAAGGCGGGATTCTCAGAGAGGAAGCCATAGCCGGGGTGAATTGCTTCGGCGCCGCTCTGCTTGCAGGCGGCAACGATCTTTTCGATCGAAAGATAGGAGTCGCGGGCAGCGGAGCCACCGATATGGATGGCTTCATCGGCGAGCTTGACGTGCACGGCATCACGATCGGCGTCGGAATAGACGGCGATGGTGCGGATGCCCATGCGCTTGGCGGTGCGGATAACGCGACAGGCGATCTCGCCGCGATTGGCGATGAGGAGGGAGGTGAACATTCAGGGGGTGGTCCTGTCGGAAGCCGCGTACTTGGCGCCGGAGCTGGCAGTCGACTCCCTCCCCCGTTGCGGGGAGGGATCAAGGGTGGGGGGAGCAGCTATGCTGGACATTTCGGCAAGTGCGGCTGCGATGGTCAGGTAGACACCCTCAGCGTTCTCCATGACCTCGTTGTTCCAGAACCTCAGCACGCGGTAGCCGCGACCGGTGAGATAGTCGTCGCGGGTCGCGTCGTTAGTCTGGACAAGGTCGGTCGTGTGCGTTTCGCCGTCGACTTCGATCACCATTGCCGGATGGCGGCAGGCGAAGTCGGCATAGTAGGCGCCGATCTGCGCCTGACGGCGGAAGTTGTAGCCCTGGCGGCGCAGGGGATGGATGATCGCCCACATGCGGCGCTCAGGCTCGGGCGGATTACGGCGGAGCCTTCTGACGAGCTCGGCGCTCATGGGTGCCTTGCCTCTGGGGTCGAGCGTGCGGCTCCCCCCCACCCTTGATCCCTCCCCGCAACGGGGGAGGGAGACGCGAGGGGCGCAACCGGTCGTTTGCATCAAGGCCCTCACAGCGGGATGTTCCCGTGCTTCTTCAGCGGGATCACTGCCTTCTTGTTCCGCAGCACCTCGAACGACCTGACGACCCGGCGGCGCGTCTCATTGGGCATGATCACGTCGTCGATGAAGCCGCGTTCGGCGGCGACGAAGGGGTTGGCGAACCTCGCTTCATAATCGGCCGTGCGCTTGGCGATCTTGTCCTTGTCGCTGAGTTCGGAGCGATAGAGGATTTCCGTCGCGCCCTTGGCGCCCATCACGGCGATTTCGGCCGTGGGCCAGGCGTAGTTGACGTCGGCGCGGATGTGTTTGCTCGCCATCACGTCATAGGCGCCGCCATAGGCCTTGCGGGTGATGACGGTGACCTTGGGGACGGTGGCCTCGGCATAGGCGAAGAGGAGCTTGGCGCCATGCTTGATGATGCCGCCATATTCCTGGGCGACACCGGGGAGGAAGCCAGGGACATCGACCAGCGTCAGGATGGGGATCGAGAAGGCGTCGCAGAAGCGGATGAACCTTGCGGCTTTCTTCGACGAGTTGATGTCGAGGCAGCCGGCGAGAACCAAAGGCTGATTGGCGACGACGCCGACGGTGCCCCCGTTGAGGCGGATGAAACCGACCAGGATGTTTCCGGCATGGTCCTTCTGGATCTCGAGGAAATCGCCTTCGTCGGCGATCTTGAGGATCACCTCGCGCATATCGTAGGGCTTGTTGGCGCTGTCGGGGATCAGGGTATCGAGGCTGGGCTCGGCGCGATCGATGGTGTCGTTGACGGCGACGACGGGCGGCTTGTCGGCAGCGTTCAGCGGCAGGAAATCGAACAGGCGGCGGACTTCGAGCAAGGTCTCGATGTCGTTGTCGAAAGCCGCGTCGGCGACCGACGAAACCTTGGTGTGGGTCGAGGCGCCGCCGAGCTCCTCGTGGGTGACGACCTCGGAGGTCACGGTTTTCACCACGTCCGGGCCGGTGACGTACATATAGGACGTGTCCTTCACCATGTAGATGAAGTCGGTCATGGCGGGGGAATAGACCGCGCCGCCGGCGGTGGGCCCCATCACCACCGAGATCTGCGGGATGGCGCCCGACGCCTGGACGTTGCGCCAGAACACTTCGGCATAGCCGCCGAGCGCTGCGACACCCTCCTGGATGCGGGCGCCGCCGGAATCGTTGAGGCCGATGACCGGCGCACCGTTCTGCACGGCGAGATCCATGATCTTGCAGATCTTCTGGGCGTGGGTCTCGCTGAGCGAGCCGCCGAACACCGTGAAATCCTGGCTGAACACGTAGGTGAGGCGGCCGTTGATAGTGCCCCAGCCGGTGACCACGCCGTCACCGGGGATGATGTTCTGCTCCATGCCGAAATCCACCGCCCGGTGGGTGACGAACATGTCGTACTCCTCGAACGAGCCGGGATCGAGCAGCACCTCGAGGCGCTCACGGGCGGTGAGCTTGCCCTTCGTATGCTGAGCGTCGATGCGCTTCTGGCCGCCGCCGAGACGGGCCTCATTGCGCCGCTGGTCGAGTGCGGCGATGATCTTTTGCATGGAGTCCCCTGAGCGTTGATCATTCACCGTTCTGGCGAACGGCGAATGCTCCAAGTCTTCTTTGTTGGTCGCGCTTTCGAACCGGAAAAGTCTGCGACTTTTCCTGAAAACGCTCCAAGCCATCGCCAGCTTACACGGTCCGACGAAGCGACGAGAGACAGGAATGTGTGGACCTGCTAATTCTGCAAAGTTGCGAACTGTGAAATTGCGAACTTGCGAATGGCTGACCGAAAGATCTTCGCCGGGGCTCGGGTGCGGGCGGCGCGCACCAAGGCGGGGCTGACGCAGCGCGAGCTGGCGCGCCGGCTCGAAATCTCGGTGTCGTATCTCAACCAGATCGAGAACAACCAGCGGCCGCTGACGGCATCGCTGATGCTGACGCTGGCGGAGAATTTCGGGCTGGATCTTGCGGAGCTGACCTCGGAGGGGGCCGACCGGGTGCTGGCCGATCTGCGCGAGGCGATGGCCGACCCGGTGTTCGGCGAGGCAGCGCCGGGGCTGATCGAGCTCAAGTCGGTGGCCGCAAGCGCGCCGGACACGGCGCGAGCCATGCTTCGGCTCTATGAGGCCTATCGCAAGGCGAACGAGCGACTGATGGGGGCGGATGCGGCGATGGTCGGCGGGCCGGGGCTGCAGACCAGCTACGAGGAAGTGCGCGACTTCTTCCACTACGCCAACAACTATATCGATCCGCTTGATCTTGCGGCAGAGACCCTTGTGGCGAGCATCGGTCTCGCCCTGCATGGGCGGCTCGAGCGGCTGGCGAGCTACCTCACAACCCGGCACGGGATTTCGGTGGAGTTCGAAGAGCCGAATTCGCCGGACCAGTTGCGGCGGTTCGAGCGGGCATCGCGCACCATCGTGCTCAACGGGCGGCTGGCGCCGGCGACACAGTACTTTCAGCTCGGCGTACAGCTGGCGCTGATCGAACAGGCGGGGCTGATCGACGAGATCGTCGGCGGCGCTGAGTTCAAGACGCGGCAGGCAGCCGATATCTGCCGGCTGGGACTCGCCAACTATTTTGCGGGCGCATTGCAGATGCCGTATGAGGCCTTCCTCGCGGCGGCCGATCGGAACGGCTACGACGTCGAGGAACTGGCATTCGAATTCGGCGCGTCGATGGAGCAGGTCGGGCATCGGCTCTCGACCATGCAGCGGCCGAAGGCGCGTGGTGTGCCGTTCTTCTTTGCGCGGGTCGATGCCGCGGGGACGATCACCAAGCGGCACTCGGCGACGCCGCTGCAGTTCCCACGCTTCGGCGGTGCATGCCCGCTGTGGAACGTGCACCGGGTGTTCGGCGAGCATAATGGGCGGATCGCGCGGCAGCTGGCGGAGACGCCGGACGGCAATCGATACCTCTGCCTCGCCTGGTCGGAAGAAAAGCACACCGGCGGATTTCGCGGGCCGGTGCGGCGCTACGCCTATGCACTCGGCTGCGAGGTGGCGCATGCGAGTAAGCTCACCTATGCGGCGGACCTCGACCTGACGCGCGGGTTCGAACCGATCGGCATCAGTTGCCGGATCTGTCCGCGGACCAACTGCATCCAGCGCTCGGTACCGCCGATGGATGCGCAGCTGGAGATCGATGTCGACCGGCGCGAAGTGGTGCCGTATCGGCTGGGCTGAGCAACAAAAAGCCCCGGGCACTGGCCCGGGGCTTCCGCGTCGGCAGCGACTGGGATCACTGATTGCCGACATAGTCCTTGAGAATCTTCTCGTTCTTGGCCTGCTCGAGCTGCCGCACCACGTCACGGGCGTTGCGGTCGTCGGTGCGGTATTTGACGAGGTTCACGAGACTGCCCATCAGCAGCACGATGCCCATGCCCCAGTAGCCCTTAGTCGACAGGTCGACCGGCGCGAGCCAGAGCGACAGCGACAGCAGGAACAGCGCGGCGGCGACGCCGGCGGCGTTGAACATGATGTAGATCTGGTTGTTGTCGGAGTTCATTTTCAGGTTCCCTTTGGTTCGAATGCGGTTGCGGTTGCGGCTTAGAGGCTGGTGGACTTGAGGCGGGCGAGCACGTCATCGGCGCGGACCTTGGTCTTGTCGCCGAACCCGGCTTCGCCGAGACGATCGCGGATGCCCTTCTCGCTGAGGCCGGCGTCGATCTCATCGAGCACCTCGCTCTCGGCGAACGGATCGGGACCGTTGACGACGCGAGCGATCAGTTCCTCGGCCTCGCGGATCGAGCTGGTGGCGCCGATCGAGCGGTTGAGCGACTTCTGCGCCTTGCGCTCGGCATCGGCAGCGCGGGCCGAGATCATGCCCTGGCGCAGGTCGATGATGCGGCGGTTGGCCTTCTCCACCGACGCCTGGGTGCGGGCGACGCGGTTGGCGAGCTGATCGAGGGTATCGCGGCGCACGGTCCGCTCGTTCTCGAGGTTGGCGATGGCGGTCGCGGCGTCGGCGGCAAGATCTTCACGCCCAGCAGTCAGCGCCTGACGGGCCCGGGTCTCGAGATCGGCAATCTGCGTCTCGAGGCGGGTCAGCGTCTGGGTCTCGTTGCGCTGCCGGATGATCAAGGCGGCGAGGGTCGACTTGGCGAGCGACAGCGCCCCTTCGGACTCGCGGATCTTCTGTTCGATCAGGTCGATGGCGAAATGATCGGTGAGCTGCTCTTCGGCTCGGGCAGAGGCGCCCAGGAACAAGGTCTTCAGAACGTTCAACATCGCAGTACGTCTCCCTTCGGTTGGTGTCGGCGTTTAATTGAACGCTGTTCACGAGGATCAACATACAGGGTTTTAAACGGCGTTCAAGAGAAAATTGAACGACGTTTAGTCTTTCGGAAATGCTAAGAGAATGCAATGAGTTGGGCACTGTTTATCGTGGGGGAACGGCTACCCTCGGGTAGCCTTTTTGGATCTGTTTCGACTCAACGTCATCCCGACGAAGGCAGTGTGTCGGGCCATGCGTCGCACCATACCCACCGGGTGTCATCCCAGCGAAAGCTGGGATGACACCCGGTTTGGGCTCGGTCGGGTGGCAAGTTCACCGGCAGGTGCGGCACACGCGCCTCGGCCGATGTCGGGCGGGCGTTCGCCGGCGGGCTGCCCTACTTCGAGCGGTGGGTATAGGCGAGGATATGCATGTCGACCAGTTCGTGGACGACCTTGCCGATGTCGCGATCCATGACCAGGCTCAGGCGGCCGGAGCTGTCGAGCGAGACGACGGAGTGTATCGAGGCGAAAACCAGTTGGCCGGACTGGCGGGCCGTCTTGTCGTCGAGGTCGGGGCGAATGTCCTGGAAGCACTGGGCGATGATGCGGATCAGCGAGGCGATGGCCTCGATGTACCAGGATGGCACCGGCTGGTCGGGCTTGCGGCGGAACTCGAACAGAGCGTTCCACAGGTTCCGCTTCAGCGTGATGTAGCCGAGGAAGGCATGGGCATAGTTGTGCAGCATCTGCCGCGGATCGTCGGAGGGCGCGGCATCGGCGAAGGCGCGGGCAAGGCCCACCAGGGTGCGGGTGTTCACCTGGGTGACGATATCGTCGAGATCCTTGAAGTGATGGTAGAGCGTGCCGGCGGTGTAGCCGATGGCGCGGCTCAGCGAGCGCGCCGAGAACGCGTCGATCCCCTCTTCGGCGATCAGTTCCTCGGCGGTGTTGACGACGAGGCTCGCGAGCTCTTCCTTCGAATGATCGGCACGGCGGGCCATGGCGCAACTCCAGAACTGAACGACGTTCAATTAGACCGGGGATTGTGGCTTGTCCATGGGCTTGGAGCTTGGGCTGCCCCTCCGCGAAAAAAGGCCTCGGGCAGTGCCCGGGGCCTCGATGCTTGCGATGCCGTGGATCAGCTCTGGCCGCCGGAGACCAGGGAGGTGATGCGGCGGATAGTGACGCGGCGGTTGGCCCGCTCGGCCCCATCGGTCTCGACCTTGAGGTAACGCTCGCCATAGCCCTGCGTAGTGAGGTTCTCTGGCGGGATATCGTAGAACTCGGTCAACAGGTCGGCGATGGTGCCAGCGCGCTCGTCGGACAGGACGAGGTTAGATTCGTCCGAGCCGACGGCATCGGTGTGGCCTTCGATGAGGAAGGTCTCGCCCGGGTTGCGGTCGAGGATCTTCTTGATCGCCTCGGCCACCTTGCCGAGCGAGCCGACCTGGTCGCGGCCCAGCTGGGCCGAACCGGTTTCAAAGGTCAGGTCGCCGATCTCGACGCGGCGGACCGTATCGCGGATACGGGCCGAGCGCTTCACTTCGTCGACCGTATAGACCCGGGCCGCCTTTTCCAGCGGCGGTTCGCTGAGGAAGCGTTCGATATCGTCCTCGTCGGAGCGTTCGCTGTAGAGCACGTAATCGTCGACGGGGATCGGCAGGTAGAACGGCGGCAGGTCGTCGCCCGGATCGCGCCAATCATCGTCCCGACGGTCGTCGGGAGCGAAGACCAGGATGATCCGGGTGCCGTCGGGCAGCACTTTCACGCGGCGGATGATCTCGCCGTAGCGGTTCCACACTGTGATGACGCGCGTACCATCCGGCCGGATGACGGTCTGACGATAGCGGCCATTATCGAGCTCTTCGTAGTAGACCTCGTCGCCGCGGCCGATGCGGTCGCGATCCTTGTACGGCGTGAAGATGTCGATGTTGATGCCGATGTTGATGATCAGCTTGTCGCCATCCTTCTTGGCCTCCTGCGCGGCAGGAGGGGCTTGTGGCGCCGGGAGCTGGTCGACGCGCTTGCCTTCGGTGACGACGGCCGCTTCGACTTCCTCGGCAGGCGGCGCTGCCTCGGTCTGGGCGTCGGCATCGGTGGCCGGCGGCGGAGCCTGGGCGGCAGGGGGCTGGGCAGGAGCGGGCTGTTCGGCCCCGGCTTCCTGGGCATCCTTGGCGCTATCGAGCACCGGAGCGGCCGGCGCGTCCGGCGTTTCCTGATCGGGAACCACCTCGAGCGGCTGACCGGATTGATCGGTCGCCGGAGCTTCACCCGGCTGCGCGGGTTCGACAGGCGTTGCGGGTTCCGCAGGGGCTGCGGAAGCCGGGGCGCCGCCCATCAGCGCCAGGCACTCGTCGAGCGACTGGATGCCGAGACGATTGCACTCGGCGAGGAAGGCGGCCTCGGCGGTGGCCTTGGCGTTGGCGTCGCCGCTGGAACCGGCGGAAACATAAGCCTCGAACGCAGCGATCAGCGCCGGATCGCTGGCCGGCGACTGTTCAGCGGGAGTTGCGGGCTGCGCCTCGGGAGCGGCGGGTTGCTCCGCCGGAGGCTGTGCGGGCTGCTCGGCAGCAGGCGGCTGCTCTGCGGGAGCCGCGGGCTCAACAGGGGCGGGCTGTTCAGCCGGCGGAGCGGGTTCCTCAGCCGGAGGCGGTGCGGGCTCCTCGGCGGGAGGAGCCGGCTCTTCAGCCGCAGGTGCAGGCTCCTCGGCGGCCGGCGGCTGCTCCTCGGCAGGCGGCGCAGGTTGTTCGACCGTTGCGGCGCCGGTGGCGATGGCGATGCACTGTTGCAGGTCGGGCGCGCCGATGCGCTGGCATTCGGCAAGGAAGGCTGCTTCGGCCGCGGCCTTGGCGTCGGCGTCATCGCCGCTCTGGGCCTCGACATAGGCGTTGTAGGCCGCCGTCAGCCCCGCATCCTGCCCCAGGGCAGTGAGCGGGACCAACGAGAGCATGCAAAGGCTCGTGGTCGTAAGCAGTAATCGCTTGAGCTGCATGGTTTTCTCCATTCTTCTTGTGATGCAACAGCCAACCCGCCCTGAACTGGCAGGGGATCAAACGAGTGCGCGCGCGATTTGTTCCGGCTTCGGAGATAATGGTCGCGCGCTGTAGCGGCATTGCGTGGGGTGGCGCGGTCGCGTAAACCGCTCGCCGCCAGCACCCGAGCCCCAGACATGCGCGAAACCCTTATCGGCGCCCTGCCCCCTGCCCTCATCGAGGATGCGGTCCGTCGCGCCCTTGCCGAGGACCTGGGGCTTGCAGGCGACCTCACCTCACAGGCGACAATCCCCGCGGACGCGGTGGCAACGGCAACTCTTTCAGCACGCGAGGCCGGCGTGATCGCCGGGCTGCCGCTGGCGCTCGAGGTGTTCCGGCAACTGGGTGCCGCTGTGTCGTTCGATCCGCGGGTCGCCGATGGCGCTGCTGTGACCAAAGGCGACATCGTCGCGGTGGTGTCGGGCGACGCGCGGCAGCTCCTTGCCGGCGAACGCACGGCGCTCAATTTCCTGAATCATCTCAGCGGCATCGCCGCACATACGCATAAGTTTGTAGAAGCGGTAGCCGGGACCGGGGCGCGCATCTGCGATACGCGCAAGACCACGCCGGGCCTCAGGGCATTCGAGAAATACGCCGTGCGTTGCGGCGGCGGCTCGAACCATCGCTATGCGTTGAGCGACGCCATCCTGATCAAGGACAACCACATCGCGGTGGCTGGCGGCGCCGGCAAGGCCTATCGGGCGGCGCGGGCCGCGGCGGGACACCTGGTGGCGATCGAGATCGAGGTGACCACCCTCGACGAACTGGCGGAGGTGCTGGATGCCGGCGCGACCATCGTCATGCTCGACAATATGGACAACCAGTTGCTGCGGGCAGCGGTGAAGCTCAACAACGGACGGGCGCGGCTCGAGGCTTCGGGCGGGGTGACGCTGGAGCGGGTGCGCGGCATTGCCGAGACCGGGGTCGACTATATCTCGTCGAGCCAGATCACCATGGGGGCCAAACCGCTGGACCTCGGACTGGATGTCGAAATCCAATGAGCACGCCGCTGGCCGAGCTGATGAACCGCGTCGCGATTGCGGCGGCCGAATTGATCCTCGAAGTCTACCACCGCCCCGTGGTCGCCATGGAGAAGGCCGACGGCTCGCCGGTAACGGAGGCCGACCAGCGGGCCGAGGCGATCATCCTCGAGTTCCTGGCGGAAACCGGCCTGCCGGTGCTGGCTGAGGAGAGCGTGGCGGCGGGGCGGATCCCGGAGCTGGGGGCACGTTACTTCGTTGTCGATCCGCTCGATGGCACCAAGGAATTCCTGAAGCGCAACGGCGAGTTCACCGTGAATATCGCCTACTGTGAGGATGGGCACCCGGTCAGCGGCGTGGTGCTGGCGCCGGCCACAGGCGAGATCTACTGGGGCGGGCCGGACGGGGCGTTTGCCGGCCGCGTCGTCGGCGGCAATGTCGAAGGCGTCGAGCCGCTGCAGGTGGCCGAGGCCGAGCATCCGCTGCGGATCGTCGCCAGCCGCTCGCATGGACACGCCGCGCTGGCCGAGCTCTGCGATACGCTCGAGGTGGCTCAGGACGTGTCGGTCGGCTCGTCGCTGAAGTTCTGCCTGCTCGCCAAAGGCGATGCACAGCTTTACCCGCGATTTACCCCAACTTCGGAATGGGACACGGCGGCGGGCCAGGCCGTGCTGCAAGCCGCGGGCGGCGTGGTACTGGGAATGGACGGGTTGCCGCTCACCTGCGGCCACCGGGACCGGAGCTTCCTCAATGCCTGGTTCGTGGCCGCAGCCAGCGAGAAACTGGCCTTGCGGGCCCTGGCCGAGATGCTGCGGTTCGTCGACGCCTGACGGAAGCCGTTAGTATTCAAACGGTTGGCCATGAAGAAAATGCATGGCAGCCCCTCTTCCGGCCCTTGTTGCGCTTTCTTCCAGCTCCATATATAGGCCCGGCATATGCTGGTCCGTTATATGCCAGCCGGATAGGAAGCCAATGAACGTCAGAACCATCTGCCTTGCCATCCTCTATGATGGCGACGCGACTGGATATGAGATCCGAAAGCTCTCCGTTGAAGGGGAGTATTCGTATTTCATCGACGCCAGCTATGGGGCGATCTATCCCTCTCTGGCGCGCCTCGAACAGGAAAAGCTGGTCACGGCGCGCGTTGAACAGCAGGACGGCAAGCCCGCCAAGAAGATCTATTCGATCACGCCGGCCGGCCGCGCTGCGTTCATTCAGTCGATGTTCGAGAAGCTTGGCGAAGACGAGTTCCGCAGTGAGTTTCTGCTGTTCCTGCGCTTCGCCTCGGAACTCCCGCAATCGCTGGTCGAGCAGCGGCTGAACGAACGAATCGTCGAAATCGACGCGACGCTGGCCGACTTCGACCGGCTCAAACAACAACATAACCACCCCGGAGACGCCTGGGTCATCGATTACGGGCGGACTTGCATGCAAGCGGCTCGTGACTACATCGAGGCGCACGGGGATGAACTGATAGCGCTGGCCCGTTCCGACAGGGACGATGCTGCAGCAGCGGAATAGAGGGTATCAGAATGCGTGCGATCGTTTCTTACGGCGTTGCCGGCGCCATTGTCATTGCCGGGGCCTTGTGGCTCGGCAGCGGCGTTTTCGTGGCCGGAGGCAACGGCCCCGGTAACGGCGAAAAGCCGATTGTCTCGTTCTTCAGCAAGGACGCCGAGGGCGCCGAGACGACGCACCACGTCGCCGAGGGCGCGGTCGATCCGGCGCTGACCATTGCCGAGCGCGTGGCCGAGAGCAGCGGGGCCTCGGCGCCGGCCCAGTCGGTGCGCACCGAGACCTACAACATGCAGGCCATGCCGGTGGAAGTGCCGCTGCGCGGCCGCACCAAAGCCAAGACCGTGACCACCATCACCCCCGAAACCTCGGGCGTGGTGACAGCGGTCAACGTCACCAAGGGCCAGGCGGTAAAGCCGGGCGACATTATCTGCACCCTCGAGGAAGGTACCCGTGCCGCCGCGGTGGCGCAGGCCGAGGCCGCGCTGGCGCAGGCACAGAATGCCTATGACTCCAACAAGGCGCTGCGCGACAAGGGCCTCGCGGCGAGCAATACCGGCATCGCGGCGGAAAGTGCGCTGCGCCAGGCACAGACGGCGTTCGACCAGGCCAAGCAGGAGTTCGACCGCGCCAAGGTGACCACCAAGGTCGCCGGCATCGTGCAGGACCCGGTGGCGACGGTGGGTAGCGTGCTGAGCCCCGGCCAGCCATGCGCCACGGTGGTCGAGCTCGATCCGATGCTGTTTGTCGCCAATGTGCCGGAGGCGCGCATCGCGCGCGCCGAACTGGGCCTCGCGGCCAAAGTCGAAACGGTGACTGGCCAGACGGTCGAGGGCAAAGTGAGCTACATCGCCTCGCTCGCCGACGAGGCTACCCGCTCGTTCCCCGTCGAGATCGAGATTCCCAACGCCGAGGGCAAGGTGCTGTCGGGCGTGACGGCGACGGCCACGGTCACCATGGGCACGGTGCCTGCGCACCTGTTGCCGCAATCGGTGCTGACGCTCAATGACGAAGGCGCACTTGGGGTGCGCACGGTCAAGGAAGGCGTCGTTGAGTTCTATCCCGTGACGATCATCTCGGACTCCCGCGAGGGTGTCTGGGTCGCGGGCCTGCCCCCGACGGTCGATGTGATCACCATGGGTCAGGAATATGTCGTGCCGGGTCAGAAGGTCAACGCGACCAACGTTACGGGCAAGCCGGAATCGGTAGAGGCCGAAACCGCCGCTGAAGGGGTGCACTCATGATGAATTTCCTCGAACGCGTCCTGCGCATGCCGCGGGTCGTGTTGACGGTGATGGCGCTGCTGCTCCTCGCCGGTTTCAGCGCATACATGTCGTTGCCGAAGGAGAGCTTCCCGGCGATCGACATCCCGTACTTCTACGTGTCGACCAGCCAGACGGGCGTTTCCCCACGGGATGCGGAGCGACTCCTGGCCAAGCCGATCGAGGATCGGGTCAAGGACATCGACGGGCTCAAGAACTACACCTCGACCGCCACAACCGGTCACGCCTCAGTGTTTCTCGAGTTCGACGTGAATGCCGACAGCGACAAGGCGCTGGCCGACATCCGCGCCAAGCTCGACGGCGTAGCGTCGGAGCTTCCGGACGATGCAACCGAGCCTTCGGTGACGGAGATCTCGTTCACCAACCAGCCTTCGATCTCGGTGGCAATTTACGGCAACGTGCCCGAACGCGCCCTGGTGCAGAGCGCCAAGGACCTGCAGGACCGGCTCGAAGAAATCCCGACCGTGCAAAGCGTGACCATCTCCGGGTCGCGCGACGAGATGTTGGCGGTGACCATCGATATGAGCCGCCTCGAGGCCTATAACCTCACGGCCGGCGAGCTGCTGGATGCACTGGCCAAGAACAACATGGTGGTGCCGGGCGGTACGCTCGACACCGGCCGCGGTTCGTTCAACGTCGAAGTGCCTGGTCTCATCACTAACGCGCAGGATGTCTACTCGCTGCCGATCAAGGCGGATGGCGACAATGTCGTCACCTTCGGCGATGTGGCGACGATCACTCGCACGTTCGAGGACGCGACACAGTACGCGCACGTCAACGGCCAACCGGCGATCACCCTGGGGGTGATCAAGGAGCTCGGGACCAACGTCATCGACGTCTCCGACCAGGTGCGCGCGGTCACCACCGAGTTCGTCAAGGACTGGCCGGCCGGTATCCAGCACAGCTTCCTGATCGATCAGGCCGACACCACCAAGAACCTGTTCCGCTCGCTCGAAGCCGCGGTGCTGACTGCCGTGGCGCTGGTGATGGTCACCTGCGTCGCGACGCTCGGCGTCCGCCCTGCCCTGATGATCGGTACGTCGATCCCGATCTCGTTCATGATCGCGTTCCTGATCGTGCAGATGCTCGGCATGACCATCAATATGATGATCATGTTCGGCCTGGTGCTGGCGGTGGGTGTGCTCGTCGACGATCCAATCGTGGTGGTGGAGTACGCGGAACGAAAGCTGCAGGAGGGTGTCTCAAAGAAGGAGGCATTCATCCTCGCGGCGCGCAAGATGTTCGTGCCGGTGGTTTCGGCCACCTTCACGACGCTGGGCGCGTTCGTGCCGCTGCTGTTCTGGCCGGGCATCATCGGCAAGTTCATGAGCTACCTGCCGATCATCGTGATCGTGGTGATGTGCGCCTCGCTGCTCTCGGCGCTGGTATTCATGCCGGTGATCGGCGCGATCATCGCCTCCACGCATGTCGACCCCAAGGCCAAGGAAGCCGCGGACGTCGTCATGTACCCGGACAAGTTCGATGTGAAGAAGGTGAAGGGGGTGACGGGCGTCTATGTGCGCACACTGCAGCACCTGATCCGGCATCCGATCCTGTCGCTGCTGGCGGGCTTCACCGTCGTCGGCTTCATGTTCTACGCCTACATCGCCAACCCGACTGGCATGGAAGCTTTCCCCGCTTCCGAGGCCGAGTTCGGCACGGTCAACGTGATCGCGCGCGGCAACTACTCGCCGGTCGAGATCCGCGACATGCTGGCCGAGGTAGAGACGCAGATCCTGCAGGTGCAGGGTGTGCAGGACTCGATCATGACCTTCTCGGGTGGTGGCGGCGACGGCTTCTCGAGCGGTGGTCCGCCGGACACCATCGGGCAGTTCAACCTGCAGCTGCAGCCGTGGAATGAGCGCGTCAAGGCGACTGAGATTTTCCAGAACATCCGTGATCGGGTGAAGAACATCTCGGGCCTCGAAGTGCAGATCGCGGCGCAGGAAAACGGCCCGCCGGCCGGCAAGGCGATCAACCTGACGGTCGAAAGCACGGTCTATTCGGACCTGACGCCGGTGGTCACCAAGCTGCGCGACTATGTGGAGAACCAGCTCGGCGACACCATCGACGTGGAAGACGGCCGCCCCTCCCCCGGCATCGACTGGGAAGTGACGATCGACCGCGTGGCCGCGGCCAAGTACGGCATCGGCGTACGTGAGCTTTCGCCTTACGTGCAGCTCGTCACCTCGGGTGTGAAGCTCGGCTCGTATCGGCCGGATGACGCGGATGACGAACTGGATATCCGCGTCCGCCTGCCGCTCGAAGAGCGCAGCTTCGACAGCCTCGACTCGCTGAGGATCGTCACGGCTCAGGGTCTGGTGCCGGTGTCGAACTTCATCAAGCGCGAAGCCGTGCCGAAGGTCGCCAACATCAGCCGCAAGAACGGCGTCTACGTCATGGGCGTGGCGGCGAACCTTGCACCGGGCGTGGCGGCAGATGCCAAAATCGCCCAGCTCAAGGAATGGGTGGCGACGCAGGACATCCCCGCGACGACCAAGATCGCCTTCGGCGGTGCCGACGAACAGATCGGCGATACCAATGCCTTCATCATGCAGGCACTGGCAGCCGCCCTGTTCATCATCTTCCTGGTGCTGCTGCTCGAGTACAACAGCTTCTACCAGGTGCTGGTGACGCTCTCGACCGTGGTCATGTCGCTCGCCGGCGTGATGCTGGGCATGACGATCACCGGGATGAGCTTCTCGGCGATCATGACCGGCCTCGGCATCGTGGCGCTGGCAGGCATCGTGGTGAAGAACGGTATCGTGCTGATCGACACCTACAACCACTATAACCGTGGTGACGGGGTGGAGCCGACCAAGGCGATGCTGATCACGGCGGCCCAGCGCGTGCGGCCGGTGCTGCTCACCGCTACGGTGACGGCGCTGGGCGTGATCCCGATGGCAGTGAACGTCGAGTTCGACTTCATCCGGCGCGAGATCGTCTGGGGCGGCCTTGCCGGTTCGTGGTTCACCCACCTGTCGGCGGCCCTGGTTTCGGGCCTGTTCGTCTCGACCGCCCTCACCCTGGTGATGGTGCCGGTGATGATCACTGCGCCGAGCGTGATCCGCCACGGCTGGATCGGCCAGCTGTTCGGCGCGGTGTTCGGAGCCATCGGCAACGCCATCGCCTGGCCGTTCCGGGCAATCTTCGGTGGGCGCAAGCACACTGCCGTTACGCCGGAAGGCGAGACGGTCGAGATCCCGGCCGATATCGACAGCTCGAAGCGGTTCATCAAGACCGAAGGTTCGGGCCTTGTCGAAACCGAGCAGGACGGCGTCACCGTGGTGAGCCGCCAGGCTGCCGAGTAAGGCGGACGACAGACACAAGAGCTGAACAGGCCCGGAGCGATCCGGGCCTTTCTTTTTTGGCTGCAGGCTAAGCGGTGGCGCGGTACCGAGAGAGCGCCGCACGCCCTGCCCTCCACGCCACAGCCAGACCGAGGCTGATGCTGAAGCCGAGGGCGATCATCAGCAGCGAGTAGCGCCCGAGGCCGAGGTTGCCAGCGAGGACTTTCAGCACCAGCAGGTGGATCAGGTAGGCGCCGAAGGTCGCTTGACCCAGGATCGACCAGAGAGGGCTCGTCAGCTCGATGCGCATGAACAGCACGGCGACCGAGAGGGCGTAACCGAGGGTGGCAAGCGAATAGTCGTGACCGAGGGCATAGCGGCCGACGACGAAATAGCCCTCGGCGAGATGCAAGGCTGCGAAGGCGACCAGCGCCGCCACAATGGCAGGGATCGGCCAGTCAGCCAGCGCGGCGCGGTGGCGGCGCAAGGCGATGCCGGCGACGAGGAAGATCGGTGCGAAGAACAGCCCGTTGCGATCCATCCAGAACGGAAAGCCGTGGCCGAACAGCGGCTTGGAGTAGGCGCCGATGATGGTGCCGGCAGTGTAGAGCGCCAGCGCAATCGCCAAGGTCCAGAGCAGACCGGTGAACTTCATCAGGGTCGCGACGACGGCGCTGCCGAGCACCAGGGCGGGCAGGAACCACAGGTGGAACGCCGGTCCACCGGACCACAGCAGCAGCAACAGACCCTCTGGCGTCAGCTCGAAGCCGGGGCGGCCACCCTCGAGCAGGCGAAGCGCGATGGTGAGAACGAGGACGATCGCGAAGGCGGGCATGACCCGCCGGGCGACCTTGCCGGTCAGCCGCAGCGGCGCGGCGAGGTCGGCATCCTTCCAGAAATAGGCCGACATCAGGAAGAACACTGGCACGGCAAAACGGCTGAGTTCATCGACCACGAAGCCGAGCGGCTTGTTGTCGGCGAAGCCGCCGCCGGCGACGTGCAGCGTCACGATGCCGAACAGGCTGAGGACGCGCAGGGCGTCGAGCGAAGCGTTGCGTAGGGATGGTGAGGTCATTGGCCGAGGCTGTGATGATCGGGCGCAACGGATTGGTCAAGGGGTGGGTTGCATTGCGCCGGAGCGCGGGGGCTCCCCCTTCCCAGCCTCCCCCACAACGGGGGAGTGCCGTCCTGCGATCGGCGCGCTATCCAGCCAAACCCACCAGCCCGACACCTCCCCCTTGATGGGGGAGGCTGGGAGGTGGTGGGGCCATCGGCTCGATGCGCGGTCGCGGGCCTCGCCTGGGATCAAGCTGGGGGTGGCCGCGGCCACGATCATTCAGTCAGCGCTCGACGGAACCTGGATCTACTCCGCCGCCGGTAACCCGCGTTTGACGAAGCCTTCGGGATCGTTGGCGACGCGCTGCATGCGCTCCTCCGCCTCGCTGGCTTCACGCTGGCGGTTCCACATCTGGGCGTAGAGCCCCTGCTTGACCAGCAGGCGATGATGGGTGCCGCGCTCGGCGATCTGGCCGTCGCGCAGCACGATGATCTCGTCGGCGTTGACGACGGTAGAGAGCCGGTGGGCGATGACCAGCGTCGTGCGGTTGGCCGAGACCACGTCGAGGGCGGACTTGATGTCTTCCTCGGTCTTTGAATCGAGCGCCGACGTTGCTTCGTCGAGAATGAGGATCGGCGGGCCCTTCAGAATGGTGCGGGCGATGGCGACGCGCTGCTTCTCGCCCCCCGAGAGCTTCAGGCCGCGTTCGCCGACCGGGGTGTCATACCCCTTGGGCAGGCTTTCGATGAAATGGCCGATCTGCGCCAGCTCGGCAGCCTTTCGCACCTCGGCGTCAGTCGCATCGGGGCGGCCGTAGCGGATGTTGTAGGCGATGGTGTCGTTGAACAGCACCGTATCCTGCGGAACCATGCCGATGGCGGCGCGCAGGCTTTCCTGCGTGACATCGCGCAGGTCCTGCCCGTCGATGGTGACCTTGCCCTCGATGACATCATAGAACCGGTAGAGCAGCCGCGAGATGGTCGACTTGCCGGCACCGGAAGGCCCGACCACCGCGATGGTCTTGCCGGCCGGAACCTCGAAGCTGATGCCTTTCAGGATCGGACGATCGGCATCGTAGTGGAACTTCACGTCCTCGAACTTGACCACCGGACCGGTGACGGCAAGCGGCTTGGCGCCCGGCTTGTCCTGGATTTCCGGGGCGCGGTCGAGCAGCTTGAACATCTCCTCGATGTCGGTGAGGCCCTGGCGGATTTCGCGATAGACGAAGCCGATGAAGTTGAGCGGCCGGTAGATCTGCATCAGGAAGGTGTTGAGCAGCACGAAATCGCCCAGCGTCAGCGTGCGATTCATCACCCCGAGCACCGCCATGATCAGGATGATCACCGTGCCGGCATAAAAGATCAGGGCCTGGCCGAAGTTGAGGAAGCCGAGCGAGGTCCAGATGCGGATGGCGGAGCGTTCGTACTTCTCCATCGAGGCATCGAAGCGCTGGGCCTCCATCTTCTCGTTGGCGAAATATTTCACCGTCTCGAAGTTGAGCAGGCTGTCGATGGCCTTGCCGTTGGCGTCGGTATCGCTGTCGTTCATGTCGCGGCGAATGGCGATGCGCCAGTTCGAAGCCTTGATAGTGAACCACAGGTAGAGCCAGACGGTGACGACAAGCACGCTCAGGTAGCTGACGCCGAACATGACGATGAAGATGACGCCGGTAATGACGAACTCGACCAGCGTGGGCGCCGTGTTGAGCATCGTGAAGCGCACGATGGTCTCGATGCCCTTGGTGCCGCGCTCGATAACCCGGCTCAATCCACCGGTGCGGCGGGCGAGATGGAAGCGCAGCGACAGCCTGTGCAGGTGCTCGAAGGTCTGCAGCGCCAGTTTGCGAACCGCATGCTGGCCGACCGAGGCGAACAGCACGTCGCGCAACTGCTGGAAGCCGGCATCGATGATGTTGCCGACGCCGAAGGCGACGACCAGCACGATGGGAATGGCAACGCCCATGACCAGCGCGGTATCGGGCGTGCTGCCGTCGAGGCTGTCGATGATCCACTTGTAGACGAAGGGGATCAGCGTGGTCGCGACCTTCGACACCAGCAGAGCGCCGATGGCGAGGATGACGCGTAACTTCAGGTCGGGACGGCCCTCGGGCCACATGTAGCCCCAGAGGTTTCGTACAGTGGCAAGCAGGCCACCCTCCTCCGCGTTAACGGTGGGGCGCTTGGTTGCCTCATCGGCGGATGACATCAGGCGAGCTCTTTGACCGGGTGATCGGTTAGGCCGGTGAACAAGCCGGTGCAGGCGATGCCGAAATCGGCGAGGCGATCGGCGCGCAGCGAGTAGCAGTTGCGCGTGCCCTTGGGGTGACGCTCGACCAGGCCGGCGTCGAGCAGCACCTTGATGTGCTGGCTGACAGTGGACTGGGCCAGCGACAGGTTCTGCGTGACATCGGTGCAGCAGCAATCGCCCGCACGCTGGGCGGCGAGGATGCGCAGGATGTTGAGCCGGACGGGGTGTCCGAGGGCCCGCATCACATTGGCGATGTCGTCGTCATGCATCGGGTTCATCGTTATTCAGCGATAAAAGATCGGCCTCGCCAAGGCAAGGCGAAACCACCTGCCTGACTGGGCAGTTGAACCGGATTCGCGGCAACACCTTGTCAGGGAATGCTCAGTCGTCGGTGACCAGCGGCAGATCGAAGATCTGGCCGGGGAAGATGCGCGAGGGGCGGCGGATCAGCTCGCGATTGGCATGAAAGATGGTGCGGTAGTGGATGCCATGGCCGTAGTAGCGGCGCGCGATGCTCCACAGCGTATCGCCATGGCGGATGATGGCTTTGCCGAGGTTGTAGCGGCCCTCATCCGGGTCGCCGAAGGGTAGCAGGCGGAGGATGGTCACGGGTTGGCCGGGTGGCTGAGCCGGTTCCGGCGCACGGATCTCGAACTCGGCGATAAGGGCCGGTGCGTCGGGGGGCGGGAGGGTGATCGTCGACGCGTCGCCGGCGCCACCCCTGGCCGACGGCAGGATGGTCGGCTGCAAGCTGGATGGGGCGAGGATTTCGACGGAGGCAGACTCGCGCTCGGGGACCACGGCGGCCAGCGGCGGGAGCGGTTCGGGCGTCGGTTCGACTGCTGCTACCTCGGGCTCGGAGACCGGCTCGGGTTTGCTGGGCGCTGGCTCGATTGCCAGGCCAGGCTTTTCGATGGGCGCGGCCTCGGGAACGGCGGCGGCCACGGGCGGCTCGGTGTCGGCCAGCCCGGCAGGCGCCGGCGTGGGCGCGCGTCCAGTGGCGATTGGCGGAGCGGGCTCAGCCGGTGGGGCGGGTGCGACGCCGCTACCGAGGTCAGGTGTTTCCTTCTGGCGCTCGTCAGGTGGGGCGCCGCCGTCCGGCAGCTCGATCTCGACGGTGATGGCGGCGGCGCCCAGCAGCTTGCCTGTGTCGGGTTCGATGGCTTCAACGCGCAGCTCGCGACGGGGACTATCTAGCAGGTTGCTGCCTTCGACCAGCCACCTCCCCTCTTCGACCGGGCTCTCGCCGATCAGCTCGCCATCGGCATAGAGGCGCATCAGCGCTCCGGCCGGGCCGGACCCGGAAACGAAGCTCCTGGTGCCATCGAGCTCGATGGCATCGATGGTGGGGGCGAGGATGACGGGAGCCGCAACGGTTGGCGCGGGGGGCTGCGAGATCGCCGGCTCGGCGTTGGCGACCACGAGCGGCGCCTCGGGCGGGGCGGCAGCGGCAGGCACGGCCGGCTCAGGCTGCGAAGCCGCAACGGGCGGCTTGGCGGGCTCGGTCGGCGTGGCTGCAGGTGCGACTGGCTTCGGCTGGGCCGCAGGCGCAACGGCGCCGATGGCAGGCTCCTCGATCTGATCCGCTGGCGTTGCGAATTGGGTAGCCGACGCCTCGGGCCGGATCGGAAGCCCTTCAATGTCCTGTGGTTCGGACGGGACGCTCCAGTTCAGGGCGGTGTCGTCGGGCCTGGCCGGCGCAGGTTCGGCGGCAAGGATCTCGGGCTTGAGCGGCGTGGACTCACCAGGCTCCGGCTCGACGGCGGCTGCCATTTCGAGAGGCGCCGGGACAGCGGCTGCGGGCTGAGCGGCGGTCGGAACAGGTTCGACAGGAGCCGCTGCGATGGGCTGCGGCTCGGCTGTGGGTTCGGCGATCGGATCCGGAACCTCGATGGGTTCGACGGGCGCAGCGCCAGTATCAGCCGTCGGCGCCTCGAGTGGCCCTCCCGCTGCGGCGGGAGCTTCGGTATCGGCCACAACGCTTGCCGGTGGAGCCGGGAGTTCAGTGGGCGTTGTCTCGGCAACCTGCCCCGGGACGGTGCCGGGCAGGTCGAACTTGCGGTCGGCCATGTCGCGGAGGCAGGTGATGACGCCGCGCGGATCGGCCGAGCAGGCGTTGATCGCCGGCAGGCCGATGACGCCGAGGACGACAGCCAGCGTCACCCCGGCGGCGCCGAGGGCGAGCAGCAAAGTACGGCGGTCGTCGGTCCGGCTCAGCGGGGCCTCCGGGGGAACATGGGGCAACCTGCCCCTACCGCTCCGGCGTCTCAGGCTGCCTCTGACTTCATCAACTTATAGGTAATCGACTCGTAAAGCGCCTCAAATGAGGCGTCGATGATGTTGGTGTTGACCCCGATGGTGTACCAGCGCTCGCCGGTGCCGTCGCGGCTCTCGACCAGTACACGGGTGACCGCGCCCGTGCCGCCGTCGAGGATACGCACCTTGAAGTCGACCAGTTCGAGGTCGGCGATACGGGTCGAGAACACGCCGAGATCCTTGCGCATGGCAAGGTCGAGGGCGTTGACCGGACCGTTGCCTTCGGCCACCGACATCAGCAGCTCGTCGCCGATGCGGATCTTCACCACCGCCTCGGTGACGACGACCTGTTCGCCGCGCGCATTGTGGCGGCGTTCGACGCTGGTCCGGTAGCTCTCGACGTCGAAGAACTCGGGCAAGGTGCCAAGCACGCCGTGCGCGAGGATAAAGAACGAGGCGTCGGCACCATCGTAGGAGTAACCGCGGGCCTCGCGCTCCTTGACGGTGCGCAGCAGCCGCTCGAGGCGCGGATCGTCCTTGCCCAGCTCGATACCGTGGCGTTTCAGCGCGGCGAGCAGGTTGGATTTGCCGGCCTGCTGACTGACCATGATGTTGCGCTCGTTGCCGACCACTTCGGGCGGCACGTGCTCGTAGGTCGAAAAATCCTTGGCCAGCGCCGAGGCGTGGATGCCGGCTTTGGTGGCGAAGGCCGAGGTGCCGACATAGGGCGACTGCCGGGCCGGGGCGCGGTTCAGCAGGTCATCAAAGGCGCGCGAGATCGAGGTGAGATCAGCCAGTTGCTCGCTGGTGACGCCGATCTCGAAGCGGTCGGCGAAGCCGGGCTTCAGCGCCAAGGTGGGGATGAGAGTGACGAGGTTGGCGTTGCCGCAGCGCTCGCCGATACCGTTGAGCGTGCCCTGGATCTGGCGGACGCCGGCCGAGATGGCGGCGAGCGTGTTGGCGACCGCCTGGCCGGTGTCGTCATGGGCGTGGATACCGAGGTGATCACCCGGCACGACCTTGCTGACCTCGGTGACGATCGCGGCGACTTCCGACGGCATGGTGCCGCCATTGGTGTCGCACAGCACCACCCAGCGGGCGCCGGCATCGAGCGCGGTGCGGACGAAGCGCAGCGCATAGTCGGGGTCGGACTTGTAGCCATCGAAGAAATGCTCGCAATCGACCAGCGCTTCCTTGCCGGCGGCGACGGTGGCTTCGACGGTCTCACGGAGATTGTCGAGATTCTCCTCGAGCGAGATGCCGAGCGCAACCTTCACCTGGTGCGACGAGGCCTTGCCGACGAAGCAGGCGGCATCGGAGACGGCGTTCAGCGTCGCCTGCACGCCGGGATCGTTGCCGACCGAGCGCCCTGCCCGCTTGGTCATGCCGAAGGCGGTAAAGACCGCGTCCCGGGTGCGGCTCTCGGTGAAGAACTGGTCGTCGATGACGTTGGCGCCCGGGTAGCCGCCCTCGATGTAATCGACGCCGAGGCGCTCGAGCAGCGCGGTGACCGAGATCTTGTCCTCAAGCGAAAACTCGATGCCGGCCGTCTGCGCACCGTCGCGCAGCGTGGTGTCGAAGAGGTAGAGGCGTTCCTTGGCAGGCGCTTGGGCAGTCATCACAGGGTACTCAGTTACGGGGCGGCCATTCGGCCGTGTCGTGGTCAGGGTGTTGCCGGTTGGAGCTACTAATTCGGGCGAGGCGGCCTTCGGGGTCGACGAAATAGGTCGGCGTGTTGCCCGGCAGCTCGCCGATATGGGCATACCAGCTGACGCGGCTTTCGTTACCGTACTGGATCACCGGCGGCACGCGGTCAGGCTCGTCGAAGGCGCCGGAGAGCACGCCGATATCAGGGGCCCAGGGGTAGTCGAAAATCAGCGGCGTGCCGCACTCGCGACAGAACCCGCGATTGGCGAGCTCGGAGCTCTTGAACCAGCTGATCTCGCCGCGGGTGACGTGGAAGTTCACCTTGTCGACCGGGCAGATCACGGCGAACGGCCCGCCTACCGCCTTCTGGCACATACGGCAATGGCAGACATGGACGTTGTCGGGCTGCTGGTCGACGCGAAAGCGGACTGCGCCGCACTGGCAGCCGCCGGACAGATGGACTTCAGACATAGCGCGGGACCCAGTCGGTGGTGTCGTGGTCGGGGTGCTGGTGATTGGTCGCACGAATGCGTTGCGCCAGATCGGGGGCAACCTCCTCGATCGGTGGCAGGTCGGGAACCTCGGCAAGCGCCCCCACATAGTGGAGGCGACTGTTGGTGCAAGTCTGCTCGGTCGGCAACACGGCTTCAGGGTGATCGAGCGAACCGATGGCGACGCTGACGTAAGTGCCGCCGGGACGGCGGAACGTCAGCGGCGTGCCGCAGGCCGGACAGAAGCCGCGTTCGACTGTATCGGACGAGCGGAAAACCCCGAGGCTTCCCCGGGTAAGCTCGAAGCTCTCGGCCGGCGCGCCGGCGAAAGCGCCGAACAGCCCGCCCGTCGCCTTCTGACACATGCGGCAATGGCAGAGGCTCACATCGTCGAACGGTGCGGTGAACCGATAGCGGATGGCACCGCACTGGCAGCCGCCGCTGGCGAATGCGTCAGCCATCGGCGCCTCCCGTGACCCACTTGTCGGTGTCGTGGTCGGGGTGCTGGTGGTTGGAAGCGCGGACGCGGGCCACGGCTTCGACACCGTCCCCCTCCTCGGTGGTGCCGATCTGCTCGGCGCCGGGAACGGGGCGGAGGCTCGGGTGACGGCCCTCGAGGCCCATCTCGTAGAGGATGGGCACCAGGTGCGGGGTATCGAACGAACCGATGGTCATCGAGACATGCGGACCGCCGAGCGAGCGATAGTAGAGCGGCGTGCCGCAATTGCTGCAGAAGCCGCGGGCCGCCACGTCGGAGCTGTTGAACTCGCTGGGCTTGCCGCGTGTCCAGGTCAGATGCTCGTGGCGGATGCCGACGAGATCGATGAAGACGTTGCCGGCGGCCTTCTGGCACATGCGGCAATGGCAAAAATGCGGATTGTCGCGCAATTCGGTGGCGTGCCAACGCACCGCGCCGCACTGGCAACCACCCGAATACTCGCGAAAACGATAGCTGTCGTCAGTCACATTCCGCCTCCCGCAAAGCGATCCGTGGTTTCGATCAGATGGTGCAGGATGCCGGGCTGGCTCAGCGCGTGCCCCTGCCCCTCGACCATGATGAACTCCGCTTCCGGCCAGGCCTGATGCAGGTCCCAGGCGGTCTGCGGCGGACAGGCAATATCGTAGCGCCCCTGGACGATGACGCCCGGGATATCGCGGAGCTTTTCGGCATCGCGGACCAGCTGGCCCTCGTCCATCCAACCGGCATGGACGAAATAGTGGTTCTCGATGCGGGCGAAGGCCAGCGCATATTCGTCGCCATAGAACGCGTCGCTGACCTGCGGATCGGGCAGCAGCGTGATGGTTTCGCCTTCCCAGCGCGCCCATTCGCGGGCAGCGCCGAGCCGGATGTCGCGATCGGGGCTGATGAGACGACGACGGTAGGCGGCGATCATGTCGCCCCGTTCGGCCGGCGGAATCGGGGCGATGAAGCGCTCCCATTTGTCGGGGAAGAGCAGCGAAGCGCCGTGCTGGTAGTACCAGAGCAACTCCCAGCGACGCAGGGTGAAGATGCCGCGCAGCACCAGCTCGCTGACCCGCTCGGGGTGCTTTTGCGCATAGGCCAGCGCCAGCGAGGAGCCCCAGGAGCCGCCGAACACCAGCCACTGCTCGACGCCGACCATTTGCCGGAGCCGTTCGACGTCGGCGACCAGATCCCAGGTGGTGTTGTGTTCGAGTTCGGCGAAGGGTCGCGACTTGCCGCAGCCGCGCTGGTCGAAAAGCAGGACGTCATAGCGAGCAGGATCGAAGACGCGGCGCTGGCTGGGGGTGAGGCCGCCACCCGGGCCGCCATGCAGGAACACCGCCGGCTTGGCGCCAGGCGTGCCGATGCGCTCCCAGTAGATCTGGTGACCGTTGCCGACGTCGAGATGGCCGGCAGCGTAAGGCTCGATCTCTGGGTAATAACTGCGCAGGGTCACGCGGGGAAACCTTGTTTCGGCGGCCATTCGGCCGTGTCGTGGTCGGGATGCTGGTGGCTGACGAGGCTCGCCATGAACTCGTGCCAGCCGGCCGCATACTCGGTGCGCACCGGCAGCGCGGCGAGGCCGTCGAAGAACGGCAGCTTGTCGGCCAGATTGACCTGGATCGCCGGCGCGGCGACGGTCGGATCATCGAAGGCGCCGATGGCGATCTCGACCTGCTGGTCGGCCGGGCGGCCGATCTCCTCGTAGGTCAGCGGCGTGCCGCACGCGGCGCAGAACCCGCGCTTGATCCTGTCAGAGCTCTCGAAGTACTTCGGCGCCCCGCGAGTCCAGGTCACCTCGAACGAGGTGACCAGTGGGCCGAAGAAGGCGCCAAAGGCTTTCTGGCACATGCGGCAATGGCAGATCGAGCCGCGGCCGAGCCGGCCGACGGCGAAGCGCACCGCGCCGCACTGGCAACCGCCGGTGAACGGTGCCTCACTCGGGGGCATGACACACGGCTTCGATGTTGTGCCCGTCCGGATCGTAGACGAAAGCGGCGTAGTAGGTGGCGTGATAGTGCGGACGCAGGCCCGGCGGGCCGTTGTCCTTGCCGCCGGCGGCGATCGCCGCGGCATGGAACGCGTCGACGGCTGCCCGATTGGGGGCGCTGAAGGCCAGATGCACGCGGCCACCGGTGAGCTTGCCGCCGTCGCCGATCCACAGGAACGGCTGCTCGGAGCCGAGGCCGGCCACGTTTCCCTCCTCGCCCTCGAACTTCATGTGCGTCTTGATTCCGAGCGGGGCCAGCGCCTTCTCGTAAAAGGCGAGCGAGGTGGGGTAGTCGGCAGTCGAAATGGCTACGTGATCCAAAGCGCTCATGGGCGTCCTCCCTCCGGGCCGACATAGACGGCCTCGATGTTGTTTCCGTCAGGGTCCAAAACAAAGGCGGCGTAGTAATCGGGGGAATAGTGCGGGCGAACACCCGGCGGACCGTTGTCGCGGCCGCCCGCGGCCAGCGCCACGGTGTAGAAGGCCTCGACCGCAGGGCGGCTCGAGGCGACGAACGCGACGTGCGTGTCGCCGCCCCGCATGGTCTTGCCCGTGCCGAGCCAGAAGGTCGGACGATTGACGCCGTAGCCGGCGGATTTCACGCCCTCATATTCGAACTCGGCAAGCAGCTTGATCCCAAGTGCACCGAGCGCGGCGGTGTAGAAGTCGCGCGAGAGGGTGAAGTCGGTGACCTTGAGGCCGACGTGGTCGATGATGACGGTCATGGGTGTTCGTCCCGGCTAAACTGCCCCTCACCCGCCTCGCTGCGCGAGGCACCCTCTCCCTTAAGGGGAGAGGGAAGGCCGGGGCGTGTGTCGCGATCTGCACTCACCTCACCACCTCCCACTTGGTCTGGCGCTGGCCGGCTTCGTCCTTGTAGTCCATCAGTTGGACACCCTGTGTCAGCAATTGCGCGCGGATGGTGTCAGCCTTTGTGAAATCCTTGGCATTGAGGGCGGCGAGGCGGGCTGCGACGGCTTCGGCGACGCCTTGTGGCGCGTCGGCGGCAGCAGCGGTCAGCAGGCCGTCGGTGGTGAAGCCGAGGAACTCCAGCGTTGCGGCGAGGCAGTTGGCGGCGGTTTCGGTGCCGCGGTTGGCTTTGCGGGCGACCACGTCCAGCGCCACTGAAGCGCGGTGGAAGTTGAGGTCGTCGGTGAGCTCGGCGACGACCGACGGTTCGGGCGGCGTGCCGGGCCGGGGCCTAGCGGCGCGCTGCCAGTCGCGCAGCTTCTGTTCGGCTTCCTCCAACCGCTTCACCGAGAAGTCGATCGGCTCGCGATAGTGGGTCATCAGCATGGCGAGGCGCAGCACCTCGCCCGGCCATTTGCGGCCGCCGAACTTCTCGGTTTCCAGCAGCTCGGAGATGGTGATGAAGTTGCCGAGACTCTTCGACATCTTCTGGCCTTCGACCTGCAGGAAGCCGTTATGCAGCCAGTAATTGGCCATCGCAGGCGTGCCATGGGCGCAGCGCGACTGGGCGATCTCGTTCTCGTGGTGCGGGAAGATCAGGTCGAGGCCGCCGGCATGGATGTCGAAGACCTGGCCGAGGTAGCGCTCGCTCATGGCTGAGCACTCGATATGCCAACCCGGACGCCCCCGGCCCCACGGGCTCTCCCAGCCGGGCTCCTCGGGGCTCGACTGCTTCCAGAGCACGAAGTCGGCCGGGTTCTTCTTGTGCGCTTCGACGGCGATGCGGGCGCCGGCGAGATTGTCGTCGAGGTTGCGGCCGCTGAGCTTGCCGTAGTCGGGCATGGAGCCGACGTCGAACAGCACCTCACCGGCCGCCTCGTAGGCGTGTCGGCTGCCGATCAGCGAGGTGATCAGCGACTGCATGCCGGGGATGTGGTCGGTAGCGCGCGGCTGATGGTCGGGCTCGAGCGTGCCGAGGGCGGCGACATCCTTGAAGTACTGGTTGGCGGTCTTCTCGGTGACCTTGCGGATCGCCTCGTTGAGCGGCAGGCCCGGGTAGTCGCGCACGGCGCGCGCGTTGATCTTGTCATCGACGTCGGTGATGTTCCGGACATAGGTGACGTGAGCGGCGCCATAGACGTGGCGCAGCAGTCGGTAGAGCAGATCGAAGACGATCACCGGGCGGGCATTGCCGATATGGGCATAGTCGTAGACCGTCGGCCCGCACACATACATGCGGACGTTGTTGGGATCGATGGGGACAAAGTCCTCCTTCGCCCGGGTCAGCGTGTTGTAGAGCTTCAGTGTGGTTTGGCCCAAGTCACAGTTCCTCGCGCACGATAAGACGCTCGCGGACGGGTTCTTCGGACTAGAGATCAGAGGATGAAGAAAACCGCGCCGCCAGCAATGCTTAGCGGATAATAATGCAGCCGGTAATGCAGTTCGCGGTGCCGGTTTTCATGGCGCGCAATGTGACCGCAGCGCCGGCAAAAAGCAAGGGGCGCCGAAGCGCCCCTCATGGTTGGCCTATTGCGGTGTTGCCGGAGCGGTTGGATCGGCCGGGGCCGGCGCCGCGGGATCGGCGGGTGTGGCGGCCGGCGGAGCGGCGGCCTGCATCGCGGCGGCGACCTCAGGGCTGGCGAAGCATGTGGTCAGGCCCTCGCGGGCGAGGTTGGTGACCTGTTCGTAGCTGCCGTGGGCGGCGTGGGCTTCGTCGGTGCCTTCACCGCGGAGGTCGGCGGCGAGGATGTCGACGTCCTTCTGCGGCATATCCTTGAACGCGCCGGTCAGGCAGCCGCAAAGCGGGGTGAGGATCAGCGATGAATCGACACCGGCAGGCACCTCACCGAGCAGGAAGGCCTCTGCCGCGAGGCAGGTTTCGCTGAACTTGGTGAAATCTGCCGGGGTCTGGGCCTGCGCGGTGGGTGCCAGGGAAACAGCGATCATGCCGGCGAGGGCGGCGAAAGCGATGCGAACTTGCAAAGTGATACTCCAGCGACAAGGCGCGATGCTGCGCACCTAAGCACAGAACCCGCTCCCGGCCACCGCAGAAATGCAGAAAAAGGGCCGCGAACGCCCTTCTGTCGCCCAATTCGCCGAGACTCGGCTCAGATGGCGGAACGTCCGGCAACACTGACGGTCACGGCTGCGTTACAATCGTCAGCGCGACGTTGCGCGGGCCGCCAGCAGGCGTTAACCGGCGCCGATGCTGTGCTAATGGTTGTCGCGAATCTGGCGGGCGCCGTCTCGCTTTAGGCGTATTGGCCGACTAGGCATTTCGTCGCTTCCATGAAGCGTCGAAGTGCTGCAGGTTTTTGGTGTTTCGCGCTTTCGAGGTGAAAAAGTCTCACAACTTTTCCCGAAAGCGCTCTGGCGGAGGGCCACACGATCCGGTTCGAACTGATGACCCGCGCCTACCTGCGCGCTTCCGCCCTGCTCATCCGGTTTGCCCTGCTGTTTTTGGTGGCATGGGCAGGCTTGGTGATCGATGTGTCGACGGCCTATGCGCAGGCCGATAGCTGCGCCCGCTTGCAGGCGACGCTGCGCTCGCTCGACCGAAACTCCGACTTCCAGAATTCGCAGGGCGGCCAGCTGAAACGGCTGCAGCGCGAGGTGCAGCGCTCCGAGAGCGCCTATGTGCGCCAGGGCTGCAACGACGATGCCAAGGCCGGCCGGCGGCTCACCCCCGAATGCCGTGCGCTGGCGCGGGAGGTGCTGCGCGGTCGCGAGGAAGTGCAGCAGCTGTCGCAGAGCGTCAGCACCGGCGAGGCGGTGGCGCAGCAGCGCGAGGCGATCCTGCAGGAAATGGCGCGCTTCGATTGCGATGGCCGGTCGCGTGTGCAGGTCCAGCGCGGCGATCGCGGCAACCTGTTCGAGCGGCTGTTCGGGGTGTTCACCGACGGCGATGACGGCGCCGGCGGGATCCGCGGCGAAGAGTTCAACCCGTATGGCGACTACCACACGGTGCGGACGCTGTGCGTGCGCAAGACCGACGGGTTCTGGTGGCCGATCAGCTATTCGACCCTGGTGGACTATGTCGCCAACGACGCGCAGCAATGCCGGGCGATGTGCCCGGGACTGGACGTCGATCTCTACTACTACGACAATCCAGGGCAGGAACCGGAGCAGATGATCAACGAGTGGGGCGAGCCCTATTCCTCCCTCCCTAACGCCTTCAAGTTCCGCACCGAGTTCGACACCACCAACAAGTGCAGCTCGACGCAGGACCAGGGCGCCATCACCCTCGCCGAGCTGTCAACCGGCGGTACGCGGGCCATGGTGACATTCCGCGGCGCGACGTTCCCGCTGCCGCTGCGGGACGGGCGGCGGATATCTCCGACGGTCGCCACGACGGTGACGCAGGTTGCCGAACTGACGCAGTTCGTCGATGTGCCGCTGCCGCGCCCGCGTCCGCCCGCGCCGGGCGAGACACCGAAGCCAGTGGTCGCCGTGGTGGCACCGGCCGCGGCCAACCAGCCCGGGCGGATCGTTCAGTTCGGTGACAAGCGGGTCAGGGTAGTCGGGCCAGACACGCCGTACGCCCCACAAGTGGCAGCAGGGACTTGAGTTCGGGCCCCTGCTCCCGGCCGGTGACGGCCAGGCGCAGCGGGTGGAACAGCGCCCTGCCCTTGCGGCCGGTCGCCGCCTTCAGGGCTTCGGTCCATTTCGACCAGGTGGTTTCATCCCAAGGCTCGGCGGGCAGCAGCTCGCGCGCCTCGCGCAGAAACTCCCGGTCCTCGTCGGCGACCACGGGATTGACGGGGCCCGAGACGAGCGTTGCAAGGTCGGCGATATCGGCGAACACCGCGAGGTTGCCGCGCAGTGCCAGCCAAAGCGGCTCTGAGGCGAGGCCCAGCGGAGCGAGGCGCGATCTGGCCGCCTCGTAGGGCATCTGGTGGAGGATGCGGGCATTGAGGCTGGCGAGCTCCGCCGGATCGAAGCGGGCAGAGCCGTGCGACACGGCTTCGAGCGTGAACACCTGTCCGAGCGCCGTCAGGTCGGGATAAGGCTCGAGCGGCAGGCTGGTGCCGGTGAGCACGGCTGCCATGGCGACGGCCATCGGCTCGTAGCCGGCTTCGCGCAGCTCCTCCAGCGAAAGCGAGCCGAGCCGCTTGGAGAGCCCCTCGCCATCGGCACCGGTCAGGAGGTTGTGGTGGGCGAAGGCCGGGACCGTGCCGCCCAGGGCTTCGAAGATCTCGATCTGCGTGCCGGTGTTGCTGACATGGTCCTCGCCGCGGATCACGTGGGTGATGCCCAGCGCGATATCGTCGACCACAGATGGCAGGGTGTAGAGATAGGAACCATCGGCGCGCAGCAGCACCGGATCGGACATCGAGGCGGTGTTGACGGTCTGCGGGCCCTTGATCAGGTCGTTGAATGCGACCGGGCGGCCATCGAGCTTGAAGCGCCAGTGGGGCTTTCTGCCCTCGGCCTCGTACTTCGCCTTCTGCTCCGGCGTAAGCTGCAGCGCAGCCCGGTCGTAGACCGGCGGGCGGCCGAGCAGCCGAGCCCGGGCCCGTTTGCTGTCGAGCTCCTCCTCGGTCTCGTAGGCCGGGTAGAGGCGGCCGGCGGCGATCAGCTGGTCGCGCGCCGCGTCGTAGAGCGCGGTGCGGTCGGACTGCCGGACCTTGAGATCGGGGGCGATGCCCAGCCAGCTCAGATCGGCGTGGATACCCTCGGCAAACGCTTCCGTGGAGCGGGCGGCGTCGGTGTCGTCGAGCCGCAGGATGTAGCGGCCGCCGGTCGATTTGGCGAACAGCCAGTTCATCAGCGCCGGGCGGGCATTGCCCAGGTGCAGCCGGCCGGTGGGGGATGGCGCGTAGCGGACGGTGGTCATGGGGTGTCACCGGCTTCGAGCAGGTGGCCCCACCCCCTCCCGGCCTCCCCCATCAAGGGGAAGGTGAAGAGTCTAGTGTGTGGCTTGGTCGTGCCACAGCACAGGTGCGGCACCTCCCCCCTTGTGGGGGAGGATGGGAGGGGGGTGGCCACACGCACGCAGCTCATTCCAGACCCTTGCTATCCAGCCGGCCGATCGGTTCGGCAATCAGGTTCTCGTCGCGGTAGCCGTTGGTGATCGGGTAGCGGCGGCCAAGCCCGAAGGCCTTGCGGGAGATCTTCACGCCGGGGGCGGACTGGCGGCGCTTGTACTCGGCGATGTTCAGCAGCTTTTCGATGCGCTTGACCAGCGCGCGGTCGAAACGGCCTTCGCCGCGCTGCACCACTTCGGCGACGCTGAGCTCGAGCTCGACCAGGCCGACGAGGATCTCATCGAGGATCGGATATGGCGGCAGCGAGTCCTGGTCGGTCTGGTTGGGACGGAGCTCCGCCGAGGGTGCCTTGTCGATGATGTTCTGGGTGATCACCAGCCCGTCGGGACCGAGACAATCGGCCGGGCGGTGCCTGTTGCGCCAGTCTGCGAGCTCGTAGACCCGCATCTTCAGCATGTCCTTGATCGGATTGAAGCCGCCGTTCATGTCGCCATAGATGGTGGCGTAGCCGACCGCCATCTCGGACTTGTTACCGGTGGTGAGGAGGAGCGAGCCGAGCTTGTTGGAGACCGCCATCAGATAGACGCCGCGCATGCGTGACTGGATGTTCTCTTCGGTGAGATCCTGCGGGCGGTTGCCGAACACCGGCTGCAGCTCGTTGAGCGCGGCTTCGACCGGATCGCCGATCGAGACGACGTCGTAACGAACGCCGAGGCGCTCCGCGCAGTCGCGCGCGTCGGCGAGGCTCTCCTCAGAGGTATAGCGATAGGGCAGCATCAGGCAGTGAACGTTCTCGGCGCCGATGGCATCGACCGCCATGGCGGCAACGATGGCGCTGTCGATGCCGCCCGAGAGGCCGAGCACCACGGACTTGAAGCCGTTCTTCCTGACATAGTCGCGCAGGCCGAGCACACAGGCGCGCCACGGCGCCTCATCGACGCTCGACAGCGGGGTGACGTGCGGGTCGGTACAGCGCCAGCCATCCTCGGTGCGGGCCCAGTTCGACATCAGGATTTCGGGCTCGAAGCTCTTGCCCTGCACGACCAGGCGACCGCCGGGCTCGATGGCAAAGCTGGCGCCGTCATAGACCAGCTCGTCCTGGCCACCGACCTGGTTGAGGTAGAGCAACGGCACATTGTCTTCGGCGACGCGATCGGTGACCAGCTTGTAGCGGGTGGCCTGCTTGTTGCGCCAATAGGGCGAACCGTTGGGGCAGAGCAGGATGCGGGCGCCGTGATCGACGAGATGAGCGCAGACTTCCGGGTGCCAGATGTCCTCGCAGATCGGGATGCCGATCGAGACACCCTTGATGGTCACCGGTTCCTGCAGCTCGGCCCGCTCGAAATAACGCTTCTCGTAGAAGATGTCGTCGTTGGGCAGCTCGCGCTTGTAGCGCCGGGCAGTGATGGCGCCCGCTTCGCAGACCACCACGGCATTGAACAGCTTGCCGCCCTCGCGCCAGATCGTCGGCATGATGGCAGTGACCGAGGTGCCGGCGGTGGCGCGGGCAAAATCCTCGGCGGCGGCCATCGCGTCGGCGATGAACCGCGGCTTGAACAGCAGGTCGTCGGGGAAGTAGCCGGTAAGGAACAGCTCGGAGAATAAGAGGATATCGGCGCCCTGCCCGGCCGCGTCAGCCAGCGTCTGCTTGGCCAGCGCCAGGTTCTGGGCGATGGCGCCGACCGTCGGATTGAGCTGCGCGAGGGCGATGCGGAGACGATCGGTCACGTGGAAAATCCGAGCCGTTTGAAAACGGGGCAAGACTTATCCGCTCACCCCGGTCGGGGCAAGCGGACAGCCGGTCATGCGGGATTTGATCAGAACGAGTAGGTCAGCTCGGCGAGCAGACCATAGCGGAACAGCGAGAACGGATTCTCGGTAACGATCACGTTCTGCGTGCTGATCTTGGGCGGCGAGTAGGCCGGATCCGGCGGAGCCGGCGGATCACCCTCGAGCGGCTGCTCGACCGGCGGCGACACCACAACCTGAGTCCAGGTTGCGTCGTACGTGCCCCCAACATACCAGGCGCGACCACCGACCCGAAGCGTCAGGTTCTCGACCGGAGTAATGCCGGCCATAACTTCGCCCATCGCGCCGTAGCCCCAGCCGTTGATATCGGTCTGCGAGCCCTTGAACACGTATTGTGGGCAGGGGTCGCCCAGCCCGCATCCCGGGTATGGCCCGTAGTCGCCGTTGAGCCCAGCGTCATGCCCGCCAATCACGCCGCTGATGGTCGCAAACGGGACCGCCGCGACTTCGGCGGAGATATCGAAGAACTCGTTGATCTCTGCCTTCCCGCTGAGGCCAAGCCGCAGCATATGGAGCTCGACCTTGTCGTCCACGCTGTCCCCGGGCAGCGACCAGACGCCCGTATCGGGTGAGTAGTAGCTGGCGGCATCGGCCGCAGTGGCCGTGGTGAAGTTGGTTCGGGAGGTGCGGGGCGAGTTGTTCCAGTAGTTGTAGCCCACGAACGCGCCCATGCCCGTGCCGTTGCCGTCACCGAAGGCGTTCCAGCCAAAATCCGCACCGGCGTAACCCAGGACGCCGTCGACGACATCGCCGCTCCCCGTCGGATCAGAGTACCCGCCCGTGATGGCCGCAGAGTACCCAGCCCAGCCCTTGGCGTAGGTGCGGGTTGCATCTTCCTCAACGCGAATGTGGGCCTCAACCGTGTGGGCGTTGTCGGTCGACTCGAAACTCTCACCGCCAATTTCGTAGTTCTGGCTGCCCCACGAGTACCAATAGCGCAGGCCGGTTTCGATGTGGATGCCATCACTCTCGTCGCCCATCTCGGTCCAGTCCTTGGGCTCGGTCGAGTAGGCGCCGCGATAGACTTCCTCGGGCGACCAATCCTCGCCCCAATCGGCGGCCAAGGCCGGGCTGCCGACAGCGGCGGCGAGAACGGCGAGACTGGTTGCCAGACGGATGGACATCGGATGCTCCGCAACAAACGCGTACGTGAGCTATTCATGACCGGTTAGGGTTAATGTTCCGCTAAATGAACTGGCAGAATGCAACGGTTCGTACGGCAAAGCCCCCACCGTCCACGAGTTGATAAGCATCAGCAGGTTTTCCACCGCTACAGACGAGGCATGCAAAACTAGGCTGCAACCTTCGCGGGCGCGGTGAGTTGGGCTGGCAAGCGTAATCTGACTTTGGGTACGGGTATGAGTTGCAAGGTTCTGGTGGTGGAAGACGAGATTTTCGTCGCCATCGAGTTTGAAAGCCTGCTGTACGATCTTGGTCATGTGCCGGTCGGCATTGCTTCGGACAGCCGGCAGGCATTGGCGCTTGCCGACGAGGCCGAACTGGCCTTCGTCGACCTCAACCTCATCGACGGTCCTACGGGTATCGAAGTGGGGCGCTCGCTCGCAGAACGCGGGGTAACGGTGGTGTACATGACCGCCAACCCGGGCCAGTTGGGCACCGGCGTGCCGGGAACGATTGGCGTCATCCCCAAGCCGGTCGACAACAACGAGCTTCGTCAGGCAGTGGAGTTCGCGGTTTCGGTGCGCCGCAGGTCCGATCCCAAGCCCGCACCGCCGCGGCGCCTCAGGCTGTTTGGTTCGCTCGATGCGAGCCCGGCGCTCGCTTGAGTTCAGCACGGTGGCTCAGTGACGCCAAGGGAATGCTGAGGTCGACCTCGAGTCCGCCCTCCCCGTAGCGACGATCAAGAGTACCGCGCAACTGCCCCTCCACACTTAGCGACATCAGCCGTGAGCCGAAGCCGGCGTTGCCAGGCTGCGCGGGCGGGCCGCCTATCTCGCGCCAGTGCAGTCGATAGCTATCGCCGACCACCTCGCCACGGATCTCGACGCGCCCGTCATCGCAGGAGAGCGCGCCATATTTGGCCGCGTTCGTCGCCAGCTCGTGGAACAACAGCGCCAGCGGCGTCGCCGTACCATCATCGATCGAGGCATCGACGCCGGTGAAGCTCACACGCTCGATATCGCCGTCACGATAAGGCTGCAGCAGGTCGTGGACCAAGGCTTGAAGGGAAGATGGGTTGGATCTCGGGGCCGACTCGCGCGAATGCGGACGAACAAAATCGTGCGCCCGACCAAGTGCCAGAATGCGGCCACGCAAGCGCTCTGCAAAGTCCTTTGCTTCGGGATGCGATCGCGACGCGAGGCTGACAATGCTGCCGATGACCGCAAAGATATTCTTGATGCGGTGGCTGAGCTCCTGAGCGATGACCTCGCGCTCTTCCTGCGCCAGACGCTCTTCGTGAATATCGGTGCAAGTACCGAACCAACGAACAATGCGGCCGCCCCCGTCGCGCATCGGCAGCGCCTGACCCAACACCCAGCGATAGGCGCCGGTGTGATGCTTCAGGCGGTACTCGATGCGGTACGGTTCGCCCGTGGTGAGTGAATGGCGCCAGACGGCCCAGGCACGTTCCTGATCGTCCGGATGGAACATACCGTTCCAGCCCTCCCCGTCGGTGGTTCCGGCCGGCACGCCGGTGAACTCATACCAACGGGCATTATAGTAGTCGTGATACCCATCCGGCAGCGTGGACCAGACCATCTGAGGCATGGTGTCGGCGAGGGTGCGGAAGCGCATTTCGCTTTCCGCCAACTGCTCGGCGATCCGGCGCTCATCGGTGACATCAACCACAATGCCCGGCAGTCGAACGGCTCTGCCGTTCGCATCGGTAATGACGCGACCTGAGGCGACCACCCAGCGCTCATGTGCCGCGCCAGTACCCGCCAGTCGGTACTCGAACCGTACCGGCCCAGCATCCTTCAGTGCATCGCCGATCTCGGCGATGACCCGTTGGCGATCATCCTGATGAATCCCGGCGAGGAACTTTTCGATCGGGAGGCCCACCGCGGCCGCGCCCGCACTGACCGAATAAAGCGAAGCGAAGCGTTCATCCGCCGTGACGACATTGTCGGCAATGTTCCAGTCCCAGGTGCCCACCATTCCGGACGCGCTCAGAGCAAGGTCGAGCTTCTCCCGGCTTTCCTCGAGCGCCCGCTCGGCCACCACGCTCATGGTGGTCTCCTGCACGATGGCCAGCACGGCCAGTCCGCTGCCGTCGTCATCCAGCACAGGGGAGTAGTCGAGATTGAGCCAGACCTCCTCCGGGCCGCCATTGCGATTGAATACGAAGGGCTGACTGGTGAACACCAGCGACTCCCCGTTCAGCACCCGCTTCATCACGTCGCGATTGAAGTCGGCCACCTCGGGCCAGCTCTCAAACACAGAAGTCCCGAAGGCGCTGGGATGTCTGCCACCGGCAATCGGCGCATAGGCGGCGTTGTAGAGCATGATGCCGCGCGGACCGATCAGCAGGGCCATGGGCGCGGCAGAAGTCATGATCAAGCGGGCGGCCGAACGCGTGGCAACTGGCCACTCGGCAATCGGTCCCAGATCCGTGGACGACCAATCAAAATTGTTGGCGAGGAGCATGACCGGATCGCGATCCAGCCTAGCCTTTGTCGCGGCGTCGGCCCGCGGGAAGAACGAACGTGGCATCGATCACCGAGGCTGGCGCGCAAGGCGCAATTATCACCGGCCGTACAAGCGGACTCCTGGACAGCAACAACCCCGATCGCGACGGATTAGTTCACTCCGCCGCCACGATTCTTTCGCTGCGAGCCGGACGCTGGGAGCGCAACTCCTCGGCCACAAGGAACGCCAGTTCGAGTGCCTGGCTGGCATTGAGCCGCGGGTCGCAGTAGGTGTGGTAGCGATCCTGGAGGCCAGCCTCGGTGATTGCGGCCACACCACCGCCGGTGCATTCGGTCACGTCGTCGCCGGTCATCTCGATATGGATGCCGCCGGCATAGGTGCCCATGGTGCGGTGGATCTCGAAGAAGCTCTTCACTTCGCCGAGCACGCGCTCGAACGGCCGGGTCTTGTAGCCGTTGGACGCCTTGATCGTGTTGCCGTGCATCGGATCGGAACACCAGACCACGACCTTGCCTTCGGCCTTCACCGCTTCGATGAGGCGCGGCAGGTGGTCTGCGATCTTGTCCGAGCCGAAGCGACCGATCAGGGTGATGCGGCCGGCCTCGTTTGCGGGGTTCAGCTTGTCGATGATGCGCAGCAGGTCGTCGGCGGCGAGGCTCGGGCCACACTTGACGCCGACCGGGTTGCGGATGCCCGAGAAGTACTCGACATGCGCCGCATCGACCTGGCGGGTGCGGTCGCCGATCCAAAGCATGTGGCCCGAGGTGGCGTAGTAGTCGCCGGTGATCGAGTCCCGGCGGGTCAGCGCTTCCTCAAAGCCCAGCAGCAACGCCTCGTGCGAGGTGTAGAACTTGGTTTCGCGCAGCGACGGGGTGTTGTCGGGGGTAAGGCCGAGCGCACGCATGAAGTCGATGGCGTCGTCGATCTTCTGCGCCAGCTCCTCGAAGCGCGGATAGGCGTTCGAGTTCTTCATGAAGCCCATGGTCCACTCATGGACGCGGGTCAGGTCGGCATAGCCGCCGGACGCGAAGGCGCGCAGCAGGTTGAGCGTCGCGGCCGACTGCCGATAGGCCAGCAGCAGGCGCTCAGGATCGGGAACGCGGGCGCCTTCGGTGAAGCCGATGTCGTTGATGATATCGCCGCGATAGCTCGGCAGCGTCACGCCATCGATGGTCTCGGTGTCGGAGGAGCGGGGCTTGGCGAACTGGCCTGCGATGCGGCCGACCTTCACCACGGGCTTACTGGCGCCGTGGGTCAGCACCACCGCCATCTGCAGGAAGACGCGGAAGAAATCGCGGATGTGGTCGGCGCCATGCTCGGCAAAGCTTTCGGCGCAGTCGCCGCCCTGCAGCAGGAAGGCCCTGCCCTCGGCGACTTCGGCCAGCTGATGCTTCAGTTCACGGGCCTCGCCTGCGAAGACCAGCGGGGGGAACTTGCGCAGTTGCGCTTCGGCCGCTTCCAGCTTCGCCGTATCCGGGTAGACCGGCACCTGCGAAATCGGCTTCTGTCTCCAGCTCTGCGGCGTCCAAGTCGTCGGCATCACGCGTATCTCCCAGTCGGCGGGCGGAATAGCAGGGGATTGCGGCGGTGTGAAGCCGCCGCCCACTACTGCTTTTGGCCGCCGCGATAGACGTAGCTCGGCTTCTTGAAGGTCACGAGCTCCTCGGCGGCGGTCGGGTGCATGGCCATGGCGCGGTCGAAATCGGCCTTGGTCGCCTTCATGCCCAGCGGGATCGCGGCCATCTGGATGATCTCGGCGGCCCCCGGGCCAAGGATGTGGACACCCAGCACCTCGCCGCCGCCAGACTTGGTGATGAGCTTCATCATCATGCGGTCGGACTTCAGCGACAGCGTGTTGATCATCGGGCGGAAGCGGGTGACGTAAACGTCGATATCGCCATGTGTGGCGGCGTCATGCTCGGCGAGCCCGACGGTGCCGACCTCGGGTTCGGCGAACACCGCCTCGCCGATCAGCGAATGATCGACGGCAGTTGGCTTGTCGCCGAAGACCGTGTCGGCGAAGGCATGGCCTTCGCGGATGGCGACCGGGGTCAGCTGGGCGCGGTTGGTGACGTCCCCGACGGCATAGATCGAGGGCACGCTGGAGCGCGAATAGGGATCGACCACCACGGCGCCATCCCAGGCCAGCTCAACCCCGGCAGCTTCGAGCCCGAGCCCGGCGGTGTTGGGCGAACGGCCGGTGGCAAACATCACCGCGCCGAACGGCGCGTCGACACCGTCGGAGAAGCTGACGGTGATGTCCTTGCCGGTCTGGCGCAGGCCGAGCACGTTGGTCTGGTGGATGATCTTGACGCCGCGCGCTTCGAGCCCGGCTTCGAGGCCAACCCGCAGATCCTCGTCGAAGCCGCGCAGCAGCCGATCGCCGCGATAGACGATGGTAGTGTGCACCCCGAGACCGGAGAAGATGGTCGCAAACTCCACCGAAATGAAGCCACCGCCCTCGATGAGGATGGAGTGCGGGAGCTTTTCGAGATGGAACGCCTCGTTGGACGTGATGGCGAGTTCCTTGCCCGGGATATCCGGGATGAAGGGATGCGCGCCCGTGGCAATCAGGATGGTCTTGGCCGTGAGCTCCCGGCCGGATTTCTGCAGCTTGACGCTGTTGGGACCGATAAGGGTGGCGCGGTCGCGGATGATCTCGGCGCCAGGCTTTTCGAGCCCGGCCACATAGGCCGCCTCGAGCCGCGCGATCTCCTTGTCCTTGTTTGCGACGAGCGTCGCCCAGTCGAAGCTTGGGGTTCCGACATTCCAGCCGAAGCTGGGTGCGATCTCGAACAGGTCCTTGTAGCGCGAGGCGTAGACGAACAGCTTCTTGGGCACGCAGCCGCGGATCACGCAGGTGCCGCCGACGCGGTACTCCTCGATGATGGCGACCTTTGCGCCATAGGTCGCGGCGATCCGCGCCGCCCGCACACCGCCCGAACCGGCGCCGATCACCACGAGATCGTAACTGTCGCTCATTTCCTACCCCGAACGTAAAAGGCCCCGCGCGGTGCAGGGCCTTTAGGGCCTACTCCGAACGTAAAAAGGCCCCGCGCGACGGCGGGGCCTTGAAGCAGATAAGGTGCCGAAGCTCAGCTGTCGATACCCTTGGCCTTCAGTTCGGCGCGAACGGCCGTGAAGAACTCGGTGTTCAGGTTGCCGGCGAAAACGTCCATGATGCGGTTGATCGTGCCGCTCATCGCCGAGTTCGACTTGGCCAGCTTGATGCCGGTCGGAGTCGAATAGAAATCGACGATCTGCTGCAGTTCCTCCTGGGTGAAGGAGAGCGCATAGACCCGCGCGAATTGGTCGAACAGCTCGCCCTTGCGACCCTTGTAGGTCCCGATCACCTTTTCAATCGCCGAGTTCAGCGGTTCGGCAATCTCCGGGTTCTGCGGCAGCAGCTGCTTATAAGTGTTGATGCCTGCCTGCACGATGGTGGCCTCGTAGAGGCCACCGGTGTCGGTCAGGTCGACGTACTTGCGCGCCAGGGCAAGGTGCTCGGGCGAAATCTCCGAGGCTCCCTGCCCCAGGGCGGGCAACGCCGCGAAGCTCGACAGGATCAGAGACAGCAATGCGGCGACAAGCATCGGCGCGCGTTTGAAGGTGGACGTCATCAGCTTGGTGCCCATCTGGTTCTTGTTTCCCCTGCTGGAGCTGACCGCCGTTTCCACGCCGACATCCCCAAGTCGTTGTTTGTCGCGCTTCCGAACCGGAAAAGTCTCACGACCTTTTCCTGGAAGCTCCCCTAGCCTCTATCCGAGCGGCATTCAGCCGTCCAGAACGTCGACACCCGCGGGACCAGCCACGTAGGCCCGCTTACAGAGCCCGATGAACAGGCCATGCTCGACCACGCCCGGAATGTCGACCAAGGCTTTCGCCAGCGCTTCTGGCTGAGGAATACGGCCAAAAAAAGCGTCGAGGATGGCGTGTCCGCCGTCCGTGACGAAGGGCGTCCCATCGGCCTTGAGGCGACGGCGCAGCTCGCCCTCGGCATTGAAATCGGCCATCACGGCGCCGATGCAGGCGGTGGTGGCGCCGAGGCCGAAATGGTTGACCTCGATCGGCAGAGGGTAGCGCCCGAGCATTTCGACCCGCTTGCTCTGGTCGGCGATGACGATCATCCGCTTCGAGGCCGCGGCGACGATCTTTTCGCGCAGCAGTGCGCCGCCGCCACCCTTGATCAGCGCCAGGCCAGGGCCGAGTTCATCGGCGCCATCGACGGTGAGATCGAGTTCGGGCGTCGTTTCCAGGTCGGTGAGCGGGATGCCAAGGCTCTTTGCCTGCGCCGCGGTCACTTCGGAGGTCGGGACGCAGATCACGTCCAGCCCATTCTGCACGGCGCGGCCAACGATATCGACGAAGTGTTTGGCGGTTGAACCGGTGCCCAGGCCCAATCGCATGCCGCTCGCGACTTCGGCCATCGCCGCCTCGGCAGCGCGGTACTTCTGGTCATCGCTCATCAAGCAGTCCTCCCCTTCCGGCCGGACCTAGGAGAGGCGCGAAGGCCTGTCAACCTAGCCTTTTCACGCAGAGGTGAATGGAAATGTCACATCGAGGCAACACATTGTGGCTGTGGTGTTCTGAGTTTGTCCGAATCGTGGCATGGCCCGTTCACTGCCTGTTAGGAACAGTTTATCAACCATCCGGAACTGGCTCAGAATCAGGGTCGATTACGTCAAGAGGCGCAGTTTGAAGAAAATCTCCAAGACCAAGATTGTGGTCGCCGCTCTTTTGTCGGCGATCCTGTCGCTGTCATTGGCCGCTCCGGCTACGGCAGCGAAACGTGTCTACGATCCCGCCACCGACACCTGGTCGGAAGCTGGCGCGGTCAAGGCCGGCTCCCGGCGCGGCAGCGCGATCGCCAAGCAGATCGTCGACTACGACAGCAAGTTCAAGCCGGGCACGATCGTCGTCGAGACGTCCGAGCGCCGGCTCTACCTGGTGCTCGATGACGGCAAGGCGATGAAGTACGGCATCGGCGTCGGCCGTGACGGCTTCCGCTGGTCGGGCCAGCACCGCATTACCCGCGTGGCCGAGTGGCCGGGTTGGACGCCGCCGGCGCAGATGCGCAAGCGCGTTCCCGACCTGCCGGCCTATATGCCCGGTGGTCCGGACAATCCGCTCGGCGCCCGTGCGCTCTATATCGGTTCGACGCTCTACCGCATCCACGGCACTTCGGAGCCCTGGACCATCGGCCAGGCCGTGTCCTCGGGCTGCATCCGGCTCACCAACGAAGACGTCACCGATCTCTACGAGCGTGTGAAGGTCGGCGCCTTGGTGGTCGTCCACCAGTAACGGCAGAGCACTGCGAATTTCGAAGGGCTGGCTCCACGGAGCCAGCCCTTTCTTGTTTTGCTGTCCGGGCCAGTGTGCGGTAAAAAGGGGAATGTCCCTGACGCTTCTCGAACAGCCGAACCTCGCTCCGACCGGCGCTGAGCGCCCGCTTGTCGACCGCTATGGTCGCCGGATCACCTATCTTCGGGTGTCGGTGACCGACCGCTGCGACTTCCGCTGCGTCTACTGCATGTCGGAGTACATGACGTTCCTGCCCAAGAAGGACGTGTTGAGCTTCGAGGAAATCGACACCATCGTGAACGCCTTCGTCGCCCGCGGGGTCAAGAAGGTGCGGCTGACCGGCGGCGAACCGCTGGTGCGGCGCGACATCATGGAACTGGTGGAGAAGATCGGCGGTCACATCGGGCACGGACTCGAGGAACTGACGCTCACCACCAATGGCAGCCAGTTGCGCCGTCATGCCGAGGGCCTGGCGCGCGCCGGAGTGAAGCGGCTCAATGTATCGCTCGACACACTGGACGAGCAGCGCTTCGCCCAGATCACCCGTCGCGGGCGGATCGCCGATGTGCTCGATGGGATCGATGCAGCCGCGGATGCCGGGCTCAAGATCAAGATCAACATGGTGGCGATGCGCGGCGTCAACGAAGACGAGATCGAGCCGATGCTGCACTGGGCACATGGCCGCGGGTTCGGACTGACGCTGATCGAGGGCATGCCGCTGGGTGAAGTCGGGATCGACCGGGTCGATACCTACCTGCCGCTCAAGGAGATGCGGGAGAGACTGAGAGCGAAATATACCCTGGAGCCGAGCGGGCACCGCACCGGCGGGCCGGCGCGCTACGACTACGTGGCCGAGACCAACGGGCTGGTCGGCTTCATCACGCCGATGAGCCACAATTTCTGCGAGAGCTGCAACCGCGTCCGGCTGACGGCGACCGGACAGCTCTATATGTGCCTGGGGCAGGATGACATGGTCGACCTGCGCGCGGCGATCCGCGAGGGCGGGCCGGAAGCGCTGGATGCGGCGCTGGACCGGGCGATGCTGCTCAAGCCCAAGGGGCACGATTTCGTGCTCGATCGCGACCACACCGCGCCGGCCTTGAGCCGGCACATGAGTGTGACGGGGGGTTAACCCGCTCCATTGCAATAGCAGAACTCGATGTCATTCCCGCGAAGGCGGGAACCTAGTGCGGTCTCTCAACGCCAGCAGGTGCTGAGACATCCCACTGGGTCCCCGCCTTCGCGGGGATGACGCAGGTGGGTGGCTGCGAGACAGTCAACCCAACTACCGAACCGTGTACCCCCCATCCACCACCAGCACTTCACCAGTCACGTAGCCTGACGCCGGCGAGCAGAGGTAGAGCGCCGCGGCGCCGATATCGGTGGCCGAGCCCGGGCGCTTCATCGGCGTCATGTCGCGCCAGACCGGCCCCCAGACCGGGTCGGCGAGACCACCATTGGTCATGTCGGTGGTGATGTAGCCGGGGGCGATGGCGTTCACGCGGATGCCGTCATCGGCGTAGTCGGAAGCGAGACTCTTGGTCAGCATGTGCACCGCCGCCTTCGATGCATTGTAGGCGGCCTGAGGCTGCGGGATGTTGGAAATGAGCCCCGAAATCGAGCCGATATTCAGGATCACGCCGCTCTTCTGGGCCCGCATCGGGCCGAGTGCCGCCTGGCAGGCCCGGAACACGCTGTCGAGGTTGATATCCATCAGGCGGCGATACTGCTCCTCGGGGAAGCTATGGGTGTCGCCGTGCTGGGCGACGCCGGCGTTGTTGACGAGGATGTCCAGCCTGCCGCCGCCGAGCTTCACCGCTTCGGCTACGAGTTGGGCAGGAACGGCGGGGTCCTGGACGTCGCCCTGGATGTAGTCGACCTTGCGGCCGAGGTCCCTGAAGTGCTGCATCACTTCGGGCTTGGGCACCTTGGATGAAAGAATGACGTGAGCGCCGGCGTCGCTCAGCGCCTCGACGATGCCGAGCCCGATGCCGCGGGTGGCGCCGGTGACCAGTGCGACTTTGCCGTCCAGACGAAACAGATCGAAAATCATCGTACTTCCCTCCAAAGCGTGGTCAGGAAAAGTTGCGGCTCTTCCTCTTCGACCACGCGACAACCAGGACTCTAGTGCGTTGTGGCGTTGGCCGGCCGATCGAGGCCGAGGATGAAATCGGCGCAACGGTCGCCCAGCATCATGGCTGGCGCCGTGGTATTGCCGGCATTGATGTTGGGCACCGCCGACATGTCGGAGACCCTGAGGTTATCGACGCCGCGGACACGCAGGCGGGCGTCGAGCACAGCCATCGGATCGCCGTCGGCGCCCATCCTGGCGGTACTGGCCGGATGGTAGTTGGTCTTGACGAAGCGGCGGCAATGTTCGGCCATCGCCTCGTCACTGAGGTCGGGACCGGGCGGCGCAATGACCTTCTCGATGCGCTTGCCAAGCGGGCCCGACAGCAGCACGTCGCGGAAGAAGCGCTGGCCTTCAACCATCATCTGCATGTCGTCGGGGTGCTGCAGCAAGTGCGGCGAAACCACTGGCATATCGGCCGGGTTGGCGGAGCGGAGCTCGACGTAGCCACGCGACCTGGGTTTCACCAGCACCGTGGTGATGGTGACCCCGTAGGTATCGTCGAACACTTTCAGCAGATCGCGGTCGAGATAGACGATCGGCACGCAGAACGCCTGGATGGAAGGGAGCCCGTCGCGATCGACGGGGTTGATGAAGGCGCCGGCCTCGAAGCCGGCCGAAAGGATCGGGCCGTTGCCGAACAGCTTGAAGTTGAGGCCGTTCTTCAGCATGCGCCAGCCGACGCCCTGCCTGAAATAGCCATAGGGGCCGTTGGCGACGGAGATCACCGGGACTTCCGGATGGTCGATCAGGTTGCGGCCGACTCCGGGCAGATCGACCAGCGTCCTGATGCCGTGGCTATCGAGTTGTTCGGCCGGGCCGAGGCCGGAGAGCATCAGCAGCTTGGGCGTCACCAAGGCGCCGGAACTGAGGACGATATCGCCGGAGGAGTGGACTGTGTGCTCGGTCCCCCTGCCATCGCGATAGGTGACGCTGACGGCACGGCCGTTCTCGATGTCGATCTTCTGCACGGCGGCGCGGAGCCGCACGGTGAGGCGCGGATCATCCTTCAGCGGCTCGATATAGGCGTAGGCGGCGCTGGAACGTTTCCCCTTGCGGTTCATGAACTGGTAGAAGCCGACGCCGCGCTGGGTCGCGCCGTTGAAATCACTGGTGAACGGCTCGCCCTTCTGCTGCACGCTCTGTACGAACCAGCGCGACACGTCGTCGATGTGCCCGGGATCGGAGACGAGCAGCGGACCGTCGTTGCCGTGGAAGCCGTTGCTCAGCCGGTTGTTGCCTTCGATACGGCGGAAGTGCCGCAGCACGGTCGCCCAGTCCCAGGCAGCGCCGTCATTGCTGCCGCGCAGGATCTGGTCCCATTCGTCATAGTCCGACGGTCTGCCGCGCATGTAGACCTGGGCGTTCACCGAGGTGCCGCCGCCCAAGACATTCCCCTGCGGGATATCGTGCACACGACCGTTCAGGTGCTGCTGCGGCACCGTGTGGTGATAGGTCATGTATTTCGAGCCGTTGATCAGCTTGAAGATGCCGGGGGGCATGTCGAGCAGCGGGTGGTGGTGCGAGTAGCCCGCCTCGAGCAGCAGCACGCGGCGCCCGCCATCAGTCACCAGTCGGGCCGCCGTGACGCAGCCCGACGCTCCCCCTCCGATCACGATGTGATCGAATTCCTCCCGCATCTCGCCCCCTCCAGGCCTCGCGCCGATCGGCGCCGGACGGACGTTTTCGCCCTGTCTCGCCGGGCACAATAGACGGCGCGCGGGGGAAATGTCGAACGGTCAAGCATCGAACCGTCTGTACACGCGCTCGGCGTCTGTCCGCGCTGCTCCACGGAAACCGTCGCGCCCGGCATGCCGGCGGTCAATTGATCATTGACAGTCGGGCTCAAGTTACATTTTCTGTCGCCACGGACCGGACTGCCGATTGTGTCCAGTTACTGCAACTATACATCCAGAGCAGTTTTTGCTCTTTTTTGATCAACACACTGCATCGACTGAGCGTTTTTTGCTCATCGGCAAAATGTGATTGTGGCCGGCACTGTCCCGGCCCAATTTCGCCGCATAAGGTGCGTGGTGAAGGCGATAGCGTGACTTCAGGCGTTGGGGGGCAACGAACCAACGTTCTGATGTGGGGGAAATGACAATAATAGATACGCGACCAGGCATTACTGGGCATAGCGACTGCGAGGCGAAGGACCGGACGAATCTGTGGCGGGAGGCACCCCGCTCGTGAACCAGCATTCGCATATGCAGCCGGGGCTGATGGAAACTCCGACAGATACGCTGTCACACGCTCAGATCCGCGCGGCGCGCGCTTATCTGGGCTGGACGGCGCTCGAGCTTGCCGAGGAGTCCGGGGTGTCGTTCTCCACGGTTCGCCGCGTCGAAATGCCGGGGCCCCGTGCGGTGCGTGACGAGAATGTCGCGGCGATCCGCGAGGCATTCACCCGCCACGGCGTCCGCCTCGTCAGTTATGCCGATGGCAGCCTGGGAATAGCCGGGCGCGGCTAAAGGTTCTCGGCAAAGAACCTGAGCGCAGCTTCGCGCATGCGCGGCGTTTCCTGGTGCTTTACTCCCGGTTCTGACACCAACTGCAGCCGACCGGGCGCATTCGCATAGGCGGCGCTGGTTTCATCCCACGCCAATGCCACGGCGGCTGGCGGGGTCAGCGAGTCGGCCTCGCCGATGCAGATGAGCTGCGGCCGCGGCGCCACCAGCGCGCCGATGGCCCCGGCATCCGCCTCGTTCAGCAGGCCCGGCACGATCAGGTAGACGCCATGCCCGTCATGGTTTCCAAGCTCGACCATCTTGCGCAGGTCGGCGAAGCAACAGAGGTGGGCGACGGCCTTGATGCGCTGGTCCATCGCGGCGAGCCAGTAGCTGAGCGTGCAGCCCATCGAGATGCCGAAGGCCCCGATGCGGGCCGGATCGACGTCCGGGCGGGAGGCCAGATAGGTCAGCGCCGCCGAGTGATCGCAGAGCATCTGGCCGAACAGCCCCTTGCCGTACCAAAGCAGCGCCTTGGCGGCCGCGCTCTCGGTAACCGTAGAGCGCTTGCCGAACACCGGCATGTCGATTGCAAGCGTCACATAGCCGGCGCGGGCGAAGACCGGACCAAGCGGGCCCAGCAGATACTCGCGACCATCGAGCAATTCGTCGGCGCCGATATCGTAGCGTCCGCCATGCGAGTGGCCGTAGAGGATCGCGGGCAGCCTGCCCTCGACCTTCAGCGGCCGGGTGAGAATGCCTCGCACCTCAGTGTCGCCGAGCTTGAGGGTCAGGTGCTCGACCTCGTAGCCGTCGCGCTCTTCGATGCGGGCAGCGCTGAGCGACACAGCCGGCTCCACCAGCCCGACGAGCTGGCGCAGCCTCTCACGGGTAATGGCCATGTTACTTGTCGTCGTCGGAGACGATGGCGAACTCCAGCGGCAATGCCGTGGTGTACTTGATCTGGCCCATGGCGAAGGACGAGCTGACGTCGGTCAGATTGATCTTCGAAATCAGCTTCTTGTAGAACGAGTCATAGGCCGCGATGTCAGGTACGACGACGCGCAGCAGGTAATCCACCTCGCCGCTCATGCGGTAGAACTCGACCACTTCGGTGAAGTCCTCGACCACGCCGGCGAACTTCCGCATCCATGCATCATTGTGCTCGTTGGTGCGGATCGAGACGAAAACCGTGACGCCGGCGTTGATCTTGGCCGGATCGAGCACCGCGACGCGGCCCTTGATGATCCCGTCCTCTTCCATCTTCTGGATGCGCCGCCAGCACGGCGTCGTCGACAACCCCACCTTGCGGCCGATTTCCGCAACAGGAGTCGTCGCGTCTTTCTGCAGGAGCGCCAGAATCTTGCGGTCGATCTTGTCCAAAGCTATGGCAGCCCCCTAGAAATCAGATTGCGTGACTGTGAGAAAATCAGCGCGGCAACGCAAAGATGGTCGGATAAGGCGGCCATACAACGCAAATATCTTGCGCCTGTCAACTGGGTAGAAGGCTCCACAGCCAGGCGATAAAACGCTCGAAGCGGCTGGGATTCCCGGCCTCTCCGGCGCCCTTCTCCGCCTCGCGCCGTCGCCACTCCACCGGCATGTCGAATTTGCCCTGCCACAGCCCCCGCCTCGCCCGCCGAGCCTCGGCCTCAGCCGCCCCGTAGCGGTCGGTCGCCGTCGCGAGTCCGTCGGCCACCAGCGCGGCGGCGATATCGACCTTGCCGTCACGGCAGACTGCCAGCAGTCGGCCGTAGCGATCATGGCCCTCCGCGCGGCAGGACAGCGTTCGGTTCCAGGTCAATTCGCGCATGCGCTTGGCGGCCGCCCTGCCGCAATCCCAGGAGCCGCCGGTGGCAGTCTGGCAGGTCTGGTTCCATTCGGGCGCATCGATCCCCGGCAAACGGATACGCTGGCCGGCGACATCGATGGTGTCACCGTCGCTGACGCGCTCGACCGTACCGGTCAGCGGCGGGCCATCGAGCGAGAATGGCGGATCCGGAAGCAACAGGTAGGCGACGATGCCGAGCCCCGCGAGGATGACCAGCCAGCTGCGCCAGCGGAGCTTGCGACGGCGCGGCAACGGGTTGCGGCGACCGTTGCCCCAAGCGGGCATGGCCCGGTGCAGCGTCGGCTGCAACTGCTTCTCGCCACGGGCTTTTCCCACCCCGAGCCCCCGTCCTTCACCCTAACTTAACCATGCGAGGCTAAGGGTTTTTGCACAAGCGTAACGAACGCGTTTCCTGTTCGTAGTGTTTAGTCGAGTACTGCGTAAAATGTCGTTGAAGCCCGCGATGCACGATCAGGACGTGCGCGCCCAGATGGGCCGCGAGCCTCGTCGTAACTCGCAGCGGACGGTGTTCGACGCGCGACAGCGCCTCACCTCCAGTTCCGGCACCCGCGCATCCTTCGATTTCGAACTGCTCGACGAGTATGCCAGCTCGCGGCTCGGCGGGCTGCTGGCCGTGCCGGCGCTCGTGCTCATCCTCGCGCTGTTCTCAAGCCTCTGGGTGCCCCCCCTGGCCGCCGCCGGATGGGCGGCGCTGGTGATCCTCGCCAACCTTGCGGTGGTCTGGCTGTGCCGGCGCTTGAAGATCGAGGACCCTGCCCGGTTCAATGCCGGCCGCTGGACGGCGACGTTCATCGGCGCGGAACTGGTCAACGGCGTCGCCTGGGCGCTGTTGGCGCTGTTCACGCTGGTGGCTGAGGACCACATGGCGCTGCTGGTGGCGATCTTCGCCATCGCACTGGTGGGTATCGCCGCCAATGCGGTATCGACACGCACCCTGCCCGGCGCGACGCTGATGAGCACCCTGCCGGTGGCGGCCACGGTGACCATCACTTTGCTGATGGCGGGCGGGACGCTCAACTGGGCGCTGGCCGCGGTGGTGGTGGGTGGCGAGATGTTCTTCGTCTACCTCGCCAAGCAACTCTATGCCTCGGAGCTCGAAACCATCGAGCACCAGGCCGAAAAGGACGCGCTGATCAACGAACTCGAGGAAGCGCGCGAGATGAGCGACGAGGCGCGGCGGCATGCCGAGCAGGCCAACATCGCCAAATCGCAGTTCCTCGCCACGATGAGCCATGAGCTGCGCACGCCGCTCAACGCCATCATCGGCTTTTCGGAAGTGCTGCAGTCAGAGCTGCTCGGGGCGCACAACGTGCCGCAGTACAAGGAATATGCCGGGGACATCCACTCGTCCGGCCAGCACCTGCTCAACCTGATCAACGAGTTGCTGGATCTGAGCCGCATCGAGGCGGGCAAGTACGACCTCAACGAAGAAGCGGTATCGCTGATCGACATCGCCGAGGATTGCCGGCGCATGGTGGAAATCCGCGCCAAGGGCAAGGGGATCGAACTCTCGGTCAGCTACGCGCACAACCTGCCCAAGCTCTGGGGCGACGAGCGGGCGATCCGCCAGGTGGTGTTGAACCTGCTCTCCAACGCCATCAAATTCACCCCGCAATCGGGCAAGGTGCACCTGATGGTGACGCGGTCGGGCGATGGCGGCCAGTTGCTGAGCGTGCGCGACAACGGCCCGGGCATCCCCGAGAGCGAGATCGAGACGGTGCTGAGCTCGTTCGGCCAGGGCTCACTGGCGCACAAGTCGGCGGAACAAGGCGCAGGCCTCGGCCTGCCGATCGTGCAGAAGATCATGGAGCTGCACCAGGGCCGGTTCGACCTGTTTTCGAAACTCCGCTTCGGCACCGAAGTGATCGCGACATTCCCGCGGGCCCGCGTCATGGATGCGCTGGCGCCCGTGGTGGAAAAGAAGCCGCGCCTGCGGATCTATTCCGAAGCCAGCTGAAGCCCGGGCAAGCGGTACGTTCTGGCAATGGCCTGAACCGCCGGCCCGCCGCATACTCCCCGGCAAAAGGGAGCGATTCAGACCATGTCCGCCGCAAGCAATGCCGACGAGCTGACCCAGCTCGCGTTCGAGAACTGCATATTTCCCGTCGCCGACCAGCGCATCGTGCGCGAACAGGGGCCGACGATCTATGTTGCCGCCGATGGCATCGCACTGACCGACAGTCACGGCGTCACCCGGCTCGACATGATGGGCTCGCACACCCGCGCCAACTCGCTGGGCTACGGCAACCGCGAGATCGCTACGGCGGTGTTCGAACAGATGAGCGCGGTGCACTATGTCGGCACCACCAGCCATTTCGCCGAGCCGACGCTGCGGCTGGCGGGGAAACTCGCCGAACTGGCGCCCGGACGGCTGAAGCGCTCGGCCTTTACCAGCGGCGGCTCGGAATCGGTGGAAACGGCGCTGAAGCTCGCCAAGCAGTACCAGCGCGAGAGCGGCAGGAAGCCCCGCGCCTACAAGACGATTTCGCGTTGGAACGCCTATCACGGCGCGAGCATGGGCGCGCTGTCGGTGACCGATTGGCTGGCTGTACGCGATGTGTTCGAGCCGCGGGTGCCTGGCCATAGTTTCATCCCCAATCCCACCCGCTACCGCAACCCATTCGGCATGCCCGAGGACGAGTATGCCGAACTCTGCGCCACCTATCTCGAGCGCGAGATCCAGTTGCAGGGGCCGGAGAGCGTTTCGGCATTCATCGGCGAGCCGGTGATGCAGGCGCATGGCGTGCAGGTGCCGCCGCAGCGCTACTGGGACCGGGTGCGCGAGATCTGCGACAAGTATGGCGTGCTGCTCATCGTCGACGAGGTGATCACCGGGTTCGGCCGCACCGGAACCTGGTTCGCCAGCGAACACTTTGGGCTCGAGCCGGATATCATGACCATGGCCAAGGCGTTGAGCGCCGGTTACGGGCCGATCGGCGCGGTGATCACCCGCGACGAGATCGCCGATGCGATCCCGCTGTTCCGGCACGTCCATACCTTCGCCGGGCATGCGAGCATGGCCGCAGCGGCAAACGCCGCGATCCAGATCAAGCAGCGCGACGGGCTGGTGGAAGCGGGCAAGCGCAACGGCTCGCGCTTCGGCGCGGAGTTGGCGGCGGCGCTCGATAACCACCGGATCGTCGGCCAGGTACGCGGATTGGGCATGTGGTGGTGCGTAGATTTCGCCGCCGACAAGGCGACGAAGGCGGCATTCACCGACGACACGGTGGCAGCGATCGTCCGCCGGATGAGTGACCACGGCATCCTGGCGTCTGCCATCGGCACGGCGCTGGAGATGGCCCCGCCGCTGATCGCGACGCCCGAGCAACTGGCGCAGGCGGTCGAGGTATGCGCGCGCGCGGTGGAGGAAGTGGCGCGGGAGCGTGGGCTCTAGCTTCCAACCACCTCGCCGATGGCCATCGCCACGAACGCCAGTGCATCCCGCCGCCGTGCGAACGGGTTGCCGTAGGTCGACGGTTGGCCGCGGCGATGAGCCAATGCTTCCTCGATGATCGGTCGCCAGCGCGTATCGAACGCCGTCAGCGCCCATTCGCCAGCGGCGGACTTCGAAGCGATCTCACCGGTGGCGCTCGTGTAGGCCAGGCGGCTGATGCCGAGCACGCCCCACATCGGGGCGGCGCGGCCGAGCATGGCGGGCGAGATGCCCGCGGCGCGGGATAGCCAACGACGCCAGTAGGTGCCCGCATTGTCACGGACCCAGTTCACGAGGCGCGTGCGATCGTGCCACGGCGCATCGCGGTCGAGCTCGCCGATCAGCGGCACCGCCTCGGGCAGCGCATGCCAGGTGACCGGATTGCGGTTGCCGCGGGCAGCAATGAGGAAGTCGCCCTGCTGCGAGGTGGGACCGTCACCGATGGCATCGGGACCGGCCCCGAGCTCGGTTTCGGTGAGCCAGACGCCGTCGAGACGCGGCAGGGTCGGATCGGTGCGATAGCTGCGGTGAACAAGCACCAGCGCCTCGGCGTCCTCGTCGGTGAGCGGGCGCGACAGCACGGCGACGAAATCGAGGTCGCTGCGACCGGGGCGGAAATCACCGTCGGCGATGGAGCCGATGAGGTGGAGGCTGGTGACCAGGTCAGCGGTGTTGCGCTGCAGCAAGCTGACGAAGTGGCCAGTGGCGAGGTCGATGGTCGACGCTGCACCGGCCGCGATCATCGGCTAGGCCTCCTTGTCGCTGACCCCGGCGCTGCCGAAGGTGGCCATGTTGTTGTGGAGATGCAGTGCGGTCTTGGCAAGTACGGCGGCGAGCGCGGCGCCGCTCCCCTCCCCCAACCGCATGCCGAGGTTGAGCAAAGGGCGCTTCCCCATCGCCTCGAGGGCACGGCCATGGGCATGCTCGCCTGACAGGTGGCCGAAGATGCAATGTTCGATCGCCTCCGGGTTCACCGCCTGCGCGATTGCGGCGGCAGCGGTGGCGACGAAGCCGTCGACAATGACCGGGATCTTCTGCTGGCGGGTCGAGATGATGGCGCCGAGCATGGCGGCGATCTCGCGGCCACCGAGGCGAGCGAGGATGGCGAGTGGATCGGTCAGCGCGTCCTTGTGCAGCGCCAGGGCGCGATCCACCGCATCAGCCTTGCGGGCGAGGCCGGCATCGTCGACGCCGGTGCCACGGCCGACCCAGTCGGCGCCGGTACCGCCGAACAGCGCGGCATAGATGGCGGCGGCGACGGTGGTGTTGCCGATGCCCATCTCGCCGATGGCGAGCAGGTCGGGCTTGCCGGCCACCGCTTCCATGCCATAGGCGACGGTGGCGGCGCACATGCGATCGTCCATCGCGGCGGTGCGGGTGATGTCGCCGGTGGGCAGTTCCAGCGCCAGTTCGAAGACCCGCAGGTTGAGCTCGTGCAGGGCGCAGATCTGGCTGATGGCGGCGCCGCCGGCAGTGAAGTTGGCGACCATCTGCGCTGTCACTTCGCGCGGAAAGGCGGAGACGCCCTGATCGGTGACGCCGTGGTTGGCGGCAAAGATCGCGACCATCGGGTTATCGAGGGTGGGTTTGGCCTTGCCCTGCCAGCGGCCGAGGAACTCGACCAGGTGCTCCAGCTCACCGAGCGAGCCCGGCGGCTTGGTAAGCTGGCGATCACGCTGGCGGATGGCGGCGACGGCGCTTTCATCGCCGGAGGGCGCGATGTGCAACAGGTCGATGATGTCGGCGAAGGGGGAAGGCAATTTCGGCTCCGGCTCAGGGGATGCCACTCATGGGCGAGTCCTGTCCCAAGAGTCCAGCGCGATCGGCTCAGCCGATCCCCAAGCGGGCCTTGAGATCAGTCTCCCCCCAGCCCATCAGCACGTTATGGTTCCAGGCGAAGACCGGATGCAACACCGGCGCCAGGCTTCGCATCCAGGGCTTACCCAGGTCGACGCGCCAATCGTAGCGCACTGCCGTTCCGGCTCCCTCGGCGAGGAGGGTCCAGAGCCCCACGCCGCTGAGCTCGCCACTGGCACGGCCTTCGATCAGGTGCATCGGCTCGATACGGGTCGAGAGGACATCGAAGGTGATGCTGTAGGGCAGCGCCGTCGCCCAGGTCAGACGGCGGAGGGCCCCGACACCACCGGCACCGCCCTCGCGGAGCCGCTCTACCTTGCGAACGGCGCGCCACCACGAAGGCCAGGCATCGACATCGACGATCTCCGGCCAGACCCGGTCCAGCGGCGCAGCAATCCGCCAATGCGACACCAGCTCGAACGCAGTGACACTCATCTTGCATTGCCCCCTCGGCTGAAGGACAAGCGAACATCGACCCATGGCAAGGGAACTGCAAGTGAGCGACGACGCGCCTCGGACGCCCCCGCGGCAGGACAACTATCGCCCAGGCGCAGAGCCTCAGCCGCCGCAGCCCGAAGCCTATGGCTGGCGCCTGGCGGATGATCTGATCATGGGCCTCAGGTTCTTCTCGCGGCTGCCGACCGGCGACAGCCCGTTCGAGCAGCCGAACCTTAACCGCATCGCGGTGGGGCTCAGCTTCACCAGTGTCGCCATCGGGTTCCTGCCGGCGTTGCTGATGATGATTGTCGCCTGGCTTGGCGTGCCGAGCTATTTCGCGGCGACGCTGGGGGTCGCCGCGATGCTGGCGGCCACCGGCGCGATGGCGGACGATGCGCTGGCGGACAGCGCCGATGGATTGATCGGCGGGGCAACGATCGAGCGGCGGCTCGAGATCATGAAGGACAGCCGGCACGGCACCTATGGGGTGGCGGCGATCGGGCTCTATCTGCTGCTGCGGGTGACGGCGATCGGCGCCGTGGCGGCGTACAATCCGCTGGCCGCCGGCGCGATCTGGCTGGCGTCGACGGTGATCGGGCGCTCGGCTTCGCTATGGGTGAGCGTCGCGCTGCCCAATGCCCGCGAGGGCGGGGCTTCGGCCTCGGTTGGACGGGTGTCACGGCGGGCGTTCTTTGCCGGCATCGGGTTTGCCGTACTGCTGACCTTCGTGCTGGCGGCGCCGTTCACCAGCGTGGTCGCGGTGATCCTGTCGCTCGCCGCGGCGGCAAGCGTCGCGGCGGCGTGGGTGTGGACCTGCCGCAAGCTGATCGGCGGGCAGACCGGCGACCTGATCGGGGCGTTGCAGGCGTTGATCGAGGTCGTCGTGCTGACCGTGCTGCTGGTTTTTGTCTAGTTCACCTCCCAACGGGGCGCTAGCTCCCCTCCCCCTTGAGGGGAGGGGTTGGGGGTGGGAGTGGTGAGGGACGCTCGGTGCTGACTGCACCACCCCCTCCCTCAATCCCTCCCCTCAAGGGGGAGGGAGGCCGAGCCACCGGAGTACTAGGCCGCCTGCGCGGTCGGGCTGACGGAGTGGAGCTTGAGCGCGGCGCGGACCTGCGGGCGAGCTTTCATCCGTTCGAACCAGGCACCGATGTTGGGGAAGCCGGTCAGCGGAGTGTTGGCTGCAGCGGCCCAGTTGACCATCACGAACAGGTAGGCGTCAGCGACGGTGAAGCTCTCGCCCAGCAGCCAGGTCTTGCCGGCGAGCTGCTGCTCGACGATGGCGTAGCGGGCGGCGACGCGTTTGCGGGCATAGTCCTGCGCCGCAGCCCCGACCTCGGGGTGGAACAGCCAGGGCGAGTAGGTCTTGTGCAGTTCGGTGCCGAGGAAGGTCAGCCACTGGTTGAGTTCCCGCCGCTCCGTCGTGCCTTGTGCCGGCGCCAACCCGGCCGCCGGGTTCAGGTCGGCGAGATATTGCAGGATGATGCCGGCTTCGCTCACCTCGGTGCCATCGTCCAAGCCGAGCAGCGGCACATAGTTGCGGGCGTTGACCTCAGTGTAGAGCAGGCCATCGGCCAAAGTGTGCGGTTCGCCGAGGATGTCGACATAGACGAGGTCCAGCGCGATCCCGGCTTCGGCGGCGGCAATTGCCGGGGCGAGCGAGCATCCGTAGGGGTGGTAATAGAGCTGCATTTCAGTCTCTCCGGTTGGTGATGCCGAAGAGCTAGTCGCCGCACCCGCGAAAGGCGAATGGCGATTTTGCCATCAGCATTTGCATGATTGCAAGCGCCTGACATGCTATGCCAACGGTATGGAAAACTGGAACGACCTGAAGCTGGTGCTCGCCATCGCCCGTGCCGGCACTCTCGGCGGCGGCGCCACGGCGCTCGGCGTCAACCATTCCACCGCCTTCCGGCGGCTCAACACGCTGGAGGAGAAGCTCGGAGTGCGGCTGTTCGAGCGGTTGCCAGGCGGCGTGTACCAGACAACGACCGAGGGTGAACGGGTCGCCACCACCGCCGAGCGGGTGGAGACCGAGGCCGACGCCCTGAGCCGCGAGGTCGGTGGCCGCGACCAGCGGCTGGTTGGCGCGCTGCGGGTCACCTCATCGGAGACGCTGGCCTATAGCGTGCTGACCGAGCAACTGGCGCGGTTCCGCGCGCTACAGCCGGGGATCGTGGTCGAACTGGTCGTCGACAATCGGGTGCTGAGCCTCAGCCGGCGTGAGGCGGACATTGCCCTCAGGGTGACGCGGCCCAAGGAGCCGGACCTGTTCGGACGCAAGCTCGCCGATATCGCCTGGGCCATTTATGGCGCGCCATCGCTCGGACCGCTAGACGACATTGCCGGGCGCGACTTTATCGGCTGGGGCGCCGAGGTGACAGGAATCGCGGCTGCCGACTGGCTGGGCGAGAAGATCGAGCCGCGTCATATCGTCTATCGCGCCAACAGCCTGATCAACCAGTTCACCGCCGCCAAGGCCGGAATTGGCTATGCGATGCTGCCCTGCTACCTCGGTGACATCGAGCCGGGCCTCGTTCGCGCCGGCTCTGGACCGGTCATCGAGTTGACACGCGAGCTCTGGATCGTCACCCATGCTGACCTCAGGAAGACGGCGCGAGTCAGGGCCTTCTTCGATATCGTCGGCGACGGGCTGGTCGCGCAGAGTTCACTGTTCTCCGGCCTGCGCGGTGCTTGAATTGCGCCTGGGGCTCCCCATTATCGTGGAGAGCGCCGTCGCTTGATAGTCGCGCTTTCGAGGTGGAAAAGTCTCACAACTTTTCCTGAAAGCGCTCTAAGGGATCTGCATGCTGTTCATTGGTTTCGCCCTCGTCATCGCCATCGGACTGGCCCTGCTGGTCAGCGCCGATGCCGGGTCGATGGTCGGCCTCACGCAGGACCAGCTCGGGCAGTTGCTGCCGCTGGTTGCGATCCTGATCTTCATCGCCGGCGGGCTGTTCTCGCGGCGCTACAAGTTTTCCGAGCTGTTCGGCAACCTGGTGCTGTGGGCCGGTATCTTCGGTGTGGTGCTGGTCGGCTACACCTATCGCGATGACCTGACCCTGGTGGCGTCGCGAGTGTTCGGCGAGCTGATGCCGGGGATCGCGGTGGTTGACGGCGAACGTGGCACCGCCACCTTCCGCGGCGGTCGCGACGGGCACTTCCAGATCAACGCCACGATCAACGGCGCCGACGTGCACACTATCTTCGACACCGGCGCCAGCGCCGTCGTGCTGACGCAGGACGACGCACAGAAGGCCGGCTACGCGACGGAAACCTTGCGCTACGACATCTCGGTCTCCACTGCCAACGGCACGGGCAAGGCGGCGGCGGTGACGCTCGACCAGGTGGAGGTGGGTGGGATCGTGCGCAACAATGTGCGTGCTTTCATCGCCGAACAGGGCGCGCTGGAGCGGAGCCTGCTCGGCATGACCTTCCTCGGCACGCTCAGCCGCTATGCGGTGAGTGGCAACGCGCTCGAACTGGTCGACTGAGCGGTACTGAGGCATAGTCTGCCGAGATCACGGAGACCTCGATGCCACAACGCCCCTACGACGAAACCCTGCTGCGCCAATCCTTTGCCGTCGCCAAACGCTCGCGCGATGGCGGCGACCATCCGTTCGGTTCGCTCCTGGCCGACAGATCCGGCAAGGTGCTGCGCGAGCAGGGGAACGGCTACAGCTCGGAGGGCGGCGACCGGACGGCGCACGCGGAAAAGCTGCTGGCCTCGTGGGCGGCCAGGAACCTCAGCCTGGAAGAGCTGAAGGACTGCACGCTCTATACCTCGGCCGAGCCCTGCGCCATGTGCTCAGGCGCCATCTACTGGGCCGGCATCGGCCGGGTAGTGTTCGGCCAGACCGAGCGCGACCTCAAGGCGCAGACCGGTGCGCACGAGGAGAACCCGACGCTGGACCTGCCGTGTCACATCGTGTTCGAAGCCGGGCAGCGTCCGACCGAGATCGTCGGCCCGCTGCTGGCCGAGGAAGCCGCGCAGTTGCAGGCGGATTTCTGGAACGACAAGGGGTGAGGCTGAGCAAGCGGCCTCACCCTCATCCGGGCTTCGCCCACCTTCTCCCATCAAGGGAGAAGGCCTGACTGCGATGCTGGTGGAGGACCCTTCTCCCCTCGTGGGAGAAGGTGCCCGAAGGGCGGATGAGGGGGAGCCCCCGGGGATAGTATCAGCTAAACCGCCAGCTGCAGCTCCGGCTCCAGCGCCTCGAACGCCCGCATGATCACCTCCGGCCCTGCCCCCTTGCGCGCCGCGTCGACGCTGAGGGTCTGGCGGAAGGTGCGGGCGCCGGCGCGGGCGTTGGCGAGGCCGAGCATGTGGCGGGTGATGTTGTTGAGCCGCGCGCCATTGCCGATCTCGCGCTCGGCGTAGTCGGCCATCGCGACCATCACATCGTGCAACTCGATCGACTTCTTCGGCGCGCCGAAGAAGCGCTCGTCGACCAGGGTCAGCAGCATCGGCTCATGGTAGGCGACGCGGCCGAGCATGACGCCCGACATGTGCGCCATATGCGCCTCGGCATCCTTGATGGTCTTGATGCCGCCATTGATCATCACCGGCAGCGGCTTGAGGCGCTCGGCGAGGCGATAGACGCGCGGATAGTCGAGCGGCGGGATCTCGCGGTTCTCCTTGGGGCTGAGGCCCTTGAGCCAGGCCTTGCGGGCGTGAACGTAGAGCGCGTCGACGCCGGCCGCGACCATGGCGTCGGCGAAACGGTCGAGGCTCTCCTCGGTGTCCTGGTCGTCGATGCCGATGCGGCACTTCACCGTCACCGGCACGTCGGTGACATCGCGCATGGCGCGAACGCATTCGGCGACGAGCTCGGGTTCCGCCATCAGGCAGGCGCCGAAGCGGCCGGACTGCACCCGATCGGACGGGCAGCCGACATTGAGGTTGATCTCGCGATAGCCGAACGCGGTGGCGATGCGGGTCGCCTCGGCCAGCTCCTTCGGATCGGAACCGCCAAGCTGCAGCGCCACCGGCTGCTCCACCTGATCGAAGCCCAACAGCCGTTCGCGCGGGCCGTGCACCACCGCCGCGCTGGTCACCATCTCGGTGAACAGCAACGCGTGCGAGGTGAGGAGCCGGTGCAGATAGCGGCAATGCCGATCCGTCCAGTCCATCATGGGCGCTACGGAGAAGCGGCGCGCGGTTGCGAGGTCATGAGCCATGGTCCGCAAATAGGGCATGCGGGGCAAAAATGCCAGCCATGCAGATTTAGCTTGGTTTCTAATAGTTCCACGCGTTGACGTCGTATGTGCACTTATTATATGTGCACTTATGAAATCGAACCTGAGCTACAAGCACCAGGCCCCGATGGGCTACCTGATCCATGAAGTCGCCCGGCTGATGAAGCGCCGCTTCGAGGAGGAAGCGAAGATGCACGGCATCACGCTGCCGCAGTGGCGCGTACTGGCGCAGATCGCGCTCAACGACGGGATTACTCAAGTGGCGCTGGCAACCGCGGCCGACACGGACCCGATGACGATCTCGGGCGTGCTCGACCGGCTGGAGAAGCGCGGCCTGATCGACCGCTACCCCGACCCCACCGACAGCCGCGCCAAACTCGCCCGGTTGACGGCCGAGGGCGAAGAGATCTTCACCACCGCCCGCAAGGTCGGGCTGGCGATGTACGAGGCCGCGCTCGAGGGGGTCACCCCCGAGGAACGGCAGACGGTGATCACTGCCCTCTCCAAAATGCGCGAAAACCTATCCGGCCAGACGGCCGATCTCGAGGAAGTCTGATTATGAACGCCCGCGTTACCCCCCCTGCCCCCGGCGAAGCCAAGCCGGTCACCACATCAGCCGTTGAAGCCGGCAAGCCCGAGGCTGCAGCTCCGGCAGCGCCTGAGGCTCCCGCCAAGAAGAAGCGCTCGGGCCGGCGGCTCGCGCTGATGCTGGCGGTGCCCGTGGTGCTGGCGGCAGGCGGCGGCTATTTCTGGCTGACCGGCGGGCGCTATGTCGAAACCGACAACGCCTATGTGCAGCAGCCCAAGGTGTCGATCTCGTCCGACGTTGCCGGCCGCATCGTCTCGGTGGCGGTCAAGGACAACCAGCAGGTGAAGGCTGGCGACACGCTGTTCGCCATCGATCCCGAACCCTATCGCATCGCGCTCAACCAGGCCGACGCGGCGCTCGCCACGGCGCGGGTGAATGTCGAGCAGCTGCGCGTGGGCTATTCGATCGCCAATGCCAAGCTCGAGGCTGCCAACGCCACCCTCGAGATCCGTCAGAAGGAGTGGGACCGAGCCTCGAACCTGCAGAAGCAGGGCATCTCGGCGGAGTCGGCGCTCGATGACTCGCGGCTGGCGCTGCAGCAGGCCCAGAGCAATGTGGCGCTCGAGCAGCAGGACGTGGCCAATGCCACCGCGGCGCTCGGCGGCGACCCCAGCATCCAGACCGATGACCATCCGGCGGTGCGCGCTGCCCTCGCGGCACGCGACAATGCGCAGCGCAGTCTCGACAAGAGCACAGTGCTGGCTCCCGCGGACGGCATCGTCAGCCAGGTCGCAAGCCTCAACGTCGGCCAGTTCATCAATACCGGCTCGACCATCGCGACGCTGGTCGAAACCGGCGATACCTGGGTCGAGGCCAACTTCAAGGAAACGCAGCTGACCACGCTCGCTGTCGGCATGCCGGCCGAGGTGAAGGTCGATGCCTATCCAGGCCTCGCGATCGAATGTCAGGTCGCCTCGATCGGCGCGGCGACCGGTGCCGAGTTCGCACTGATCCCGGCGCAGAACGCCACCGGCAACTGGGTGAAGGTCACGCAGCGCGTGCCCGTCAACATCGCCTGCGATACCGGCACCGACCTGCTCCGGGCGGGCATGAGCGCCACCGTCAACGTCGACACCAAGCCCGCCGGGGCCCAGGCTGCCGAAAGCCAGAAGGCGCTCTAAAATGGCCGCCGCCGCCGCCGCTGTCTCGGCCCCCACGGTCGTCGTCAAGAACAAGGGCCTGCTCACCGCCGCCATCATGGTGGCTGTGATCATGCAGGTGCTCGACACCACGATCGCCAATGTCGCCCTGCCCCATATGCGCGCCAGCCTCGGCGCGTCGCAGGACGAGATCAACTGGGTGCTGACTTCCTACATCGTCGCGGCGGCCATCGCGACGCCGCTGACCGGCTGGTTCTCCGACCGTTTCGGCCGGCGCAACCTGCTGCTTGCGGCGGTCGTCGGCTTCACCGCGGCGTCGCTGCTCTGCGGCATCGCCACCAACCTCGCGCAGATGGTGGCGTTCCGCGTCATCCAGGGGATCTGCGGCGCCATGCTGGTGCCGCTGGCCCAGGCGACGATGATGGACATCAACCCGCGCGAACAGCTCGGGCAGGCGATGGCGATCTTCGGCGCCGGCATCATGTTCGGGCCGATCATCGGGCCGACGCTGGGCGGTTGGCTGACCGAGACGTTCAACTGGCGCGCGGTGTTCCTCGTCAACCTGCCGGTCGGCATCGTCGCCTTCTTCATGCTGGCGGCCCTGATGCCCAACACGGCAATCAAGATCCGCAAGTTCGATTTCTTCGGCTTCGGCATGCTGGCGCTCGCGGTGGCATCGCTGCAGATGCTGCTCGACCGCGGTCAGGGCGTCGGCTGGTTCGACTCGACCGAGATCTGGCTCTACCTGCTGCTCGCCATCTCGGGCCTGTGGGTATTCATCGTCCATTGCCTCACCGCCGAGAACCCGTTCATGGACATGGGCATGTTCAAGGACAGGAACCTCGTCACCGGGCTGGTGCTGATCTTCATCACCGGCATCACGCTGTTCTCGGGCCTCGCCCTCTTGCCGCCGATGCTGCAGAACCTGATGGGCTTTCCGGTGATCGAGACGGGCCTGCTGATGGGCCCGCGCGGCATCGGCACGATGGTGTCGATGATCATCGTCGGCCGGCTGGTGTCGAAATACGACCCACGCCTGCTGGTGGTCGGCGGCACGCTGCTGATGGGCTACTCGCTCTACATGATGACCGAGTTCGATATCGTCATGGGCTCGGGCCCGATCCTGATCTCGGGGTTCCTGCAGGGCATCGGCATGGGCTTTGTGTTCGTGCCGCTCAACTCGCTGGCCTTCGCCACCATCAATGCGAAGTACCGGGTCGATGCCACGGCGATGTTCAGCCTGATCCGCAATGTCGGCCAGGGTGTCGGCATCTCGGTGGTGACCACGATCCTCGCGCAGATGCAGGTGGTGAACTATGGCGAACTGGCCGAACGGATCACCCTCGACTCCGGTCCGCTACGCGACTTTGCGGCGGCCTATGGCGGGTTCGCCAACGTCATCGGCACCATCCACGGGATGATCACCCAGCAGGCGGCAATGCTCGCCTTCCTCGATGACTTCCACCTGATGATGATCCTGACCTTCGTGTCGCTGCCGATCGTCTTCCTGCTCCGCCGGCCCAAGGCGGCCAAGCCGATGACGGCCGAGGAGCGCGCCCATGCGATGGGCGAATAGCGACCAAGCCCGGCCGCCTCGGCGGCCGGGTGGACCACAACAACTACAGGGTATTACGACATGGCCAGCCAGTTTGAGATTGTTCACGACCTCCTCGATCTCGCCGGTGCCCGCTGGACCGTCGACGTTTTGTCGGTGATGCGGGACGGCAAGCTGCGGTTCAACGAGATTTCCCGTGCCGTCGACGGCATCTCGCAGAAGCAACTGACGCAGACGCTGCGCAACCTGCAGCGGCACGGTTTTGCGGTGCGCGCCGCCTTCGCCACCATCCCGCCGCGGGTCGAGTACGAACTGACCGAACTCGGCCGCGACTTCGCCGCCAGCGTCTACCCGCTCGGCTCGTTCGCCGTGCGTAACCAGCAGAGCATCGAGGCGGCGCGCCGCGATTTCGACGGCTCTGCGGCTTAGCAGACTCCCCCGCCCGATCTTGGTGGGGGCATGGCGCGAAGAGCGCCGGCCGGAGGGAGCCTTACCCCATGCATGATCGTGCAAGGCTCCCTCCGCTCCCTTCCGTGCCTCAGGCGCATGCGAGGCCTGCTCTCACCGTTCATTGAGCATTGCGGATCAAAGACCTACATGCAGTGCGGGCGCTGCAAGTGGGGTTCAAAATGACCAACTCGGCTCAACGGCATCGGGTAGTCGTGATCGGCGGCGGGTTTGGCGGGTTGGCCGCCATCCAGAAGCTGAAAGGCGCCGATGTCGACATCACCGTCATCGACCGGCGCAACCATCACCTGTTCCAGCCGCTGCTCTACCAGGTGGCGACGACCGCCCTCAGCCCGTCGGAAATCGCCTGGCCGATCCGCATGCTGGTGAAGCACCGGCCGGAGGTGACGACGCTGCTCGGCAACGTCACCGGAATCGACAAGGCCGCAAGGTTGGTCGAACTCGAGGATGGCGGGCGGGTACCCTACGACAGCCTGATCATCGCCACCGGGGCGCGGCATGCCTATTTCGGCCATGACGACTGGGAGCCGTTCGCGCCGGGCCTCAAGACGCTCGAAGACGCGACGGCGATGCGGCGCCGGCTGTTGCTGGCCTTCGAGGCGGCGGAGCGCGAGACCGATCCGGACAAGCGCAAGGCGCTGCTGACCTTTGCCATCATCGGCGCCGGCCCGACCGGCGTGGAACTGGCCGGGGCGGTGATCGAGCTGGCCCGGACCACGCTGAAGCACGAGTTCCGCTCGATCCGGCCGGAAGAGGCGCGGGTGATCCTGATCGAGGCCGGACCGCGGGTACTGGCGAACTTCCGCGAGAACCTTTCGGCCTATGCCAAGTCGGCGCTGGAAAAGCTCGGCGTCGAGGTGATGCTGGGTCAGCCGGTCACCGAGGTCACAGCCGACACCGTGCGTTTCGACGGGCACGTGCTCCACGCCAACACCATCATCTGGGCGGCCGGCGTGCTGGCTTCGCCGGCGGCCAGGTGGCTGGGGGTCGAGGCGGATCGCGCCGGGCGGATCAAGGTCGAGCCCGACCTTACCGTCCCCGGCAGCCCCGATATTTTCGCCATCGGCGATACGGTCACGGTGCTGGCGCCGAACGGCAAGCCGGTGCCGGGAATCGGCGATGCCGCCAAGCAGGGCGGCAAGTATGCGGCCTCGGTGATCCGCGCCCGGCTCAAGGGGCAGACGGTCGGCCCGTTCCGCTACAAGCACCTGGGCGACATCGCCACGGTGGGTAAGAGCGCGGCGCTGATCGACTTCGGCTGGATCCAGCTCACCGGCTGGATCGGCTGGTGGACCTGGGGCCTCGCCCATATCTACTTCCTGATCGGGCTCAAGAACCGCATCTCGGTGGCGATCAGCTGGCTGTGGATCTATCTCACCGGCCATCGCAGCGCGCGGCTGATCACCTGGGGCGAGGCCGGCAGCGGCAAGAAGTGAGGTTTTGCCCCACGACCTGGAGGGGCTAGAGTTGCCGGATGGACGAGATGGCCGGCATCGACAGGTTCGATCACGCATCAGAACATGGCCGCTGGACGCTGTGGCGGAAGCGGCCCGCCGCGCTGTTGCGACCGCACGTCATCGAACTCGAGGGCTATGTCGAGAGCGGCGGCACGCCGCTGGTGCGGCGTGAGCTGCCATTTGCGGGCATTCCGCTGATCCTGGTGTTCGAACATCACTTCAGCGTCTTCGATGATGATGGCGCCGAGAGCGTGCGGCTGGGACAGGGGTTTATCGCCGGTCTCACCGATCAACCGACGCTGGTCGGCTCGCCGGGCCACGCCTTCTGCATGCAGGTCAACTTCACCCCGCTCGGCGCACGCCGCATCCTTGGCCTCAACCTCTATGAGATCGGCGGATTGGTGGTACCGGCCGACGCCGTGCTCGGGGCGGCGTTTCGTGGGCTCGAGGATCGGTTGGCGCATGCCGTCGGCTGGCCGCAGCGCTTCGCCATCATCGAGCGCTACCTGCTCGAGCGGCTCGACCGGAACGCGCCTCCCACGCCGCTGGTCGAGGCTGGTTACACACAGCTGGTCGCGGCCGGGGGGAGGCTCGATATCGCTGGGCTCGCGGCCCGCCTCGAGATCAGCCGCAAGCACCTGGGCACGCTGTTCCGACGCGAGATCGGCATCACACCGAAGGCGGTGGCACGGCTGCTGCGGTTCGAGACGGCACTCGCGGCGCTGCGTTCCGGGCAGGTGCAATCGCTGGCCGACCTCGCCTATGCCTGCGGCTATGCCGACCAGTCGCACTTCAACGGCGAGTTCCGCTCGATGAGCGGCCAATCGCCAACCGCCCTGCTGCGCGCCAGCCTGCCGGATGGAAGCGTGCTGGCGCCGCCGAGGTAACAAATCTCCAAGACCGGGGCAGAGGTCGCGGGCAAGTCTGTCTCCCCTCACAACGGAGAAGAGAGATGGCTTCGACGGTAATCCCCTGCCTCACCTATGAGGACGCACCCGCGATGATCGACTGGCTGTGCGAGAACTTCGGCTTTGCCCGGCATGAGATCAACGGCGACGGCAATGGCGGCATCTCGCATGCCGAACTGCGGCTCGGCGACGGCATGATCATGCTGGGCTCGCCGCATCCGCACACCGAGTTCGGCCGCGCCATCTCGACGCCCGACAAGCTGGGCGGCACGACGCAGAGCCCCTACGTGATCGTCGACGATGTGGATGGGGTCTATGAGAAGGCCAAGGCGAACGGCGCCGAAATCGTCCGCGAGATTCGCGCCGAGAGCTATGGCGGCCGGGGCTTCGCCTGCCTCGACCCCGAGGGGCACCTGTGGAGCGTAGGCAGCTACAGCCCGTGGGCAACGGGCTGAAACAGAGAGGCCGGGCACCTTGCGGTGCCCGGCCTCTCAACTCAAATTTCTACGCCGATCAGGCGGCCGAAATCTCGGTGACGGCGATCTTGCCGGTGCGGCGGTCTTCGCCGGTCTCGAACGAGACCTTCTGGCCTTCGCTCAGGCCGGTCAGGCCAGCGCGCTGCAGAGCGGTGGCGTGCACGAACACGTCCTTCGCGCCGCTGTCAGGCTGAATGAAGCCGTAGCCCTTCTGATCGTTGTAGAATTTGACGGTGCCCTTTTCCATCGGGGGAGTCCCTCTTCGCAGTGATGTGGTGGACAGAACGACATACGATCACCCTGCCCGGTCAGTCGAATTTTGGAAGTCCTATCGTGCGCCTGACCGAGAGCGGGGGCATACGGCCGGAAGTCAGCCAAATGTCGATGCCAAACGAGATAATCGGCGCGGGCAAGATTGGCAAGTGAGCGCGCGCGATCACATCACGCTTTGGAAACGATGCGGTTGGGTGACAGCCAGTATGGTGGCATCGCCCCGGCGAGGTTGGAGAGCGGCAACACCTCGGGCTTCAGCCGGATGCCGAGCACGTCGCCCATGAAGGCGCGGCGCGCTTCGATGCGGCCCCAGACATCAGGGAAATCCACCTTCAGCTCGGCCCTGCCCCGGTCGTCGAGCAGCGCGATGCCGTCCTCGATATTGGCGCCGTAGTAAGGTGGACCGGCCGCCGGGATGATGTCGCACTGTATCGCCTGGCCCGACAGGAACGGTTCCTTCGAGCCCGGATAGACCTGGGTGTTCATCCACTCGTCGAGGTGAATCAGGTGGCCGGGGTTGAGCACCAGTTTGAAGAACGGCGTATCGAGGTGACGGCGCGCCAGCGCATCGAGTTCGCCGCCGGTGACCCCGATGCCGATGGTCTCGTACCACTCGGCAGCGCAGGCAAAGTATGGGCCGGCAAGGCGATCGACATAATCGCGAACATTGGTGGGGAGTTCCGACTCATCCTCGACCAGCCAGCCCATGCGGCTCGACAGGCCGCCCCAGTAGCCGACCGCCGAGGTCATCGGGTCGCCCTTTTTGAGCCTCTTGCCCGACGGGCTGTTGAGTCCCACCAGCTTGTCGCCGGACGAGAACATGGTGTGGCAGGAGTGCGGCAGCACGCCGAGACGCATCTGCTGCACCGCGTCGAATTCGCTCATTCCCGGCCGCACATTGGCGATCAACGCCTTGACGGCCTCCGAGCAGGCGACAGCGCCGAACTCGAACTGGGCAATCTGCACGATCTCGTTGACGGCGCGCAGACCAGTCACCGAGTGCATCAGCAGGGCATTGGCATTCACCACACGGCCGTCGGCGCCGACGATCTGACGCAAAGTGTCGACGATATAGGAAGGGGTCTCGAGCCACGCCTCGGGCTTTGCGGCCTCGTCGGGGCCGAAATACTTCCAGCCGAGCACGCCCACACGCTGGTTCGAGGCGATACCGGCGTTGCGCAACACCTCGGCCAGCGCCGGGGTTTTGGTGCGATCCTGCCCGAGCAGCCCGAACGGGGGATAAAGCCGCGCCTCGACCTCGATGGCGGCATTGGCGGCGCGGCCGAGATTCTCGGGGCCCGCCAACAGGGTCGGGGTGGCGTCGGGGGTGATCAGCAGCAGCGCTTCCTCGAAACGCGGATCGAACCCGGTGATGTAACTGAGGTTCGCCGAGTGCTCGCGGTCGGCATAGACGACCAGCGCATCGAGCCCGGCGGCACGGCGGGCCCGGCCGAGGGCGGCGAAGCGGGCAAGGTAGACGGAACGGTCGAGTTCCGGACGCGTTGCTGGAATGCCGAAGTCAGGCAGCTTGGCGTCGATCAGGCGGAAGGCAGGCATAAGACGAATTCCCCCAAACCCGAGGCGATTTCTTCGCAGCTCGGTGTTTTTCGTAATCGTGGAAGAAACCGCCTGCGAAAGCAACCGCGCGCGGCGCTTTCCCTGCCCGGCAGCAGGAATGCCGCCGAGAGTTGACAAGCGTCGAAAACTAGATGCTATTAAGAACCATTCGCAACAAGAGATTGCCCCGACCGATGATTACGCGCCGCCTCCTCACCGTCCTGGCCCTTGCTCTGTTGGCCGGGACGATGGCCTTGCCCGCTCTCGCCCAGGATAAGTTCAAGGTCGTGACAACCTTCACCATCATCGCCGACATCGCGCGGAACGTCGCGGGCGATGCGGCAGTGGTTGAGTCGATCACCAAGCCGGGCGCCGAGATCCACGGCTATCAACCCGGACCGCGCGACATCGTGAGAGCGCAAGGCGCCAACCTCGTGCTGTGGAACGGCATGAACCTCGAGCAGTGGTTCGTGAAGTTCTTCGAGAACGTGAAGGACGTGCCGCAGGTGGTGGTGAGCGATGGGGTGGAGCCGATGAGCATCGGCGAGGGGCCCTATACCGGCAAGCCCAACCCACATGCCTGGATGTCGCCGAACAACGCGCTGCTCTATGTCGAGAACATCCGCAAGGCGCTGGTGCAGTACGACCCGGCGAACGCCGCGACCTACGACGCAAACGCCGCGGCCTATTCCGCCGAGATCAAGGCGCTCGATGCGCCGCTGCGTGCGCGGCTCGCGCAGATCCCGGCCGAGCAGCGCTGGCTGGTCACCAGCGAGGGCGCGTTCAGCTACCTCACTCGCGACTACGACATGAAAGAGCTCTACCTCTGGCCGATCAACGCCGACCAGCAGGGCACGCCGCAGCAGGTGCGCAAGGTCATCGACGCGGTGCGCGCCAACAAGATCCCGGTGGTGTTCTCCGAGAGCACGGTGTCGGACAAGCCGGCCAAGCAAGTCGCCAAGGAAACCGGCGCCGCCTATGGTGGTATCCTCTACGTCGACTCGTTGAGCGAGGCCGACGGCCCGACGCCTACCTACCTCAAGCTGCTTGAAGTCACCGTCGACACCATCGCCAAGGGATTTGGGAAGTGACCCTCACCGCCAACGTGCCGCATGAGGCATGGAATCCGGCGCCGCAGCCGAGCCTCGAAGTCGAGGGGGTAACGGTCGCCTACCCCAACGGCAACGTGGCGCTGCGTGACGCAACCTTCGGGCTCGGGGCGGGGACCATCGCCGGCCTCGTCGGCGTCAACGGCAGCGGCAAATCCACTTTGTTCAAGGCGATCATGGGTTTCGTGCAGCCGATCGCCGGCGAGGTTCGCATCGCCGGCCTGCCGGTCCGCGAGGCGCTGAAGCGCAACATCGTCGCCTATGTGCCGCAGGCCGAGGAAGTCGACTGGAACTTCCCGGTGCTGGTCGAGGACGTGGTGATGATGGGGCGGCAGGGCCATATGGGCTTCTTCCGCATGCCTTCGGCGCGCGACCGCGAACTGGTTGACCAGTCGCTGGCCCGGGTCGGCATGAGCGACTATCGCAAGCGCCAGATCGGCGAGCTCTCCGGAGGCCAGAAGAAGCGCGTCTTCCTTGCCCGCGCGCTGGCGCAGGAGGGGCGGATCATCCTGCTCGACGAGCCGTTCACCGGGGTCGACGTGCAGACCGAAGCGGCAATCATCGCGCTGATGCAGGAGTTGCGCAGCCAGGGTCACCTGATGCTCGTCTCCACCCATAACCTCGGCAGCGTGCCGGATTTCTGCGACCAGGTGGTGCTGGTCAACCGCACCGTGCTGGCCTTTGGCCCCACCGCCGAAGTGTTCACGCAGGCCAATCTCGAGAGAGCATTCGGCGGCGTATTGCGGCACTTCCAACTGGCCGGCGAAGACCTCCACGACGACAAGGACCAGCGCCGTGTCACCGTGCTCACCGACGACGAGCGCCCGGTGGTGTTCTATGGCGAGAATGGCGGCAGCAAGCCGGCTTCGCCGAGCAAGTCGCGGGACGAGAAATGATCGAGGAACTGCTCGTCCCCTTCAGCTACGACTACATGGTCAAGGCCATGTGGGTGTCGGCGCTGGTCGGCGCCGTGTGCGCCTTCCTCTCGGCCTACCTGATGCTGAAGGGCTGGTCGCTGATCGGTGACGCGCTCGGCCATGCCGTGGTCCCTGGTGTTGCGACGGCCTACCTGCTCGGCCTCCCCTACTCTGCCGGCGCGTTCGTCGCGGGCGGGCTCGCTGCGGCCTCCATGGTGCTGGTGCGGGCCCGCACCCGGCTCAGGGAAGATGCTGTCATCGGCATAATCTTCACCTCGTTCTTTGCCCTGGGCCTGCTCATCGTGTCGCTCAACCCCACAGCCGTCGACGTGCAGGCGATCGTCATGGGCAACATCCTCGGCATTTCGGACGGCGACGTCATCCAGGTGGTGATCATCTCGCTGGTGTCGCTGGCGATCCTCATCCTCAAGTGGAAGGACCTGATGCTGGTGTTCTTCGACGAGAACCACGCGCGCACCGTCGGGCTCAATCCGCGGGCGCTGCAGGTGCTGTTCTTCGCCTTGCTCGCCGCCTGCACCGTTGCCGCGCTGCAGACGGTCGGCGCCATCCTCGTCATCGCCATGGTGGTGACGCCGGGCGCCACGGCTTACCTCCTTACCGACCGGTTCCGGAACCTCCTCGTCATCGCGGTTATCCTCGGCTCGGCCACGGCGGCGGTGGGCGCCTATGTCAGCTTCTTCCTCGACGGCGCGACCGGCGGCGTCATCGTCTCCTTGCAGACGGCGCTGTTCCTCCTCGCCTTCTTCTTTGCTCCCAAGCATGGGCGGCTCGCGGCGCGGCGCCGGGCGCTGCGCGAAGCGGGAGCGAACTGATGGACGCGCTCTACGCCTTCTTCGTCGAGCCGCTGACCTATGACTTCATGCAGCGCGCGCTGATCGTCGCCATCCTCGTCGGCGCGGTCTCGGCGGTGCTGTCGTGCTTCCTGGTGCTGAAGGGCTGGTCGCTGATGGGCGACGCCATCTCGCACGCCGTGCTGCCCGGCATCGTCATCGCCTATGTGATCGGCCTGCCGATCGCCATCGGAGCGTTCGTCGCCGGGCTGTTTGCGGCAGTGAGCACGGGCTACCTCAAGGATAACAGCCGGATTAAGGAAGACACCGCCATGGGCATCGTCTTCACCGGCATGTTCGCGGTGGGGCTGGTGCTGTTCTCGCGCATCGAGACCGACCAGCATCTGAGCCATATCCTGTTCGGCGACATGCTCGGCGTGACCTGGCAGGACCTGATCGAGACGGCCGTCATCGCGCACGGCACGCTGCTGATCGTCCTCGCCAAGCGCCGCGACTTCCTGCTCTATGCCTTTGATCCGCAACATGCCCGGGCCATCGGCCTGCCGGTGAAGCTGCTGCATTACGGCCTGCTCGCCCTGCTCTCGATCACCATTGTCGCCTCGCTCAAGGCGGTCGGCATCATCCTGGTCGTCGCCATGCTGATCGCTCCCGGCGCCATCGGGTTCCTGCTCGCCAAGCGCTTCGAGGCGATGCTCGCCATCGCCATGACCGTCGCCATCGCCTCGGGGGTCCTGGGCACGCTGATCAGCTTCAGCATCAACGGCGCCACGGGCCCGTGTATCGTGCTGATCCAGTCAGCGGTGTTCCTGGTGGCGCTGCTGTTTGCGCCGGGCAGCGGGTTGCTGCGGAAGCGGGCGGCCAACTGACCCAACCAAAGGGCGAACAGCTTGCAAAGTCGTCGAGTATGCGCATATTTATGCGCATACTCGGAGGCAACAATGTCGAATGCGCTGCGTCGCGCCGCCAATCTCTCCATCGACGGCGCCCTCATGGATGAAGCCAAGGCGATGAAAATCAACCTGTCCAGGGCGGCGGAGGTTGGGATTGCCCGCGCCGTGGCGGCTGAAAAGGCGCGACGCTGGTCGGAGGAAAACGCCGACGTGGTCCGGGGCACAAACGAGTACATCGCAAAGCACGGGCTTCCGTTGCAAAAGTACCGCGCGTTCTAGATGGCTCAGTTCGACGTCTTCCGGCTCGGCGACGGAGAACTGGTGCTGGATGTGCAGACTGACCTGCTCGGTGACTTCGACAGCCGTATCGTTGTTCCGTTGATGCTGCCAGACCGAGCGCCACCAAGAAACAAACGGCTGAACCCGCAGCTCGCCATTGAGGGAACGTCGTACGTGATGGTGACCCAGTTCATCATCACGGTCGAGGCGCGGGCACTGCGCAGTCCGATCGACAACCTTGACCGCTACTACGACGAGATCAAATCCGCTTACGACATGATCTTCAACGGCCTCTAGTCCTGCACCGCAACTTCCGTGACCACGCTCTTCGACAGCTGGCGCTCGCGTAGCCAGATGTAGAGGCCGGAGGCCATGACGATCGGCGCACCGATGTAGATCCAGATGTCCGGCGGCTGATTGAAGACGAGCCAACTGGCGCCGGTCATGAAGAAGATCTGCAGGTAGCCGAATGGCGCCAGCACCGAGGCCGGCGCATAGCGGTGGGCCGTGGTGATGAACAGGTGGCCAATCAGCGCCGCGACGCCGATACCGGCAAAGCAAAGCCAGATCACCGGATCGGACGGCCAGGTCCAGCCGCCCAGTGAAAAGGGCAGCACGCAGATCGTCGCCGCACCGGCGGCATAGAACTGCTGCGTCGAGGTGCTGTCGACGCCGGCAAGGCGGCGAGTCGAGAGGTTGTAGAGCGCACTGCAGACGGCGGTGCCCAGCGACAGCAGCACAGCCGGATGGAAAGCCTCGGTCCCCGGTCGCACGATGATCATCACGCCGAGGAAGCCGACACCGATCGCCAGCCAGCGCCGCCAGCCGACCGTCTCCCCCAGCAGCGGGATCGACAGGGCGCACAGGATCAGCGGCATGGTGAAGGAGATCGCCGAGGTGATGGTCAGCGGCAGATAGACCACGGCGATGAAGTTGAAGATGGTCGAGCCGAGCAGGAACAGCCCGCGTCCGACCTCGAGCTTCAAATTCCGCGTCGCCGCCAGCGCCCTGCCCTCGCGCGGCAGGAAGAAGGCCAGCACCAGGATGAACTGGCCGGCATAGCGGACAAACACCACCTCCATCGGCGGCAGCCCGGCCTGCACCATCAGCTTGGCGCAGCTGTCGATCACGGTGTAGCAGAACAAAGCCGCGACCATCAGGCCGATGGCGAATGGACGGCGATCCTCGACGGGTTTCACCAGGCCGGCCATGCTCAGTCCTCCACCGGCGCAACGGTGACAGGGCGGTGCAACTGGCGTTCGCGAAACCAGATGTAGATGCCGGAACCGATGATGATCGGCGCCCCAAGGAAGAACCAGGCATCCGGCGGTTCAGAGAAGATCAGCCAGCTGGCCAGCGCCAGTAGCAGCAGCTCGGTGTAGCTGAACGGCGCCAGCGTCGAGGGCGGCGCGAAGCGATGCGCGATGGTGTTGAGCTGATGCGCGATCATGCCGGTGACGCCGATGGCGATGAAGGCGAACCACCCTGCTCCGTCGGTCGGCCAGACCCAGTTGTTGAAGGCGAACGGGGTGATGCAGGTAAGCGCGATCAGCCCCGAATAGACCTGCTGTGTTGCGGCCGAGTCGACCCCGGCCAGCTTGCGGGTGATGATGCCGTAGAACGCCGCGCAGAGCGCGCCGGCGAGGCAGATCAGCGAGGCCGGGTGGAAGGCCGCCGTGCCCGGACGGACGATGATCAGGATACCGAGGAAGCCGACGCCCACCGCAACCCAGCGGCGCCAGCCGATCTTTTCGCCGAGCAGCGGACCGGAGAGCGCCGTCACCATCAGCGGCATGGTGAACATCAGCGCCCCGGTCACCGTCAGTGGCAGGAACTGCATGGCGCCGAAATTGGCCGCCGTAACCCCGAGCAGGCAAAGGCCGCGCATGAGCTGCAGCTTCCAGTTCCGGCTGACGAACAGGTTGCGCTGGAACGGCAGGAACAGCGCGATCGCCAGCGCCACATGGATGGCGTAGCGGATGAAGACGATCTGCGTCAGCGGCAGCCCGATAAAGCCGAGATACTTGGCCGAGGTGTCGAGAGTGGCGAAGAACAGCTGGCTGAACAGCAGCAGGCCAATGCCGAAATTGCGGCGCTCCTCGACGGGGGCGATGGTGGAAGTCATTGGTCGGTCCGAAGGGCCGCCGAGGGATGCGGGGCCGGCTCACCAAAAGGCGCGCCGACCCGGCCTGTCAATGGCAGGGCGGCGGCAATCGGTTCAGTTGAACTAAAGTCTGGCGCCTGCGGCGCCGGGATCACGCTCAACAGCGCGACGGGCGAGGATGAACAGCGCGAAGAGGACGGCGGTGGAGCCGAGATCGCCGACGAGGCTCAGGCCCCAGAACGGGATGGCGGCAACATAGCAGGCGACCAACCCATCGAAGCCGAAGCCATAATAGCCGCCGAGATAGACGCCGAAGTTCGAGATGAGGAAGAAGGCGAGGCTGGCGAGGAAGGCAGCGCCGCCCAGGCGGATCACCGAGAGCTGGCGCAGCAGGCCGCGCCCGATCAGCACGCCGGCCAGCATCCCGGCATAGGTAAACAGGGCCGAGCTGTGCCAGCCGAGCGCGAGATCGGCGAGCGCCATGACGGCGAGGGGAACGAGCGCCGCCAGCCACGGGCTGCGGATGGCGTAGGCGCCGAGCAGGCTCACTCCGACCACTGCCGTGATATTGGGCGGGTGCGGGATCAGCCGGCTCAAGACGCCGATGACGATCAATCCCAGGGCAAGTCGTTCGCTGTTGGTCACGCTCAAATCTCCTCTTGCGATTGTCGGACCGTCCTGCGCCAGCGTCAACCGTTCAGGCGGCGGTCGCTGCCCGGTTCTCGGCGGCAAAGCCATCGCAATAGACCATCCGTGCGTGGTCGCCGGTGGCCTTGGCGTGCCGGATGCCCCAGTTCTGCAGGGTATCCATCAGCGGCGCCAGCGACAGGCCGAGCTCGGTGGCGCTGTACTCGACATGTGGTGGAGCGGCGGCGAACACCGTCCTCACAATCAGCCCATGCTCCTCCATCTCGCGCAGCTGCTGCACCAGCACCTTCTGCGAGATGCCCGGAATGCCGCGCTGCAGCTGGGAAAGCCGCTGCGGTCCGGCCAGCACGTGGAACAGGATATAGAGCTTCCAGCGCCCGCCGATGATCTGCAGGGTGCGTTCGAGCGGCCAGGTCGAGAGGCGGTTCATCGCGGGGACTCCAAGCGCACCTGACGGTGCGTATGACACCAGAAAGTCTGTAGCGGGCAGAGGACGATATCGGAACAAGGGACGCCTTCAACAAGGAGAGTTCCCATGAAGGTTGTTTCGATTTCGGCGTTCGGCGGGCCCGAGGAATTGCAGGTTGGCGAAGTGCCGACGCCCGCCGCGGGGCCCGGCCAGGTGCTGATCAAGGTGGAGGCGATCGGGCTCAACCTGGGCGATGCCATCATCCGCTCCGGTCGCTCGGGGCTCGAGCTGCCGATGCCGTTCATCCCCGGCGGCGAGGTGGCCGGAACGGTTGCCGCCGTCGGCGATGGCGTGAGCGAGTTGAGCGTCGGCGATCGGGTACTGGGAGCGATCTTTGCCGAGCCGCGGCTCGATGGCGGCTATGCCGAGTTTGTCGCGCTCTCGTCTGACGCGGCGTTCAAGCTGCCCGACGCGGTGTCTTTCGACGCCGCGGTTGCGCTGGCCGTGCAGGGGCTGACGGCCGAGCAGCTGCTGGCGCACAACCCGGTCGCAGACAAGTCGGTGCTGGTGCACTCGGCAGCCGGTGGCGTCGGCCAGTTGCTGGTGCGACTGGCCCGGCTTGCCGGGGCTCGAGGGATCGTCGGCACGGTCGGCAATGCAGCGAAACGTGACGCGGCGATGGCGGCCGGGGCGGACCGGGTGGTGGTGTCGGCGACGCCTGACTGGGCCACCGAAGCGCCCGGGCCCTATAACGTGATCTTCGACGCGACCGGCGGCGAGATCACGGCGGCGAGCCTCCCCCTGCTCGCGCCGGAGGGACGCTATGCAGTGTATGGCGGCGCCAGCGGGGTCTATCCAAGCTTCAGTGCCCAACAGATGGCCGGCGTCACCGCCGCAGCGCAGACCATTGCAGGGTTCTCGCTGTGGTCGCTGCTTGGCGATCCGACGCGACGTGGGCCGGCGCTCAGAGCGTCGTACCAGCGGCTGTTCGGCGCGGTGGCGGACGGGTCACTCACGGTGGATATCGGCCACCGCTTGGCGCTGGCCGAGGCTGCCGAGGCGCATCGGCTGATCGAGAGCCGCGGGTCGGTGGGGAAGATCGTGCTGGTGCCGTAGGGTTGACGGCTGGCAGACGGCCCCCTCCCATCCTCCCCCATGAAGGGGGAGGTGCCCCGCCGGTGCCTTGGGTACGATCGAGCGGCGGCCTCGACTCTTCACCTCCCCCATCATGGGGGAGGATGGGAGGGGGCCGTCTCTATCAGTATGGCCTAGTATGTCTGCCGCAGATGCCCAACCTTGAGGCTGCTTGCCAGCGCATCCTTCGTCACCACTGCCCCTTTGCGCGGCGTGAAGCTCAACTTCACCTCCCGCCCCGGCAACAGCGTTACGGCGTTATCCGAGAAGTAGCCGGGCACATCGACCGTGGCGGTGACGAACACCGCCGGCTTGTCGGCGGTCAGCGTCAGCACCGGCGCCTTGTCGCCGCCCGACCAGCTCGCCTTCACCTTGGCTTCGCCAAGCTCGTAGGCCTTGTAGGCTTTGGGGAAGTAGTCGTTCTCGCCCAGCAGCTTGCCGTCCTCGGCGATCCAGGAGAAGAACAGGAACTCGTTGGGCCCCAGATCGCTCAGCTTCAGCTTGGTCGCCACCACCGCCTTGTCGGGGTTGCACTTCACCTTCGCCGTGGCGATGACGCGGGCCTTGCCGTTGGCATCCACCGCGTGGACTTCCAGAGCGATTTCAGCCTTTTCGGCGGTATCGTTGATGGCTTTGAGGAGGATGGTGTCGCCGTCCGGCACGGCCACGACGTTGATCGGGTTATAGAAGCGCTTCGCCATGTAGTGCAGCAGCTTCCACTGCCCGCCATAGTCGAGGCTCGACCAGCTGGCGACGGGGTAGACGTCGTTGATCTGCCAGTAGAGCGTGCCCATGCAGCGCGGCTTGGTCGAACGCCAGTATTCGATGGCGGTCTTGATGGCGAGGCCCTGCTGGATCTGGCTCAGGAACACCATGTTCTCGAAGCCCGAGGGGAAGCGGAAGTAGCGCGTCATGGTCTCGAGAATGCGCGAGTTGCCGCCGGTATTGCGCTGGTGCGCTTCCATCACCGGCGAGGTCGGGTTGCGATCCTCGGGCTTGGTGAAGCTCTCGATGACGTTCATCGAGGTGAAGCTCTGGAAGCCGAACTCCGAGGCGAAGCGCGGGTTCACCTCGCGATAGGCGGAGAAATCCTTGGCCGAGTGCCAGACGCTCCAATAGTGGGTGTCGCCGCGCGTATCCATCAGCCAGCCATCGGAATAATCCATGTAGCCGAGGGATGGCGAGGACGGCCAGAAGCGGCGGGTCGGATCCTCGTCCTCGACGATATAGCCGAGCATCGAGTTGAGCCGGTCGTAATTGGCGACGTAGCGTTCCGGCGCCGCCTTGGTCTCGGGGTACCAGTGCAGCGAACCGATCACTTCGTTGTCGCCGCACCAGAGCGCGATCGAGGCATGGTGGCTGAGGCGGCGGATCTGCTGGGTGATCTCGGTGCGCACGTCGGCGAGGAAGGCGCGATCACTGGGGTAGCTCATGCAGGCGAACATGAAGTCGTGCCAGATGAGGATGCCGAGCTCGTCGCACATCTCGTAGAAATAGTCGGGCTCGTACTGCCCGCCGCCCCAGATGCGCAGCATGTTCATGTTCACTGCCCGGGCGCTTTCGAGCAGGTCGCGAACCGTGTCGGGGGTGATGCGCGACGGGATGGCGTCGGCGGGGATCCAGTTTGCCCCGAACATCGAGATGTCGCGGCCGTTGATCCGTACCTTGAAGCTGTGGTCGATCTCGTCCTTTTCGACCAGCCATTCGAGCTTGCGCAAGCCGAGCTTGCGCTTCGTCACCTCGCCGTCGAGCGTGGTCCAGAGCTCATAGAGCGGCTGCTCGCCCTGCCCGTTCGGCCACCAGAGCTTTGGGTTCTTGATGGTGACATTGTGGGTGAAGACGTTCTCGCCCGGCCGCACCACCACCTTGTCGGCGAGCTTTTGGCCGTCGACCTCGTGCGTCAGCTCGACCGAGCCTTCAGCGAAAGCGAAAACGCGAGTCGTGATCGAGAGTTCGACCGACTTCTTGCCATGCGCCTGCTCGACGGTGACGCTCTCCTGGCGGGCGAGGCGCGAGCGGCGGATCGCCATCTTGCCATAGACGCCTGTCGGCATCAGGCAGATGCCCCAGTCCCAGCCGGCGTGGCAGGCGGCCTTGCGCACGAAGTTCATGTGCACGCCTTCGAGGCCGTTCGAGAGATAGTTGTAGGTGAAGGGGATCGGGAACGGGTGGGCGTCGGAGCGGGCCTTGGCCACATCGCGGGTCACCGCGAACTCGATGCGCAGCGTGTTGGTGCCGGCCTTGATCTTGCCGGTGACGTCTATGTCGTAGCGGATGAACTGGTTCTGCGTCTCGGCGATCGCCTCGCCGTTGAGGATCACCGTGGCGATGGTGTCGACGTTTTCGAGCGTCAGCGTCAGGTAGCCGTCGATATCGGCGGCGCTCGCCTCGAACTTCCGCTCTACCGTCCACGGGGTCTTGTTGACCCACATGACGTCGACTTCGTTCTGGCCGAAATACGGGTCCGGGATTTCCTTGGCGTCGAGCAGCGCCGTGTGCACGTCGCCGGGCAGCGCGATTGGCGCCTTGATCTTCGACTTCGGCGAAGTCAGCTGGAACTGGCCCGCGAGATTGAGTTCGCTGTAGTCGGACTTGGCCGGCGCAGCCGAGGACTTGGCGGGCTCGGCCGCGGTTTTGGTCTTCGCCATGTGGGGAGTTCCTCCGATCGATGCCCGGCGCGCAATCGATTGCACCGCCGGCAGGCGACTGATGTAGCCGCTGCCATTCCAGCTGCCAATCCCCTCCCCGTCGCTCCGGCAACCTCCCACCCTTGACACGTGACCATTTAGTCACCTATTGTGATGACCGTGGATGCCGTCTTCAAAGCCCTGGCCGATCCGACCCGAAGGCAGTTGCTCGACAGCTTGCGCGACAAGGCCGGACAGACCCTGACCGAGCTCGAGAGCGGGCTCGGGATGACCCGATTTGGGGTGATGAAGCACCTCAAGGTGCTCGAAGAGGCGAAGCTGGTGACGAGCCGCAAGGAGGGGCGGTTCAAGTACCACTACCTCAACGCCTCCCCGATCCAGGAAGTCGCGGATCGGTGGATCGCGCCCTACCAGAAGCCGTTCACGCGCTTCGCACTCGATTTGAAGACCCAGTTGGAGAGTTCAGTACCGATGGCCGACAAACCGAATTTCGTGCTCGAGACCTATATCCAGACCACGCCGCAGGCACTGTGGGACGCGCTCACCAAGCCCGAACTGACGGCGCTCTACTACTATGGCACTCGGATCGACAGCGAACTCAAGCAAGGCGGGCCGTTCCGCTACCTCACCGGCGACGGGCAGGTGATGCTCGACGGCGAAGTGATCGAGATCGAACCGCTGAAAAAGATCGTCTCGAGCTTCATTCCGAGCTGGGCCGAGAACTCGCAGCCAACCCTCGTCACCTTCGCGATCGAGCCGATGGGCGAGGTCGTCAAGTTCACCATCACCCACCACGACTACGAGAAGGCCAATGCCGGCATCGACACCGGCTGGCCGGTGGTCGTCGCGGGCCTGAAGACGCTGCTCGAGACAGGCAAACCGCTGAACCTGCCGACCAGCATGTGAGCATCAAGCAGCGGCAAAACAGGGAAACAGAGAGATGGCAAAATACATTCTGGGCTTTCACGGATCGCCCGCCACTTCACCGGCGGACCTCGAGGGCTCGATGGAGAAATGGGTCGCCTGGTACAAGGGCATGGGCGGCGCGGTTGCCGACATGGGCAATCCGGCGGGCCCGAGCAAGACCATCGGCGCCGACGGCCGCGTGGTCAGTACCAACGGCAATGCGCTGACCGGCTATTCCATCCTCGAAGCCGAAAGCCTCGACGATGCGATCTCCCTGGCGCGCGGCTGCCCGATCTATGCCGCCGGCGGTTCCGTGGAAGTCGCCGAGCTGATGTCGATGTGACGTGAAGGGCGGCGCCCACGCGACGCCGCCCATAGCTCTCACCCTCCACCTGTGGTGAGGCATCCCAATAGGTTCCTGCCTTCGCGGGAATGACGGCGGAGATGGACTGCGCCAACTGGTACATATATAGGCCACGCTTGACTTCCATAGCTAATATATGTAGCCATCATAGCTACGCACGTTAGCCATTGAGGTTTGCTATGTCGACCACCCCCGGTTTCCCGCCGAAGTCCGTCGTGACCACGTTGCGCGTCGAAGGGCTGGTTGCGCTCACTGCCGCCGTCACCGCCTACTGGTTCCTCGGCGGCAACTGGTGGTTGTTCGCCGTGCTGCTGCTGGCCCCCGACCTTAGTTTCTTCGGGCTTTATGCGGGCGAGACCGCGGGGGCGAAAATCTACAACCTCGCCCACACCTATGCTGTCCCCGCCGTGCTCGGCGCGGTCGGCTGGTTCGGCGGGATCTCCTGGCTGACCGAAGTCGCGCTGATCTGGGCCGCCCATATCGGCATGGACCGAGCGGTCGGTTACGGCCTCAAATATCCTGGGCTTGGCCACCACACCCATCTCGGCCTCATCGGCCCCGCCAGGAAGGCCGCACGCAGTGCCGACGCCCGCTAAGACCTCGCCCACGCAACTGGCGGCCATCGCCCGGGCCCTGGTCGAAAGCTCCGGGCCCGAGGCGCTCACCATGGGGGCGGTGGCGCAGAGCGCCGGCATCAAGCCGCCCTCGCTCTACAAGCACTTCGCCGATCGTGCGGCGATCCTCAAGGTGGTCGAGATCGGGATCCTGCACGAGCTCGAAGCCTATCTCCGGCGCGAGACGAACGGGGTGGCGTCCAAGGCGCGGCTGATCACCATGGCCACCGCCTATCGTCGTTTCGGCCGTACTGCGCCCAACCGCTACAAGGCGATCTATAGCGGTAACGCCTTCAACGACCCCGATATCCGCGCCGCCTGCCTGTTCTCGGCGCAACCGCTGTTCGAGGAACTGAAGGCAGCCGGCATCGCCGAGGCCCGCATCCTGCCGCTGTCGCGCACGCTGGTGGCGTTCCTGCACGGCTTCGTTCTGATGGAGATCGGCAACGCCTTCACCCTCGGCGGCAGCGTCGAGGAGGCGTTCGAATCGAGCCTCGAGACGATCCTGCGAGAAATAGCCTAGCAGCCTGTCGATCCCGGCTGCGTTCACTCGTCGGGATGGTGAGAGCGGCCAACGCCGCCCAACCGAGGAGAAGGACGATGGGTTCGAGCGTGCTGTACATGTCGATATCGGTGGATGGCTTCATCACCGGGCCGAACGTCCGGCCGGACAATGGGCTTGGCGACGAGGGCCAGCACCTCCACGACTGGGCGTTCGGCGATGCCGAAGGTGGCGATTTCGATGCCGCGATCGCGCAGCTCAAGGGCGTCAACCGGCAGATCTGGGACGAGATGATGGCGACCGGTGCGGTGGTCGCCGGGCGCCATACGTTCGAGCCCGCCGGCGGCTGGAATGGCGACCATCACAACGGCGTCGAGATTTTCATCGTGAGCCGGCACGAGGCGCCCGAGTGGGTGCGCAAGTGGCGGAACGTGCACTATGTCGACGATCTCGGTGTCGCGATGCGCGAAGCCAAGGCGGCAGCAGGCGAGCGAAATGTGATGTTGCATGGCGGCGGCACGCTGGTGCCGATGGCGCTGAAGGGCGGCTTGCTTGACGAGCTGATGCTCCACCAGGTGCGGTTCCTGCTCGGCGAAGGCACGCGCCCGTTCGACGGGCTGGGCTTCGGGCTACGCCAGTTGGAACGGCTGCGGGTGCTCGACGGCGAAGGCGTTACGCACCTGCACTACCGGGTGCGTAAGTAGTCCCCTACTCCGCCGCCTTCAAATCAAGAAAGCCACCCGACTGCCGCGCCCAGAGCGTCGCGTAGTGGCCGCCGGCCGCCAGCAGCTCGGCATGGGTACCCTGTTCGACGATGCGGCCCTGTTCGAGCACGATCAGCCGGTCCATCTCGGCGATGGTCGAGAGCCGGTGGGCGATGGCCAGCACGGTCTTGCCCTGCATCAGCGTCTTCAGCTGGCTCTGGATCGCCGCTTCGACCTCGCTGTCGAGGGCGGAGGTCGCTTCGTCGAGCACCAGGATCGGGGCGTTCTTCAGCAGCACGCGGGCAATGGCGACGCGCTGGCGCTGCCCCCCCGAGAGCTTCACGCCGCGCTCGCCGACAAAGGCGTCGTAAGCCGTGCGGCCCTTCTGGTCGATCAGCTGTTCGATGAAATCATCCGCCTCCGCCGAGGCCGCCGCGGCGAACATCTCGTCGTCGGTGGCATCGGGTCGGCCATAGGTCAGGTTGGCGCGAATCGAGCGGTGCAGCAGCGAGGTATCCTGCGTCACCACGCCGATATTGGCGCGCAGCGACTCCTGGGTGACTCTCGCGATATCCTGTCCATCGATCGAGATGGTGCCGCCCTGCACGTCGTAAAAGCGCAGCAGCAGGTTGACGATGGTCGACTTGCCCGCGCCGGAGCGGCCGATCAGCCCGACCCGCTCGCCCGCCTTGATGTGAAGCTCGAGGTTGTCGATCACCGGCAAGGCATTGTCGTATTTGAAACTGACATGGTCGAAGCTGATCGCCGCCTCGGTCACCCGCAGTGGTTTGGCATCGGGCGCATCGACCAGTCCGAGCGGCCGGGCGATCAGCTCGGCCGAGTTCTGCGCCGTACCATAGTTGCGCATCAGGCCATTGAGCTGGTTCATCAGCCGGCCGAGGAGGTTGTAAAGCCGCAGCACCAGCCCGGTGGTGAAGGCCACGCCGCCGACGCTCACCAGCCCCTCGGTCCACAGATGCACCGACAGCGCCGCGATCCCGGCGATGGCGATGCCGGACAGCATGCCCATCGCCGTGCGTACGCCGACCAGCGTCCGCGCCAGCCTGGTCATCGCGGCAATGAAGCTCTCGAAGCCGGATTTGACGAACTTGTCATCGGCCTCGGCGGTTCCGAACAGTTTCAGCGTCTGAATGTTGGAAAAGCTGTCGACGATACGTCCGGTCAGCACCGAGGCCTGTTCTGCGGCGCCGGCCGAGTATTTTCGCATGCGCGGCACGTAGTAGCGCGCCAACCCGGCAAAGGCCGCGACCCATAACAGCACTGCCGCGGCCAGCCGCCAGTCGAGCTGGCCGACCAGCACGATGGTGGTCACCGTGTAGATGCCGATGAACCACACCACCTGCAGCAGGCTGACCATGAAATCGCCCACCGCGCCGCCCGACTGCCAGACCTTCGAGGCAATCGAGCCGGCGAAATCGTTCTGGAAGAAGGTGAGGTTCTGCCGGATCACATGGGCATAGGCCTGCCAGCGCACCAGGTTGTAGAAGCCGAGATTGACGGTCTGCTCTTCGACCGTCGCCGACAGCCAGGTGATGACGAACCGGATGCCGAGCGTCACCACCAGCATCCAGACCAGCTCCAGCCCGAACCCGGCGATCAGCCCGCCCCACCCCTCGGCCTGGCTGGAGCTATCGAGAATATCGACGATGCGGCCGACGTAGTAGAACAGCGCCGCCTCGACCAGCGCCACCAGCCCGCCCAGCACCAGCAGCGCGAGAAAGGCAAGCTTCGCCTGCGAGATGTAGAACCAGAAAAACCGCCAGGTCACCGCCGGCGGTTGCAGGTCGCCGGACTTCCCGAACGGGTCGGTCCAGCGCTCGAAGAAGCGGTGAATGGGCTCGAGGAGCGTCATGGGTGTTCTCGCTGAACCCTCAATAGCTTGAGTCCTAACGAAGTGAACGTGAAATCGGGGTAAGGTGGAGGTGACGCTCCGTGGCGCCACATCGTCTCCCTCCCCCGTTGCGGGGAGGCATCAAGGGCGGGGGGGAGCCGCAAACTCCGTGCGTGCTGCTCCCCCCACCCTGGCTACACTATGAACTTGGCCGAGGCCAAGTTCAGCTTCGCTACCCTCCCCGCAAGGGGGAGGGGCGGTGCAAGAACCGAAAGGGCGGACCGAAGCCCGCCCCCTGTCCTTATTCCGCAGCTTCCGCCTCGGCTTTCATATCGAGGAAGCCGCCGGACTGGCGTTGCCAGAGCTGGGCGTAGTGGCCGCCGCTGGCGAGCAGTTCGGCGTGGGTGCCTTCCTCGACGATACGGCCCTTCTCCAGCACCACCAGGCGGTCCATGGCGGCGATGGTCGAGAGGCGATGGGCGATGGCGATCACCGTCTTGCCCTGCATCAGCGACACCAGTTGATCCTGGATCGCCGCCTCGACCTCGCTGTCGAGCGCCGAGGTCGCCTCGTCGAGCACCAGGATCGGGGCGTTCTTCAGCAGCACGCGGGCAATGGCGACGCGTTGGCGCTGCCCACCCGAGAGCTTGACGCCCCGTTCGCCGACATGGGCGTCGTAGCCCCGCCGTTGCTTGGGGTCCACCAGCCCGGCAATCACCTCGGCCACCTTGGCCTGCTCGGCGGCGCGGATCATCTCATCGTCGGTCGCCGTCTGGCGGCCGTACTTGATGTTCTCACGCACAGAACGGTGCAGCAGCGAGGTGTCCTGGCTGACGAGACCGATTGCGGCGCGCACGCTTTCCTGCGTCACGTCGCGAACATCCTGCCCGTCGATGCGGATCGACCCGGACTCCACGTCGAACAGACGCAGCATCAGGTTGACCAGCGTCGACTTGCCGGCGCCGGAACGACCGACCAGACCCACCTTCTCGCCCGGTTTGATGGTGAGGTTGAACCCCTCCATCACAGTGCCTTCCTTGCCGCGCCAGTAGTTGAAGGTGACGTTGTCGAAGGCGATGCCGCCTTCCTTCACCACCAGGCTTTTGGCCTCAGGCTTGTCGAGCATGGTGATCGGCTGGGCGATGGTGATCATCGAGTCCCGCGTGGTGCCGATCTGGCGGAAGATGTTGGAGCCGACATCGAGGATCCAGCCGCTCATGTTCATGATTTGCAGCGCGAACGGGATGGCGGTCGCCACCGCGGCGGCGTTCAGCGTGCCGGCGTTCCAGCTGCCGAGCGCGATCCAGGCGATCGAGATCACGAGGCCCGCGTTGAGCAGGAACAGGGTCGACCACATGTAGGTGAACACCCGCATGAGCTTGCGGAACTCGGCCGCGTGCTCGTTCACCGAGTCCGCCACGTAGGCGTCCTCGTGCCCATCGGTCGAAAACGTCTTCAGCGTGTGGATGTTGGTGTAGCTGTCGACGACGCGCCCGGTCATCACCGACTTGGCTTCAGACAGATCCTCGGAATACTTGGCGATCAGCGGCATGACGATGGTGAACAGGATGCCGTAGAGCACCAGCCAGACAGCAATCGGCACCAGCAGCACCCAGTCGAGCCGCGCCAGCACCACCACCGCCACGATTACGAAGATGCCGGCGTACCACACGGCGTCGATGGTCATGTTGACGGAGGTTTCGATCGATTCCCCGGCCTGCATGATCTTGTTGGCAATGCGGCCGGCGAAGTCGTTCTGGAAGTAGCTCCAGGTCTGCCGGATGACGTGCCAATGGCTCTGCCAGCGGACGATGTCGACGAGGTTCGGTACGATCGAGTGGTTACGCACCAGCGTATCGAGCAGGAAGGTGATCGGGCGGACCACGGCGATCACGAGGATCATCCACACGAAGGTCTGCCAGTGCAGCTCGAACATCTGCCCCGGCGGGGTGGTGGCGAGCAAACCGACCACGACGCCGACGAAGATCGGCATCATCGCATCGGCAATCGAGCCGACGGCCACCAGCACCATGCGGAGCAGGAACGCGCCGCGGAACTGGTTGACGAAATACATTGTGAACTTGGTGACCCCCATCGGGGGTTGGGTGTCCTTGGCCAGCGCTACCGGAGAGTAGCGGGCATCGAACCAGGCAATGACTCGGTTGAGCATTTTGAACTCATTTTCCGAGCCCGGTAACTGACTATCCGGGTCAGGTCAGGGCTCTAACGGATTGTTTTCGCTTCACTTTGGACCGGCTGGCGTTGGGGCCCGCGCTGAGGTCGATGAATCCGGGTTGATTGCGAGTTTCCATTTGTCCCCTCCTTGGGGTGGTTGAAATTTGTAATCTGGCTAGAAGGCGGCGCGCGTGGCGCCCCCCTCCCCAACCCTCCCCGCGAGGGGACGACAAGAGGCCGCCCCGAGGGGGAGGGTGCCGGCCGGTGTGTCGGGCACGATCCGGCCGAAAACGCGATGCAGCACCTCCCCCCCTTGCGGGGGAGGTTGGGAGGGGGGAGGCCAAGTGCCCTAGACTCTCATTCCTCACTCGGCCGCCTCCTCCTGCACGTCCATCTCCAGGAACCCGCCGGACTGGCGGGCCCAGAGCTTGGCGTAGACGCCGCCCAGCGCGATCAACTCGGCATGCGTCCCCTGCTCGACGATCTTGCCCTGCTCCAGCACCACCAACCGATCCATCATGGCGATGGTCGAGAGCCGGTGCGCGATGGCGATCACCGTCTTGTTCTGCATCAAGAGCTGCAACTGCCCCTGGATCGCCGCCTCGACCTCGCTGTCGAGGGCCGAGGTGGCTTCGTCGAGCACCAGGATGGGCGCGTTCTTGAGCAGCACCCGCGCGATGGCAATGCGCTGACGCTGTCCGCCTGAGAGCTTCACGCCGCGCTCGCCGACATGGGCGTCGTAGCCCTTGCGGCCCTTGAAATCGACCAGCCCGTCGATGAACACGTCGGCCTCGGCGAGGCGCGCGGCGGCAAGCATCTCCGCCTCGGTCGCGTCGGGGCGGCCATAGAGGATGTTCTCGCGCACCGAGCGATGCAGCAGCGAAGTATCCTGCGTCACGACACCAATCTGCTCGCGCAGCGTATCCTGCTGCACGGTGGCGATGTCGATGCCGTCGATGGTGATCCTGCCGCTCTCGCGGTCGTAGAAGCGCAGCAGCAGGTTGACGATGGTCGATTTGCCGGCGCCAGAGCGACCGACGAGACCGATCTTCTCGCCCGGCTTGATCGCCAGATCGAGGTGATCGATGACCCCGGACGTCTTGCCGTAATGGAACCCGACGTCATCGAAGCGCACGTCGCCCTTCACCGGGCCGATCGGCTTGGCGCCAGGCTGGTCGGCGACGACGCGCGGCAGCGAGATCGAGTTGATGCCGTCGCGGACGATGCCGATATTCTCGAACAGCTGCGACATCTCCCACATCACCCACTGGCTCATGCCCTGGAAGCGCAGCACCAGCGCCGTGGCTACGGCAATCGCACCCGGGGTCATCGAGCCGTTCAGCCACTGGTTGATGCCGACCGCCATGACCGCGAACAGCAGCAGGTTGTTCATCAGCGGGATGACGATCTGTAAGAGCGCGAACATCCGCATCTGCTTGTGCACGGTGCCCATGAACTGATCCATGGCCTCGTGCGCATAGGCTTCCTCGCGGTGCGAGTGCGAGAACAGCTTCACTGTCGCGATGTTGGTGTAGCTGTCGACGATGCGCCCGGTCATCAGCGAGCGCGCATCGGCCTGCGCCTCGGCGACCTTGCCGAGCTTGGGGACATAGTAGCAGAGCAGTGAAACGTAGATGGCGAGCCACACCAGGAACGGCACGGCCAGCCACAGATCGCTCATCGCCGCCAGCACCACGGCGCCGGCGAAATAGACGACCACGAACACCGTGACGTCGAGCAGCTTCATCACCACTTCGCGCACGGCCAGCGAGGTCTGCATCAGCTTGGCGCCGATGCGGCCGGCAAACTCGTCCTGGAAATAGCTCATCGACTGGCGCAGCAGGTAGCGATGCGCCATCCAGCGGATGCGCTGCGGCAGGTTGCCGATCAGGGTCTGGTGGATGATCAGCGTGTCGAAGATCTGCAGCGACGGCAGGATGACGAGCAACACCGCCGCCATCAGGATCAGCTTCCAGCCTTCCGTGGCGAGGAAGGTGGCGCGATCCGCCGTGCCGAGCCAATCGATGATCGAACCCATGAAGCTGAACAGCAGAATCTCGCCCAGCGCGATGCCGGCGCCGAGCAGCGCCATGGCGATCAGCCAGCGCTTTGCGCCCTTGCAGTAGTGCAGGCAGAACGCCACCAGCCCCTTGGGCGGCTGCTGCGGCTCGCCGAGCGGATAGGGATTAAGCCGATCCTCGAACCACTTGAACACTCTGTCGATCACGGCCGTCTCCCTCGTCCCATCGTCAGGATGGCGGCACGGCTACGACCTCAACATAGGTTGAGGTCAAGCGGCTCTTGCCATCCGAGGGCTTTGCCCTCTTCTGTATTTTGGATTACGCACACGCCACGCCAATAGCGTGACGGAGGTGCGTGCTGGCGGGCCAGCCAGGCGCCAATCCCAATACCGCCGGAATCGGCAAGGATCGTGTCCAAATTGGCTGGTTGTCAGCCGCACAGAATACACTAACCATGGGATTCGGCTGTTGCGCCTGCGCCACAGTTGGTTAACGAGTTGATGTTGCGGAGAATTTGATGCGCGGCGAGAACGAAGAGACGATCTTCCTCAAGGATTATGCCGAGACCCCCTACGCTATCGAGAAGGTCGAACTGGACGTCCGGATCGCCCCCGACACCTCGGTGATCCGTGCTCTCTTGACGCTGGTGCCGCGCGCCAACACCGCGCCCGGCACGCCGTTGGTGCTGGACGGCGAGGAGCTGACCCTGCACACCGTCGCCATCGACGGGCTGCCGCAGGCGCTGACCGCCTACGAGGCAACGCCGACCGGCCTCACCATCCATCAGCCGCCGAACAAGCGCTTCGTGCTCGAGACCGAAGTCGCGGTCGAGCCGGAAAAGAACATCCGGCTGATGGGCTTTTATCGCTCCAACGGCACCTGGTGCACGCAGTGCGAGCCCGAGGGCTTCCGCCGCATCACCTACTATCTCGATCGCCCCGACGTGCTGGCGCCGTTCAAGGTGCGGATGACCGCCGACCAGGCGCTCGCCCCGATCCTGCTCTCCAACGGTAACCTTGTCGAAAGGGGGGCCCTGCCCGACGGCAAGCACTTCGCGGTGTGGGAAGATCCGTTCCCCAAGCCGGCCTACCTCTTCGCCATGGTGGCGGGCGATCTCGGCTCGATCCATGATGAATTCACCACCGCCTCGGGCCGCAACGTGGCGCTTGGCATCTATTGCGCGCACGGCAAGGAGAGCGAGTGCCTCTACGCCATGGATTCGCTGAAGCGTTCCATGGCCTGGGACGAGCGCCGCTTCGGCCGCGAGTACGATCTCGACGTGTTCAACATCGTCGCCGTCTCCGATTTCAACTTCGGCGCGATGGAGAACAAGGGCCTCAACATCTTCAACGACAAGCTGGTGTTCGCCAAACCGGAGAGCGCTACCGACGCCGACTACATCAACATCGAGAGCGTCATCGCGCACGAGTATTTCCACAATTGGACAGGCGACAGAATCACTTGCCGTGACTGGTTCCAGCTCTGCCTCAAGGAAGGCCTGACGGTTTACCGCGATCAGGAGTTCTCGATGGACGAGCGCTCGCGCCCGGTGAACCGCATCGACGACGTACGCCAGTTGCGCCAGACGCAGTTCCCGGAGGATGGCGGCCCGCTCGCCCATCCGGCGCGGCCGGATCGCTACAAGGAGATCAACAACTTCTACACGGCGACCGTCTACGAGAAGGGCGCCGAGATCGTCCGCATGCTGGCGACGCTGCTGGGCGAAGCCGGCTTCCGCAAGGGGATGGATCTCTACTTCGAGCGCCATGACGGCGAGGCGACGACAATCGAGGCCTTCATCAAGGTGTTCGAGGATTCCTCGGGCCAGAACCTGCAGCACTTCCAGCAGTGGTACCTGCAGGCCGGCACGCCCGAGGTCAGCATCACCGACCGGTTCGATGCGGCGACGCAGACCTACACGCTCGATATCGTGCAGGAGAACAAGCCGACGCCGGGCCAGGACGAGAAGCAGCCGATGGTGCTGCCGATCAAGTTCGGCCTCATCGGCCCGAACGGCAGCCCGATGACCTGGGCCTCGGTGTCCGGTGGCGAGGTGCGCGATGACCTGATCGTCATGGACACCAACAAGGTCAGCGTCAGCTTCACCGGCATCCCGAACCGCCCGGTACCGTCACTGTTCCGCGGCTTCTCGGCGCCGGTGCAACTTAGCAGCAATGCCAGCGAAGCCGATCAGTTGTTCCTCGCCCGCCACGATGCCGACCCCTTCAACCGCTGGCAGGCGCTGCAGGACGTGTCGATGCGGCTGATGCTCGAGGCGATCGGCGGCAAGGCCTGGAGCGACGCGCAGGTCGCCGCTGTCGCCGACGCACTCGAGGAGACGCTGGGCTCCAAGGAGCTCGACCCCGCCTACAAGGCGCTGGCATTGAACCTGCCCAATGAGCAGACGATCGCCCGCGCCATCGGCAGCAATGTCGACCCGGACCGGGTCCACGAGGTGCGCGCCGGATTGATGACGGCTTTGGTCGCCCGGCTCGCCCCGACGCTGGAGAAGGTCTACCTGACCAATGACAGCCGGCTCGCCTACTCGCCGGATTTCCAACAGACCGGCCGGCGTTCGATGAAGAACACTGCGCTCGCCCTGCTGGTGCTCGGCCGGGCCGAGGGCGCGGACAAGCTGGCGCGCGAGCAATACGAGCGGGCGCTCAACATGACCGACCGGCTGTCGGCGCTTTCGACGGTGGTGCAGTCGTGGACCGCCGACGCCGATGCGCTGCTGTCGGATTTCTACCGGCAGTACACCGCAGATCCGCTGGTGCTCGACAAGTGGCTGTCGCTCAATGCGCTCGCCGCCGACGACGCGGCGCTCGAGCGCATCAAGGCCATCCTCGCCTCGCCGGATTTCCCACGGAACAACCCCAACCGGCTGCGGGCATTGATGGCGACCTTCGGCATGAACAATCCAACGCAGTTCGCCCGCAAGGACGGCGCCGGCTTCCGCTTCCTCGCCGAGTTCGTCGGGGATGTCGACAAACGCAACCCGCAGGTCGCGGCGCGCGTGCTTACGGCCTTCCGCGTATGGCGCAGCTTCGAATCCGTACGTCAGGGGGAGGCCGAGAAGGCGCTGAAATCGCTGCAGGAATCGGGTGAGCTCAGCCGCAACACCGCCGATATCCTTGAGCGGACGCTGGCTGGTTAACAGAACCTTAGCGCTAGAAGAATTTTTCTTTCCCGCTAAGTGATTCAGCCGACTCACGATTTTGGCTTCGCCGTCGCGCCGTTCAGAAACCCCTCTGGACAGTGACGACGAAGCCGATTCAAAGTCCCCGCCAAGGGGCAAATCACTGGGTCGCTCCAATCACATAGACGGAGAACTTGATGCGGCCGACGGAGCAATCCGGCGACGAGGCGAAGCGATTCCGCGCGCCTGATGGACTGATGCGCGGCAACTGGCTGCGCCGCACCATCATCGGCGTGCTGGAGTGGTTGCTCGTCCGCGCAACCGGCCGCGACACCGCCAGCGGCTACGCCGCACTGATCGACACGCTGCCGTTCGGCGTCGCCTGCTGGGGCGCCGATGCGCGGCTGTTGGCCAGCAACGACCGCTTCGCCGAGCGCCTGGGCGTGGCGCCCGACGCGCTGGCGGCCGGCGCGGCCTACCACGAAGTGGTGAAGGGCCTGGCGCAGGGCGGTTACATGCAATCGGTGCGCGAGGATTTCGAGAACCGCCTGCTCGAGCTGCATCGCGAGGATGGCTCCACCCTCCTCATCGAGGAACGCCCGCTGGCCGGCTCCGGCTTCGTCACGCTGCTGATGGATGTCACCGAGAGCCGGCGCACCAACCAGTTGCTGACCACGGTGCGCGAGGAGCAGCGCCTGCTTGCCCGGCGCTATCACGAAGAAAAGCTCCGCGCCGAGGCCGCCAGCCGCTCTAAGACCAGCTTCCTGGCCCATCTCAGCCACGACATCCGCACGCCGCTCAACCACATTATCGGCTTTGCCGACATGATGCGGCAGCAGCCCTACGGCGCGCTCGGCGACCCCCGCTACCTCGGCTATGTCGAAGCGGTGAAAACCTCGGGCGAGCGTCTCCTCGGCTTCTTCGGCTCGATCCTCGAACTGGCTGAACTCGAAGGCGGCCGACGAGAGCTGCGCAGCGACCGCTTCACCGCCGACGAGTTGCTGGTCGGGGTGTTCCGCCGCTTTGCCGGCCAGGCGCAGCACGCCGGGGTCATCTTCGGTCTGGGTGGGCCCTGCACCGCCATGCTCACCGCCGACCGCTTCGCGCTGGAGCGGATGGTCTCCAACCTGGTCGAGAACGCTGTGCGCTTCACCCCACGCGGCGGCAAGGTCACCCTCGCCGCCTATGCCGGCAGCGACGGCGTGGTGCTCGAAATCACCGACACCGGCATCGGCATGACCGCCGAACGCCTCGCCACGCTGTCACAGCCCTTTGTCTTCGGCGACGCGGCGCTGACCCGCGACCGGGAAGGCGCTGGGCTCGGCATCGCCATCGCCCGCGCCATTGCCGAACTCTCGGGCGGCCACCTCGCGATCGACAGCCGGCAGGGGCTCGGCACCACGGTGGCGGTGAGCCTGCCGGTGTTGGCCGAGGAAGCGGCGAAGGCGGCTTAGGGACTTCGGTAGCCGCCGGGCTCGTCTCACCCCCGATGTCATCCCAGCGAAAGCTGGGACCCGTTTGTCCGCTGACACGGGCCGCGAGTTGGTCCCACTTTGGTGAAGCTGCAAGGCAACATCATCGCTATCCCGTCCTCCGCCCCTGCAGCTCCGCCAGATACTCCCGCAGCAGCACCACGCGTCGCGGCCGGAAGCTGGTCCCCGTGAGCCACAACTCGCCGATCCCGTCCGACCGGAACATCCGGAACGCTTCGCGCAGGCAGCACCAGGCGAGGACGGTGAGCGTCCCCTGGGTGTAGACGATGGCCAAGGGCAGGATGGTGCGCTCGGAGGTTGCGCCGGCCTTGTCGGTGTAGCGGATGGCAAGCGCCTCTTCGCGCCAGCACGCTTGCCGGACGGTGTTCATATCGAGCCCCGCGGCAAAGCGTGCGTCCGGTCGGTAAACCTGCGAGACCGCGTGGAACAGATGCTGCTCGCGATCGTCCGGCAGCGTCGCCGCGACCTTGGCGAGCACCGAGGTCGCGGCCTTCACCAAAGCCGGATCGCCCATCCGTTTCACTTCGGCCAGTCCCAGCGCCAGCGCCTCGATCTCATCGCGATCAAAGGTCTGCGGCGGCAGCGCGTAATCCTCAATCAGCCGGTAGCCGTAACCGCGCTCCCCTTCGATCCGCGCACCGGCCGCCCTCAGGCTGTCGATGTCGCGGTAGAGCGAGCGCAGCGACACCTCGGTCTCCTCGGCGAGGCGAGCGGCGGTAATCGGTGCAGGCATTACGCGCATCGCCTGCAGGAGGCGAAACAGCCGGTCGGGTCGAGCCATCATCCAACTGACAGAAAGTGGCAGTTGGGCCCCGCTATAGCAGGTCGCATCAGGCCAGCAAACAGGAGCCACGCCATGACCATCAAGACCACCACCCACCTCAACTTCCGCGGCGATGCCCGCGCCGCCCTCGCCTTCTACCAGTCCGTGTTCGGCGGCCAGCAGGTGGTGGTCAGCTACCGGGACGCCGGCGCAGTGCAGAACCCCGATGAAGCCGACCAGGTGATGTGGGGCCAGGTGGAGGCCGACAACGGCTTCCGCATCATGGCCTACGACGTGCCATCGCGCCTCGGCTGGAACCCAGGCGAGATCCCGGTCTTCATCTCGGTGCGCGGCAGCAACGCCGAGGAGGTCGCCCCCTACTGGCAGAAGCTCGCGGCCGACGCGACGATCCTGCACCCGCTCGCCCCGGCCAACTGGTCGCCGCTCTACGGCATGCTCAGGGACCGCTTCGGCATCACCTGGGTGCTGGATGTGGAAGTCGCCTACGCCCCCGCCTGACCCACCTCGACGCCAACGGGGTTCCATGACCTGGTAAGCTGGAAAGAGCACCGGGGGCAAAGATGAGCGAACACAGGGACCTGCCGTTCTATGATGGACGGCCGGTCGAGATTTCCGGCCGCGGCTGGCTGGTAATCCTGCTGGCCGTGACCCTTGGCCTTGCGGCTCTGGTCGCCGTGCCGCTGCGCGATGTTCCCCTCAACTTCGTTCCGGCCGTGCTGTTCGTCGCCATTCCGCTCGGCGCCCTCGCCATGGTCACCGGCCCGCATTGGAGAGCGCTGTTTGGCCGCTACGGCATCAAGCAGTTCGGCCAGTCGCTGGGCTTCGGAGTACTCACCATTGTCGTCTCCGGGGCGGCCGGCTTCCTGCTCGGCCTGCTGATGCCAATGGCGGCGAACCCGGCGGTGACCTCGCTCGCCGGCATTGGCCCCGCCGAACTCGTGCTGTTCCTTGCGCGAACCTTCATCCAGCTCATCGGCGAGGAGCTGGCCACTGTGCTGCCGCTGCTTGCCGTGCTCTGGCTCTGCGTCAGCCGGTTCGGGCTGTCGAAGCGCACCGGCCTCATCATCGCCGTGGTCGTTTCAACCCTGTGGTTCTCGGCCCTGCATCTGCCGACCTATGACTGGAATATCCTCCAGTGCCTGGGCATCATCGGCACGGCGCGTGTCGTGCTGACGCTTTCCTACCTCGTCACCCGCAATCTCTGGGTGTCGGCGGGCGCGCACATCATCAACGATTGGGCGCTGTTCCTCACCGCCTACGGCCTCGGCCATGCGCCAATCGGGACGTGAGAGCTAGAGCCCGCGCGCCTTGGCATACCACGCGCCGGCAGCGGCGCTGACCTCGCCTGCCATCTCCCGCACGTCGGCAGCCAGCCGTTCGAAGTTCGGAGTGTTGGTGCGCTGCGCGAGGAGTTCGCGGAACGCTTCGGTCCAGCCCTCGTCCTTGAACGGGTCGGCCAGCGCGGCGCTCATCACCTGCAGCACGGTGGAATAGAGCTCGAGGATCTCGGCCAGCCTAAGCCCCTCGGGCACCAAGCCGGTCTCGGCCAGGCGGCGCAGCACCACGCCCGTGGTGGCCTGCGGGGCCGCCACCGTGTCGCCGGCCACCAGTTGCGCCGACTGCGCGATGAACTCGAGGTCGACCAGCCCGCCCGCAGCCAGCTTCAGGTCGAAGGCATGGCGCGGTGGCCGCTCCTTGCTCATCAGGGCGCGCATGGTCAGTACGTCATCGATGGTCTTTGCCGCGTCACGCGGCCGGCCCAGGATCTCCGCTACCGTGGCATCGACCTTGGCGCCGAGCTCTCCGTCGGCGTAGACGACGCGGGCCCGGCTCAGCGCCAGGTGTTCCCAGGTCCAGGCGCTCTCGTGGTGATACTGGATGAAGCCGGCAAGGCTGGTGGCGAGCGGGCCGGCATTGCCGGAGGGCCGCAGCCGCATGTCGGCCTCGTAGAGCACCCCCTCGGAGGTCGGGGCGCTCAGCGCCGCCAATAGCCGTTGCGTCAGCCGGGCGTAGTACTGGCTTGCCGCCAGCGGCTTCTCGCCGTCGGACTCGTCGGCGCCGGCGGTGTCGTAGAGCATGATGAAGTCGAGGTCGGAGCGCGCCGTCATCTCGCGGCTCGCCATCTTGCCGAAGGCGAGCAGCGCCACGCGCGCACCGGGCACTACGCCATGCCGCTTCTCGAACTCGCGGCGCACTGCATCGAACAGCCGGGTCAGCAGCGCCTCGGCCAGGGTGGTGAACTGCTCCCCTGCCCGCGCCGCATCCATCGAGCCGGCCAGCAAGCCTGCGGCGATCAGGAACATCTGCTCCTGACCGATGATGCGGGCCCGGTCGATCACGTCCTGGTAGTCGCGCGCATCGGCGAAGAACGCTTCGATCTTGCCGAGCAACGTCTCGCGTCGCCGCACGTCGTCGGCGAAGGCGGGGTCGATCAGCCCGTCCATCACATGCGCACGGTGGATCACCGCGTCGGCCATGCGCGGCGCCGAGGCCATCAGCGCGACGAGCAGGCTCCGGAGGTTCTCGTGGTTGCGCAGCAGCGCGAAGAGCTGCACGCCCGAAGGCAGCCGCGACAGGAAATCGTCGAAGCGCGCCAGCGCCTCGTCCGGATTGCCGGCGCCCGAGATGGTCGAGAGCAATGCCGGCAGCAGTTCGGTGAGATGCGCCCGCGCCGCCGCGGCGCGGGTCGCGGCGTAGCTGCCATAGTGCCACTTCTTCACCGTGGCGATGGCTCTGGACGGGTCCTTGAAGCCCATGCCGCTCAGCGTCTCGATAGTCTCCGGGTCGTCGTCCGAGCCGGTGAACACCAGGTTGCCGCCACCCGCCGCCAGGCTCTCGCCCTCGGCGAAAAGGTCGGAGTAGTACCCGACAACCTGATTCAACGCCGCCCGGTAAGCCGTTTCAAACGCTTGCAGTTTCGGCTCGCCCATCAGCGTGCCGATCACCGCGATATCGGCTTCGGCCTCGGGCATCACGTGGGTCTGCTCGTCACGCAGCATCTGCAGCCGGTTTTCGACGCCGCGCAGGAACCAGTAGATCCGAGTCAGATCCTCGGCCGCCCGCTTCGAAATCCAGTTGGCCCCTGCGAGCGCCTTCAGCGCCAGCGCCGTCGGACGCACCCGCAGCGCCTGGTCGCGCCCGCCGGCGATCAATTGCTGGGTCTGGGTGAAGAACTCGATCTCGCGAATGCCGCCCAGCCCGAGCTTGACGTTGTGCCCGGCGACTCGCGCATCGCCGACATTCTTGGTGATGTTGATCTGGCGCTTCATCGCCTGGATGTCGGCGATGGTGGCGAAGTCGAGGTGCTTGCGCCACACATAGGGGGCGAGGTCTTTGAGGAACCGCTCCCCCACCTGTTTGTCGCCGGCGCAGGGCCGCGCCTTGATCCAGGCGGCCCGCTCCCAGTTCTGCCCGCGGCTCTCGTAGTAGGCCAGCGCCGCCTCTGTCGGCAGCGCCACCGGCGTCGCGCCCGGGTCGGGGCGGAGCCGCAGGTCGGTGCGGAACACATAGCCGTGCTCGGTGCGGTCCTGCATCAGGCTCGCCAGCCGCTGCACGATGCGCGTGAAGAACTTGGTCTCCTCACCTCGCTCCTTCACCGTCCCCTGCTCGGGATCGAAGAAGGCGACGATGTCGATGTCGCTCGAATAGTTGAGCTCGCGCCCGCCATGCTTGCCGAGCGCGAACAGCGCCAGCCCCGAATTGGCTGCCGTCGCCTCGGTCAGCCCGCGCGCCGCGGCGAGCCGCAGCAGCACCTCGAGCCCCGCGTCGAGCGCCGCATCGGCAAGATCGGAGAGTGCTGCGGTCGATTGCGCCGTGGTCCAACGCCCCTCGACTTCGGACACTGCCGCCAGCAGCGCCACACGCCCCTTGGCGATGCGCAACTCGCGCCCGATCTCGTCCTCGGTCGCAGCCTCCTGTCCGACCTTCGCCACCTGATCGAGCGCCGCCGCCAGTGCGATATCGGGCGACAGCTGTTTGGCTGCGGCGAACCAGTCGGCATGGCGATCGGCGAGGCCGCTGAGGTAAGGGGCTGAAGCGAGAAGGGTTTCGAGCGCGACTTTCATGTCCCCTCGATACCCTGCCCCACCCCGGATGTCATTCCGGCGCAGGCCGGAAATCCATACTGAGATGACGGCCCGAGGCTCCGGCCCTATGCGCTGAGTTACGGACGGCTGTCATCCATTCGAAAGCAAGGACCCATTTCGCCTCCCCGTGCCAGCTGCGAGTTGGGTCCGCTTTCGCTGGGATGACACCGAGCTTGAGGCGCCGTCGGGGCGGTGAGTGCACCGATCGCATAACTCAGCGCATATGGGCCTTCGTCGTCGTGACCGGCCGGTCATGGTTAGCTAAGCCTAAAAGTCACTGGATTTCGGCATCGGCATCGCTATGTTCCCGCGCCAGCCAAATCCGAAGAGCCCCGCATGCGCACCCGTATTGCCGCCCTTATTGCCACCCTTCTGGCCGCCCTCGTCCTCCCTGCCATCCCCGCCTCCGCTGCCGGTCTCGACGGCATGGGCCAGGCGATCTTCGGCAACAGCTTCAACTTCAGCAAAGCCAATATCGAGAAGGCACCGGTCAAGGCGATCGGCGTCGGCAAGCTGACCGTGCAATTGCAGCGCACCAAGCTCAAGGACGTGCAGAAGGCCTTCGGCGGCACGATCCGGCGCGAGGGCGACGGCGCCGGCCGCGCCGACTGGCTGTGCTACGGCGCCGAGGGCGCCAATATGTGGTTCATCTCCAACGCGCTTGGCGGATACGAGTTCGTCATGATGGTGGCGGCTGAGGCCGCCAGCAAGCCGTCAAAGAGCTGTGACACCGCGCCAGCCGGGCTCACCGCGCCGAACTTCGGCATCCCGGGCCTCGGCGCCTCCACCGCCGAGCTCAAGGCGACCTTCGGCGCCGCCTCGGGCAGCAAGATCGCCTACCGCTCCGACCGCCCGGGCGGCTACTCCGACATCGCCCAGTATATCGGTTACGTGATCAAGGGCGGCAAAGTCGCCGGCATCGGCATCGGCGAGACCTCGGTGCAGACGGCCCACTGAGGTTGACCCAGTGCCTGATGCGCACGGTGGTGCCTCAACCACCAGGTGTCATCCCTGCGAAAGCAGGGACCCATTTCACAGCTCGCGCCGGCGGATAGTTGGGTCCCAGCTTTCGCTGGGATGACAGCCGGTGGATGTGTCGAAGGCCGGGCCCACTAAGCCCCGAGCAACGCCTGAAAGTGCCAGTCGGGGAACATCTTGGCCATCTTGCTAACGGTGCGGAAGGTGGTGCGCACGACCATGATCGAGCGGTCCGGCCGGAGACTGACCACATGAGGTGAGGGCACCCTTTGCACGGCGCCCTGATCGAACATGTAGAACCGGTGGACTTCTGCGGCCGGTATGTGGACAACGAAGGTGGTCATGCTTGCCTCATGCCACGGCTTCCATCTCCACCGGTTTACAAGACCATCGCAAATTGCATGGAGTTTGGCGCTCTCAGGCCGGCAGGTCGATGACTGCCCGCACCCCCGGCAAATTGTCCTCGAGCCGCAGCTCGCCTTTGTGCAGTTGCGCCACTGCGGCAACCAGGGACAGGCCCAATCCCGATCCGGGCTCGGTCCGGCTCTTTTCCAGTCGCACGAAGCGTTCGATCACCCTGCCCCGGTCTTCGACCGGAATGCCTGGGCCGTTATCGGCCACGTCGATACGCACCCGGCTGCCGTCACGCCTGAGGCTGACGGTGATCCGACCGGCCTTGCCCGCCTCGGGCTCATAGTATTTCAGCGCGTTTTCGATCAGGTTCACCAGCGCCTGCCCGAGCAGTTCGCGGTTGCCGTTGATCCTAATGTCCTCGGCAATGTCGGTCTCGATGGTCAGCCCTTCGTCTTCGGCCAATGGGCCGTAGAGTTCGGCGACGTCGGTCACCACCGCGCTCAGGTCGATCTCGCTCAGTGCGCCCGATGGCGTGCCGGCCTCGGCGCGCGCGATCATCAGCAGCGCGTTGAAGGTCTTGATGAGCTTGTCGCTCTCTTCGATCGTCGTCTCGAGCGCCTGCTTGCGGGTCTCCTCGCCCTGCCCATCGCGCAACGCCGATTCTGCCTGGTTGCGCAGCCGGGTCAGCGGGGTCTTGAGATCGTGGGCGACATTGTCGGTCACCTCCTTCATCCCCTGCATCAGCTTTTCGATACGGTCGAGCATGAGGTTGAGGTTGGTGGCGAGCGCGTCGAATTCGTCGTTGCGCCTGGTGACCGGCACGCGCTCGCTGAGGTTGCCTGACATGATCTTGTTGGAGGTCGACGAGATGGTGTCGATGCGGCGCAGCACCCGCACCGCGGTCAGCACCCCGGCCACCAGGGAGAACAGCAGGATGCCGCCGGCGCCCACCGCAAACCATTGCAGCACGATGGCGGTAAAGCCGCGCCGCTCGACTATGTCGCGCCCGACCACGAGGATCAGCCCGCTGGGCAGCTTGTCCGAGCGCACCATGGCGTAGCCCTGACGCTGCGGCGTCGGGTCGTCGGCCTCGCTGTCCGGATCGTCGAACAGCCGGGGCTTGGAATAGTTGAAGCTGTAGGTGCCGGCCTCGGCCAGCACTTCAGGCGGCAGGTCGGTGACGTTGCCGACGATCAACTGGCCGGCGGGATCGGCGAGGTAGTAGATGCCGGGGCCCGGCTGGCTCGCCAGCCGCTGCACCGCGATGATGGTGGCGCGGAAGCCGCCGTCGCTGTCGAGCCGCCTGAACTGGACCGCTTCGCGGTCGATGGCGTCGGTCTGCTGACGCTGCAGTTGTACCGAGGTCTGCCAGGTGATCAGCCCGAGCAGCACCACCGCGAAGATCACGAAGATTGCGATGAAGAGCGCGGTGAGGCGCACGGTCGTCGTGCGCCAGAGCTGGGCGAGCCTGAACATCGTCAGTCGCGGATCATGTAGCCCGCACCGCGGATGGTGTGCAGCAGTGGGTTGGCGTGGCCCTTGTCGATCTTGGCGCGAAGCCGCGACATGTGCACGTCGATGACGTTAGTCTGCGGGTCGAAGTGATAATCCCAGACGTTCTCCAGCAGCATGGTGCGGGTCACCACCTTGCCGGCATTCTTCATCAGGTATTCGAGCAGACGGAACTCACGCGGCTGCAACAGGATCTGCTCGCCGTCGCGCTCCACCTTGCGGCTGAGCCGATCGAGCGCCAGCCCACCGACCTCGAAACTGGTCGCGGCCTCGGCCGGCGACGAGCGGCGGGCCAGTACTTCGATGCGCGCGAGCAGTTCGGTGAAGGCGTAGGGCTTGACCAGATAGTCGTCGCCGCCGGCGCGCAGCCCGGTCACCCGGTCATCGACCTCGCCCAGTGCCGAGAGTATCAACACCGGGGTCTTGTCGTCCTCGGCGCGCAGGCTCTCGATGATGGAGAGGCCGTCGCGACGCGGCAGCATGCGATCGACCACCAGCACGTCGTAATCCATCGACGACGCCATGGCATAGCCGGTCTCGCCGTCGCTGGCATGGTGGGTGATATGACCCGCTTCGTCGAGCGCCTGGATCAGGTAGCTCGCGGCCTCGCGGTCGTCTTCGATCAGCAGAATCTTCATGTCGCTAGCCCCACGCTATTCTGCGTCATTCCGGCAAAGACCGGAACCCTTGCGGATCCCGGTCTTGGCGAGGACGACGTAAGGGAACGGGCCCCGGAGCAGATGCCCCGGAGCCCAGCAGTGATTACGACTTGGCTTCGGTGATCGGCAGGCCGATGAAGCGCGTGTTGCCGTCACGCTGCGCCTTGACCAGCGCGGTGCTGCGGCCTGCGTCCTTGACGCCCTGCACGGCCTTCTCGAAGTCGGCGACCGACGACACGGCCTGGTTGTTGACCTCAAGGATGGTGTCACCCACGGCGAAGCCCTTCTCGGCGGCAGCCGAGTTCGGATCGACGTCCTGGATCAAGAGGCCTTCACCACCCGAGTTCGGCACGAGGGTCAGGCCGACGCTGGTCGGAGCCGGAGCGGCCGGTTCCTCGGCAGGAGCCTGCTGCTGCTCTTCGGACGGCTTGGCCGTCTCTTCGAGCTTGCCCAGGGTGACCGAGATCTTCTGCTCCTTGCCGTCGCGCCACACCGACAGTTCCACAGCGGTGCCGGGGTTCTTGCCGGCAATGGTGCGGCTCAGGTCGAGCGCGTTGCTGACGGCCTGGCCATCGACCGCGGTGATCACATCGCCCGACTTGACGCCGGCCTTATCGGCCGGGCTGTCCTTGGTGGGTTCGGTGACCAGTGCGCCAGCCGCATCCTTCAGGCCGACGCTGTCGGCGATGTCGCGGTTGACGTCCTGGATGCCGACGCCGAGGAAGCCGCGGGTCACGGTGCCGCTCTGGATCAGCTGGCCGGTCACCTGCTTGACGACGCTGGCCGGGATGGCGAAGGCGATACCGACATTGCCGCCATTGGGGGAGAAGATGGCGGTGTTCACGCCGACCACTTCACCCTGGAGGTTAAAGTCCGGACCACCGGAGTTGCCGGTGTTCACCGCCGCGTCGATCTGCAGGAAATCGCCATAAGCCGAACCGGCGATGTCGCGGCCGCGGGCCGAGACGATACCGGCGGTCACGGTGCCGCCAAGGCCGAACGGGTTGCCCACGGCCACCACCCACTCGCCGACGCGTACTTCGTTATCGGCCAGCTTGACGAATGGCAGGTCGGTGACGCCATCGACCTTGACCACCGCGAGATCGGTCTTCTCGTCGGTGCCGATCACCTTGGCGGTCATCTCCTTGCCGTCGTCGAACACCACGGTCACCTTGTCGGCGTTGTCGACGACGTGGTTGTTGGTGACGATGTAGCCGTCAGCCGAGATGGCGAAGCCCGAACCGGCCGCCATGAACTTGCGCGGCGCCTGCGGACGCGCCGGGCCATCGCCGGGGCCGCCACGGCCGCCCTGGCCGAATTGCTCACCAAACTGCTCGAAGAAGTCGCGGAACGGATGATCGTTCGGCAGATCCGGGAAATCGAACTTGAACTGCGGGCCACCGCGCTGCAGGTCGCGGGCATCTGCCTTCTCGCCACCCTCGACGATGATCGAGACCACGGCCGGCTTCACCGCCTCGACGAGGTCGGCAAAGTTCGGGGCGTTGGTCACGGCCGGCGCGGTGATCTGCGCGGCGGGAACCAGGGTAGCAGTCTGTGCGGTGGAGGGGGCGGTTGCCGCAACGAAGGCGGTACCACCACCGATGCCGGCGAGGATCGCCAGAGCCGAAGCCCCGAGCCAGCGGCGAGCGTTGAACTTAGTCGAGGGCATGATGATCTCCTTCAGTCAGGCACTCTTGATGGGCCAGAGATATGGAGCCCGTCGCCTTTCTGCACGGTGACCCGGGCGTTAATTATCGGTAATGTTCCCGAACGTTTGCCAAGCGTTCAAAACAGCGCCTCGCGCAGCAGATCGAGCGCCACCAGCGTCAGCACGAGCTTGAAGCCCCAGCGAAATGCCGCCTCGGGCACCTTCACCAACAGCCGGCTGCCGATCGCGGTGCCGACGAAGCCCGAAGCGACCATCGCGGCGATCAACGGCAGGTAGGCGGCGAAGGCAAAGCCGATAGCCACAAACATCGCCACCTTGAAGCTGTTCTGCAGCGTCATCAGCATGGCGTGGGTGGCAACCAGTTGCCGTCGGTCGGCCAGCCCCTTGATGAACACCGCGACCAGTGGCCCGGTGGCTCCGACCACCATCGACACCGCGGCTATCACCCCGCCGCCGATCACCTGCGCCAGTCGCGAGCGGCCGACGATCTTGGGTTGCGGCAGCCAAGTGGTGAGCAGCACGAAAGCGCCGATGGCAATCTGCAGCGCGGTCGCAGGCAAGAGACTGGCGAACTGCCCGCCGACAACGGTGCCGATCGCCCCACCAAGCGACAGCCACAGCACCAGCGGCCACTGGATATGCGCACGCTGCACCAATGCCCGCCCACTGTTCGAGCCGAGCTGGATAGCGCCATGCAGCGGCACCACGACCAGCGGCGGGAACACCAGCGCCAGCACCGCCACCATCAGCGTGCCGCCGCCCAGCGAGAACGTGGCGGTGATCAGCGAGGTGACGAAGCTCAGCAGGATGAGCGCCAGCGCCAGCGTGAGTTCGAGATCGGCGGGGAGCAGGTCGGGGAGGGACACGAGGAATGCGTAGCGCTGCGCGCCGAGTCGCGACAAGCGTCGGACCCATCGGTCTTCATCTCCCCCTTGGCGGGAGAGATGTCGGAGAGATCGAGCCTCAAGACTAGCCTAAGCCCGCTCATCCTTGGGCGAGCCCAGCACCACGAAAGTGGTGATCGCGCTGACCGTCGGGAGTGTCCCCAGCACGTCGGTATGAAACGCCTTGTAGGCTTCGATATCGGCGACTTCGATGCGCAGCAGGTATTCGATCGAACCGGTGACGTTGTGGCACTCGACCACCTCGGGCGACAGCGCAACCGCCTTTTCGAACGCCTCCTGGCTGGCCTTGGTGTGGCTGGAGAGGCCCACCGACACATAGGCGCGAAACCCGGCGCCCAGCCGCGAGCGGTCGAGCACGGCGCGGTAGCCTTTGATGATGCCGCTCCGCTCCAGTTCCTGCACCCGCCTGAGGCAGGCCGAAGGCGACAGCCCTACCCGCTCCGCCAGGCGCAGGTTCGGGATGCGCGCGTCACGCTGCAGCTCACGCAATATCTGTTGGTCAATGCGGTCAAGATTATTCATTTGTTGCGCAGTACTGCCGGATGGCGCTGCAGATTGCAACACCGCACCCTATCGGCCGCTGTACTCTCCGGGCCATGACCGATCCAGCTATCCTCATCCCCTTCCTGATCTTCTGCGTCGTGCTTACCGGCACCCCAGGGCCCAACAACATGATGGCGCTCGCTTCGGGCGTGCGGGTCGGCGTCCGCCGTTCGATGCCGCTGGTCGCGGGGATCGCCGTGGGCGTCGCGCTGCAGCTGATCGCGGTCGGGCTCGGCATCGGCGCGCTGCTGCAGTCGTTTCCGGCGCTGCACGATGCGATGCGCTGGGCGGGCGCCGCCTATCTGGTCTGGCTGGCGATCAAGATCGCGCGCAGCGGGCCGATCGATGTCGAGGCGGACGAGCGTCCGCCGCTCGGCTTTGCCGGAGCAGTCGCCTTCCAGTGGATCAACCCCAAGGCCTGGGCCATCACCACCGGCGCTGCCGCCACCTATCTGCCGGCCGACGGCTATGCGCTGAACCTGGGGCTCGCGGCGGCGGCGATGGCGCTGATCTCGATCCCCTGTGTTGCTGTGTGGTCCGCCGGCGGGGCCGCGCTGCGCCGCTTCCTCGTCCAGCCGGCCTATGCCACGGCCTTCAACATCGGCGCGGCGGTGCTGCTGGTTGCAGCGACCGTGCCGATCCTGTTTGGCGCGCACTAGCGCTCAGCGCTCCAGTTCCTCGAGCGCCTTGGCTTCGTCTTCGGTCAGCGCGGTCTGGCCGGCGGCGCGTTTGCGTCGTGCGCCGATGAACACCACGATGCCGCCGATCACCAGAACCGCCGGGGCGGCGATCCACAACAGCACCGTGTGCGGCGCCATGACCGGGTTAAGCAGCACATATTCGCCGTAGCGCGCGACGAGATAATCCCGGACCTGCTGGTCGCTATCTCCCGCGGTCAGGCGCTCGCGCACCAGCACGCGCAGGTCGTGCGCCAGGTCGGCGTCGGAATCGTCGATCGACTGGTTCTGGCAGACGAGGCAGCGCAAGCCTTCCGAGATGGCGCGGGCCCGGGTTTCGAGCACCGGATCGGCCAGCACCTCGTCGGGACGCACCGCCAGCGCCGGGGCGCTCAGCAGCACCAGCAGCATAAGGGCAATGAGCGCCCTCATTCTGCAGCAACTCGGGTGGCGGCCGGTCGCGGGGCGCCGATGCGCAGCCGGCGGTAGCTCAGCGACAGGAAACCGGCGCCGGCCATCAACAGGCAGCCGAGCCAGATCAGTGTGACGTAGGGCTTGTACCAGAGCCGCACCACCGACTTGCCGTCAGCCTGCGGCTCGCCCAGTTGCACGTAGAGCTGGCTGAAGCCATAGGTCTCGATCGCCGCTTCAGTGGTCGGCTGGCCGCTGGCATTGTAGACGCGCCGCTCAGCCAGCGCGGTGCGCACCCCACCCCCCGGAGCCCGGATGGCGAAGCGGCCGGTGTCGGAGACAAAGTTCGGCCCCTCGACATGCTCCATGCCCTCGAACGTCACCTGGTGCTCAGCGATCACGACGCCCTGTCCCGGCACCATGGTGGTCACCAATTCCTGCTGCCAGGCGGTGGCCGCAACGATACCGATCACCGTGACGCCAATGCCGAAATGCGCGATCGCCGTCGACCATGCCGTGCGCGGCAGGCCGAACAGGCGCTTGAACGAGGTGACGACATCGGTGCGGAAGAACTTCGCCCGATCGATCAGTTCGGCCAGCGCGCCGAACGCTACCCAGAAGCCGAGCAGCAGGCCCAGCGGCGCCAGCGACACCTCGCCGCCAGTGAGCGCAAAGCACAGCACCGCGGCGAACAGCGCCAGGCCTGCGGCCCCGGCGAGCCGCTGCGTCACCGCGATCACGTCGCCGCGCTTCCAGGCGAGGAACGGTCCGAACGGCAGAATGATCAGCAGCGGCGCCATGATCACGCCGAAGGTCAGGTTGAAGAACGGCTCGCCCACGGAAATGGTCTCGCCGACCAAAGCATCGAGCAGCAGCGGGTAGAGCGTTCCCACCAGCACCGCCACGGTGGCGGTGGCGAGGAACAGGTTGTTGAGGATCAGCGCCCCTTCGCGGCTGATCGGCGCAAACAGCCCGCCCACGCGCAGCGTCGAAGCGCGGAAAGCGAACAGCGAGAAGGCGCCGCCGATGAAGGCGGCGAGCAGCGCCAGGATTACCATGCCGCGCGTCGGGTCGGACGCAAAGGTATGCACCGAGGTGAGGATGCCCGAGCGCACCATGAAGGTGCCGAGCAGGCTCAGCGAGAAGGTGATGATGGCGAGAAAGATCGTCCAGATCTTCAGCGCGTTGCGCTTTTCCATCACCAGCGCCGAATGGAGCAGCGCGGTGCCGGCGAGCCACGGCATGAAACTGGCATTCTCCACCGGATCCCAGAACCACCAGCCGCCCCAGCCGAGTTCGTAATAGGCCCAGTAGGAGCCCATGGCGATGCCGAGCGTCAGGAAGCACCAGCTGAGCAGCGTCCATGGCCGCACCCAGCGGGCCCAGGCGGCATCGATGCGGCCCGAGATCAGCGCCGCCATGGCGAAGCTGAAGCAGACCGAAAAACCAACATAGCCGAGGTAGAGCAGCGGCGGATGGATAGCGAGGCCGATATCCTGGAGGATCGGGTTGAGGTCCTGCCCTTCGAACGGCGCCGGCGTCAGGCGGAGGAACGGGTTCGAGGTGAAGAGGGTAAAGCCGGTGAAGGCCGCGGCGATCAGGCTCTGCACCGCCAGCACCAGGGTCAGCAGGTCCTTGGGCAGGCTGCGCCCGAAGGCGGCAACCGCGGCGCCCATGATCACCAGGATCAGCACCCAGAGCAGCATCGAGCCTTCATGGTTGCCCCACACCGCGGTGATCTTGAAGATCAGCGGCTGCGCCGAATTGGCGTGCTCATAGGCGAGCTTCAGCGAAAAGTCGGAAACGACGAAGGCCTGGATCAGCGCCGCGAACGACGCTGCCACCAGCACGAACTGCAGCACCGCTCCCTGCTGCAGATAGCCGGCCAGCGCTTCGCGCTTCCAGAAGATCAGCCCGACGATGGCCGAGATGGTCGAGATGGCGAAGGCCAGAACAAGGGCGAAATGGCCGAGTTCGATGCTCATGTGCGGGCTCCCGCTGGCGCCCGTGTCGCCACCTGCACCGGGTCATTTCCGCGAAAGCGGGAACCTCCGTTTTCTGCGCTCGCCGCACCATCGCAAACAGAGGTTCCCGCTTTCGCGGGAATGACTCCGTGGTTGCGGAAACTGCAGGGCACCATCACAGCGGAGCCCCTTCGCGCTGCCACTCGCCGCGCTTCTTCAGTTCTTCGACCAGTTCCTTGGGCATGTAGTTCTCGTCGTGCTTGGCCAGCACGTTGGTGGCAGCGAACGTGCCGTCGGGAGTGACGCTGCCCTCGATCACCACCCCTTGGCCCTCGCGGAACAGGTCAGGCAGCAGCCCGACATAATGCGTTGCCATCTCGGTCTGACCATCGGTCACCACGAAGTCGGAGGTCTCGCCCACGCGCTTCCAGGACCCCTCCTTCACCAACCCGCCCAGGCGAACCGACGTGCCTGCGGCGATGGCTTTTTCGTGAATTTCGCTCGGCGAATAGAAGAACACGATCTGGTCGCGCATCGCCACGAAGATCAACGTCGCGGCAAAGGCAAGGACGGCGCCCAGACCGGCAATGATGGCGAGGCGTTTCTGCTTACGAGTCAATTGCTTGCTACCAATCCATTATCCGCTGCGAGAACATCGAGTTCCGCGCGTTCGGCCGCCGCCGGGTAGGCCTTGCGGGCCGCATCATAGGCCTGTTGCGCCAGGTCGGTTTGACCCAGCACAAGCCGCGAGCGCACCAGCCGGGTCCATTCCTCGATCGTACCGCCGCCCTGGTCGAGCCGGCTCGACAGCCCTTCAACCATGGCGGCGATGTCGGCATTGGCCGGCATGTCGCCGCCCAGCCCGGCTTCCGCCGCGGCCAGGCCCGCTTCGGCGTTGGCCACCCAGGCTTCGCCGCCTTTGCTGAGCTTCAGCAGCCCCTGCCACTCGGTTCTGGCGGTCTCGAAATCGCCCTCGCGGGCGGCTTCGCTGGCGAGATAGTAGCGCGAGCGGACATGGGTGACGTCGCGGTTCGAGGCGCTGCGGAACAGCGCCAGCGGTTCGCCGGCGGCGTTGCCGTTATTGGCCATCATCAGCGCTTCGCCGAGATCGGTCTCACGGTCGGCGGTGGGGCCATCGAGCTCGATCGCCTTGCGCAGCGCATTGGCGGCATCGGCGTAGCGGCCCATCTGCATGTAGGCCGGCGCGATCACCGTCCAGCCGCGCAGATCCTCGGGCTTGGCCTTCAACTGCGCCTCGATCCGGGCGATCGCATCGTCGAGCGTCATCTCGGGCGGCGGCACGTCCTGCCGTTCGGCCAACGGTTGCGCCGGCAGGTCGGGACGACCAAGCGCACCGTAGACGCCGAACGCCAGCACCGCCGTCACCACCGCCGCGGCGGCGACGATGCCGCGACGCGTGCCCGGGTCCGTAGCCGCCTTCGTCGTGGCGTTCAACCGCATCAACTCCCGCGCCAGTTCGCCCTTCGCCGCAGTCGCTTCGGGCGCACCGAGGCGTCCCAGGGCGAGGTCCGACTCGATCTCCTTCAGCTGCAGCTTCAGGTGTGCGATCTCAGGGCTGTCTACAACAGTGGCAGTCGCGTTGACCCTTCGCCCGGCCCCCGCATAATAGAGCGCGGCGCAGGCGACGGCAGTGACCACAAAAGCGAGCGACCAAAATATCATGTGCAGGGCTCTGCCTCATGCGAAGGTGCGGAAACGCGCCCGATCTATAAAGGCATTCGGGCAATTTATGCACCCGCACACATCGATGTGTGGGAGGCGCATTGCCGCAGCCCAGACGATGGTTCGCTGATCCCATGGCCGACGACAGTTACGACTATCTGGTGCTCGGCTCCACCCCGCTTGCCGGGCTACTGGCGGGCCTGCTCGCCATCGAGCACAAACGACGCGTCTGCCTCGTTGGCGAGCCATTCTCGCCGTTCCGGCTGCAGCGCAGCATCGACATCTCGATCGCGCCGGTCACCCGTCCGGAAACGCTGATCCTCATGAAGCGCGCGGCCGCCGAGACCAGCAAGCTGGTCACCAGCTGGGGCAAGGGTCTCGTCAGTCGCAGCGATCCACTGTTCATTGCCGAGGCGCCGCAAAGCATCGCCGCGCTCGGCCATTTCCGCCATCTCGCCATCGCACTCGGCTACGCGGTCGAGCCGGTTGTCGACCGGGCCATTGCCGAGGGCTTGATGCTCAGGGTGCGCGATGTCCACCTGCTCGGCCACGGCCGGCTGGAGCCTGTGCTCGAAAGCTGGCTGTCGAAACACGAGGTGCGCCACCTCGATCGCGCCGATACCGAGCTGACGCTGCGCAAGGACGGTACCGCGCGGATCGTCCACGCCGGCCACAGCGTCGAGGCAGCCCGGGTGATCCTCGCCGGCGACGATGCCGTGCTCGAGCACCTGCCCGCGGAGGCACGCGACCGCAGCCTCGAGGCCGTGACCGGCGCTGCCATGCTGCTCGATGCGGCCAAGCCCCTTCCCGCCGCCTATGTGTCGTTCCTCGATCGCGGTGTGTCGCTGGTACAGGACGGCAAGGTCAGCGTCTCGGCGCTGCTCGCCGGCGATCCCACCACGGCCCGCGCCCGGCTTGGCAGTGCCGTCTCCCGCGGCGATGCGCTGCGTCTCGCCGGAGAAACCGTGGCCGGCAGCCTGCGGACCAGTGATGGCGCGCCCTTTATCGGTCCGGCGCGTGGCCACAAGGCGCTGGTCATCGCTGCCCTCGGCCCCGCCGCCGCCTTTCTTGCACCGGCGCTGGCACGCTACATTGCCGGAACCGCCCCGGCGGATGAAACCGAGTGGTTCGCGGCCCGCGGCCCAAGCCGCGGCAACCAGCGCCTGCTTGCAGCCGATTACCTGGCCGCCGACTTTCTGGGTACCGACGAGCTGGCGGTGCCGGCGTGAGCGAGCATGGCGACCGTCTCCCCGGCGATGCGCCGCACGGCCTGGGCGGCGCCGAGCTCGATCGCAGGGCGCCGCTGCAGTTTCGCCTCAATGGCCGGACGATCCACGGCTTTGCCGGCGACACGGTACTCTCCGCCGCGCTGGCCAACGGCATCCAGATCGCCGGCCGCCATGGCGACGAAGCGCTGGCGCTCGACGAGAGCTTTGCGCCGCTGGTCAGCTCCGGCAAGGGCGGCGCGCTGCCGATGGAGCGCACCCCGGCGCTAAGCGGGCTCAACCTCGTGACCGTCGGCACGCGCCGCGACCCGATCGCCTCGGGCGGCCTGCTCGGGGCGCTGCGCCACAAGTTGCTGGGCCCGGCGCGCACGCTGAACCACCGCTTCGGCGACACGCCTGTGGCAAGTCCGCCCTGGCACAATGGCGCGGTCGACGAAACCATCGAGACCGATTTTGCCATCGTCGGTGGCGGCGTCGCGGGTCTCAGCGCTGCGGCTGCGGCCTCGGCCGCCGGCAAGCGCGCCGTGCTGATCGAGCGCACCCCGAGTCTGGGCGGCACCATCCGCTATTTCGGCGCTGTCGATGCCGAAGCCTCGCCCGACACCACGATCGAACGGCTGATCGCCAGCCTCGACAGCAAGGGCCAGGTCACGCCGCTGACCCGCGCCGAGGCCTTCGCCATCACCGGCACGCAGTTGAAAGTGCATCAGGTGGTGGTCGAGCAGGGCCGCCCGGTGTCACGCATCGTCGTCGTCGCCGCGAGGCACGTCATCCTCGCTACCGGCGCGCTGGAGCGGCTGCCGCTGTTTCCCGGCAACCGCACGCCGGGCATCGTCGGCGCCCTCACCGCCTTCCAGCGCGCCGAACGGTTCGGCGTCTGGACCGGCCGCCGCGCGTTGTTCACCACGCCCAACAGCTTCGCCTATCGGCTGGCGCTGCACGCGGCCGATGCCGGTGTCCAAGTGCTGCGCATCGTCGACAGCCGGCTCAGCACCACCTCCCGCTTCGTCGATTTCGCCAAGGCCACCGGCATCACGCTCGCCTCGGCGCTCGCCCCCAGCCATGCCGAACCGCTGGAGCGCAACAAGCCGGGGCTCAAGGTCGGGTTCGCTGTCGCCATCGACGAGATCGCCCAGGATTCGAGCGCCATCGAGACCGACCTACTGGTCGCTGCCGGGGCCTGGCAGCCTGAAATCCTGTTATGGCTGCGCGCCGGTGGGGCCGCCGCCTGGGATGCGGCAAATGGCTGGCTTGGCCCGCGTGGCACGCTACCCGCCGTCGCGCTGGCCGGCGCGGCGGCCGGCCTTCACACCACGGCTGCGGCGCTCAGCAGCGGCAAGGCGGCCGTCCTCGGCTTTCTCGGCAAGGCCGCGCCGCCGGTGGTCGACGACGTCATCGAGGAAGCCTTCGAGACCCCGGATGCCCGCAATCCGGTCGCGCCGTTCCGTCCCTCCGCTCGCGGCGCCACCTATCTCGATCGCGGCCAATCGCTGATCACCCGCCGCGCCGCTGCCGCCAGCAAGCATGGCGTTTCCGGCCTCGCCACCCGCGCTGTGCAGCTCGGGCTGGGTGACATCGCCGCCGCAGTCGATATCGGCGCCATGGCGGCGCGTGATGCCGGCTCGGTCGCCGCGGAACGCTGCGCGCTCTCGGGCGAGATCAGCGACACCGGCTGGCGCGTCCCCGCTCGGCCCGCGCCGGAGGAAGAGGTTCCGGCGCCGCCCGGCTATCTCACTGGCCGATTCGGCGACAAGCCACAGATCTGGGCGCTGACCGCCGCTGACGCCCGCTCGTTCGAACCGGGTTGCCTGATCTTTGAGAACTCCGAGCAAAGCGACCCGCTCAAGGCCATCGGCGTCACCTACGCCCCGCATCGCCCCGGCGCCAATGGCGGCATCGCGCTGATGGGCAGGGTGCCTGAGGCAGCAGGTGCGGAGCTCTATGTGCGGGATGCGGGGACGGCGGTTGCGGCACGGCTGGTAGAGCGGCTGAAGGCAGGGGCATGAAACGCTGGCGCCAGCGAATCGGTTGATAGTTACCTCAGCTCGCCCGCTTCTCGGCCGTCTCCCGCGCCCGGCGCAGCACGTCGGCATAATCAGGGTTGAACCGCAGCTCGGCCATCTTGATCGCCGCATCGAGCCGCGCGCCGATCACCCGGTCGCCGGGGTTCTGCCGGAACAGCTCGAGGTTGCGCTGCACGTGCATCTCCAGCGCCTGTCCCACCTGGGTCCAGGTCTGGTCGAACATGGCGTTGAGCGCCAGCGAGTCGCGGCAATCGCGGATCGTCGCCAGCACGTAGCAGCCGTTGAGCGCCGCCAGCACCTGGTCGCTGTCGAGCCGGTCCTGGCCGGAATGGCGGCGCAACGCCAGGTTCACGTTCGGCGACACGTCGCGCAGTTTTGGTTCGACCAGTTCCGACACGGTCTTGGTCAGCGCGGCAACCGCCGTCGACCAACGAGTCAGGCGACCGAGTTCGACATAGCCGGTCACTGCCCGCATCAGGCGATGGAAGCGGTCGATGGCGCGGCAGGTCAGATCGATATCGGCAAAGGCGCCGTGCTGGTCGAGCGCCGGGATCTGCGCCTGAGCATGCGATAGCATCGCCTCGATCAGCGGCGCGAAGCCGGCGCGCTGCATCGATGCTTCGGTGGCCGAGCCGGCAAGGCGAATCGCCGCCGCCATCATCCGGCCGGGGTGGCTCACCTGCCCCATCGCCGCCTGGAACAGCAGCGCCGAGACGGCATGGTCGTTGAGCGGCATCGACTGCAGCGCCACGCCCAGCGCCGTCTCGTCGGTCATGCCGTTGGCGGCGCGGCCGAAGGCCTGGGCCTTGTCGAGCAGGCTCCGGCACTTCAGCGCATTGAGCACCACCCCAACGCGGCGAAAGGCGTCGTCGCCGCCCATCTGCAGCTGGATCCGGCGCTCCGCGTCAGGGGTGCCGACGGCAGCGATGGCGGCGCGGGCGCGTTGCAGCAGCTCGGGCATGAGGAGATCGAGCGCCTGGCGCGCCGCGGGGTCTTCATCCCCCACATTGGGGTCGATCAGGTCGGGCGCCACATCGCGCACCATCCAGGTCCAGATCCCCTGCGCATGCGCTTCGGCGACGCCGCCGTCGAAATCGAAACCGGCCGTGCCGGGAACGACCACCGCATCGATCAAGCCGAAAAACGGCCGCACGGCGCGCTGCGACCGGGCCGTTTCAGACGATGAAAGACGAGTGGCAGTATTGGGCATGAAAACCGGCGGGCGTCAGGGTCCGAGGATAGTCCTCGAACCTAGCGTGCGACGGTAAACAAAAGACTATCCGAAAGGCCCAGGGACGATCACATCGCTGGCAGGCAGTGACCCATCCGGCGGCGGTGCCGAGCCTCAGCCGGCAACGCTCCAGGTACCATCGGCCTCGCGGCAGGCCGTGCCCTTGCGGGCGTGCGGCGTACCACCGATGGTCACGGTGTGGGTGAAATCGCGGCAGTCGATGTTGTTGACACGGACGTAGGGCCCGACGGTCACGTTGCCGGACGTGCCCTTGTCGCCGGTCCAGGCGCGCGGCGCGCCGGGGCGGCCGAAGGTCAGGGCGTTGAACTGGGCGCTCGCAGCTTCCGACTTGTCCTTGGCCGAGAGCTGGCCAAGCACCGAGGCATCGAGGAAAGCGCTCACGTCGTTCATCGTGGTGTTGGCGGACTGGATCGCGCCGGGAGCCGGCAGCGAAGCCGGCGTAATCGTCGGCTGTGTCCCCAGCGTCGAGTTCGGCTGCGGCAGCGTCGGCCCGAGGGCGACGTCAGAGGTCGAGGGGCCCATGCTGCAACCGGCAAGCAGGAGCATGGCGAAGAGGGGGACGGCGCGGACGATCTGCTGCATGTCGGTCTCGAGGGTGGCCGAGGCCCTTATTCCTTGCGTATTGAGGCGAAAGTGCGGAAACCCGCAACCTTTGCGGCCGGAAGCCGCAATTCTGCCAGGAGGCCCCCCAGCACTGAGCGTTTCAATTGCAGGGAGCCGCCATAGACGTCAACCAGTTCCTTGACGATATCCAGGCCCAGCCCCGAACCGGGGGTCTTCTCGTCCAGCCTGACACCGCGGCGCAACACTTTGGTCGCTTCCTCCTCGGTCAGCCCTGGTCCGTCATCGTCGATCTTGATCAGCAGGTTCGCTGCGCCGCCGCTGCGTTCGGCCACCACGGTGACGCCGATCGAGGACTTCGCCCATTTGCAGGCATTGTCGAGCAGATTGCCCGCCATCTCCTCGAGATCGCCCTCGTCGCCGCGGAACCACGGCAGCGAGGCGTCGGGCCGCACCATGGCGATCGTCACCTGCGGGTTGAGCTTCTGCATCACCCGGGTCAGTCGCAGCATCACATGCGTCGCGTCGGCTTTCTTGCCCACCACGGTCGAGCGCGCCGCCAGCCGGGCGCGATCGAGATAGGTGCTGACCAGTTGGCTCATCTTCTCGGTTTCGGTGGCCACGACTTTCGCAAGGCCGTTCTTCTTTTCGGCATTGGCCTCGTTGCGCAGCACAGCGATCGGCGTCTTCAGCCCGTGCGCCAGGTTGCCCACCTGGTTGCGAGCCCGCTCGACGATCTGCGCGTTGGAACGCAGCAGCTCGTTGATCTCTTCGGACAGCGGCGCCAACTCGGCCGGATAGGCGCCGGTCAACGAGGCGGCGTCGCCCTCGCGCACCTGCTCCACCTCGCGCCTCAGCCGCCCGATCGGCCGCAGCGCCAGCCGCGCCACGATGGTCGACATTACCGCCAGCATGATCGCCACCGCGCCGAGCACGATCAGCGTCTGGCCACGGAATTCGTCGACCAGCGACAGGATTTCGTCGAGCGAGCCGGTGACCATGATGTGGAGCGGCATGCCGTTCACCGTCACCGCCCGCTCGATCACCCGGATCTTGATGTTGAATGGGTCGGTCAGCACCGCCGACTTGGAGTTGGTCGCGTCGAACTCGCCCGGCAACGGCCCCAGCACCATGCCGACATAGGAGTTGGAGAAGTTGAGCAGTTCGCCCTTGTCGTCGCGGATCGCCCAGTACCAGCCCGAACCGGTGCGGTCGAAGCGCGGATCGGCGACCTTGATCTGGTCCGATTTCGGCGTATCGGAGAGCAGACTCAAATCGGTCAGCGTCTCGACATGGAACTCCAGCGTCTCCACGAGGCTGTTGTCCAGCGCCCGCGAATAGAGCTCGGTCAGCAGGAACGCCGTCGCTACCAGCGCCACGATCAGCCAGCCGGCCGACAAGAGGAACAGCGAGGCGGCAATCGACCCCTTGCGCTGCGATACGGGCTGCACCGGGGTGTCAGTCACGGGAACACGGCTCCCTCAGCAGAGGGCGCCCCAAAGCTCACGGTCACCGGCTCATCGCCCCCCTCCCCAACCCTGCCCGCGAGGGGGAGGGTGCCGATCGGGGGTGAGGCACGCTCATGCAAAAACCACCAGCCGGCACCCTCCCCTTGACGGGGAGGGCTGGGGAGGGGTGCACCACACGCTGGATCCATCCGTCTTCACCGCCCTACGGCACAGCAGCGAAAGCTGCCTCAGTCCTCGGCGATCTGGTAGCCCAGCCCGCGCACCGTCTGGATGCAATCGTCCGGCAATTTCTTCCGCAGCCGCCCGACGAACACCTCGATGGTGTTGGAATCGCGGTCGAAATCCTGGTCGTAAAGGTGCTCGGTCAACTCGGTGCGCGAGATCACCTTGCCTTTGTGGTGCATCAGGTAGCTCAGGAGCCGCAACTCGTGGCTGGTGAGCTTCACCGAGTGCCCATCCACCGTCACCTTGCCGGCTTTCACGTCGAGCCGCACCGAGCCTGCGCTGATTTCGTTCGAGGCCTGGCCGGCGGCCCGGCGCACCAGCGCCCGGACGCGGGCCAGCACTTCTTCCATATGGAAGGGCTTGGCGACGTAATCGTCGGCGCCGGCGTCGATGCCCTGCACCTTGTCGCTCCAGCGATCGCGGGCGGTCAGCAGCAGCACCGGCATCTTCTTGCCCGCACGGCGCCACTCCTCGAGCACCGAAAGGCCGTCCATCTGCGGCAGGCCGATATCGAGCACTACGGCGTCGTAGGGTTCGGTATCGCCGAGGAAATGGCCTTCCTCGCCGTCGAACGCCACGTCGACGACGTAGCCGCCTTCCGTCAGCGCATCCTTCAGCTGCCGGTTGAGATTGGTGTCGTCTTCCACGACGAGAATGCGCATCGAAAAGTCCCCTATTGCCGCCACGACAACTCCCGCGCCCGGCAACAGCCGGCCCTACGCGCGAGAGACGTCCGACGTTGATTTTATGTGAGGCTTCACTGAGCCGGCAAGCTCACAGGTTTGCTTTCGCCAGTTTCGTCCATGACGTTGACCTGCCACTCCCACTGGCCGCCAACCATGCAGACGCGCGCCTGCGAGCTGATGATCTTGCCGTCGACGCCCGACTGCGCAATCGCCTGCGACAGCTGTACCAGCTCGCCGTTGTCGATCATCTGCTGGATTTCGCGCTTCGACAGGCATTCCTGCGCCACCGCGGGAGCGGCAACACCGAACGCCAGCCCCAGCGTCAACACGCCGGCCGCCACCAATGTCAGTTTCTGTGTCATCGGAGGGTTATGCGGGAAAATGGCTGAATGTGGGATGAACGGGCCCAGATGGGTCACGGTCTCGCCGGGATGAGAGTTGCGATGCGTGACTCAGTCGCAGTTCCCACCTTCTCCGCTCGTCGGAACGCAGCTAGGCTTGCCGTGATCTGTTGCGCTTTCAAGGCGGGAGGCTCCAATCCTGCCGGACAGCGCCTTGGATGCTCTGAGGAGGAGGACCAATGAGCACGACGACCAAGACCGGCTCCCGGGCCATCGACGTCCGCTTCGGCACCGCCACGCTTGAAGTCAAACTCGAGGACGGGCGCGAGCTGATCGCCCCGCTCACCCGCTATCCCCGCCTCCGTGACGGTCCGCCCGCCGCCCGCCTCAACTGGCGCTTCACCGAGGGCGGCACGGGCCTGCGCTGGCCCGACCTCGACGTCGATATTTCGGTGGCTGAGCTGGAATAGCTCCCGCCAACTCGGCAACGGACGGTCGTGCGGCGCGTTGTGAGGGGCATGGAGGGATTCCACATGCCATCCACGGTGATCGCCGACATGGCTTACGACCCGGAGACCCAGACGCTCTCGGTCTGGTTCCGCCCCTCGGGTCGCCGTTACGACTATTTCGAAGTCCCCGCGGTCGAGTACGACGCACTCCGGCACTCGCCATCGAAGGGGCGGTATTTCAACGCCCATATCCGCGACAGCTACCCGTTCACCCAATCGGACCGCACGGAGCCGCGTCTCCGACTCCAGCCACGTTTTTCGGGCCACGGCTGAGCTACCGAGACCGCAACGGAGTTACTTCACCCGCATGTACATGCCGACCGACTCCGGTGCGGTTTCGGCGAAACCGTACTGGGCATAGAGCGCCTTGGCCGGGCCGTCGGCGATGAGGCTGACATAGGCGGTCGGCGGCGCGTTGGTCTTGAGCCAATCGACCAGCGCTGCAACGATCTGCTTGCCCAGCCCCTTGCCGCGATGCCCTTCGAGCACGGCGATGTCGGTTACCTGGAAGGCCGTGCCGCCGTCGCCGATCACCCGGCCCATGCCGATGGTCTCGCCGGCGTGCTCGATCACCACCGCATGGATGGTGTTGGGCAGGCCACGCGCCGCCGCCGCCTCGGATTTGCCGCTCAGCCCCGACAGCCGGCGCAGCTCGCGATATTCCTCGATGGTCGGGATCCGCTCAATCAGTTGGTAGTCGCTCACGCTTCACTCCGCATCGAACAAAGTCAGTTGCACGCCATCGGGCGCCTCGAGCCGCGAATTGGTGGAGCGGAACGGTGTCGGCCGGGGCGTCCCCAATACCTTGGCTCCCGCCGCCTCCAGCCGGTCGGTCGCCGCCGGCACGTCATCGAAGCGCAACGCCACGCGGAACTGCCCGCCCACAACGCGGCCGACCTCGATCTTGTCGATGAACTCGGCATGCTTCTCGTCGCTGATCTCGAGCGTCGCGATCCCGGCGCCGAGGATCGCCACATGCCCGTCATCGTCACCGACCGAGAGCTGTTCCTTCAGCCCCATGCTGTCGCGCCAGAACGCCAGCGCCTCTTCAAAATCATCGACGGTGATCACCAGGCGCAATTCGCGGACCGTGCTGGTCATGTTGTCCTTTCCGGCCGAGACGACCCTCATGCCGCCGCCGCGACATCGCAGGTGCAGCCGCTAGTCTTCAGTGCTTGCCGCGCCACCTCGACGAACACCCGGCGGAACCACTGGGCTCGTCCATCGACCCGGTCGACCCGGCGATAGAGCAGCGACACCGGCGACGCCTCGAGCTCCACCGGCGGCTCCGAGATCGCCAGGCCGTGCAGCGAGGCCATGCAGCGCGCGATCGACTCGGGGATCGTGGCGATCGCCGGCATGGCGCTCAGCGCCGTCGGCAGTGCCGAAAATCGCGGCACCGTCGCCACCACCGATCGGGTCCGCCCGAGTTTCTTCAGCGCCGCATCGACATCGCCGGCCATGTCGCCCTCGAACGATACCGCGATATGCGCCTCGCGGGTGAAGTCCTCGAGGCTCAGCGGCGCCGTCAGCTTCAGCTGGTAGGGGTCGTAGATGGAAACCGAGCTCTGGTGGAACAGCGGCTGGCGCACATGCCACGAGGCCGGCTCGGGATGCACCGACACCGAGAGGTCGAAGTCGCCGTCATCGAGCTGCTGGCCGGGGTGATGGGTGTGCGAAGCCACCGAAACCAGCTTCGCCCTGGGCGCCTCGCGGCGGATCCGGGCCGCCAGGGGCCCGAAGAACGCGGTTTCGAGGTTGTCGCACATGCCGATGCGAAAAGTGCCCTCGAAGCTCTGTGGGTCGAACGCATCGGGCATGCGGATTGCCCGTTCGATCGAGCCCAGCGCATCCTCGATTGCCGGAGCGATATCGAGGGCTCGTGGGGTCGGCTGCAACCCACGCCCCACCCGCACGAACAGCTCGTCGTCGAGCGCCTCGCGCAGCCGCTTCAGTGCGGCCGAAAGGCCGGGCTGGCCGAGCAGCAGCCGTTCTGCGGCGCGGCTCACGTTACGCTCCTGCATCAGCACCGAAAAGGCCAGCAGCAGGTTCAGGTCGATCTTGCGAAGGGCACTGTCATTCATCATTGCCAGTGATACCTCGCATGCCGACTATCGATTTGCAATATGGATTGGAGGTCGTCAGTTTCCGCTCCCTCTGCTGGCCGGCGCTCCTCCCTCACGCGACGGCGGCATTGCGAAAGGGATAATTTCGATGACCTCTACCAAGATCGGAGGTGTCGCCGGGCTGGCCCTGTTCCTGCTCTGCGCCGCCAACTTCCTCGACGCCATGGACGTTTCCACCATCGGCGTCGCCCTGCCCGCTATCCAGGCCGAACTCGGGCTCGAGCCCAATGTGCTGCAGTGGGCGGTGAGCGCCTATGTGCTCGGCTATGGCGGCTTCCTGCTGCTGGGCGGTCGGGTTGCCGATATCTTCGGCCACCGCCGCGTCTTCCTCTGGGCGCTCGGCATCTTCGCCGCCGCCTCGATAGCCGGCGCCTTCGTCGACTCGGGTCCGACACTGATCGCTGCCCGGCTGATCAAGGGCATCGCTGCCGCCTTTACCGCGCCGGCCGCCCTGGCGCTGCTGCTCAGCGTGTTCGGCGAGGGCCAGGCCCGAGCCAAGGCGCTCGGGCTGTTCGCCTCCACCGGCGCCGCCGGGTTCGTGCTGGGCATGGTGCTGGGCGGGGCGGTCACCGTCTTCACCTGGCGCGCCACGCTGGTGATGGCGGCGCCGGTCGCCATCCTCGTCCTGCTCATCGCGCCGTTCGTGCTGCCGCCCGACAAGGACAGCGGCAAGTCGCGCGCTTCGTTCGACTGGGCCGGCGCCATCACCATCACGCCGGGTCTGCTGCTGTTCGTGTTCGGCGTGACCAATGCCTCGGGCGCCGGCTTTGCTGCGCCACTCACCTGGGGGCCGCTCGTCGCGTCCATCGCACTGATCGTCATCTTCCTCGTCGTCGAGGCCCGCCATCACGATCCGATGGTGCCGCTGTCGATCTTCAAGCGGCGTAAGCTCAGCCACGCCAACGTCGTCGCCGCGCTGTTCCAGGGCGTCTATGTCGGCTTCCAGTTCCTCGCGACACTCTATTACCAGCATGTCTATGGCTGGTCGGCCTTCGCCACGGGCTTCAGCTTCGCACTCGGCGGCGCCTGCGTGATGTTCCTCGCTCCGCGCCTTGCCGGCGTGGCGCAGCGCAACGGCACGACGAAGGTGATGGCCATCGGCGTGGCGCTGCAGGCCGCCGGCTACGTGTTCTGGGTGCTGGCCCTCGGCCGGTTCGATCCGATCGCCCTGGTCATCATCACCCAGCTCTTCCTCGGCCTCGGCTACGCCGCCACCTATCCCTCGGTGCAGGTCGCGGCCCTTGCCGACGTCGAAGACGACAAGTCCGGGCTCGCGTCGGGGCTGCTGTTCGCATCGTTCCAGATCGGCGGCGGCATTGTCCTCGCGGCGGTCTCCGCCATCTTCACGGCGGCGCCGGGCTTCAACTGGGAGCCCTACATCGCCGGCGGCGCGTTCGTTGCGGCGCTGGCCGTGGTGACGACACTGATCGCCGCAGCAGGGCCACGGTCGGGTGTGCGGGTCCCGAACGCGATGCCGCAGGCAGCGGAGTAGACTCGTGCGTGCTGGACCAGGAACGCCAGCAGCATCGTGCGCGCTGCACACCCCACCCCATCCCTGCCCCTTCAAGGGGAGGGTGCCGGCCGGTGTGTGTAGCTAGATCCGGCCATAAACTGGATGCCCACCTCCCCCTTGATGGGGGAGGCAAGCGAAGCTTGGGAGCGTAAGCGACCTAGCGGAGCTCGGAGGGGGTGTGCCGGGAGCTCGATGCTCGTGGCCACCCCGCGGCCCCTAAGCCACCCGGCGCAGCACCTCGTCCGCATCTGACACGATGAACTGATCCACGACCATGTCGAGTTCGGCCGCCTGTTGTTCGGTCTGCTCGATGGCGCCGTTGATCTGCTCGACCAGCGCGGCGTTGTGCTGGGTCATTTCGTCCATCTGGCGCACGGCGACGGTGATCTCGCCGATGCCCTCGGCCTGCGCCGCGCTGGCGGACGCGATGCCTTCCATCAGCGTCTGGTTCTCTCGCACCGAGGCGTGGATCGCCGCGAGCTTTGCCGTTGCCGCGGCCACCAGCGCGGTACCGTCGCGCACGTCGGCGCCGCTCCGTTCGATCAGGGCCTTGATGTCGGCCGAAGCTGCGGCGGCGCTCTGCGCCAGCCGGCGCACTTCCACCGCCACGACGGCAAAGCCCTTGCCGGCCTCCCCTGCCCGCGCCGCCTCGACCGAGGCGTTGAGCGCGAGCAGGTTGGTCTGGAAGGCGATGTCGTCGATCAGACCGATGATCTTGGCGATCTTTTCCGACGAACCGGTGATCCGCTCCATCGCATCGTTGGCCTCGGCCATTACCGTGGTGCCGGCGTCGGCTGCGTCGGACACGGCGCGGGCGCTGTCGGTCGCCGCCTTGGCGCTTGCAACATTGGCCGCCACGGTGCCCATCAGTTGCTCCATTGCCGCCGAGGTCTCCTCGATGGTCGCCGCCTGCTTGGTGGTGCGGTCGGACAGGTCGTTGGCCCCGGCGAGGATCTCGCCGGTCGCGGTCTTCAGCGAACCGGACGTGCTGCGCAGCTGGCGCACGATCGCCTCCAGCCGGTCAGCGACCGCGTTGGTATCGTGCTTGATGTCCTCGAATTCGGCGTCGAACTCCGCCACGATCCGCGCCGTCAGGTCGCCGTCGGCGAGGCTCTTCAGCGTTTTGCCGGTCAGCGTCACGGCTCGCCGGATCCGCTCGGACGCCAGCCGGTCGCGCTCCGCTGCCGCCTCGGTCAGCCGATCGAAATACACCGTCACCGCGAGGTCCATGTCGATCAGCACCGCCTTCACCAGCGCCGACAGTTTTCGCGCCAGGCCTTCGGCGTCGACTGGTGCAGCTGCCCTGCCGAACAGCCGGCGTGGCGGCTCCGGCACGGCCAGGGTTTCGGTAATCACCGCGGTCAGCAACTGCTCGAGGATCAGCGCATAGCCACCGAGGTACCAGCGCGGCTCGAGTCCGATCCTGGCGTGCCGTTCGCCGATCCGCTTGCTCGACTCCAGGTAGTCGCCGTCGAAGCGGCCGCTGGCGATCGACTGCCAGTGGATGACCTGCTTCCCCATGGCGCGGTCCATCTGCGACTTGCCTGAGAAGAAGCTCGCCATCTCGGGCACGCTGTCCAGCCGCTCGTAAAACACCGCCAGCGCCGCCGGCAGTTGCCTGTCCAGCATCGGCTGCAGCGCCGCCAGCTCGTTCAACGCGGCCCTATCGAGGCGCACGAAATCAAGCCGCTCGCGCAGCGGGATGGTGTCATTATCCATAGTCACGTCGAGGTCCCTTTTGGTCGGCACCCCCTTGGCTTTCCGTCGCAAGCAAGGCGCGCGCCCGGTCTAGCGAGATCGTGCTTAACGAAACCTCACCCCGCGCCTGCGGCAGCAGCGCGCAGGATGTCGGAGACTCCCAAGAAAGAGGGGAACGGTCCGCCCCCGCGAGGGTTACCCAAGTACACCCCAACCAAGAGGAGACCCCAAATGGATCACTCCACGCACATTCGCCTCGGTAGCGCCGAACTCACTCCGGCCGTACTCGAAGGCGCCGTCGTCTATGGCGCCGATGACGAGAAGGTCGGCACGGTTTCGCATGTCCATGGCGCAGGGCTCAGCAGCGAGATCATCGTCGATGTCGGCGGTTTCCTCGGCATCGGCGCGAAGCCCGTGGCAGTGCCCGCCAGCGCGCTCGAGTTCATGCGTGACGAGAGCGGCGACGTCCATGCCGTGACCTCGTGGACCAAGGACTCGCTGAAGGCGATGCCCGAGCATCATCACTGAAGCCTCAGGCGGCCGGCAAACCGGCCGCCCCCTCCCCCGGTCACAACCGTTTGCTCAGCCAGATATCCGGTTTCCCCGCCCCGTTGGCGTCCGGGATGAAGCCGATGACGCGGAAGCCGCACTTTCGGTAGAACTCGAGCGGATGCTTGCTGTCGGGTATCGCGGCGAGATCGCGCAGCATTGCCGGCATACCGGCGTAAAGGTCCGCACCGAACGCAGTGGTGCCGCCAAAATCGTCGTCGCTGCCAAGAAACAGCGTCAGCACCCCCGCGGCGCGGAGCTTGTCCTCGATGGCGCTGACCAGTTGTTTGCCGATTCCCCGACCCTGCCTGTCGGGCGCGACGACCAGTGGGTGCAGTTCAGAGGCATGGGAATAGCTCGCGATCGCGCCGGCCCAGCCACAGACGATTTCGTCGGCCACCGCGGCGAGGCCGGTCCATTCCGGATCGGCCATGAGCTTTTCGATCTCCTCGCGCGCCTCGTCCAGCGTCTGCCAGGCGGCCGGCACATGCGCCAGCGCCGCGACCAGGATCTCGGCGGCGGTCTCCCGCTGCGTCGAGCTGAGATCGGTAAACGGGACGATGTTGATCGCTGCCATGTTGGGCCCCTGTCCTGCCTTACCAAGCTTAGTCGAAAGTCGACTAAATTGTGATCAATGATGTCATTCTCAAGACGGATCGGCTGAGCTAACGTCAGCGCCGTTGCGAATAAGTCATTGTCTAGATTGAGCGATTGAGACGCATCTGATCTTGCCGATGCATAGGGCGGACCATCGGCGAGGCCACTCGCCAACTAGAGAGATTCGAGATGACAGTGCGGGGTTTGAATGCCGGTGTCGTGGACACCGTAGGTATCGTTGCGCGCCTTTCGGGGGCGCGGCGCGACTCCAGTCCCATTCTCCTGTTGGGCATCTCATTGTTGGCAATGGTCGCTTCGGCCCCGATGACGTCGGCCAAGGCGGAGATCTTCGATAACGTTGCGAACCAGACTCAGTTCGATAAGGCCATCGCCGAGGCGCAGGGGAGCCCGGACCCGTCCTCTACCATCAAGCTTACCGGCAGCTTCGCGATCACTACCGCATTACCTGCAATCACCGGCAAGTCGATCACGGTCGTGACCGGCGCCAACACCCTAACCCTCAACTCCGGCACCGCGTTCAACGTGGACGGCGGCGCATCGCTGACCATCACGGGCAACGTACTTGGCGTCGGCACTGCCAATCAGAAGGTCCTCAACAAGCTGGGAACCGGCGACCTGGTGATCAACGGCGTCACTGCGTCGGGCATCAGCAGAATTGGGCTCGATGGTGGACACACCCTGGTCAATGGCGGCAGCGAGGTCACCTTTGGCACCTCCACAGGTGGTACCTTAGCTCAACTGAGCCTCGCGACCGACACAGATCAGGTAGCAAGCCTGACGATTTCCGGCGCAGGCACGAAACTGACCGCCACAGGCAGTGACCCCATTGCACTCAGCAACGGCAGCCATAGCCAATCGGCGCTGACTATCGAAGCTGGGGCCGTGCTCAGCTCGACGGCAGGTGTAGCCGTGCACAAGCTGGGTTCGGCGGGCACCGCGACCATTAACGTGATGGGCGATGGCTCACGGCTGGAAACGGCGACGTTCTTCTCCGCCGGCGGTACCAGCTACTTCAACGTCACCAAAGGGGGCGCGATCGACATCACCGGGAACACCACTCTGGGCGGCGCTACAACTAGCATCCCAAGCGTTGGCGCGAACGTCACTGCCGTGGTGTCCGGCGCGGGGTCAAGGTGGGACACCAGCGGAACGCTCGCCATGTTCTTTGGCTCGCTCTCCATCCTCAATGGAGGCGTTGTCACAGCGACGACGGCAAACATTTCCACCAACACCAACTCCACTGCTACCAACTTCGACCTCGTCGTGTCCGGCGCCGGGTCGGAATTGCGCGCAAACGCAGTCAATGTGGCGACGCGGCAGACCGGGACCCTGACCATCGCCAATGACGGCAAGGTGGTAGTAAATGGGGGCGCCTCTGCCCTCACCGTCGGCGGCGCGTTCGTCACCAGCCACGCGACGCTGAACATCGGCGGCGCCATCGGCGAAACCGCCACCGGGGCCGGCACCCTCGAGGCTTCGGCGATCACCCTCGCCGCCAGCGCGCAGGTCAACTTCAACCACACCGAAACCGGCTATGTCTTTAACGTGCCGATCAACGGCAGCGGCGCGATCAACCAGGTTGCCGGTCGCACCATCTTTGACGCCAACCAACCTGGTTTCACCGGTCTCACGACAATCAGCGGCGGCATGCTCGAGGTTAATGGCGAACTCGGCGACACCGACCTCGGCTTCGGAATGGTCAACGTAACGGGTGGCACGCTCGCCGGCACCGGCATTGTGGGCGACACCAGCCTCGCTGCCGGCGGCAGCATCGCGCCGGGCAGCAACGGCATCGGCCGCCTCACCGTCAACGGCGATTACACCGGCAGCGGCGGGCTGCTGCAGATCCAGACCGTGCTGGGCGACAACAACTCCGACACCGACCTGCTCAAGATCACCGGCAACAGCCTTGGCAGCACGAACCTCAAGGTGACCAATCTCGGCGGCGGCGGCGGCGCCACCGCTGACAATGGCATCAAGATCATCGAGGTCGACGGCACCTCGGGCGGCACCTTCAACCTGCTCGGCGACACGGTGTATGAGGGCCGGCAGGCGGTGATTGGTGGTGCTTACCTCTACGGGCTGCACCAGAACAGTCTGCTCGCTGCCGATGGCGACTGGTACCTGCGCAGTATCCTCAACCCGGACGACGACACGCCGGTGTTCCAACCTGCCGCGCCTGTCATCGAGACCTACGCCGCAGCGGCTCTCCAAGCCTTTAACACGTCCGAAAGCCTGCAGCAGCGCATCGGCAACCGCTCCTGGTCGGCTGGCAGCACGGAGAGCAATGGCCTGTGGGGGCGCATCGACGCCCGCCACACCTCACTCGCCCAGGACAATTCGACCACCGGTGCCAGCTACGAGGTCGATACCTGGCGGCTGCAAGCCGGCGCCGACGGTATCCTCCAGCAGAGCGAAGCCGGTAGCCTGGTTGCCGGGCTCAACACACAGCTCGGCACCATCTCCGCCGATATCAGTTCGGCCGCCGGCGACGGCGGCATCGAAGGCACCGCCTTCGGGCTCGGCGGGACGCTCACCTGGTACGACAGTCAGGGCTTCTACCTCGATGCGCAGGGCAAGCTGAACTGGTTCGACAGCACCCTGAGCGCCAACCTGCTCGACCGGCCGCTGGTCTCGGGCAATGCCGGCTTCGGCTACGCCCTCAGCCTCGAAGCCGGCCAGCAACTGGCACTCGGCGGCGGCTGGTCGGTCACGCCGCAAGCGCAACTGGCCTATTCGTCGGTCGATTTCGAGACCTTCGACTCTTATGGTTCAACCGTCGCGCTCAAGAGCGGCGACAGCCTCGTCGGCCGGCTCGGCATTTCGGCCGACTACGAGACCGAATGGCAGGAAACGGCCGGCCAGACCGGACGCACCCATTTTTACGGCATCGCCAACCTCACCTACGAGTTCCTCGATGGGACGGCGACGAGCGTGGGAGCCGACACGCTGGTCAACGAGGTTGACCCGCTGTGGGGCAGCATCGGGCTCGGCGGCTCGGTCAACTGGGCCGGCGACGCGCTGTCGCTCTATGGCGAGGCCAATCTCGGCACCAGCCTCAACCACCTCGGCGACAGCTACAGCCTCGGCGTCACCGCCGGGATCCGGGGCAAGCTCTAGCCAGAAGCACGGGAGCCCGCCGACACGGTTCGGCGGGCTGCTCCTCCAGCCGTTCAGCCACAGTTCACGGCTCGCTCGCTATCCGCGTCCGAGAGAGCACGGCTGGAGGTCAAGCGGATGCCGCACACCATCGTTTCTTCGGAACACCTGCCCAAGCCATCCCCCTATTTCAGCCATGCCGTAAAGAGCGGCGGGCTGGTGTTCGTTTCCGGCACTGCCCCCTATTCGCCTGAGACCGGCAAGATCGTGGGTGAAACCATCGGAGAACAAACCGCCCAGGCTCTGCGCAACATCAGCGCCATCCTGGCGGCAGCCGGCACGAGCCTCGACCGGGCAGTGAGCGCCACCGTGATCCTCGCCGAGGAGGACGACTTCGCCGGGATGAACGAGGAATGGCTCAAGTGGTTTCCCGTCGATCCGCCGGCGCGGCAGGGCGCCAAGCTGCCGGTCCGGGTGCCCGGGCTCAAGATCTCGATCGCGATGATCGCCGAGGGCTAACAAAAAACCCGCGCCGGCGGAGGCGCGGGTTTCAAGTCCGGCAGTTCTTGGAGGCTGCCTATTTCAAGCAGCGCCTCAAACGCGGCTAAGTTTGACCGTCTGGCAGAACACGCCCTGGCAGCCGTTGACCTTCAGGCTGTCCTCGCCGGTCATGATCATCGTACCGGAATAGACGTCGCCGGCGTTCTTGACCGTGCCGGTCCACTTGTTCTGGGAAGCCTGCGTGCCCTGAACGATGACCTGGTTCAGGTATTGCCGGTTCACGTCATCCTTGTCGCGCAGCCAGATCAGGCGCGCGCACAGGGCGCCGCTGCCGCATTCGGTGATTTTGTAACGGCTCTTGCCGTCATCGGCTTGCCAGGTACCGGTCGGGTCGGCAGCGAGGGCGTAGAGGGGGGCCGCGGCGCAGATGGTGGCGAGCACGGCGGCGGCGAGTTTGGTCGCGAGGTGCATGGTCATGCGTCTCCGGAAACGTTCGGGTCGGTGGTTGGTTGGCCCGATAAAGGTGAACTTTGGCTGAATCTTGAATAAAGGCTCCGTTCATCTGCCGTTCATCTTTGCGGCAAGGCACAGGCCCTGAAATGGCAGCGATGCTGACTTGCTTTGTGCGTCAGGAGTCTAGGGCCAACCGCGCTGCCACAATCTCGCCCTGGCGCAACGGCAACGCCGGGGTAAAGTTCCGATCACGAAGTCGTGAACGCCTGCCACACCGCCTCATGCGGCCCGATCGGCCAGAACGTGCGCGGCGAGAACCGTCGCAGTGAGGTGACCTCGCCGTCATGCTGGCTGGAGTAGAAGTTCACTGCCACGAGCTTTGCCGCCCCCGCTGCTGAGGGCCGGCGCCGCAGCCGTCGTCCCCCCAGAGCTGTACGCAGATCCGGCAACCAGCGCCGCCGCGCCCTGCTCGAGCTGGCATAAGGCAGGTCCTCGTAGAACAACACCTCCCCCCGCCGCTCCAGCTCGGGCAGCAGCTCGATTACCACCGCCCGCACCGCCAGATGGTTCACATGCCCACCAATCCCGGCCGGGCAGAACACCCGCGCGCGCCCGGCCTTCCGCAGCAGCGCCGAAAGCGGCGCCCGAAGCTGCGCAATGTCGTCCGCCAGTCCTTGCAGGTCCCATGGCGAGCGCCCTCGCACCGGTGGCTCGTCCAGCCCCAGGTCGATCCGCTCCAGGCCGTAGCGCCCGGCGAACGCCTCATCCTCGGCGAGACGCAACGCGCTGATCCGCGCGATCGTCGCCGCGTCCGGGGCCTGGTCGAGCGCCGTTCCGGCGACGTAACCGCTACGGGTGAAGAGGTTTACCAGCCGGCCGCCGGGCTCCGCCGCAATGCGCGCACCGAGCGAGAAGGCAATATCGTCGTGGTGGGGCGAAAGGTAGATATTGTTGTTTGCGGGCCAAGGCTTTACCACTCGATTGTCCTTCCCCAGGCGGGCTATGATCTTCGTCTGGAGCGTCCGCAGCTCTGCTTCTCAGCCCGTACATGAACCCGATTCTTGCTGCAACGAAGCTGCACCTTGCAGCCGCCCTCGGCTCCGGCCGCCGCGAGCGCTTGTGGCTCGCCAGCCTGCCCCGCATCGGCGGCCTCGCCAGCATCCCCAGCCGCTCCGGCGACCTCGAACAGGTGCTGGGCCGCATCGTGCCGCAGGTCGAGCGGCTCTACCTGTTCCTGCATGGCTACGCCGAGGTGCCGGCCGTGGCCCGCCAGGCGCGCATCGTCCCTTTCCTTGCTCCTGCCGACACGCCGTACCGGGCCTCAGGCAAGTTCCGCGGCCTGCTGCAGCAGTCCCAGCCCTGTCTCTACTTCTGCTTCGACGACGATATCCTCTATCCCGCCGATCACGTGGCGCGGTTGACCACGGCCATCCTCCGCTACGGCGGCAAAGCCCTGGTCGGCCTCCATGGCACCGACTATCCAGGCCCCGGCACGCGCTACACTCGTGATCGCCGGGTGCATCATTTCGGCCGCCGCCTGCGCTTCGAGCGCCTGGTCGACGAACTCGGCTGCGGCACCCTGGCGTTTGCGTCGCCGCTGATCGACTTCGATCCTCGCCGCTGGCCGCACGGCGACATGGAGGACTTGATGCTCGCCATCGAAGCGCAACGCCGGGGCATTCCACGCATCGCCATCCACCGCCGCAAGCACAGCCTGCTTCCGATCCGCGAGGCACAGCCCGACAGCTTGTGGGCGCGCGCGCTGGCCGACGACAGCCGCCACAGCGCCCAGTTGGCGGAGTTCCACCTGCTGACCGGGCGCGTCCAGCCGGAGACTGCGTCGATGGCCCCGGTCCAGTCTCGGGCCGGCTAGGCGGCCTGCAGCAGCAGCGCAGTGGCGACCGCGAGGCCCATCAGCACCAGGATCGAGATGAAGCCGGCAGCCAGCACCCGGCCGCCCGACGACAGCACCGTACGCAGGTCGACCGACAGCCCGAGCGCCGCCATGGAGATCAGCGTCAGACAGGACGAGGCCTGCTGCAACGGCTGCAGCGTCGGTTCCGGCAGCAACCCGAACGAGCGAGCCGCCATCGCCAGCAGGAAGCCGACGATGAACCACGGCACCAGCAGCGAGAACCGCACCACTCCCTGCCGCCCGTGGCGCAGCCCGACGAACAACACCACCGGCCCCAGCATCAGCACCCGCATGAGCTTCACCAGCGTGCCGACCTGCGTGCTCATCACCCCCACCGGCCCGGTCGCCGCGAGCACCTGCGGCACCGCGTAGACGCTGAGGCCGGCAACCACGCCATATTGCCACTGCGTCAGCCCGAGCGCGCCGAATGCCAGCGGCAACAGCAGCACCACGACGATCCCCAGCGCCGCGGTGAAGGCGATCGAGGCGGCAACATCCTCGGCCGGCGCCTCGATCACCGGCGCCGTCGCCATGATCGCCGAGTTGCCGCAGATCGAGTTGCCGCACGCCACCAGCGTCGCCAACCGGTCGTCGAGACCCAGCCAACGGCCAACGAGGTAGCTGGCGGTCAGCGCCAGCACCACCACCACCGCCACCGCGGCGATCAGCTCGATGCCCGACTGCGCCAGGGCCGCCGCGCTGATCGTGCCTCCCAGCAATACGACGGCGACCTCGAGCACGGTCTTCGACGCGAACTGTACGCCTGCAGCGAAACGCATGTTGAGGCCGAACAGCGTGTGGATCAGCGTGCCGGCGAGGATGGCGAGGACGAGGCCATCAACGTAGCGCACGCCCAGCAGCCCCTCCTGCAGCGTCTCCGCGCCCATGGCCAGTGTCGTCACGCCAAGGGCCAGTCCCAGCCCAGGCAGGACAGCCACGATACTCCGCCTCGCTAGCACAGCATGCTCCAAACCAAGTCGCGGACAGCATAGGCATTGCGATCATTCGAAAGAATGGTATAGAAGCGCACGTTTCATTCTGCTGGATCGCACGATGACGGTGGAGCAGCTGTCGATATTCATCGCTGTCGCCGAACGTGAGCACCTGACGCAGGGCGCCAATGCCGTCGGCCTCTCTCCGTCGGCGGCAAGCGCGGCGATCAAGGCGCTCGAGGCCTATTACGACGTGCGCCTGTTCGATCGCGTGGGGCGGCGGATCGAGCTCACCCGTGAGGGGCGCGTGCTGCTGGGTGAGGCGCGGCTGACCCTGGCGCAGGTCCGCAACACCGAATCCGTGCTCAGCGAACTGGGCAGCCTCAGGACCGGTATCCTCGACGTGCAGGCCAGCCAGACCGTCGCCAACTACTGGCTGCCGTCGCGCCTGCTGGCCTTCCAGCGGCAATACCCCGGCATCACGATCAATTTCGAGGTCGGCAATACCAGCGCCGTCGCTGCGGCCGTGGTTGACGGCCGAGCCGAACTCGGCCTCGTCGAAGGCAGTATCGACGAGCCGGTGCTCGCCAGCACGCCGGTGGTGCGCGACCGGCTGGTGGTGGTCGCGACAGCAGGCGCTCGCACCGAACTCAGCGACCTCAGCTGGGTCATGCGCGAGCGCGGCTCAGGCACGCGGGCGGTGTTCGAAGCCGGGCTGCGGGCCGCCGGCTACGATCCGGCCGAGCTGCAGGTCGCCCTGGTGCTGCCCACCAACGAAGCCGTGCTCAGCGCTGTCCGCTCCGGCAGTTGCGCCGCCGCCCTCTCCGAGATGGTGGTCGCCCCGTTTGTCAGAAGCGGCGAGCTGCAGGTGCTCGATATCGAGCTTCCACCCCGGCAGTTCTCGATCCTCCGCCACCGCGAACGCCGCCTCTCAGCTGCCGCAGCGCGGTTCGAAGCGCTGTGCCGGGAGGGATAGGCGCACGTCGCGAAAACGTAAGCGGCACCATTGGCTCCCTACTACCTGCCGCGCGGCGAAGTGCGGCGGGCGAGAGAGGCGCTTTCCAGCGACACCCTCATCCGAGAGCTTTGACTCACCGCCCGCCGCGGTCGAGGCCTCCTCGGGCCACTCCTGACCTTCTCCCGCAGCTAGATCTCCTCCGGCGGCTCCCAGTTCGGCCAGTCGGCGACATGGTCTTCCCACTCGCCGGGCTTCACCGATTTCTCAGGCACCGTGCGACCACGGACCGAGACCCCGACGGTCATGACCGTCTCCGGGTCGCCCGAAACCAGCGGGTGCCACCAGGCGAGGCCCTTGCCTTCGGCGATGCGGCGATAGGCACAGGTCCTGGGGATCCACTCGATGGTACGGACATTCTCGGGCGTCAGCTTGATGCAGTCGGGCACCAGCTTCAGCCGGTTAGGATAGTCCGAGCATTTGCAGCTCTCACCGTCGAGCAGCTGGCAGCGCACGTCGGAGACGTAGATGTCGCCGGTGTCCTCGTCCTCGAGCTTCATCAGGCAGCATCGCCCGCAGCCGTCGCAGAGCGATTCCCACTCCACCTCAGTCATTTCCTCGAGCGTCTTTTCTTCCCAGAAGGCCATTCAGGTTCCTGTGACGGCTGAGCGGGACCCGGAAAAGCCTTGGACTCTTCCGCCTCGGTCCCGCTGCGCGAAGCAACTGCGCTTGCACAAACTGTCCGCTGATCATATTCGAGCGACTGCCTTGCCAATGCGCCCCAAATTGGGGAGATTCAAGACCATAGGGGCGCTGTTGGCACGCCGCGGAGTTTTCGGTGCAGGATCCGTTCTACCACAAAGAGAAACGGCGCAAGAAAACGCGCATGCTGGCGGCCGACGCCTGGCTCGACTCGGCGCTCTACGAGTTCGGCCAATCGCTGGGGCGCGGCTACACCCGGGTCGAGGATTTCTTCTCGCGCTTCCGCGTCTCCGGTATCAAGCGCTTCTTCGTCGAGATCGTCTCGGACGGCTTCAGCTTCCTCGCCATCGGCATGGTGCTGGTCACTGCGCTGGCGCTGCCGGCGTTCGACGCCACCGTTACCGGCCGCTTCAACAAGGCCGAGGATTTCGCCGTCACCTTCCTCGATCGCTACGGCAACGAGATCGGCCGGCGCGGCATCCGGTCGGATGATTCCTATCCGCTCGACAAACTGCCCGATTATTTCGTCAAGGCGGCGCTGGCCACCGAGGATCGGCGCTTCTACGACCACTGGGGCATCGACATCGTCGGCACGATGCGCGCTCTGGTATCGAACGCGCAGGGCGAGAACTCGACGCAGGGCGGCTCGTCGATTACCCAGCAGCTCGCCAAGAACCTGTTCCTCAGCTCCGAACGCACCATCGAGCGCAAGATCAAGGAAGCGTTCCTCTCGGTCTGGCTCGAGTGGCACTACACCAAGGACGAGATCCTCAAGCTGTATTTCGACCGCGCCTATATGGGCGGCGGCAATTTCGGCGCCGCGGCGGCATCGGAGTTCTATTTCGGCAAGAAGATCACCGATGTGAACCTCGCAGAGGCGGCGATGCTGGCCGGGCTGTTCAAGGCGCCGACCAAATACGCGCCGCATGTCGACCTCGCGGCGGCGCGTGGCCGCGCCAACCTGGTGCTGTCGAACCTCGTCGACGCGGGCTTTCTCACCGAAGGGCAGGTCACGGCGGCGCGCCGCAACCCGGCCGTGCCGATCGACCGCTCGGCCGAGGCCAACTCGCCGAACTATTTCCTCGACTACGCCTTCGAGGAAGCCAAGAAGATCATCGAGACCTCGGGCAGCACGTCGAACACCTTCGTCGTGCGCTCGACCATCGATCCGGTGCTGCAGTCCTATGCCGAAGACGCCGTCACCTCGGTGGTGCGCGAGCAGGGCGAAGCGTACAATGTCAGCCAGGCCGCCATGGTGGTGCTGGAGCCCACCGGGCCGATCCGCGCCATGGTCGGCGGCATGGATTACGGCAAGAGCCAGTTCAACCGCTCGATCGTTCCCAACCGGCAACCCGGCTCGGCGTTCAAGCTGTTCGACTACGCCACCGCCTTCGAGATGATCCCCGAATATGATCCGGACACCGTGGTCTCGGGCGCCACCCAGTGCATCGGCAACTGGTGCCCGCGCAACTATTCGGGCAACTCGGTGGGCCGCATCAGCCTGATCTCGGCATTCCAGCAGTCGATCAACACCGTGCCGGTGAACCTCTCGATCAAGACCGGCCGCCAGCCGATCGCCGACCTGGCCCACAAGATCGGGCTGCAGAACGATTTCCCGGTCACCCGCTCGCTGGCGCTGGGCGCCGCCTCGGTCAGCGTCATCGACATGGCCTCATCCTACGCGGTGTTCGCCAACCACGGCTACAAGACACCGGCCTATGGCATCACCCGCATCACGACGCTCTCGGGCGAGCCGATCTATGACGCGGATTCCGAGCCGCAGCAGGAGCGCGTGGTCAGCGACCAGACGGTCAAATACATGAACCGCATGATGCGCGCCGTGGTCGAGCACGGCACCGGCCGCCGCGCCCTGATCGAGGGTGTGCCCTCGGTCGGCAAGACCGGCACCACGTCTTCGTATCGCGACGCCTGGTTCTGCGGCTTTACCGGCAACTATGTCGCCGCGGTCTGGTTCGGCAATGACGACTACCGGCCGACCAAGAAGCTGACCGGCGGAACGCTGCCGACCACGGCGTGGCAGAAGTTCATGGCCTATGCCCATACCAATATCGAGATCAAACCCGTGGAGGGCGTGGACTTCGCACCGGCGCCGTTCGTCATCGCCAACGCCGAGGAAGGCCAGCCGGTCGCCCCGACCGTCGAGCGTCCTCCCGGGCTGAAGCCCGGCGCCGCGGACAAGCTGCTCGAGGTCGCCGAGCGCCTGCGCAACGCGCTGGGCGGCGCCGGCAACCAGGCGGCGCTCACCGTCACCTCCCCCGCTCCGGCCAAGGCGCTGTAACCCTTGCGCTTTCTCGTTCACCTCGGCAGCATGCTGCTGGTCGCACTGCTGGTCGGCTTCGGCCTCAGCTGGTACGCGCTCAGCGATGGCCGGCTGTTCGGCGCCATCGAGATCGGTCCATGGTCGGCCTGGCGCGATGTCGGCGTGCCGACGCCCGACCCTTACACCCGCGCCTTCATCGCCCGTTCGGGTGCGCTCGAGCTCGGCGCCAGCGAGGGTATCCAGTTCATCGCCACCACCGACAGTGACAATCGCCGCCTCGATCGCGCCTGCCGCTATCGCATCGACGGCACGACACCCGCCGCCCGCTTCTGGACCCTGGTGCCGGTGGCCCCCAACGATGGCGCCCCGATCACCCGCGCGGATGGCCCGACCGATTTCCACAGCGCGCGGCTCAGTCGGGCCGGTGACGGCTCGGTAGAACTCTATGTGTCGAAAGCCCTGGCGCCGCAGAACTGGCTCGAGATCAGCGGCGACGGCGCCTTCGACTTGGTGCTGACGCTCTACGACACCTCGAGCCTGTCGGGCGTGGGCGCCGATGTCGCCGCCCTGCCCTCGATCATCCGCGAGGCCTGCGCATGATCCGCACCCTGCTCTGGCTGCTCGGCGGCGTCGTGCTGGGCGGCATTATCCACATCGCGGTGATCCTCAGCCTGCCGGCCCTTTCGGCCACGTCTGCCTGGGACCACGTCGCTGCCGCCGGCGCCGGCCCGGGGCCCACCGTGCTGTCGGCCGCCACGTCGGGCCAGCCCAACCCGCTGCGGCTCGACCCCGAGCTCGCCTATGCGGTGTGCCGCATCGATCTGCGTAACGGCCCGGCCTCGGTTACCGGCACGCTGCCGCAATCGTTCTGGTCGGTCGCCGTCTACAGCCGCGCCGGCACCGTGGTCTATTCGACCACCAACCGCGATGGCATCGGCACCGCCCTCGATCTCGGCATCTTCAATCCCGGCCAGACGCGGCTGCTCGCCGAGCAAAAGCTCGACATCGCGGAGGGCCTGCTGATTGTCGAGGCCAAGGAAGACGACCTGTTCGTTGTCGTCCGCCTCGCCCCGCCGCATCCCGAGATGCGTGCCCGCTACGAGAAGGCGCTCGCCGCCCTCAAGTGCAGCACCATCGCCACTTGACCTACTTCCGGTATTCGCCCTCGCTGGGCGCATCCATCAGCACCCGGCCGGGGATGGCGCTGCCGCCATTGTCGTCGTCGCCCCAGCCGTCAGCGCAGAAATCCAGCGCTTCGGCGCGGTCGACCCAGATGGCGAGGCGGCTCAGCCGCTCATCGACTTCGACCGCCTCGCCGTGCGGCGTCTCCACCAGGAAGTGGTCGAGCGCGTAGCTGTAGGAACCGTAGCGGTAGCCGAGCGCGGCGACGAAGCGACCGACATAGAGATCGTTCTCGGCCTTGCGCAGCCGCATCTGCTTGACCATGGCGGGCTCGATATCATCGAGCTCCATGGCGGCGACGGCGCGCTGCCGGTCGATCTCGATGACCGCGCAGATCGACTTGAAGGTCGTGGGCAGCGTCAGAAGATCTGCCCCGACATCGTCGGCAATGGTGTTGAAGCGCACGCGCGACGAGGCGTAGGGCTCCTGGGTGAGCCAGCGGTAGTAGAGATCGAACTTGTCGGGCCGCGCGCTGAACACGCCGGCGACGAAGATCACCTGCTCATAGTCGAAAGCCCAATCCCTGGCATGCCGCGCGATGAGAAACCGGTACACCCGGTCATGCATTTCGCGCTCTTGGTCAGTGATGTTGAAATTCGACACCGGCTGGTTGCCCAGCCGCCGCATCAGCCGGTCGGTCTCGGGGATGAGCTTGTCGTTCAGCACACCCGGCTTCACCCGGCCGAAATCGCCAAGCTCGTGCGCGCCCGCAGGCGTGGCGCAAAGCAGGAGCGCCAGCCCCAGCGCGCGAACCATACACATGTCAGCCACGGCGGCGCTTGCCGCCCGAGGCTGTTCCCACCGGCTTGTCCGGCATCGGAGAGGAGCCCCCGCCCCGCTCGTAACGGACCCCGGTGAACAACAGGACTTCGCCCGTGCCCGCCGATTGGGCGCGCGTTCTCGTGCGTCCACGCTTTGGTAGTTGAACCAGCTTTCCCAACCTTGCCTCCGGGCGGGCGGGCGATGTTTGCCGGGGACCCATTTCCATCGGCAAATCGGGAGCGACGCAGGGACCCGATGAAAGCCATTAAGAGTTCGTCAAGGTTAACAGTTCGCTAACGATTTCCCTGAAATAGTCGGAGCTGTGGTTAAGGCCCGACTCCTGGGGCCTTTCAGGGCAAAATATGATCGGTTTCCAGCCTTACGAGACGTTCCAGCTCCTTATCGAGACGGGCGGCGTCGATCGAACGAACACACTGCTCTGCGCAGCATGCGATGCATTTGCGCGTCGCGGACGGCCGACCAGTGCCGAAATGGAACAGTTTGCGGCGCTCGCCCAGCGCCTGTTTCCCGCCGCCGCGCCTGCCGCTCGCGCCAAGGCGGCCGCGACGCTCGGCCGCTCCGAAGACCTGTCGCCCGAGCTCGAGCAATTGGTGGTGCGCCACCTCGGCGACGACCTGCCGGATTTCCTGGTTTCGGCGCCCAAGCTCTCCGAGGGCACCATGCTCAAGGTGATCTCGTCGAACGACGTGACGTTGGGTGCTGCCCTCGCCCGCCGCGCCGACCTCTCCAACAACGTGCTCGGCCGCCTGTTCCAGATGAACAGCCGCAAGGTCTATCGCGCCATCGCCACCAATACGGCGATCGTACCGCGGGGCCCCTATCTCAGCGCCCTCGCCCGCTCGGCGCAGATGGATCACCAAGTCGCCTGGTCGCTCGCGGCGCGCGAGGATTTCGACGCGGCGCTGCTGGCTCCCGCCTTCTTCGATCTGGGCGAGAACGACCGGGTGAAGGTGATCAATGCCTTTTCCCAGCGCCAGACGCCGACTGCGCCGATCAAGCGCACGCTCGAGCAGTTGTCGGTCGCCACCGGCGAGCTGACACGGGCGCTGATGAAGCTCTTTTCCGAGAACCGGCGGCCGGAAGTCACCAAGCTCTTGCATCAGATCACCGGGCTCGACGAGGTCCGCTGCGGGCAGATCGCCCACGACACGTCCGGGGCGGCGCTGTTCGTCGTGCTGCGCGCCTTCGGCTGCGATGCGCAGGACGGGCTCAAGGTGCTGATCCACGCCACCTCGCACGACGAGGATCGCTCCAAGGCGCTGGCACAGTTCTCTAAACTGTTTGAAACGGTCAGCGTCGACGCTACGGCGTTCCTGATGAGCGCCTGGCGCGGCGAGGTGAACCTGCTCGACATGACCAAGCCGGAATACAAGCCGTTCGAAATCGAGCGCCGCCGCATTCCGCCGCCGCAGACCCGCGAGCGCAATCCGGTGGTCGACCAGGCGATCGAGGCGCTGGCGCGGATCGGGGCGCGCGCGAGCTAAGTCCGGCACGCCTAGTCACAACCACAGACGTCATCCCCGCGAAGGCGGGGACCCAGTGGGGTGCTTTAGTCTCCACCAGCGTCGCGACATCGCACTAGGTTCCCGCCTTCGCGGGAATGACGCCGGTGGACTGGGATGCAACGCCCACTAGGTGCGCGCCACCTCCAGCCCCAGCTCGCCGCTCCGCAGCTCCAGTGACACCACCCACAGGTCGGGGTCGAAATCGTGCTCCCTGGCGATCCGCTCGCTGACCTTGGCCGGTTCGACATGGTCGAAGCGCAGCTGGAACACCCGGTCCTCGGTGTTGTCGCCAAGGCTGGTCGCCGGCGCGGGCGTATAGAGCGACACCTCGCCGTTGAGGTGGTCGACCTCGACGAAGATCTGCCCGGCGATCGGATCGCCGCGGCGCGACACCACGCACATGTGGCCAATATCGTTATGCCGGCGCACGAACGCCGAAACCCAGAGGTCGGTACGAAACATCCGCCACCTGTGCCGGAAAACCGGGCGCCTGGCTAGACTGTGAGGCCCAAGCCATTGACGGCCGCTGCGGCGATCCGTGCCGGCGAGGCCGTTGAAGCAATCAACATGTCTCCGGTCTCCCGGTAGATGACGAAGCGCTCGCGCAACTTCCTGCCCTCGCTTCGCCGCTCGAAGCCAAACCCGCGCATCAGCTGCCGCTCCACCACGACCGAGGTCGCGAGGTCGACCTGCAGCGAAGGCAGGAGCGTGATCCCATACCCCCCAGCCACCAGCCGGTCGGCACGGCGGCGATCCTCCGTGCCCGGCTCAGCCACGAGGAAACCCGACGAGGTGACGAAGATGGTCGACGGCGCCGCCTCGCTCACCAGATGCTCGGCCAAGGCGAGATTCTCGGCGCGGTAGCGCTCATAGCCATGCGCGGCGATGAAGGAGCCGATCACCTCGATCCGTTCGCAGAACTCGAGATCGAGATCGATCAGCGGCCAACCCAACGCCGCAGCCAGCGCCCGACCCAGCGTCGACTTGCCGACGCCCCCAGGCCCGAGCAGCATGAGCCGCTCACCCGATTGCCAGCGTCGCCTGATCTCGGTGTGAATCGCCCCTGCATCCATACGCCATCCGACCGCGAGCGGCCGGCTGGCGCAATGGGGTGCTAGATCGCAGCGCCGTTGTCGACCAGCAGGTCGAGCAGTTCGGGGGAGATCCGGCCGGTCACCTTGTAGTTGAAGTAGACCTCGAAGTTGCGGATCGCCTTGGCGGTCGCCTCGCCGGCGACGCCGTCAGCGGGACCATGCAGGAACCCCAGGCTCCCCAACCCACGCTGCACCTTGGCGACGATCACCGGGTCGGTGACCGAGAACGGCGCCATCAGCTGTTCCGGCGTCGCTTCAGTATCGAGCACGGCGATCGCCTCGCCCGGCGCCGGCGGCGCGGGCTCTTCGATCTTCAGCGGCACGCCTACCTGCGGCTTGTCCGGGAGCGCGGCGAGTTCGGTGCGAGCCGCAGCCGTCTTGGGTACCAGCGCCACGACGGGAGCCGCCTCGGCGGTGCTCAGAGCGTTGGACTCCGCCGCGAACTGCTGCTGGACCACCGGCTTTCTAGGCAGCGCCTTGGGTGCCGTCGTCATGGTCATCGACTGGACGCCATCGACGATGGTGCCGATCGCGTCGCCGGCGGTTTCGGCGGCCATCTCGAGCGCAGCCTCCGGCGACTTCGGCACGGGCCGACCCAGGAGGGTGTTGCCGGTCGCCTGCTTTGCCGGCGCGATCGAGCCGGTCTCAATGTCGGCGACGAGCGGCTTGGGCTGCTCCATTGCCGCCAAGGACTGCGGCTTCACCGCCTTGGCGGCCGGCAGCTCTGCCTCGACCGGTGCGGCCTCGACCTTGGGCAGGGTCACGGCTGCCGCGGGCTTCTGCTCGACGGCCGGCGCAGGCACTGGAGCGGCGGGTTGCGGCGCGGGCGTCGACAGCGGCGCGGCCAGCACCAGCTCGATGATCTCACGCGTCAACTCGCCGGTCGGCTTCAGCCCGCGCTGTTCCTCGAACTTCTTCAGCGCCCGGGCGGTCTGCGGGCCATAATAGCCGTCGACCGTACCGGTGAAGAGCTGCAGCCGCTCGAGCTTGCGCTGCACTTCGAACACTTCCTTGTTGCCGATCGGCCCACCCTGCGTGTCGAGAGGGGCGGCAGCCGCCACCACCTGGCGCTGCACCTTGGCGGGCGCGCTCATCACGAAGCTCTTGGGACGGGTTTTCGGAATCACCGGCTCGATGTCGGCGAGTTGCGCTGCTGATTCGATTCCCGCGTCGAACAGCGGCGACGGGTGCTCATGGCGCTGGCCATAGAGCGCGTTCGAGCCGGCCATGGCCGACGTCACCACCAGGGCGGCGATCGCGGAATTGGTTAGGGGCGAGCGCATGTAGCGCGCGATGACCCAGAGCGCCGCGCGACCCGCGTGGGCCATAGCGACGCTGCCGACCTGCAAAGGCAGGTGCGCAAGAGTTGCTGCCGTCATAGGGCTCTTTTTCTTTCGTCGTCGTGCCATGTGGTGGGCATTTGCTGCTGAACCGGGTCCCGGTGAAGCGGGGTAACGGCAGCAGTTTCCTCCACCTTGGTTTCCGGACCGTTTATCGGCAGCAGAACAGTCATCACTGTCCCCTCTCCCGGAGACGAGCTGGCATGCAGGGTTCCGTCATGCAGCTCGACCAGTCCCTTGACGATCGAAAGACCCAGGCCCGTGCCCTCGTAGCGGCGTGCGAGGCCATCCTGCGCCTGGAAGAAGGGCTCGCCGATTCGGCTCACCGATTCCTCGCCCATGCCGATGCCGTGGTCGGCCACCGAGATGGCGAGGTGGCGGCCCTGCCGCTTCATGGTGAGCGTCACCACCGAGTGCTCGTTGGAGAATTTCACCGCGTTGGACAACAGGTTGATCAGAATCTGGCGGCAGGCGCGCTCATCGGCGATCAGCATCGGCAGGCTGCGCGGAATATCGGTCATCAGCCGCACCGATTTGTCGCGCGCCATGGCGTCGACCATCTTCAGGCAGGGCTCGACCAGCGATTCGGGCGCAATAGCCTCCGTGGTCAGCTCGAATTTGCCCGCTTCCAGCCGGCTCATGTCGAGCAGCATCTTCACCACGTCGATCAGGTGATGACCGCTCTGCTGGATCAGCGTGGCGTATTCCTTGTGCTGCGGGCTGAGCTCGCCGACGACGCCCGAGGTCATCATCTCGGAGAAGCCGACAATAGCGTTGAGCGGCGTGCGCAGCTCGTGCCCGATGGTGGCGAGGAAGCGCGACTTGGCGCTCGAGGCCTCCTCGGCAAGCTTACGGGCACGCTGCAGCTCGTTCATGTAGTCATGCCGCTCAGTGACGTCGCGCAGCAGCACGACGACTTCGCTGCGGGCCCCGGGCATGTCGGCATCGACAACCGGGGAAAGCGAAGCCTCGACCCAGACATAGCGCGGCGCGGCAGCCGACGGACCCGGTTCGTCGCGGCGCATGCGAATCTCGACGCGGCGGGTGCGGCCGTCCTGGTTGGCCTCGGCGAAGGCGGTGAGGTAGGTCGGCCGATCCATCACATGGATACGCTCGACCAGCCCGTTGCCGCTGAGTTCGAACCGGCGACAGCCGAACAGTTTTTCCGCCGAGCGCGAGGTGAACAGCACCGTGCCGTCGCTGGCGAAGCGCATCACCGCGTCCTGCACGTGTTCGATCAGATGCCGGTAGGCGTTGATCTGCGCCTTCTCGTAGACCTCGAACACGCTGTTCAGCCGGTTGGCCGAGTAGGCGACGATCACCGCGGTGATGGTGAACACCAGGCCGCCGAGCAGCGTCGTCGACATGTGGAAGGGTTGCGGCCAGGCGAGGATGTTGAAACTCGCCAGCACTCCCAGCGCCACCACGGCGACGAGGATGGCCCAGGCGCGCTTCTTCACCGGCGTGCGGGTGAGGAGCGAGGCATGCACCGGGCCGAGCACTGCCACGGCGAGGCCGAAATCAGCGATGGCCGGATCGGCAACGGTCAGCAGCGCGCCACCAAGCAGGGTGGCATAAACCTGCCCGGCCGCAGCGCGCTCGTGCTGGCCGCGCTGGCACAGCGCCATGGTCAGGACGCCCACCGCGACCCCGATGGTCGCCAGCACGAAAGGCAGCAGCATGGACTGGGTCAGCGCATAGAGCGCCGCCGGCATGCCGATCAGACTGAGGATCAGGACGAGCCTGGCATTGGTGGCAATGGCCTGTCGGCGCATGGCTTCAGGACGCCCGCCCGCGCCCCGCACCGGCTCGGTGCGCCAAGCGCGACGCATCGCATCGCTCAACCATGTCCAGAGGCTACGCATAACTCTAACCAACCGCCCCGCCGCCCATTTTCTTGTTGCTCGGAGCTTCCACCCGAACGCCTAATGCGGGTTTAAGGGGAAGGGGCCGCCGGGCGGTTGCGCACCCGATCCATAGCGTTGCGCAGGGGCTTTCTGGGGTTAGCGTAAACAGTTCGTTGCGCCGACCGCGGGCTTCCGACGGGCCGGCGGTTCCAGCTTGACTGCCCTCTCGCCGATGGATTCGGGCACGCCGTCCGGGCCACGCCCCGAAGCGATCCGCGGCATTTGCCTACAATTTTATCGAAATCTCGAAACCGGACTTAAGCCGCCCCGCCTAGCTTTCTCGTAACGCAAGGCAGGTGGACTGCCGGTACGGGAAGAGGCGGCTATGTTCGTGTTGAGGTCTGCATTCTGGCTGACGGTGATGTTCCTCATCATCGCGCCGAAGGACTTCGACCTGGGCAAGACCGCCAGCGATGCTTCGGCACAGGCCCTCAGGGCCGGCCAGCAGGCGATCGTCTCTCAGGTTCTCGCCAGCGACTGCAGCACCCTCCAATGCGCCGGCGGCAAGGCCGCGCTCACGGTGCTCGCCGGCAGCAAGCTCCCGTCCGTCGACACACCCATGCAAATGACGTCGAACATCCCGGTCCCGCTCCCCCGACCGCGACCGGATCGGATGGGTTAAGCCAGGGGTTGCGTCACTTCCCCGACGCTACTCCAGCAGCGATCCCTGGCCGAGCCGCAGTGCGCTGCCCCGCACTGCGGCTCTCTCTTTTCGCTGACTGAAGCAGACGGCCCCCTCCCATCCTCCCCCACAAGGGGGGAGGTGCCGCATCCAGTGTTTGGCACCATCGCGCCACAGCCTCGACTCTTCACCTCCCCCCTTGTGGGGGAGGCCGGGAGGGGGCCGTCTCTCTCAGAGTGCACAACACTGCTTCAATCCACCCGGCCAATCGCCTATCTATCCACTATGACCCATACTGCCGCCTTCACCGAGATCGCCGAAAACCTCAGCTTCCTTGACGACTGGGAAGACCGCTACCGCTATATCATCGAGCTCGGGCAGGCCCTGCCGCCGCTCGCCGAGAGCGAGAGGAACGCCGAGAACAAGGTGCATGGCTGCACCTCTCAGGTCTGGCTGGTCTCCAATCACAACGGCGCCCACCTCGAATACCGCGGCGAATCCGATGCGATGATCGTGCGCGGCCTCGTCGCCGTACTGATCGCGCTCTATTCAGGCCGCCCGGCCCGCGAGATCGCTGAAACCGACGCCATCGCCATCTTCGACGAACTCGGGCTGCGCGAGCACCTCACCACGCAGCGCTCCAACGGCCTCGTCGCCATGGTCAACCGGATGCGCAGCGAAGCGCGCTCGCTGGCGGCGGCGTAGGTAGCCGCACGTTGCGCGCGGTAGACTGGACATCCTTTGCGCAAGCCGAGCATGGCATTTGGATTGTGGCCCACCGGGGCGCTTCGGCAAACCATCGCGAGAATTCTCCGGAAGCATTTGAGTACGCCATCGCCAACGGGGCGATGGCGGTGGAAACGGATGTGCGGCGTTCGGCCGACGGCGTCTTCATCTGCCACCATGACGAAACGCTGAAGCGCACTGCCGGCCTCAACATCGCGCTGTCGGCGACGTCGTTTGGTGAGCTTCGGCGAATGGCGCCGGACTACGCGGTGCGGCTCGAAGACGTGCTTGAGCGGATGCGGGACGCTGCAATGTCCTTCTCGACCTAAAGTTGAGCTACGAAGAAGACATCGGATCCCTGCTCGACCTGCTGTCGTCACTCAAAGCAGACGACAGCATCGCAGTCGGTGTGAGATCGCTGCAAGCGCAAGCCCAGATACGGCAGCGCCACCCGGAATTGGTGCAGCTTGGCCTGCTCGAGAGTCCCGATCAGACACCGCAGTTCGTTGCATCGGGCGGCCGGTGGGTGCGGCTGTGGGAACAGGATGCATCCAGCGCACGCATAGAGGCGCTACATGCGACCGGCGTGCCGGTCCTGGTAATGGTTGGTGGCCCCGGGACAGACCGCGCGGTCGGCGATATCGATGCGAAGCAGGCAAAGTCGCTTGTTGAGCGAGGCGCAGACGGATTGATGCTCAACGACCCGCGTGTCGCACGACCACTGCCATGAGACCGACTGATGGTCAGTTGCGCGTCTTGTCCCATTCGGCCGTTCTCACGCCCTAGCATGTGCGTGGTGATGCACCGCCAGCGTTGATTCCTGTGCCGGCAGCAGCTGGTCGAGGGTGATGGCGCCGAAGCGCTCGACGAACAGCGCCTCGGCCTCGGCCATGGTGTCGCCCAGCGCATCGTTCACCGCCCGCTCGACCTTGCACTCGGGGTTGGCGCTGCGGTTGCCGAAGGCGAACAGCGTGGGACGGCCGAGCGCCAGGTAGACATCGAGCAGGGTGATCTCCCCGAGCGGCCGGGCCAGCATCCAGCCGCCGCCATGCCCCTTACCTGAATGCACGTGACCCGCCTTGCGCAGCCCGGCCATGGTGCGCCGGAACACCGCGGGGTTGGTCCCCATGGACGTCGCCAGCACCTCGGAGGTCAGTGGAGCACTCACCTGCCCCAGATGCAGCAGCACGTGCAGAACGCCGGAAAGTCGCGTGTCCCTGTTCATCCACCTGTCCTGAAACCTGCGCCCGTCAACCCGATCGGTTGACCGTCGCTCGAATCCTTCGTATCAACAAAAGATACGGGAACTGGAGCAGTGATGTCCACCCTGAACGAGCGTGCCGGGAGCGCAGAAATGAGCGGCGCCTTCTCACCCCTCCGCAATCGGGGCTATCTCGAGGGCCCGCCGCGTCAGGTGCCCGGTTTTGCCAACCTCCACCGCATGGTGGAGATGCTGCTGGCCGAACGCGTTCCAGCCAATGGCAGAGTCCTGGTGCACGGCGCGGGTGGTGGCCTCGAGCTCAGGGCGCTGGCCGAAGCCCAGCCCGGCTGGCTGTTTGACGGCGTCGACCCATCGCCTGACATGCTGGCGCTTGCCGAGGAGACAGTCGGCCCCTACGGGGCGCGGGTATTGCTGCACCAGGGCCGCATTGACGCGGCACCATCGGGCCCGTTCGACGCGGCGACGAGCCTGCTCACCTTCCACTTCATCCCGGTCGACGAACGGCGCGAGACGCTCAGGCAGCTGCATCGGCGGCTGAAGCCCGGCGCGCCGCTGGCGCTGGCACACATCAGCTTCCCGCAGGGAGAGCCGGAGCGCTCGCAGTGGATCGCCCGGCATGTCGCCTATGGCGCGCCGCGCGGCACCGACCCCACGCATCTCGAAGCCGCCCGGGAGGCCATCGGCACCCGGCTGACCATCCTCTCGCCCGAGGAAGACGAGCAGATGTTGCGCGAAGCCGGCTTCGACGGCATCAGCCTGTTCTTCGCCGGGCTCAGTTTTCGGGGCTGGATCGCCTACGCCACCTAGTCTCTTCACTCGATTCCGCTGGCTCGGCGTCGCCGGGAGCAAAAAAACTCAGTGGCCCATGTCGAATCTCGCTCCGGAGCTTCGACTAGAAATGAAGGCTGGATTGGCCGGCCGAAACGACACCGGAGCTGACTGATGATCCCGATAATCACGGCCTTTGCGAACTCCCCCGATGGCGGCCAGGGCCAGGCGCGAGACATGCGCGTGCGCTGGGCGCTCGAAGAGGTCGGCCAGCCCTATGACGTGCGCCTCGTTTCATTCGCCGAGATGAAGGAGCCGGCGCATCGGGCGCTGCAGCCCTTCGGGCAGATCCCGACCTATGAGGACGGCGAGTTCACCCTGTTCGAGTCGGGCGCCATCGTCTTTCACATCGCCGAGCGGCATCACGGCCTGCTGCCGGACGATCCTGCCGCACGGGCCCGCGCCATCACCTGGATGTTCGCCGCGCTCGCCACCATCGAGCCGCCGATCGTCGATCGCGAAGCCGCCGAGTATCTCGAGGGCGATAAGGCCTGGTACGACGAGCACGTGGCGACCGTCGATGCCCGTATCCGCAACCGGCTTGGCGACCTGTCGCGCCGGCTCGGCGATGCCGACTGGCTTGATGGCGAGTTCAGTGCGGGCGACCTGGTGCTGGTCGGCGTACTGCGCCGGCTTGAAGGCTCGGACCTGCTCGCCGAGAACCCGAATCTCGTCGCCTACGTCGCCCGCGGCAAAGCGCGCCCTGCCTTTCAGCGGGCCTACGCGGCGCAGTATGCAGTATTCACCGACAGTCGGATGGCCGCGGCGTAGAGCCAGGTTGGCACCGCTCTCCACACCTTGATCGCGGCGTCGCTTGCGAGCGGCACCGCTCTGCGACTACGGTCCGCCGTCTTTGACGGGGATCTGCATGCTCAGGGTGATTTCGGCTTTTCTCGTGCTCTCGCTGGTTCCTGCGGCCGCGGCCGCGGAATGGACGTACGAGGATGGAAGCGTACCGATCGCCTATCTCGACAATGGCGATGCGCAGTTTCAGTTCGCCTGTCGCGGCGGAGACCTGGCGATGGGCTTCTGGGTGCGCGCGCCGCACCGGCAAGTGGCTGGCGCGACGGTGATGAACCTCGCGATCACGCCGGATCCGCCCGATGGCAGCAAGGTCTCCGCCGCCGGCGGGACCAGCTTTGCGCAGGAAATCCCGCTCATCCACAGCGACGGCAGCTCGATGATCGTGCGCGGTCCGGTTGCGAGACAATGGGCACGGATCGCCCAGCAGGCCAAAGCCACCGTGCGGGTCGCCTATGTGCGCCCGAAATCGTCGGGCGGGCTCGAGGTTTTCGACAGCAACTCCTTTGGCACCAAGGGCTCCTCGGCTGCCATCAAGAAAGTACTCGATCGCTGCGGCTGAGCTACAGCACGCGCCCAGCGCATCAGGCGTGGCCGTGGCGGTGGTGAAGATCCGGGTAGTGCGGGTGCCTGTGGCGCGTCGGGGCGTGGCGATGCCAGTGTGAATGGGGTGCGGTCACCGGCCCGTCATGCTCGTGGGCGTGCTCATGCGGACGATTTCGCCTGCCTGCGGTGTCCCTTGCCGGGGCAATGACGGCGACAAGCCAGGCGCAAGCAGGCCCGGAAAGCAACGTGGCCGCCCCTGTCGGAGCGACCACGGCATAGTCGGCAATCGAACCAGGGTCGATCAGGCCGCCTTGCGGCCCAGGCCATTGTCTTTGGCCAGGCGCGAGCGGGTCGCCGAGTAGTTCGGAGCAACCATCGGGTAGTCGGCCGGCAGGCCCCACTTCTCGCGGTACTCTTCCGGCGAGAGATTGTAGTGGGTGCGCAGGTGCCGCTTCAGCGACTTGAACTTCTTGCCGTCCTCGAGGCAGATGATGAAGTCCGGAGCGACGGACTTGCGAACCGGGACGGCCGGCTTCAGTTCCTCGGCCGGCTCGGCCGCGACGGGAGACTGGAGATTCCGGAGGGCAGCATGCACGTCAGCAATCAGCCTGGGCAGGTCGGTAACGCTGAGAGCATTGTGGCTAACATAAGCGGAGACGATGTCAGCGCTCAGATCGATGAGATCGTTGTCAGCCGCGGCGTTGCCGCTGATGATATCGGTCATTTCGGGTCCTTTTCTGCGGTATGTCAGGGCGAAGAGGTGGCAGCCTTGCCCTGGACTGGTTCAATAGAACCGCTGCACTGCGAATGCAATAGCAACTGTCGTCTATGTGTATAACCTTTGATTTGCGGCAATAATGTGCAGTTGCCAAAGTGTTTCACTTCAAATCGTCCACAGTCGTCGCGGCCGTCGGGGCCTCGCCGCAGCGATATGCCGCACGCGCCAGCAAGTGTGCGGAGAGCGGTGTGGACAACAGTAGAAACACGATGCCCAGCAAGCAGCGCAGGATTATCGCGCCATCGAGCGAAACCACTGCCAGTGCTAGGAAAATCAGCCCGGCGCCGATCGCTCCGGCTTTCGATGCTGCATGCAGCCGCGTGTAGAGATCGGGCAAACGCAGCACGCCGATCGCCGCGATCAAGCTGAACACCGCGCCGGCCAGGATCAGGACAGCGGCGAGATATTGCGCCAGTTCAATCATCGGTCGGCCCCCTGGTCGCGCGCCCGGCTCATCAGGTAGCGCGCCAGCGCCACCGTCGCGAGAAACCCTACCAACGCCAGTGCGATGGCAATGTCGACGTAGAGCGAGAAGCCCGTCAGCACCGCCACCCCGGTGATGAAACCGGTGGCGAGCACGGTGATCATGTCGAGCGCCAGGATGCGGTCGCCGAGATTAGGGCCGCGGACCAGTCGAATCACCGCCAGCAGCATGCCGACCAGCAACAGCCCGAGTGCGACCTGGCTCGCCCACTGCAGTGCCAACGCGCCGGTCATCGGAACGCCCCCGCAACCTTCGCCTCGAACCCGGCGGCGATCTCTTTGATGAACGCCGCGCGGTCGGTGACATGGATGGCATGGATGTAAAGGAAGCGCCGATCCGCCGAGACATCGACGCTGAGTGTTCCCGGCGTCAGCGTGATCAGGTTGGCGAGCAGCGTGATCTCGGCGTCACTGGTGACGCTCAGTGGAAACGCGATGATCGCCGGCCGGATATGCGCATTGAGGTCCGGCCGCAGCACCAGCCGCGCCACGCGCAGCGCGCTCGCCACCAATTCGGTGATGAACAGCCACCCCAGCGCCACGATGCGCAGCGCCCGTGGCAGCAGATTCGGGCGCGACACGTATCGGCGCACGACGAACAGGCAGGCAGAACTGACCAGCGCCCCGAGCAGCAGGTTGGGTAATGTGAAACTGCCGGTTGCCGCCGCCCAGCCAAGCGCCAGGACGATGGTCAGCAGGACCAGACTCATGGCGCAGCTCCCTCGAGGCCGGTCGCGACAACATAGTTGGCCGGCCGCAGCAGCCCGGCCGCAGCCTCCTTGCCGAAGCCCAGCAACGGCTCCGGCCACAACCCAAGCAGCAGCACGACGAGCGTCAACACACCGGCCGAGCCAAGTCCCAGCCAACGCACCTGCGACGTGAGCGGTTTCAGGTCGGGGTTCGGCGCCTCGGTTGCTGCCCCCTCATGCCCGGCGCGCCAGAAGATATGGGCCCAGAGCCGGCTCACCGCGATCAGCGTCAGGAGCGCATTGCCGAGCACGGCGAGCCACAGCGCCAGCCCCCAGCCGTCGCGGCCAAAGCCCCACCCCTCGATGCCGCCCTGCACCAGCAGCAGTTTCGGCCAGAAGCCGAGGAATGGCGGCACGCCCGCCACCGCCAGCATCAAGACGAAGAACAGCAGCGAGGGCAGCGAGGCCGCCGCGTAGACGCCGCCCATCCGGCGCGTATCGGTCTCACCGGTCATCGTCTCGAGCAGCCCGGCCACGAGGTAGAGTCCGGTGATCGTCAGCATGGCATGCAGCACGTAGGTTGCCGAGCCCGCCAGCCCCGCAGCATTGCCAAGCGCCACACCGGTAATGGTGGCGCCGATGCCGCCGATCACCAGGAAGCCCAGTGCCCGCCGGAGGTTGGTCTCGGCGATTGCCCCGAGCGGCCCGAGGATCAGCGTACTGACCGCTACCAACGCCAGCACCGGCTCGAGCACCTCGCGGCTTGCCGGCAGCAGCATCACCAGCGCGCGCAGCAGGGCATAGACGCCAACCTTGGTGAGCAGTCCCGCCAGCAGCGCCGAGATCGCCGGCGGCGGCGCGTGGTAGCTGGCGGGTAGCCAGGTATTGACCGGAAACGCCGCCGCCTTCATGCCGAAGGCAAGCAGCAGCAGCGCCGCGATCGAGGCCATCACCGCCGGGTTGGCCTGCGCCGCCCGGCCGACGATGTCGGCCATATTGAGCGTCCCCAGCGCGCCGTAGAGCAGCCCGAGCGCGGCGAGGAAGAAGGTGGTCGCCAGGAAATTGAGGAAGCCGTATTTTACCGTGCCATCGAGCTGGATGTTGCGCCCGCCCAAGACCAGCAGCCCGAAGCTCGAGATCAGCATCACCTCGAACCAGACATAGAGGTTGAACAGGTCGCCGGTGAGGAACGAGCCGCTCACTCCAGCAAGCAGCAGAAGGATCAGCGGGTAGACCCCATCCCGCCGCGCCCGGTCGGGCATGTCCGTCCGGAGGTAGACCAGCAACAACAGCGTCACTCCGGCCGCCGCCAGAGCGAATACCGCACTGGTGAGGTCAGCGACGAAGCTGATGCCGAAGGGCGGCAGCCAGCGCCCCATGGTCATTGCCATCGGCCCCATCTCGCTCACCCTGAGCGCCAGCGCGATGTCGGAGACGAAGATCACCGCGACGATACCGAGCGCCAGCCAGAACTGCCCCTCCCGCGCCTCGCGCAGCATCAGCAGCACTGCGGCGCCAAGCAACGCCAGCGCCACCGGCAGGATCACCAGCCAGTCGGCCGGATGCGTGGCGAAATCCTGCATCGCTCCAGCCATCAGTAGCTCATCGGCGGTTTCGGGCCACCACGCGGCTCGGCGACGCGCATGCGGTCGGTGTCGTCCGCCTCGAGCGACTGATAGGCGCGGTAAGCCAGCACCAGGAGGAACGCGAACATTGCAAAGCCGATGACGATAGCGGTGAGAATGAGCGCCTGCGGCAGCGGGTTCGCCGCGCCCGTCAACGGCGCCTTCGCCCCTTCAAGCGCAATCGGCGGCACGATCCGCCCCAGCCGCCCGGCGACGAGGATCAGGAGGTTCACTGCGTTGCCCAGCAGCACCAGCCCGAGCAGCATGCGGATCAGCGCCCGCGACAGCAGCAGGTAGATCGCGGCGGTGAGGAAGACGCCGGAGAGCGCGGCGATGACGTGATCCATCAGGCGCCGCCCTCCTCGTCTTCGAGCGCCAGCGCCACCGCCGCGATGGTGCCGAAGACGACGAAGTAGACGCCGATATCGAACACCATCGGGGTGGAGATCGCGACCTCTACCCCGTCGAACTCGAAGATGGTCCACAGCCCGGTGAGGAACGGCACGTCGAACAGGAGCGACAGCACCCCGGCGAGCGCCGCCAGCGCCACGCCAAACCCGGCATAGGCCAGGGGATGTACCTTCAGCGCCGTACGCGCCGCATCGACGCCCGCCGCCATGCCGTAGATCGCCAGCGCCGACGCCGCGATCAGGCCACCGATGAAGCCGCCGCCCGGCTCGTTGTGACCGCGCAGCAGCACGAACACCGAGAACACCAGCATCACGGCAACCAGCAGCGGCGCGATGGTGCGGAAGATCAGCGAATTCATGCTGCCGCCTTCCGCGCCGCGCGGCGCTTCGGTTGAGGCGCGGCTTCCACCGGTGCGGGCTCGACAGGCTTGTTCCGCCTGGCGCCGCGGATCAGCGCCAGGATGGCGATGCCCGCCGTCATCACCACGGAGATCTCGCCCAGCGTGTCCAGCCCGCGGAAGTCGACGAGGATGACATTGACGACGTTGTGCCCATGCGCGATCGGCACGCTGTGCGCGTTGAAGAAGGTCGAGAGCCTCAAATCGAACGGCCCCTCGATCACCGCCCAGAGCAGCAGGGTCACTGCGACGCCGCCGAGCAGCGCCACGCCGCCGTCACGGGCCCAATCCTCGAGGGGGCGCGGATCGGCAGTGTCGAGGTCGAGTCGGGTCATCACCAGCGCCAGGATCACCACGCTGAGGATTTCCACCATGAACTGGGTGAAGCTGAGGTCCGGCGCGCCGAACACCAGGTAGAGCAGCGCCACCGCGAGGCCCTGCACCCCGAGCGCGAGGATGGCGAACAGGCGGCTCCGCGCATATACCACCGTCATCACGCCAAGCACCGCGAGCCCGACCAGCCCCCATTCGTAGAACCGGAGATCGAGCGTCTGCGGCCCGCGCGGCAGCCCGTCCATCAGCCAGAGCGGCCCGATCGTGGCGGCCACCAGCAGGACGAATACCACGAAAAGGTAGAGCTCGAGCCGCCCATGGTGCAGCAGCCGCGTCACTGCCCCAGCGAAACGGACGATGCCGAAATACACCCAGTCGAAGCCGATATCGAAGGTCCAGCCGATCGCCGCTCCGGCCCGCCGTAGCAGCGATCGCGCCGGATCGAGCCTGAGGAACAGCCCGATCGCCAGCACCCAGGTGGCGACCGACAGCCAGAATGCCGGTCCCAGCAGGTCCAGCCCGAAGGCGAGGTGCGTCTCGACGGGCACGCCGAGGATTGCCGAGGTCGCCGGCGCAACCGCCAGTTGCCCCGCCAGCGTCGGCACGAAGCCGAGAAAGATTCCCAGGACACCCATGGCGAGCGGCCCCGCCAGCATCGCCACCGGCGCCTCGTGCGGCTCGATCGGCGTCGGCAGCAACTGGCCCATGAACGGCTTGATCAGCAGCGCCAGCCCGATGGCGCCGAGCAGCGCGTTGCCGAGCACCAGCGCGGCGAGTGCCAGCAGTGACTCCAGTTGCCCAAGCGCCAGCGCTGCATACATCTCTTCCTTGGCGAAGAAACCGATCAGCGGCGGCAGGCCGAACATCGCGGCGCTTGCCATGATGGTGCCGATGAAGCTCAGCGTCATCGGATCGCGCAAGCCGCCGAGCATGGTGATGTCGCGCGTGCCGGTGCCGTGGTCGATCGCCCCGGCGACGAGGAACAGCCCGGCCTTGTAGAGGGCGTGGGCGATGAAGTAGAGCACCGCCGCGGTCACTGCGAGTTCGGTCCCGGCCCCCAGCAACAGCATCAGCAAGCCGAGCGAGGCCAGCGTCGTCTGCGCCAGCATCTGCTTGAGATCGGTCTGCCGCAGCGCCGCCACCGCTCCCCAGAGCAGCGTCGCGCCGCCGAACGCCATCAGCGTCAGGTTCCAGATCGCCTCGCCGCCCAGATGCGGCGTCATCCGCGCCACCAGGTACACGCCACCCTGCACCATGGTCGCCGAGTGCAGGTAGGCCGAGACCGGCGTCGGCGCCTCCATGGCGTTGGGTAGCCAGAAGTGGAACGGCAGTTGCGCCGATTTGGTGAAAGCGGCGAGCAGCACCAGCCCGACCAGCAGCGGGTAGGCCGCATTATCCTTGAGATGGCCGGCGGCGCTCAGCTCCCAGCCACCGGTGATGGCATAGATCGCCACTCCCGCCGCCAGCAGCGCCAGCCCGCCGAGGCCGGTGACCACCAGCGCCTGGATCGCGGCACGCCGCGCCGCCTGGCGGGTGTGATCGAAGCCGATCAGGAGGAACGAGGCGACCGAGGTCAGCTCCCAGAACAGGTAGAGCGCGACGAGGTTGTCAGCCAGCACCAGCCCCTGCATCGCCCCCATGAAGGCCAGGAGGAAGCCGAGGAACCGCCCCTGCTTGTGCCCCTTCAGATAGGCGCCTGAATAGAGCAGGATGAACGCCCCGATGCCGGCAATGGTCAGCGCAAAGGTGAGGCTCAGCCCGTCGACGAGAAAGCTGAGTTCGAGGCCCCAGGACGGCGCCCATGGCCAGGCGACGGTGATGCTCTCGCCGCCGGACACCCGCCCGAGCAACGCCCATAGCGCCATGAACCCCGCCACCGGCACCAGCGCCACCACCCAGCCGGCAAAGTCGCCGACCAGCCGATGGACGAACGGCGCCAGCGCCGCCGCCACGAAGGGCAGCAGCACGACGAGTGCAATCGCTATTGCCGGTGTGGCCTCCACCCGGGTCCGCCCCCTCGTGGGATTCGCTCGAGCCAGCTTAGCCCCTCCCCCCGCCCCGGCAAGGCAAACCGGTCTGCCTGCACGACTGCACCACAGCTTTGTGAGGACTGGGGGATTTGCGATCAGGCGCCGCAATCGCCATATCTGGCGCCGTAACGGAGATTCCCCGATGAGCGAGACCTTCAAGGTTCAGAAGTCCGACGAAGAGTGGCGTGCCACGCTCAGCCCTGAGCTCTATCGCATCGCGCGCGAGCACGGCACCGAGCGGCCCTGGTCCCACATCTACAACACCGAAAAGCGCGACGGCATCTATCACTGCGCCTCATGCGGCGCTGAGCTGTTCACCGCCGACACCAAATACGAATCCGGCTCCGGCTGGCCGAGCTTCTTCAAGGCGATCGAGGGCTCGGTGGCCCAGACCGTCGACCGCTCGCATGGCATGGTTCGCGTCGAAGCGCATTGCGCCAATTGCGGCGCCCATCTCGGCCACATCTTCCCCGACGGCCCCAACCCGACGGGTGAGCGCTTCTGCATGAACGGCACGAGCCTTCAGTTCGAGCCGAAGGCCTGATCTTCCGCAGGGGCGCTCCGGCGCCCCGCACCTTCGCTTCGCGCGGCGCCATGCGTGCGCTATGAAGCACCTCCCCTCCCGATAGAGCGTCCCCATGCCCACCCCACCCGTCGCCGAACGCCGCCAGCATGCCACGACCCATCACGGCATCACCCGGCAGGATCCCTATCACTGGCTGCGGGCCGACAACTGGCAGGAGGTGATGCAGGATCCGTCGACCCTCCCGGCCGACATCCGCAGCTATGTCGAGGCGGAGAACGCTTATTTCGCCGAGGCCTTCGAGACGGCGCACGAAGCGCTTACCGACAAGATCTACCGGGAGATCCGCGGCCGCATCAAAGAGGACGAGAGCGGCATCCCGTCGGCTGACGGCCCCTGGGCCTACAACTCGCGCATGGAAGAGGGAAAGCAGTACCCGATCCTGGTTCGCACGCCGCGCGACGGTGGCGACGAAGAGGTGCTGCTCGATTGCAATGTCGAGGCCGGCGACGGCTATTTCGGCTTCGGCGGTGGCGACCACGATCCGTCGCACCGGCTGCTCGCCTGGAGCGCCGACCGGCAGGGGTCGGAGTTCTACACACTGCACATCCGCGACCTCGCCACGGGCAAGGACACCGGCGAAATCATCGAGGATGTCGCGGGCGGCGGCGTGTGGTCGGCCGATTCCAGCGCCATCTACTATTCCGAGTACGACGATAACCACCGCCCGTTCCGTGTCCGCCGCCATGTACTCGGAACGCCACAGGCCGATGACGAGATCGTCTACGAGGAGAAGGACCCGGGCTTCTTCGTCGGCGTCGACGAGACGCTATCGCGGAACTACATCGTCATCGACGCGCACGACCACCAGACGTCCGAGTTTTGGCTGATCGACACCCGCACCGGCGGCGCGCCGAAGCTGTTCTCGCCACGCCTCACCGATCGCGAGTACGACGTCGAGGACCGCGACGGGGTATTCTACATCCTCACCAATGCCGACGGCGCCGAGGACTTCAAGATCGTCACCGTTGCCGCCGACAATCCGGCGGCCGAAAACTGGATCGACCTGGTGCCGCATCGCCCGGGCGTGCTGATCCTCGACATCATCCTGCTCAGCCATCACCTGATCCGCCTCGAGCGCTCGGAAGGGCTGCCGCGCATCGTGGTGCGCAACCTCGATAATGGCGAAGAGTGGACGGTGAAGTTCGACGAGGAGGCCTATGCGCTCGGCATGTCGGCCGGCTTCGAGTTCGACACCAGAACCATCCGCTTCACCTATTCGTCGCCGACCACGCCGTCGCGCACCTACGACCTCGACCTGGTGACGCGCGAACGCACCCTGCTCAAGGAACAGGTGGTTCCTTCCGGACACAACCCTGATGACTATGAGACGAGGCGCATCTTCGCCACCGCCGGGGACGGCGAGCGGGTGCCGGTGACCCTGCTCTACCGCAAGGGCCTGAAGCTCGACGGCAAGGCGCCTGCCCTGCTCTATGGCTATGGCGCCTATGGCATGGCGCTGCCGGCCGGCTTCTCGGTCTCGAAGCTGTCGCTGGTCGATCGCGGCTTCGTCCATGCCACGGCGCATATCCGCGGCGGCATGGACAAGGGCTACGCCTGGTACAAGAACGGCCGCCGCGAGCAGAAGACCAACACGTTCACCGATTTCATCGCCGCCGCCGAAACGCTGATCGAGCTGGGGTATACCAGCAAGCAGCGCATCGTCGCCGAGGGCGGCTCGGCCGGCGGCCTGCTGATGGGCGCCGTCACCAATATGCGTCCCGAGCTGTGGGCCGGGGTCATCGCCGAGGTGCCGTTCGTCGACGTGCTCAACACCATGCTCGACGAGACGCTGCCGCTCACCCCGCCGGAATGGCCCGAATGGGGCAACCCGATCACCGACAAGGCAGCCTATGACCGCATTGCCGGCTATGCCCCCTACGAGCAGGTGGCCGCCATCGACTATCCGCCGATCTTTGCGCTTGCCGGCCTCACCGATCCGCGCGTCACCTACTGGGAGCCGGCCAAGTGGGTGGCGAGACTCCGCGCCACCAAGACCGACAGCAACCCGCTCTACCTCAAGACCCATATGGGGGCCGGCCATGGCGGCGCTTCCGGCCGCTTCGACCAGCTCAAGGAGACTGGCCTGAGCTATGCCTTTGCGCTCAGTTGCGTCGGATTGGCATAATTCCACCCAAAGCGGGAATTGTTGAGCAATGCCAAAGGGCCTATATCGGAGCCAGCCCAGCGGCCAACAATCATAGAGACTGTCCCCCAAGGAGGCATCCAGAATGGCATACGAACTTCCCCCCCTGCCCTACGCCTATGACGCGCTCGGCCCGTACATGAGCAAAGAGACGCTCGAGTTCCACCACGACAAGCACCACCAGGCTTACGTCACCAACGGCAACAAGCTTGCCGAGGGCAAGGGTCTCGAAGTGCTCGAGCTCGAGGACGCGGTCAAGGAAGTGTTCGGCAAGGATCCGGCGCTCTTCAACAATCTGGGCCAGCACTACAACCACGTGCATTTCTGGAACTGGATGAAGCCGAATGGCGGCGGCGGCGCCAGCAAGGTCCCGGCAGCGCTGCTCAAGGCGATCGAATCCGATCTCGGCGGCTTCGACAAGTTCCGTGCCGATTTCATCAATGCCGGCACCACGCAGTTCGGTTCGGGCTGGGCCTGGCTGTCGCTGAAGGATGGGAAGCTCCAGGTCACCAAGACCGCCAATGGCGAGTCGCCGCTGGTGCACGGCAATGCCAAGCCGCTGCTCGGCGTCGACGTGTGGGAGCACTCCTATTACATCGACTACCGCAATGCGCGCCCGAAGTACCTCGAGGCCTGGTTCGACAACCTGGTGAACTGGGAACACGTCGAGTTCCTGTTCGAAGAAGCCCGCTAAGCTCTACGACAGATCGCGTTCGGGGCCTGCTTCGGCGGGCCCTTTCTTTTGCCTGGCCGTGTCTCGGCGGAAAATCGCCATATCCGCACTTGCCGCAGCTTCCGCCCGGCGTCGCTCAATGGTAACAATTTCTTAACCATTCGGAGCTTCGCGAGACTTTGGCCGAACCAGTCCGCACCATAGCCGTTCTTGTCGCCAATCCGGCGCTGAGTTCCATCCTCAGCATGGTGCTTGCTTCGGTGCCCAGTTTCCGGGTGCGGCCGTTCGAATCCGAGCTGGCGCTGGTCACTTACATGCGCCTCGCGCCGGTTGACGTGGTCGTCACCGATTTCGACAGCGCTTCGGCCCGCGCCGATCGGGTCAGCCGCGACCTGCGCGCCGATCAGAGCATCCCGCACCACGACTACCAGGTGATCGCGCTCGCCAGCACGGTGTCGCCCGAGACCAAGGAACTCTGCATCGCCTCGGGCATCGACGAGGTCATCGTCAAGCCGATGTCGCCTAAATACCTGCTCGAGCGCGTGCAGTCGCGCATCGCCCGTCGCGCCGCCAGCCTCGCGGGCTATCGGCCGGTCCGCGCCACGACGTCCCGTCGCCCGGATTTCTCGCAGTACGGCAATGTCATCCCGCTGTGGACACGCGAACGGCCGCTGCCGACGCACTGAGGCTGCGCGGGCTGAGGCGGCCGCTACGGTGGGTCAGCGGCGCTTCAAGCCGTGACGTTGAGCGCCCAGGCCACCTTGTTCCAGAGATCATCGACATTGTCGGTGAAGACCACGACCCGGTCGGCATGGCTGACCGAGTGGCTGAGGATATCCGTCGCCATGCCACGCATCGCCTCGAAGGCGCGGTGGTGGTTGAGCAGCACCACGGGCTTGCCGCCGGCGCCGGCGCCGGCCCGTACCCAGGTGCGATAGAGCGCGGCCGCCGAGGCGAGCGAGCCCGGCAGCCCGACAAAGCCCTGCGCCAGTTCGCCGACCCGCTTCACCCGCGCCTCGGGATCGTCGATCCGTTCCACCGGTACCTCGGCCAGCGCCGCCGGCGCTTGGAACGCCGCGTCGGCGACGATCAGCACCTCGCCACCTGCCGCGCGGGCGCTGGTGATCAACGGGATGTTGTCCAGCGTCTCATCGGCGAGGCAGATGATCCGTGCCCCGTGCCGCGCCAGGAGCGTCCCGGCCTGCGACATGATCGAGCTGCGCTCGGCGTCGCCCGGCCCTTTGTCGGAAGCGAAAACCGCCAGTGCCGGGTGGTTCTGCGCGACGTTAGCGGCCACGGGTGAGGCCACCGAGGATGCCGCGCAGCAGTGCCTTGCCGAGGCCGTTCGCCATGGTGCGGGTAAACGAAGTGATAGCCGCCTCGGTCGGCGTCTGCCGGGTCGAACGGCGCGGCTGGGCAGCGCGCTCGGCGCGCTCCTGCGCCGCTGCGGCCTTTGCCTCGGCGGCAGCCGTCTTGGCGTCGAGTTCAGCTTGCCTCGCCTCCGCCTCGCTCGCCTGCCGCTCCTGGGTCTTTTTGGTCAGCACCTCGAACGCCGACTCGCGGTCCACCACCGCGTCGTAGATGCCAGCCACCGGCGAGTTGGCGATCACCGCACGCCGTTCCTCGGGCAGCAGCGGCCCGACCTGTCCCGAGGGTGGCCGGATCAGCGTGCGGCCGACGACCGAGGGCACGCCCTTGTCTTCCAGCACCGAAACCAGTGCCTCGCCGGTGCCCATCTGGGTGATCACTTCGGCGGTCGAGAAGTCAGGGTTGGGGCGGAACGACTCCGCCGCCATCCGGACTGCCTTCTGTTCCTTCGGCGTATAGGCCCGCAGCGCGTGCTGCACGCGGTTCGAAAGCTGCGCCAGTACGGCGTCCGGAATGTCGGCCGGGTTTTGCGTGACGAAGTAGACGCCAACGCCCTTCGAGCGTACCAGCTTGACCACCTGCTCCACCTTGTCGACCAGCGCCTTGGGCGCATCGTCGAACAGCAGGTGCGCTTCGTCGAAGAAGAACACCAGCTTGGGCTTTTCCGGGTCGCCGACTTCCGGCAGCACCTCGAACAGCTCCGAGAGCAGCCAGAGCAGGAACGTTGCGTAGAGCCGCGGCGCGCGCATCAGCTCGTCCGCGGCGAGAATCGAGACATAGCCCTTGCCGTCGGTGGTGGTGCGCATCAGGTCGCGGATGTCGAGCGCCCGCTCGCCGAAGAACTGATCGCCGCCCTGCTGCTCCAGCACCAGCAGAGAGCGCTGCACCGCGCCCACCGTGGCCGAGGCGACATTGCCGTACTGCACCGAGATATCCTTGGCGTTGTTGGCGATTTCCACCAGCAGCGCACGCAGGTCCTTCAAATCGAGCAGCAGCAGGCCGTTATCGTCGGCATATTTGAAGGCGATGTTCAGCACGCCTTCCTGGGTGTCGTTGAGATCGAGGATGCGGCTCAGCAGCAGCGGGCCCATTTCGGAGATGGTGGTGCGGACCGGGTGGCCCTGCCGGCCGAACAGATCCCAGAAGATCACCGGGAACTTGCTCGCCGCATAGTCGGTGAAGCCGATCTCCTCGGCCCGCTTCACCTGCCAGTCGAGCATCTTGCCCATATTGGCGATGCCGGACAGATCGCCCTTGATGTCGGCGGCGAACACCGGAACCCCGGCGGCCGAGAAGCCCTCGGCGATCGACTGCAGTGTCACGGTCTTGCCGGTGCCGGTGGCGCCGGTCACCAGCCCATGCCGGTTGCCGTACTTGAGCGCCAGGTACTCCGGCCGGGTGCTTTGGCCGAGATAGATCTTGTCGGGAAGGAGCATGACGCCTCACAGGATTTGATAGCCAGTTGCGGACTCTATAGCGGCGGGGGGATGGGCTGCCAAATGAAAGCAGGGCGACAGCCTCGTGCCTCGCTGGGTGCTGCTGCGGTTGGATTCAATCCCACATAGCCTGGGGACGGCGCCGGAATGGGCAATTCCCAAACGCCCCCCTACGCCCTTACACTCCCTCCATGCGTATGAACCGCCGTCACATTCTTGCGGGATTGGCCGCCCTGCCGCTTGCCGGAGGGGTGCGAGCGCAGTCGCTCGATTCGACGGCGCTCAACCTGGTGCCGGGCAGCCTCGACGACCAGAGCGGCCCGATGCAGGAGGCGCTGCTGCGTGCCGCCGAGGAAGGTCGCCCGCTGTTCCTCGGCTCGGGCAGCTACTACGTGCAAAATCTGCAGGTGCCGAGCAACGTGGTGATAACTGGCATACCGGGCGGCACCATCCTTGCCGCGGCGGGCGATGCGCCGGTGTTCCGGGTGGCCGGCAGTGCGCATGTCAGTTTCTCGGGCCTCACCTTCACGCGCGGCAATGGCGGGCCGGCCGGCGCCGATCGCGGGCTCGTCGAGATCGAGGCGAGCGACCACGTCACGCTCAGCAATTGCAGCTTCATCGGCGGCGCCGCCAACGGCCTCGCGGTGCGCGACGCCGGGGCGGATATCGAGGATTGCGATTTCACCGGCCACGCCCTCGCCGCGATCTTCTCGGTCGATGGCCGCGGCCTCAACATCGCATCCAACCGCGTCAACAAATGCGGCAATGGCGGTTTCCTGATCTGGGGCAGCAAGCCCCGCCACGATGGGTCGGTGATATCAGGCAACACCATTGTCGGCATCGGCGCCACCAATGGCGGGAACGGCCAGAACGGCAACGGCATCAATGTTTTCCGCTGCAATGACGTGATCGTCGCCAACAACCAGATCGCCGACTGCATGTTCACCGCAGTGCGTCTCAACTCGACGAGCAACGTCGCGGTGACCGGCAACGTCTGCCGCAATTCCGGGGAAGTGGCGATCTTTTCGGAGTTCGCCTTCTCCGGCTCGGTGATCTCCAACAACATCGTCGATGGCGCCGCCGCCGGCATTTCGATCACCAATCTCGATTCGGGCGGGCGGCTTGCGGTCTGCTCGGGCAACATCGTGCGTAACATCCGCTCGCGCTCCGAGGTCAACCCGGACACCAGGCCCTTCGGCATCTATGCCGAGGCCGAAACCAGCATCTCGGGCAACAGCATCGACAACGTCCCCGGCGTCGGCATCCTCGCCGGCCGTGGCACGTTCCTGCGCGACGTGATCATCGCCGACAACGTGCTCTACGCCACCAGCACCGGCATCGGCGTCAGCGTGGTGCAGAACCCCTCGCCCGGACCTGTCACCATCACCGGCAACATCGTCAACGCCCCGCTCGACCACGCCATCGTGGGTCTCGAATGGGACACGGTGGTGGTCGAAGACCTGGTGAAGGACGCCGCGAAATACCCGCACGTGACGGTGGCCGACAACTCGGTGACTGGCTAAAGCCCCGTCGAAGCCTGCGCCACCACGGCCCACTCTCCCGACGCCTGCTGCTTGAAGCAGAGGCCGGAGGCGTAGGGACGGTCAAAGTCGCCGCCGGTGGTTTTGCCGAAACCGACGCCGCCTGCCGGCAGGTGGAAGGCGGTCCATTGGGTCGAGGTCTCGGCGTCGTAGTCGGTGGCATAGAGCAGGCCGGGGACCAGCTTGCCTACGGGCTTGCTGCTGTCTTCCATCGTCTCGAACAGCTCGATCTCGCGCTTCACGCCGACGAAGTTGTCGCCACTCGTGTCCAGCGCCTTGGCCGCGCGCTTCACCGCGGCCGGGTCGACCCTTCCGAGCCCATAGGTGCAGATCGCACCCTTCACCGCGGCGTCAGTGCCCCAGGGCTGTCCGTCGGTCAGCGACTGGCCGATGAAATCCAGCTCCATCTTGGTCAGGAACACGCCGATATCGACGTTTGGCGGCAGGTCCCAGTCGCCACCGGTGCTGTTGCCGAGGCCGGCGACCTGCGACTTGGCGCTCTCCCACGGCCCCTCGAGCCTGGTGCCGCGCGGAATCGAGAGATCGAGGGTACCTGTGACGATCGACACCTTCGGCGCCAGCCATTTCCCGATAGCGTCGACATCCTTGGCGGCCACCGCCTTCAGCAGTTCGGTCGCTGCCGCGCGCAGGTCGGCCGGGACCTCGACGGTCTTCGCCGGCGAGACCTTAGGCGGGGCATATGCAGGTCCAGCAAGCGCCGCTCCGCAGAGCAGGGTCGAGGCAACGATAGTCACGACGGCACGGCGCATGCGGGTCTCCGGAGCTGCTGTTGTGGATATTGGACGTCGCCGGGCAGCGTGTCCTTGGTCAGGCCGCCCGCATCTCGCCGACCTCGAGGCCGCGGACGTTCCGCACCAGCTGGCGCGCGAACTTTTCCAGCACGGCGCGCTGGCCGGCGTCAGGGTCGGCGAAGCGCAGCAACAGGTTGGCGACCAGTGTCTGGCTCGCCAGCATGTTGCCGTCGTCGATCTTCAGCGCGTAGCCCCAGCCCTTGTCGCGGATGGCGCCGCATTGCACGCCCTCGGCGCCACCCTTCTGCATGACGCGGCCACCGAAGGCTTCCATCACCAGGGTATCGAGATGGCCGGTGCCGGCGACCAGCAAGGGGTGGGCAGTCGCGGCGTCGAAGATGCGCGTCGCCGCGCCGCCGATCTCCTCTGGCAGCCCAATTCCCGTCGCCATCCTCGCGAAACCGCGGGCAAAGGCCGAGAGCGGCGCGGCCCAGGTGGGGATCGAGCAGCCGTCGGTGCCGCAGCGGTCCTCGCTCAGCGGTTCGCCGATCACCGTCTCGACGGCCTTGCGCACCGCCACCTGCACCGGATGACCACGCGTCACGTAGTCGTGCGTGTCGACGCCAAGCGCCCTCGCGACACTCAGCATGCCCGAATGCTTGCCCGAGCAGTTGTTGTGCAGCTGGCTCGGCTCCAGTCCGTGCGCCCGCAGCGCCTCGCGCGCCTTACCGTTGCTCGGCTGGTGCGCGCCGCATTCGAGGTCGCCGGCGGCGAGTCCGATATGGCCGAGGAAATGCGTAACGCCCTCGACATGCACGTCTTCGCCGTGATGCGAGGCGCAGGCCAGCGCCAGTTCCTCGTCGCTCAACCCGAAGCGGTCGATGGCGCCCGAGGTCACCATGGCCAGCGCCTGCATCGACTTGATCGCCGACCGCGGAAACACCGGCCGCGAGGTATCGCCGGCCGCGGCGATGACATTGCCCTCGGCGTCCGAGATCACGAAAGCACCGCGGTGGCGATTCTCGACGAAGTTGCCGCGCGTCTGCTCGATAAGGATGGGGTTGGCGTCCAAAACTGACTCGTCAAAAGAAAAAGGCCCGGAGGTTCCTAGGGAACGCGTCCGGGCCGTGAAGTCAATGTTTCGGAGGTCAGTCAAAGGCACGTGTGCATGGGGTAGTCGTAGGAGCCTGCCGCGCCGTTTGGAGCAACGCGGCAGGAAACTTGGGGATCAGATGTCCCAGTCGTAGGCCAGCTTCAGGAACTTGGCGTTCACCCAGCCCTTGGTGTCCTGCTGTTCGACCAGGCACCAGTCCGAGCCGCCCTGCGGGGCGGTGATGCAGCGCTCGACCCAGACCGAGCTCTTGGGCTCGAACTCGCCGATCTTCTGCGAATAGGAGGCGGGCCACTTGCGGACGTTGAGCGTGTCCCACTTCTTCACACCGACGATGTGGGCGGGGCTCTCGACGTCATAGCCGGCGGCCATGGCGGGCTGGATGGCGAAAACGGCGGCGCTGGCGATGATCAGACCGGCGAGGGTCGCGACCAGCAGTTTCTCATGGGATCTGTTCATCGTGGCATCCTTTCGGGGGCCGGGGTTTCGTTCTGTTGTCCCGACCATGCCCTCTCGCGATTGAACCCCCTGTGAGCCCTTCATTCAGACAGCATTCATCGGCAGGGCAATGTCGCGGCAGCAATAAGGAAGGGGCGGGAACCGTGCGGTTCCCGCCCCTTGTTCAGTCGCCCGTTGTCGCTCAGAGGGCGTGGACGTAGAGCACCGCCGAGTTGCGGCCGACGATCACGCCGACCACGTCGTCAGCAGCATAGCCGCCCTGCCCGAGAGCCTTGTCCATCTTGTCGTTCCGGGCGATGGCGTTGCGCAGGCTCTCGACGCCAAGCTGCTGCTCGACCAGGTTCTTGTCGGCGCAAACCGGCACCACATCGACCGCATCGCGGCCGTTGACGCTGCCGATCTGCTTGGCGGTCACCTTGGCGAGGTCGCCGATCTTGGCATCGCAACGCACGAGGCCGGCCACGTTGCCCGGGATCTTCGGGTCGTCGCCCGGCTTGCCGGGCTGGCAGTTCTTCATGCAGCCTTCCTCGGCGATCTCAGGAACATCGGGGCCGTCGCAGTTCTTCATGCAGCCCTCTTCGGCGACTTCCGGCTCCTCGTCGCACTCGACGACATGGCAGAACGGGTCGAAGGGCTCGCCGCCATCGGAGGTGTCGCCACCGCCACCACCACCGCCGCACGGCCCCATGGTGGTACAGCCGGCCTGAGCGGCCTGGGCAGGAAGAGTGGTGATGACCGCAAGGCCGAGGGTGGCCACCAGGGCCAGCAGAACAAGCTTCAGGTTCTTCATGATCTCTCTCAACAGTTTGATTGCCCGGCGGCACCCCTGCCGCCGTTCGTCGCGCGCTCGGCGCTTCGTTGGCGGCGGAACTATTGCGGGGCGTTTGAACCGCCGCTGATCCGGGCATTCAGAGATCATTCATAGTAACAGCACCGTCTGAGGCGCCGAATACCTCTACTCGTCTAGCGATGGACGTAGAGATTGACCGTGTCGTCGCCCATCATCTTGACGGCGAATACGTCAGCGGCCGAATAGCCCTTCTGGCGCAACGCAGCGGCCAGTGCCTCGTTGTCGGCGATGGCCGACCGCACCGAGGCGGCATTGCCCTCGGTTCTGAGGACCGAGCGACCGGGGCAGTATTCGGTGACCCAGACGCGCTGCTGCTCCGTCACTCCTGCGATATCGTCCGGCGTGACACGCTTCAGCACGCCAAGATAGTCATCGCAGACATCGTCATCCCTTTCGATCGGGAGGGCGGTGGCGAGCGCGGGGGGAATCATCGACGCGCCGAGCCCAATGGCGGTAATGGCGGCCAGCATGAGCTTGGACATCTGGCAGTCTCCTGTGGTTGGCTGCGGCAGGGCCGCGAAATGCACAAACGCCGGTCGGCCTCGCGGCCGATCCGGCGTCAGTTTAGCACCAAGGTGTTGGATCAGCGTCCGAAATTGTGGACGTAAAGGTTGATGGTATCGTCGCCCATCATCTTGACCGCGTACACGTCGTCGGCATGGAAACCGCGCTCGGCCAGCACGTCGGTGAGCACGTCGTTCTTGGCGATGGCGGTGCGGAGATAGGCGGCATTGCCGTCGGAGCGCATCAATGTCGCGGAGGTGCAGAACTCGGTGACCCAGACACGATAATGGCTGTCGACGCCGAGCACCTCGGCGGGCATCACGCGCTTCAGCGCACCGAGCTGATTGCCGCAAGAGGTGGTGGTGGTGGAGCCGCCCTGAGGACAGCTGGCCTGGCCGCATGGGGTGTCCAGCTGAACCTGGGCCTGCGTCGGTGCGCTTGAGAACGAAGTGAGCATCGCGATGGCGAAGGTCGCGGCGAGAGCGAGCTTGGGCATTTCATCTCCTTGGTCAATGCGGCGAGCGCCGCGGGGTGCGAGACATTGCTGCTCGTACGATGGCCAGGAGTTGGGCTCATCACGTTGAACCGGCTCTGATGACGCCGTTCAGATTGGCGACAGGAACGGGCCAACCCGTACCGCATCATCAGAGCCGAGTTGGATCAGCGTCCGAAATTGTGGACGTAAAGGTTGATGGTGTCGTCGCCCATCATCTTGACCGCGTAGACGTCGTCGGCGTGGAAGCCGCGTTCGGCCAGCACGTCGGTGAGCACGTCGTTCTTAGCGATGGCGGTACGGAGATAGGCGGCATTGCCGTCCGAGCGCATCAGCGTCTCGGAGGTGCAGAATTCGGTGACCCAGACACGGTAGTGGCTGTCGACGCCGAGCACCTCGGCAGGCATCACGCGCTTCAACACGCCGAGCTGGTCGCCACAATAGGGATCACTCCCACCATCCTGGCTCGGACACTGCGGGCCGGCGGTGCACGGCTCCCTTTGGCTTTGGGCGTTGGCAGGAATAGCAGAGAACGAAGTCAGCATGGCAACCGCGAATGTCGCGGCGAGAGCGAGCTTGGTCATTTCAGTCTCCTGATGTTGGGCGGCGGGGGGCTGGCCCGCACGTCGTAGTCCTTTCCAAATCGGGGGGATCGCGATGAAGCGATCCGCCTCCTGACGCTGGACAGGAGACTGCGCCATCGGCCTTGAACCGGCACTGACGAGTGCGTTCAGCCTCGTGACAGAATGGGCCCAAGCCGTGCTAGGCTTTCGGGCAAATCAGTTTCGGGAGGACGAGAAATGGCCAAGGTTCTGGTAACGGGCGGCAGCGGCAAGCTGGGGCGGGCGGTGCTCAAGGACCTGGTAGCCAACGGCTATTCCGTGCTCAACATCGACCAGACGCTCCCCAGGGATCCGATCTGCCCGACCGTCCGCATCGACCTCACCGATTTCGGCCAGGTGGCGCAGGCGATCCTCGGCGGGGTCGACGAACGCCGCGGTCCGTTCGATGCGGTGGTGCACCTCGCGGCGATCCCGGCGCCGGGTCTCTTCGCCAATAGCCGCACCGTCGCGAACAATGTGCCGACCAGCTACAATGTGTTCGAGGCCTGCCGCCTCGCCGGCGTCAAAAACGTCGTCTTCGCCTCGAGCGAAACCGTGCTTGGGTTGCCCTTCGAAACGCCGCCGCCCTACGTTCCGGTCGACGAGGAGTATTTCCCCCGTCCCGAGACCGCCTATTCGCTCGGCAAGCTGCTCGACGAGACGATGGCGGCGCAGTTCTGCCGCTGGGATCCGCAGCTGAAGATCGTCGGCCTGCGCTTTTCCAACGTCATGGATGTCGAAGATTATGAGGCGTTCCCCGCCTTCGACGCTGACCCCAAGCTTCGCAAATGGAACCTCTGGGGCTATATCGACGCGCGCGATGGGGCACAGGCGGTGCGTCGCGGCATCGAGGCCGAGTTCAAGGGGTTCGAGGCCTTCATCATCGCCAACCAGGATACGGTGATGAGCCGCTCCAACATGTCGCTGATGGCCGAGGTGTTCCCCAAGGTGCCGCACAAGCGCGAGCTCAGCCAGAACGGTACGCTGCTGTCGATCGACAAGGCCCGGCGCCTGCTCGACTACAATCCGCAGCACAGCTGGCGGAACCACGTCTGATGGCCATCCGGCTTGGCGGGCACGGCTTGCCCATCGGCAGCGAGGATCCCTACGCCTTCGCCCGGGCGCATCGCGCTTTCGGCTACGGCGCTGCCTATGTGCCGGAGGTGAGGCTCGACGATCGCGACCGGCTCAGCGCCATCGAGCAGGCGTTTGCCGCCGAGAACGTGGTACTGGCCGAGATCGGCATCTGGCGCAACCTGGTCTCGCCCGATGAAGCCGTGCGCAAGGCCAACCTCGCCTACGCCGTGGAGCGTCTCGCGATTGCCGACGCCGTGGGGGCCGGGTGCGCGGTCAGCTATATCGGCTCGTTTCAGGCCGGCACCGACTATGCCCCGGCGGCCGAGAACATGAGCCCCGAGGCGTTCGATGCCTCGGTCGAGACGGTGCGCCACATTCTCGACGCGGTGAAACCGAAGCGCGCCAGGTTTGCGCTCGAAATGATGCAGTACTCCCTGCCGGACAGCGTCGACAGCTATGTCGAGCTGATCCACGCCGTGGCGCGGCCGATGTTCGGCGCGCATTTCGACCCGGTGAACCTCATCATGACGCCGCGGGTGTATTTCGATAATGGCGCGCTGATCCGCGAATGTTTCGACAAGCTCGGCCAGTGGGTGGTGTCGTGCCACGCCAAGGACATCAAGCTGCACCACCAGGCAGCACTACACCTCGACGAGGTGCAGATCGGCGAAGGCGTGCTCGACTACCGCACCTATCTGGGCGAACTGAACCGCCTGCCGCGCGAAGTGCCGTTGATGCTTGAGCACCTCAAGGGCGAGGAGTACGCCGTGGCCCGTGACCGCATCTTCGCAGTCGGCGACACCGCCGGCATCGAATTCGCGGTGCGCCCATGACATTCACTCCTTGGTGATTTGCCGCATTCCGGCCCACAGTGCTGCGTTGCTAGCCTAGTTCGACCCTGGACCCCGGAGCCGCCACTTGGGCGCCTACATCCTGAGACGCCTGCTGCTGATGATCCCGACGCTGCTCGGGATCATGATCGTCTCCTTCATCATCGTGCAGTTCGCGCCAGGCGGGCCGGTCGAGCAGGTCATTGCTCAGATGTCCGGCCAGAACGTCAGCTCGACCGAACGCATCACCGGCAGTCAGCAGGGCGACTTCGCCGGCCAGCAGACCGGACAGGCCAAGGACACCGCCGACGTCAACTCCACCTATCGCGGCGCACGCGGGCTTCGACCGGAGATCCTCGAGCGGATCAAGAAGCAGTTCGGCTTCGACAAGCCGCCGATCGAGCGCTTCTTTTCGATGATGTGGAACTACCTGCGCTTCGATTTCGGCAACAGCTACTTTCGCGACATCTCGGTGGTGGACCTGATCAAGGAAAAACTGCCGGTCTCGATCACACTCGGGCTGTGGATGACGCTGCTCGGCTATGGCGTTTCGATCCCGCTCGGCATCGCCAAGGCGCTGCGCGACGGTTCGCGTTTCGATGTCTGGACCTCGTCCATCGTCATCATCGGCTACGCGCTCCCCGGCTTCCTCATCGCGGTGCTGCTCATCGTGCTGTTTGCCGGCGGCAGTTTCTGGAACATCTTCCCGTTGCGGGGACTGGTCTCAGAGAACTTCGCGAACCTGCCCTGGTACGGCCAGGTGCTCGATTACCTCTGGCATATTACCTTGCCGATCACCGCCATGGCGGTCGGCGGCTTCGCCACGGTGACGCTCCTCACCAAGAACTCGTTCCTCGAGGAAATCCGCAAGCAGTATGTCACCACGGCGCGCGCCAAGGGGCTCAACGATCGGCAGGTGCTGTACCGGCACGTGTTCCGCAACGCCATGCTGCTGGTCATCGCCAGCTTCCCGGCGGCGTTCATCTCGGCCTTTTTCGGCGGTTCGCTCTTGATCGAAACGATATTCTCGCTCGATGGGCTCGGCCTCCTAGGTTTCCAGTCAGTGCTCAACCGCGACTACTCGGTGGTGTTCGCGACGCTTTACGTGTTCTCGCTGCTCGGCCTGATCATCGGGCTCGTCTCCGACCTCATGTACATGTGGATCGACCCGCGCATCGATTTCGAGAGCCGGGAAGTCTGATGCACGCCACCCTCGCGGGCATCCGCTCTCCTCTTCTCGCCTTCGCCCCGGCCGACCATGCCCGCTCGGCGCCGCTGCTGTCGCCGATCAACCAGCGCCGCCTCAAGGTGTTCAACGCCAACCGGCGCGGCGTCTGGTCACTGTGGATCTTCCTCGTCCTGTTCGTCCTCACCATGTTCGCCGAGCTGATCGCCAACGATCGTCCGCTGGTGGTGGGCTACAAGGGTGAGACGCTGTTCCCGGTGGTCGTCACCTATCCCGAGAGCAAATTCGGCGGTTTCCTCGCCGAAACGGTCTATCGCGATCCCTTCATCGCCGACGAGATCAACGCCAATGGCTGGATGCTCTGGCCGCCGATCCGCTACTCCTACAGCACGGTCGATGAATCCCTCAGTGGCGCCGCGCCATCAAAACCGTCCTGGCTACAGACCGCTGAAGAGCGCTGCGCCGGCTACCCGGCCGGCATCGCCGATCCCTCCTGCAACATCGGCAATTTCCACTGGCTCGGCACCGACGACCAGGGCCGTGACGTACTGGCCCGGCTGATCTATGGCTTCCGCATCTCGGTGCTGTTCGGCCTTATCCTCACCGTCCTGTCGTCGATCATCGGCATCGGCGCCGGCGCGCTGCAGGGTTACCTCGGCGGCTGGGTCGATCTCATCGCGCAACGCGTCATCGAAATCTGGGGGTCGGTCCCCTCGCTCTACCTGCTGCTGATCATCTCCAGCATCATCGCGCCCAGTTTCTGGGTGCTGCTCGGCATCCTGCTGCTGTTCTCGTGGACGGCATTGGTCGGCATCGTACGGGCCGAATTCCTGCGCGCCCGCAACTTCGAGTATGTCGCGGCTGCCCGGGCACTGGGGGTCTCCAACTTCAAGATCATGGTCGGGCACCTCTTACCCAATGCGATGGTGGCGACGCTTACCTTCATGCCGTTCATCCTCGCCGGCTCGGTGACGACGCTGACGGCGCTGGATTTCCTCGGCTTCGGCCTGCCGGTCGGCTCGCCGTCGCTGGGTGAGCTCCTGGCGCAAGGCAAGGACAACCTCTCCGCCTGGTGGCTCGGCATCACCGGCTTCTTCACCGTGTCGCTGATCCTCACCCTGCTGGTCTTTATCGGTGAGGGGGTGCGCGACGCGTTCGACCCGCGCAAGACCTTCGCGGGGTCGCGCTCATGAACGCGCCCCTGCTCCAGGTCGAGGACCTCCATGTCGAGTTCGCCACCGAGCACGGCCAGGTCCCCGCCGTCCGCGGCGTCTCCTTCGACATCCAGCCTGGCCAGACCGTAGCGCTGGTGGGCGAGAGCGGCTCGGGCAAATCCGTGACCGCGCTCTCGGTGCTGAGACTCCTCCCCTACCCGGCTGCCTCGCATCCCAAGGGGCGCATTCTGTTCAACGGGCAGGACCTGTTGCTCACCGATGATCGAACGCTGCGCGGCGTGCGCGGCAACGCCATCTCGATGATCTTCCAGGAGCCGATGAGTTCGCTCAATCCGTTGCACACGGTCGAGCGGCAGGTCAGCGAGGCACTGATCCTGCATCGCGGCATGCGGCGGGCTGCGGCCCGGGCGCGAACCATCGAGCTGCTGAGTGAAGTGGGCATTCCAGATCCCGTCTCCCGCCTCGACGATTTCCCGCATCAGCTCTCCGGCGGGCAGCGGCAGCGCGTGATGATCGCCATGGCGCTCGCCAACGAGCCGCAACTGCTGATCGCGGACGAACCGACGACGGCTCTCGACGTCACCATCCAGGCGCAGATCCTCGAGCTGCTGATGTCGCTGCAGAAGAAGCGCGGCATGGCGATCCTGTTCATCACGCACGACCTGCACATCGTGCGCCGCATGGCCGAGATCACCCACGTGATGACCGAGGGCAGGATCGTCGAATCCGGTCCGACCGAAACGGTGTTCGCCAACCCGCAGCACGCCTATACCAGGAAGCTCCTCGCCGCCGAGCCGAAAGGCGACCCGCCCGCCAGCTCGGGTGCCGAACCGATCGTCGCCGCCGAAAAACTACGCGTCTGGTTCCCGATCAAGCGCGGGTTCCTCCGCCGCACAGTCGGCCACATCAAGGCGGTGGACGACGTCGATATCTCGATCCGGCGTGGCGAGACCCTCGGGGTGGTCGGCGAAAGCGGATCGGGCAAGACCACGCTCGGGCGCGCCCTGCTCCGCCTCATCGGCTCGGAAGGTCGCATCGTCTATCTCGGGCGCGACATCGACCAGCTCTCGTGGGGCGCCATGCGGCCGCTGCGCAAGGATCTGCAGATCGTCTTCCAGGATCCGTTCGGTTCGCTCAGCCCGCGCATGTCGATCGCCGAGATCATCGCCGAAGGCCTTGCCGTGCACGCGCCGCAGCTCACCTCGGCCGAGCGCGACGCCCGTGTCGTCCGGGCGCTCACCGAGGTCGGGCTCGACCCCGAGGCGCGCTTCCGTTACCCGCACGAGTTCTCCGGCGGCCAGCGCCAGCGCGTCGCCATCGCCCGTGCCATGGTGCTCGAGCCCAAATTCGTGGTGCTGGACGAGCCCACCTCGGCGCTGGACATGAGCGTGCAGGCGCAGGTGGTCGACCTGTTACGTGAGCTGCAGCGTCGGCACGGCCTCACCTACCTGTTCATCTCGCACGACCTGCGCGTCGTCCGGGCGCTCGCCAACCAGTTGATGGTGATGCGCAACGGCAAGGTAGTCGAACACGGGCCGGCTGCCGAAATCTTTGCCGCGCCGCAGTCCGATTACACCCGCGCCCTGATGGCCGCCGCCTTCGCCGTCGAAGCGGTGCCGTCAGCGGAGGTGGCGCAGTGATCAACGCGCTGCCGGAGCGAGCCGCCCCCCCACGCACGCCGGCTTTAGTGCCTCGCCTCCGTACCCTTTCCCTCTTAAACTCCGACAACACGTTCTCCCCCGAATGGAGGCCCTCATGCGCATGAAGTTCGTCGCCCTCACCCTCGCCGCGCTCCTGACGTTCAGCCCGGCGATCGCCCAGGAGAAAGTCTGGCACCACGGCGGCTCGCTGATCGGCGAGCCGAAATACCCTGCAGGCTTCGAGAAGTTCGACTACGTGAACCCTGATGCGCCGGTGGGCGGCGTGGTGCGGCTGAGCTCGATGGGCGGCTTCGACACCTTCAACCCGATCCTGCCGCAGGGCGAACCCGCTGACGGCATCGGGCTGGTGTTCGAGACGCTGACCACGCCATCGCTCGACGAAACCTCCACCCAGTACGGCAACCTCGCCGAGGCCTTCAGCTACCCCGACGACTTCTCCTCGGTCACCTTCCGGATGAACCCACGCGCCAGGTGGGCAGATGGCGAACCGGTCAAGGCCGAGGACGTGGTCTGGACCTTCAACAAGGTCAAGGAACTCAACCCCAGCCAGGCCAACTACTACGCCAACGTCACCAAGGCGGAAGTCACCGCGCCCGGCGAGGTGACCTTCAGCTTCGACCAGACCGGTAACCGCGAACTGCCCAACATCATGGGCCAGCTGATCGTATTGCCGCAGCACTGGTGGGAGGGCACCGACCCCGACGGCAAGCCGCGCGATATCGGCCGCTCCACCCTCGAGCCGCCGCTGGGCTCGGGACCGTACAAGCTGGCGAGCTTTTCGGCCGGCACCTCGATCACCTATGAGCGCGACCCCAACTACTGGGGCCTGAAAGAGCCGTTCAACATCGGCCAGAACAATTTCGGCCAGATCAAGTACGAGTATTTCCGCGACACCACCGCCGAGTTCGAAGGCTTCAAGGGGGACGCCTTCGACTGGTGGGACGAGAACCTCGCGCTGCGCTGGCAGAACGACTACACCTTCCCGGCCGTCACCGAGGGTAAGGTGATCAAGGAGCTGTTCGAGAACGCCTATCGCGGCTCGGGCATCCTGGTCGGGTTCGTGCCGAACCTCAGGAAACCACTGTTCCAGAACGAAGCGCTGCGCGAAGCGATGCTCTACGCCTTCGATTTCGAGGAACTCGACAAGCTGCGCTTCTTCGGCCAGTACGACCGCATCAACTCGTTCTTCTACGGCACCGAGTTCGCGTCTTCCGGCTTGCCTCAGGGCGAGGAGCTGGAGATCCTTAACTCGGTCAAGGATCTCGTCCCCGCCTCGGTGTTCACCACCGAGTACAAGAACCCGGTCAACGGCGACACGACCAAGCTCCGGCAGAGCCTGCGCACCGCCAACGAGATCCTCACGAAAGCCGGCTACACCCTCAACGGCAACCAGTTGGTCGATCCCAGCGGCACGCCGGTGAGCTTCGAGATCCTGCTCAACGGGCCGACCATCGAGCCGATCGCCACGGCGTTCCAGACCAATCTCAAGCGGCTCGGCATCAACGCCACCATCCGCTCGGTGGATTCGCCGCAATATATCGAGCGGGCCCAGAACCGGGATTACGACATGATCTACACCGGTTGGGTGCAGTCGCTCTCGCCCGGCAACGAGCAGCGCGATTTCTGGGGCTCGGCCTCGGCGGCGCAGAACGACAGCCGCAACTATGCCGGCATTTCCGACAAGGGCGTCGACGCGCTGATCGACAAGATCGTCTTCGCTGACGACCGCGAAACGCTGATCGCCGCCACCCGGGCGCTCGACCGCGTGCTGCTGGCACACCACTACACTGTGCCGACCTACACGCTGCGCAAGTCGCGCATCGCCCGCTGGGACCGCTTCAGCCACCCCGAAACCCTGCCGGAATTCTCGATCGGCTTCCCGACGGTGTGGTGGTACGATGAAGCCAAGGCGGCCAAGACCGGGGCGGCGAAGAACTAGCTCGTACTGCCGGCAGACGGCCCCCTCCCATCCTCCCCCATAAAGGGGGAGGTGCCGCATCCAGTGGTTGGCACGATCGAAGACAGAGCCTCGACTCTTCACCTCCCCCTTCATGGGGGAGGATGGGAGGGGGCCGTCTCTATCAGTCAGTTTCCCCGCAGATCAAACCACCCGATCCCCTTCTTCGCCGCCTCATCCACGGCCTCATCATAGCCGGCGTCCGCATAGCGCATCACGCCGAGCGAGGTGTCATTGGTCAGCGCGTGCGACAGCCGTGCATCGGCCGCCTCGGTCCCATCGGCCACCAGGGTCACGCCGGCCGAGGTCATATAGCCGGCATAGCCGCCGCCGCCCGAGTGGATCACCACCAGGTCGGCCATCGAGGCGGTGAGCAGCATCGCATCGAGCAACGGCCAGTCGGCGATGGCGTCGGAGCCGTCCTTCATGTTCTCGGTCATGATGTTGGGGTGGGCCATCGCCCCGGCATCGAGGTGATCCCTGGAGAACGCCACCGGCCCCTTGAGTTCGCCGCTGCGCACCAGCGCGTTCACCGCCAGGGCCAGCGCCGTCCGTTCACCATGCCCCAGCCAGGCGATGCGCGCCGGCAGCCCCTCGAACGGCACGTATTGCCGGGCCAGCCGGATCCAGTTGGTGACGATCCGGTTGTCCGGGAACATCTCCAGCACCAGGTCGTCGATCCGCGCGATATCCGACGCCTCGCCCGACAGCGCCATCCAGCGGAACGGCCCGATGGCGCGGGCGAATAGCGGCCTCAGATAGGCTTCGGTGAAGATCGGGATGTCGAAGGCGTTCTCGACGCCGGCCTGCTTGGCCTGCGTGCGAATCAGGTTGCCGTTGTCGAACACTTCCGCACCGGCCGCCTGAAACCCCAGCATGGCCCGCACATGGTCGGCGATCGACGCACGGCTCGCCGCCATCAGCTGCCCCTGCCCGTCCACCCGCAGCCGCCGCACTTCGTCGAGGCTCATGCCCTTGGGCACGTAGCCGTAGACGAGATCGTGCGCGCTGGTCTGGTCGGTGACGATGTCGGGGATGATGCCGCGGCGCAGGATTTCCGGGTAAACCTCCGCGGCATTGGCGACCAGCCCCACCGACAGCGCCCGCTTGTCGCGTACCGCCGCGGCAATCATCTCGAGCGCCGTGTCGAGGTCCGGCGCGATCTCCTCGAGATAGCCGATCTCCTTGCGGCGTTCAGCGCGCACCGGGTCGACATCGACATCGAGGATCGCCGCGCCCGCCATCCGCCCGGCCAGCGGCTGTGCACCACCCATGCCGCCCATGCCGGCGGTGAGAATGAAACGCCCGGCGAGCGAACCGCCGAAGCGCTTTTCAGCGATTCGCATGAAGATCTCGTAGGTGCCCTGGATGACGCCCTGGCTGCCGATATACTGCCACGCCCCGGCAGTCAGCCCGCCCCAGGCGATCAACCCCTTTTTCTCGAGCTCGTAGAACACCTCGGCCTTGGCCCACTGTCCGACGATGTTGCAGTTGGCCATGATCACCAACGGCGCCTGCGCATGGGTCTTCAGCAGCCCGATCGGCTTGCCCGACTGGATGACCAGCGTCTGGTCCTCGTCCATCGTCGTCAGCGTTTCGACGATCTGCCGATGCGACGCCCAGTTCCGCGCCGCCTTGCCGAGCGCCGCATAGACGATCAGCTTGTCCGGGTCCTCACCGACGGCCAGCACGTTCTCGAGCAGTCGCAACAACGCCTCCTGCCGCCAGCCTTTGGCGCGCAGGACCGGACCGGAGGGAATGGGGAAATTCGGATGGCGGGGATTGGATTTTGGCATGATGGCAGTCTAGTTCGCCTTCATACCGTGGGGCCACCCCTCATCCGCCCTTCGGGCACCTTCTCCCACAAGGGGAGAAGGCCCGACTGAGATGTCTGCGGGGTGACCTTCTCCCTTGATGGGAGAAGGTGGGCGAAGCCCGGATGAGGGTGGGGCAGCGCGCTCAGAAAGTGGTGCCTTAAGCCCAGCCCTTCCGAGCCTTCTTCTTCCGCTTCACGCCGTCGAGCGCGTACTTGGCCAACTCGATCCCCATCGCCTTCTCGACCGGCGGATAGACCGTCGGGTCGATCACCGAGGAGGAGAGCGGGATCACCTTCTTGGGCACGTGCAGCACGAAGACGAACATGCCTTCGCGCAGCTGCCCGGCGCTCAGCGGCTGGCCTGCTGCATCGAGCGTGGCGATCACGTCCGGGAAGGTGGCGAGCCGGTTGCCACCGGCATCGTCGATCGCCATGTATTCGTTCATGGTGTGGATGGTAACGGCCTTGTCGCCCTCGCCCAGCACAAAGCGGCCGATATCGAAAGCCTCCTTGGTGTAGACGAGGTCTTTCTTGGTCACCGCACCCTTCACCAGGATGGTGCCGCCGGTCGCCTTGACGATGGCGTCGATTATCGCCGAGCCACCCTTTTTCTCGGCGGCAATGATCGCCTCGCCGAGGCTCAGCGCCAGCGAGATGCCGCCGAGCGCCGCATTGCGCTGCACATATTTGGCGCGCAGCGGGTTGCGGCAGGAGGCGATGAAACCACCCGACATATCGGCCGCGGTACGCAGGATCGGCGAGATCTTGGCCGTTGCGCCCTTCACCACCAGCTCGATGTAGCGGTTCTCGGCGCGATTGCCGCCCACGGCGGTCTGGATCATCTTCTTGGGGCTGCCGGCCATGCCGATCGAGCCCATGTCGCCGGTCGGGTGGGCGCGGATATCGCCAACCGCATCGACCACCTTGGTGCCGAGAATGGCGCTCGGCAGCCAGGCATTGAGCGTCGAGCTCTTGCCGTTCTGCCCGATCATCAGGCCGCGGACCTTGTCGCCCAACGCCTTCTCAAGGAGCTTCACTGCCTTGACGTAGTCGACGCCGCGCATCTCCCACGGCGTGGTCGAGGCCGGCGCGCCGATCGCGGCGGCAGTCGCCACCCAGTCGCGCGGATCCAGCTCTTCGATATCGACCAGCTCGGGCTTGCCGACGCTCACCGCCGCATAGCCGAGCATACGACCATGGTCGGCCCAGCCACCACCGCCGGCGGCATAGACGGAGCCGCCTTTCACCGCGGCTTCCACATCCTTCTCGGTCAGAATTCTACCCACGGTGAATCACCTTACCGCCGGCGTCATTCCCGCGAAGGCGGGAACCCAGGGGAAGCCACCGGCCATTGAGCGTGCGGCTCTGGTTTCCCGCCTTCGCGGGAATGACGCCGAGGGGTGTTTCAAGCTCGCTTGCCATCTTGGTCGACTAATTCCTTGTCCAACCGCTTCACCGCCTCCAGCAGCACGGCGGCGCCCAGCGCCACGTCGGCCGTTTCGGCATATTCGTCCGGCGTATGGCTGCGGCCGCCGAGGCAGGGGATGAAGATCATCGCCGCCCTGGTCACCCGCGCCATCCAGGCCGTGTCGTGCCCAGCGCCCGATGCCATGCGGCGATGGCGCGCCCCCACGGCCACGGCTGCCGCGTCGAGCGTATCAAGCACGAACGGGTCGCAAGGCGTTGGCAAATTATCGGAAATGGTCAATGGCGGCTCTATCGCCACCCCGGTCGCCGCGGTGGTGGCGTTAACCAGCACGACGAGTTCGGCGATGAACCGCTCCATATCCTCGCGCCGCTCCGCCCGCGCATCGATCAGCAGGCGGGCCCGCGATGGCACGACGTTCGCCGCCCCCGGCTCGATCGAAAACTCACCCACGGTGGCGGCGAAATGGAACTTGCCCCTGCTGAGCAGCGTGCCCAGTTCCTCGATCCCCACCACCAGCCGTGCTGCCGTCGTCAGCGCATCCTGGCGCGAGCCCATCGGGGTGGTGCCGGCATGGTCGGCCCGACCGTTCACCACCAGCTCGATGCGGGTGATCCCCGCTATCGCCGTCACCACGCCGATATCGAGATGGCCATCTTCCAGCACCGGCCCCTGCTCGATATGCAGTTCGAGGAAGGCGACGATATCCTCGCGCTTCTCGATTTTTCCGGGATTACCGCCGACCTCGGCGATCCCCTCGCGCAAAGTGAACTGATCGACCTCGCGGTCGAGCCAGTTATCCGGCCGTACACCGGCCATGCCGCGGCTGCCGACGCAGGAGACGCCGAAGATCGACACCTCTTCGCCCAGGAAATCGACAATCTCCAGGTCGTGCTCCAGCACGACACCCTGATCGTGCAGCGCCCGCGCCACTTCGAGCGCGGCCGATACTCCGGCGATACCGTCGAAGCGGCCGCCGTCGGGCACGGTGTCCGAGTGCGAACCGAGCATGATGGTCTTGCCGCCGGTACGACCGCGCCGCCGGCCGATCAGGTTGCCGGAGGCGTCGATACGCGTCTCCAGCCCGGCGGCCTCGAAGCGCCGGACCAGCCACTCGCGACCGCGGAGGAACATCGGGGTGAAGGCGCGCCTTGTGTAGGGACGACCGGGCTCGGTGATCTCGGCGAGGGTCGCGATATCCTCGGCGATACGGGCTTCCTGGGTGGGGAGATTGCGGGTCATTGGTGGTCCGGTGCGTCGGGCACCCCCCTCCCGGCCTCCCCCACAAGGGGGGAGGTGAAGAGTCGAGTGTGGGGCCGGATCGTTCCAAAGGAACCGGCGGGCACCTCCCCCCTTGTGGGGGAGGTTGGGAGGGGGGTGGCCAAGTGCATAGTGCTCACGGCCGCACCCACCGCCCTGCCCCCGGCTCGGCCACCGTGGTTCCGTCAAATACCTGCCGCCCGCGCAGCCAGGTGCCGGCCACCGTCCACGGCAGCTCGATCCCGTTGTAGGGCGACCACCCCACCACATTGTGCCCGGATCTTGCCGCGTCGTAGACCATCGGGCGATCCACCAGCACGGTGATGTCGGCGTCCTTGCCGGCCTCCAACGCGCCCTTGGCGCCAAGTCGGAAGTGCCTGGCCGGATTGGCCGCCATCAGTTTGGCCGCCCAGGTCAGCGACACGCCACGCTCCAGCGCGCCCTTGACGAACAGCGGCACCATGGCCTCGAGCCCCGGCACGCCGGAGGAATTGGCCAGCATGTCCGGGTTGGTCTTCCGATCTTCCGACCAACTGACGTGATCGGTCGAGACCAGCGTCACATTGCCGGCCGCCACCTGGCGCCACAGCGCTTCGACCTCGGCGCGGGGGCGGATCGGCGGGTTGATCTTGGCCTTGCCGCCCAGCCGCCGGACGTCGTCTTCCTCGTCCAGTGTCAGGTAATGAATGCAGCACTCGATCGTCGCGCCAAAACCGTGCGCCCGATAGTCGGCCGCGATGTCATAGCCGCGGCTCAGCGAGCAATGCACCACATGCGCATCGCACCCAGTTTGCGCCCCGGTCTCGTAAATCTGCAGCGTCGCCAGCAGCTCAGTCAGCGGTGGCCGGCTCAGGCCATGCGCCCGCCAGTCCGTGATCCCCGAAGTCTTGACCCTCGCCATGGCGGCCCGGACGCTTTCGTCGTCTTCGTTGTGGACGCCCGCCGTCAGCCCGGTCTTTGCCACCTCGGCGAAAGCCTCGGCGAGGAGCGGCGGCGAAATGCGCGGGAAGCGCACCGGATCCGTGCCGAAAGTCGAGAACTTGAACGCCGCGACCCCGGCCGCCGCCTGCTCGGCGATGCGGCTCGCGCCCTCCTCCGGGTTGATCGTGCCATAGAGCGCGAAATCCACCCGGGCCTGCGGCTCGGCATGCGCCACCTTGATCCGCACCGCCTCCGCCGAGCAGACGAGGTTGCCCTCGTCATAGGGCATGTCGACGATGGTGGTGACCCCGCCCGCCGCCGCGGAACGGGTCGACCAGACGAAATCTTCCTGATCTCTCTGGCTCAGCGAGTGGGTCTGCGCGTCGATGGCCCCGGGCAGGATCAGCGCCTTGCCAAGCAGATGCCGTTCATGCGCGTGCGGCGGCGTCCCCTCGCCGACATGCACCACCTTGCCGTCGCGCACCGCGACATAGCCATCCTCGATCACCATGGATGGCAGCACCACCGTACCGGCGAGGACGAGATCGAAATCGGACATATCGGCTCCTACGACTGCACTCGGCGCTGGCCGGTGCGGGCCATCAGCATCCGCTCGAGCGCCGAAAGCGCATCATAGATCAGAACCGCCATCACGCCGACCACCAGCCCGCCCTGGGCGATGAAGGCGAGGTTGTTGCTGAGCAACCCGGCAATGATCACCTCGCCCAGCGTCGAGGCCGCAACGGTCGAGCCGATAGTCGCCGTCGCCACCGAGATCACCACCGAGAGGCGGATGCCGGCGAGAATCACCGGCGTTGCCAGCGGCAATTCCACACCGAGCAGCCGCTGCCGGTCGGTCATCCCGACGCCCCGTGCCGCCTCGGTCACGGCCGGCGGCAAGGTGGTGAGCCCGGTAAGGGCGTTCTCGAAGATCGGCAGCAGCCCGTAGAGGAACAGCGCCACCAGCGTCGGCGCAGTGCCGAAGCCCAGTACCGGCACGGCCAGCGCCAGCACCGCTACAGGCGGAAAAGTCTGGCCGATATTGGCGAGCGAGCGGCTCAACGGCAGGAACTCGGCGCCGAATGGCCGGGTGACGAGAATGGCCAAACCCACCGCCAGCAGCGTCGAGGCGATGGTGGCGATGGCGACGATGGTCAGGTGGCTTACGGTCAGGTTGAGCAGCGAGTTCTGCATGTAGATCGGCGGCTGGCCGTTCCTGGTCAGCGGCTGGAACACCCAGGCGAAGCTCTCGGGCGTGACGATGAACGCCACCAACAGCGCGAGAACCAGCAGCCGGATGATCAGCCCCGGCTTCATTGCGGGCGCTCGGCCTTGTGGGCGATGTCGTCCCGGCGGATGCGGCCGATGCCGGCGCCGTCGGCATCGACCACCGGCAGCATCTCGCGGCCGGTCCACAGGCACTCGGCATAGGCGTCGCGCAACGAAGCATCGGCGGAAATCGGCTCGCCTTGGGCCGGGCCGGGCTCGACCAGATCACGGACCTTGCCCAGTGACAGCAGCCGGAACGGCCGTTCGCCGGTGCCGATCAGCTCGGCGACGAAGGGCGTTGCCGGCCGCGCGATGATCTCGTCCGGCGGCGCGTATTGCAGGAGCTTCCCCTTATCCATCACGGCGATGCGCGAGCCGAGATGGATCGCCTCCTCCATGTCGTGCGTCACCAAGACGATGGTGGTGCCGAAGCGCTTCTGGATGGCGAGCAGGTCCGATTGCGCCTTGGCGCGGATGATCGGGTCGAGCGCGCCGAACGGCTCGTCCATCAGCAGCAGTTTCGGCTCAGCGGCGAGGGCTCGCGCCACCCCGACGCGCTGCTGCTGGCCGCCGGACAGTTCGCTCGGCATACGGTCGCGAAACTCGGCCGGCGGCAACTGGAACAGCTCCAGCAGTTCATCCACCCGTGCCGCGATCTTCGCTTTGTCCCAGCCGAGCAGCGTCGGCACAGTGGCGATGTTCTGGCCCACCGTGCGATGCGGGAACAGCCCGTGCCCCTGGATAGCGTAGCCGATCCGGCGCCTCAGCTCGAAGGCCGGCACGGCCCGGGTATCCTGTCCGTCGATCTTCACCGTGCCCGAGGTCGGCTCGATCAGCCGGTTGATCATCCGCAACAGCGTGGTCTTGCCCGACCCGGAGGTGCCGACGATCACCGCGATCTCGCCATCGGCGACGGTGAGGCTGACATGGTCGACCACGGTCAGCTCGAGATAGTCCTTGGTGAGGGCTTCGATCTCAATCACGGCGGCTATCCTTGGGCGAGACCATTTCGACAATTGCATCGAGGACGACCGCCGCGGCGAAGGCGAGCGCCACGGTGGGCACGGCGCCGAGCAGCACCAGGTCCATCGCCGTCTGCCCGACGCCCTGGAACACGAAGACCCCGAAGCCGCCGCCGCCGATCAGCGCGGCGATGGTGGCGAGGCCGATATTCTGCACCAGCACGATGCGGATGCCGGTGAGGATCACCGGAAAGGCCAGCGGAAACTCGACGGTCACCAGCCGCTGCCAGTCGGTCATGCCCATGCCCTTGGCCGCATCATTGGCGGCGGGCGGCACGCCATCGAGGCCGACCACGGTGTTGGCCACCACCGGCAGCAGCGAATAGGCGAACAGCGCCACCATGGCCGGCGCCGCGCCGATGCCGGAGATGCCGACGGCGGAAGCGCCGGGGATGTTCGCTGCCACCCAGGCGAGCGGCGCGATCAGCAGACCGAACAACGCGATCGACGGGATGGTCTGGATGGCGTTCAGCACATTGAGCACCGGCGCGCGCCACGCATCGCTGCGATGGCAGAGGATGCCGATCGGAATGCCGGCGACCGTCGCCGCGGCGAGCGAACCCAGCGCAAGTGCCAGATGGGTCTGTGCCTCCCGCCAGAAGGTATCGCCGCGGTTGGCATATTCGCGGAGGATCGAGAGATCGTTGAGCGTGCCCGAGCCGAGCAGCACGGCAAAGAACAAGGCTACCGCCGCCAGCACGCCGATGCGCGTCCACGGCTTCAGCTTCAGCCGGGCAATGGCGTCGGCCGCCAGCAGCGCGAAGGCAAAGATCAGCAGCCAGAAACCGGCGCCCGGCGAGACGCGGGCGATCTTGTCACCCGGTGGCGTCAGGAACGTGCCGGCGTGGCCGATGGCGATGAACAGCAGCGCCAGCACCGCGAGGCTGGTGGCAAGCCGCCACAGGGTTGGCGTCCGGAACAGGGCGATGCCGATGCCTGCGGCCAACACCACGGCGAGGACAGCAGCTTCCCAGCCGGGGAGTGCGGCGAAGAGGCCTTTGGCTTCCCCAAGCACGATGCGGTTGGCGCGGAAGGCGGCGAAAGGCAGGAACGCAGCGATGGCAGCCAGCGCGGCGATCAGCACGCCGAGCTTGTCGGCGGCGAAGCTTCGTGTCGGTGCGGCGATCGCAGCGTCGGTCACCGGTCTCGCTCCATACTCGATGTCATCCCTGCGAAAGCAGGGACCCAACTCGCAGCCAGCGCGGGCTGGGCGATGGGTCCCTGCTTTCGCAGGGATGACAGGCGGTGGTCATTGCCGAAGCGCGTCATGCCCAAAACACTAGGGGTGGGCAGTCGTCCTGCCCACCCCCAAAATGCATTGACCGTGCGGCAGCTTACTTCAGGAAGCCGTTGGTCTTCAGCCAGTCGATGGCGACGTCCTTGGCAGCCTCGCCACCGACCTGGATGCGACCGTTGAGCGTCTGCAACGTGGTCAGGTCGAGCTTGGCGAAGACCGGCTTCAGCAGCTCCTCGATCTGCGGATTGGCCTTGAGCACCGCCTCGCGGATGATCGGGGCCGGCTCGTAGACCGGCTGCACGCCCTTGTCGTCGGCCATCACCACCAGACCCGAGGGGGCGATGCCGCCGTCGGTGCCGTAGACCATGGCGGCGTTGACGCCGTTGGTCTGCTGCGCGGCCGCAGCGATAGTCGCCGCGGTGTCACCACCCGAGAGCGTCACCAACTGGTCGGGCTTCAGGGTGAAGCCGTAGACTTCCTGGAACTTCGGCAAGGCGGCCGGGGACGAGACGAACTCGGCCGAGGCGGCCAGCTTGATATTGCCGCCGCCGGCGATATAGGCGCCGAGCTCACTGAAGGTCGCGAGCTTGTTGGCGTCGGCGACATCCTTGCGGACGGCCACGGCCCACGTGTTGTTGGCGGGAGCTGGCGACAGCCAGACGATCTTGTTGGCGTCGTAATCGAGCTTCTTGGCCTCGGCGTACGCCTTGGCAGCGTCGTTCCACAGCGGGTCGTCGGCCTTCTCGAAGAAGAACGCGGCGTTGCCGGTGTACTCGGGATAGATGTCGATCTCGCCCGCGGTGATCGCCTGGCGTACGACAGGGGTGCCGCCGAGCTGGATCTTCTCGGTCACGGCGACGCCATTGGCCTGCAGCACCTGGCTGATGATGTTGCCGAGCAAGCCACCTTCGGTATCGATCTTCGACGACACGACGACCTGGGCGTTCGCAGCGGTCACCGTGAAGGCCAGCGCGACAGCGGCGCCGAGCAGTTTCTTCGAAAGCATGATGGTCTCCTTATTGTTCCGGCCGTGCATTCCCTGGGCCGGAATTGGCGCCAAACCTATACGGGCACCAAGGAAAAGTCATACTCCGGCGTGCTACGCGACGGGGCCCAGTGCGAAAAACTCGTCCAGTGCAGGAATGGGCGCGTGGGAAATCAGTTCCGCCATGCTCTGTTCGGAACCGAGATCGCTTTCGATGATCTCGACTTCGGCTGAAAGCGGCCGGTCCACCTGATAGAAGGCCGCGTGCTTCCTCACCTTCTCGTAGATCATCGCCGGCACACCACTCGGGCGATCGCCGTGAATGTCCATCGCCTGCGCCGAGAGCAGACCCTCGAGCGCCGCGAGGCGCTTCAGCGCCCGCACCTGCCGCTCGAATCGCTCGACCACCAGCGGCAGGAACGACACCTCGTCCTCGAGCCCCGCCGCGACGACCAGGGATTGCGCCGAGACCGGCATCGCCATCGACAGGGCCCGCGCGAACAGTTCGCCCGCCAGCTTGATGATCGGGCCGAAGCCGGTGGCGATGGCGCCGCGCGGCACGAGATTGATCGGCAGGTCGCGCCGCGCGCCGTTCGACAACAGCACGCAGCGGTTGAACGAGTTGCGCGCCGCATGCGCCAGCGCCAGCTGCGCCGTCTGCAGGTAGATGGTCACGTCGAGCGGCAGCGAGCCGCCTGAGGTCAGCACCTGTCCATCGACCACCACCGGATTGTCGTCGGTGCGGCCGGTGGCGGCGAGTACGGTGCGGCCCGCGACCAGCAGCGTATCGAAGCCCGAGCCGAACACCTGCGCCATCATGCGCAGCGACAGCGGATCCTGCACATGCGTGGCGTTGGGCCAGTCCCAGCCCATGGCGTTGTGGTAGAGCCAGGCGCCGATCTCGGCCTCGCGCTCGGTCCCCACATGCGCCACCGCCTTCCACGGATCGCGCGAGGCGCCGAGCGCCCCGGCCGTAGTGAGGCTGGTGGCGAGCAGCATGCGCATCGCGGTGGCGGCAGAGCGCACCGCCTCGGCGGCCGCGGCAAAGCCCACGGCATTGACGCTGATCGAAGCGAGACTGTCGCGCGGCGCCATGCGGCAGGGTTGCAGCCCCGCTTCGGCCAGCGCCGCTTCGGCCGACATGCGCCGGTTCTGGTACACCGCCTCGCCGACGCCGGTCAGCACTGCCCCGATCTGGCCCATCAGGCCGATATCGGCGGTGCCGATCGAGCCGGTGCGCCGCACCACCGGCACCACATCCTTGTCCAGCAGCGCCAGGTAGGCGTCGACCAGCCCGCGCGAACAGCCGACGCGCCCGGTCAGCGCGGTGTTGACCCGGATCGCCATGGCGCTTCGCACCACGGAACTCGGGAACGGCGCGCCGGTGCCGAAATGATGCGCCCGCACCAGCCCGAGATTGAACGTCTCGAGGTCTTCGGGTGACCACTCGACATCCTTCATCGCACCGACGCCGGTATTGGCGCCGTACACCGGCTCGCCGCGCGCGATCTTGTCCTCGACCACCTTGCGGGCGACATCGACCCGCGCCATGGCGGCGGCATCGGCCGAGAGCGAAACCGCCCGCGCTCCGACGCGCGCCAGGCTCGCAAAGCTCATGGGCTTGCCATCGAGGCTGAGCGTGTCGGACTGGGATTGAAACTGCTGCATGAGCTGGGATTAGCGGGTTGCTCGGGGGAGCGCAACTCGACCGAGGGCGTGGGCAACCACGCCTCTAGTCGCGGCCTCCCGGCAGCGGGTATCGCTCCACCTCGCGCAGCAACTCGATGAAGCTGCCGACTGCGGTTTCGACGGTGATCCGCCCCTTGTCGGGGGTCGCGAGGTGCGCGTCGCCGGCGGCACCGAGCGGGTTGATGTCGCTGGCGATCCAGGCGTAGCTCGTCGGTCCGATCGGCCGCATGTATTTGTAGGCCTGCTCGTCACGCGCCGCGACCGAAGGGTAGTCCTGCAGCTTGTCGCGGTTCACCAGCTCGGGCCTGAGGTGCATCACCACCGAGGTTTCGCTGTCGCCGCCGTGGATGCCGTGACGGTTCTCGACGTCGGAATAGATGTCCTTGGGCCAGTACTGGCTCCAGCCGGTCTTCACCGCCAGCATGCCGGCGCGTACCCTGAGCTCGCGCGCCACGATGTCGAGGATCGAGACGTTGCCGCCGTGGGAGTTGACGAACACCACCTTCTTGACGCCGGCCCGGGCGATCTCGAGCCCGATCTGCGTCCAGGCATCGATCAGGTTGGTGGCCGTGTGGCTCAGCGTGCCGGTCTGCCAGATGTGCTCGTTGGATTTGCCGATCGCCTGCACCGGCAGGATGCGAATATCGAGGTCGGCAGGCGCACGCTCGACCAGGAGGTCGAGGTGCCCCTGGTTGATGATGGTGTCGGTCCCCACCGGCAGATGCGGGCCATGCTGCTCGACCGCGGCGGTGGGGAACACCGCGATGGTCTTGTTGGGGTCGATGCCATGGAATTCGAAGGCGGAGAAGTCGTTCCACCAGATCTTGCGGTAGGTCATTTAGGGTCTCTTGCAGCGCGAAGGGGCGACAAATCAAAGACTTGAAGCATTTCGCCGTTTAGAGGAAACGGCGAAATGCCCTTGAAGTCAGCTGGGAATCGCGGCGATCGCCTCGATCTCGACGACGAACTCGGGCCGGGCGAAACCGCTGACGATCATCAGCGTCGAAGCCGGAAACGGCTCGGGGAACAACTCGTTTCGCACCTTCATGTATTCGGCGAGGTGCTCGCGGCCCGTGACGAAGGCATTGAGTTTCACCACGTCGCCGAAGCCCATGCCGGCTTCGGCCAGTACGGCGGCGATATTGTCGAAGCAGACACGGGTCTGCCCCGCGCAATCTGGGGGAATCGTTCCATCGGCCTTGATGCCGATCTGGCCGGAGCAGAACACGTAGCGCGAGCGCGAACTGACCTCGATACCAAGGCTGTATTGCGAGAACGCGGGGTGAATGGATGTAGGCGAAAGCGGCTTATGCACAGGACCCCCGATGTGTATGCTCAGCTAAGCGTCAAACGACTGCGAATGTAAGCCCCATTCTGAACCGCATTGCCTATTCCAGCGGCACTTCGCTGAATGGCGCAATTTTGGGCTTTTCTTTTGCAATCCGGCGCGGAATGAATGGTCTGGTGTGCCCTCGGGCATGGAAGTTTGCCTAACGGCCGGGCGGGGGACAAGCCCCGGCGGATACCTTAACAGGGAGACTAACGATGATCGACTTCACCAAGCTCATTTCAGCTGGCGTGGTAACGCTAGCATTGGGCATGGGCGGCGCCATAGCGCAGGACAAGGTGAGCTTCGGCACCAACTGGCTCGCCCAGGCTGAGCATGGCGGTTACTACCAGGCCGTCGCCGACGGGACCTACGCCAAGTACAATCTCGACGTCACCATCCGCCAGGGCGGGCCGCAGGGCGCCAACCGCTCGCTGCTGATCGGCGGGCAGATCAACTTTTACATGGGTGGCCCGACCACCGCGATCGACGCGGTCAAGGAAGGCATCCCGACCATCACCATCGCCTCGATCTTCCAGAAGGACCCGCAGGTGCTGCTGGCCCATCCGGATGCGGGCTTCAAGACCTTCGCCGATCTCGCCGGCGCCTCGAAATACATCCTCTCCAAGGATGGCTTCATTTCGTATTTCAGCTGGATGAAGACCGCCTACAAGGGCTTCGTCGACGAAAAGTTCGAGCCCTACACCTTCAACCCGGCGCCGTTCATCGCCGACAAGATGGCGATCCAGCAGGGCTACCTGACTTCGGAACCCTACGAGATCGAGAAGCAGGCCGGCTTTGCTCCGCAGGTATTCCTGCTCGCCGATAACGGGTTCGAGCCGTACTCGACCACCATCGAGACGATGAAGCCCTGGTACGATGCCAACAAGGACGTGGCCAAGCGCTTCGTCGAGGCCACCATCATCGGCTGGTACAACTACCTCTATGGCGACAACGCTGCGGCCAACGAGCTGATCAAAAAGGACAATCCCGAGATGACCGACGGTCAGCTCGCCTATGGCCTCGCCAAGATGAAGGAATACGGCATTGTCGTTTCCGGCGACGCGGAAGCCAATGGCATCGGCTGCATGACCGATGCGCGCTGGAAGAGCTTCTACGAGCAGATGAAGGCGGTCGGGCTGTTTGCGGACGGCATCGACTACACGCAGGCATTTACCACTGAACTGGTCTGCCACGGCCTTGGCAAAGAGCTGGCAAAGTAAGCTGGAGCGTTTTCAGGAAAAGTTGCAGACTTTTCCGGTTCGAAAGCGCGACCAAAAACAATGCTTGGAGCGTTTGGCCGTTTCTCTGAAACGTTGAAGCGCTCTAAGAACCAACTCGGCGCGGGCAATCCCGCCCGCGCCGTTCGACCCTAACGTGGGCACACGCACTTGACTGACCTCTCCCTCGCCGAGCCGGGGACCGCAGCGAAATCGACGCAAACCGTCGTCTCCATGCGCAACGTCTCGAAAGTCTTCTCCAATGGTACGCTGGCGCTCAAGGACATGTCGCTCGACGTCGAGCGCGGCGAGTTCCTGAGCCTGCTCGGCCCATCGGGCTGCGGCAAATCCACGGCGCTGAGGATCATTGCCGGTCTTGGCGGGCCGAGCTCGGGCAGCATCGATTGGCCCTCCTCCAAGATCAATTCGCGGGGGCTGCCTGAGGGCGATGTCGGCTTCGTATTCCAGGAGCCGACGCTGATGCCGTGGCAAACGGTGTTCGGCAACGTCTACCTGCCGCTGCGACTGCAGAGCGTCAGCAAATCCGCCGCCCGCGACCGCATCATGGAAACGCTGGCTTCGGTCGGCCTCGCCGATTTCGCCGAGGCCTATCCCAGGGAATTGTCGGGCGGCATGAAGATGCGCGTCTCGATCGCCCGGGCGCTGGTCACCAAGCCGAAGCTGCTGTTGATGGACGAGCCATTCGCCGCGCTCGACGAGATCACCAGGCAAAAGCTCAACGACGATGTGCTGCGGCTCTGGAAACAGTCAGGCGTCACGGTGATCTTCGTCACCCACTCGGTGTTCGAGAGTGCCTATCTCAGCAACCGCATCGTGGTGATGAAGGCCCGCCCGGGCCAGGTGTTCGCCGACATGCCGCTCAAGACCAGCGGCGCGCGCGACGCCGAGTACCGCACCTCCGAAGAATACCGTGCGACCACCCACGAAGTGTCGCATGCGCTGCATGAAGCCATCCACGCCGGCGGGGGGACGCATTGATGAGCAACGTCGTGCAAACCGCCCCGGACGACGAAGCCGGCACCGACAGCGCCGTCGCCATTCTCCGGCCGCGCACCTCCAACACCGAACGCGTGCTGCGCGTCGTGGTGCCGGTCGCCATGCTGGTGCTGGCCGTCATCGCCTGGCATCTCACCGTGGTGCTCAACGGCATCCCGAAATACATCCTGCCCACGCCGGGCGATGTGGTGACCTCGCTGATCGCCGACTGGCCGACACTGGCGCCGTCGCTGCTGGTGACGCTCAGGATCACCTTCACGGCGCTGATCCTGGCGCTGATCGGGGGCGTCGCCATGGCGATCATCCTCGTGCAGAGCAAATGGGTGGAACTGGCGCTGTTTCCGTTCGCGGTGATCCTGCAGGTGACGCCGGTCATCGCCATCGCGCCGCTGCTGTTGATCTATGTGCCCGAGACGCAGACGGTACTGCTGATCATCGCCTTCCTCGTGGCGTTCTTCCCGATCCTCTCCAACATGGTCACGGGTCTGAAGAGCGTCGATCATAACCTGCTCAACCTCTACGACCTCTATGGCGCGTCGCGCTGGCAGACGCTGATCTATCTCAAGCTCCCAGCCTCCCTGCCCTACTTCATGGCGGGGCTGCGGATCGCGGGCGGCCTCGCACTCATTGCGGCAGTCGTCGCCGAGTTCGCGGCCGGCACGGCGGGCCAGGGCTCGGGCCTCGCCTTCCGGCTGCTCGAATCGCAGTACCGGCTCAACATCCCGCGGCTGTTTGCGGCGCTGATCCTGTTGACCGGCACCGGCATTGCCATTTTCGGCCTCACCTCGTTCATCGCCTGGCTGTCGCTGCACCGCTGGCACGAGAGCGCCGTGAAGCGGGAGAATTGAGCGTGCTGACTGAGAGAGACGGCCCCCTCCCATCCTCCCCCACAAGGGGGGAGGTGCCGCATCGAGTATTGGGCACGATCGAGCCATGGCCTCGACTCTTCACCTCCCCCTTCAGGGGGGAGGCCGGGCGGGGGCCGTCTGTGGATGGTGGGCACCACTAATGCACGGCACCCCCTCCCTCTCCACCGGTACGGTCACGCTCCGCAACGCCCGGATTCCGAGCGCCGCACGCGGCAGGATCGGTAGCGGCGAGGTCGAGAGCATCGACATCGAGATCGTCGACGGCCGCATCGCCGCCATTCGTCCCGCGGGTTCGGCGCCGATCAACGGCCCGAGCCACGATCTCGACGCCGGACTGATCCTTCCCGCCTTCGTCGATATCCACACCCATCTCGACAAGGGCCATATCTGGCCGCGCAAACCGAACCCGGATGGGACCTGGCTTGGCGCGTTGCTCGCCGTCGGCGCCGATCGCGAGCGCAACTGGGCTGCCGCCGATGTCGAGCGCCGCTTCGATTTCGCGCTCCGCTGCGCCTATGCGCATGGCACGGCGGCGATCCGCACGCATCTCGACAGCGCGCCGCCGCAGCACGAGATCAGCTGGGCGCTGTTCGAAGAGATGCGCACGCGCTGGGCCGGCCGCATCGAACTGCAAGCCGTCTCCATTGTCGGGCCGGACACGCTGGTGAGCCCGACGGAACTCGATGCCGTGGCGCAGCAGGTGAAGGCCTCGGGCGGTATCCTCGGCGGCTCGGTCGCCGAATATGCCCGCTCGAAGGAAGCCATGCTGCGGGTGGTCGAGAAGGCCGGTGAGCTGGGCCTCGATCTCGATCTCCATACCGACGAGACCGGCGACCCGTCGGCGCATGCCCTGCTGCATCTTGCCGAGGCGGTGCTCGAAACCGGCTTCACCGGCAAGGTGATGGCCGGACATTGCTGCGTCCTCACCGTGCAGGACGAGAGCACCCAGCGCCTGACCATCGACAAGTCGGTCGAGGCCGGCATCGCCATCGTCTCGCTGCCGATGTGCAACATCTACCTGCAGGACCGGGTCAACTCGAACGGCACCGTCCGCACCCCGATCCGCCGCGGCGCGACGCTGCTCAACGAGTTCAAGGCCGCTGGTGCCGTCGTTGCCATTGCCTCCGACAACACCCGCGACCCGTTCTACGCCTATGGCGATCTCGACGGCGTCGAGGTACTGCGCGAAGGCGCCCGCATCCTGCAGTTCGATCACCCGCAGGACCAGGCGTGGGACTGGGTCCGTGCCGTGGGCTCGGCCCCGGCCGCACATGCCGGCTTCACCTACAAGGCAGTGATCGAAGTCGGTGCGCCGGCTGACCTCGTACTGTTCCGGGCCCGCAGCTGGACCGAACTCAACGCCCGCCCACAACATGACCGCATCGTGCTGCGCGCCGGCAAGGCGATCGACACGAGCCTTCCCGATTATCGCGAACTCGACGACCTGATGGAGTAACTGATGGACATCTCTGGCTTTCGCGCCGCTCTCGGCGACATTCCGGTCGAAGACAACCCGCGCATCGTGCAGCAGAAGAGCCGCGATCATTACTGGTACTCGCCGCGCCTGAAGCAGCAGCTCGAAGGCGTCACCGCCGAGATCGTGGTCTCGCCACGTTCCGTGGACGAGGTCGTCACCGTGCTGCGCGAGGCCTTCAAGTACGATGTGCCGGTGACCCCGCGCGGCGCCGGCACCGGCAATTACGGCCAGGCGATGCCGCTCTCGGGTGGCGCGATGCTCAACCTGATGAACCTCAACAAGGTCATCAAGATCGAGCAGGATCGGGTGCGCGCCGAGGCCGGCGTCATCCTCGAGCAGCTCGACGAACAGACCATCCACGCCGTCAACGGCGAGTTGCGCTTCCACCCCTCGACCTATCGCATGGCCTCACTCGGCGGCTTCATCGCCGGCGGCTCGGGTGGTGTCGGTTCGATCCGCTGGGGCGGCCTGCGCAATTTCGGCAACATCCTGGGCCTGAAGGTCGTTACCTGCGAGGCCGAGCCACGGGTCCTCGACCTGCGTGGCCCCGATATCCTCAAGGTGGCGCACGCCTATGGCACCAACGGCATCATCGTCGAAGCCGAGATGCCGCTGACCGCGCATTACGACTGGGTCGACATGATGGTCGGCTTCGATTCCATCATCGATGCCTGCGCCTTCGCCGAGCAGGTGGCGCTGCAGGATGGCCTGCTCTGCAAGGAGATCTCGCCGGTCGCGGCACCGGTGGCGCACGACTATTTCAACCGCCACCGCCCCTATATCCGCAGCCGCGAGCAGTCGGTGGTGCTGCTGATGGCGGCCCCTGCCGCGGTCCCGGCGCTGGTCGACTTCGTCGCCTTCCACGAAGGTGACCTGCTCTATCGCGCCGACACGCTGACCCCCGAGGAAAAGGCCAAGCTGCCGCCGATCTATGAGCTCGCCTGGAACCACACGACACTGCGCGGCCTGAAGATCGATCCGACCATCACGTATCTGCAGACGCAGTATCCCGATCTCGCGCATGTGAAATGGGCAGTCGACACCTTCGGCGACGAGTTGCCGATGCATATCGAGATGACCCGCTTCGACGGCCGCGTGGTGTTCTCGGGCCTGCCGATCGTCCGCTACAGTTCGGAAGAGCGGCTCGAGGAGATCATCCGGCTGCACGAGGAGAATGGCTGCCTCGTCTTCAACCCGCACCGCTACACGCTCGAGGAAGGCGGCATGAAGCGGACCGACCGGGCGCAGCTGCAGTTCAAGAAGGAAGCCGATCCGAAGGGCATCCTCAACCCCGGCAAGATGATCGCCTGGGACGATCCGGACTTCGATTTCGAGTCGGGCCGCACCTGGCTGTTCACCGGCCTCTACACACTGGGCGGCGCCGCCGAATGAAGGTCCTCGTCGTCCACGCCCACCCGGTCGAAACCAGCTACAACCGCGCGCTGTTCCACGCGGTCTGCGAAGCGCTCCGGGCCAAGGGCGACGAGGTCGATGCGCTCAACCTCTACGAAGAGGATTTCCAGGCCGCGATGAGCCGCGCCGAACGGCTCGAGTATCACGACGTGCCGGGCAACCTGACAGCGCTGACCAAGCCCTATGTCGACCGGCTGCGCGCCTGCGAGAAGATCGTCTTCGTTCACCCGGTGTGGAACTACGGCTATCCGGCGATCCTCAAGGGCTTCTTCGATCGGATCTTCCTGCCGGGCGTGTCGTTCGTGCTCGAAGGCGGTGACACCCCGGACAAGGGCAAGCTGATCCCCGGGATGAAGAACATCAAGAAGGTCGCCTACGTCACCACTTATGGCGGTGATCGCTTCCGCACCATGATCATGGGCGACCCGCCGCGCCGCCTCGCCAGGCGCTGGGCCTGGGCCACCTTCGGCACGCTGATGCCGCCGACCTATCTGGCGCTCTACGACATGAACAACCAGACCGAGGCGGGCCTCAGGGGCTTCATCGACAAGGTGAAGCGGAAGATGGCGCGGTTTTGACGTCACCCTCTACTCGCCTCGTGTGCCCCCTGCGCCGGGTCATTCCCGCGAAAGCGGGAACCTCTGTTTGCGGAGAGTGCGGCAAACGGAGATCCCCGCTTTTGCGGGGATGACATCGAGCCTGGGTCTTCGATGATCGTGGCGAACGGTGGTCGAGTTGACCCACTTCGATCGCCTCACACACCGATGTCATCCCAGCGAAAGCTGGGACCCATCTACCCACTTGTGCTGCGGCGAGTTGGGTCCCAGCTTTCGCTGGGATGACACCGAGTTTGAGGAACTTTCTAGGGCCAGAGCTCGACACTATTCCTAGCCCACCTCGCGGACAAGGAACGTGCGACATCGATCGAGCGAATTCGATCCCGTGCCAACCCCTTATCAGCCGAACTTCCAGCCGCGCTTGAACTGGTAGAAGACGTGCATGCCGATCTTCACGTTCTTCTTCATGCGCGGCGCCCAGTGCGGGTAGACGTAGGTGGCGTGGTAGTGGGTCGAGTAGCCGACTTCGGTCAGGTATTCCTTGCCCGAGATCACGTCCTTGGCGATGGCCATGGCCTGCTTCCACGACTTCTGGTCGTTCACCGTCTCGGGGATGCCGTCGCAGGCGAAGGAGAACTGGCAGGCGTTGCGCTTGGATTGGTTCTGGAACACCACGCCGCAGATGGTATCGGGGTAGAGCTTGTGAGCGACGCGGTTCATCACCACCTGCCCCACCGCCACCTGGCCGCGATAGCTCTCGCCGCGGGACTCGAAATAGATCGCCGTGGCCATGCACCAGACTTCCTTGTCGGAAACCTTCTTGCCCGACTTGTTCAGCACCGAACCGTCGAACACGGTTGCCGGCAGGTCGGCGCGCGCATAGGCGAGCTTCTGCGACATGGTGTGCGGCATCGGCACATCGCTGCCGGTGCCGGCGAGGCCTTCGATGGCGTCGAGCGCCGGCGACGTCCAGGCCGGGTTCAGGGCGGCGACGGCGACCGGCATGTCCTTGGGCAGCTTGGTGTCGCTCTTGGTCAGGTCCGAGAGGTCAGCCTTCGCGGTCTCAACTGTCTCCGGTGCAGCGCCCTTGGGGTTGCGGGCGGCAGCGATTTTGGCGCGGATATCGGCGAAGCTTGCCGTGAGTTCCGCTAGTTCCACGGTGGGCCGGGCGCGGTCCTGCTTGATGGCGCGGTTGGCGCCGACGAAGCTTTGCGAAAGGAAGATGTTGTCGATCGAACCGGTGATGATCACATCGGTGCCGGAACGACTGAGCGTCGGCCGCGTTAAGCTGGCCTCATAGGCCGAACGCGACCCGCCATCAGGGGCGTGCGCAGCGCCGGTCAAGCCGGCGACGGCAAAGATTGCGAGCGCGAAACCTGCGCATGTCTTGAGCACGGCGAGCTCATTGCGAGCCCGACGCGTCGGGGTGGTCCGGTACTGGGCCATCAGAACGCTTTACTATCCACGCGAACGCAACAAACGACGCGCCGGCAATCTAGATAAACTGTGACGCAAATGCCGGCTTTCGCGATAATGCGGGTTTAGGGTTAGCCGACCGTAAACAGGGGAAATTTGGCGTCAGGACGGGCCGGAAATGGCCAAGAAGGGGCCATGTGCGGGCGAAATGGGGCAGCCAGGTTGACTTAAATTTCCGTCGCACCGGCCTCTCATCCTCTCTCCCCTTGCGGGAAAGAAAGCGATTTCTTGGGCTTAGCCCTTCGCTAAGCCTTAGAAATCGCAAGAGAGGGGATCCTGGAGGGCACGTTGGCTCCCCGCGCCCCCTCTCTGGCGAAAACTAAGGACTTAGCTGCGCTAAGCCCAAGTTTTCGCTTTCTCCCCCGCCAAGGGGGAGATGGGGCTGGTGGCTCTCCCGTCACTGCGCCAAAGTCAGTCGCGCCACCGGCACGCGATAGGGCGAGCAGCTGACGTAATCGACGTCCAGCCGCGAGAAGAACCAGAGCGAGGCCGGATCGCCGGCGTGCTCGCCGCAGATGCCGATCTTCAAATTCGGGTTGGCGCGCTTGCCGCGCTCGATGGCGATGGTGATCATTTCGCCGACGCCCTTCTGATCCAATGTCACGAACGGATCGAGGTCGTAGAGGCCCTTGCGCTGGTACGCCGAGAGGAAGGCCGGGGCATCGTCGCGGCTGATGCCGTAGGTGGTCTGCGTCAGGTCGTTGGTACCGAACGAGAAGAAGTCGACATGCTCGGCAATGTCCCCGGCCCGCAGCGCGGCGCGGGGCAGCTCGATCATGGTGCCGAAGGCGAAGCGCTCACGGGCTGCCGGCGGCAGGCCGGCCTGCTCGACGATGGCGTAGGTCTGGCGCTTCACCTCCACCACCTCCGAGACCGTCGAGACGAACGGCACCATCACCTCGAGCGTCACCGGCTCGGACTGCCGGGCCGATGCCGCCCGTACCCCGGCGCACAGCGCCTCGATCTGCATCTTGAGGATTTCGGGATAGGTGATGGCGAGCCGCACCCCGCGATGGCCGAGCATCGGGTTGATCTCGGCGATGCGGTCGAGCCGGAGCTTCAGCGCCCGCACCTCGAGGCCCAGGCCCTCGGCCGTCTCCTCGATATCCTCGTCGGTGCGCGGCAGGAATTCGTGCAGCGGCGGATCGAACAGCCGAACCGTCACCGGCCGGCCCTGCATCGCCATGAAGATCGCCGAATAGTCCTCGGTCTGGAAGTCGACGAGCCCGGTCAGCGCCTTGGCGCGATCGTCGGCATCCTCGGAGAGGATCAGCCGGCGCAACGCCACCAGGCGCTCGCGCGAGAAGAACATGTGCTCGGAACGCGCCAGCCCGATGCCCTCGGCGCCGAAGCTCAGCGCGGTGTTTACCGCCTCGACCGTTTCGGCATTGGCCCGCACCTTGATCCGGCGCGAGGCGTCGGACCAGCCAAGGAGCTTGCCCATGGCGCCGCCGATATGCGGCTGGGCCAGCGGCAGCGCGCCCAGATAAACCGAGCCGTCGGTGCCATCGATGGTGATGCGGTCGCCCTGCCGAAACTCCCGCGAACCGATCCTGCAGGTGAGCTCGGCGAGGTTGACGCTGAGCGTCCGCACCCCGGCGACGCAGGGCTTGCCGGTGATACGCGCCACGACGCCGGCATGGCTGGTCATGCCACCACGCGCCGTCAGGATGCCGGTTGCTGCCTTCATCCCCTCGATGTCGGTGGGGCCGGTCTCGGTGACGACGAGGATGCAGTGACGCCCCCGCGCCTTCATGCGCGCCGCGTCTTCGGAGTTGAAGACGATGACGCCGCTGGCCGCGCCCGGCGAGACGCCCAGGCCATTGGCGAGCACAGTGGCGCTTTCCGGTGAGCGCAGCCGCGGGTGCAGCATCTGCTGCAGGCGGGCCGGATCGATATGGGTCACCGCCTCGCGCTGCGTCCAGCGTCCGCGCGCCACGCGATCGACGGCGGCCTCCAGTTCGGCAGCCGCCGAAGCCGGCGCGGCGCGGGCCGAGAGCAGACGGATGGTGTCACCCTCGACGGAGACGAGGCAACTCAGATGCTGGCCGGCCGCCGCATCGAGCAGGTCGACGAAAGCGGTGGCCGAAGCCGGCAGCGGGCCGAACGGGGTGCCGTTCACCGGCGCCGGGCCGAGCGCGCCGCTCTGGGCATCGCGGGTCAGGAACTGCCGGACGTCGCCATCGGCCATGGCCTGGATGATGACGATCTGCCGCTCCGGTCGCGGATCGAAGCTGGCGTAGGAGGCAAAGGCATCAGAGATGGCTCGCGCCAGCGGGCGGGCCGGATCGACCGACTCGGCCTCGTTGGCCGGCGGGCTCAGCCCCGGCCGGGCCGGCATCAGCCCGGTGCTGTGCGCGGCGCTCGAAGTGCGCACCACCAGCGCCGGCGGGCGGCCATTGCGGCCGACCAGCCGGAACAGCGTCGCCACCCAATGGACGCGCAGCCGGTCGTCGTGCGCCTTGCGCTCTTCCTGCAGCGCGTTCCAGGCGGCGCGGCTGATGACGATGGTGGGGGCGACAGGCAGTCCGGCATTGGCGGCGCGGCTCAACCACATCGCCTTGCCGACCAGCAACCCATCCTGGATGGCGGAAAGGTTCGCCTTGCCCGTGGCGGGCGCGATCGCGAACATTTCCATTGCGAGGGTCACCGGGACACCTTCCGACCAACTTTAGCGAAACATATTGCCGTTCAGGCCGTTGCGCCGCAACTGCACAGTTAGGATCGCCTTGCCGCACGCTTTGGTCGCGACGTTGGCAGCTTGACTTGCCCGGTCATTGAACGCATCTGCTCTCCTATGCAAACAAGGCCGCACTTGGACATTACGCTGTGTGCGCCGCGCGGATTCTGCGCCGGCGTCGATCGTGCCATCCAGATCGTCGAGCTGGCGCTGGAGCGCTATGGCGCGCCGGTTTATGTGCGCCATGCGATCGTGCACAACAAATACGTGGTCGACGGGCTGAAACAGAAGGGCGCGGTGTTCGTCGAGGAACTCGACGAGATTCCCGATACGGAGGCCCCGGTGGTGTTTTCGGCCCATGGCGTGCCCAAATCCGTGCCGGCCGGCGCCAAGGCGCGCAACATGTTCTTTCTCGATGCGACGTGCCCGCTGGTGTCGAAGGTGCATATCGAGGCCAACCGGCATCACAACGAAGGCCGCGAGATCGTCCTCATCGGCCATGCCGGCCATGTCGAGGTGATCGGCACCATGGGGCAATTGGTCGATGGCGCCATCACGCTGATCCAGACGGTCGACGAGGCCGAGGCCTTTACGCCACGCGATCCGGAGAAGCTCGCCTATGTGACGCAGACGACGCTCAGCGTCGATGACACCTCGGCGATCGTCGAGGTGCTGCGCCGCCGCTTCCCGGCGATTGCGCTGCCGCACAAGGAAGACATCTGCTACGCCACCACCAACCGTCAGGAAGCGGTGAAGCAGGTGGCGCCGAAAGTCGACGCGATGATCGTGGTCGGAGCGCCCGAATCGTCCAACTCGGTGCGGCTGGTGGAGGTGGCGCAGCGTGTCGGCTGCGCCAATGCCTCGCTGGTCGAGCGTGCCGACAAGATCGACTGGAGCCGGTTCGAGGGGATCAGGACGCTCGGCATCACCGCCGGCGCTTCGGCGCCCGAGACGCTGGTCGACGAGGTGATCGAGGCGTTCGCGCAGCGCTTCGATATCGCGGTCAGCGCCAGCGGCGAACAGCGCGAGCGCATCGTCTTCAACCTGCCCCGCGAACTCAGAGCCCAACCCGCAGCATGACCGATCTGACGCTTCTCGAAACCGACCGGCTGGTGCTCTCCGGCTGGCGCGCCGACCAGATCGACGATCTCTACCGCCTGCATGGCGACCCCACCGTGGCGCGCTATCTCACCGGACATGGTCGGCCATGGACGAGCGAGGAGATGGACAAGGCGCTCGCCCACTGGATCGCTTTGTTCGAGCGTCAGAAGATGGGCAAGCTGCGGGTGACGCGGAAGGCCGACGGGGTGCTGGTGGGGCGTTGCGGCTTCGGCATCTACGGGGTCGAGGAAATCCCCGAGATCGGCTACTCGCTCTATCCGGAGTTCTGGGGCAACGGCTACGTGCTCGAGGCGGCGAGCGGACTCAAGGACTGGTATTGGCGCGAGACCGACCGCGACCACTTCCTCGGCATAGCGGACGCGCGCAACGAGGCCTCGCTGAAGGTGCTGCGCAAGCTCGGCGGCGTCTATACCCACACCGGCGAGAGCTACGACCACCCCGATGTCGAGTTCTACCGCTACGATCGGCCGTCGGCATGAATTCGGTCATCATCCACACCGATGGCGCCTGTTCGGGCAATCCCGGGCCCGGTGGCTGGGGCGCCGTGCTGCAATACGGCGACACGGTCAAGGAGCTGAAGGGCGGCGCACCGCTCACCACCAACAACCAGATGGAGCTGACCGCCGCCATCGAAGCGCTGACGGCGCTGAAGCGCCCTTGTGAGATCGAGCTCCACACCGACAGCAACTACGTCAAGGACGGGCTGACCAAGTGGATCCACGGCTGGAAGAAGAACGGCTGGCGCACTGCCGACAAGAAGCCGGTCAAGAATGTCGAGCTGTGGCAGGCGCTCGATGCCGCCACGCAGCGCCACAAGATCAACTGGCACTGGGTCAAAGGCCATAATGGCGACGAAATGAACGAACGCGCCGACCAGCTCGCCAATGAAGGCATGGAGCCCTTCAAGGGCAAGCGTCGCAAGCCAGAGGGGCTGATGCCGCCGGTCTAGGTTTTCACCATCGAGCTGTACCAAACGGTGGTGCGTCCGATTCTGGCCCCACCCACCGGGTCATTCCCGCGAAAGCGGGAACCTCGGTTTTCTTGGCCTCACGCACGATCGCAAACAGAGGTCCCCTTTCGCCCATATGCGCTGAGCTCAGGGGATTTCCACTGCTCAGATGCGGCGCCGATCGGCGAAATTACCACCCGGCAGAGCCCCTAACTCGGTGTCATCCCTGCCAAAGCAGGGACCCAACTCGCCGCAGCGCAGGTGGATGAATGGGTCCCTGCTTTCGCAGGGATGACAGTCGGTGGGTGGGCGTGATCGTAACTTAGCGCCTATGCGCTTTCGCGAGCATGACTCCGCGGCCGTGCCGTTCGCCCGTGAGATGACCGAGGCTACGCCCTTGCCTCCACCGCCTGTCGCACCGATAATCTGCGCCATGCGCCCGCTCATTGCTGCTGCCGTCCTCGTGCTCCTCGCCACCCCCGCCCTGGCGCAGTTTCCACCGCCCGGCGTCTATAAATGCGTCAGCGAGAATGGCGCCAATCTCGGTGAGCTCACGCTGTTCGTGGCCGGCGACTATTCATTCAAGAATGTCGATGGCAACAGCGCGAGCGGCCAGGTTGCCTCCGCCGGGTCGGAGGTGAACCCGCTCTCCGGCCCGCTCAAGGACATGCAGCTTACTGGTGTGTTCGGCACCGACGACACCGGCAAGACCACGTTCCGCTTCACCGGCGCCGATGGACTCGAAGTGAGCTGCCAGTAGCGCCACCCCAGCCAGTCCCCAGCTATTCGCGGGCGCCGCTTCCGCGACTCTTGCTGTTGCGCTAGCCTCGCACGCGGGTCGGCATTCAACATTGAGATATTGGGGCATTTCATGGGCGTTAGTCTGTTTGTACATTCCGTGCGCCTGGTGCTGGGCGATTGGCGCAACGCCCTGAAGATCACGGGGCTGCTTTACCTGATCTACGCCGTCCCGGCGCTGGTCTTTGCCCTGCTGTTTCCAACGCCGGTGCAACCCGAGCAGGCCATGGCGGCCCTGGGTAGCGGCGGGTTCCTGGGCCTCATCACAGCCATCCTCGCCATCGTGGCGTTCGTCTGGGTCGCGGTGGCCTGGCATCGGTATGTGTTGCTCGACGAGGTGCCTGCCGGGCAGTTTCCGGAGTTCAACAGCAGCCGGCTGCTATCCTATGGCGGTTATTCGCTGCTGATCGGCCTGATCGGCTTCGTGCTGTCGTTCGTCGTCTCGGCGGTGGTGGGGATCATCGCGATCCCCCTGCTGAACGTGGTCGGCGTCTTCATCACCGGCCTGCTCGCTCTCGCGGCGGTGCTGATCGTCGGCTACCGGCTGGCGCCGATCCTGCCCTCGATCGCCATCGGCAAGCCGATTACCCTGCGGCAGGCCTGGGAAGCGACCAACAGCGCCAATGTGCCAATCATCGTACTGGCGGTGCTGTCGGCGGTTGCGGCGCTGGTCATCGATATCCCCGCCTTCGTCTTCGCCATGGCCGGCCCGATCGGCGGCTTCCTCGCCGTGCTTTGGACGCTCGCAACCGGCTGGGTAAAGATGATCGTCGGCGTGAGCATCCTCACAACGCTCTACGGCCACTACATCGAAGGCCGCGCAATTCCGTCCGCCATGGCCGGCGCCAACGGCTGACCGGAGGCCTAGTGCTCCAGTAACGGCAGCCTGTCGTATCGGTCGCCGATCCAGGTTCGGCGGCCGGTCACCACTACTTCCACGCCCTCCCTGGGCAGCAGGTGCTCTGGCGTCTCGTCGACGTTGATGCGAAACGTGCCGTGCTCAGCGCTCTTGAGCACGACCCAATGCGACTTTGATCGGCGTCCCCTGCTCTCGTGGTAGCTGTCGAATTCGACGGCCATTTCCAGCCGCTCCAGCACCGGGCCGTCGACGTAGGCCCGGAACACGCCATAGACCACGCCAAGCACCCAGACCGGCAAGAGGATCAGCAGGAATGCCGTCAGCACCCGTAACATGATGCGGGTCGGCGTGGCGGGAACGCCCTTGGGGTTGCCCATCTCGACCAGCAGCCAGTGCACCACGAGGACGAGGACGGCCATGCTGGCCAGGGTGATCACGTAAGCGACGGACGCCCACGCCTCCCATCGCGCCGATGGGATGAAGATGCCGCGTCCGCCGTTGTTGATCATCCCCAGCGGCAGGAAGAACACCAATGCGAAAATCAGCCCGATGAATCTGGCACCGAGCTGAGACACGAAAGGCTATTCCGCCCCGCCGCCCGCCGTCTGCAGCCAGGCGGCGCCGCATTCTTTCGCCAGCTCGCGGATGCGCAGGATGTAGCTCTGGCGTTCCTGCACCGAGATCACGCCGCGCGCGTCGAGCAGGTTGAAGTTGTGGCTGGCCTTGACGACCTGCTCATAGGCGGGGACCGCCATGGTCTGGCGATTGCCGTCGGCGCCCTTCCTGAGGATGGCGCGGCACTCGTCCTCGGCGTCCTTGAAATGCCGGAACAGCATCTCGGTGTCGGCGGCCTCGAAATTGTACTTCGAGAACTCCTGCTCGTTCTGCAGGAAGATATCGCCGTAGGTGACCTTGTCCTCGCCCTCGCGGCCGTTGAAGTTGAGGTCATAGACGTTCTCGACGCCCTGCACATACATGGCGAGGCGCTCGAGGCCGTAGGTGATCTCGCCCGGCACGGGTCTGGTCTCGAAGCCGGCGACCTGCTGGAAATAGGTGAACTGGCTGACTTCCATACCGTCGCACCAGCACTCCCAGCCCAGGCCCCAGGCGCCCAGCGTCGGGCTCTCCCAGTCATCCTCGACGAAGCGGATATCGTGCAGGCTGGAATCGAGGCCGATCTCGGCCAGCGACTGCAGGTAGAGCTCCTGGATATTGTCGGGCGACGGCTTCAGGATCACCTGGAACTGATAATAGTGCTGCAGCCGGTTGGGGTTTTCACCGTAGCGGCCATCCTTGGGGCGGCGTGAGGGCTGCACGTAGGCGGCCTTCCACGGCTTCGGCCCCAGCGCCCTGAGCGTCGTCGCGGTGTGGAACGTGCCGGCGCCCATCTGCATGTCGTATGGCTGCAAGATCACGCAACCCTGCTCCGCCCAGAAGCGCTGCAACGTCAGGATCAGACCCTGGAACGAGTTCCTGGGGTCCATGTGGGCGGGCAAAGCGTCGGGCATCGGCTATATTCCGGGGTGCGAATGGCGCGCGGAACCTAGTTGGGCCAACGCAATGGGTCAATTCCGCAGTTCACTCAGCGTGATGTCGCGCTGCCGCCGGATAGCGTTCGGGGTGGCGCGCCAGCTCCACCGCCTCCCACACAGCAACCAGCACGACGATACCAGTGGTCAGCGAGGAGAGCAGCAGCGGCGAGAGGCCTGCGGCGAGCGGGTAGAGCGCGAGGATCGCCAGCAGCCCGCCGAAGCGCGGCGCCGACCAGTGCCCGAACACGGCGAGCTTGAACAGCGCCGCGCCCAGAAGGAACAAGGCCGGCCCGCCGATGAGCACCAGGATGGTCGCCGCTTCCAGGTGCCCCATCGGGTGCGCCAGTACGATTTCGTCGCCGACGGCCGAGACGACGATACCGGCAACCAGGAGGATCGGCACATAGGTGTAGGCCTGCCGCGCCACACGCCCGGGATCGGGCGAGTTGGAGATGGCCGCACTCGCCGCTTCCGCATGCTGGCCGAAGAAGATCCACCACATGGCGATCGACTGCAGCAGCGACACGGTCATGGCCAGCACCACGTCCGGGGTCCAAGCGAGCTGGGTGAAGCCGACCCCGGTGACAAGGACCGACTCGCCCAGCGCGATCATCACGAACAGTCCGCTGCGCTCCGCCATATGGCCGCCATCGACGTCCCAGTCGCGCGTGTCGGCCCGCCCGAGACCTGGAACCCGGAAACCGAGCGCGGGCGACACACTGTCGAGCGCCACGGCGATCAGCCAGCAGATGAGCCGGGCTTCGCCGCCGGCGAGCCCGCCCACCACCCACAGTGCGGCCGAGGCGGTGTACCAGATGATGATGCGGATGAAGTTGCGATAAAGCGTCGGCCGGGCCCGCACGGCCCAGAGCATGAAGGCCGTACGCCCGAGCTGGAACGCCGCGAAGGCGATGGCGAAGGCGAGGCCACGATCGCCGAATGCCCCGGGGAGAGAGCTCGACATCACCAGCCCGATGCCCATCAGCACGAACAGCATCAGCCGGACCAGCGGCTTGTCAGGATCGAGCCAGTTGGTGATCCAGGCAGTGTCGATCCACGCCCACCAGATCGCCAACAACATCAGCGCCGCCTCGAGTGCACCGAGCCAGCTCAGGTGCTCGACCAGCGCGTGCGAAATCTGGGTGACGGCGATGACGAACACCAGGTCGAAGAACAGCTCGACCGAGGTCACCTGCGCATGATGCTCCGGGCGCCGACTGCGCAATAATGTGCCGACCATTCTCGCGACTCCATATCCGCGAGAAGGCTAGCGGCCGGCAGCGGGCTTGTCGTCGGCAGTCTAGCGCTGGTCGTCCTCGGGCGGCCGGAACTTGCCGTCCTTGTCGCGCTTCAGAGTGATGACATCGGGCCGCTGGCGTTCGCGCAGGTCGCGCTCGTGGCGTTCCTTGTCCAGCTGCTTGAACTGGCCGGTCCAATCCCGCCAGATCTTCCTGAGCCCCCACAGGATCAACAGGATGATCGCGGCAAAGATCAGGATGCGGAGCAGCGTTCCGGTCATCGCCTAGAGACCCAGTCGGGCCCAGACCGAGCGATCCTCGATGCTGGCGGCGATATCGCCGGTCAGCGCGGCGAGGCCCAGCCGCGGCAGCGTCAGCAGTCCGCGCCTGGGCGCGATCGGCAACAGCTCGACCTTGTCGCCGAAGCGGGCGCGCAGCACCTCGTGCAGGTCGCCGAGGCCATCGATCAGGCCGAGCTCGAGCCCCTTCACGCCGCTCCAGAACTCACCGGTGAACAGTTGATCGTCGGAGGCCTTCAGGCGTTCGCCGCGGCGCAGCTTTACCCAATCGATGAAGACCTGGTGGATCTCGCTTTCCATCTGCTTGATGCGCTCCACGTCCTCCGGCTTTTCCGGGAGGAACGGATCGAGCGTCGACTTGTTTCGGCCGGCGGTGTGCACGCGGCGATCGATGCCCACCTTCTTCAGCGTTTCGACGAACCCGAAGCTGGCGAAGATCACCCCGATCGAGCCGACGATCGAGGACGGGTCGGCGATGATCTCGTCGCCGGCGGTGGCGATGAAATAGCCGCCCGATGCCGCTGCGTCCTCGACGAACACCAGCACGGGCTTGTGGTTCTCGTCGGCAAGATCGCGGATACGTTTCGAGATCAGCCGCGACTGCACGGCCGAACCCCCCGGCGAGTTGATGATGATGGCGATGGCGGGGGCGGATTTCACCGCGAAGGCGCGCTTCAGCAGCGGCGCTACGGTCTCGATGTTCAGCCGGCCGGGACGCTGGTCCGCGGCGATTACGCCATGCAGCCGCACCACCGGAACAACCGGGCCGGTCTGCCCCATCTTGCGCTTGATCCAGGACCGCAAACCCATGTGACGCCTCGTTTTTGTCGGGGCACATGTATGTGCCGCGTGGCGGGATTACCAGATGAGGCGGGCCGCGCCACGGAAGATGGCGTCGAACTCGGGCCGGAAGCCGCGCCCTTCGGCTTCGTGCATCGCCCGTGCCGCGAGCAGGCAGAACGGCGCGCGCGAGCCCTTGATGCCACGGATCAGCACCCGGCTTGCCGCCTCGCCCTGGCGCGGCAGCAGCGGCAGCACGGTGACCGCGCCGAAGCGCTGGGTGAACGCCACGAGGAGCAGCGGCAGCGCCTCGGCAACGTGGATGAAGATCACTTCGCCGCCCGGTGCTGCGTGGGTCGCGGCGGTCTTCACCCATTTGTCGAGCGCGGCATCATCCATGTGCCGCGCGCCGGCCCGGGCGCGCGTCGGGGCGGAGCCTCGCCCGGGATCGAAGAACGGTGGGTTGGCGATAACGGTGCTGAAGTGATCGGCGGCGAGCCCGGCATCGGCGCGCAGCCGCCCCGGCGCCGTCAAGTCGAGCGCCAGCACCTTGCTCCGTCCTGCCATGGCATTGGCGTCGAGGTTCAGCGCTGCAATTGCCGCCATGGCGGCGTCGGCCTCGAGCAGCGTCGCGGTGAGCCGTGGCAGGTCGGCCATGGCCACCAGCGAGGCAGTACCGGCCCCGGCCCCAAGATCGAGCAGGCTATGCGCGTTGGCGCGTACGGCGGCCCCGAGCAGCACCGAGTCCAACCCGGCCCGAAACCCCTTTTCCGGCTGCGACACGGTGAGGCGGCCACCCAAAAAGGCGTCGCGCGTCAGCGTTTGTTGTTTTACAAGATCAGTGGCTTCGTCTAGGGACATCGCACCATCGCGACAGTTCGCAGGCGCCCGACTATAGGGTGCCGGATGCGTAGCTCAAACCGGGGATTTCATGGCTCTATCGGCGGCAGCGGCAAACGAGGCGATGACCAGCGCCGGCGCGCTCGACCGGCTGCTCGACGCGACCCGGCCGGGCATGGATCGGGTCAATGCGATGATCCTCGAAAAAGCCAGCTCGCATGTGGAGCTGGTGCCCGAGGTGGCGCGCTACCTGATCGATTCCGGCGGCAAGCGGCTCAGGCCGATGCTGACGATCGCCGCAGCCATGCTGTTCGGCAAGTCGAACGGCAGCGAGGTCAACTTCGCCGCTGCCGTCGAGTTCATGCACAACGCCACCCTGCTCCACGACGACGTGGTCGATGAGAGTGACATGCGCCGCGGCCGCGCCGCGGCCCGCATGAAGTGGGGCAACCAGGCGAGCGTCCTGGTTGGCGATTTCCTGCTCGGGCAGGCTTTCATGATGATGGTCGATACCGGCAACATCGCGGCGCTCAGGGTGATTTCGCAGGCAGCGACGATCATCGCCGAGGGCGAAGTGCTGCAGCTCGCCAAGACGCGCGATCTCAGCGCCAGCGCTGCCGACTATGACGAAGTGATCGGCGCCAAGACTGCGAAGCTGTTCGAAGCTGCGACCGAAGTGGGCGCCATGGCCGGTGGCGCCGATGCCGTGGGCCGCGAGGCACTCCACCGCTACGGCCGCGAGCTCGGTTTCGCCTTCCAACTGGTCGACGACGTACTCGACTATCGCGGCGAGGCCGGCACGCTCGGCAAGAACACCGGCGACGACCTGCGCGAGGGCAAGATGACCTTGCCGGTGATCCTCGCCCTGCAGCAGGCGACACCAGCCGAGCGCGAGATCATCGCCAAGACGCTCGGCGCGGTCGATGCCGGCGAAGTACAGCTCAAGCAGGTGGTGGCGATCTTCGAGCGCTACGACACGCTGGGCCGCACCATCGAGCAGGCGTTCACCCACGCCCGCCACGCCCGCGAAGCGCTGAAGCCGCTACCGCCGAGCGAGATGAAGGCGCTGCTCGGCGACATCGCCGAGTTCACCGTCGCCCGGGCGTATTAGGGCCATTCCAGCGCCTTCGAGAATGGAAAAGTCAGCAACTTTTCCCGAAAGCGACCTGACCATCAACTGATCACCGGCGCTGCGGCCACCCAGAAATCGGGGTATTTGGCCCGCATATCGTGCGCAGCCTGATGCGCCTGGGCGGCCGAGCCGAAGAGGCCGAACACGGTGCCGCCCGAGCCGGACATACGGGCCAACGCGCAGCCATCGAGCACGCGCATCTGGCGCAATAGTTCGCCGATCACCGGAACCAGGGCGATGGCGGCGGGCTCGAGGTCGTTGCGGGTCTCGGCCAGCCACAGCCCTAGCTGCGCCGGTCGGGTCAGCGGCTGCGGCAGGGTAGGCATCGGCGGGTTGGTCCGCTGCTCGAGCCGACGGAACACGTCGGCCGTCACCACCGGCACCAGCGGATTGACCAGTACCAGGTGGGTCGCCGGAAAGCCGCGCAGCGGGTGGATGATCTCGCCGACGCCGCGCACTTCGCAGGGCTGCGACAGCAGACAGGCGGGCACGTCCGCACCTAGCGTCAGCGCCAGCGCGCTGAGTTCGACAAGTTCGAGATCGCCCCCCGCCATGCCGGACAGCAGGCGCAGCATTGCGGCGGCATCGGCGGAGCCGCCGCCGATTCCTGCCGCGACCGGCAGGTTCTTGGTCAGCGCGATATCGAGACCATCCGGCAAGCGACCCGGCCAGCGCGTGCGGAACGCCTTCACGGCGCGCATCACGAGGTTTGAATCACCACCGCCCGCGGCAGCCGCGAATGGGCCGGTGACGCGCAGCCGGTCGGCCTTGGACGGATGCGCCGACACCTCGTCGGCGACATCGACGAACACCACCAGGCTTTCGAGCTCGTGGTAACCGTCGGGGCGCCGGCCGGTGACATGCAGGGCCAGGTTGACCTTGGCGGGAGCCGCCTCGGAGACAGTGCCTTGCAGCATGTTACTGGGCGGGCGCGGCCTGACCTTCCGCCACCGGGCCCGCATCGGGAGCCGGCGCCACGGCATCGAGGCCGCCGGCGAGTTTCTTGGCCACCCGCTCCTTCACTGCCCCCTCCTGGTCGACGGCGGCGGCGATATTCCACTGGAACTTCGCCTCGAGCTTGCGGCCGGCGCGCCAATAGGCATCGCCGAGGTGGTCATTGATCTCGGGATCGGTCGAGCGCAGCTGCACGGCCACTTCGAGCTGCTTGACCGCATCGTCGAAGCGGCCGAGGCGGTAGAAGGCCCAGCCCAGACTGTCGATAATGTAGCCATCGTTAGGCGCAGCGGCGACGGCCTTCTCGATCATGTCGAGCGCCGGCATCAGGTTCACACCCTGGTCGACCCAGCTATAGCCGAGATAATTCAGCACCTGCGGCTGGTCCGGATTCAGCTCCAGCGCGCGCTTGAAATCGATCTCGGCCTTGTTCCATTGCTTGGCGCGCTCATAGGCGATGCCACGCACGTAGTAGAACCGCCAGTCGCCCGGAGCATCCCCGCCGGCAACATCAAGCGCCTTGGTGTAGGTATCGGCCGCCTCGGCATATTTCTGTGCGGCGCGCTGCATGTCGCCGAGCACCGACAAGGCCTCGAGATCATTGGGGTTCGACGCCACGATATTGCCCAGCCGGCGCAGCGCTTCGTCGCGGTTGCCGGTGGCGCTGAGGTTCTCGGCAACGCGCACCACCGCCATCGGCTTCATCGGCGAATCCGGCGGCAGTCTGTCGTAGATGGCGTTGGCAGCATCGTGCTGGCCGGCGCCGTCCAGCAATTGACCATAGACCAGATCGATGACGTCGGCCTTGGGATCGAGATACATGCCGAGCTGCAGGAACACCGCGGACACATCCGGGCTGCCCTCGCGCGCCAGCGCCACGCCCACCGAGTGAAACATCTCGGCGGCGCCGGCCTGCACGTCGGCGGCGAACACGCCCGGGCGCTGCTTGTTGTCGATCTTGGCCTTCACCGCGGCAACCAGCGGGTGATCCAGCCCTTCGGACTCGAACTTGGCGATCACCTTCTCGGCTTCATCGAAGCGGCCGGCATTACCCAGCATGCGCGCATAGGCCTCGACGATGCGGGCGACAAACGGGTCGGCCTCATAGGCCTTGGCGGCGAACTCGAGCGCCGACTTGCTGTCCCCCTCGACGTCGGCCATCAGCGCCCGGTGGAAGACGAGAAAGTCCTCGAGGCCACCCTGCCCGATCTCGTCGAGCACCTTATTGGCTTCGGCCTTTTTGCCCTCGCCGACCAGCGCCCAGGCATGCAGCAGACCGCCGGTGATGCCAGCGAACGTGTCGCCGCCCACATTCTCGAGCTCCTTGGCTGCCGCCGCGTAGCGGCGCTGCTTCACCGCCTCGGTGCCGATGACAAGGCTCGCGAGGTCGTTGGGCGCACTCAGCTCGAGCAGGTGCTTGGCGAGGCGCGACGCATCCGACACCTGCCCGTTCGCGGCGTAGGCGATGAAGCTCCGCTCGACGATGATCGGGTTGTCCCAGTCGCCTTCCGCGGCGATGCGGAAATAGCGCGCAGCATCTTCGGTCCTGAGGTCCGAGAGCGCCTGCCGGCCGGCCAGATAGCTGCCGGTCACGCTCTGATCCATCAGCGGGAAGGCCGCACTCGATTCGAGCGCCGCGGCGCCGCCAATGGTGAGCGCGACGGCGAGAAGGACGCCGGAAGCGAGACGGGCTTTGTGGGTCACGAGGCTCGATATCTCCGAGAAGCCAGGAAGCGGCTGACTAGCCCAAGAAACATGGGCGATTTTGCGACTGCGCCGCAAGAGGCAGGCACAATGAAGTGAGGGAATAGACGTCGTGAGGCGATGCTGCCTGCCACGGCTTCGGTGCCCCACCCACCGGCGTCATCCCCCCGAAGGCGGGGACCCAGTGGGATCTCTCAACCTTAGCGGGTCCTACAGCATCCCACCATGTTCCCGCCTTCGCGGGAATGACGGCGGTGGGTGGGCAGCATTGCCTCAGCGGCATCTCACATCCCCGAGTAATTCGGCCCCGAACCGCCTTCGGGCGGCACCCAGGTGATGTTCTGCGCGGGATCCTTGATATCGCAGGTCTTGCAGTGGACGCAGTTGGCGGCGTGGATACGGAACACCGGCGCACCGTCCTCCTCGGCCACCTCATAGACCCCGGCCGGGCAATAGAGCGGCGCCGGCTCGCCGTAGCGCGGCAGGTTTTCGCGCACCGGCAGGTCCGGATCGGCGAGCCTCAGGTGCACTGGCTGGTCCTCGTCGTGACTGAGATTGGCTAGGTAGACCGAGGCCGCGCGATCGTAGGTCGTCGTGCCATCGGGGCGCGGATAGACTCGCGGCGCCACCTCGGCGAGCGGCCGAAGTCTGGCGGAATCCGCCTCGCCGTGCCGCAACGTCCCGAACGGCGAGACGCGGAACAGCGCCTCGCACCACATGTCGAGGCCGCCCAGCAGCACGCCGAGCCAGGTGCCGAAGCGCGACCAGAACGGCTTGACGTTCCGCACCCGTTTCAGCTCGTCGCCGATGCCGGTAGCCAGGACGCTGTCGTTCAATCCCTCGAGCTTGTCATAAGCCCTGCCCTCGCCGATCGCCGCGGCGACGCGCTCAGCGGTGGCCATGCCCGAGCGGATCGCGTTGTGGATGGCCTTCAGCGCCGGCACGTTCATGAACCCGGCCGCGCAGCCGATCAGCGCACCGCCGGGAAACGCCAGCTCGGGGATCGACTGCAGCCCACCGGAGGTCATCGCCCGGGCGCCGTAGCTCAGCCGGCGGCCGCCCGCGAGCAGTCGGGCAATCGCCGGATGCGCCTTGAAGCGCTGGAACTCGCCGAAGGGCGAGAGGGTGGGGTCGCTGTAGCTCAGATGCACCGCGATACCGAGATAGAGCTTGTTGCCGCCAGCATGGTAGGCGAAGCCGCCGCCGGAGGTGGCGTTGTCGAGCGGGAAGCCGAGATAGTGATCGACGCGCCCGGCCTCATGCCGCTCCGGCGCGATCTCCCATACTTCCTTGATGCCCAGCCCGTAGAGCTGCGGATCATGCCCGTCGGCGAGGCCGAAATGGCCAATCAGGTGTTTGGCGAGCGAGCCGCGCGCCCCTTCACCGATCAGGGTGTATTTGGCCCTCAGCCCGATGCCGGCCGCGTAGGTGGATTTCGGGTTGCCGACGTGATCGACGCCGAGATCGCCGGTGATGATGCCCTCGACCCGGCCGCCTTCGCCGGTCAGCACGTCGACCGCCGCGGTCATCGGGAAGATATCGACGCCGAGCCCCTGCGCCTGCTCGCCGAGCCACTTCACCAGATCGCCGAGGCTGACGATCACCGCGCCAGGCGTCTTCATCTGCGGCGGGATCATCAGCTGCGGCAGCGCAATATCGGCTGTGGCGGTGAGGAAGTGGAAGGTGTCGCGGGTCATCGCCGGGCCGACCGGCGCCCCCATGTTGCGCCAGCGCGGCAGCAGCGCATCGAGCCCCACCGGGTTCATCACCGCGCCGGAGATGATGTGCCCACCCAGCTCGGCGGACTTTTCCACCACCGTAACGGAGAGCCGCGGCGCCACCTGCTTCAGCCGGATGGCGGCGCTGAGGCCCGCAGGACCGGCCCCGACGATCAGCACATCGGTCTCGAGTATCTCGCGATTGCCGGCGTCGGCCAAGGTCAGGTCCATTCACGGATGGCGGGATAAAGCGGGCTGTGACATAACAGAACCCATGTCCGAAAATCGACCGCTAAATGACGCCGAAGCCCGGGCGGCGCTCGACTGGTATCGCGCCGTTGGCGTCGATTTCGCCGTCGGCGAAGAGCCGGTCGACCGCTTCGCGGCCTCGGTGGCGCCCTCCCGCGCCCGGCCGATCCCGGCGCCGGAAGCAGCAGTCGCGTTGACTGCCGCTCCGACTGCGGCGCCCATCGCCATCTCGCTGACCTCCGATCCGACCGAAACCACCGCCCTCGCCGCCGGCGCACAGACGCTCGATGAGCTGCGCGCCGTGATGAACGCCTATGAGGGGTGCCTGCTCAAGAAGCGCGCCACGCAGCTGGTGTTCGCCGACGGCAACCCCGAGGCCGAGATCATGCTGGTGGGCGAAGGTCCCGGCGAGCAGGAGGACTTGCAGGGCAAGCCGTTCGTCGGGCGGGCCGGGCAGTTGCTCGACCGCATGCTGGCAGCGATCGGGCTCGACCGCAGCAAGGTCTACATCGCCAACATGGTTCCCTGGCGCCCACCCGGTAACCGCGACCCATCGCCGGAGGAGATGGCGCTCTGCACGCCGTTCCTGCTGCGGCAGGTGGAACTGGTAGCGCCAAAGTTCCTCGTGACGCTCGGCAACGTGCCCACCAAATCGCTGTTCCAGACCCAGAACGGCATCACCCGCATGCGCGGCCAGTGGCGTGACCTGACGATCAACAGCCACCAGACGCGGGCGCTGGCGACCCTTCACCCGGCCTATCTGCTGCGCACCCCCGCCAGCAAGGCACTGGCCTGGCGCGACATGCTGAGCTTGAAGCAGGCGATCAGCGGTTAGGTGCTCCGCTGGCACTGCGGGCGCGAAACGCCAATGCCACTGCTGTATTCCCGACGACTGTGCTGATACTTCTGGAGGATTGCTCGCCCCGGCCTCGCGGCAGCCGTCACGGGCTAGACGTACGCGGGAATTTCCAGAGCAGCAAAGGACATCACGCCATGACCAGAACGGTACTACTTGCCGTCGCGGTGGCGAGTTTCGCTTTCGTTGCGCCAGCGCTCTCCGAACAGAAATCGGATGCTGGATCGACGACGGACAATACCACCCTGTGCAAGGCGATTTACGAAATCTACGATCTAAACATGGAGGCGTACTACTCCAAAAACAAGACCAACAGGCAACGTCAGGAGGCCTATACCTCGGCCCAGCGGGCTATGTCGGACTTCCGGAAGAAAGGCTGCAAATACAAGGATGTCGTCAATTGACGACGTAGCCGGCCCGTAGATCGGCCATGCATGTGTCAGCAATTCGCCGTCAAGTGCCAGTGGCGTGGCGGGTGCGGTACGCATCGCGCAGCAGCACGGCCATGAACAGCAGCATCGAGCTGATGGTTAGGATCGAGCCGGCCATCACCAGCGTGTAGGCGACCGAGCCGCCGCCGGTGAGCAGGATCGCGAGACCTCCCGTCATGCCCGGGAAACCCAGTGCCGCAACCCCGACCTGCAGCCGGGCCAGGCGACCGGGCGCATGCTGCCCCCCACGGTAGTAAAGGCCGTAAAGGAACATCGAAACCCAGCCGAGCAGGTTGAGGTGGGCATGCACGGGGGCGAGGGTGAAATCCTCGTTGGCCCCCATGAAGATGCCCAGACTCATGCCGACCAGCGCGGCCACGGCGGCTATGATGAAGCAGAAGTGCCAGATCTGCATCATCAGCTCTCGACCGCCAGGTCGCGGCCGGCAGCAAGCGCCGCAGTGGTCGCGAGCGAGATCGAGCGCACCAGCGGATCGGCATGGCGATGTACCAGATGCCAGTCGGCGCCCTGACGCCGGAACACCTGAGTGACGCGCAGCGACCAATCCTGTTTGGGCAGGCCGGAAACCTCGCCGTCCTGGCGTTCGACATAGGCGAGGACGACCAGATCATCGGTCGCCACGGCTTGCACCACCTCGAGGCTGGCATCACCATTCTGGAAGCGTGCCGCAAGCTCGGCCAGGTGCTGCGGCGAAGCGTCGAAGCCGTGGCTGGCCGGGCCGCCAAAGGGTTGCATCAGGGTGAAATCTTCGCCGAGACGGACGTGCTTGACCCACTCCTCCATCCGCCCGGCATTGAACAGCTGGGCCTGGCGCTCGGATCGGTCAACGAGGCTCGCGACCACCGCGTCGTGCGGCGCTTCGGCCTTTGCTGCCTTGAGCAGAAACGGCGCGATCACACCGGCTGCGATGGCGAGCCGCCTCGAGAAAGCGCCAGGCACGGAAGCCGAGGAGCGGTTGTTATCCTTGGATTGGAACATCGGAGAAAACTCATGTCTGTGGCGCCCCGCCGTCTGGGCCGCCTTCTCCGCCGGTCAGCGCGATGAAGCCAGTGACATGATTTCATCAATATGCTGCACACGATTGATCAGCGATAGCTGTCAATCCTGCCGGTCGATGCGCCAGCGCCAGATCTGCCTCCCCTCCTGCTCGAGCGCGCCGTCAAAGCGCATGCCGAGCTTCTGCAGCACCGCGTTCGAGGCGTTGGTCTCGGCGAGGGAGTGGGCAATGACGGCTCGGGCGCCGGCTTCGAAGGCCGTGGCGACCATCGCGCCGGCGGCCTCGGTGGCAAAGCCGCGCCCCTGGTGCTCGGGGCCGATCTCATAGCCGATCTCGACGACACCGTCGGCGTCGGGAGCGCCGACATAGCCACCATTGCCGATGAGCCTCGGCTCGTCGCGGTGCAGAAACAGGTAAGGCGACCATGGCGTCGGCGCCTCGGGGAAGTCGGGACCGAATGCTTCGGGAAACTCCGGCCAGGCCGCCGGCAAGGTGACGCCGAGCAACACGGCGAACGCCTCACGCGATTGCTGGAAGGCCTGCCGGTGTTCAGGTGTGAGCGGCACCAGCCGCATTCGCTCGGTTATCATCTAGTCGTCTCGCATTACGCCCCGGCCTGAACCAGGTGATGGGAGTGCATCGATACGCCGAACGGCAGTGAATGGCGGCTGAACGCGTCGCGATTACGCGCGGACCAACCCTGGTCTTGACCCCTACTTAAGACTATCCAGCCAAGAATAGTGATGACGCTTGATTGTGCCGCCCGAATTTGGTCCGACTCCGCGGGCAAGCGCCTCAGGACCCGAAACCATAGAAAGCGCCATGTCCTCCGCCCTCAAGATCTATGCCCTGTTCATCGGCTCGGCACTCCTGATGTTCGGAGGCGGCCTGCAGGGCCTCTTACTCTCGGTGCGCGGCGCCGAGGAGGGGTTCTCGCTCACGGCGCTCGGCCTCATCGGTACCGGCTGGTCGGTGGGGTTCGTTGCCGGTTCGATCACCGTGCCAATGCTGGTGAAACGCGTCGGACACATCCGCGCCTATTCGATCATGGCGGCGATCGGCACGGTGACGATCCTGCTTAACCTGCTTTGGGTTCAGGATATCGGCTGGATCGTGCTGCGCGCCTTTTCCGGCTTCTGCTTTGCCGGCGCGGCCATGATCGTCGAAAGCTGGCTCAACGAGGTGGCGGACAATCGCAGCCGCGGCACCATCTTTTCGGTCTACACCACCATCAACATGGCCGCTTCGACCGTCGGTCAGCTGGCCATGGCGGTGACCGGCACTTTCGGCCATATCCCGTTCGTCGTCGGCGCCATCGCCTTCATCTGTGCGCTGTTGCCAAGCGCCCTGACCTCGACGCCGCAGCCGCGGCCGATCTCGTCGGCGCGGCTCGACGTGGTGCTGCTCTACAAGACCTCGCCGCTGGCGGTGATCGCGGCCTTTGCCTGCGGCATGGCCAACGGCACCTTCGGCACGCTGGCGCCGGTCTACGGCTTCGAGCAGAAACTCGATGCCTCGACCATCGCCTACCTGTTCGCTGTCACCGCAGTGGTGGGCGCCGTGGCGCAGACGCCGTTCGGGCGGCTCTCCGACAAGATCGACCGTCGCCTGGTGATCGTCGGGCTCAGCGGTTTTGCGGCAGTGATCGGACTTCTCACCGTGCTGCTGAACCCGAGCAGCGGCGTGCTGATGTTCATCCTGTTCGGGCTCTACGGCTTCGGCGCCTATCCGCTTTATGCCATCGCCGTGGCGCATGCGAACGACTTCGCCAAGGAAGGCGAGTTCGGCCGCGTCGCCGGCGGCATGCTGCTGATCCTCGGCATCGGGCTCGCCATCGGGCCGATCATCGCCAGCTGGGTGATGAACGCTATCGCGCCGGTCGGCCTGTTCATCGTCACCGCCACCTTCCATGGGGCGCTTGCCGTCACGGCGTTCCTGCGCATGAAGATCCGCCCGGTGCGCGACTCCTCGGGCCGCGTCCGTTTCCGCGCCATGAGCGCCGAAAAGGGCGTATCGCCCGGCACGGTGACGCTCGATCCGCGCGGCGAGGAAAAGCCGACGCCCCGCCCGGCCACGCCGGCAGCGGCCGCGCAGCCCGAAGAAACCGAACTGCTGGTGCCCGATCCGATCGAGCCGACGGTGATCGTCGAACGGCACGTGAAAAACGACGCGCCCGGTGATACCGACAAGTCGGACAAGCCGAAGCCGGAGTAGCCCCAGATGTTCAAATCGGAACTCGACCAGAGCAAGCCGTTCACCCCGCTGTCGATCGCCGTGCTCGCCGTCTCCGACACCCGGACGCTCGAGACCGATACCGCCGGCGCGCTGCTGAAATCACTGCTGGAAGCCGATGGGCACAGCTGCTTCGAGCGTGCCGTGGTGCGCGACGACATCCACCAGATCCGCGCCAAGGTGATGGAGTGGGTGGTGAACGATGGCGTCGATGCGATCATCACCACCGGCGGCACCGGCTTTTCCGGCCGCGACGTGACGCCGGAGGCGCTGGAGCCGCTGTTCCAGAAGCGGATGGATGGGTTCTCGGTGCTGTTCCACCAGTATTCCTCGACCACGGTCGGCACCTCGACCCTGCAGTCGCGCGCCACCGGCGGGCTGATCGGCGAGACTTTCGTCTTCGTGCTGCCCGGTTCGCGTGGCGCCTGCCGCGACGCCTGGGAGGGGATCCTGCGGGCCCAGCTCGACAACCGGCACAAGCCCTGCAACTTCGTCGAACTGATGCCGCGCCTCGCCGAGCGTTGAAGCGATGAAGGTCCCCCTCTCCCGCAAGCAGGTCGCACCGCGCAATGTCGCCGCCAAGTCGCTGCGCGAGGGGCAGTTCCAGCCAAAGGTCGAGGCGGATCCCAAGGCCTACAAGCGGAAGAACAAGCACAAGACTGATCCGGTGCTGGAAGCCGAGAAGCAGGACGACCAAGGTGAGTAACTTGAATCAAGTTCACGCTGTGAATTTGCTGACTTCAAGTTCATCCTGAGATTCAGACCGCTCCGCGAAGCCGTTCCAAAAACACGTTCATTTCCCATTCAGCCAGCGCAATTCAATTGCGGTGCCCACGGTCCGGTGCCACTTTGCGGCGCTTGAGGGTCTTTGGTTTGCCGCGCTTTCGAACCTGGGAGCGCGCTTGAGCATCACATGCGGAGGGCTCCATGACTGGGTTGATCATTCTGGCGATCGTCGTCGTCGCCATCGGCTACGCGATCTTCGTCTACAACGACCTGGTGTCGAAGCGTCAGCTCAAGGAAGAGGGCTGGTCGGGCATCGACGTGCAGTTGAAGCGCCGCACCGACATGATCCCCAACCTGATGGAGACGGTGAAAGGCTATATGGGCCACGAGCGCGAAACGCTCGAGGCGGTGACCCAGGCCCGCGCCGCCGCCACCGCCGGGGCCAATGCCGGCCCGGCCGAGCGCAGTGCGCTGGAAGGCGCGCTGTCGGGCGCGCTGGGCAAGCTCCTCGCCATTGCCGAGGCCTATCCGGACCTCAAGGCCAACACCACCTTCCTCGAATTCCAGAGCGCGCTGCAGAACGTCGAAGACGAAATCCAGCTGGCGCGCCGCTACTATAATGGCTCGGTGCGCAACCTGAACACGGCGGTCGAGAGCTTCCCCTCCAACGTCGTCGCGAACGCCTTCAAGTTCGAGAAGGCCGAGTATTTCGAGCTGGAGAACGAAGCCGACCGGGCCGTGCCTTCGGTGAAGTTCTGATCCCAGCGCCAGCATGAGCATCGTGCGTTTGGCCACCCCCCTCCCAGCCTCCCCCACAAGGGGGGAGGTGTCGAGCGGAGGTCGTGGCACCATTGAGCCTAGGCGCCGGCTCGCACCTCCCCCCTTGTGGGGGAGGCTGGGAGGGGGGTGGCAGCGCGCGCTGGCGCTGGGCCTTACCATCCTCACCCTGCTCTTCGCCCTCCCGGCCAGCGCCCGTGAAGCCATCACCTCGTTCTCGTCCGCCGTCACCCTCAACGCCGATGGTTCGGTCGACGTTATCGAGACCATCGAGGTCAATGCCGAGGGCTATGAGATCCGCCGCGGCATCTATCGCGACATCCCACTGGTCCTGATCAATCCGGACAACTCGCGGCTTCGCTCCGACCTCACGGTGAAGACGGTGCTCCGCGATGGCCGGACCGAGCCCTATTCGCTCGACAATATCGGCGCCGGCTTCAAGCGCATCCGCATCGGCGATGCCGACGTGCTGCTGAGCTATGGCCGGCACAAATACACCATCCATTACAGCATGACGCGGATGGGGCGCAGCTTTGCCGATCATGACGAACTGTTCTGGAACGCCACCGGCAACTACTGGAATTTTCCGATCGACCAGGCCGTCACCTCGATCACCCTGCCCAAGGGCGCCGTGATCGACCGGCTGGTCGGCTATACCGGTGCGCCGGGCTCGATGGAGCAGGCCGTTACCATCACCCGCACCTCCGACAACACGGCGATTTTCCGGGTGAACCGCCCGCTGGGCTCGGGCGAAGGCGTCAGCGTGGCGGCGTCGTTTCAAAAGGGCATTCTCACCGAGCCGCAGGGACTAGACCGGCTGCTGTACTGGCTGAGCGACCATCGCGACATCGTGGTGCCCGGCATCGCGGTTGGCCTGGTGCTGCTCTATAACCTCCTCGCCTGGAGCGCGGTCGGGCGCGATCCGAAGAAGGGCACGATCATCCCGCTGTTTCACCCGCCCAAGGGATTCTCGCCAGGGCTTGCCGAATATGTCGACGGCATGGGCTGGGAGAAGAGCGGCTGGACCGCCTTCACCGCCTCGATCTTCGACCTCGGGGTCAAGGGGCTGGTGAAGATCGACAACCCGGGAAAGACGCTCAGCGTCACGGTGACCGGCAAGGCGCCGCCGGACGATCTCGGGGCGGCCGAGCGGCTGCTGTTCGACTATTTCAAGTCGCAGGGCAAGGTGACGGTCAACACCACCACCGGCCCTAAACTCAACGAAACGCGCGGCCAGTTCGTCTCGGCCATCGAAACCGAAAACCGGCTGGCCTATTTCAGGAACAATACCGGCTACATCCTCGTGGGGGTCGGGTTCTCTGTGTTGATCCTCCTCGGGATGGTGGTGTTCGACCTGATCGACCCCGTCACGCTGGTATTCGCCGGCGTCGGTGCGCTGTTCCTCGGCATTCTGAGCGGTGCGCTCAGGGGGCTGTGGCGCGGCCCGATCATCGCCAAGATCATCTTTGCGGTGTGGGCGGTGATCTTCGGCGGCAACCTGTTCGGCGCAGCAGCGAGCTTTCTCAGCGAGTTCCGTCCTGATGTCGCGCTGATCGGCGCGGCCTCGATCATCTTCATCAACGTGATGTTCGCCGTACTGATGCGGGCGCCGACGGTGCAGGGGCGCAAGATCATGGACCAGCTCGATGGCTTCAAGATGTACATGAACACCGCCGAGAAGAACCGGCTGAACATGACCAACGAGCCGCCGATGACGGTGGAGCGCTTCGAGCGCATCCTGCCCTATGCCATTGCGCTGGGCGTCGAGAAGCCGTGGTCGGAGCACTTCGAAGCGGAACTGGCCCGCAACGCCGTCGCCGATGCGCAGGGGAGCAGCTACGCGCCGGGCTTCTACACCGGTCGTAACTGGTCGAACAGTTCGGGGAGCTTCGCCAACTCGGTGTCGTCGGTGGCATCAGGCATGAGCGCCGCCATGGTCGCAGCCCAGCCGAGCTCGTCGTCGGGCTCGGGCTTTTCCAGCGGGGGCGGCGGAGGCGGCGGCTCCGGTGGTGGCGGAGGCGGTGGCGGCGGCGGTGGGTGGTAGGACCAAACCTCCCCTAAGCCGCTTCATATCGCCTACCCACCGACGTCATCCCCGCGAAGGCGGGAGGTGGAGCACCGGCACACGGCTCCTGCCGCCAACGAACCCGACCTCCTGCCGCATTGGCCAACCCCGCAATGGACAATCTCCCCTGCCCTTGCTAGGCAAACCGCGCTTTCAAACGCCCGGTCTTAAGAGATGCCCGAACTCCTCGTCGAACTGTTCTCGGAAGAAATCCCTGCTCGCATGCAGCGCAAGGCCGCCGAGGACCTGAAGAAGGCCGTGACCAATGCACTGGTCGATGCCGGCCTCGTCTACGAGGGCGCCAAGGCGTTCGTCACACCGCGCCGCCTGGCGCTGACCGTAACCGGGCTCCCGGCCCGTTCGCCCGATACGCGCGAAGAGCGCAAGGGCCCGCGGGTCGGTTCGCCACAGCAGGCGATCGACGGCTTCCTCAAGGCCGCGGGACTGAGCTCGATCGAAGAGGCCAAGATCGAGGCCGACCCCAAGAAGGGCGAGTTCTACGTCGCGCACATCGACAAGAAAGGCGCCGAGGCGACCGACATCCTCGCGAGCCTGCTACCCAAGGTGATCACCGGCTTCGACTGGCCGAAATCCATGCAGTGGGGCAATGGCGGGCTGACCTGGGTGCGGCCGCTGCGCGCCATCACCGCCACCTTCGGCACCGATAACGACGAGCCGATCGTCATCCCATTCAAGTCGAATACCGTGACCTCCGGGCAGACCACGTTCGGCCACCGCTTCCTCGCGCCCGAGGCGATCCGGGTGAAGCGCTTCGACGATTACGTGCAGGCGCTGGAGAAGGCCAAGGTCGTCCTCGATATCGATCGCCGCAAGGAGATCATCCGGGCCGATGCCGACAACCTCGCCTTCGCGCAGGGGCTGAGCGTCATCCATGACGAAGGCCTGCTTGAAGAAGTCGCCGGCCTCGTCGAATGGCCGGTGGTGATGCTGGGGTCGTTCGACCCGGCTTTCCTCGAAGTGCCCGAGGAAGTGATCATCGCCACCATCCGCGCCAACCAGAAATGCTTCTGCCTGCGCGACAGTTCGGGCAAGCTGGCGCCGTTCTTCATCATCACCTCGAACCAGATCGCAGCCGACGGCGGCAAGACCATCGTCGCCGGCAACGAGCGCGTCATCCGCGCCCGCCTGTCGGACGCGCGGTTCTTCTATCAGACCGACCTGGCGCTGCCGCTCGAGCATGGCCTGCCCAAGCTCGAGGAGAGCGTGTTCCACGCCAAGCTCGGCACGCAGTTCCAGCGCGTCGAGCGGCTGGTGAAGCTGAGCGGCGAAATCGCGCCCAAGGTCGGGGCCAACCCCGAACTGGCCAAGCGTGCCGCAATGCTGGCCAAGGCCGACCTCACCACTGGCATGGTCGGCGAGTTCCCCGAGCTGCAGGGCATCATGGGCCGCTATTATGCACTGGCGCAGGGCGAGCCGACGGCCATCGCCAATGCGATCGCCGACCACTACAAGCCCCTCGGCCCCACCGATCTGGTGCCGGGTGAGCCGGTCGCCATCGCGGTGGCGCTGGCCGACAAGCTGGATACGCTGAAAGGCTTCTGGTCGATCGACGAGAAGCCCACCGGCTCGCGCGACCCGTTCGCGCTGCGCCGCGCGGCGCTCGGCGTCATCCGCATCGTCACCGACAACAACCTGCGCTTCCCGCTCGACGTGGAACCGGACCTGCTCAGCTTCTTCCATGATCGCCTGAAGGTAACGCTGCGCGATGCCGGCGCCCGCCACGACCTGGTCGACGCGGTGATCGGCAAGGACAGCAACGACATGCTGGAGATCACCGAGCGGGTCGAGGCGCTGTCGAAGCTGCTCGGCTCCGAGGACGGCAAGAACCTCCTCGCCGGCTACAAGCGCGCCGCCAACATCCTCGCCGCCGAGGAGAAGAAGGACGGCAAGGCCTACGATACGCCGGTGGCCGAGGAGCAGCTGAAGCTCGATGCCGAGATCGCCCTCGCCGACGCGATCATGAAGGCTGACGCCGCCGTCGCCGGCAAGGTGGGCGCCAACGACTACCGGGGCGCGATTGCCGCGCTCGCTACACTGCGGCAGCCGGTCGATGCATTCTTCGAGGCGGTGCTGGTCAACGACGCGGATCCGGCGGTGCGCACCAACCGGCTGAACCTCCTCGCCAAGCTCCGCGACACCATGCGGCTCGTGGCGGATTTCTCGAAGATCGCGGGCTAACCCCGCATCGGTCCCGGCTTCGCCGCGGCCTGCTGGGCCTCTGATCGATGCGGGGCGAGGCCAGAACCGCGCCCTGACGTACAATTCTACAACCCGAACCTCACGTTGCCCTCGTCATCCATGGCAAAGCCAGGATTCCAGGCGATCTCCCAGGCATGATCATCGGGGTCGGTAACGTAGCCGCGCACCCCGCCATGCGGCGGGGCGTCGGCCGGACGGATGACCATGCCGCCGGCCGCCGCCAATTGCTCGATCAGCGGCGTCACTTCGCCTTCGGTGGCGACGTTGTGGGCCAGCGCGAACGCTCCCGGCGTCCGCAGCCCGGTGCGGTTCATGTCCGCCTCCAGCTCAGCGGTCAGGAAAGTGCCGAGTACGATGCCGTTGAGCTGGTAGAAGATGATCACCTCGCTCTCATAGACCGGCGTCCATCCAAACCCTTCGCTGTAGAAGCGCCGTGAGCGGGCGAGGTCGGCGGTGCCGAGGGTAATGACGGAAACTGCAGGGTTCATTTGGCCAAGACCTTTCACTGCGCCGCTCCCCGATGGAGCAGCGTTCAAGGCCATGGGACTCAGTCGCCGAAGCGAAGGCCAGGACCGCCGAAGCGGGACAGGGCTAACCGCACCTGCCTCTCCTTTTCTGACCCATCCAAGCTAGCAGCGGACGCCACCGGGTCAATGCCGCAGCGATTTCTCTCCACTGCTTTGTTCTTGTTCCGTTCTCATTGGGATGCTATTCCTAATGGAACGTTACCCGTGGCGAGTCGCTTGAGGGTTTGGAGAACGGACATGCGGGTAAGCGCCCCTAACTTCGAGCAGCTGGAGCGATTGAACGGCACCCGCGATGCGGACCTGATCGCGCGGCGTTACGTCGACCCGGCGCTCAATCGCGGCCGTGGTGCGCAGACCAACAAGGGCAGTCGCTTCGATCGGCAGAGCCGCGAGGAGTTCGACGACGGTTGGGGACAGGTCGAGGATTTGAAGCCGTTCGAAACCATCGAGCATGTCGAGCGCGCCAAGTCGATCATCACCCGCAACGAGAGCCCGGATATCGGCTTTGATCGCTCGATCAACGCCTATCGCGGCTGCGAGCACGGGTGCTCGTACTGCTTTGCCCGCCCGACCCACGCCTATCTCGGGCACTCGGCAGGGCTGGAGTTCGAGCGCGACATCTATGTGAAGGCCAATGCCGTCGAGCTGCTGCGGCGCGAGCTGGCCGACAAGCGCTATAAGCCGAAGCCCATCGCCATGGGCACCAATACCGACCCGTACCAGCCGGCCGAGCGGCAGCATAAGCTGACCCGCGGCATCCTTGAGCTGCTGCTGGAGACCAAGCACCCGGTGACCATCACCACCAAGTCGGCGCTGGTGGTCCGTGATCTCGACATCCTGAAGCCGTTGGCCGAGCAGAACCTGGTGCGCGTGGCGCTCTCTATCACCAGCATGGATCACATCCTGTCGCGCAAGATGGAGCCGCGGGCCTCGACGCCGGAAAAGCGCCTGGAAGCGGTGCGGCTGCTGTCGGAAGCCGGTATTCCGACGACGGTGATGGCCGCGCCGATGATCCCGGCGATCAATGACATGGAGCTCGAACGCATCCTCGACGCCGCGGCGGCGCAGGGCGCGGTGGGCGCCAATGCCATCCTGCTGCGCCTGCCGGGCGAAGTGCGCGACATCTTCCGCGAGTGGCTGCTGCGGCATTTCCCCGATCGGGTGAGCCATGTGATGAGTCTCGTTCGTGACACCCGTGGCGGCAAGGACAACGACCCGAATTTCGGCACGCGTTTCGTCGGCGAGGGTCCATACGCCACCCTGCTCCGCCAGCGCGTCGATCTCGCCAAGGCGCGCTACAAGCTCGACCGGCCGATTGCTCCGCTGCGCACGGACCTGTTCACACCGCCGGCAGTGGACGACGGGCAGATGAGCCTGTTCTGAGCGGGTGCGATGTCTCGGTCATAGCTCCCCCTTGCGGGGAGACCGCGGTGGCTCCCAGGACCCCCTCTCTTGCGATTTCTAAGGCTTAGCCAAACGGCTAAACCTAAGAAATCGCTTTCTCCCCCGCCAAGGGGGAG
>NZ_JBXAPX010000009.1:0-334459 GCF_058806655.1 Devosia sp. GW821-FHT12F11
CCCTTGGGAGCCTGACCAACCCAAAACAGCTTGACGGCAAACACAGATGCTCTCTTGCGAAAACTAAGGACTTAGCTTCGCTAAGCCCAAGTTTTCGCTTTCTCCCCCGCCGAAGGGGATATGCGCTGTGGCGTAATCAGTGAGAGCCTCCGTCTTCCGGTTGGGCGGACTCGCGGTTAGGGTCGGCGACATGACCAGCGAGCACGTCCTCCTCACGCCTGCCGAAATGGGCCGCGCCGATGCGCTGGCGGTGGCGTCGGGCATTCAGTCGTTCAAGTTGATGGAGGCGGCCGGCAACGCCGTCGCCGAGCTGGTGGCGGAGCGCTATCCGGACGGGCAGGTGCTGATCCTGTGTGGCCCCGGCAATAATGGCGGCGACGGCTTCGTTGCGGCCAAGAAGCTCAAGGAACTCGGCCGTGAGGTGCGGGTGGCGCTGTTCGGCGAGCGCGACCGGCTGACCGGCGATGCAGCGTTCTTTGCCGACCTCTGGAACGGGCCGATCCAGGCGGCGCGGCCGGACGGGTTGCGCGGCGCCAAGGTGGTGGTCGATGCGCTGCTCGGCGCCGGGCTCGATCGCGACATCGAGGGCGGTCTCGCGGAACTGATCGAAGCGGTGAACGGGCTGCGGGTGCCGATCGTCGCGGTCGACGTGCCCTCGGGGATCGACGGGGCCAGCGGCCAGGTCCGCGGGGTGGCGATCAAGGCCGACGTGTCGGTGACGTTCTTCCGGCTGAAGCCGGGACACCTGCTGTTACCGGGGCGGGCGCGCTGCGGCGAGGTGGTACTGGCGGAGATCGGTATTCCGGAAAGCGTCTTGGGCGAGATCCGGCCGCACCTCAACCGCAACGGCCCAGACCTCTGGCACCTGCCCAAGCTCGAAGCGGATGGGCACAAGTTCACCCGCGGCCACTGCGTGGTGATGTCGGGCGGGCCGCTGCAGACCGGCGCCAGCCGGATGACGGCGACCGCTGCATTACGGACCGGGGCAGGGCTGGTGACGCTGGCCGGCGCGCACTCGTCGCTGCTGATCCAGGCCAACCACGTGACCGCCATCATGCTGAAGCCTGTCGATGGCGCAGCCAGCCTGCAATTGCTGCTGCACGATCAGCGGATCAACACCGTGGTGATCGGTCCGGCGGCGGGATTGGGCGAGGCGACAAAGGCCAATGTGCTGGCGGTGCTGGCGAGCCAGGTGGCGACAGTGCTCGATGCCGATGCGCTCACCAGCTTCAAGGACAGCCCGGAGGCGCTGTTCTCGGCCATCAGAAACAAGCCGGAACGGCCGGTAGTGATGACGCCGCATGAAGGCGAGTTCGAGCGGCTGTTCGGCAAGGTGGATGGTTCGAAGGTCGAGCGAGCGCGCTCGGCGGCTTTGCGCTCCGGTGGCATCGTGGTGCTGAAGGGCAGTGACACCGTAGTGGCGGCGCCGGACGGACATGCCGTGATCAACGACAATGCTCCGGCGATATTGGGGACGGCCGGCTCGGGCGACGTGCTGGCCGGCATCATCGCCGGGCTCTTGGCGCAGGGTATGAAGGGGTTCGATGCCGCCTCGGCCGGCGTATGGATCCACGGCGAGGCGGGGAACCTGTGGGGCGGACCGGGACTGATTGCCGAGGATCTGCCAGGGTTGATCCCGGATGTGCTGTCGGAACTGGCCGGTTAATTCTCGACCAATTGAGCCCAGCTCGGGTCCCAAGGGATCGTGGTGTCGATCGTGATCAGCACTCGGTCGATCTTGTTGATGGCCATGAGCATCCGGACTTCCTTGAAGATCAATGGAAGCTCCAGTTGCACGCCGCGCTGGATCTCCTCCGACACCATGCCGGCAGGCCACCAGGTCAGCCCCCTTGGTTCGCCTGAGCCCTCGGTGTCGAAGTCAATCTCCGCCAGAATGAACGGCTCGCCGAGGGCAGGGTCGGTAACCTCTATCCGGCGATACCGCGGCGGTTTGCTCCCATCTTCACCACCGAAGTAGAGGGCGCGGTGGGAAACTCATTGACCACATCGTCCAGCGTCTTCTCGCTCACCACGCTACCTCGAGCCGCTCCAGGCCGTGGAAGTGGTAGATGTTCTTGTACTGCGGCTCCGCCGCTAGCTTGAGCCCCGGAAGCCGGTCGAACAGGGTCTTCATGGCCACCTGCAGTTCGATGCGGGCCAGCGGAGCGCCGATGCAGAAATGGATGCCGGCGCCGAAGCTGACATTGGCGCCATCCTTGCGGAACGGGTCGAACTGGTTGGCCTCAGCGAAGCGCGAGGGGTCGCGGTTGGCGGCGCCCAGCATCAGACCGATAGTCTCGCCCTGCTTGAAGCTCAGGCCATTGTCGAGCGTCACGTCCTGCAGGGCGTAGCGGGTGAACATGTGGAGCGGCGCGTCGAAGCGGATGCACTCCTCGACCGTCGCCTCGGTCTGCCCGGCATCGGCGAACAATCCCTTGGGATCGAGCCCGCTTTCGAGGATCGCCTTCACGCCGTTGCCGGTGGTGTGCACCGTTGCCTCGTGGCCGGCGTTGAGCAAGAGGATCGTGGTCGAGATCACCTCGTCTTCGGTCAGCTTCTCGCCATCGACCTCGGTGGTCAGCATGTGGGTCAGCAGATCCTCGCGCGGCTGCCGGCGGCGCTCGGCGATCATCTCGCGCACATAGTCCATGAACTCGATCGAGGCCTGGTTGGCGTCGAGCTCGGTCTCGTAGGTCACGCCATACATGTACATGGCGACCATGCGGTTGGACCAATCGACCAGTTGCATCGCCATGTCGGCCGGCATGCCGATCATCTCGGCGATGACGATGGCCGGGATCGGCGCCGCAAAGGCGCGCAGCAGCTCGACCTGGCCGTCGGCGGCGAAACCGTCGATCAACTCGTTGGCGAGGCGCTCGATGCGCGGCCGTAGTTGCTCGACGTTGCGAGAGACAAACGCGCGGTTGACCAGGGCCCGCAGCCGGGTATGCGCCGGCGGCTCGAGGTTGAGCAGGGTGTATTTCTCGGTCTGGTCGAAGGCGGCGGTGTGAGCCTTGGGCGGCGCCATGCCGAGCTGCTCACGGCTCATCAGGTGGAGGATCTGCCGGCCGAAGCGCTTGTCGCGGAGTAGGGCGCTCACATCCTTGAAGCCGGCGAAGCACCAGTGGTCGTAGTTGTTCCAGAAGAAGGCGGGCGAGGCCGCGTGCACCGCGTCGTAGAAGGCGTAGGGGTCGCGGTAGAAGGCGAGCTCGCGCGGCTGGGCGCTGGCGTGACGGTCGGCGAGGGTAAAGGGAGCGACTGCGGACAAGAGGGGACCCGTTGAAACTGATACTGCCGGCCATGCTATACGGCGGGTTGGCCGGTCGGGAAGCCGTCACGACCTGCTGAAACAGCTTGCCGCAGCCAGAAAAGTGGCTAGTAGCCTCGCCAGACATTGATTGGAGTTCGAGCCCTTGAGCGACCTCACCCTGACCGAAGCGATCGACAACATCTACACCTCGCTACGCGAGAACAATGCGGACATCGACGTCCACATCGCGGCGCTGAAGGCGGCGATGGCCAAGGAAGGCGCCAAGGAGGCGGTGTTCGATCCCGCCAAGCTCGCCCAGAACAACCGCCAGGGCCGCAAGATGATGCAGTCCTACTTCAAGAAGCGCGGCGTGGCGGTGGGGTTCAAGGCGTAGCCCGAGTGGCCCCTCCCCATACGGGCAGGTTCCGCTGATCCGTGGCTTTGCGCGAATATGTGAGTATTGCGGCCCGCCACATTGGCGCCTATCTGTCGCTTTACCCGCCCTTAACAGGGCATCGCCTTCAGTCGGCCGCGAGCGCTGATTCTACCTTCCATAAGGGGCAAATCTCGAAATGAGAGATCCGGTCGATACCTTCTACAACTACCTCGTGCCCACCGTGGTCGAGCAGACGACGCGCGGCGAGCGCGCCTTCGACATCTATTCGCGCCTGCTCAAGGAGCGCATCATCTTCGTGACCGGTCAGGTCGAAGACCAGATGGCGTCCCTGATCGCGGCGCAGCTGCTGTTCCTCGAGTCGGAAAACCCGAAGAAGGAAATCAGCCTCTATATCAACTCGCCCGGCGGCGTCGTGACCTCGGGTCTGGGCATCTACGACACCATGCAGTTCATTCGCCCGCCGGTGGCGACGCTGTGCATCGGACAGGCGGCTTCGATGGGTTCGCTCCTGCTCGCCGGCGGCGAGAAAGGCCTGCGCGCCGCGCTGCCGAATGCCTCGATCATGGTGCACCAGCCGTCCGGTGGCTATCAGGGCCAGGCGACCGACATCCTGATCCACGCCCAGTTCACCGAAAAGCTGAAGCGCCGGCTCAACGAGATCTACGTCAAGCATACCGGCCAGGACTACGAGGCGATCCACAACGCTCTCGAGCGCGACCGTTTCCTCAACCCCGAAGAGGCCAAGGATTTTGGCATCATCGACTCGATCTTCGAGAAGCGGGCGGCGCCGGACGCGGTGTGAAGATTCGCCCGTTAAGGTGAATCTCAATGCCCTACGCGAGTGTGACACTTGTGTGATTGTGTGGGTCCCGGCTGGCCGTTAAGGTCGGTCGGGCTTACATTTTGTTTAGGTATCCGGGGCTAGCGTTCTATTCTAGCCGGGATGGGAGCCCCAACTCCCAGGAGTGACAGGATGTCCAAGGACACGACCAGCGGCGAATCCAGCAAGAACACGCTCTACTGCTCGTTCTGCGGAAAATCGCAGCATGAGGTCAGGAAGCTGATCGCCGGACCGACGGTGTTCATCTGCGATGAATGCGTCGAGCTGTGCATGGACATCATCCGCGAGGAAAACAAGACCTCGATGGTGAAGTCCTCGGACGGTGTGCCGACGCCGGCCGAAATCTGCAAGGTGCTGGATGACTACGTCATCGGCCAGTCGCGCGCCAAACGCGTGCTGAGCGTTGCGGTGCACAACCACTATAAGCGTCTGCACCATGCCACCAAGAATCAGGACATCGAGCTCTCGAAGTCGAACATCCTGCTGATCGGTCCGACCGGTACCGGCAAGACGCTGCTCGCGCAGACGCTGGCCCGTATCCTCGATGTGCCGTTCACCATGGCCGACGCGACGACGCTGACCGAGGCTGGTTATGTCGGCGAGGACGTCGAGAACATCATTCTCAAGCTGCTGCAGGCCGCCGACTACAATGTCGAGAAGGCCCAGCGCGGCATCGTCTACATCGACGAAGTCGACAAGATCAGCCGCAAGTCGGACAACCCGTCGATCACCCGCGACGTGTCGGGCGAAGGCGTGCAGCAGGCCCTGCTGAAGATCATGGAAGGCACCGTTGCCTCCGTGCCTCCGCAGGGCGGCAGGAAGCACCCGCAGCAGGAATTCCTGCAGGTGGATACGACCAACATCCTGTTCATCTGCGGCGGCGCGTTTGCCGGGCTCGAGAAGATCATCTCGGCGCGCGGCGAAGGTTCGGGCATCGGCTTTTCGGCCGTGGTCAAGGATCCCAAGGACCGTCGCGTCGGTGACCTGTTGAAGGATGTGCAGCCGGAAGACCTGGTGCGGTTCGGGTTGATCCCCGAGTTCATTGGCCGTCTGCCGATCCTTGCGACGCTCGAAGATCTCGACGAGCCAGCGCTGATCGAGATTCTCACCGCGCCGAAGAACGCACTGGTGCGCCAGTACCAGCGGCTGTTCTCGATGGAGGATGTCGAGTTGACCTTCCACGAGGATGCGTTGAAGGCGATCGCCAAGCATGCGATCGAGCGCAAGACCGGCGCCCGTGGCCTGCGCTCGATCCTCGAAGGCATCCTGCTCGACACCATGTACGACCTGCCGTCGCTCGATGGCGTGGAAGAAGTGGTGATCAGCGAGGAAGTGGTGAACGGCAAGGACGCGCGTCCGCTCTACATCTATGCCGAGCGCAAGAAGGAAGAGGCGCTGTCCACCAGCGCCTGATCCCTCGCCGCATAAGTTCGAAGGCCCCGTCCCCGGCGGGGCCTTTTCTTTTGGGAAGCGGCCGTCGCATATGGAGACGGACTGGAGGCGGCACCATGCGGATCGGCGTGGCACTCGGCAGCGGCGCGGCGCGCGGCCTGGCACATATTCCCTACATCGAGGCGATGGACGAACTGGGGCTGAAACCCTCGGTGATCGCAGGCTCGTCGATCGGGGCGCTGATCGGCGCGGGCTGGGCCAACGGCATGACAGGCGCGGAACTGCGCGAGCATGCCTATAGCGTGCTGGGCAGCCTGCAGCAGATCGCTTCGACGCTGTGGAACCGCAACCGCTTCAGCTTCAAGCAGATCGTCGAAGACGGCCTGTCGGTGCAGGTGAACTCGAAGGGGATCACCAAGGCGTTCCTGCCGGAAGGGTTTCCCGACGACTTTGCCGAGCTCGCGATTCCGTTCTCGGTCGTTGCGACGGATTTCTACGCTTGGAAGGAAGTGGTCTTCGACTCCGGCCCGCTACGCCCGGCGATCGCCGCCTCGTTGGCGATCCCCAGCCTGTTCCGGCCGGTGAATGTCGAGGGCCGCTACTTCATCGATGGCGGCGTCACCAACCCGCTGCCGCTGGGGCTGATTGCCGGCAGGTGCGACGTGCTCATCGGCATCGACGTGCATCGAACGCCCGAGCTGCTCGATGCCTCGCGTGAGCCGAGCATCACCGATTCCGCTGTGGTGGCGACCGAGATCATGTCGCAGAAGCTGGTCGATGCCACAGTCCTGCAATACCCTCCGGATGTCTACGTACGGGCCGAGGTCGGGCCGTTCGGCGGCAGCGAGTTCTGGCGGGTGCGCGAGATCGTCGACAATGCCGCCGGTGACAAGGACCGTTTCAAACGAGCGATCAGCGACGCCCTGCTGGCGCACAGCATCCGCAAGGCGAACCGTCCTTGAGCGACCTGCCGGCCGATCTCGCTGCCGCGGTACGGCGCCTTGCCGAGGGCCGCAAGGGGCTGGGAGACAGTTCCGCGCGCATCTCCGAGCACTATCGGCAGCGCGGTGCGTCGCGGCAGGTGATCGGCGGCGCTGACGATGCGGTTGCCTATGCGCTGAGCCGGATGCCGGCGACGTACGCGGCGGTTTCGGCAGTGCTCGAGGAGTTGCAGGCACGGGCGCCGGAGTTCGCGCCAAAGACGCTGCTCGATGCCGGGGCAGGGCCGGGAACCGCCGGTTGGGCGGTGGCCGAGGCGTTCGAGGGAATTGCGCCGACTTTGATGGATCACAACCGGGCGTTCCTCACCCTCGCGGGGACGCTGGCCGAGGGAACGGCATTGGCCGGAGCGGAACTGCTGGAGGCCGATCTCGGGCGGTTCGAGCTGCCGACGCGATACGATCTGGTTACCTGTGCCTATGCGCTGACCGAGTTGCCCGATGTCGAGATGCTGGCGGCGGCGGAACGGCTGTGGCGGCACAGCGATGGGGTGCTGGCGCTCATCGAGCCGGGCCGGCCGCGCGACTACCAGCGGCTGATGGCGGTGCGCCGGCGGCTGATCGAGCTCGGGGGCAGGGTGCTGGCGCCCTGTCCGCATGAGCACGATTGCCCGCTGGCCGAGCCGGATTGGTGCCACTTCTCAGTGCGGCTCAGCCGCAGCCGCGACCACATGCGGATGAAGGGCGGAACGCTGGGCTACGAGGATGAGAAGTACAGCTACCTGGTCGTGGCGCGGCCGGGCATCGGCGCCCCGGCGCCAGGCCGCGTGCTGCGGCGGCCGGAGGAGAACAAGTTCTCGGTGACGCTGGCGGTATGCGGCGCAGATGCGCTCGAGGCGCGCGTCGTGCCGAGCCGCGACAAGCCGGCCTTCAAGGCGGCGAAGAAGCTCGACTGGGGCGATGCGACGGCCAGGTGAGCCGGACGTTTGCTGATTTCCGCACCATAGGTTCACTTGTCGCTCTCGGAGCCGAAGCGTATTCTCCTGGTTGAGTGGGGCACCAAGAGGAAGAACCATGAAATTCAAGGATATTCTGGGGACCATCGGCAACACGCCGGTCGTCCGGATCAACAAGCTGGGCCCGAAAAACGTCAAGCTGTACGTCAAGGTCGAGGCGTTCAATCCACTTGGGTCGGTGAAGGATCGCCTGGCGCTCGGGGTCATCGAGGCGGCTGAGAAGTCCGGCGCACTGAAGCCCGGCCAGACCGTGATCGAGGCGACCTCAGGCAATACCGGCATCGGGTTGGCGATGGTCTGCGCGGCCAAGGGCTATCCGCTGGTCGTCACCATGGCCGAGAGCTTCTCGGTCGAGCGGCGGAAGCTGATGCGGTTCCTCGGCGCCAAGGTTGTGCTGACCCCGGCGGCTGAGCGTGCCAACGGCATGATCCGCAAGGCGGAGGCCCTGGCCGAGGCGAATGGCTGGTTCCAGACCCGCCAGTTCGAGAACGAAGCCAACCCCGAAATGCACTCGCGGACCACCGCGCAGGAGATCGTGCGCGATTTCGCCGACGAGAAGCTTGACTACTGGGTCACCGGTTTCGGCACCGGCGGTACGCTTACTGGCGTCGGCCGGGTGCTGCGCGACAAGATGCCGAACACCAAGATTATCGTCGCCGAGCCCGAGGGGGCACCGATGCTGACCAGCGGTGAGGGGCAGGAGCGGCGGGCCGACCATGCCGCGACCGGCAGCCACTCGGCATGGAAGCCGCACCCGTTCCAGGGCTGGAGCCCGGACTTCATCCCGTGGATCACCAATGAGGCGGTCACCGAGAAGCTGTTCGACCAGGTGCTGACCGTTGCCGGCCCCGATGCGATGAAGCAGTCGATGCAACTGGCGCAGAAGGAAGGCATCTTCGTCGGCATCACTGCCGGTGCAACCTTTGCCGCCGCGCTGAAGGTTGCCGAGACGGCGCCGGACGGCTCGACCATCCTCGCCATGCTGCCCGACACCGGCGAGCGCTATCTCTCGACGCCGTTGTTCGCTGACGTTCCGGCCGACATGTCGCCGGAGGAAGAAGCCATTTCGGTCTCGACCCCCGGCCAGCAGTTGCCGCCCAAGGTGGCGGCCTAGCACAAGCACCGCCGACCCTGGCGTGGGCTGACCCCACCCTTGATCCCTCCCCCGTAAACAAGGGGAGGGAGACGTTTGCCGAGAAGCCTGTGTTTTGGTCTCCCTCCCCTTGTTTAGGGGGAGGGGCAGGGGTGGGGGGCAGCTCCCACCGGCGTCGAGAAGCGACTGGACTAGGCCGCCACCCTCGGCACCGGCCCCACATAGTGCGATTTCGGCCTGATCAGCCGGCCGTTCTCTGCTTCTTCCCTGGCATGGGCGATCCAGCCGCCGATGCGGCTGGCCGCAAAGATGGCAGTGAAGGCAGAGCGCGGAAAGCCGAGCGTCTCGAGCAGCAGCGCAGGGTAGAACTCCACATTGGTGGCGAGCACCCGGTCGGGCTTGTGCCGTTTGAGTGCCGCCAGCGCCACTGCCTCGACATGCTGGGCCAGTTCGACGCGGGTCGTGTCGACCGCGCCGGAACGGGTCAGCCGTTCGAGCGCGGCCTTCAGCACATCGGCGCGGGGGTCGCGCACCCGGTAGATGCGGTGGCCGAAGCCCATCAGGCGCCGGCCGCTCACCAGCTCGTTCTCGATCCATGCCGCTGCCTTGTCGGCGGTGCCGATGGCGTCGAGCATATCGAGAACGGGCCCGAGCGCACCGCCGTGCCGCGGGCCTTTCAAGGCGCCCAAAGCTGCCAGCGCCGACGAGTTGAGACCGGCCAAGGTAGAGGCCACCACCCGTGCCGCGAAGGTCGAGGCGTTGAGCCCGTGGTCGACCACGGTGACGAGATAGCTGTCGAGCGCCGCCGCGGCCGCCGGATCCGCCGGTGCGTCGCCCAGCATGCTCAGCATATCGGCGGCGTGAGCAAGGCCGGGCTGCGGCGCGCGCGGGCTCCCGCCGGACTGCAACCGGATCGCTGCCGGCAAGGCGACTGCCGGAGCGGCGGTCAGCAGCAAGGCGGTGTGAAGATCCGTGCCATCGGGTAGCCGGGCCATGACCGCCCGAACGCCGTCGTAGACCGGCAGCTCGGCCAGCAGCGACTGTTCGCGTTCGACGGTGCGGTACACGGCCGCCCTGGCGTCCGCCAGCGGTGCGGTCAGGTCGCGAGGCAGGTCAGGAAAGAAGCCGTCCCAGAGCAGGGCGAGCACCTGCTCATAGCTCACGTGTCCGGTCAGCGCGTCGAGCGGCTGGCCACGGATGATCAGCCGACCCGCCAGCCCATCCACATCCGAGAGGATGGTTTCCGCTGCGACGACGTCTTCGAGTCCATTGCTCATCTGAGCCTCCTTGGCTGTTTGCAACGGAAGGTAGGCGCGCTAACATTGACGTCAATCTTGATCATATTGATCAATGTTCGAGGTCAACATGTGGCTTAGCGCAACGGAAGCTCTGACACGGCTCGGCTCCAAGCCGCAGTCGCTCTATGCCAGCGTCAGCCGCGGCCGCATCCGGGCCAAGCCTGATCCGGCGGATACGCGGCGGAGCCTCTATCGCGAGGAGGACGTGGACCGGCTGGCCGCGCGGGCACGCGGCCGACGGAGTTCCGCCGCCGTGGCCTCGGAGGCGATCAGCTGGGGCGATCCGGTGCTGCCGTCGGCCATCTCCACGGTCAGCAGCGGGCGGCTCTACTATCGTGGCGTGGACGCGATCGAACTGGCGACCACGGCGACACTCGAGGAAGTGGCTACGCTCTTGTGGGACGGGACGTGGAGCTTGCCGGCAAGCGGGCCGGGACCCGTGGTCACGCCGCCGATGGCCGCAGCTTTCGCGGCGCTGGCGGAGCGTGCTGCTGGGGGGGCTCCGAGCTCGGGCCTTGGGCCGTGGCAGTTGCGCAGTGAGGCTGCGGGCGTGCTCGGATGCGTCGCGGACGCAATGCTGGGGGCTGGCGCCGGTCCGTTGCACGTTCGCCTAGCTGGCAGGCTTGGCCGTCCTATCGCGGCGGAAGTGCTGCGGCGGGCGCTGGTGCTGCTCGCTGATCACGAGCTCAATGCTTCGACCTTCGCCGCGCGGGTCGCGGTTTCTACAGGGGCCTCGCTGTGGGCCGGCGCGCTGGCCGGGCTCGCCACCTTCACCGGTCCGCGGCACGGCACTGCCGCGGCGGCGGTCCTGGCGCTGGCGCTCGACGTCGGCCCCCATGCCGACCGGCCGGGCGACGGTTTGCGCGAGTGGCTGGGGGAGGGGCGGGTGATCCCCGGGTTCGCGCATCGGCTTTATCCGCGGGGGGACATCCGCGCCGAGGCGCTGCTGGCGGCCATCGAGGTGCCCTCGTCGTTCCGCAGGCTCGCACGGGTTGCCGATGACCTGCTGGGCGACCGGCCCAATGTGGATTTCGCGCTGGCGGCGCTGACTGCGGCCTACGACTTGCCGCTCCATGCGCCGGCCACCATCTTTGCGCTGGCCCGCACTGTGGGGTGGCTGGCGCACATGCTCGAACAGGTGGCGAGCGGCCAGTTGATCCGCCCCCGCGCCCGCTATGTGGGGCCGCCCGTCGGCGCCTCGGGCTGATGCAGCCGTAGCACACAGTAGTGCCGCATTGCGGGCATACCCGTCATTACGGGTAGGTTGACTTGCCCTTTGCCGCGGGCGCCCTATTTAATCAGCAGAATCAGGCTCGCCGCCCATCGTGGGGACCGGCCCGATTGCTAGACGGGCGCGGGCTCGCCCATCCTCCCGAAACGAGCCTCGCGCCCTGGAAAGGACCAAATATGTCGGACGTTACCCAAGGCGGCGCCGGATTCGATCGCGATCGGGTTTACCCGGTGCTGCCGCTACGCGATATCGTTGTCTTTCCGGGCATGATCGTGCCGCTCTTCGTCGGCCGCGAAAAGTCGGTGAAGGCGCTCGAAGAAGTGATGCGCGACGATAAGCATATTCTCGTCGTCACCCAGAAGAATGCCCAGGACGACGATCCGTCGCCTGATGAGATTTATGCCACCGGCACCATCGCCTCGGTGCTTCAGCTGCTGAAGCTGCCCGACGGCACCGTCAAGGTGCTGGTCGAGGGGCTGCGCCGGGCAAAGATCGACCAGTACCTGCAGACCGTCGACTACTTCGAAGCCGAAGCGACGACCCTGCCGGAACCGGAGGAAGACGAGACCGAGCTCGAAGCGCTGGCGCGTTCCGCCCAGTCCGAGTTCGAGAACTACGTCAAGCTCAACAAGAAGATCTCGGCCGAGGTGGTCAACGCCGTCAGCCAGATCACCAATCATTCCAAGCTTGCCGACACCATCGCCAGCCACCTGGTGATCAAGATCGAGCAGAAGGAAGAGCTGCTGGGCACCGTTTCGGTGGCCGAGCGGTTGCAGAAGATTCTCGGCCTGATGGAAGGTGAGATCGGCGTCCTGCAGGTCGAAAAGCGCATCCGTTCCCGCGTCAAGCGGCAGATGGAGAAGACGCAGCGCGAGTACTATCTCAACGAGCAGATGAAGGCGATCCAGCGCGAGCTGGGCGACGGCGAGGAAGGCTCGAACGAGCTGACCGAGCTCGAAGAGAAGATCAAGAAGACCAAGCTTTCGAAGGAAGCCCGCATCAAGGCCGACGGCGAGCTGAAGAAGCTCAAGACCATGAGCCCGATGTCGGCCGAAGCGACGGTGGTCCGCAACTATCTCGACTGGCTGCTGACGCTCCCCTGGGGCAAGAAGAGCAAGGTCAAGCGCGACCTGGTCTACGCCGAGCAGGTGCTGGACGAGGATCACTATGGCCTCGAGAAGGTCAAGGAACGCATCCTCGAGTACCTGGCGGTGCAGTCGCGCACCGGCAAGCTCAAGGGGCCGATCCTCTGCCTCGTCGGTCCTCCGGGCGTCGGCAAGACCTCGCTGGGCAAGTCGATCGCCAAGGCGACCGGCCGTGAGTTCGTGCGCATGGCACTCGGTGGCGTTCGCGACGAGGCCGAGATCCGCGGCCATCGCCGGACCTATATCGGCTCCATGCCGGGCAAGGTGATCCAGTCGCTCAAGAAGGCAGGCAAGAGCAATCCGCTATTCCTGCTCGACGAGATCGATAAGATGGGCCAGGACTTCCGTGGCGATCCGTCGTCGGCGCTGCTCGAAGTGCTCGATCCGGAGCAGAACAACACGTTCGCCGACCACTACCTCGAGGTCGACTTCGACCTCTCGGACGTGATGTTCGTCACCACCTCGAACACGCTCAACATCCCCGGCCCGCTGATGGACCGCATGGAGATCATTCGCCTCTCGGGTTACACCGAAGAGGAGAAGTTCGAGATCGCCCGGCGCCACCTGATCCCGGAGACGCTGAAGGAGAACGGCCTGCAGCCCAAGGAATTCGTCATCGACGATGACCAGCTGATGGCTGTGGTCCGCAACTACACCCGGGAAGCCGGCGTGCGTAACCTGAAGCGTGAGCTGAGTAAGCTGATGCGCAAGGCCGTGCGCGATATCCTGGTCAAGAAGTCGACCAAGGTCGTCGTCACTCCGGAGCTGCTCGAGGAATATCTGGGGCCGGCATTCTTCCGGAACGACAAGATCGACGCCGAGCCGCAGGTCGGCGCGGTGACTGGTCTCGCCTGGACTTCGGTCGGCGGCGAGATCCTGACGATCGAAGGCGTGATGACGCACGGCAAGGGCCGCATGACGGTGACCGGCAACCTCAAGGAAGTGATGAAGGAATCCATCACTGCCGCGTCCGGTTACGTGCGCTCGCGGGCTGTCGAGCTCGGCATCAAGCCGCCGCTGTTCGACACGCGCGACATCCACCTGCACGTGCCGGAAGGCGCGACGCCGAAGGACGGACCGTCCGCCGGCATCGGCATGGCCACGGCAATCGTCTCGCTGATGACCGGTATTCCGGTGCGGCACGACATCGCCATGACCGGCGAAGTGACGCTGCGTGGCCGGGTGCTGCCGATCGGCGGGCTCAAGGAGAAGCTCCTTGCGGCGCTCCGCTCGGGCATCAAGACCGTCCTCATTCCCGAGGAGAACACGCGGGATCTCAAGGAGATTCCGAAGAACGTGACCGAGGGCATGGAGATCATCCCGGTGAGCCGGATGGACGAGGTGCTGAGCCGCGCCCTGATCCGCCAGCCCGAGCCGATCGAATGGAAGTATGACGACGACAAGCCGGCCGTGGTGCCGGTGGTCGAGTCGTCCGTCGACGGCGACGAGAGCGGCGCAAGTCTGCCGCACTGAACGGGCCTTGATCAACAAGACTGGAAACGGCGCCTCCGGGCGCCGTTTTCGCTTCTGCTGCGGGGAGTTGCTCGTAGGGTTACAGCATCTTACGCGGACCGAGGTCGTGAAGTTCAAGCGCGGCGCGAGCAGCATTCGATCGGTGACGCCCTCCCGCCTACGGTCGGACGTGCGGCCGGCACGAACGAGATGAAGTCAGCGGCAGCCCTCTGGTGTAACGGCCGCGTGATCACCACGTAGGCATTTCGTTTGCAACGCTAAACGAGAACGAATATAGAACACGCCCCGCGTGTCAGCCGGCTGGAGGGCCCCGAGTTGAACAAGGCACTGATCATCATCCTGGCCGCGGTGACGCTCGACGCGGTCGGCATCGGGTTGATCTTTCCGATTCTGCCGCGGCTGCTCGAGGACGTCACCCATACCGGCGAAGTGACTGTCATCATCGGCATCATGCTGGCGCTCTATTCGGCCATGCAGTTCCTGTTTTCGCCGGTTCTGGGCGTGCTCAGCGACCGCTATGGACGTCGCCCGGTGCTGCTGGTGTCGCTGGCGGGCGCGGCGATCGACTACCTGGTGATGGCGTTCGCCCCTGAGCTCTGGATGCTGGTGCTCGGGCGAGCTATCGCCGGCGTCACCAGCGCCAACATGGCGGTCGCCACCGCCTATATCACCGACATCTCGGCCGAAGACGAGCGCGCCAAGCGCTTCGGCTATTTCCACGCCATGTTCGGTATCGGCTTCATCATCGGGCCGGTGATCGGCGGCATCCTTGGCGACATCTGGGTGCGGGCGCCGTTCCTCGTGGCAGCCGGGCTCAACGCGGTGAACTTCGCGCTGGCGCTGTTCGTGTTGCCGGAATCGCGGCCGGGCGACGCGAACACCAAGTTCGATTTCGCGACGCTCAACCCTTTCCGGCCGCTGGGCTGGGCTTTCAGCTTCACTTCGCTGCTGCCGCTGATGGCGATCTTCGTCATCATGAACTTCGTCGGCACCATGTACGGCACCATCTGGGCGTTGTTCGGCCAGGACATGTTCCAGTGGAACGGGCTGATGATCGGGCTGTCGCTCGGCGCGTTCGGGCTGTTCCATGCCGGCGCGCAGGCGCTGCTGACCGGACCCGCTGCGGCGCGGCTGGGCGAGCGCTGGGCCATGGTCCTCGGCATGGCGTGCGAGCTGACGGCGCTGCTGATTCTCGGCTTTGCCACGCAGGGCTGGATCCTGTTCGCGCTGGCGCCTTTGTTCGCGCTCGGCGGCATCGGCATGCCGGCGCTGCAGTCACTCACCACGCAGCAGGTGGATGCCGACAACCAGGGCAAGCTTCAGGGTGTGCTGGCGAGCCTTGTCAGCCTGTCGGCGGTGTTCGGCCCGCTGTTCTTCTCGACATTGTATTTTGCCCTCAAACCGACCTGGCCGGGGCTGATCTGGATCGTCGGGGGAGCCGTGTATTTGCTGGCGTTGCCGCTGCTTTTGGGTATCCGTCGGACACGTGTTGCCACAGTCACGCCCGACGGCTGACAAAGTTGAGCCAGAATTGACCCTTCATTAACAGAATTGCTGTGCCCCACCTGCGGAAAGGCCCGGATTTCCTTGCGTTCCGAGCAGAATCGAAGAAGGGTCACGGCGTTTTGGTTCGCCTCCAAAGGGCGGGCATCCCACAGTGAGGAAACGCTATGTCTAACAAGAACGATCTGATCGGCGTCGTCGCCGACAAGGCGGGCCTGACCAAGGCCGACGCTGCACTGGCTGTCGATGCCGTGTTCGACGCCGTCACCGCGTCGCTGAAGAAGGGCGAAGAAGTCCGTCTCGTCGGCTTTGGTACGTTCGCCGTTTCCAAGCGCAAAGCCTCGATCGGCCGCAACCCGGCAACGGGCGCGGAGATCAAGATCCCGGCCTCCAACCAGGCCAAGTTCAAGCCCGGCAAGGGCCTCAAGGACGCGATCAACTAAGAACGCGTTCCGGTCGACAGACCACATTGGCCCCGTGCGCTCGTCGCCGGGGCCATTTGCTTTTCGGGGCAGGGCATTGCCATCGGCTTTCGCCGAAGGCCAGCCGGTGCGTCGTGCTGCAAGGGAGGAAATGGTGGGCGGTGACGGTCTCGAACCGCCGACCCTCTCGGTGTAAACGAGATGCTCTACCAACTGAGCTAACCGCCCGTCAGCGATCTCTGGGGTCGCGCTATTGGCGACGCGGAGCCGCGACGAAGGCGCACTAACTAGGGTCTCGGCCGCAGGTCGTCAACCCGTGCCGCTGAATCTCGCTGTGCCCAAGCGGCATCCCCCTGTAAGGTAGCGCTGCTACGCTGACGGTTCGTCGGACTGAGGCCAGGGAGGGCTCGATGTCGATTGCCGAGGTAAGCCGCTTTGATCTGTCCGGTTTCACGGGCGCCCTCATCCACCCACACGACGCCGGTTACGACGATGCTCGCCGCGTCTACAACGGCATGATCGACCGCCGGCCGGCCGTCATCGCGCGCTGCAACAGCGCCGACGACGTGGTGCTGGCGCTGGCTCTTGCGCGCCGCGAGGGGTTGCCGGTGTCGGTGTTCGGCGGCGGCCATGCGGTCACCGGCTCGGCGGTCTGCGACGATGGCGTCTGCATCGACCTGCGCGGCATGAAGGACATCCGCATCGATCCCGCCGCCCAGACCTGCCGCGCCGAGGCCGGTCTCAACTGGGGCGAATTCGACGCGGCAACCGCCAGGCATGGGCTGGCCCTGACCGGCGGCCGCAACCCGACGACGGGAATCGCCGGCCTCTCACTGGGCAGCGGCAGCGGCTGGCTGGAGCGGAAGTTCGGTTATGTCTGCGACAACCTGATTTCGGCCGAGGTGGTCACTGCCGATGGCCGCAAGGTCATCGCATCGGAAACTGAAAACCCCGACCTGTTCTGGGGCTTGCGTGGTGGCGGCGGCAATTTCGGCATCGTCACCGCCTTTCATTTCCGGCTGCACCTGCTGGGGCCGATCGTCCTTGGCGGGGTGCTGCTGTACCCGGCGCCGATGGCAGGGGCGGTCCTCCGCCACATGCGGGACTTCATGCGGACGGCGCCCGACGAGGTGGGCACCGGCATGGCCTTCACCACCGCGCCGGACGCGCCCTTCGTTCCGGAGCCGGCACGCGGCAAGCCGATCGTCGTCGTGCAACTGATCTATGCTGGGGACATCGATGAGGGAATCAGGGTGCTGGCGCCGTTCCGCGCCTTCGGGCCGCCGGCTGCCGACCTGGTGCAGCCGATGCCCTATACCGAGTTCCAGAAGATGGGCGGCAATTTCCCCGGTTCGCAGAACTACTGGACCGCCGATTTCCTCAACGAGTTGCCTGACGAAGCGATCGATGCCTACGCGAAGCTGGCCCTGACGCCGGTTTCTCCGCAGTCTGCGATCATCCTCGTTCCCGGTGGCGGCGCCCCGTCGCGCGTCGATGAAGAAGCAACCGCGTTCGGCATGCGCACGGCGCCGTGGAACGTGCATTACATCTGCGGCTGGACCGATCCCGCCGACAACGCCGCCAATACGGCGCGGGTCAAACAGATCGCCTCGGTGCTGAAGCCCTGGTCGACCGGGCGGGTCTACCTCAACTACATCGGCAACGAAGGCCAGGAGCGCGTCGATGCGGCTTTCGGCGAGAAGAAGCTCGCGCGGCTGCGTGCGCTCAAGGCCAAGTGGGACCCGGAGAACGTCTTCCGCCATAACCACAACATCCGCCCGGCGGCGCCAGCGGGCTGAAAGCGCCACGAAAAACACCAGTCCGCAAAGGCATTTGCAGGCAGACGTGGAAAAGCTGGAAGAAAGTATGCGCTGAGCGCCGTTTGGACGCTTGACACTCTCCGACCCGCCCTCTAAACGGACGCCACGTTGCGCGGACGACTGGTTCGCAAGCGCTGCGGGAGTAGCTCAGTTGGTTAGAGCGCCGGCCTGTCACGCCGGAGGTCGCGGGTTCGAGCCCCGTCTCTCGCGCCACCCTTCTTCTTCAAATCATTGATGAATTTCGGGTGGCGCTGATCGCCTTCGGGCGGTGTTCCCACTTTCCCCGCCGGCGTGTTCCCACTTTTCGTGCGGTCTTCGTTCTCACCGAAGACGCTTGCGCCCTAGACGGCGAGCCTCCGCGACCGCGCGGATCGAGCTGGCGTTGACTGGCACGTAGGTAGCGAAGAGCGCATTGGACGCCGACAGGGTGTTGCCCATCGCGTGCGAGAGCTGCGCGGGGGTGGCATCGCCGGCAATCGCTTCGACGGCTCCAGAACGGCGGAAGTCGTGTCCGAGCATCCGCCTCTCATCCAAACCGAAAACGGCCGCCCTGACCGTCCGGAAGTCATCCCCGAGGGTATCCTTGCTGTAGGGAGCCCCTGAGCGGTTTCGGAAGATGGGAGCGTCACCCAGCAGCTCCACCCCTAAGAACTCGATGTAGGCGAGAAGCAGTCGTGTGGTGCGGCGGCTCAACTGCCCGCCGACCGGTACGCCGGTCTTGCCGCGCTCGGTGAAGAACAATCCCCCGATACCGTTGGTGGCGAGCTGTTGCGCCGACAGCGGGCGCACGTCGCCGGGGTTCATCTGCGTGTCCCATACGACGGCGATCACGACCGCGAGCCCCCGGAAGCCCATCCGCCATGCGCCCTTGGCCAGGCGCGCCACTTCCCCTTCGTTCCAGCGCTGGTCTCTCCCCTTGGCGGCACTGTTGCGAACCGCGAGGGAAGGGTCGGCGTCTCGGATGCAGTATCCGAGCGCAGCGAGCACCTTCCAGAGGGCGCGCCAGATCTTGATGGTCCGATGTGCCTCCCGAAGAGAAACGGTCTCCTCGACGTGCTGGCGCAGCTCGCTGATTTCATCGAGGGTGACGGTGCGGGGATCCACGTCGCCGAAGATCGGCTTGATCCGCTTCCATCCGCGGTACCAGTCCTCACGGGTGCTCGAGCTCTTCCGCTTCCACTCGTTGGTGTTCCTGAACGCCTTGAAGCCCGCGCCGATCGACTTCGGCGGGTAGACGGTCAGCTCCTCGGCACGCTCAGGCGACAGGTTGTGTGCCGACGTGAGCGCCGGCGACGGGGCCACACCCTTGCGAGTGTCGTCCCAGCGTCGGTTCCATTTCTCGGCCAGGGCAAACGCTTCAGGACCGTCCGGCCCGAGAGGGACGGACTGAAAGCCCGCCGCCTTCATCTTTGCCGTCGGTTCCCAGAATGCCCTGCCGTTGCGCTTCTTCTTGTAGTGCCGCGGCGTGAATTTACCCACGTCCAGACCTCAGCGCGGCGAGGCGCCCACGGATGACGTTGTGGTCGGTCACTGCCTCGCTTGAAGTGACCGCGCCGAAGAGCTCAGGATTGCGCCGCTCGACATAGCGGTCAATCGCCTCGAGGTCGTAGTTGCCTGTCACCTGGTCGGGCAGAGGGAAACCCAGCCCCCGTAGAGCGTCCAGCGAGCCCTCGAACTGGGCGAGCGTCAGCCCGAGGCGGCGGGCTGCCACCTGGGCCGGTACGCATCGAGGCTGGACGTGGAACCGCATCGCTACGCTTTGATGGCCTGAGCGGTTGCGCGGAGGCCGGTGACGCTGTCCTCGAGCATCTTGGCGATGCTGTTCAGCTTCTCCGATGGAGAGCCCTCTCCCTCGATGATGGAACCACGTGCATCGACGAGCACAGCGGTGAGCTTGCCGTCGGGCTTCTTGATGATGTCGCAGGTGAACTGCCATTGGTCGCGGGGTTGCAGGGTGATGACGTCGGCCATGGTGGCCTCCTTGTTGACAGACGAGGGGGAGCCGGGCTCGATGCCGGCATGAACGACCTTTCGACGAGGCTTGCGCGGTCGCGGCAGATGCTTGGCGTCTGGACACACGAGGCCGGCTTGCCTTGGGCGAACCGCGACATGACGCGCGGGATCTGCGAGACCGAGATCACCGCCCTGAAGGGCCTCCGCGACGACACCGAGGAGGAGCGCGTCACGATCGATGGGCTCATCCACGATTGGGACGTCCTGCGGCTCAAACTCGTCTGAGCGGGTCATTTCGGACCTTTCGCGACGATCACCCGCTTCTCGCCGATCCGCGTGATCGTGGCGGTCGCCGTTCTCATGAGGTCGTCGTGATCATTCTTCGGGGTGATTAGGGTCAGCCCGCCGATGGCGGTCAGAAGTTCTTCGGCCTGGTCGACCTCGGGCATGATGGTGAGGTGATCCTTCTCGACGCGGTAATCGATGAAGCCAATCCGGACACCGGTGGTCTGGAGAAGCACGAGCTCGCTCCGCTCGGTGATCTGGATCAGCACGATTGGGCTTGGCTGGACTGGTGGAGTTGGCATCAGCGGAGGTTCCTCCGCCAGTCGAAGAACCCGAGAGCGCCCTTGACCGGCACGAACGGGACCGGACGGGCGTTCTCGATCATGAACCCGTAGCGACCGACGAACCAACTGCTGGGGCTGGCGCTAACGCAATCGACGATGTCGGCGATGCCGACGATCCCGCCGCGATCCCAGGTCTGCTTGTGGTAGATGACGGTCTCGCCCGTGACAGGGTGCCACCCAGAGGCAAGGTCAGCGGCACAGTCGTAGTCCAGCTTCTTTCCTGCGTGGATCGCGACCGGGCCTCGGAACTTGGTCGACCAATCGCGATTCTCAATGTCCTTGTGGCCGTTGACGATCAGCCATGCCCACGGCTGCATGATCGACAGCGCGAGCTTCGGGAGGTCATCCATTGGCCACCTCCTTCAGCGCGGCCGTTCGGGCGGCGTTGAGTTCGGCCATCAGCGCATCGCTGCCGCCTCGGTCGGGATGCCGCTCCTTGGCCAGTCCGCGAAATGCGACATCGATCATATCTGCCGTGACGGGTTTGCCGCCGGCGTTGAAGCCAAGCACCTCGCGCCACGACTTCTTGTCGCCCGGCGCCGGCAGTGCCGCGAAACCGGTGAACGTCGCCCGCACCAGGGCGAGCGTTCCGTGCCGCAACTCGGTGCGCCGCGCCTCGATGATGTGGTGGATCGCCTGGAGGTTCGCCTCGACCTTCGAGTACCGGTCGACGGGGATGCAGACCGAGAGCCCGTCCCACTTAAACCAGATCGCGACACCAGGATCCTCAGGGTTGTTCCGGCCCAGGGTGACGTTGCTGCTGATCACCACATCGGACACCGCCTTGCCGCTATCGCCGCCGAACTTTCGGAGGCTGTCGCTGACATTGCTCATCGCGCCGGCCAGCGACGTCTTGAACGCGCCGGTCTGCCGCGCGTATTTCCAGCGGGGCATGTTCTCGGGCCATGCCAAGGGGTAGGGCGTGCTCATGCAACAATGCTCCTGATCGGCCAGTACCTGGCCATTGAGATCACTCTCTCGGCGGCCTGGTGGTCGCCGCTATGGGTCCAGAGGAGGGCCGCCACGAGGATCGGATCGATGCCTTGGGCTTCCCACCAGTCGCGCTCGCCCCGGGCGTGCTGCGACATGTGGACGTCGTGGGCGAGCGGGACGGTCCAGTTGTCGCCGGGCTTCTGAGCCATGCCGGAGATGTCCTTGCCATAGCGAAGCTCGCCGTAGCGGACATGGGCGGCCTCGACCGGTCCGGTGCCGCGAACGAGGGACGGCAGCTCGCGGATGAAAGCGAGGTGCTTCTCGGAACGGACGAGGGCGCGGCGCTGCCGGAGCATCAGGGCGCCTCCGCGAACAACGGCAGTTGCCCGGCACGCTCGAGGTCGGCCAGCTTCCGCAGGTGAGCGTCATGCCGCAAATGGCACTGCTGGCACCAGAACCGGAGGTTGTTCAGGCTATGGTCGACGAGCTTCCCGTCGAGGTGCGCCGTCGTACAGACGATCATGATGATCTTCAGGATCACAGGTTCGTCGGTCGGGGAGTTCCGGCACCATGCTTCGTCGCCTTGGCGAGGCCACAGAATGCGTAGCCCATTATCGCCGAGGGGCAGGGCCTTCACGAACTCGCCCGCTGCCGTGCGACCTCCCAATGCGTGGTTCTCTACCCCACAGTTCTCGCAGCGCCCGCCGGCGCGGGCCTCGACCTGGCGGCGAAGCGCCATCCATTCGGGCGAATGGATCGAGCCGCCGGGGTAGAGCGAAAGCTTGCTGGGAGAGATCGGCATCAGTCGACCTCGCGCATTGACACGATGTCGTCGTGATGCAGGCAAGCGCAGCCGATCCAGAGGACGAAATCCTTGACCCGCGCGATTGTGCCGATGCGCTCCTCATGCGGCGCCCAGCGGGTGCGGTAGTAGACCTTCTTGCCCTCCAGGTTCCTGCGGGAGAACCGGCTGTAGCCCAGGTACTCGAGCATTACGCGGTACCGTCCAGCCGGGCCGACTCGTCAGCCTGCGATGCGGTCTCAGTGAGCGGCGTTTCGGTGTCCGTCCCCTCTGCTTCAGCCTCCGGAGTCTTGTCAGCCCCGACGGCCTCGCCAATCGACACGTCGATCGTCTCCGGATTGAAGCCGCCAGTGTGGTCGCCGGCAAGGCGTGCGGCGAGGCCCGAGGCCTGCGGAGTGACGTCCTTGATGCCTTCGCCTTCAAGCTCATCGCGGTCGTAGATCCCGAGCAGCACGTCAGGGAAATGGCGCCGGCACAGCGAGCGGCCCGAGTAGTAGGCCTGCTGCTGGTCGGGGTCGTTCTTCCACAGAGGGGAGTTTTTAGGGCTGATGCGACCGAACTTCGGAGACTCGTACTCGACGACGTCGCCATCGAGCGTGGTCGCCGACGCGAAGCAGGTGCGTTGGTCGCCTTCGCCCTCGAACCGGAACTTGATCCGGCCCTTGATGGGCGCGCGGCGGAGGATCACTGCCTGGACCAGCTGGCTCTCATAGGCCAACTGATCGTTGACCAGATAGCTCTTGTTGGCGACGGCATAGGGCGACATGCCCCATTCGACCGCCTGGATGACGACGCCGAGGCAGGCGCCGGGGTTGCCGCGCAGGTGCTTGCGGACGCCGATGTCGGAAAGGGCCATCAGCTTGGCCACCTCCATCGCTTCGGCGACTGACTGGAACACGATGCCGCCGCCAGAGGCGGAAAGGGACGTGCCGGCGGTTCGCTGTGGGTCGACGCGGCTTTCGATGGCCTGCAGCTTGGTCAGGGGCTGGTTCACAGCTTCAACTTCCAGAATGTCCAGGTGGCGGTCGAATGCGTCCCGCCCCCATTGGTGGATAGGCAGCTTGCGAGCGTCGGCCTGCCGCGCTGTGGGCCCGGGCCAGATGCCAGTCTTCAGACAGCGCTCGAAGATCGCGACGGCAGCGAAAACCGCGCGCTCGCCGCGGATCAGGTCCTCGTCCTCGATGGTTACTGGCGAGACCGCGTGCACTTCGCCAGTGTCGACGAAAATCAGATGGAAGCCGGCCATCGTCCGGCCGAGGACTGCATCACAGCCCATGCCGACCATGGCGCCCTGCACGAAAAGTCGGTTCTCGCGTACGGCGCGCTCGAGGTCGCGATCGCCGATGCCTTCGGTCGACCTGGAGCTGATCGACTTCAGATCGGAGAAATCGTTGGAGCTGCCCGGAATGCTGTCCGGGCGCGCTTTCAGCCACACGTTGCCCAGCTTCCAGAACAGTGAGCGCTCGATCTCGCCCGAGAGGGCACCGGCCATTACCAGCGGGGTGTTGGCGAGCCCACAGTTCGTCATGCCTTCCTGCCACGGCAGCAGGCCGGCCATGCCGCGGATCTTCTCGATTTGGGCCGGCGTAAGGACGGTCTTGCCGGCCTTCGCCTGGTCGGCGAGCCACGCCTTGCAGCTGTTGTTGTTGCCGCTCCAGGCGCGCCCATCGGGCGCTTCATCGGGACGGATAATGAAGCGCTTGCCGAACTCGCGTTCGCCGAGCAGCAGGTGGTGCGCTGCGCGGCCGAGGATGAAGGCTTCCTTGTCATCCTCCTCGACCCGGTTCGGGTTGAGCTCGGAGTGCTTCCAGTAGTTGGCCGGGCTCTGCAGGATCCTGCGGATGCCCGTCGAGCTGAGCGATGGCCCATCGCAGATCTGCGAGTGGTAGAGATCGATCGGAAGATCGTAGACCCCCGGCTCGGTGATCTTCTGCCCGTCGGCGAGGGTGCGGACTTCCGCCGCGATCGGATGGATTGCGTTCATTTGGACACCTCGATGAAGCCGAGCACTGCCGGCATGACGAAGTCGGGGAAGGTGACGACGACGCAGAGCGTCACCGCGAGGATCAGGGCGGCCGTGTAGGCGCCGAAGCGGAGCACGTTCATGCCGGGCCTCCGCTGACGTAGGCGGGGTGCAGCGCCATGAACCACGACGACAGGACGAGGATCATGCGCAGCCAGGTGCGCAACTCGGCGTAGCGCTCCGGCTTCGCTACGAGCGCGCCGTTCACCCGGTTGGTGTGGAGCTTGACCATGTCGCTGAGGTGCACGAGCTGGTGTACCGGATCAGGATCCAGCGCGGTCGCCTTGAAGACAGCCGCGAGAACGCGATCCGCAGACGGGTCCCCGAGCGCATCGCAGGGAGGGGCGGCGCTCGGGAACTCGCTGGGATGCCGGTCCGACCAGAGGGCGATCAGGCCAAGGACCGGCGTTGGGGCAGGGGTGACGGGGGGCATGTCACGCACCTGCGCCAATGGCGATGAGGAACATCGCGACGGCAAACATGCCCGCGATGAAAATGCCGAAGTCGGTAAGGTCACCGTGGCGGATGAGGGCGAGCATCAGCGGCCCTCTGCCTTGGCGATGGCGACTTCAACCGCCTCCATGGCCTTGCCCTGGTTAACTGTTCTCGCATGCCTCGGATGGCCGTACGCGCGTCGCACGAGCTTGAGCGTTGAGAGCAGCACCGCCGCTTCCGACGCGATTCGAAGGTTGGCTTGAGCAACGTCGTCGCGAAACTGACCCGACCCGCTCTCATCCCGGGCGGCCGCCACTCCGCTCAGAATTGCTCCACCGTTCGCATCGTTGATCTGAAATCCGATCCCGATTGCCCCCTCCCGCTCATAGTCCAGTTTGAGGTGCCACGGCCCCGGGGTATGCGTGCTCTCGCCCATCATGCCACCTCGGCGATTTGCTCGCCCTCGACGGCCACACGGGCCACTTCGTCGAGGTTGAGGTTGGCAAGCGCGATGACCATGGCGGCGGACTTGCCTATGCCGCGCTTCTCGTTCACCGCATCGAGCAGGTTCACGGAAGCGGCGACGGTCGCGGCGGGCCGCGTGATCATCGCTTCGACATCAGGCTCAAGACCGGGCAGGGGCTCGGCGCACTTGGCGAGGGACGCATCGAGCGAGGCCAAGGCCTCGTCGCAAGCGCGGACGAGCTGGGGGATAGGGGAGCGCATCACTCGTCCCCCTCGTTCTCGATGATTGCGGCGAGGAGGCAGTCAGCCTCGGACGGGGAGAGCTGGACGCCGCCGGCAACCTCGAAGTCGATGCCGTAGCCGGAGCGGGTGTATTCGACGGAGACCGTCAGGTCGCGGCTCTCGTCGTCGGTCTCGCGGGTAACGGTGAACTCGATGCTCGCCATCTGGATGCCCTTTCGAAAGCGTCAATCGCTTCGTCTTGGACATATCTATGCGTTACGCATAATTCACGGTCAAGAGAAATTATGCCGAACGCATATTTTTGTTGACGGGCAATCAGCCTCGCGCGTATGCATGCGGATAATGGGGTGATCGAGAGAGAGGCGTCGACGCGTCAGCGGCGAGCGCCGGGCTCACCGGCAGGGTGCGCCGAAGTGTGGGGCTGTCGCCCCACCCCCCAGCTTCTGACTAGATGGATTTTGAGGTCTCGGTGTGCGCGCGCGACGCTCAGCGCGGCTTGATCCAGTCGATCGGCGCCGCCCACTCGACGACCTGGTCGACGAGATCAGGGTACAGGCTGTTGATGCTCTGAAGCGTCCACAGATCGTCCGAAGATCCCTTCCGAAGGATCTTGACGTACATGTCCCCGACTGCGGTCCTCAGCACGGCCTTCTTGTTCACCATTTCGGAGGGAGGCAGCAGCTTCGAGTAATACAGCAGGCTGCCTTCATCGAAGGCGGGGAACCCCGAATCTCCGACGACTTCGACCGCCACAGTACCCGGAGCTGCGTCGGCCGGCTCTTCAACCCATTCGAAGGGTTCGTCGTCGAACGGCGTAATGACCTGGCCCGCTCCGACGCGGCCCGCGAGCCGAACTTTTCCTGGAGGAGACAGCGGACGACTGCCGTCGGCAGCCTTGGGGCCCGCGCCGCGTGCGGTAAGCAGCCAATCGGTGGAGACGCCATAGCGACGAGCATAGAGCTCGATGTTCCCCTTCGGGTCTCGGCTGCCATTCTCGTGGCCGGCATAGGTGGGATAGGCCACCCCAAGAGCTTCGGCCGCCTCTGCGGCTCGACGATAGCCCGCCGCGATCCTCGCAGCCTTGATCCGTCCGCCGATATCTTTGTTCGTCGCCATGGAATGCAGTCTGCATAAAAATTCTATGCGTGAGGCATTGACAGAGAATTATGCAGAGAGCATAGATTGTCGGTATGAGCAGCACCGACGAGATCAAGAGCTTTCGGAAAGCCCGCGGCTGGAGCCAGACCGATCTGGCTGAACGCCTTGGGGTTGATCAGGCCACCGTGTCGCGCATCGAGCGTGGCGCCAACATGGCCGGACCGGTAGCGCGTCTTCTCGCGCAGTTGATGGCCGAGACCACTTCTGAACAGGCGAGCGCCGCATGACGCCGTCGTCGTCAATCGTGGTGGTGGCCGGGCGCCGTCTCCCATCTTCACGCGTCGGACCCTAGCGGCCCGTCGTTTCGAGTTCCCCATCGTCAATCTCCGAGCCTGCCGTTCGGCAGGACGGGATCGTCTTTGCCGAGTGAAACCTGATGAAAGTCACCCCAACCAGAGTTCGCGCGAACGACCGCCAAAGCGTCCAGGCATCCGTCGGTCGTTCGCTGCGTGGGCCTCTTCATGGGCTGCTCCTTTCGATGCCCCACCATGCATCGGAAGGAGAGGGACGTGTCCCAAACGGAAGGGGAGAGCTTCCCCGTGAGAGTGGAGGGCTCTATGTCCCCCGCTGAGGACGTCATCCAAATGCAGGGCTTTTGCACGGAGATCGCCGATCTCCTGCGTCTGCCTCCGAACCTCAAGGACCGCACGAACGAGCTGCAGCGCCTCTTCGGCCGCCAGCTGTTCGGGTGGAACCGGATCAATGAATTCCTGCGCGGTAAGGCCCGCCGCGTAGATGGCTGGGAGAAAGACCATGCGCGGCGGATCCTCGAACAGCAGCGAGAGGCAGACCTCCGTGCCCAGGCCGATCGTCATGTCACCTGGCTCCGCTCCACCGTCGAGCATCTTCAAGAGGCGGGCGAGGAACTGGACGGCTTCAACCTTGCTGGTCTGGAGCGTGCGCTTGCACGGGCTGGCACATCGGGTCGCGCCGTGGGCAGTGACGGCACCTCCGAGTTCAACGCCGACTTCGACCAGCGGAACGGGTGGGGGCGGTGATGAGCACTGACGAGACCGTGCGAACCCGGAGCAAGTTCTGGGTTGTCTGGAACCCTGAGGGTCGCACCCCGACGGTAAAGCACTGGACGAGGCTATCAGCTGACACCGAGGCGGAACGCCTGGCTTCCCTTCACCCGGATCAGGACTTCTTCGTCCTCAAGGCAATGGCCGGGCGCCGCGGCGTCGAGCCGAAGAAGCCGCTCGTCCTGACGATGATCGTCGACGACCTCCCATTCTAACGACCGCACCCCGCGCGTGGTGCGCGGGGCTTCATAGGAGCCCGACATGGCCAAGAAGCAGCGACCACCCGAACAGAAGAAGAACACCTACGAGGATTCCGACTTCCAGCAAATCCTCGACGAGATCGAGGACCTGGAGGCGCAGAAGGTCACCATCCGCGCCGAGGCGGCGGGCAGATGCTCGGCGCTCGCCAAGAAGATCGAGGACGCCAAGAAGACCGGCAAGAACCTCGGCATCCCGACGAAGATCCTCAGCACCACGCTGAAGACCCGCGCACTCGAGCGGCAGATCAAGGCACTCGCCGACGCCGTCCCCGAGGACCAGGTCGAGCTCTTCCTCGACGCTATCGGCCAGTTCTCGTTCCTGAAGCCCGAGAAGGGCCAGACCGCTGCGCAAGCAGCCGCCGGCGAGGCTGCCACCAAGGCCGCCGAGCACCAGAAGGCGGAGCAGGAAGAGGGCGCCCGCGTCCTCGAAGAGCTGGTGCACTGATGCCCAGAACCCTCCTTGCCCTCGATGTCGCCACCACAACGGGATGGGCCTGTGGTCCCGTTGAGGCCGGCGCTCGCCCGTCGACCTCCGGACACATCCGCTTCGGCCGGGAGGGCGTCGATGACGCCGAGGTCTGGAAGAGGGCGCTCATCTGGCTCACCGAGCAGCTGAACGTGCTTCAGCCGACCGTGGTGGCCATCGAGGCGCCTATCAACAGCGCCAGCCCCGAAGGCGGGTCGAACGCCCATACCTTGGGCCGGCTGATCGGGCTGCAGGCGGTGCTGCGCACGGTCGTCGAGATCAAGCTGCCCGTCACCGCCAAGCTGATCCACGTCCAGAGCGCCCGGAAGTTCTTCATCGGACACGGCAACCTGCCGGGCAAGGAGGCCAAGAAGAAGGTCCAGCGCCGCTGCCTGGATCTTGGCTGGCTCGACGAGGACGCGATGCAGCCCGACCGCGCCGACGCGATGTGCGTCTGGGCGAAGGCTGTCGCCGATCTCTGCCCCGAGTTCGCCGCCGGCATGACGCCGCTCGGCGCACGGAAATCCAACGTCATTCAGCTCGTCCCGGAATCGGAAAGGGCCTTCTGATGTCGCTCGCTCACGCAATCGAAGCCCGCGCCGGCGCCAAGGATCCCGACAGCCTGCTCGGCAGCCTGATCTTTCTCGAGGCCGGCGGCGCCGAGAAGCGCCTGGCCCGCCTGATGGGGACCAGGAGCGTCACCAGCCTCATCGAGCGCGCTCGAGAAGGCGCTGTTGGCCGCGTACCGGCCTTCCAGGGAACCGAGCAGAGCAGAGAGGTTCTGGACTTCCCTGACGGGCTCATCCCGATCCGGTGGAAGCGCGAGGTAGTGGCCATGCTGCTCCGGCCTGATGGCGTCACTACCGACGAGCTCGAGGACTATTTCTCCGAGGGCAGCCACTACAGCTCGGCGAAGGCCATCGACCAGCTCCGGTCGGACCTGAAGCCGTTCAGCGTGAAGGTAGACAGCCAGCGGTTCGAGGGGCGGAACGACTATCGCTTCAAGATCTCGGGCACCTGCGCCTGGCGGATGCAGAAGATCATCGCGAACGGGTGGGCGCTATGACGGGCCTCGCGGATCGCGCCATCACCCGCCTGTCCGAGATCGACGAGACGATCCGGCTCCTCGAATACGAGCGGGACGAGATCAGCACCGCGTTGCGGGTGCTCTCCAGCTTTCTGGAGCCACGAGACTCCGCGGCACCGACCACGCTCCCTGATGGCAGCGGGACCGAGCCGGCCAAGCACGCGGAACAGGAGCCTTCGTCGGAAGGCTCCGGGGGGATGCAGGACCGATGCGAGTCCATCCCCCCAGCCATTCCAACCTTATCGGTGGACACCGGAGCGGTTGATGGTGACCCTGCCGATGCGCTGACGTCGGAGGCTGCTACCCGTGAGGACGCAGCTTCGGCCGCTCCGGAGACCATCCCGTCAGAGGAAGAACCGCCGGTCCTCAGCAAGCGGCAGCAAGTGCGGATCACCCACGAGGATCACCCCGATTGGTCCGCTGCCCAGATTGCCGAGCACCTCGGCCTGACGAAGGGCTCGGTCAGCGGGCACGCATCGTCGCTCGGCATTAAGTTCTCGGCCAGCGCTGCGGTCAGCCCGGCCGCCTCGTCGATCACGAAGCTCGACCGTGTCCGGCTGATGCACGAGCAGCACCCGACGTGGACGGCGCGAATGATCGCGCTGGAGATGGGCGAGAAGGAAGGCACGGTCAGCACGCTACTCGCCACGGTCCGGAAGACTGCACGGGAGCAGGCGGAGCCCAAGCGGGAGTTCAGCAGCGAGCAGGAGATGCTGCAGCACTACGGTGATGTCGCAGCCCGGCTGGGGAAGGCGAAATGATGCCATCCCCTTTGCTACGCAGGCATCCTCACTCGGCCGGCGCGCGCTTCAATGGCCGCCACGCTCGCCGTGAGGTCGGCATTATAGCGAGCGCCGTCAGCACCGGCGTGAACCCGGCGATGGCAGTTCGGGCAAAGCGCGATCACGAAGCCCGGCGAGTCCGGCCCTCCATCGCTGACCCGATGGACATGGTGCGGTTCCAGGTATGGCGAGCCGTCGATCCTGGTGAACGGGGCAGGGGAACTGCAGCCCTCGCAGGTACCGTGCGCTCGAGCGAGGACATAGCGGCGTACGTCCGCGCTGCGCTCGTAGAAGTTCCGAGTGGCCCTCGAGGTGACCACGGGACCTGCCGCCAGGTACGCGAGCTCCCGAAGACGAAGCAGACTGGCGATCGGAGGGGCAGGCGCGGCCACTTCCTCCACGTCCACCGTCGTTTGCAGCACCCTGGTTGCTGGCCAGAGCTTGAAGACGATGGCGTCCCGCTCGCCACCTATGCGGTCGCGCTCTCGTACGGTGTCGTGACTGTCGTAGACCATCTCGCCGAGGAACAGCAGGCCCTCGCGGGTCTTCCTGAACAGAAGCACGTCCTTTCCATCGACACGGCTCTCGGCCAATCGACGGTTCTGATTGGTGAGCTGCATGTCGCCCACCTGTCCATGGCCGAAGTAGTAAAACGCGCCGTCGGCGCCCTGATAGTCGTTGTACCCGTGCTGTTGGCCTTCCTCGCCGGTGATCAAGATGATCAGCGCGTGGTCCTTGGGCGTGATCATGCCGCCCTGCTGCTGGCCGTTGAAGCGACTGTGTACGTCCTGCCGCCTGTTGTAGACGCGGCCGACCTCAAATCCCCAGTCCATATTCTGCCCCCCGTATATTCGGGGACGGTATTCGAAGAAGCCCAGGAGGTGAAGGCGTGACCTGGCCCTTCGGACCCCTGCAGCTCTTCGCCTACGACTTCATTATGGCCGACCCGCCGTGGCGGTTCGAGACATGGTCCGGCGCGGGCAAGAACCACAAGAGCCCGGAACGTCACTACGGGACGATGTCGATCGACGAGATCATCGCGCTCCCGGTCGGTCACCTCGCCGGCATCGACTGCACGCTCTGGCTCTGGGGCACGCACCCGATGATCGATCAGCAGATCGAGGTCGCGCGGCAGTGGGGCTTCCGCTTCGTTACCTCGGGCGTGTGGGTAAAGCGCACCTCCACAGGCAAACTCGCGTTCGGTACCGGGTATCGCCTGCGCAGCGCGTCAGAGCCCTTCATCCTCGCCACCAACGGCAACCCGGAGACGGCGAAGAACATCCGTTCGGTCGTCGAGGGACCGGTGCGCGAGCATTCTCGCAAGCCCGACGCAGCTTACTTCGAGGCCGAGAGGATGATGCCGCACGCGCGGCGAGCAGATCTCTTCTCCCGCCAGTCCCGACCGGGCTGGGACTCGTGGGGCAACGAGGCGACCAAGTTCGACGAGGTAGCCAATGCCTGACCTCCAGTCCCGAGCCGATCACGACCGCCTTCGCCAGCGCGCAGCGAACAAGCACAAGACGAACGAGGCCATCGCCGAGACGGCCGTACGGGTCGTCGGGGAGTTCCTCCGCGGTCGCCCGGGCGATGCCTGCATGGCCGACCTGGTCCAGAAATCGAGGGAGTTCGGCAAATGAGCGCTCATGGCATGGGTGTCGCATTCGACTGGCCGGACGATGCCGTCGAGCTGCTGAAGCGACGGTGGAACGATGGCGCGTCAGGCTCCGAAATCGCGAAGGAAATCGGGCAGGGCGTTACCCGCAACGCGGTTGTCGCCAAGGTCCATCGCCTGAAGCTGCCGAAGCGGCAGAACCCGTCCGGCGCGCCGAAGCCAAAGCCACCGAAACGCCACGGCAACGCCGGCCAGCCACAGGCCGCCGCTATCATGCATCGCATCGCGGTCCGCCACGAGCTCCCGCCGACGCCTCTCCTCGTCGAGGACGGAGTCGACGTCACTCACCTGCTCGGGATCCTGCAGCTCAGCGAACACACCTGCAAATGGCCGATCGGCGATCCGCTGACGGCAGACTTCGGCTTCTGCGGGGAGCACAGCAAGGAGGGCAGCCCGTACTGCCCCATCCACCACCGGCGCGCGTATCACCAGATCTAGGCGGCTCCAGTGCTTACCCAAGACGATATCTACCGCCTCGAGATCAGGGTCCGGCTCCACGCCGAGTCCCTCAGGACAGCCGCGACCAGCTTCGACACGTCGGCAGCGCCGGAGGTTCGCGCCTACGCGGCGCGGGTCCGACTAGATGCCGACGAGTTCGACCAGGTCGGCAATCTCCTGGTCGGGCTGCAGGGCGACTGGACCCGCCTCGGGCCGCTCGTGCGCGAGGGCTACAAGGCCGTGATGGCGGAGTTCGAGCGGCGGAAAGCTGATGCGGCGAGGGCCGAAGGGCGGGACTCGCTAGCGCCACAGGTGAGCTACGTGCCGCCGGTGGGGGAAGCGCGAGATATCAATGACTTCGTGCGGGTTGCGGGAGTGGGTCGTGCTCTTTAAGCCATTCCTCGGCCGAGATCCCGTTGATAGTCGCCCCCTCAATGCTTGTGGGATCGATGATGCTAAGGCGGCCCCGTTGTGTGGGTTGCACCGGTTGCAAAGCCGAGTCGAGCAGCTTGAGGCTGGCGTCGGCAAAGTTGCAGCGCTCGAAGGTCACGTCCAGTCCAAGAACTGCATGAATATCGGCTCCGACAAACGTGCAATCAGTGAACCTAACCCCATTCATGATCGCCCGCTGAAGCTTCACGTGATCGAAGCGCTCGTGTGGAAAGGTCTTGTCGGCCAAATATGCATGCGCGAGATAGAGGCGAAGGTCGTCGAGGAGGTCGCTGTTCACCGGCCACCTCGCGTGGGCCACCCGCAACGCGGCACTGATCGCCTCCGCCGAGCCAACTGCGCTCGGTGTCCAGGACCCAGCAAAGGGCGGTTGGCGAGCAGGTTCGAAAAAGAACGCCATCTCGCCCTTCAGTTTCCTGTCCGCTGCGTAGACGGCTGCGCTGAACGCCTTGAGCGCGGGGATCGAGTACGTCTCCAGATCTTCCATGGCGACTTGCTCGATCAGAGTTACACCGCCGAGTACCGTGGGTTCCATGTCGGCGGAGAGCATCTCCGTCCCCTTCTGAAACCGTGTCGCCCGTTCGCCCTTCATCGCCTGTCGCAAGGTCTTGGAACTGGCGAGCCATGTGGCACCGACGCCAATCAGGGCACCGATCGCTCCGAAAGGGGTCAGGGTCAGTGCAAGGACTTCTACGAATGGCTTCGTGCCGGCGTAGTCGCTCCAAGTTGCAGGCCACCGAACTTGCTGCAAAACGATAACGAGAAATGCCGCAGCACACCAAAAAACAACAGCTATCGCCGTCCATGCGATCGCCTTCATTGCGCCCCCAAGATGACTCACGCGAGTAGGATTGTTCTCAGCGGCGAAGTGCGCTGTCAACAAAGGCGCCGGCAGCTCGACAATTGTCGCACCAAGTGGCTGCCATGACGCCCTCCCGACCAGTGCTTCGCTGGCACGGCGGCAAGTGGCTGCTGGCGCCGTGGATCATCGGATTCTTTCCGAACCACCGTATCTATGTCGAGCCCTTCGGCGGCGCCGCGAGCGTGATGCTGCGGAAGCCGCGTGCCTATGCGGAAATCTACAACGATCTCGACGGCGAGGTGGTCAACCTCTTCCGCGTGCTGCGGGACCGAGCATCGGCTCGAGAGCTGCAGCGCCTCCTGGAACTCACGCCCTTCGCACGGTCGGAGTTCGAACTGGCCTTTCAACGCATCGACGACCCGATAGAGCGCGCCAGGCGGCTTGTGGTGCGCAGCTATATGGCTGGCGGCAGTCGGGGCATTCTCCAACTCGATCGCGTGAACGCAGGGTTCAATGGGGGCAGCGCTCGAGTACGAGCCGACGTCGCAAACCGGTCTCATGCCAACGATTGGGCGAACTTCCCCGGTGCCTTGCCGGCCATTACCGAGCGAATTTCGGGTGTGATCATCGAATGCCAGGAGGCGGCGCGGCTACTTCGCCGGCACGACGACAAGCAGACCCTGTTCTATCTGGACCCTCCCTATCTTTGGGACACGAGATCTCGAGGCAATCGGTACGACATCAAGCACTACAGCCACGAGCTCACTGACGCCGACCATACCGAGCTGTTGGCTCAGGTTCTCGATCTCAAAGGCATGGTAGTGCTCTCGGGCTATCCGCACGCGATGTACGATGAAGCCCTGGTTGGCTGGAGCAGGTTCGAGCGCGAGGCGCTGGCCGATGGCGCCCGACCGCGCACCGAGGTGGTGTGGATCAACCCTGCCTGCGCCGCGGCTCTTCTCGCCGAGGGGCGTCGGCCGGAGCAGTTGAGCCTACTGGACGGTGCCGCATGACTGAGCGCTTCTCCGAGGCTCTCATCGACGAGATCCGCTCCCGCGTGCGGATCACCGAGGTGGTCGGCCAGTACGTCGTATGGGACCGCGCGAAGTCGCGACCTGGTGATCAGTGGGCATGCTGCCCATTCCATGGAGAGAGCACGCCGTCATTCCATGCCGACGACGAAAAGGGCATCTACCATTGCTTCGGTTGCGGGGTGAGTGGCGACCACTTCAAGTTTGTGATGGAGCAGACCGGCGCGTCGTTTCCGGAGGCCGTGGAGGTCGTCGCCGAGCTTGGCGGGGTTCCGCTGCCAGACCGAGGCAAAAGCCGCCCAGCGACCACGCCGGAGCAGCCACGGCAGGAAAAAGCGAAGCCGCAGCCCATCGCCGCCGAAGGCTGGCGCAAGATGGTTGCGACGTACGACTATCCCGATGCCGATGGAAATCTCCTCTACCAGGTCTGCCGGTTCCAGATTGAGATGCCCGACGGGACCTTCGCTAAGACCAAGGACGGGAAGGGGACGTGGAAGTCATTTCTGCATCGGCGGCCATCAGGACTTAGCGATGGCTCCTGGATCTGGTCGCTCTCCGCCGGCGACTTCATGCGCCCGGGCCCAGGGAAAGACTGGACCACCTACGACCACGACAAGAAGGCCGAATGGCCTGGTGCCGAGGTGCGCACCTTCGACACCGGGGTCGAGCACACGATTTTCAATCATCCTCAGGTCGAGATCGCGATAGCCGAGGGCAGGGAGATCATCCTCACCGAGGGGGAGAAGGACGCCAAGACCGCCGAGAAGCTGGGATGGTGCGGCACCACGAATAGTAGCGGGTCGAAGCACTGGACCAAGGTTCACTCGTCTCGGTTCAAGGATGCCGACATCATCATCGCCCTGGACAATGACGAAGCCGGCGATCGGGCGGACAAGCTGGCGAAGTCGATGAAGGGTCTTGCGCGGCGGGTCCGGGTGCTCAACTTCGCCGACCACGTGCCCGGGTTCGACCACAAGGGCGACATCACCGATTGGGTGGAGAAGTTCGGCGGCGACGCCTCAAAGCTGGTCGAGATTCTTAGACGCTTACCAGACTGGCGACCACGACCACCCACCTCAGCGATGGGCGCGGTAGGTCTTCACCAGCTCCACCACCCATCGCTGAAGCACGACTTCCTGATCGACGGTTTCCTCGATCGGCAGGGCGTCGCGATGATGCCGGGGGCATCAGGATCGGGAAAGACCTTCCTTATCCTCGAAATGTCGATGTGCACCGCGCTCAATCTCGACTTCTGGGGGATGAAGGTGAAGCCCGGGCTGGTGCTTTACCAAGCCGGCGAGGGCAAGCAGGGCGTCACCAAGCGCCTCGATGGCTGGATGCTCGATCGAGGCATCTCTCCATCCGACGAGATCCCCTTCCAGATGCTGACCCGCCGGATCAACCTCTTCAACGACGACAAGGATACCGACGACATCATCGCTGAGGGCAGGGCGTGGTCGGAATACTACGGCGTACCGGTTCGGATGGTGGTGATCGACACCTTCAACAAGGCGATCACCGGCGCCAACGAGAATGCCGGCCAGGACATGACCAAGGTTCTCTCCCGCCTCGAGCGGATCTCGGTGACGCTCGATTGCGCGGTCGTCGTCCCTATCCACAAGTCCGCCGAGGGCAAGATGCGCGGCCACACCTCGCTCACGGGCGACGTCTCGAACGTCATCAACGTCACCGAGCTCGAGATGAAGGACCGCAACCAGCGGATCATCCGGACCGTGACCCTCGACAAGAACAAGGACGGCGAGAAGGGCCGGCCCATGCGCTTCGTGCTCCGCCAGGTTGTCCTCGATCCAGAACCCGACGGGAAGATCGTCACGACATGCGTGGTCGATCGGCCGGATGGCGACGAGGAGGAGGCGGCGCGGCAGGGCAAGCTCAGCCTGAACCAGTTCCTGATCCTCAAGGCGCTGAAGGATGCGCTTGAGGACCATGGCGAGCCGGCGCCGGCAGGCATCAGGGCAGGGTCCGCACTGAAGGTGGTGGTGAAGTACCAGCACTGGGTCGATCGGGTTCGGAAGGTCTGGGTGTTCCAGGCACCCGAGAACGAGCCCGAGAAACGCAACAAGGAGCTGGAGCGAGTCATGACCCACGCCGGCAAGGTGCTGCTGGCCGGTGAGTACATCGGTCGGGACAACGACCTGAAGATCGTCTGGCACACCGGGAAGGAAGACCGCCCGAAGCGCGAGAAGAAGGTCGAGGCTCCACCACCACCACTGCCGGCGGATGTCCGCCAGGCGCTCGTCGAGGGGGTACCGTTTTGAAGAAGGGCGCCCCAGTCTTCGAACCCCGCTGGCCGAACCTGAAGGCCATCAAGGTCGGATGGCTCGCCGGCCGCGGGAACCAGTCCACCGATATCGCCCGGTTCCTCGCCGACGGCACGACCGCGGAAACCATCCGCACCCAGCTGCAGCGGGCCGAACTCGAGAAGATCGGCAAGGACCGCAACATCGTTTACGTCCCGGTGAGGCTCACGGCCTACGAGCGCAAGGTGCTCGGCCGCCTCGCCCAGGCCCGCGGCATCCCGCTCGAGCAATGGCTCCGCGACGTGTGCGTGAACGCCGGCATTCCCAACGATATCTATGACGCAGTGGTGGACCCATGAAGGCCAAGGCCCGAGTAATCCTGATGGACATTCCCGAGTATGCGAAGGGCGACCAGGAGCTCTGGACGCCCAAGCTGGTCAAGGATGCCCTCGTGGATGCCTTCCGCATGCTCCGGCGCACCGGGGGCAGGGTTGGGCCTGCTGCCGTTCGCGCCGCTTGGCCGGCCTACCAGATGGATCAGGCCGACTTCGTCGAGCAGACGATCGCTGGCACACTCAGGGATCGCTCATCGACGGGCCCGACCTACCGCACCCGGATGAACGTCACCCGGATGGAGATGGTCCTCTGCGGATGGAGGGATGAGGACGGGACAGAGCACCCCGCTTGGCTGGTGGGGATCCCGGATGCAGACCTGCGGGAAAAGCTGGAAGCCTGGGTGTTCGCCGAGCTGCGTGGGGATGCGACGACCGATCTGTGTATCCGGAAGGGATGGGCGCTGGCGACGTTCAAGCGGCACCGGGATAGGGCGGCGGGACTCATCGCGCAATCGATGAGTCGAGCCGGCGTCGAGGTCTGGTGACGTATCACCAGTTGGAAGGCCGGTAGCGGTTGATTGAAACCGACGCTCGTTGTCCGGTGTAGTGGTCGGTCCCGCAACGCGGGCAGTGCCAAATTGTCTGACCAGCATTTGAGGCAGGATGCGAGTGCAGGATGGTTTTGCGCCCGTCGTTGAAGCACTTCGAGCACAGCTTGTGGTCCGGCTCGCCGTTCTCTTGACCCTGCCGAAGTCCGTACATAGCCACACCAGGGGGCACCATTTCGAGCTGATACCGCGCTCGCTCGGCTGCCCACTGCTCCAAGTCGCTCAGCTTCTTCTGCAGGACACGCAGTTCATCGATCAGGGCGAGCTGCTCTGATTGAGCGCCGGCTGCGCTTCCCAAAGCATCGACGATGACCCGCTGCAGTTCAATGACCTTCGACTGCATCATCGCGTGGTCGCGAATGTCGATCAGACCCCTCGCGATGTCTGACGCCAGTCGGAGTGACGACACGGCGCCTGCAATAACGGAAATATCGACCATGAATCCCTCACTGAGGTGCGCAAGGCGTGGCGCCGGCACGTCGCCCATAGGAGCACGTGCCGGCGGTTACGTGGGTGTCCGTCTCAGATGGGCGGACACTCAGGAAGGGAGAGCAGGTTATTCGGCTCCTCGCCATCCGTCTTGGTCTTCAGGTACTCGTTGCCATACCTGCTCACCGCAACTTCGACCCAAACGGCGTCGGCGTTCGGCGGCTTCACATAGAACTGCCACTCGCCACGCTTGATCTTGCCGATCGCGTCATCGAGGGTCAGCTTCCATCGCTGGCCCCCGCCAACGCCGCCGACGTGGGTGATCGCGTGGTACGGGTCGAGGCGAGGGTTCTTGTTGATGCAGGAAATCTGCGCTGTGTTTGCCACAATGGGCTCCTATGAAGAGCCAGCGGCTTGACGCAGCGAGTCGGCATCCTTAGCCTAACTCGCTGCCGCCTTCTGGCGGTGGAGACAGCGACGGGGAGCAGGTTCCGGCCAAGGAAATCCCTGCTCTCCGACGCCCCGGCCGTAGCCGAGAATCAAAATGTAGCCGCGTCTCGGGTCGATTTTCCAGAGACAAGCAGCGGCAAGTCCCGGTCATGCATAGAAATCTGTGCGTTCGGACGCCGGAAGCTCAGCGATTTCAAAAGGTTGATGTGTGACCAAAAGCTGTGGGTCTCACGGTGGATATCCACAGCCATTGAGAATGTTTTTGCAGAAGTTGCAGTCCTGTTCTCGGTTTTGCGGGCGCATGCTGCGAATCAGATGAGCGCTTATCCCACCTGACTCCTGCGCGCCTTTGACACCGTGAGCCATTTCCCCCGATTTTGATGAGGCAAATCGATACCGTGGGAAGCTGTATGTCGACGGGCTTAGGGGAAGTGGTCGTTACCCTCGTCGAGGGTGATCCAGCCGCACCGAGTCCTCTCCACACCAAGCTGGAAGAAATCTTCTATGCGAGCGGAAACGCCGAACAAGTGAGGTATGGGCGTCTTGCCGTCCGCTGCGAAACCTCCAACCTTCACAGCTCCAGACGGAACAGGGCGGCCATTTCCGCCCTTGCCCCATGCCTCCCACGGCACCACGATTGGGGGACCGAGAACTGGAGAGCTGTGTGGCGGGCCGCGCGTCGTGAAGGTTACCGTGTCGGCGCCGGACCAAGCCCAGTTGCTGCTCTCGCAAACCACGGTACCGCCATGCACCAGTAGCGTCGTATGGATGTCGTCGACCTTCCGAAACTGTAATTTGATGTTGTGGAGCTCAATCCGTCCGCTCCTTGGATTATTCAGGTCAGTCACCTGATCGATCGCCACAACGATCAATCGCGTTATATGAAAGTCTGCTACGCCACCCACTAACGATGTGAGCGAAAAGAAGGGTCCCGTCGCGTTGACAGTTCCGTATCGCTTCATAGTTACGCCCCCCAAGTATCGATGAAGCGAAGCGTAGGTCAGGTCTTTGGGAAAGACAATCGAACTTTCCGCCAAAGGTGTTCAAGTCCGGTCGCCGCTACCAGTTACACCCTGAGAGAGGGCCGGCCGATGGGGCGGACGCCGGCCCGCACTAAATTGCATCAGTCGGGGGGATCGTAATCCCACTCGGACGGCGGGCGATCCTGGAGCCCAGCGAGTTCGGCCATCGCATGATCGAGGTTCGCCATCCCCTTGATCTCACCAGCCTTCAGCTGTCGTTGGATTTCGGCAATGCGTGTCAGGCGCTGGGCTCGCTGAGGCACAGTCTCGAACGCGCTGAAGCCTCCAGTTATGGCGACGAAGTCGTCCTTAGATGCCGACATGCCGGTCCTCTCAGGTCAAGCCGAGTGCTGTAGGCAGGTATCAAGGGCCTTCGCCCGGTTTGCCCTGTCATTGAACGCGTCACCAAGAATGAACTGGTGCTGGTCCATGCAGCGCTGAAAATTGGTTGTGGTCTGTGGCGGGCTGATCGCCGCCCATGCTTGTACTACGGTCGCAGCCACTCCGATGCCCGCGATGATCAAGCCCGCGACCGCAAGGCCGCGTTCGAAGGCAGTGAAGCGCTTCTCTGTCACGACGGGCTCGCCGTTGACGTACATCTGCTTCGTGCGCTTGTGAAAGGCGATCCGGTGATCGCCGTAAGTCATCCACTCATCGAGGTCACTGTCGGCCATGCCCGTCCTCCGGAGTGTCAGGTTGCCGCCTCTGCGGCCGCGATCCCGCGCTCGATGCGAGCTGTGAGCACGAATAGGAACTGCCCCAGGGCTTCAGCGAACTCGACAGATTGCTTGGCTTCATCCGGCGCGACATGCGGCTTATCCTTGTCGGCATGACGTGGTCGATTGGAGCCTAGTCTTACAGAGTGAGCCCAGTTCGCCATCCCGTCAGTGAGGATGTTCTGCTTAAGCGCAAGATCGATGCGCTCATAAAGCGATCCATTCTCCAAGCCCTTTGCCTTGAGCATGGCGTCAACAGCACTGCCGGCCATTACCGCGGCAGCGTCCGGTGCGTGGAGGGTTTCAAACGCCTGTCTTAAGAATGTCCGGGCAGGATCGGGGATGTCGACGTGGGCCACTTTCTCCGACGGCCAGAGCGACTTAACTTCGAACCCATTCTCGTTCCAGATGATCAGGCAAGCGACGACGCCAACGCAGGTGTTGCACCGATAGGCCGCCCAACCGGTTTGGGCATATTCTCTCCACACATCCTGCCAGACACGATTCATGTTCGGGCTCGCGATGCCGCAGTGAGGGCAGCGCGAAAGACCAAGCAGTTTCGCGGCTGGTAAGAAACCGCCGTTCGTTTGCTCGATCTCTGCGTGGACACTCATGCCCGTCCTCCCCAATCCCCGTCACGAAGCCTTCGCCCACTGAAAAACAATCAAAGAGCCCGGCCGTGTTCTGCCGGGCTCTGAATCATCGGGTTGGACCTTGGCAGATGGTGCCGTAATCCAAAAGAAAGACGTTGTTCTTTGGCCACGGAACCTCTGATCCGCCCGGGGCATTCGCCAACACCCCAATGAATGGCCACGGAATATCCGGCCCCGGGATGTTTCGAGCGACCGAGTCGCATATCGATCCGAGGAGATACTCGGCGTTTGTCGACGTCCACGGCCGAATGCGCGGTCGATCCGCAAGTACCTGTCTGGTCGACAACCATGGCCACGGGAGCACCTCATCGCCGGCTGTCAGGAAACAGTTCGTCCCGTCGGTGAGGCAAGGAATGATGTCTGGCGGGATTGAATCGATCGGGATGCACTTTGCCAGCGGGCCAATTGGGCAGCCGGGAGCACATGGATTCGGATAGCAGCCGGCGAGGCTTGTGAAACCACCTACATTGCCGCGCTCGGTGCCGAACATCTCACCGAATGCGTCTCGGCAAGCTTCCTCGTTACCACTGCATACTGAAGCAAGGCTGTCTTTCACCTTCGCAACAGCGTCAGCATCGGTTTGTGCAGACACTCCAGTTGAGAACAACCCGACGAAGAACGTCGTCAGGAAACACGCAAGGGTCACTCTGAGAGTTTTCATTATGCCATCTCCAGGTCGGCGAGAATTGATAAGGCTGGTACAAAGACATGGGACGCGGAGGAAGTAGAGTTGGGGCCGGTCGAAAGCCCGGTGTTCCAAATAAAGCGTCAATCGCTCGACAAAAGCGAGTCGAAATCTCTGGCATTACACCGCTCGACTACATGCTCGAGGTCATGCGCGACAAGCAGGCCGATGCGTCTCGACGAGACGACATGGCAAAAGCGGCGGCGCCTTATGTTCATCCACGTCTCGCCACCACCACCCACCAGGGCAAGAACGGCGGCCCCATCCAGACAGTCGACCTGACGAACATGAGTCCCGATGACCTCGACCGCCTCGAAGCTCTCTTCGGTCCGCTTGCCGGTGCCGCCGGCGACAATGCTGAGGATGATCCGGCAGGAGAAGGCGAGGCGGGCGACTGAGGCCGAACGTCAGCGTATAGCAAATGATGCCGAGCGTATCCGGGCTAGGTGTCAGACGCTCGAGGGCTTCATCGAAGAGTTCTGGCCCATCCTTGAGCCGAAGCGAGAACTCAGGTTCGGGTGGGCCCTGCTGGCGATGTGCCGGCACCTGACGGCAGTCACCGAGGGGTTGATCCAGTTCCTGCTGATCACCGTGCCCCCGGGCATGATGAAGTCCCTGCTGCTTGTCTTCTGGACTGCGTGGGAGTGGGGGCCGCAAGGCCGCCCCGACATTCAGGTGCTGGCCACCTCGTACAGCCAACCCAACGTCCTCAGGGACAACGTCAAGCTCCGGCGCCTGATCGAGAGCGAGAAGTTCCAGGCGCTCTGGCCGCTGAAGCTGCGCGACGATCAGAACGCGAAGGGGAAGTTTGAGAACACCGGCAACGGGTTCAGCGAGGCTCGCCCGTTCAGCTCGATGACCGGCGGCCGCGGCGACCGGGTGAAGATCGACGATCCGCATTCGACCGAGACGGCAGAGAGCGACACCGAGCGCGATACCGCGGTCCGCATCTTCCGGGAGGGTATCTCCGACCGACTTAACGACGTCACGACGTCGGCGATCGTCATCATCATGCAGCGCCTGCACGAGCAGGACATCGCTGCGGTGGCGATGCAGCTCGATATCGGGTTCGTGCACCTGAACCTGCCGATGGAGTTCGAGCCGGATCGGAAGTGCCAGACCTTTGTCGACGGCGAACTGTTCTTCGAGGATCCGCGCACGATCGAGGGTGAGCTGCTCTTCCCGGAGCGGTTCCCCGAAACCGAGATCGAGCGCCTGAAGAAGGCCAAGGGCTCCTACGCCTACTCGGGGCAATACCAGCAGCGGCCGGCGCCTCGTTCCGGTGGCATGTTCCAACGCGGCGACTTCGAGATCGTCGACGCTGTCCCAGCGGGTGGGCAGGAGTGCCGGGCCTGGGACTTCGCGGCCTCGGTGCCGGAGCCGGGCAGGCAGCCAGATTGGACCGTTGGTCTGAGGATGAAGTACGTCGACGGGATCTTCTATGTCCGCGACGTGAGGCGCGATCGCTGGTCGCCCGGCGATGTCGAGAAGAACCTCAAGAATACGGCGACGCAGGACGGCCTCGAGGTCCGCATCCGCGTGCCAGAAGACCCGGGCGCCGCCGGTAAGTCCGACGCTGCGACCAAGGTCAAACTGCTCGCTGGGTACGACGTGAAGACCGAACGGCCGACGGGTGACAAGGCTACCCGTGCGAAGCCGGCATCAGCTCAGGCTGAAGCCGGAAACGTCAAGCTGGTGAGGGGACCATGGAACGAGACCTTCCTCGATGAGGTGTGCTCGTTCCCGAATGCGCAATTCGATGACCAGGTCGATGCCTTCGCTGATGCTCTGAACGAGCTGGCTCTCGGCTCGACCTATACGTTGGAGCACGTCTGACGGGAGTTGGTCAGAACTTTCGCGTAACGGGCGCGCAGTCGTAAATGTCCAAAGACGTGCCGACCTCGCCACCTTCCTCGACCTCCTGAACGATCGAGAGCTCGCCCTTGCCGGTGAGCCTACTTACGTCGAACGTCCACATGGAGTCGTAGGACTCCGGTCCCATGAAGCCTCCTTCGAACCAATAGTTTGTCGGGGAACTCGAGAAGCTGACGACGCCGCCAAGGTGATCACCGTAGTCCTGCCAGCGATCGACCGTTCTGACCAAGGCGGCTGAACCCGTGGGGGCTGACAACCCATAGCCGCCGTCCGGCGCGCACGGCGTCATGTCGGCGACAAAGCCCCCGCCTGACAGGCAGCTGAGGATCTTGTCCTCGAACGTCATCGAATCGAGCTCGAGGATGATGTCGCTCTTCTCAGGTGCCTGACAGAGGATGAACGAAGGCGCGGCGCAGGCGTGTCCCACGGCAACAACCGAAAATGCCGCGGCGGCAACGACTGATTTCATGAATTTATCTCCCTTTGAGGAGGCTATTGCAGGGCGAGCAGATGGGCAACATTGTTACCTGGGCTCGCGATAGCCTGACCAATCTCGTCAGCCGACTGGGCACCGACCGGGACAAATCAGCTTCCACCACTTACGTCCTCTCGCTGCTGGCGGACGACCAGATCTACGCCGCCTACAAGACCGCCTGGCTGCCGCGGAAGATCGTCAACATCCCGGCCTTCGACAGCGTGCGGGCATGGCGTGACTGGCAGGCAGAGGCCACCCAGATCGAGACCATCGAAGCTGAGGAGAAACGCCTCGGGCTGCAGGCGAAGATCTACCGCGCCCGCATCAAGGCCCGGCTGTGGGGCGGCGCCGCCGTGATGATCGGCACCGGCGACGCTGCGGTCGACCAGCCGCTGAACGCCGAGAAGGTCGGCAAGCAGGGTCTGCGGTACCTCACCGTGCTCAGCCGGCGCCAGTTGTCTGCCGGCGACGAGACCGAGCTCGACACGGAGTCGCCCTGGTACGGTCTGCCCAAGACCTACATGCTGAAGTCGCGCAACGGGGTTCAGACGCAGATCCACCCGTCCCGCCTGGTGCTCTTCACCGGCGAGGGCCACCTCGAGGACGAGGAGGATCTGCCGAACGTGCACCGCGGGTGGGGCGACAGCGTGCTGCAGTCGACCCTCGATGCGATCAAGCAGTCCGACGGCACCGCGGCGAACATCGCCAGCCTGGTGTTCGAGGCCAAGGTCGATATCATCCGGGTGCCGAACTTCATGGCCAACCTGGGCGACGCGAGGTACCGGGACAAGATCGTTGAGCGCGCCACGCTCGCTGCGTTGGCCAAGGGCATCAACGGCACGCTGCTCCTCGATAAGGAGGAGGAATACGAGAGCAAGTCGGCGAGCTTCGCCACGTTGCCCGACGTGCTCGATCGCTTCCTGCAGATCGTCGCCGGCGCCGCCGACATTCCGGCTACCCGACTTCTCGGGCAGTCACCTGCGGGCATGAACGCCACGGGCGAGAGCGACCTCAGGAACTACTACGACCGTCTCAGCGCCATGCAGGAGCTGGAGATGACGCCGGCGATGCAGGTGCTCGACGAGTGCCTGATCCGCTCGGCGCTGGGCAGCCGCGACAAGGACATCCACTACAACTGGGCGCCTCTGTGGGGCATGTCCGAGAAGGAAAAGGCCGACGTCTTCAAGACCAAGGCGGATGGCGCCCGAGCGATTGCCGGAACGGGTACCAGCCCGCCGCTGATGCCGATCGAGGCGTTGTCGGATGCCCTGGTGAATGAGTTCATCGAGGACGGCTCTCTATCCGGCCTCGAGGCGGCGATCGACGAATATGGAAAGCTCTCCGAGCAGGAAGAGGACCAGGACGACCTAGACGCCGCCACAGGGCAGGGCGGAAAGGCAGGTGCTTCCCGCGAGGAAGGCACCTTTCGCTGATGCTCGACGCCGCCGACATGGTGGCGGTGCCCCTCGCAAGGGTTTCGACCCAAACCAGCCGCGCGGCGGTGACGGTCGATGGATCCCTACCGGCCACCGCATCAAGGAAGTCGCCAGCCTCGCGGGCGAGAATGTCGCCGTGCATGTGGTTTTCGGGGCAGTGCGCAGAGCGGCGGCAGTCTCGGGGATCGCAGGTGTTGATGTCCGTGGTTTCCGTCACGCAGTCAGCAACCAGGCCATTGCGCACATGCGCAGGGAGCACCCCAATCTAACGCCGGCAGATTTCGGCCGCCTTCCTGACATCGTCAGGACGGGCTTGCCGCGGCTCGGTCAGACCAGAGGGATCAATGGGGTGCCCAGGCTCGTCTATCGAGGCACAGTGGACGGAGTGCGCTACGAGTACGTGGCAGAGGTGAGGCGACGCCAACGCAGGTTGGACGCGATCACGCTATACCGATTGTGAGGTAACGGTTCGCTGCTTCGTGCCCGCTTTCGCGTCCTTCAGCTTACGTCCTAAACGCTCGCGAACCAGCCCCGAAGATAAGCACTTTTGGCCTGCGTCGCAAGGTCGAGCCCTACCAAGGCCCGATCGTGCTGGGGCCGGAGCTGTTCGCCGAAGTCAGGGAAGACTGGAGGCAGGGCGTTACTGAGGCGTAGTGTCGGCGCACACTTTCTCCAGGTCCCAGTCAACCGTGCTCTTTATGCTTCCGTAGACACCGAAGCTAAAGCCGCCCAGCAGCTCCACCTGAATTTTGGACGGACGCGCGGGGTGCTTGCAAAGGTTGGCCTGCACATATGCCGCTCCACTGTCTATGGCGTCTACAACCTGTCTGATGCCCCGGCTGTAGTCGGAGTCCGGCGGGGGATATTTGGCTGCCGTTACGGTTTCAAGGGCTTGGAAGTAGGTGGGTCCGTCCTCGGTCTTAAGCTCTCCGCCCTGCGGCACGACAATGCCTGGGATCTTGACGAGCCCGTTCTCTGTAAAGACAGGAGTATTCGGCCCGAATGCCTTAACGGGCACGCCGTCTTGGTTGTAAAGGACGAATCCGTGATCAGGAAGTTCACTGATCATCTTGGCCCATGCACCCTCACTTGCAGGGGCAATTAGAGCACTCGACGAGGCACTGTCCTGCGCCGTCGCGCCTGAGCCAAGTGCGAAGGCAACTGCGAAGCTCATTACTGAAAATGTACGGATCATTTGCACCCCCGGATGATGGACGCACTGTCCTTCGTGTGGTGTGTCGAAGTCAATTGTAAGAGAAGCAAACACCAATGCAATTCACCGACACTGTCGCCGTCGAGGGTAAGCCGCGCCGGACCGCTGACGGCTACCTTGTAGCTGAAGCTCGCTGTGTCCGCACTGGCATCCAACTGTACGCCGGGGACGAAGTAGGCAAGCCGAGCGCCCCGACCGTTCGGGTGTACCGGCCGGAGTCCGAGGTCTTCGCCGATGCGGCGCTTCAGAGCTTCACGCACGCCCCGGTGACGGTCGATCACCCCAAGGACATGGTGACGGCCGACAACTGGAAAGACCTTGCCGTTGGCGAGGTCAGCACGGCCGCCAAACGGGACGGCGAGTGGGTCATGCTCCCGCTCATCCTCAAGGATGCGGCGGCGATTCAGTCGGTCGAGGGCGGCAAGCGGGAACTCTCCGCTGGCTACGTGTGCACCCTCGACTGGACGCCCGGCACTACGCCCGCTGGCGAGGCCTACGACGCCATCCAGACCGACATCAAGATCAACCACCTGGCGCTCGTTGATCGGGCCCGGGCCGGTTCCAAGGCTCGCATCGGTGACGGTGCGTGGGGCGCCATGCCCATTGACGACGCAACCCCTGAAAAGGACCCTCCAATGACCCTGAAGACGGTAACTGTCGATGGCATCCCGGTCGAAGTGACCGATCAGGGCGCCATCGTCATCGCCACCCTGCAAAAGCGCCTCGACGACGCGACCGCAGCCTCCACCAAGGTTCTGACCGACCATGCCGCCGCGCTGGCCGATAAGGACAAGGCCATCGCCGCCAAGGACGCCGAGATCGAAAAGCTGAATGGCCAGGTGCTCGACGCTGCCGCTCTCGACAAGCTGGTCGCCGATCGTGCGAACCTCGTCGGCATCGCCGGCGCCATCGCCAAGGATGTGAAGACGGCCGGCCTCTCGGACGCCGACATCCGCAAGGCCGTGGTCACCGCCAAGCTCGGTGACGAAGCGGTCAAGGACAAGACGCAGGCCTATATCGATGCCCGCTTCGACATCCTGGCCGAGGACGCCAAGAAGGGCATCACCGCCGATCCGTTCCGCGCGGCGGTGCAGAGCGGCCTCACCCCCACCACGGACGCCAGCGGCAAGGCCTACCAGGCCATGGCCGACGGGCTGACCAGTGCGTGGCAGAACCCCAACGGAAAGGCGGCGTAACATGCCCACGATCCAGAGCACCTATAGCGCCACTCACGCCCGCTGGTTCGAGGGCATGGTCCTCACCCAGGAACCGGCCGATATCGTCACCCGCATTGCCGAAGATGCGGAGGGTGTCGGCTTCGGCAAGGTCTGCGTGCAGGGCACGCTCGACAACCAGGTCGTCGACTCCGAAGCCACGGCGAAGTTCGTCGGCATCGCCGTCGCGGATCCGGGCCAGCCGGCCGACATCTATGCCCAGTATGCCAATGTCGCCGTGATGAAGAAGGGCGTCATCGTGGTCTCGGCCTCCGAAGCCGTGGCTGTCGGTGATCCCGTCTATTTCACCCCGGCCACCGGCGTCCTGAGCAAGACGCCGACCTCCAACACCCTCATCGCTGGCGCGATCTGGGAGACCAGCACTTCCGGTGCCGGCCTCGCGGCGCTCCGCCTGAACACCCCGTAAGGAGCGTCCCATGAACTTCATGATGACCCAGGACGCTCAGCAGCGTTCGATGAATTTCCTCATCTCGCAGCAGTCGATCATCGAGCCGACTGTCTACCAGATGCGCTACCAGGAGATTCAGTACCCCAACCTGATCCCGGTCGACACCACTGCGCCCGAATGGATCAACTCCGTCACCTACTTCTCGATGGATGGCGTCGGCCAGGCCCAGTGGTTCTCGGGCAAGGCCCACGACATGCCCAATGTCGATCTGAGCCGCGAGAAGTTCGAGACCGGCGTGCACATGGCCGGCATCGGCTATGGCTACGACCTCGAGGAGCTCGGCAAGGCCCAGCTGCTCGGGATGAACCTGACCAGCGATAAGGCCTCGCTGGCCCGCCGTGTGTCCGAGGAGAAGATCGACCAGGTGGCCTTCGGTGGTGACACCACCAAGGGCTTCACCGGGCTGGTGAACGCCACTACGCCCACGGCGACCACGGCGCCGGCTGACGGCACTGGTTCGGCGACGACCTTCGCATCGAAGACGCCGGATCAGATCCTCCGCGACATCAACGGCCAGCTCACCGGCATTTTCACCGGCACCCTGGGCGCCGAGATCGCGGATACTCTGCTGCTGCCGTACTCGGTGCTGCTCGACCTTTCCACTCGCCGGATCGACGCGGTCAACCAGACCACGATCCTCGAGTGGATCGAGCGGAACAACATCTACACCCGCACCACCGGGCAATCGCTGACCATTCGCGGTCTCTTCGGGTACCTCGACACCGCCGGCGCCTCCTCGACCAAGCGCATGGTGGCGTACCGCCGCTCGCCGGACGTGCTGAAGATGCACGTGCCGATGCCGTTCCGGTTCTTCCCGGCCTGGCAGACCGGCCCGATGCGCTTCGATGTGCCGGGCGTCTTCCGCCTCGGCGGGGTCGACATCAAGCGCCCGAAGGCCGTGCGGTACCTCGACGGCATCTAAAAAATGAGCCGGTAGCGTTCCTCCCGAAGCTCCCGGCTCAACAGTCACCGGCGGCGACCGGCGAAGCACGGACTGTGCACCGGTCGAGCCTGCTTGAAATTCACATTTGATTGTCAGTGGAGCTGACCCAATGAAGATCACCAACACCCAGGCGGGCCCGCGCGGCATCAACACCGTGAACGGCCCGGTCCTCGTCGATCCGAAGCAGACCGTAGATGTGAAGGTCTACGCACGCGAGCAGGCCCACATCGAGGCGGCTGGCTGGTTCACGGTCGAGGGCAGCTATGAGGCTGACCCTGAGACTGGCACCGAACGTCGGCCGATGAATGACGACGGTTCCAGCAAGGCTGAGATCGCAGACCTGAAGAAGCAGCTTGCCGCGAAGGACAGGCGCATTGCCGAGCTCGAGAAGCTGGTTCCGGCCGCCCCGAAGGGCCCGTTCGTGGCCAAGGAGAAGTCGCCGGGCTGGTTCTCGATCTTCGATGCCGCCGGCAACCCGGTGGGCAAGTCGTTCCGTGAGGTCGAGGCGACCGCCTTCAATGCCCTCGACGATGCCGGCAAACAGACTGCCGTGGACGAAGCACTGAAGGCGGCGGCCTAGTCACTTCCAGACGATGTCGAGTTCCGCCTGATACCCCTGTTCCCAAAGGTCATAGTACCTCGACCGATGGTGATAGGGGTTCTGGCGAGGCTTCCCTTCACGGGCGGCATCCTGGCCGCGAATAAAGGCGTCGTATTCCTTCTGACTGACCACTCGGGTCTCCCTATTTAGTTGACGCTTCCATTATAGCGTTCCGTCGGCTGGGATGCTGCGGATTGCTCCCGAAAAGCGGAGAGGGATATGGCTGGCTATGGCGACGATAGCGCCTTCGCGGCCTGGCTGACGGCCAATGGTTACGCACTGCCCGCCGGTGCGCCGACGGCTGCCGTGCTCCGCCAGCACGGCTCGACCTATATCGACGGGCTCTACGGCCCGCGCTTCAGCGGGGTGCCCACGGGAGGTATTGCGCAGGAGCGAGCTTGGCCGCGGACGGGCGGCTGCGCCTATGGCGTGGAGATTGGCCCGGCCGTGATCCCATCCATGGTGGAGCAAGCCAGCTACTTCGCCGCCTACGCCGAGGCAATGAGCCCCGGCAGCTTGTCCGCCACCTACACGCCAGGCACCGCCAAGGTCCTGACCGAGGTCAAGGGCATCAAGTGGGAGGTCGTCGGCGACGCCTCGAAGCCCGGCGCGATGATCCCGGTGATCTCGGCCGTCGAGGGGTTGCTTGCTCCCTTCCTCATCCAGCCCGTGCCCGGGATTTTGGTGGTTTGATGCCCGAGGACTGGAACGCCATCGCGGCCGAGGTTGACGCGGCGCTGAAGTCGGTCGCCGACGTCAGCCAGGCGGGCGGCTACCCTGCGACGCTGCAGATGCCGCCGGCAGGTGTTCCGGTCAACGCCTGGGATCCGCCGGCTGGCTCCCCAACGTATTCCACTGTCTATGTGGTGGAGGGGGTGCGCGAGATCCGCGATGCCGCCGGCACGACGGTGCTGCAGACCTTGCGGACACTGATGGTGAGCGCCGCCGGCGCCGTCCCCATGAAGGGCCAGCAGATTGCCGTGGGTGTGGCCGAGGCGGACGTGACTGACGACACCGTCTGGAACGAGATCGCCGAGGTGAGGCCGATCAGCCCCGCAGGGGTCGCACTACTCTATGAGGTTGATCTGTCCTCGTGATGCCGAGCGTCCAGCGGGCCTTTGCGACGTACGCCCTCTCCTCCGCTCGAAAGTCGATATCGACCCTGTTAGTTGCCCAGTATTCTTCGACCGTGCTGACCAATGAATAGCCTTCGTGGGGCACAAGCCCCATGTCGTTCAGCATCTCCAGCAGATCCTCAAAAGTCCCTCTGGTCATGTCGAATGATGCCGTAGCCATGAGGACGATCTAGCACATGCTGAAGCGCCTATCACAGCACGAGCGCCTGGCTCTTCTGATCGCCGAGTTCGAACCGGTCATCCACCAAGCATTTCTCGACGCCATCGCGGACATTCGCTCGAGGATCACTCTCCGGCTGTTGATCGAGCGTCTGGAGCGCAACGACATCGCCGGCGCCATTGATGTGCTGCACATCGAGCGTGAAGCGTTCTCGCAGTTCGAAACCGCCGTCGCTCGAGCCTACGAGGGCGGCGGGATCTCGATGGCCGAGCAGTTGATGCTGCGCGACCCGCAGGGGCACCGCATCGTGTTCCGCTTCGGCGTCCGCAATCCGGAGGCCGAGGCCTGGTTGCGCGAGCACTCCGCCAGTGCTGTGGCGCAGATCCTCGAGGGGCAACTCCAAGGCATCCGCTCAGCACTGACCGAAGGCATGTCGCAGGGGCTCAACCCGCGCAGGACCGCTCTCTCCATCGTCGGAAGGGTGAACCGGGCCACAGGGAAACGCGAGGGCGGCCTTATTGGGCTGACAGCACGGCAGACCACTTTCGTCACGACCGCCCGCCGTGAGCTTCTATCGGGCAGCGCGGAGGCCATGCGGACCTACCTGACCCGCGAGCGGCGTGATCGTCGGTTCGATGCCGCCGTTCAGAAGGCGATCCACGAGGGCAGGGCGCTACCGTCCGAAATGGTCGATCGGATCGTGGGTCGCTACTCCGATCGCCTGCTGGCGCTACGCGGCGAGCTGCTGGCGCGGACCGAAACGATGTTCGCGCTCGGTCAGAGCCGGCATGATGCGATGCGCCAAGCGATCGCGTCGGGCAAGGTGTCCGCGGACCTGGTGACCAAGCACTGGCGCTCGGCCGGCGATAACCGCGTGCGGCACACGCACCGGACGCTCAACGGCAAGTCCATCGGGTTCGATGGCGCCTTCCATTCGCCCTCGGGCGCGATGCTGCAATTCCCCGGTGACCCGCAGGCTCCAATCTCAGAGACAAGCGGGTGCAGGTGCACCGTCGAGTACAAGGTCGACTACGCCCGGCGGTTGGCTTGAAGGGAGTGAATTAGGCAGCGGCAGGTTGCTCGGGAACGGGGCTCCATTCAGGCGCATGTTGGTCAAGGAAGGTTAACTCGGTAGCCCGGATACAGTAGCCCAGATGCATCATTGCCTGCGACCTAACTCCGATTTTGGAAGCTGTTGGAATTGTAACGGGAACGATGTCTCCGCTAATTGTTACCTGGGGACCGGCGTATAGAACTCCTATCAGGATCGTTCGACCTGAACCGATTACATAGTCACCATTCGGCTGACGAAAGCCGAGTGGCTGATGCAGGAAAATCGGTGAACCGCTGGACCCTGGGAAGCAGGCGCAGTCGATCATGAACTCGGGCTTCGCGTTAAAGTTCAGCGCGGGTGTGGTAGCCGTAATCCCACGACGAATGATTGGCATATTGTTCGCCTCATCGAACAAGCCGTTGGGGTACCCAACCATCAGAACATCCTGAGCAACGCCGAGGCTCGCGAAGGTAGACGACGACGGTAAGTCCGACCGATTGAGGGCGCGAAAAAACGGCGTGAACTTTCGTTCGATCATGCTGTTGAAGACGTTGACCACAGAAAACGCGGCGAGATCTACAGAAGCGTTTGGATGAAAGATGGTTGATGTCCCTACGTCGGTGACGTCGATCATGACTTTGCTTGCATAGTCCGGCGAGCCATCCGCCTTTGCGGTCGTGACTGGAACGGAGCAAATTTGTGCACCGGCAAGGACGTGCCGGTTCGTCACACAGAAGATCCGCGTTCGACCATCTCCGAGATCATATGCAAGGAAGAACCCTGTACCAAAATGAACGCCATCTTTCTTTTTTACTACCAGTCGCGTCGTTATGTGCGCGAGTTGCTGCTCAACTTCCATCGTGAATCGCCCAAGCCTCAGAATAACTGCGATGAAGAGTTACGCATTTCCGTCGAGGTGGGAAGTGCCGGCTCCGGCCATATTCATCAGGCTCCTCGGCTGTGACGAGCTTCGCTGCGGTTGTAAGTGACTGGGTCCGCAGGGCCGAGGGCGCTCTCGAAGCCGTCTTCAAGCAGTCGGTCCAAGAGCTTGTCTCGCAACTCAATTCGCTGGTCCCGGTCGATACCGGGTTCCTCCGCGCATCGCTCCGAGCCTCAACCTCGGCGATGCCGGTTCTTAGCCTCGACAACCCCGGCGGTTCGCAGTCGCTGGACGCCGGCACCATCGAGCTTGTGATTGTCGGGGCCGACCTCGGCGACACGATCTACCTCGGCTACACGGCCAAGTACGGGGCGCACGTCCACTATGGGGCGAACGGCCGCGCCGGGCGCCCGTGGGTCGACATGGTGGCGCAGCGCTGGGCCTCGATCGTGGCGGCGAAGTCGGCGGAAGTGAAGAGCCGGCTCGGGCTTTAACGACAGTCGAAGCGACCGTCGACCGCGTTGCTCTTGATGTTCTGGTTGTAGAACCGCCCCTTCGAATCCGCGGCGAGCCAGGCTGCAACGGTGCCAGGGTCGACGTTGCAGTACTGGTAGAAGGTCTCCCTCAGCAGCACGATCACTCGGCTGTCCGTCACGTCGTAACAGATCCGATGGACGAAGCTTGAGACGGTCTCGGTGCACTGAAACTGCTCGAGGTCCACATCCCCGATGAATTTCGCGTCGATCGTCCTGGCTTCGGCCGGCACTGTCGCGAGTAACAGCGCTGCTGCGGCGAATAATCGTCTGAACATCTGAAGGCCCTCGGCGGGCGGAGTTATCAGAATGGCCACCACGGCGGAAGTAGCCATCATGGAGGCGCTGTTCGGGCACCTCGCAACGCTCGCTCTGGTCCCGGTCCACACGATTGCGTGGCCGAACGTGCCCTTCACGCCGCCCGGCAACCAACGGTACCTGCGGGTGCAGTTCGTGCCGAATGTTGCCAACCGGCTGCTGATCTCGAGCGATGGCCCCCACCAGCATCTCGGCCTGACTCAGGTCTCGGTCTACGACACGAAGGGGCAGGGCGAGAGCCGGGCACGCGAGGTCGCCGGGTTGGTGGCCGCACACTTCTCGACCGACCTCAAGCTCCACAACGCACCGGTGACGGTGCGCATCACGAAACGCCCCGACGTTGCAGATCTGATCGTCGAGGACGCCGCAATCCAGATCCCGGTGATGATCGCCTGGGAGTGCTGGGCCTAGTGCAGCGTCACGCCGTCCGGTCGTTCTGAGGCCTGGATCCGCAGCAGCTCGACAATCACGTCCCCCGGCTCGACGCCGAACTCTGCGGCCAGTTTCTCGATATTCTTCAACGTCTTCCTGTCGATGATGGCGACCAGGTGGGGGGCGCCGTTGGGCGGGGTTTTCTGGGACATGGCGCGGGCCTTGTTCAACTGCAATGAGCGTTCAACCCGCATAGCGGGTCGGCGTTCCCAACTCACGGAGGGCCAAATGGCCGATCTCTACGCCGTTGCCGGCGCAAAGTACTTCATCGGTACGGCCGCCATAGTCGCCCCCAGTGTCGATGTCGACGAAGGCGACTTCGCGGGCGTCACCTGGCTTGAGGTGGCCGACTGGCAAACCATGGGTGCCATCGGCGATGCTGCCGCGGAAATCGCCACGGACCTCATCAGCCGGGGCCGCACGGTGGTCCAGAAGGGCACCTATCGCTCCCCAGCCATGCAGAATGTCTTCGCGGTTAATTCGGATGATGCCGGCCAGATCGCGCTCATCGCCGCGTCGAACAGCCGAAGCAACTTCCCCCACAAGATCGAATTCGACGACGCACCAGAGGGCGGCACGCCGACGACCAAGTACTTCATCGGCCCGGTGATGTCCGCTCAGGAGCAGGGCGGTGGCGCCAACACGGCCCGCATGCTCGCCGCCACGGTGGCACCGAACACCAACATCGTCACCGTCCCGGCCGCGGCCTAACAGGAGCCTGAACCATGGCAGACCTCACCATCACCGCGGCCAACGTCAAGTTGATCAGCGGGCCCACCGAGCAGCTTCAGGCCGGGACCACCCTTACGGCTGCCCAGGCTGTGGTTGCCGATGCCAGCACGGCTAAAGCGATCTTGGCTGACAACGATCATGCGACCGCAGGCATTCGCGGGATCAGGGGGCTTACCCTGCATGCCGCGCTGCTCGACCAGCCAGTGACGCTCGCCAAGAACGGGGCGATCGTGGATCTCGGCGCCATCCTCACCGCCGGAGTCGATTACTTCCTCTCCGGCACACCTGGCGGCATCTGCCCGCGGGCTGACGTCACGACCGGCGACGACCCCGTCCGCATCGGCTGGGCCAAGACTACGTCGCAGTTCGTGCTGGACTTCGCAGACATGGGCGTGACGCTGTGACGGTCGACCTCTCGCAGTTCGACGAGATTATCGAACGCCAGGAGACAGGTATCGACGTGGCCATCATGGGAATGGATGGCAAGACCCCCACCGGCCTTGTCATCACCGTCGCAGGGCCGGACAGCGATCGCGCCCAGAAGGCTCGGGCCGAGCTCCACCAGGAGCTCGTTGATGCCCAGCGGGTGACTCCCCTTACCGCCGCTGAGACGTTCACGCAGGGCGCTAAGTTCCTCGCCAAGCTCACCGTCGGATGGGCGCCAAAGGTGAAGATCGACGGCAAGGAGCTTGAGTACACGGAAGCCAACGCGATCCGGGTCTACGAGCGCTACCGATTCATCCGGCAGCAGGTCGATATCGTCGCCGGCAGTCGGGTAGCTTTCATCTCAGCGTTGCCCGGCTCCTCGGCGACGCCGTCCGAGCCGCAGTAGAGGGGCGGGCGCCTCGCATCCCTCCCTCGGGGCAGCGGGCGTGGGACGCGTTCTGGACGCTCACCCGAACCCGTAATGGCAACGGGTGGGTGCCGAATCATATCACCCTTCAAGATGTCAGCGCCTACCTCGAGGTGATGCGGGAGGAACTGGCGCCTTGGGAAGTCGACGCTGTCCTCGATATGGACCGAGTGTGGCTTGATGCCGTGCAGTCGAAGGCGAGCGAGCCTGTAGTGGCCGCGCGCCAGCTCACGCCGGCGCTCTTCGATGCGCTCCTTTAGAAAATCCCGGCGTCTCGGCATTTGATGGACCCAGCGGTCGCTGCGTCTACTGCAGCCTGATCCACGGAGCCGGGCGTTATGACATTGTCCGCAAGCGTCATCGTAAACTCCGCGCACCTGCTAAACTCGGCGGCTTGGTCGAAAATCCGCTTCTGCTCGGCTGCCTCGTTGACGGAAGCTTGATGCTGTTGCCAGAGCCATAGCCCGGCGGCGGCGCTCACGATCACGCAAGTCACCAAGACCGCACCACCAAGCAACAACCGCATCTCGGCTCCTCCGTCGATGGGGCGGGACGCTATCGCAAGCTCGTTCGAGGGGCAACATGACCACTGCTACGCTCGGGATTGCGGTGACGTCGAACGCTGACAAGGCGGCTGTCGACCTAGACAAACTCACCGGCGCAGCAGGGCGGGCGGAGGCTGGGGTGTCCCAGCTAGCTGGCGCGTCGGTCAAGACAGCTGCGGCGACCCAGCAGATCTCGCTGAACAGCGCCAATATCGCGGCTCAGTTGCAAGACGTCGTCGTTTCGGCCCAGATGGGCATGAACCCCCTGCAGGTTGCCCTTCAGCAGGGTACCCAGCTTTCCGCGGCACTTGGACCCGGTGGCTTGCGGGGAAATGCGACCGCACTTGCGGCTGCTTTCACCTCAATCGTCAGCCCGATTTCCCTCGCCACCATCGCAATCATCGGGCTAGGCACTCTCGGCCTCCAGGCCCTTGGCGGGCTGGTCGGCGAAACTGAGAAAGCCACTGATACCCTCGATCGACATGGCGACGAGCTCAAGCGCGTCGTTGCCGGCTATGACGACGCGGAATCAGCGGTGAAGGACTTCCTCGCGGAGGCTCAGCGCCTACCTCGTGGCGCTATCCAAGTCGAACTCGGCGCCTCCTTCAACGAGATGACTAGGGAGTTGAGCAAGTTTCAGGAGCAGGCGCGGTCGCTCGGATCAGCTCTCAGCGGAGGGGCCAACGCGACCGACCAGGAGTTGGGCAAGCTTCTTGTCAGCTTCTCCAACGGCACACTGGCGGCCGAAGACCTGGTAGTCGAGCTGACGCGGATCGCCAACTCGGACCTCGGTCCTTTGGGATTCATCGTAAAGGGCGTGGTGGATGACCTTTTACAGGGCGCCCAGGTAGCCGCCGCGTTCGAGCGGTCGCTAGTGGCCGTCTCGCACGCGCTGGCCGGCACTGCGGTAAACGGCGGCCTTCAAATGGCCCTCGAGTCCAGCATCGAAGCCGGTCGATCAGCAGAGATGCATCAGCTTGAGCTGGATGCGCTCAAGGCGGTAACGCCGGCTCAAATGGCGGAGATTGCTCGCCGGCGTGAGCGGCTGAAGCTCGTCGACGAGGAGATCTCGGAGGCCTTGCGGGAGCAGAAGATTCGTGAGGCTGGGGAGCTTGCGTTCGCGCGCGCCAACACCCGCGCCGGGAAGTCAGCGACGAAGGATTTAGACCGCTGGGGCAACACTGTCGGCGACTTCCAGAAGCGTATTGACCAGGTGCAGGCAGAAATCGACCTGTTCGGCAAGGGTACCGAGGAACTCGTGCGCCAGAAAGAGGCAATCAACCTGCTCAACGAGGCCAAGCAAGCGGGTATCCCCATCACCGACGAGCTGAATGGTGAAATCGACGACATGGCAGGGAAGCTCGCTTCGGCGACCGCCGAGCTAGAAGCCATGCAGCGCGAGCAGGAGCGCATCGACGAGATCAATCAGGCATTGGCGTCTGGATTCGCCAACTTGTTTATCGGAATACTCGATGGGAGCCGGTCAGCCGCGGACGGCATCGCTTCGCTGGCCAAGTCGCTCGGCAACCTCTTCATCAACCAGGCTTTCCAGACGCTGTTCTCGCCAACGTCGGTTGGCGGTGGTGGTTGGAGGATCGCCAATTTGTTTGGTGGAGGTCGTGCGAGCGGCGGGCCGGTCGAGGCCGGCAAAATCTATGCCGTGAACGAGAACACCCCAAACACCGAGTACTTCGCGCCCGGCACCAACGGCAGCATTCTGACGCCCGCCCAACTGGCGTCGGCAGGGGGCGGCGGCAACCGCTCCCCCGTGGTGATCAACAACTACACAGGCGAGCCCGTAGAGACGCGGGAAAGCCCAGGTGGAGGGCTCGAGGTGATCATTGGCGCCGTCGAGCGGCGGATCAAGAAGAACATGGGTAACGGCGGCTATAAGCAGTTCGGCGTCGCTCCGGGTCTAAGGCGCACCTAATGTTCAGTTGGCCCGTCACCCTGCCTCAGGACTTTCTGCGCGACAGCTTTACCCGGTCCCCCCAGCCGAATGTCGTCTCGTTCGGCACTGAGGTTGGGCCTGGCAAGCAGCGGCGCAGGTCCACGGCGCGCACGAAACCGCACACCGTCTCGATGCAGTTGACGATGGACCAAGCCCGGGTCTTCGAGATGTTCTTCGAAGATGATCTTGCCGACGGGTCGTTGCCGTTCGAGATGACCGATCCCTTTGCTGGCGACTTCGCCAACTGGCGCTTTGACGTTGGCTCTCCGTACTCGCTGCGCGAGCTCGCTCAGGACCTCTGGATCCTGTCCATGACCATCGTCCGGATACCCTGATGCCCAACCAGGCCTTTCGCGACGCGGCATATCCGCAGGAGACCGGCGAAGTCTTTGCCATGCTCCTGACTATCGAGCATGACGAACTGCCGACACCGATCCTGCTGACGGATGCAGGCGAGGACATCGTCTATGCCGCTGACCTGCTCGACGCCAACGGCAATGTGGCAGCGCTCGCCGGCACCTACGTGACCATGCCCATCGCGATCGTGCCACCCGGGCAGAGCGACGAGCAGCTGAACGGCAAGATCACCATCCCCAACATCGACATGCGGATCGGCGAGGCCGTCGACAGCATCTCGACGCCCGCACGGATCACCATCACTGCGGTGCTGGCCAGCCAGCCGGAGGTGATTGTCGGCGGCCCGCACCTGATGCTCGAGCTGATGAACGTCCGTGGTGACGCGCTTGTCGTCGAAGGCGAGGTGAGCCGGCCGGCGTTGACGGTAGAACCCTATCCCAAGCACTGGCTGCGCCCGAGCGTTTTCAGGGCGGCTTTCCGGATCTCCTGATGATCAACCCCGCCGACTATCTGCGGCTCGGCTTCCTGATGGGAGGGCGGGCCCGACCCGCTGTCGACTGCTACGGGCTCTATCGCCTGATCGTCGGCGAACGGCTGGGCGTATGGATCGACGAGTTCGGCGGGGTGGAAAGGCCGTACGCGATCGCGCGAACCATGGCGAGCGGCTGGACCCGTCCGGGCTGGCTGACGGTTGCCGCCGGCGATGAACGGCCTTTCGACATGGTGATGATGCGCGGCGTCGTCGGCGAGGGTCGGGCAGCCCGATCGGCGCCGCTGCATGTCGGGTGTGTCATCGAGCCTGGACGGATGATCGATATCGAGGAGACCACTGGGGTGATGGTTCGGGCCTATCGCGACACCGCGCGTTTCTCGGCGCTGCCCACCGTGGTCAACCGGGTAACGGGCTTGTTCCGGCCAGCGGTGCTCGCGTGACGACATTCCGCGCCTTCCCCGACCTGCTGCACGGCACCGCCGGCCCGGTGATCGAGATGCCGCGGCCGATGAACGCCACACTGGCCGAGCTGATCGACCTGGTGCCGCTGGACGAAGAGGCTCTGCGCCCGTATCTGCGGGTGAAGCTCAACGGCGAGATGATCGCGCCGCAGCTCTATCGGCTGATCCGCCCGAAGGACATGGCCTACATCACGGTGTACCTGCCAGTGCACGGCGGCGGCGGCGACAGCGGCAAGCTGTTGTCGTCGATCGCCGCCATCGCCCTCATCGGGGCCTCGCTGTTTGTCGGTGCCTTCGGCGTGCCGTTCCTCGGGACCGCCTTCGCAGCCGGTTCGATCGGCGCCAACCTGGTTGCCGGCGGCCTGTCGATCGCGGCCTCGCTGCTGCTGCAGGGACTCAACCCGCAGACGGGCCCGGGCGGCGGGCAGCAGGCGAGCGAAGAGGTCGGCGTTGCCTCGGCGCAGAACAGCTTCGAGCTCGGCGGCTATCTGCAGCGGGTCGCCGGCACGCGCAAGATCGCGCCCAAGATGATTATGCCGCCCTGGACGTACTTCGAGGGCAACGACCAGATCGTGGTGTTGGCCTACGGCTTAGCCGGCCCCCATGCCATCAGCGACGTGCGGGTAGGCTATGCCGCGGTCGAGGATGACCCCAACATCGAGATCGAGATCCGCGAGGGCTTTGCCGACGACCTGCCGCTGACGCTGATCACCAACACGGTGATCGAGACGCAAGCCGGCGTGGTGATGACCGATTTCCAGACCATCAGCTCAGAGGAATCGAGCGACGAGCTGGATCAGTCGCAGCCGAGCTTCGTGCCCACCTGGCACCACATCGAGACGAAGCGCGCGCCCAATGAGGCGATCGTCAACTTCAGCTTTCCGGGCGGGTTGTTCAATGTCAGCCCCGACAACCCCGACCTCGATGCCGACATCGCTGCCGTCACCGCGCTGCGGCTTCGCATCCGCCAGGATGGGGAGACGATCTGGTCAAACCTGCCGGAGTTCGTTCTGCGCGGCCGGCGCGGGCAGGATACCCTGCGCTTCGCTGTTCGGTTCGTCTGGTGCGCCGCCGGCGACATCCCCGCCGTAAGTGCCTTCAACCCCAACTATCGCGGTTTCAGCTGGCGCTACAACACCGTCACCGACATGGATGGCGTCTTCGCGGCAGACTCCTACTTCTCGGGCGCGGTGATCGACTGGGTCGATAGCCAGCACCTCACCGTCTACCTCGACACGGCAGTGTTCCCGCAGGATCGCTACGAGATCGAGGCCATTCGCGGCTCGACGGTGCATTCCTACATCTGGGACCCCGGCACCCATAAGCTGGGTGACGGCTCCACCATCCTCGATAGCTTCTACTCTTACCGGGACACCGGCTCAGAGCTGGTGCTGGCGAGAGGCATCAACCGCTATGTGCGGGACATCCAGATCGACAATGTGCAGTCGGTTTTCGATGAAGCGCCGTTCAACTTCGCCACCCAGCCGACTGCCGTCCTTGCGATGCGAGCGCGCAACCGCTCCATCAACCAGGTCAGCTGCGTTGCCTCCGGCTATGCTCCGGATTGGAACGGCGCGGCCTGGGTGCCCGAGCAGCTAACCAGCAATCCTGCCAGCTGGTACCGCGAGGTGCTGACCGGCGACCTGAATGCTGAGCCGGTGCCGCTGAGCCTGATCGACGGGCCGAGTCTGGCCGACTGGCACGGCTGGTGCGCGTCGCGCGGCCTCGAGGTGAATGCCATCTTCGAGGGCGAGCCGGTCACCTCGGTGCTGTCGACCATTGCGCAGGCTGGGTTTGCGCGACCGAGCTACGGCTCGCCCTATCGCGTGGTGATCGATCGCCGCCGTGATCCAGTGGGCCTGATCACCCAGCGCAACGCCGGCGGCTTCGCTTTCGAGAAGCCGTTCATGCGCCTTGCGCACGCGCTAAAAGTCAACCTCGCCGATATCGAGAACGACTATGAGGTGCGCGAGCTCATCGTCTACGCCGATGGCTACAATGCCGATGGGTCGGGCGGCCTGATCGAGGCGACGCGGTTCGAGAGCATCACCTATCCGGGCATCGTCCACGAGGACAAGGCCATCGCGCGGGCCAAGCGCGACCTGAGGTCCGCGAAATGGCGCAGCCGCCTGATCACCTTCAGCATGGATATTGAGCACCTCGAGTTCACCATGGGCGACCGGGTGTGGCTGGAGACCGACATCCTCGGCCAGATCGGCGGGCGCGGTCGGGTCAAGGAGATTGTTTATGACGGCGGTCTCGTCTCCGGCCTGCGCCTCGACGAAGAGTGGAACTTCGGATCAGACGTTGGCGAAGGCGGCGGCTACATCCTTCGTGAGGATGGCGGTTATCTGCTGCGTGAGGACGGCGGACGCTTCATTCGTGACGGCGACCAACCAGCCCGGGGCGTAATCCTGCGACTGGCGGACGGTACCCTGCTGACCGCGCCGGTCACTGAAGACGATTCCGACCGGACCCTAGTCACCTTCGAGACACCGTTCGCCATGCCGACCGCCAGCGGTGACGACCTTCTCGGCCACGGGACGCTGGTCGCGACGGGCTGGCTCAGCCGCGTGGCTCGGGAAGTGCTGGCCTGGGACATCCAGCCCGGGCCGGATCTCACGGCCAACATCACGGCGATCGACTACGCCGCCGACGAAATTTACGGCATCTCCGGCTTCTCCAGCGGCTTCAGCTCCGGCTTCGGCAGCGGCCTTTACTAGGACACCACCACATGACGGTACGCACCCGGGCGGAGCTCCTCGCGGACTTCGCACTCTACCTTGCCGACAATAACGCTGGCGACATCTCGCCCGCAGACGTGCGGCAGCGCTTCATCGACTTTGCCGAGAGCGTCCTGATGCCCGAGGACCCGTTCGCCGATACGAGCGCGCATGTTGACACGTACACGACCGCCGGAGGCGCGACCTGGTCGAAGCCTGCGACCGGAACCGTCGCTCTCGTCGAGTGCTGGGCCGCAGGCGGATCCGGTGGGCGCGCGGGCTCGTCTGACTATGGCGGGGGCGGTGGCGGCGGTGGCTACCGGCGCCGGCTGCTTATGCTCAGCGATCTCGCGAGCACCGTAGCAGTCACCGTTGGGGCCGGTGGCGCGGCTCAAACTGCGGACAATCAGGACGGGGTTGCAGGTGGCAACTCGTCGTTCGGCTCACATGTCACTGCCTACGGCGGCGGCGGCGGTGCCGGCAATGTGTCGTTCTCCGGCGGCGGCGGCGGCGGCGGCGGTCAACAATCGGCAGGGGCGTCGGTAGCTGGCGCCAACGCCGTATCAACGGCGGGAGGCGCAGGCGGGCAAAACCTCGCGGCTATCAGCTCGACTGGTGGGGCCACCGGCGCACCGCCTGCCGCTGGCGGCAACGGCTCCGAGGGCAGCGGTGGCGGCGGCGGTGGCTCCAGTTCCGGTGGCTCGGCCGGCGCGGCTGGGGGCGCTTCGATTGACGGTGGCGGAGGTGGAGGCGGCGGCTCCGCAACGGGCGGCCAGGCAGGTGGCGCCGGTGGCCGATCGGGTCACGGCGGCGGCGGCGGCGGCGGCGCCCACTCGGGCGGCGGCAGCACTGGTGGCGTTTCGGTTGAGGGCGGCAATGGTGGGGCCGGCTCCACCAGTACCACTGCAGCCACTGCCGGTGCGCAGCCTGGCGGGGGCGGTGGCGGCTCGGAAAGCGGCAATTCCGGCAAGGGCGGTGACGGCATGGTTCGGATTACGGTGTGGTGAGGCTGAGCGATGGCTGACGGCAAGATTTCTGACGATCCGACCGCTTCCGACCTCGTTGGGGCCGTTGTTCCCATCGTGCAAGGCGGCGCTAACAAGAAGGCGCCCGCGTCGCTGTTCGCTGGCGGGGCCACCGGCCCAACTGGGCCTGCCGGCGCCAGTGGTCCGGCAGGTCCGACCGGTTCTGACGGTGCGACTGGTCCCGCGGGAGCTACCGGCCCTGTGGGTGCAACAGGCCCCACCGGGGCAACTGGTCCAAGCGGCGCCGCAAGTACGGTTCCCGGCCCGACTGGCGCAACTGGGCCGGTAGGACCGACCGGCGCCGGCGTGACCGGTGCGACCGGCCCTACAGGGCCCACCGGAGCAACGGGTCCCGCAGGCGCCACCGGCCCCTCCGGGATCGCCGGCGCGGGGGTGAACTGGCTCGGTCCATGGGACGGGGTCACGGCTTTCGCCGCCTTCGATGGCGTCGAGCACAATGGATCGAGCTGGATCGCCAGCGCCCCGAGCACCAACAAGGAACCGGGTATAGATCCCGAATGGGACTTGTGGGTGGAGAAGGGAGCGACGGGGTCGACCGGACCTGCCGGCGCTTCGGGGCCAACTGGTCCGACCGGTCCGCAAGGGGATCCAGGCGCTGTCGGAGCCACCGGCTCGACCGGCCCTACCGGCATCACCGGAGCAACTGGCCCCACGGGTGTGACCGGGGCTTCGGGACCTACGGGCGCCACCGGCCCCACCGGCGCGACAGTCGGCGTGCAACTGCTCTACTCGACCACCACCACCGACAGTGACCCTGGCGCGGGTACCTTCCGCCTTAACAATGCAGCCATCGCGTCTGCGACCGCCGCCTACATAGACAATACGGAAATCGGCGGCAGCTCGATCACCGCTTGGCTCGATGCTTTCGATGACCCCACGGCTACGGTGCGTGGCTATCTCCACTTCCGCGGTGTCACGGACCCCACGGACTGGGCGGTGTTTCAGGTCACCGGCACGGTTGTCGATGGTACCGGATATCGCAAGCTGACGCTGACGCACAGCGCTTCGGGTGGAACATGGTCGAACGGGCAGACCTTTGCCCTGAGTTTCAGCGCGTCGGCCAACAATGGCGCAGCGGGGGCTACCGGTGCCACAGGTCCGACGGGTATCACGGGCGCCACGGGGCCAACGGGTCCCGGCGGTGGTGGAATCACATTACTTACCGAGCAGGCAACAACGTCCGGCACGACAAAGGACTTTACCATCCCTGCCGGCGCCAAACGTGTTACGGTTATGTATAATGGGGTTTCTTCAAATTCAACTAATGACACAATAGGGATACAACTAGGGGACTCCGGCGGTATAGAAACGTCGGGCTATACGGGTTTCCCGGCAAGCACGGGCGATCAGTTTTTGCTGGCTCAGTCCATATCCGCAGGATCTTCTGTTCTGAGCGGGTCGTTGGTTCTGACTCTCATGAATGGCTCTAACACTTGGATAGCCAACGGAAATACTGCTCTGGACACGACCGGGACTATAAGTCTGGCTGGTTCCAAAACTCTATCGGGCGCACTTACGACCATCAGGTTAATCGACACTGGCGGAAGCTTTGATGCCGGTTCCGTCAATGTGATGTGGGAGTAACCGCGATGATGCAGCGGAGAACGTAAATGCGCTTCCACGTCGTGAGCCTGCCGCACACCCACACCACAGACGCCTTCGCGGCCTGCGCCTTCACGCAAAAGGTGACGCGCTTCTGCCAGATGATGAAGGGGCTCGGGCATACGGTGATCCTCTACGCCGGCGAGCAGAACGAAGCACCCTGCGACGAGCACGTGCCGTGCATCAGCGAGAAGCGCCGCGTCGATATCGTCGGTGCGAAGCACTACACCGAGGCCGACTGGAACCATCCGGCGTGGGCGGCTTTCAACGCCAACGTCATCGGCCAGATGCACCAGCGGATCGAGCCGCACGACTTCATCTGCCTCATCGGCGGCGTGGCGCACAAGCCGATTGCGGACGCCTTTCCGAACCATCTCTCCGTTGAGTTCGGCATCGGCTACGCGGGCACCTTCGCCAAGTACCGGGTGTTCGAAAGCTATGCGTGGATGCACATGGTCTACGGTGCCCAAGCCGGCGATGCCTCGCGCGCCGACGGTGGCTGGTGGGATGCGGTAATTCCAAACCAAGTAGACCCAGCGCTGTTCCCCGCCGGCGCCGGCGACGGCGGCTACTTCCTCTACGTCGGCCGACTGATCGATCGGAAGGGCTACGGCATTGCCCAGGAGGTATGCGAGAAGCTGGGCAATAGGCTCATCATCGTCGGGCCCGGAGAGCAGCACGGCTATGGCGAGTTCCTCGGTGAAGTCGGACCAGGTCGACGCGCCGAGCTGATGGGCGGCGCCATCGCGTTGTTTGCGCCGACGATCTACATCGAGCCTTTCGGTACCGTTACGATCGAGGCGATGGCCTGCGGCACTCCCATTATCAGCACTGACTGGGGCGCGTTTACCGAGACTGTGGAGCCCGGCGCCGATGGCTTCCGCTGTCGCTCATTCGGGGAGTTCACTGCCGCTGTTGAGCGGGTCGCAAAACTGGATCGTCACGTCATTCGGAAGCGAGCTATGGCCCGGTGGTCGATGGACGTCGTTGCCGCTCAGTATGAAAGTTACTTCAATCGGTTGGTCACGCTTTGGGGCAATGGATGGTACGAGTCCACCTTAGAGTGATCCCGCCATCACCCGTTAACAAAGCGGTTGGCCCGATCATCGAGATACCCGAATGACTGCATGACGTCTCCGTGCGTCTCAATGATCCGCCTGGCCTGGTCGCGCGTTAACTTGTCCTCATAACCGACATTTGCCCCGCTGCCGACAACTCCGCGGTTCCAGCCGGGTGGGCTGGCTTCTTTCGATGCGATTTTCTCCCTGATGTTCTTGAGCGAAGCGCCCTCTATGGCGCGGTCTATCTCATCTCCGGTGAATGTCAGCCCCATATCGGCGCAGATTGTTGAGAACCACTTTGCCTGATCTGCGATCAGATCCTCGTACCTGACCACCAGCGTTCCCTTCGGGCCGCCCTTCGTCCAACTCAGCACATTCTGGCTCCAACTGCCCCACAGGTCAGGCGCTTCTCCGGGTTCTGGTACTTGGTTTGCATCGGCGGCCTCAAGGATGCCTGCATGGACGTACAGCGGTCGTTCGGCGATTTGGATCGCCTCGTCGACCGTCTTGCCGAGCAGCTTCGCCAACGAGGGTATTACGTCGAGGGGATTTCGAACCAGGTAGAGCGCTCCTTGCGTCACGTCCATGTTGAACAACGGACTGCCGCCGATGCTGCCGAACAGCGAATGCGTCTTGATTGCTGGCGGCGTCTTGAGCTCGGTGGATAGCCAGCGGTGGATTTGCGGCCTGGCCGCCAGCGCGGCAGCAATATCTAACTCGCCGCCGTCCCTGCCCATGGCATGTCGATATACCGTTGGGTGAGCATCCCAAGGCAATAGGCTCTCGACCTGCCGAAGCGTCGACGTTGCTGGAATATGGCCCTGATCCCTAAAAAGGTGGAACAGGAACGTTCGGACCCATGTGTTTCCAGAGCGTGGGTACGACGCGATGAAGTGAAGGCTGCGCATCCAACCTCCTTGGCCGGCGCTTCCTTGTAGCTCCTATCGCATCTTACTCCTTTGCGTGAAGAGCCGGGCGGATCACGTGATGATGTCCGTGATCCACATCGCCGCCCAGACACACAACGCGAGCATCCCGGCCAGAGCCAGCCAGCTCGCCAGCATCCATCCTACGCCGTATCGACCTTTGAGCATGTCATCCCCCATGCGCAGTCGTTCGCCGCGACAGCCATCATAGCCCTGCGGCGGTAGCCGCACCATCAAACTCGGAGACCCCCCATGAACCCCAACGTCCCCCGCGGGGCGGCGGTCCTGCTCGACTACATCGGCGGGCTTGAGACTGCCCGGAAGGGCGTCGCCGCCTACAACACCGTCATCGGCCACATCGACGAGAAGGGGAAGCTGCCCAAGCCCGTCACCGAGATGACGCTCGAGGAACTGCTCACCGAGCAACTGCGCTGGGTGCGGAACCTGAAGCAGAAGAGCGGGGCGGCCGGCCGGTACCAGATCATCCGGGCGACGCTGAAGAGCCTGATCGCCGAACTGAAGCTGCCACTGTCCGCCAAGTTCACCCCCGAGCTGCAGGATGCCTTCGGCCTGGCGCTGCTCGAGCGCCGCGGCTACCGACGCTTCTTCAGCGGCGCTCTACCGCTGAAGAGCTTCGGCAACGAGCTAGCGAAGGAATGGGCGAGCCTGCCCGTGCTGTCGACCATCAAGCGTGGCGGCAAGCGCCCGCGCACCGTGCAGCGGGGCGAGAGCTATTACGCCGGCGACGGCATCAACAAGTCGCTGGACGATGCCGCGGCGTTCGAGAGCGTGCTCGCCGAGGCGCTGAACGAGCGGGACCGTAAGCCCGCGCCCAAGGAACCCTCGACCGGCCCGGCAGCCTTCCCGGTGAAGGGCGCGCGGAACGATGAAGTCGTCGCCCAGGTGCAGCGCCGGCTGAAGGAGCTCGGCTATTCCGAGATCGGCAACATCGACGGCGACTTCGGCGACCTGACCGAGAAAGCCATCCTGATCTTCCGGCACGACGCAGGCCTGCCGCTGAGCGGCGCAATCGACAGCAACCTGATCGTGGCGCTCGCCAAGGCCAAGCCTCGCGAGATGCCGGCCGGCCGTGCCGAGGCCACGCCGAAGGAGGTTCGCGAGGTTGCGCCCGAGGCCAAGGCAAACTGGTGGTCGAAGGTGGCCGGGTTCTGGAGCGCTGTCGTCGGCGCCGTCGTCGCCTTCGTCAACTGGGTGATCGGCAGCTTCGCCGAGATCCGCGAGTTCATGCAGCCGATTGTCGATCTGCTCGCCGGCGTGCCGGTCTGGGTCTACGCGCTGGTGTTCGCCGGCGGCGCGCTGTGGCTCTACCTCAACGGCCGGAAGGGCGAGGCGGCATCCGTCGAGGCGGTGCAGGAAGGGGCCCGGCGATGAACTGCGCTCTGCTCGATATCCCCTGCCACATCCAAGGCGCTGCTTGGGAGTGGTGGGCTGAGGTCAGCTGGCTCAACAAGCTGCTGATCGTCGGCGGTCTGATGCTGATCATCATGGCAGCCGCCCGCACCCTGCTGTGGTTGCTGCACAAGGTCGGCGGCTGGCCGGCAGTCGTCGGGGCCGTGGCGATGATCCTTGGGCTGGTCCTGGCTCTCCTGCCGCGCAGGCCCAAGGGCAGCGAGGCACACGAGGCCATTCCCGACAATCACCCGGACGCTGCCGCGCCATTCGAGTTCGGCCGGAAGAAGCGCAAGAAGCCGCGCTCGACCATCCGTCTACCAAAACTGTGGGTAGGGCGATGATCATGATCCAGCACAAGGCCCGCGAGGTCGCCGGGCGGATCGTCTCCCGATTCCGCTCCCGCGTCCTCGAATGGGAGCACGCAGCCATCACCACGCTGTGGGGCCTGATCGTGCTCGGCAACCCCGATGTGTTCTCGGGCCGGGCGTTCGCTGCCTTTGCAGGCGGCCCGGCGCTGTGGGGCTGGGTGGTGTTCCTCGCCGGGACGCTGCGCATCGCCGCCCTCTGCGTCAATGGCTACATGGCCAAGCCAACCGCCATCGTCCGCGCCGCCGGCGCGCTTACCGGCATAGCCCTGTTCGCCGTGCTGACGCTCGGCTTCCTCTTCTCATGGACCTGGCCGACCGGCCTCGCCGTCTATTCGGTGCTCGGCTTCTTCGGCCTGTTTTCGTTCTACTGGTCCATCTTCGATGTGGCCATTCCGGATGGCCACGATGGCGACGATACCTGATCCGACGTCGATCGACTTCAATGCCATCGCCCTCTGGGCCGGGGGCATCACCACCGTCGTCGTGACCGTTGGCTTCGCTGCCTGGGCGGCCATCAGGAAGGCGGCCCAGATCGCCGCGGCGGCGCCTCCCCAGATCCGCACCGACACGAAGATCATCACCACCGATAGCGTAGCGATGCACGAGCTCGCGGCCACTCTCGAGGCGAGCAACGCCATCCTGACCGAGAACAACGTGCTCCGCCGGGAAGAGCACAACGACCGCGAGGCCAACCGCCGAACGCTTCAGGCGAACACCGACGCCATGGAGCGGGCCGTCACGGCGCTCAACGAGGCCCGTGCCGATATCCGCGAGCTCACCCGGGAAATCGTCCGATCATCGAACAGCAAGGGGGCAGGCCGATGAGGCATCCCATCATCGCCAGCACGCTCGGCGCGGCCGTCATCCTTGTGGTGGCGGCCGCGGTGCTTTGGGCCATGCCCGTTCACGCCGCGCAGTGCGGCAAGGCGTCCTGGTACGGCGAGGCGCACCATGGCCGGCTGATGGCCAACGGCAAGCCGTTCAACATGCACGCTCTGACCGCAGCCTCGAACACGCTGCCGCTTGGGACCAGTGCGCGGGTCACCGCGGGCAAACGCTCGGTCGTGGTGCGGATCACCGATCGGGGCGGGTTCGGCAAGTACGGCCGCATCATCGACCTCAGCAAGGCCGCTTTCGCCAAGCTGGCGCCAACAGGGCAGGGGATCGTGCGGGTCTGCGTCCAGTGATGCCGGGCGAATCTGCTACGCCGCGCTTCATGCAGGACTATGACCTTCCCCAGATCGCAATCGACGAGCTCATCCGGCTGTCCAAGGAGGTCGGCACGCCGATCGAGGATCGGCCGGAGTTCCAGATCCTATGGGATGAGCGCCTGGTGATGGGTGGGAACAAGAAGCGGGTCCACATCACGCAGCGCGGCAAGAGCTGGCTGCAGCGGCGCGGGTTCATCAAGTGAGGCCATGCCGGGGGGCGTCCCGGCAATTTCACTGAGGCGTATATCGCTGCCGGCGTACTAGCCACACCCGCCCCTCGATGGAGTGGGGTTCGTCCTCTTCCTCGAAACCGTACCAACCTCGCCAGTAGTTGAATTGGGCACGCTGCAAGGCGGGGTCATCGGTGCGAAAGGTCCACCGGGCAAAGTCGGGCTCGAGGAATTCTACCTCGGGTTCACCGGGATCGGGCGGGCTTGGAATTGACGTCTTAACTGTCGCCATGGCGCAGCCCCCTGAGGGTGGCGTGCCGCAGCATGCCCTCGCCGCGTAGGTGCCTGACCGTTGCCGCCAGCCCCGGCCGCAACCACGTCCCGCGCCGCTTCAGCGGCAGAGCTGGGACCTCGACCGTGTTCGCCTCGACGTAGGCCCAGAAGTCCTCACGGTCCGCCGCTTTCAGCGTAATGAAGGCATCCCCTACGAAGTGCAGCCCGTGTTCGTCGCGCCGCGCGAGGATCGCCACCGGTGCGCCGGTTGGCGACAGGTCGGCGCCGATCACCTCGAACTCGCCCACGGTGAAGGTCTTGGTCTTCAGCCAGGTGTCGGCGTCGCCGCTCTTGTAGCGGCTGCCGCGCTTCTTGCTGACGATGCCCTCGAGGCCCATGGCGTCGACGGCGGCAAAGGCCTCGGGGCCGTCGGCGCCAAGCTCCTGGCTGAAGGCGAGAGATGGGGCCGGCGCGCTCTGCATGAGGCCACCCAGCATAGCGCGCCGGCTCTCCACCGACCTGCTGCGGACGTCGCCCCCATCCAAATGCAGCAGGTCGAAGGCGACGAAGATCAGATCCTGTGGCCGCCAACGGATGGCCGCCGGTAAGCCTGAGAAGTCGGCCGCGCCGCGGGCGTCCGGCAGGTAGACCTCGCCGTCAACGATCGCAGACGTGCACCGCAGCTGAGCAGCGGCCTCGACGATCTGCGGATATTTGCTGGTCCAGTTCGCCCCGCTGCTGCTGAAGGCTCGAGCAGTGCCTGCCTCCACATGCAGCTGGGTGCGGTAACCGTCGAACTTCACCTCGTGCAGCCAGCCGTCGCCGCTGGGCGCGGTCTCGACGAGGCGCGGTTTCATGGGTTGGATGTAGCGCAGGGCGGGGCGTTCTAGCAGCATCCCGGCAATTTAGTGCGAGTGCCGAACGAATCCGAGTCGACTCGCGATCACTGATTCGTTTTGCTGGAACGGACGTCGGCCAAAGGCTGTTGTGCCGACTGTTCAGTGAGGCGCGTCCCATGCCGAAATTCCCGCCGAAACCACCAGCTCCCAGCGTTCACGAGAAGATCGCGCCAGCCATCGAGCGGAGCCGAGCGCTGCTGCCCGGTGAGAAGCCGATGACGCAGCAGGAGGTGGTGCGCGACATGCTCCGCAAGCTCGACCTGCCGCCGGGGGTTAGGGCCCGCCTGAGGGAGCGCCACAAGCTCGACTAGCGTCGCTGCCCCGTTCTGAACTTGTAGAGCTCGCGCGACAGCGCATCGACCAGCTTGTTGAGCCCGGGCGTGCGGGTTCGGTGCCGCACCTGGTCCATGATCCACGACAGGTTTTCTCTATCGGCCGCCGCGATGCCGAAGATCGAGCCGACGTCTGGATCAGCCTCGACGGTAACCTGATCGATCTTGGCGAGGATGGCCGCTTTGTGCGCGCGGGCCGCTTTGACCTGCTCCGCAATCACTCGCACCCGCGGCAGGGCTTCATTGGCAGCGTTCGAGGCGAACTGCTTCGTGCTGGAAATATCGCTGCCGACGGCCTCGCCGATCTTGACGCTCCAACGCCAGCCGCCCGTAGCGGTGTTATGGACGATTGTCGCGTAGCCGTCCTCGAACTCGGCGCGCAGCCCGCTCTTGCCGTCCCGCTCCCATTTCAGCCGCTCGCTCATCCGTCTAGTATGGATGGACCCTTTCGGACCGCAATCCCTCGTGGCTTGTTCTCATTTCGTTCACGGGTATATGACTCGTGGCTCCCGACGTAAAGGAGCTCGAAATGTCCACCTCAGTCAGTCCGTCCGATCAGATCAAGTCGCTTAAACGGACCTGCCCATTCTTCACCGCCCACGACATCTCGCAAGTCACCGGCTTTCGCCTCGGGACCGTGGAGCGCGCGCTCCGCGAGTTGCCTCAGGAAAACTCAGACCGGATGCCCGTTTACGCGATGCGAGAAATCGCCGACTGAAAGCCGTGGACGACCTCGCCAATCTACGGCTCTCGGCCTATACGCCGAGACAGCTCGATATCGTCTGCCGGCGATGCCAGCGCATTGCCTCCGCCGGCACCGGCAAGCTGCAGCGCAGGTACGGAGACCGTCCTCTCGGCGAACTGGCCCGCCTGGTGGCGGCGGACGGAAATCCCCCGTGCGAACTCGCGAAGCTGGGGGAGGGCTGCTCTGTCCAGCCAATGGAGCCGCCCTTCGAACAGTGGGCGACACTGTCGGATGCTCGGCTGGGCAACTGGGTGGGCTGGCTGTCCTGCGACAGACGGCGCGCATCACTGAAGCCGGCGAAGGCGTGCCCGGGCGAGTTCATGGCCGACGTGCACTCGCTTCTGATGGCGCTACCCTACGATTTCCCGCTTTCAAAGTTGCCGAGACATCTGAAATGTCCGGAATGCCAGTCCGACCACGTGCTGATCAGGTGGGAGAAGCTGCAGGCGCCGGCGCCGACGGCACCAGCGGTGCATAGGTCTGCCGGGATGGGGAAGGGCGGATTGAGGGTTGTGCGTTGAATCGCGCGCCATCTCTTCTGCGCAGCAGGCCGAACATCACGATATGGCGACTCAGCACCACCACTCTTCGCCGTCCGGCCATCGCCTCGCCAGACGCTCCTCAATCAGAATGTCCCCTACATCACGACCAGCGATCTTGATCGTCGCGAGAGTGCGCTTTCCTGTTCCGTCGATTCCGAAGGTTTCAACCGTGAAAGAATTGTCGTTGAGCAAATCCAGCAGGCGCGCGCTTGCTCGCTTGGCGAGAGCCACCTCCTGCTTTCCACCACAGATATCGTTGAAGGGCTCTGGGGTGTCGAACGACTGAAGTCGCAGGTTCATACCCTGCAGCCAAATGGTGTCACCGTCGACAACGCACGTGTAGCGCTTGCCGCCGCCACACATCGCGAACTGCATCCGGAACTCGCCAGCCGAAGCCTGCTGAAAACTCGATGTCGCAGGACTGCGCTGGTCGTTGCTGGATCCCGCAACGAAGCCGAGTACCCCAACGCCGCACAACGCCAGGATCGCGTAGGCGCCCATCGAGCCACGTCCCCGGGAAACTAGCCGGGGAGATCGAGGAATCAGTCTGGGCTGCTGCGGAGCGATCCTTGGGCGACGACCAAACGGGGTAGGTGATCGGGGTTTCAAGGCAAGGCCTCACAAGCATCGCATACTGGGCGAGAGCATTCTTCTTTCGTGGTGATGCTGTAGAGGTTGCACATGTGAGCAGCCTAGCTTCGATCCCCGCAGGGAAGCAAACACGGCGTTCCCACTATCGGCCGCCGTCTGGCCGTTTCCGGCCGATCCGGAGTAGGAACACCTCCTGACCACTCTCTATATATAGAGGGCCTGTCACGCCGGAGGTCGCGGGTTCGAGCCCCGTCTCTCGCGCCACCCTTTTTCTTCAAATCAGTGATGAACTTTGGGTGGCGCTGGTCGCCTTCGAGCGATGTTCTCACGTCCCCCTCCGACATGTTCCCACTTTTTGTGCGGTCTTGTTCCGACTGAACGCTGGGCACCGCCGGCGGTCGCTTCCACGGCTCCAGAACGGCAGAAGTCGTATCCGAGCATCCCGTCCTCACTCAGAGCGCAAGGCGTCGCCCTGGTGATCCGGAAATCCTCCCGAGGGGTGTCCTTGCCGTAGGGTGCTCCCGACCGGTTCCGGAAGATCGGCGCGTCGCCCAGGCGCGCTGTAGGACGCTTAGACGGGGGCTTCCGGGCAACCTAGAAGGACTGTCCACAGCTGGCCGGCTAGAGCGCGACACCTATGGCAGCGACGAGGGTCTCCGTGCCGCATCCAACTCAGAGGGTGATGTTCAGGCTGACGCATGGTACTAGCGCAGCGAACGCATTGGCGTTCGAAGTGGCTTCAATCATGAAGCCGCCACCCACGTTAGGACAATGTTTGCAGGTTCTCGTTCGCGACAATAACGTCGATCAGGCTCTCAAGGTACTCAAGAAGCGCTTGCAGCGTGAGGGTGTGTTCCGGGAGATGAAACTCCGCAGCTATTACGAGAAGCCGTCGGAAAAGCGGGTTCGTGAAGCCGCTGAGGCCGTACGTCGGGGCCGAAAGGCCGCTCGCAAGACCGCCATTCGTGAAGGCCTGATTGCTGCCCCGGTGAAGAAACCGGCGTTCCAGCGAGCCCAGGCGCCTTCGGCGCTTCGAGGCGGCTAGCCGCTACGCATCGACGAGTAGAGCGAACCCGCCAAATCGGCGGGTTCTTTCATGCCCGCTGTTAGGCAAGGTTGCGGGCGAAAGCCCACCGTGAAGCTCAAGGCCGGTCCATTGTTGGCGATGCTCGAAGAGGGCGCGTCTGATGCCCCTGCCAACCAGAACAACCAGCCAGGTGCACCGAACGATCTCGTGTAGCCGGCTCGTTACGGTTTTGGGGGCGGCTGTCCTTGCAATGGCCGCCGCCACACCACATTTCAGATGTAAGTCTCCGCGAATCCTGACGGAACCGCGGATGCGTGTGGTGCATTTAGAACTGTTGGAGGCGATCCAGGAGAAGCCGGCCATGCTGGTGCCATTGCCATTGGTGTTTGCAGGAACGTTGCTGGCCGCCATGGCAGGCGCTGCGACGGCTTCTGATCTGATCACCGTGCCGGTGGCCTCGAGCGATGTCGCGGTGCCGGTTGCCACTGGATTCGACTGGAGCGGCTTTTATGCCGGGGTTTACGGCGTCGTTCAGTCCAGCCCGGTCCGCGGGACCGAGGTCGGGGCGGGAATCGCTGCCGGCGTCAACGCCCAGCTCGATTTCTTCCTCGTCGGTGGCGAGGTGGCGCTGCACGGGCTGACCGGCGACACCATCGATACCGCCTATGGCCAAGTGACCGGTCGTGGCGGCCTGCTGGTGACGGATGACCTCCTGGCCTACGCGTCCGCGGGTTACGGCATGGAGCTCAGCGGCACCGGCGAGCGCGACTTCCTGGCCGGCGGTGGCATCGAATATGCGGTCACCGACGATATCTCGATCAATGCCGAATATCTGCGCGGCTTCGCCCTCGAGGGCGGCAATGACAAGAACCAGTTCAGCCTTGGCGCGCGGTTCCATTTCTAGCCGAATCCGAGGGCGTCGCGGCCAGGCGCAGCGTTGCGTTTGCGGGGCCTCAACCATGAGTGGAACACTCACGGGGCGCCAATAGCCGGAAGTCCGTTGCGGGCAGGGCGTCTCAGCCGGTTTTCCGTACTAAGTTGACCGTAATGATCAACATTAGTTTTTCTTGAATCGCTGCAAGGCGTGGGCTAAGCCCGTGCCACACGAAGTCGCGTCGTCCGAGGGGCCCAAAATTGCCCGTCTGGCCGCGCGAGCCGGCCACTCCAGCCGGCCCGACCATTAGGCTGCACAATGAACGAGTTGCTCAGCAACTACCTGCCGATCATCATATTCGTCGGTCTGGCTGCCGTTATCGGCCTGGCCCTCATGGTTGCCCCCTTCATCGTTGCCTACAAGCGACCCGACCCGGAAAAGGTGTCGGCGTTCGAAGCGGGTTTTGAAGCGTTCGACGATGCGCGCATGAAATTCGATGTGCGCTTCTACCTGGTGTCGATCCTGTTCATCGTCTTCGATCTCGAAGTGGCGCTGCTGTTCCCCTGGGCAGTGGCGTTCCGTGATGTCGGCTGGTTCGGCTTCTGGTCAGTCATGATCTTCCTTGGCGTACTGACCATCGGCTTCATCTATGAATGGAAGAAGGGCGCGCTCGAATGGGATTGAGTGAACAAACTCTGGTCGCGCCGCAGCCCAAGGGCCTGATCGACCCGCGCACCAACAAGCCGATCGGCGCCGACGATCCGTTCATGGCGGACGTGAACGCCGAGCTCGCCGACAAGGGCTTCCTGGTTTCGACGGCGTCGCAGCTGATCACCTGGGCGCGCACCGGCTCGCTGATGTGGATGCAGACCGGCCTCGCCTGCTGCGCCGTGGAAATGATCCAGATGTCGATGCCGCGCTACGACATCGAGCGATTCGGCACTGCGCCGCGCGCCTCGCCGCGTCAGGCCGATGTGCTGATCGTCGCCGGCACGCTGACCAACAAGATGGCCCCGGCGCTGCGCAAGGTCTACGACCAGATGCCGGAGCCGCGCTACGTCATCTCGATGGGCAGCTGCGCCAATGGCGGCGGCTACTATCACTATTCGTATTCTGTGGTGCGCGGCTGTGATCGCGTCATGCCCGTTGACATCTATGTTCCGGGCTGCCCGCCGACCGCTGAGGCACTGCTCTACGGCATCCTGTTGCTGCAGAAGAAAATCCGCCGCACCGGCACGATCGAACGTTAGGACCGGCCATGACTGACGGCCCCATTCCTTCACCGCTCGCGGCGCTCGCTGAACGCGCCCGCAACGCGCTCGGCGAAAAGATTCTCGACCACAAGCTGGCTTACGGCGAACTGACGCTCTCGGTGCAGCGCGACGCCATTATCGATGTCGCGACGTTCCTGCACGATCACGAGGCGTTTGTCGGTATCACCGACGTGTGTGGGGTGGATTATCCGGAGCGCGAAGAGCGCTTCGACGTGGTCTACCACCTGCTGAGCCCCAAGCAGAACCTGCGGGTGCGCTTGAAGCTCTCGACCGATGACACGCAGCCGGTGCAGTCGATCACCGGCTTGTTCCCGGGCGCCGATTGGTTCGAGCGCGAGACTTACGATCTGTTCGGCATCCTGTTCACCGGCCACCCCGATCTGCGCCGGCTGCTGACCGACTACGGCTTTGACGGCTATCCGTTGCGCAAGGACTTCCCGACCACCGGCTATGTCGAAGTCCGCTACGACGAAGAGCGCAAGCGCGTCGTCTATGAGCCGGTGAAGCTGCCGCAGGAATTCCGGCAGTTCGATTATCTGTCACCGTGGGAGGGTACGGATTACGTGCTGCCCGGCGACGAGAAGGCGAAGAACTGATGTCCGAAGTCGATGTAAGAAACTTCACCATCAACTTTGGGCCGATCCATCCCTCCGCCCACGGCGTGCTCCGCCTCATCCTGGAATTGGACGGCGAAGTGGTCGAACGCGTCGATCCGCATATCGGTCTGCTGCACCGCGGCACCGAGAAGCTGATCGAGACCAAGACCTATCTGCAGGCGGTGCCGTATTTCGACCGGCTCGACTATGTCGCCCCGATGAACCAGGAGCATGCCTTCTGCCTCGCGGTCGAAAAGCTGCTCGGCATCGAAGTGCCGCTGCGTGGCCAGCTGATCCGCGTGCTCTATGCCGAGATTGGCCGGCTCCTGTCGCACATGCTCAACTGCACGACGCAGGCGATGGACGTCGGCGCGCTCACCCCGCCGCTATGGGGGTTCGACGAGCGCGAGAAGCTGATGATCTTCTATGAGCGCGCCTCGGGTAGCCGCATGCATGCGGCCTATTTCCGTCCGGGTGGCGTGCACCAGGATCTGCCGCAGGCGCTGATCGACGATATCGGCGCGTTCTGCGACCCGTTCCTGCTGGTGCTCGACAACCTCGAAAAGTTGCTCACCGGCAACCGCATCTACATGCAGCGCAACGCCGATATCGGTGTGGTGTCGGCGGAAGATGCATGGAAGTGGGGCTTTTCCGGCGTGATGGTGCGCGGCTCGGGCGATGCCTGGGACCTGCGCAAGTCGCAGCCCTATGAGTGCTACGACCGGCTCGAGTTCGACGTGCCGATCGGCAAGAACGGCGATTGCTACGACCGTTACCTCGTTCGCATGGACGAGATGCGCCAGTCGATCCGGATCATGAAGCAGGTGCTCGACCTGTTGAATTCGCCCGAAGGGCAGGGGCCGGTGGCCTCGACCGACGGCAAGGTGGTGCCGCCCAAGCGCGGTGAGATGAAGCAGTCGATGGAAGCGCTGATCCATCACTTCAAGCTCTATACCGAAGGCTACAAGGTGCCGGCCGGCGAGGTGTACGCCGCCGTCGAAGCGCCCAAGGGCGAGTTCGGCGTCTACCTGGTCAGCGACGGCACCAACAAGCCGTACCGCTGCAAGATCCGCGCGCCGGGCTTTGCGCACCTGCAGGCGATGGATTTCCTCTGCCGGGGACACATGCTGGCCGACGTCGCCGCTATCCTCGGTTCGCTCGATATCGTGTTTGGTGAGGTCGATCGGTAATGTCCGTCCGCCGTTTAGCAGATGAGGCCGTCCAGCCGACTACCTTCGCCTTCACGAAGGAAAACCAGGCCTGGGCCGAAAAGAAGATGGCGGAGTATCCGCCGGGCCGTCAGCAGTCGGCCGTGATCCCGGTGCTGTTCCGTGCGCAGGAGCAGCAGGGCTGGGTCAGCCGTGCTGCGATCGAAGCGGTCGGCAAGCTGCTCGATATGCCCTATATCCGCGTGCTCGAAGTCGCGACCTTCTACACGCAGTTCCTGCTGCAACCGGTCGGCACCCGCGCCCACATCCAGGTGTGTGGCACGACGCCCTGCATGCTGCGCGGCGCCGAGGACATCCGCCACGTCTGCGAGCGCCGCATCAACCACAATCCGTTCGAGACCAATGCCGAGGGCACCCTCAGCTGGGAAGAGGTCGAGTGCCTCGGCGCCTGCGTGAACGCGCCGCTGGTGATGGTCGGCAGCGACACCTACGAAGACCTGACGGTCGAGAGCTTCGAAGCGATCCTCGACAAATTCGCCGCCGGCAAAGGCAGCGACGTAAAGCCCGGCCCGCAGGTCGTCCGCCAGTTCGCTGCGGCGGAAGGCGGCCAGACGACGCTGCTCGAAAAGCCGACCGCCAAGCGCACCTACAAGCCGTTCCCGCCGCCGCCGGCCGCGCCCGCGGCTGCTCCCGGCGCTGCGGCTCCTGCGGCTCCTGCAGCCGCCGCGCCGGCTCCTGCCGCCAAGGCAGCCGAGCCGACCGCTGCCGGCCGCAAGAACACCACTACGGAAGAGACTGCGCCGGCCCTGAAGTCGCCGTCGCCGGAGAAGGTGTCGACTGCGACCGCCGAAGCCGAGCGCAAGGCTGCCAACACGGCGGCCAAGGCCGATGGCACGCCCAACAGGGCGATGCGCGAGACGGCAACCGGCGCGGAATCGCCGGCCGGCAAGATCGATGCCGGCAAGACCGACACCAAGGCCAAGCGCGCACCCGCCCCGGCGACTGCGGTGTCGCCGAGTGAGGATGGCGGCGCCAGGCTGTTCCAGGCCCCTGCCGGCAAGCCGGATGACCTCAAGCTGATCTCGGGTGTCGGCCCGGTGCTCGAGGGCAAGCTCAATGCCATCGGCATCACCACCTGGGCTCAGGTGGCGGCGCTGAAGAAGGCCGATATCCAGAAGCTCGAAGATCACCTCGCATTCCCGGGCCGGGTGGCCCGTGATGAGTGGATCAAGCAGGCCAAGGCGCTCGCCAAGGGTGGCGTCGAGGAATATCGCAAGGTGTTCGGGAAGGACCCGCGCTGATGCTCGCTGACCAGGATCGCATCTTCACCAACCTCTACGGCACTGGCGACTGGGGCCTTGAAGGCGCCCGGGCGCGTGGTGGCTGGGTCGATACCAAGAAATTCATCGACAACGGCCGCGACTGGATCGTCAACGAGGTCAAGGGTTCCGGCTTGCGCGGCCGCGGCGGCGCCGGTTTCCCGACCGCGCTGAAATGGACCTTCATGCCCAAGGAAGGCGTCAATGACGGCCGTCCGAGCCAGCTCCTCGTCAATGCCGACGAGTCCGAGCCCGGCACCTGCAAGGACCGCGAGATCCTGCGCCACGACCCGCATCACCTGATCGAAGGGTGTCTGCTCGCCGGCCGCGCCATGGGTGCACACATCGCCTATGTCTACATCCGCGGCGAGTTCATCCGCGAGCGGCAGAATTTCGAAGCCGCCGTTCAGCAGGCCTATGACGCCAAGCTGATCGGCAAGAACAACGTGCACGGCTGGGACTTCGAGATCGTCGTTCATCACGGCGCCGGCGCGTACATCTGCGGCGAGGAAACCGCGCTGATGGAGTCGCTGGAGGGCAAGAAGGGCCAGCCGCGCCTGAAGCCGCCGTTCCCGGCGGCGATGGGCGTCTACGGCAACCCGACCACCGTCAACAACGTCGAGTCGATCGCTGTCGTGCCGGAAATCCTGCGCCGCGGTGGCGCCTGGTTCGGCGGCATCGGCCGGCCGAACAATACCGGCACCAAGCTGTTCATGGCTTCGGGCCACGTCAACAAGCCGGCAGTGTTCGAAGATGCGATGGGCTGCACCTTCGAAGAGCTGATCGAGAAGCACTGCGGCGGCATCCGTGGCGGCTGGGACAACCTGCTCGCTGTCATTCCCGGCGGCGCGTCCTGCCCGGTGGTGCGCGGCGAAGACATGCGCACCGCGATCATGGATTTCGATGGGCTGCGCGAGAAGAAATCCTCGTTCGGCACCGGCGGCATGATCGTCCTCGACAAGTCGGCCGATATCATCAAGGCGATCTGGCGCATCCAGGCCTTCTTCAAGCATGAGAGCTGCGGCCAGTGTACGCCGTGCCGCGAAGGCACCGGCTGGATGATGCGCGTCATGGAACGCATGGTCGAAGGCCGCGCCCAGAAGCGCGAGATCGACATGCTGTTCGACGTGACCAAGCAGATCGAAGGGCACACCATCTGTGCGCTCGGCGATGCGGCGGCCTGGCCGGTGCAGGGCCTGATCCGCAACTTCCGCGACGTCATCGAGGCGCGGATCGACCAATACACCTGGTCCTCGACCAGCGAGGGCGCCGTGCCCTCGATCGCGGCGGAGTAAGGCCAATGGCCAGCATCAAAGTCGACGGTACACTCGTCGAGGTCCCCGATTACTACACCCTGATGCAAGCCGCGGAAGCAGCCGGCGCGGAGATCCCGCGTTTCTGCTACCACGAGCGCCTGTCGGTCGCCGGCAACTGCCGCATGTGCCTCGTCGAGGTGAAGGGCGGCCCGCCCAAGCCCCAGGCCAGCTGTGCCATGTCGGTGAAGGACCTGCGTCCGGGCCCGAACGGCGAGCCGCCGGAGATGTTCACCAACACCCCGATGGTCAAGAAGGCCCGCGAAGGGGTGATGGAGTTCCTGCTCATCAACCACCCGCTGGATTGCCCGATCTGCGACCAGGGTGGCGAGTGCGACCTGCAGGACCAGGCCATGGCTTATGGCGTGGACAAGAACCGCTTCGCCGAGAACAAGCGCGCCGTCGAGGACAAGTATCTCGGGCCGCTGGTGAAGACCGAGATGAACCGCTGCATTCACTGCACGCGCTGCGTCCGCTTCACCACCGAGGTTGCCGGCATCACCGAGATGGGCCTGCTCGGCCGCGGTGAAGACGCCGAGATCACCTCGTATCTCGAGCAGGCGCTGACCAGCGAGCTGCAGGGCAACGTCATCGACCTCTGCCCGGTCGGCGCGCTCACCTCCAAGCCCTATGCGTTCCATGCGCGTCCGTGGGAACTGGTGAAGACCGAGACCATCGACGTGATGGATGCGGTCGGCTCCAATATCCGCGTCGACAGCCGTGGCCGCGAAGTGATGCGCATCCTGCCGCGCGTCAACGAGGCGATCAACGAAGAGTGGATTTCGGACAAGACCCGCTTCATCTGGGATGGCCTCAAGAGCCAGCGCCTCGATCGCCCCTATGTCCGCTCCGGCGGCAAGCTGAAGCCGGCATCGTGGGATGAGGCGTTTGCCGCCATCGCCAAAGCGATCAAGGCTTCGGGCGGCGGCAACAAGGTCGGCGCCATTGCCGGCGACCTGGCGGCCGTCGAGGACATGTATGCGCTCAAGGCGCTGATGACCTCGCTCGGCTCGGGCATGACCGATTGCCGCCCGGCGATGTCGGGGATCGACCCGTCGATGCCGCGCTCGGCCTATATCTTCAACCCGACCATTGCCGGGATCGAAGAAGCCGACGCGATCCTGATCATCGGCTCGAACCCGCGCAAGGAAGCGGCGCTGGTCAACGCGCGCATCCGCAAGGCCTGGCGCGCCAAGAACACTCCGATCGCGCTGATCGGCGACAATGCCGACCTCACCTACAAGTACGAGTACTTGGGCAACGGGCTGTCGGCGCTGGCCGACCTCGTGGCGCGCAAGGGCAACTTCGGCGAGATCCTGTCCAAGGCCGTGCGTCCGCTGATCATCGTGGGCGAGGGCGCCGTATCGCATGGCGCCGCCCATTCCAAGCAGATCGGCCGTGACGTCCTCGCCATGGCGGCCAAGCTCGCTACCGGCTCGGGCGCTGCGGAAGACTGGAATGGCCTCGCGCTGCTGCACAATGCCGCCGGTCGTGTCGGCGGCCTCGACATCGGCTTCGTGCCGCATGACGGCGGCGTCTGCTCGGCCGACCAGATCGGCCTTGCCGGCAAGGGCGAGCTCGATGTGCTGTTCCTGCTCGGCGCCGATGAGTACGACACCTCGGCCATGGGCAAGGCGTTCGTGGTCTATGTCGGCACGCACGGCGATGCCGGCGCACACCGCGCCGACGTGATCCTGCCGTCCGCCGCCTACACCGAGAAGTCGGGTACCTACGTCAATACCGAGGGTCGCGTGCAGCTCGCCGAGCGCGCCGTGTTCCCGCCGGGCGAGGCTAAGGAAGACTGGGCGATTTTCCGGGCGCTGAGCGCTGTGCTCGGTCAGCCGCTGCCGTTCAACTCGTTGAGCCAGCTGCGCGCCGCGATCTATGCCGAGTTCCCGCACCTGGCGCGGCTCGACCAGATCGCCCAGGGTTCGCTGGCCGATGTGAAGAAGCTCGCCGGCGCCGCGATCAAGACCAAGTCCGCAACCTTCACCTCGCCGGTTGCCGACTTCTACCTCACCAACCCGATCGCGCGGGCGTCCGCGACGATGGGCGAATGCGCCGCGCTGCAGGCCGGTCTCCGGCAGGCAGCAGAGTAAGGGGCCCAGATGGATTTCGTTGTTTCAGCGCTGGACTACCTGCTCGGTATCCCGATCTTCGGGTGGGGGACGCAGGTTGGCTTCATCTACAAGGGGCTGCTGCTCCTCATCGCGCTGCTGTTGTTCACCGCGTACATCCTGCTCGCCGACCGCAAGATCTGGGCGGCGGTGCAGCAGCGTCGCGGCCCCAACGTGGTCGGCCCGCTCGGGCTGTTGCAGAGCTTCGCGGACTTGTTGAAGTTCGTCCTCAAAGAGCCTGTAATCCCAGCAAGTTCGGACAAGGTGCTGTTCATTCTGGCGCCGCTGGTGACCTCAATCCTGGCGCTCTCGGCCTATGCCGTGATCCCGTTCGACAGGGGTTGGGCGCTCGCCGATATCAATGTCGGCATCCTCTACATTTTCGCCATCTCGTCGCTGGGCGTTTACGGCATCATCATGGGCGGCTGGGCTTCGAACTCGAAGTACGCCTTCCTCGGTGCGCTCCGTTCGGCAGCGCAGATGGTGTCGTACGAAGTCTCGATCGGCCTCGTGATCATCACCGTGCTGCTGGTCGTCGGCTCGCTGAACCTCACCGATATCGTGGTGGCGCAGCAGTCTGGCGGCATCGCGCACATGCTCGGCGTGCCGTGGCTCAGTGTCCTGAACTGGTACTGGCTGCCGTTGTTCCCGATGTTCGTGATCTTCTACGTCTCGGCGCTGGCGGAAACCAACCGCCCGCCGTTCGACCTGCCGGAAGGTGAATCCGAGCTCGTGGCCGGCTACATGGTCGAGTATTCCTCGACCCCGTACCTGCTGTTCATGCTCGGCGAATACATCGCCATCATCCTGATGTGCTCGATGACGACGATCCTGTTCCTCGGGGGCTGGGCGGCGCCGATCGACCTGCCGCCGTTCACCTGGATCCCGGGTGTCGTCTGGTTCGTCCTCAAGCTCTGCCTGGTGTTTTTCATGTTCGCGATGGCCAAGGCGATCGTGCCGCGCTACCGCTATGACCAGCTGATGCGCATCGGCTGGAAGGTCTTCCTGCCGATCTCGCTCGTCATGGTGGTCGTCGTCGCCGCGGTGCTCCAGCTCACCGGCTGGGGTTGGCACGGAGGGTCCGTCTGATGCGTTTCGCCCAGTTCCTCAACGGCCTGTTGCTGCGTGAGTTCGTCGGCGCCTTCTTCCTCGCGATGAAATACTTCTTTGCGCCCAAGAAGACGGTGAACTACCCGTTCGAGAAGATCCCGTATTCGCCGCGTTTCCGCGGCGAGCACGCGCTGCGCCGCTATCCCAACGGCGAAGAGCGTTGCATCGCCTGCAAGCTCTGCGAAGCGATCTGCCCGGCGCAGGCCATCACCATCGAAGCCGGCCCGCGCCAGAACGACGGTACCCGTCGTACGGTGCGCTACGACATCGACATGGTGAAGTGCATCTATTGCGGCTTCTGCCAGGAGGCTTGCCCGGTCGACGCCATCGTCGAAGGGCCGAACTTCGAGTTCGCGACCGAAACGCGCGAGGAGCTGTATTTCTCGAAAGAGAAGCTGCTCGCCAATGGTGATCGTTGGGAGCGCGAAATCGCGGCCAACCTCGCTGCCGACGCGCCGTACCGGTAAGGGATCGAGATGACGCTGCCGCTATTCTTCTTCTATGTGTTCTCGGTCATCACCGTCGCTTCGGCGCTGATGGTGATCGCGGCGCGCAATCCCGTGCACTCGGTGTTGTTCCTGATTCTGGCGTTCGTGAATTCGGCCGGCCTGTTCATGCTGGCCGGCGCCGAGTTCCTGGCGCTGATCCTGATCGTCGTCTATGTCGGCGCCGTCGCGGTGCTGTTCCTGTTCGTCACCATGATGCTCGACGTCGATTTCGCGTCGCTGCGCCAGGGCATGCTGCAATACGCGCCGGTGGGTGTGGTGGTCGGCGTGATCCTCTTGCTCGAACTGCTGCTGGTGGCGGGGAGCTTTGTGCTGCCGGTCGATGGCGCGGCCGTGGCTGCGGTGCCGATGGATGCGGCGATCGACAATACGCGCGCCATCGGGCAGTTGCTCTACACGCGCTACGTCTTCCTGTTCCAGGGCGCCGCCGGCGTGCTGCTGGTCGCCATGATCGGCGCGATCGTCCTGACGCTTCGGCACAAGTCCAACGTCAAGCGGCAGGACATCTTCCGCCAGACCGGGCGGAAGCGCTCGGAAGGCACGGAACTGGTCAAGGTCAAATCGGGGCAGGGGCTCTAAATGCTGGCAGCAACAGGCATCGGGCTCGGGCACTACCTGACCGTCGGGGCGATCCTCTTCACGCTGGGCGTGTTCGGTATCTTCCTCAACAGGAAGAACATCATCATCATCCTGATGTCGGTGGAACTGATCCTCTTGGCAGTGAACATCAACTTCGTGGCGTTCTCGTCGCAGTTGGGTGACCTCGCCGGACAAGTGTTCGCGCTGTTGATTCTCACCGTCGCCGCTGCTGAAGCGGCAATTGGTCTCGCCATCCTCGTCATCTTCTATCGCAACCGCGGCTCCATCGCCGTGGAAGACGTCAACTCGCTGAAGGGCTGACCGCAAAGTGATCCAGGCCATCGTATTTTTCCCGCTCGTCGGGGCCCTGATCGCAGGTTTGCTGGGCCGCATCATCGGTCACCGCACCAGCGAGTACATCACCACCGGGCTGCTGATCGGCGCCGCAGTGCTGAGCTGGATCGTCTTCGCCCAGTACTGGTTTGCGCCGCCAGCAGCCGAAGGCGCGCACGGTGCAGAACATGCGGCGACCAAGGTCGAAGTGATGCGCTGGATCGTCTCCGGTGCGCTCGATCTGCGCTGGGTGCTGCGCGTCGACACCCTTACCGCGGTGATGCTGGTGGTGGTAACCACCGTATCCAGCCTCGTGCACCTTTATTCGATCGGCTACATGGCCGATGATCCGCACCGTTCGCGGTTCTTCGCCTACCTGTCGCTGTTCACCTTCGCCATGCTGATGCTGGTGACCGCCGACAACTTCCTGCAGATGTTCTTCGGCTGGGAAGGCGTGGGGCTCGCGTCCTACCTGCTGATCGGCTTCTGGTACACGCGGCCTTCGGCCAACGCGGCGGCGATGAAGGCCTTCGTGGTCAACCGCGTCGGCGATTTTGGCTTTGCGCTCGGCATCTTTGCGGCCTTCGTGGTGCTCGGTCACCTCGATTTCGACGGCGCGTTCCACGCGGTCGAGGCGAACAAGGACCTGACTTTCCGCTTCCTCAGCTGGGATCTGCACGCCATGACCGTGGTGTGCCTGCTGCTGTTCATGGGCGCCATGGGCAAGTCGGCGCAGTTCCTGCTCCACACCTGGCTGCCGGACGCCATGGAGGGCCCGACCCCGGTGTCGGCGCTGATCCATGCCGCGACCATGGTGACCGCCGGCGTGTTCATGGTGGCCCGTTTCTCGCCGCTGTTCGAAGCCTCCGAGTTTGCCATGACTGTGGTCATGCTGGTCGGTGCGCTGACCGCCTTCTTCGCCGCGACGGTTGGCCTCGTCCAGAACGACATCAAGCGCGTCATCGCCTATTCGACCTGTTCGCAGCTTGGCTACATGTTCGTGGCGCTGGGGGCAGGGGTCTATTCGGTGGGTATTTTCCACCTGTTCACCCACGCGTTCTTCAAGGCGCTGCTGTTCCTGGGCGCCGGCTCGGTCATCCATGCGATGCACCATGAGCAGGACATGCGGAACATGGGTGGGCTCAGGAAGAAGATTCCGATCACCTACTGGATGATGATCGTCGGCACGCTGGCGCTTACCGGCGTCGGCATCCCGGGCACGCCACTCGGCTTTGCCGGGTTCTTCTCGAAGGACGGCATCATCGAAGTCGCCTACGCGGCGGGTGGTTCTACCGGTTACATCGGCTTCTGGGCCCTGGTGATCGCGGCGATGTTCACGAGCTTCTACTCGTGGCGCCTGATCCACCTGACCTTCCATGGCGAGCCGCGCGGCCAGCATCACGGCCACGGTGCGCATGCGGCGCATGACGACCATGCCCATGCTGACCATGCCCATGACGATCACGGGCATCATGGCAGTGCCTATGACAATGCACATGAAAGCCCCAGTGTCATGCTGGTGCCGCTCTACGTGCTGGCGGCCGGTGCGGTACTGGCAGGCGTGGTGTTCAACGACCTGTTCTTCGGCCATGCCGAGCATATCGAGCACTTCTTCCAGGGCTCGCTGGTGGTCTCCGAAGAGCTGCTCGAGGCGGCGCACGGCGTGCCGCTCTGGGTCAAGTGGTCGGCGACGATCGCCATGCTGCTCGGCTTCGCAGCGGCCTACCAGATGTACATCCGCGATCCGGCGGCGCCGAAGCGGTTGGCACATGCCAACCCGGGGCTCTACCTGTTCCTCTTGAACAAGTGGTACTTCGACGAGCTCTACGACCGCATCTTCGTCAAGCCGGCGCTCTGGCTAGGTAACGCCCTGTGGAAGGGCTTTGACGACATGCTGATCGACAAGACTATCACCGAGGGCCTTGGCAATCGGGTCAAGGACATCACCGGCAAGGTGGTCAAGCTGCAGTCCGGCTACCTCTATCACTACGCTTTCGCCATGCTTATCGGTATCGCGGCGCTGCTCACCTGGGCCATCGCCGCCGGGGGACTTCTTGGATGATCTTCAGTGACCACCTTCTGACGTTCATCACTTTCCTGCCGACGGCGGGCGCGCTGCTGCTGCTGTTCGTCAGTGGTCGCGACGAGGCTGCCAACAACTTGGCGCGCTATATCGCGCTCGGCGTGACGCTGGTGACGGCTGCCCTCAGCCTCTGGCTCTGGTACCTGTTCGACCCGTCGAATACCGGCTTCCAGTTCGTTGAAGTGTGGGCGTTCAGCGACTCGATCGGCTACCGCATGGGCGTCGACGGCATCTCGGTGCTGTTCATCCCGTTGACCGCGGTGCTGATGCCCGCCGTGATCCTCTCGAGCTGGGGCTCCATCACCAAGCGGGTGAAGGAGTACCTGATCGTCTTCCTGATCCTCGAGACGTTCATGATCGGCGCCTTCGCGACGCTCGATCTGGCAATGTTCTACGTGTTCTTCGAGGGCACGCTGATCCCGATGTTCCTGATCATCGGTATCTGGGGCGGGGCGCGGCGCATCCAGGCGACCTACAAGTTCTTTTTCTACAGCTTCACCGGCACGGTGCTGATGCTGATCGCCATCATGGCGATGTACTGGCAGGCCGGCACGCTCGATATCGCCAAGCTCCTGACCTTCAAGTTCCCGCCCGAGGTGCAGACCTGGCTGTGGATCGGGTTCTTCGCCTCGTTCGCGGTGAAGATGCCGATGTGGCCGTTCCACCGCTGGCTGCCGGAAGCGCACGTCGAGGCGCCGACCGGCGGCTCGGTGATCCTGGCCGCAATCCTGTTGAAGCTTGGCGGCTACGGCTTCATCCGCTTCTCGATCTCGATGTTCCCCGATGCCTCGCACCAGTTCGCGAACTTCGTGTTCGTCCTGTCGATCGCGGCGATCATCATCACCTCGCTCGTCGCGCTGGTGCAGACCGATATCAAGAAGCTGATCGCCTATTCGTCGGTCGCCCATATGGGCTTCGTGACGATGGGTATCTTCACCGGCAACATCTACGGCATCCACGGCGCGATCTTCCAGATGATCTCGCACGGTATCGTCTCGGCGGCGCTCTTCTTCTGCGTCGGCGTGGTCTACGACCGGATGCACACGCGTGAGATCGATGCCTATGGCGGACTGGTGTCGCCGATGCCGCGCTATGCCGTGGTGTTCATGGTGTTCACCATGGCCAATGTCGGCTTGCCGGGGACTTCGGGCTTCGTCGGTGAGTTCCTCACCATGCTGGCGGCGTTCCAGGCCAATACCTGGGTGGCGTTCTTCGCGGCGTTCGGCGTGATCCTGTCGGCGGCCTATGCGCTCTGGCTGTATCGCCGGGTGATCTTCGGCGCTTTCACCAAGGAATCGCTGAAGGGCATTCTCGATCTCGACCGGCGCGAAGCCTTCGTGCTGGTGCCGCTGGTGCTCCTCACCATTCTCTTCGGCTTCTATCCCGCCCCGATCCTCGATGCGACTGCCGCCTCGGTGAACCTCGTCGCGGAAAACTTTGCCAACGCCATTGGTGCCGCACCGCAAGCGGTTGCCGCGGCGACCGGCCATTAGGAGACGGGCATGCTGTCCGACGTCACGAGCTTCGCTTCGCTCGCCCCCGCCTATCCGGAACTGCTGCTGGCCGTAGGTGCCATCGTGGTGCTGCTGGTCTCGCTGTTCTGGAAGGGCATCAGTTCTACGGCGGTGTCGATCGTCGCTATCGTGCTGCTCCTCGTGGTGCTGGCGGTGCTGCTGCTGCAGCCAGCCACCGGCGTGTTGTTCAACGGCGTGTTCATCGTCGACGGGTTCGCCCGCTACATGAAGGCGCTGGTGCTCGGCGGCGCGGCGGCGACGCTGCTGATTTCGCTGTCGAACAGCAAGGAGCACGGCATCGACAAGTTCGAGTACGCGGTGCTGGTGCTGCTGGCGACGCTTGGCATGATGATCATGGTTTCGGCCAATGATCTGATGAGCCTCTATATCGGCCTCGAGCTGCAGAGCCTGGCGCTTTATGTCGTCGCGGCGATGAAGCGCGAGGACAAGAAGGCCACCGAAGCGGGCATCAAGTATTTCGTGCTCGGGGCGCTGTCGTCCGGCATGCTGCTCTACGGCGCGTCGCTGGTCTATGGCTTTACCGGCACGACGCAGATCGATCAGATCGTCGCGGCTATCACACTCGACAGCCGTTCGATCGGCCTGATCTTCGGCATGGTATTCCTGCTCGCCGGTATCGCCTTCAAGATTTCCGCCGTGCCGTTCCACATGTGGACGCCCGACGTCTACGAAGGCGCACCCACGCCGGTCACGGCGTTCTTTGCGGCTGCTCCGAAGGTTGCGGCGATGGCGCTGTTCATTCGCGTCACCACCGTCAGCTTCGCGCCGATCACGCACGACTGGCAGCAGATCGTCATCTTCCTCTCCATCGCCTCGATGGTCCTCGCCGCCTTCGCCGCGATCGGGCAGAACAACCTCAAGCGCCTCCTGGCCTACTCGTCGATCGGCCATGTCGGCTTCGCGCTGGTGGGCCTGTCTTCCGGCACCGAGACCGGCGTCGAAGGCGTGGCCGTCTACATGGCGATCTATATCGCCATGACGGTGGGCATCTTCGCCTGCGTGCTGGCATTGCGCACCGAGAACGGTCCGGTCGAGACGATCTCCGAGCTGGCTGGCCTTGCCCAGAAGCGTCCGTTCGTCGCCGCCATCATCGCCATCCTGATGTTCTCGCTCATCGGGCTGCCGCCGCTGGCCGGGTTCTTCGCCAAGTGGCAGGTGTTCCTCGCCGCCGTCGAACAGAACCTGTTCATCCTCGCGGTGATCGGTGTCCTCGCCTCGGCGGTGAGCGCGTTCTATTACCTGCGCATCGTCAAGGTGATGTATTTCGACGAGCCGGTGGCGCAGTTCGCCGCCGTGCCGGGCGAACTGAACGTGGTCATGGCCGGCATCGGCTTCCTGATCGTCACCTATTTCGTCACGGTGGGTTCGCCGCTGACTGCGGCTGCCCGTATTGCGGCCGGAAGCCTGTTCTAGTGGCAGGATTCTGGCTTGGGTCCAGGGCGGTTACCCGCGGCTACCGGCTGAACGGCTTCGACAGCGTCGGTTCGACCTCGACCGAGGCGGCCAGGGCCGCCCAGGCGGGCGATACCGGCGATGTCTGGTTCTGCGCCTTGCAGCAGACCGCCGGTCGTGGCCGCCGTGGCCGGCCGTGGCAATCGCCATACGGCAACCTCGCTGCCAGTCTGCTGGTGGTGCCCGACGTCGATCCGGCGATCGCTGCGACGCTCGGCTTCGTCGCCGGTGTCTCACTTAACCGGGCACTCGCCAGCATCGTGCCGGCCGCCATACTCAAGACCGGCATCGACGGCGCCGACACAGCCGACGGGCGCATCGCGCTCAAGTGGCCCAACGATGTGCTGGCCGATGGCGCCAAGCTCGCCGGCATCCTGCTCGAAGCGCACAAACGCCCGGATGGAAGCATGGCGATCGTGGTCGGGATCGGCGTCAACGTGGTCGAGGCCCCTGAGGGGCTGCCATATCCGGCGACGTCGCTGCGCGCTCTCGGGCTCGATGCCAGTGCCGAGACCGTGTTCGGCGCGCTGTCGGATACCTGGGTCGATGCCGTCGAACTCTGGGACCGGGGCAGGGGCGTTACGCAGGTGCTCGAGCTGTGGCGCCGTTCGGCTGCCGGGATCGGTGCCGAAGTCGCGGTGAACCGCGATGGCGACGTCGTGCGCGGCATCTTTGAAACTATCGACGAGGGCGGACGACTGATCGTTCGCGCCAATGACAACAGCCGTATTGCCATCACCGCCGGTGATGTGCATTTCGGCACGACCGCAAGCGTTAGGAACTGACAATGGCAAAGCCGAGACCCGATGAGCTCGTCTTCGTGCCGCTTGGCGGCGTAGGCGAAATCGGCATGAACATGGGCGCCTACGGCTTTGGGCCGGAGCGCAGCCGCAAGTGGATCGTGGTCGATTGCGGCGTTACCTTCGCCGGGCCGCAGGAGCCGGGCGTCGAACTCATTCTGCCCGATCCGGCATTTCTCGAGGAGAATGCCGACGATATCCTCGCGCTGATCCTTACCCATAGCCACGAAGACCACTACGGCGCCGTGCTCGACCTGTGGCCGGCGTTCGACCGCCCGGTCTACGCCACCGCGTTCACTGCGGCGATGCTGAGCGCCAAGAAGGAATCCGAGGGCATCGTCGAGGATGTCGAGGTCAAGCCGATGCGGGTGGGCAAGCCCTTCACCGTCGGCCCCTTCACCATCGAGGCGATCAACGTCGCCCACTCGATCCCCGAGAGCTGTGCGCTCCTGATCACCACCCCGGTCGGCCGGGTCGTCCATACCGGCGACTGGAAGCTCGACCCGCACCCCGTGGGTGGCCCGCCCACCGATGTCGGCCGCTTCGCCCAGATCGGCGAGGACCGTTCGACGCCGATCGCACTGATCTGCGATTCCACCAACGCCATGAAGGACGGCACCAGCCCGTCGGAGGACGAGGTCGCGTCGACGCTCGAGGCGCTGATCGCCTCGTCGACGCACCGCGTCGCCGTCACCACCTTCGCCTCCAATGTCGGTCGGGTGATTTCGGTGGCCCGCGCCGCGCAGAAGGCCGGCCGCAAGGTGGTGATGTCGGGCAGGGCGCTGCACCGCATCAGCGGCATCGCCCGCGAACTCGGCATGCTGGAGGGGATCGATCCGTTCCTCGACCAGAACGAGTACAAGGCGCTGCCGCGCTCCAAGGTGGTGCTGCTGTGCACCGGCAGCCAGGGCGAAGCGCGCGCCGCCATCGCCCGCATTGCCCGCGAGGAGCATCCGGAGATCTCGCTCAATGCCGGCGACCGGGTGATCTTTTCGTCCTGGGCCATCCCGGGCAACGAACGCGAGGTCATCGACATCCAGAACATGCTGATCGACCGCGGCGTCGACGTCATCACCCAGACGCACGGGCTGGTGCACACCACCGGCCACCCGCGCCGCGAAGAACTGAAGCGGCTCTACGATCTGATCAAGCCGGAAGTGCTGGTGCCAGTACACGGTGAGGCTGCGCATCTCGAGGCGCACGCACTGCTCGGCCGGCAGCATGGCATCGACACCGTCGTCCATGCCCGCAACGGCGACATGGTGCGGCTGTTCCCCGAGACGACGCAGTTCCCGGGCGAGGTTCGTGTCGGCCAGCTCTATCTCGATGGCAACGTGCTCTGCACGCCCGAAGAGAGCGGCGTAAAGGGCCGCCGCCGGCTCAGCTTTGGCGGCCACATCGTGGTCAGCCTCTGCGTCAATTCTTCCGGCCAGGTGCTGGCCGGGCCGGAAACGGTGATCGAAGGCCTGCCGGACGTCGAGGATGACGATGAGTCGCTGCCCGAGATCGTCCGCCGTGCGGTAACAGGTACGCTCAAGTCGATTCCGCCCAAGCGCCGCAATGACCCGGAACTGGTCAACACGGCGCTGCAGCGGGCCGTCCGCAGCGAGGTTTCGTCCTACTGGGGCCGCAAACCCAATGTAACGGTGTTCGTACACCGAGTCTGAGGCTCGCCATGCAAGTCGGAACGTTCCTCGCGATCTTCTTCGTCACCTGGTGGATCTGCCTGTTCCTGGTGTTGCCGTTCAAGGTGCGCAATCAGGTCGACGCGGGCGAGTGGATCCAGGGGACCGAGCGCGGTGCGCCGGCGGGGATTCTTCGGCTGTGGCCAAAGCTGCTGATCACCACGGTGCTCGCGGCAATCGTCACCGGCCTGCTGCTATGGGGGCTGACCACCCCGTGGCTCCAGGAATACTGGCGGTAAGCAGCCCTCGGTAGCCCGATTGGACGCGGTGTCATTCCCGCGAAAGCGGGAACCTCTGTTTTCTTGCCTCCGGCACGATCGCAAACGGAGCTTCCCGCTTTCGCGGGAATGACCCGGTGCCCTGGGGCGGCAGCGAGGCGTGGCTAGCGCCGCTTGGCTCTTGGCCTCGGCAGTGCATGCGCGTACGCCATCTCCAGCGCTGCCTTCAGCTCCTCGGCTGAGAGCTTTGCCAGTATCGCCGTGGTCCAGCCCTGGCGGCCCCAGCCATTGTCGATCGGCACGAATGCCTCCGGCGCCAGCATCGCCTTGAACTCCTGCTCGTCGGGGGTGAGCTTCAGGTTGGCGGTGAGCCCGTCGGCGGCGAGGGTGGCGTAAGTGCGGGCGACTTTGAAGGCGCGCCGATCGAAATGCGGCGCCTCGGTTGTGCCCTCCAGCGCCAATGCAATTGCTCTGAAGTCAGAAGAAGTTGTCATCGATTCTTCATCCGCAAATGAAAAAAGCAGGGCCGAAGCCCTGCTTTGTAAAGTTTCTCGACAATACGCTGGTCTTAGGCACACGGTTAGGTGGCTGCCAACGCTCCTCCCTTGACGTTGTCGACGTCCGGCAACTTGCGGTTGCCTGTGTTCTTATGGCGACGGACCCTAACAACTGAATCTGGGGCTGCCAAGCGGATTCTGCATGGCAGCCATCGCATTTTTACATAGTATTCAAGCCATCATTTGGCAGCGACACGAAGTTGCGCAAAAGCGACGCAGAGCCAAGCGTTTGCCTAAGTTTCGCGCGCTTTTGCGGGCTCCACTTTGCCCCGCTTTGCGGTATAGGGATCGCAATCCGAATCCGGCGCCATCGAGGACCGTACATGCGTTTGAGCCGCTACTTCCTGCCCCTCCTGAAGGAGACGCCGAAAGAGGCCGAGATCGTCTCGCACCAGCTGATGCTGCGTGCCGGCATGATCAAGCAGCAGGCCGCGGGGAGTTACTCCTGGCTGCCGCTCGGCTTCAAGGTGTTGAACAAGGTCATCCGCGTCATCGAAGAGGAGCAGAACCGCTCGGGCGCGGTGCAACTGCTGATGCCGACCATCCAGTCGGCGGACCTGTGGAAGGAATCCGGCCGCTACGATGCCTACGGCAAGGAGATGCTCCGCATCCAGGACCGGCACGAGCGCGACATGCTGTTCGGGCCGACCAACGAGGAGATGATCACCGACATCTTCCGCACCTATGTGAAGTCCTACAAAGACCTGCCGCTGAACCTCTACCACATCCAGTGGAAGTTCCGCGACGAGGTGCGCCCGCGCTTCGGCACCATGCGCTCGCGCGAGTTCCTGATGAAGGACGCCTACTCGTTCGACCTCGACGAGGCCGGCGCCAAGAAGGCGTTCCAGCGCATGTTCGTCGCCTACTTGCGCACGTTCTATCGGCTCGGCCTTACCGGCATCCCCATGCGCGCCGATACCGGCCCGATCGGCGGCGACATGAGCTACGAGTTCCACGTGCTCGCGGAAACCGGCGAGAGCGCGGTGTTCCTCGACTCTGGCCTGCTGGACAAACCGATCCCTTCGATCGACACCGATTTCACCGGCGACCTGGATCCCATTTTCCAGGACTGGACGTCGCTGTTTGCAGCGACCGATGAGATGACTGACGAGGAAACTTTCCGCGCCTCCGTCTCGGGCAACAACCAGCTCGCTGCCCGCGGCATCGAGGTCGGACACATCTTCTATTTCGGCACCAAGTATTCCGAACCGATGGGCGCCAAGGTGACCGGTCCCGATGGCAAGGATGTCACCGTCCACATGGGCAGCTACGGCATCGGCCCGACCCGGCTGGTGCCTGCGATCATCGAAGCCTCGCATGACGATGCCGGCATCATCTGGCCGGTCAGCGTTGCGCCGTTCGAGGCCGTGGTGATCAATCTCAAGGTCGGCGACGCGGAGAGCGACCGGGCGTCCGAACGGCTCTACGACGATCTGACGCGCGAGGGCATCGACGTGCTGCTCGACGATCGCGACCAGGGCGCCGGCGGCAAGTTCGCTGCGGCCGACCTGATCGGCATCCCGTACCAGTTGATCGTCGGGCCGCGTGGCCTCAAGGACGGCGTGGTCGAGATCAAGCACCGCAAGTCGGGCGAGCGCGAGACACTGTCGATCGAGGAAGCCGTCGGTCGGCTCAAGTCGCTGATCGTGCCGCAGCGGCGGGATAGCGTTTGACCGTTTCTCCGCCCACCGCGGCGAAGGGGCCAGGGCCGTTCTCGCGCTTCGAGTTCCTGGTGGCGGGCCGCTATCTGCGTGCCCGCCGCAAGGAGAAGTTCGCCTCCGTCATCGCGGTACTGACGCTGCTGGGCGTGGTGCTCGGCGTTGCGACGCTGATCGTCGTGATGTCGGTGATGAACGGCTTTCGCACCGAGCTCCTCGGCAAAATCCTCGGTCTCAACGGCCATTTCGTGGTGCAGACCGCGGCTGGGGGCTTTGACGGCTACGACGACGTGGTGACGCGCCTCGAAGGCGTCGAGGGCGTGCGTTACGCCATTCCTTATGTCGAGGGGCAGGCGCTCGCCTCGGGCAATGCCAGCGCCACCGGCGTGGTGGTTCGCGGCATCAGCGAGGCGTCGCTGGCCAAGCTCGACCTGTTGCGTGAGGGGGCGGCGCTAGGCGGCTGGGACCAGTGGGATGGCAGCCAGGGCGTCGCCATCGGCCAGCGGCTCTCGGAGCGGCTGGGCGTGTCGCTGGGCGACCAGATCACCATCATCAACCCCAATGGTACCCCAACGCCGTTCGGCATGACCCCGGCCGAACTGTCGCTGCCGGTGAATGTCATCTTCAATATCGGCATGCCCGAATATGACAGCTTCTACGTCTACCTGCCGATGCAGGAGGCGCAGGTCTATTTCCGGCTGTTCGAGGACAAGCTGAAGCCCGGGGTGCAGATGCCTGGGGTGATGGCGACCGACGAAGAGATCGATGCTGCCTATGAGCGTGCCTACAAGGTGAGCGGCGTCGAGGTGTTCGTTGCCGATCCCGACAACATCGCCGGGATGCGCGGAAAGCTGCAGGCGGCGCTGGACGGCGACTTCACCATCACCGACTGGCAGCAGCGCAACGCCACGTTCTTTTCCGCCCTACAGGTGGAGCGGGTGGTGATGTTCGTCATCCTGTCGCTGATCATCCTCGTCGCCGCCTTCAACATCATCGCCAGCCTCGTGATGCTGGTGAAGGACAAGGGACCCGACATCGCGGTGCTCAGGACCATGGGCGCGACCCGCGGCTCGATCCTGCGCATCTTCTCGATGACCGGCTCCGCCATCGGGCTGTCGGGAACCTTGCTTGGCCTGATCCTCGGGCTGGTGTTCGCGATCAACGTGGAAGCGATCCGCTCGACCGTCTCCAACCTCCTCAACATCTCGATCTTCCCACCCGAACTGTTCCTGATGTCGGCCCTGCCGTCGCGCGTGGACCCGGGCGAGGTGACGGTGGTGGTGCTGCTGTCGCTGGGCTTAACTTTCCTCGCGACGCTCTATCCCGCCTGGCGCGCTGCGCGGCTCGACCCGATCGAGGGGCTGAATCAATGACCGATCGCGCTCCGGCTTCCGATCCCGGCCCATTCTCGCGCTTCGAGTTCCTGGTGGCCGGCCGTTATCTGCGGGCCCGCCGACGCGACCGCTTCGTCTCGGTGATTGCCGCGTTGACGCTGACGGGTATTGCGCTTGGGGTGGCGGCCTTGATCGTCGTCACCTCGGTGATGAACGGTTTTAATGCCGAGATCGTCAGCAAGCTGCTGGGCCTCAATGGCCACTTTTCGGCCTATCCGATAGAGGCGCGCTTCACCGACTACGAGAAGTCGGCGTTCCAGATTCAGAGTGTCGACGGCGTGGTGGCGGCGATCCCGTTCGTCGAGGGGCAGGCGCTGGCCTCCGGGGCCAAGGCCGATGCCACCGGGGCGATCGTCCGCGGTGTTTCGCTCGACTCGATCGAGAAGCTCAAGCTGCTGCATGACGGGGCGATCCTCGGCCACTGGGATGGCTGGGACGACGGCAACGGCGTCGCCATCGGGCGGCGCCTGGCCGAGAAGCTCAAGGTCAATATCGGCGACACCGTCACCCTGCTGAGCCCGGATGCATCGGGCCTGCAGAGCGGCGCCCGGCCGCGCACCCGATCGTTCCCGGTGCAGGTGATCTTCGATCTCGGGATGACCGAGTTCGACAGTTTCTACCTCTACATGCCGCTCAGGCCGGCGCAGGATTATCTTGAGATGTTCGACCGGGTGCTGAAGCCCGATGCGAGCGTGCCGCCGGTCGATGCGGACGAGGCTGACCGCGAGGCCGCCTACGACCGGATCTATCGCGCCACGGCGATCGAGGTGTTCATCGCCGATCCGAACGCGCTCGATGCGATGCGGCTGAAGATCGGCCAAGAGATCGAGCGGCCTTTGATCCTCTCGGACTGGCGGCAGCAGCACCAGAACTTCTTCGATGCGCTGCAGACCCAGGGCAGCGTGATGTTCGTGATCCTGTCGATGATCGTCGTCGTCGCGGCGTTCAACATCATCTCCAGCCTGATCATGCTGGTGAAGGACAAGGGCACCGACATCGCGGTGCTGCGCACCATGGGCGCCACCCGTGGCTCGATCATGCGAATCTTCGGCATCGCGGGCGTGGCGATCGGCGTCGGCGGCACGCTGCTCGGCTTGGCGCTGGGGTTGCTGATTGCCGCCAATGCCGAGGCGATCCGGGCGTTCCTGTCGAGCGTGCTCGGCTTCACCATCTTTCCGCCCGAGGTGTTCTTCCTGTCCTCGCTGCCCAGCCGTACCAACCCATCAGAAGTGATCGCCATCGTCGCCGTCGCCATGGGCTTGTCCTTCCTCGCGACGCTCTATCCCGCCTGGCGCGCCGCCCAATACGATCCTGTCGAGGCCCTTCGCTATGAGTGACGTCCACCTGAAGCTCGCCAAGGTGCATCGCCACTACGGCGAGGGCGACACGCTGGTGCGGGTGCTCGAGGCGGCCGACCTCGAGGTCAAGGGCGGCGAGCTCGTCGCTATCGTCGCGCCGTCGGGGGCCGGCAAATCGACGCTGCTGCACATTTCAGGGCTGCTGGAGCGGCCACAGGGCGGCGAGGTCGAGATCACCGGCGTGCCGACCAGCAAGCTCAACGAGCGCGGCCGGACGCTCTTGCGCCGCGATACCATCGGCTACGTCTATCAGTTCCACCATCTCTTGCCGGAGTTCTCGGCGCTCGAGAACGTGACCATGCCGCAGCTGATCGCCGGACGGGATCGCGCGGCGGCGGAGAAGCGGGCCATGCAACTGCTCGATATCCTCGGCATCGCGCCGCGGGCCCAGCATCGACCGGCCGAGCTTTCAGGCGGCGAGCAGCAGCGCGTCGCCATTGCCCGCGCCGCGGCCAACCATCCACGGATCATCCTCGCGGACGAACCCACCGGCAACCTCGACCCGGCCACCAGCGATGTGGTGTTCGATGCGCTTGCATCGCTGATCCGGGAAGAGGGCGCCGCGGCGCTGATCGCCACGCATAACCACGAGCTGGCCCGGCGGGCGAACCGCATCGTGACGCTGCGCGGCGGGCTGATCGAGCCGATCACGCTGTAGGCGGCTTGTGGTTCAACGCAAGTAGGGCGGCCTGCGTCTCCTCTCCCCTGCGGGGAGAGGGTAGTGCAGCTAGGACCGTCAGGTCCGTAGCGGAGCTAGGGTGAGGGGTTCAGCTTCTCAGTGAGCGCTCGCTGCACCGCTTCACCCCTCATCCGGCGCTTCGCGCCACCTTCTCCCGCGGGAGGCGCTATTGCGCCCCCTTGGAGGGGAGAAGCGACCCGAGCCGCTTGCACGTGGGCGAAATGGGTGAGAGCACCAGAGGTCGCTAGCCGTCTGGCCGCATCTCGTCCTCATCACCCTCGCTGGCGCGCCGCAGCCGCTCACGATCGAGCAGGGTGTTCACCCGGGTCCTGAGGCCACGGATCTGTCGGGCCTGGCGCTCGTTGGTATCCCGGAGCTGGCGGATACGCGTCTCGGCGGCTTCCTGATGGTTGATGTCCCATTCGCGCACGCGGCGGACCACCACCTTGGTTTCAGGCGGCGCCTCCAGCAGCGTATCCCAGTCGGTCCCCAGCGAAGCGACCAGCTTATGCGCGGCGAGCGCGGCGGAGTCGCGTTCGCCCGGTTGGTCCGATCCGAGCAGTTTCAGGATGCGGATGAGTTTCTTGCGGGTGCGGGCATCTATCGCCATGGGGCAAGGGGTAACCGCATCGCTACGCGAAATCCAGCCGCCTCACTTCCCCCATGATGGGAGAAGTGCAAAACAGCGGGCTCCAGAGACGTTCACAGCCTAGCGCTTCGGCGCCATCAGCGCCGTCACTTCGGCGAAGGTGATGGAGTTATCGAGATAGGTGGCGGTGCCGGGGCCCAGGAGCTCCATCGACGCGTCCCTGAGGCCGGTCAGTGCGGCGCGTGCGAACGAGCTGCCGGTGCTTACCCGACGCACGCCGGCGGCGGCGAGGTCGGCGAGAGAGTAGGGGGTGTTCTTGGCCCCAAGCACGACATTCACCGGTTTTGTCACTGACGCGCAGACCGTCCGGATGGCATCGAGGTTGGGCAGTCCCGGAGCGAACAGCACGTCGGCGCCGGCTTTCTCATAGGCCTGCAGGCGGCGAATGGTGTCGTCGAGGTCGTTGCGGCCATGGAGGAAGTTCTCGGCACGCGCGACGAAGGTGAACGGGAAGGAACGGGCATGCGCAGCCTCGGCTGCGGCAGCGACCCGTTCGACCGAGAGGTTGAAGTCGTAGATCGGATCGGCCGCGTTGCCCGTCGCGTCCTCGATCGAGCTGCCTACCAGGCCCACCTCGGCAGCGAGGCGCGTGGTTTCGGCGGCGTCCTCGGGCGTGTCGCCATAGCCGTTCTCAAGGTCGGCGCTCACCGGCAGGTCGGTCGCGGCGACGATGTCGGCCGCGTTGCGCAGGGCCTCATCGCGGCTGACGCTGCCTTCGCCGTCGCGGCGGCCGAGGGCAAAGGCGAGGCCGGCGCTGGTCGTCGCGAGCGCCTTGAACCCGAAGCCGGCGAGCAGGCGCGCGCTACCGGCATCCCACGGGTTGGGGATGACGAACAGCGGGCCCTGGTGAAGGGCCTGGAAACGCTCGGCTTTCTGGTCCTGGTTCAACACTCGTTCTCCTTACGGCTTGGTGGATCGGCGACTCGCGCGTTAACCACGTATTCATGGCTAGGCCGATGACGCTAGACAAGAACAAATTGAGAACATACAAGAACGGAACAGAAACTTTGGAGGTTCCGATGCTCTCTTTCGTCAAGGATCTGCTGGCTTTCGTCACCATCTGCGGCTTCTCGGTCGCCTCGCTGACCTGGATGGATATCGCTGCCCGACTCGTGTGACGAGCTGTGGATTGACGTCCTCGTGTGTGGCCGTGGTGCCGCCACGGGGTTAGGAACGACGAATGGCTGGCCCCGGCTTTATTCACCTGCACGTACACTCGGCTTACTCGCTCCTCGAGGGAGCGCTGCCGCTTTCGAAGCTGCTCGATCTCGCCAAGGCGGACAAGCAGCCGGCGCTCGGCATCGCCGACACCAATAACCTGTTCGGCGCGCTGGAGTTCTCCGAGAAAGCGGCAGGGAAGGGAATTCAGCCGCTGATCGGCGTCGAACTGGCCGTCGACTTCTCTGCCATGGAGGACAGCCAGGATCGCATGCAGGAGCGCGGCCATGATCGCGGCCGTTATGGCAAGGGCGGGCTGGTGCTGCTGGCGGCGTCAGAGACCGGCTTCGCCAATCTGTCCGGTCTCGTCAGCCGTGCTCACCTCGAAGGCGAGAATGGGCGCGCCGCCGCAAAGCTCGACTGGCTGCAGCGCGAGGCGCTCGAGGGCATCATCTGCCTCAGCGGTGGCCCGGAAGGCGCCATCGACCCGTGGTTCGCCAACAATGTGGATGCGATTGCGCTCGGTCGGCTCGACCGGCTGCGTGAACTGTTCGGCGACCGGCTCTATATCGAGCTGCAGCGGCATGGCCGCCCGCAGGAAACGCTGAACGAAGGCAAGCTCCTGGATTACGCCTATGCCCGCGGCGTGCCGCTGGTCGCCACCAACGAGCCGTTCTATCCCGGCCCGAGCGATCACGAGGCGCATGACGCGCTGCTGGCGATCGCCGGCGGTACGGTCGTCGCGCAGACCGAGCGCCGCAAGCTCACCGACCAGCACTATTTCAAGACCCGCGAGGAGATGCAAAAACTCTTCGCCGACCTGCCCGAAGCGCTCGACAACACCATCGAGATCGCGCAACGCATCGGTTACCGGCCGAAGAAGCGCAACCCGGTGCTGCCGACCTTTGCCGCGTCCCCGGGGCAGTCGGCCGAGGAGGCAGTAGCCGCCGAGGCGCAGGCGCTGGCGCACATGGCGCGCACCGGACTCGAAGAACGCTTCCGTGTCGTCGGCGTCGCTCCGGGCAAGACCGAGGAAATCTATCGCGAACGGCTGGAATACGAGCTCGGTATCATCGAGCGGATGAAGTACCCCGGCTACTTCCTGATCGTCGCCGACTTCATCCAGTGGGCCAAGGCGCAGGACATTCCAGTCGGCCCGGGCCGCGGCTCCGGCGCCGGCTCGCTGGTGGCCTATGCCACCACCATCACCGACCTTGATCCGCTCGCCTATAACCTGCTGTTCGAGCGCTTCCTCAACCCCGAACGCGTGTCGATGCCGGACTTCGACATCGACTTCTGCCAGGATCGCCGCGAAGAGGTGATCCGCTACGTTCAGCGGAAATACGGCGAGGCGCAGGTCGCGCAGATCATCACCTTCGGTACGCTGCAGGCGCGCGCCGTGCTGCGTGACGTCGGCCGCGTGCTGCAGATGCCGTATGGGCAGGTCGACCGGATCGCGAAGCTCGTGCCGGCCAACCCGGCTGACCCCTGGACGCTCGAGCGCTCGCTGAAGGAAGTGCCGCAGCTCCAGCAGCTGGCCGACGAAGACGAACAGGTTCGCGACCTTCTGGCCATCGGACAGAAGCTCGAGGGGCTTTACCGCCACGCCTCGACCCATGCCGCCGGTATCGTCATCGGCGACCGGCCGCTGCAGGAACTGGCGCCGCTCTACCGCGATCCGCGCTCGGACATGCCGGTCAGCCAGTACAATATGAAATGGTCGGAGACGGCCGGGCTGGTGAAGTTCGACTTCCTGGGCCTCAAGACCCTGACCACCATCAAGCGCGCCGTCGACATGATCAATCGCAGCGGCGACGGTAAGTTCCGCATCGAAGATATCCCGATCACCGACGAGAAGACCTACAAGCTCTATTCGATCGGCGACACCGCCGGAGTGTTCCAGGTGGAAGGCGCCGGCATGCGCCGAGCCCTGGTCGACATGAAGCCCGACCGCTTCGAGGACATCATCGCGCTGGTGGCGCTCTATCGCCCCGGTCCGATGGAGAACATCCCGCTGTTCAATGCGCGAAAGCGCGGCGATGAGGATATCGAGTATCCGCATGAAGCGCTGAGCGAGGTGCTCGACGAGACCTATGGCATCATCGTCTACCAGGAACAGGTGATGCAGATCGCGCAGATCCTTTCCGGCTATTCGCTAGGCGAAGCCGATATGCTGCGCCGCGCCATGGGCAAGAAGATCAAGGCCGAAATGGATGCGCAGCGGGCGCGCTTCCAGGAGGGCGCGATCAAGTATGGCCTGAAGAAGGGCCTCGCCGACACCATCTTCGACCTGCTCGCCAAGTTCGCCAACTACGGCTTCAACAAGTCGCACGCCGCGACCTATGCGCTGGTCAGCTACCAGACGGCCTATCTCAAGGCGCATTACCCGCACGAGTTCTTCGCGGCGACCATGACGCTCGATATGGGCAATACCGACAAGCTCAACGAATTCCGGCAGGACGCCAAGAAGCACGGCATCGAGATCGTGCCGCCCTGCGTCAACCGCTCGGACGCGGTGTTCAACACCCACGACGGCAAGGTGTTTTATGCCATCGGCGCGGTGAAGGGCGTGGGGCAGGCGGTGGCCGAACACATCATGGAGGCGCGCGGCGACAAGCCGTTCGCCGACCTCGGAGATTTTGCTACCAGGGTGGATGCGCGGATCATCAACCGCCGCACGCTGGAAGCGCTGATCAATGCGGGAGCCTTCGATCAACTGGTGCCGCGGCGCGAGCAGGCGTTCGCCGCCATCGACGCGATTGTTGCGACGGCACAGCGCACCAATGCCAATGCTGCCGACGGCATCATGGATATGTTCGCGGCCGACCGCCCGGAGCCGATCCTGCTCAATCAAGCGGTAACCAACTGGTCACCTGCGGAGCGGCTGTCGCGCGAGCACGGGGCGATCGGCTTCCACCTCTCCGGTCATCCGCTCGACCAGTATGCCGAACTGTTCGACCGGCTGCGGGTGACGCCCTATGCCGATTTCGAGCGGGCGGTGAAGGAGGCCGACGCGCGGGCAGGGCGGCTTGCCGGCACCATCGCAACCCGTAACGACCGGCGTACCAAAAAGGGTACGCCGATGGCGATTATCAGCCTGTCGGACGCCAGCGGCGGCTACGAGGTGATCGCGTTTTCCGAGCAGATCAGCCAGTTCACCAATGTGCTGCAGCCGGGCAAATCCGTGGTGCTGACGGTGGAGGCCGATGAGCGCCCCGATGGCATCAGTTTGAGGCTGATCAATGCCGAGCCGATCGACGGCCTCGCCGAAAAAATCGGCCGGCGCCTCACGGTGTTCGCGGGCTCCGAAAAGTGCCTCGCCCCGATCGCTTCGCAGCTCAAGCCCGGCGGTGAAGGTCAGGTCAGCTTCATCGTCATCCGCGATGCCGGCGCCAAGGAATACGAGATCGAACTGAAAGGCGGCTACCGCCTCAGCGCCGAAATCGCCGGCAGCATCAAGGCGATGGAAGGTGTGGTGGACGTGCGGCTGAACTAGCCACGGATACTCGCACTGGGGACGGCGAATGTTCCGGAGCCCACTTGTCGGTCTCGTTGCAGCCGGCCTCATGTTTGTGGTCCCGGGCTTGAAAAGTACGCTCGCGGTGCTGTCGCTGTCGTTCGGAGTCTTTGCTGCGATCTGGGTTGGCACGAACCTGCCCGATGTGATCTGCAACAGCGACATGTGCCGGCGTGGAGCTGGGCTGTACGATCTGGTCAGGGTCGCGGTGGTCGGTGGTTCAGCGTCATTGGTCGCGGCGGCTGCATGCTGGCGGCTCTTGTCGCGACTGCGGGAACGCCGCGATGCGGCGCGGGCGGACGCGTTCTGGCGTGACGCTGGGTAGCCCAGCTTTCGACGCGCTTGCCCCGCACCCTTGCCTATGACAGCAAAACCCCCTATATGCGCGGCGCGTCCGGATAACCGGGCGTAATTCACACGCGAGGCGCGGCGCCGCGGCACTAAGGCCGATGGTTCCAACCGGTGGCGGGACATCCCGCCGCAAACGCTCGCGGAGGCAATAACCGGTAAAGGAAGCCTTCCATGGCATTGCCCGATTTTTCCATGCGTCAGCTGCTCGAAGCAGGTGTTCACTTCGGCCACCAGAAGCACCGCTGGAACCCCAAGATGGAACGCCACATTTTCGGCGTCCGCAACGACATCCACATCCTCGACCTGTCGCAGACCGTTCCGGCCCTGCAGCGCGCGCTGCAGCTGATCTCGGACACCGTCGCTGACGGCGGTCGCGTGCTGTTCGTCGGCACCAAGCGCCAGGCCGCTCCGGTCGTCGCCGAGGCTGCTCGCCAGTCCGCCCAGTACTACGTCAACTCGCGCTGGCTCGGCGGCACGCTGACCAACTGGCAGACCATTTCGAACTCGATCGCCCGTCTGCGCGAACTCGAGGCCCAGCAGGCCGAGGGCGGCCACGGCCTGACCAAGAAGGAGCTGCTGCTCCTCAGCCGTGAGCAGGAGCGCCTCGAGCGCGACCTCGGCGGCATCAAGGACATGGGTAACCTGCCGAACCTGTTGTTCGTGATCGACACCAACAAGGAAGCGAACGCCATCAAGGAGGCCAAGCGTCTTGGCATCCCGGTGATCGCGATCGTCGACTCGAACTCGGATCCGGACACCGTCGATTTCGCCATTCCGGGCAATGACGACGCGGCCCGCGCGCTCGAGCTTTACTGCTCGCTGGTGTCGCGCGCAGCCATCGACGGCATTGGCCGTTCGGCCGCCGGCCGTGGCGCCGACCTGGGCGCTTCCGCCGAGGCTCCGGAAGAGCCGGCGCTCAGCGCCGAAGACGCCGACACGTCGTCCGCCAACTAATCCGGTTCCCTCCGGGTTACGCATTCGAACAATGGCGCGGCTCCGGGCAAGGGGCCGCGGAAAGGTGATATCAAATGGCTGTTTCCGCTCAGCAGGTTAAAGAGCTCCGCGAACTGACCGGCGTGGGGATGATGGACTGCAAGAAGGCCCTCGAGGAGACCGGTGGCGACATGGAAGCGGCAGTCGATTGGCTGCGCACCCGTGGTCTGGCCAAGGCCGCCAAGAAGGCTGGCCGCGTCGCGGCTGAGGGCCTGGTCGGCGTATCGATCGACGGCACCCGCGCTGCGATCGTCGAGGTGAACTCCGAGACCGACTTCGTTGCTCGCAACGACCAGTTCCAGACCATCGTCGGCAACATCGCCAAGCTCGCCCTCGACGCCAACGGTGACGTGAGCAAGCTCAGCGAGATGCCGTATCCGGGTTCGGGCCGTTCCGCTTCGGCGGAACTGACCGATGCGATCGCCAAGATCGGCGAGAACATGAACCTGCGCCGCACCGGCACGCTCACCGTCAAGGACGGCGTAATCGGCTCGTACGTGCACAACTCCGTGGCTCCCGGCCTCGGCAAGCTCGGCGTGATCGTCGGGCTGGAGTCGACCGGTGACAAGGCGGCGCTCAATGCCCTGGGCAAGCAGCTCGCCATGCACATCGCCAACACCAAGCCGCTGAGCGTGTCGCCCGACGACATCGATCAGGACGTGGTGGCCCGCGAGCGCGCCATCTTCACAGAGCAGGCCAGGGAATCCGGCAAGCCGGAAGCCGTCATCGAGAAGATGATCGAAGGCCGCGTGCGCAAGTTCTACGAGGAAGTGACCCTGCTTTCACAGGTGTTCGTGATCGACGGCGAGACCAAGATCGCCGACGTGGTCAAGAACGCCGAGAAGGATGTCGGCGCCCCGATCAAGGTGACGGGCTTCGTTGCCTATGCGCTCGGCGAAGGCATCGCCAAGGAAGAGACCGACTTCGCTGCCGAAGTTGCTGCCACAGCCGGCGTGAAGTAAGACGCGGGATAAGTTTCGGACGGGCTGGTCACCAGCCCGTCCGAATATGCCATAACCGCCGGCGACGCCCCTAGATTCGGGCATTGTTGCGCACCTCGGGAGACTGACGAATGGCCAAATCCGCCTACAAACGGATTCTGCTGAAAGTCTCCGGCGAAGTGCTTGCCGGCGACCAATCCTTCGGCATCGAGCCGAAATTCCTCCACGCCATGGCTGACCAGATCGCGGAAGTCGCCAAGAGCGGCGTCCAGGTGGCGATCGTCATCGGCGCGGGCAATATCTTCCGCGGCATGGCCGTGGCCGCCAAGGGCGGCGACCGGGTCACCAGCGACCTGATGGGCATGCTGGGCACGGTGATCAACTCGCTGGCGCTCGGCGACGCCATCGAGCAGAAGGGCCTCAAGGTCAAAGTCTATTCCAACGTGCCGATGGAAACCGTGGCCGATACGTTCACGGCCCGCGACGCCAACCTGGCCCTGGCCGACGGCTACGTCGTAGTCTGCGCCGGCGGCACCGGCAGCCCGTTCTTCACCACCGACACGGCGGCCGCGCTCAAGGCGATCGAGCTCAGATGCGACGTGCTGCTCAAGGGCACCAAGGTCGATGGGGTCTATTCCGAAGACCCCAAGAAGAACCCCAAGGCGCTGCGCTTCGAGACGATCAGCCATGAAGAAGTGATCGCCAAGGACCTGCGGGTCATGGATACCGCGGCCTTCGCGCTTGCCCGCGACAACGGCTTGCCGATAATTGTTTATGCGCTCGACGACAAGGAAGGCCTCAAAGGCGTCCTGGCCGGTCGGGCAAGGAGTACACGCGTCGGCTAAGGCGCGGGATATCAAGGAGTTTTACGATGGCCGAGGCATTCTCGCTGCCCGCACTCAAGGACCGGATGCAGAAGTCGATCGTCTCGCTCAGGGACGAACTGGCTGGCCTCAGGACCGGTCGCGCAAGCGCCAGCCTGCTGGAGCCCGTAACGGTCGAGGCCTATGGCGGTCGCATGCCGCTCAACCAGGTGGCGACGGTCACCGTGCCGGAAGCCCGCATGCTCAGCGTGCAGGTGTGGGACCGCACCCTCGCCGGCGCCGTGGAGAAGGCCATTCGCAATTCTGGCCTCGGCCTCAACCCGGCGGCCGAAGGCGTGGTGATACGCGTGCCGCTGCCGGAGCTCAATGAAGAGCGCCGCCGTGACTTGACCAAGGTTGCGCATAATTATGCCGAGCAGGCGCGCGTCGCCGTCCGCCATATCCGTCGCGACGGTATGGATCTGCTCAAGAAGCTCGAAAAGGACGGCGACCTGAGCCAGGACGACAGCCGCAAGTTGGGCGATCAGGTACAGCAGGCGACCGACGCCGCCGTGGCCGATATCGACAACGTGCTGGCCGTCAAGGAACAGGAAATCATGCAGGTCTAGTATAGGCCTGTAACGCGCTGCCCCTGGAGGGCGTCTATGTCCGCCGATACTGCCGTCGCCACGACGCTCAACGAGAAGCCTGGCCTCAAGATTCCCGCCCACCTGGCGGTTATCATGGACGGCAATGGCCGCTGGGCGAAGGCACGCGGCAAGGTGCGGACGGAAGGGCATGTCGAGGGCGTCAAGGCGCTCCGCCGGTTGGTCGACCTCTCGATCCGCTACGGCGTCAAGCACCTGACGGTGTTCAGCTTCTCATCGGAGAACTGGAGCCGGCCGCGCGATGAAGTGAACTTCATCTTCGGGCTGCTGCACCGGTTCGTCGCCTCGGACCTGGCGACGCTGATCCAGAACAATGTCCGGGTGCGGATCATCGGCACCCGCACCGGCCTCGACGAGGCGCTGAAGCGGCTGATCGATGAGGTGCAGTCCAAGACCGCCCGCAATACCGGACTCGAGCTGATCGTCGCCTTCAACTATGGCGGCAAATCCGAACTCACCGAGGCGACCAAGGCGATCGCCCAGGCGGTGGCCTCCGGCAAGTTGCGCGTCGAGGACATCACCGAAGAGACCATCGCGCGGGCGCTTTACACCTCCGGCACGCCGGACCCGGACCTGATCATCCGCACCAGCGGCGAGCAGCGCGTGTCGAACTTCCTGCTCTGGCAGGGCGCCTATTCCGAGCTGGTGTTCGTCGAGGAGAACTGGCCCGATTTCGGCGAGCAGGTCTTCCTGAAGGCGCTCGACGAATATTCCTCGCGCAGCCGACGCTTTGGCGGGATCGAGTCGAGGAGCCAGTGAGCGCACCGGAGGACCAGCGTCCCCAGTTCAACCCGCTTGCCCGTCGGTCCTGGACCGACCTCGGTCCCCGTTTTGCTTCGGCAATCGTCCTGCTCGTCATGGCCGGTGTGGGCCTCTATTTCGGCTCCTACGTCTTCGCTGCGCTCGTCGCCGTCGTCTTCGCCGGTTGCTATCGCGAGTGGGAACGGATGGTGACGCTGAAGCCGCTGACCGCAGTCGGCGGTGCGCTGATCGGCCTGCTGTTGATCGCCGCGCTGATCTATCCTGCGTTCGGGCCGTTGGCGTCGCTCGGTGCAGTGGCGGCGGCTGCCGTGGTTGCCGCGTTCGGTAGTCCAGGTACCCGCCTGTGGCGTATCGGCGGCGTGGTGTTCTACGGCATCGTCATCATCGCGCTGCTGCTCATCCGCGGCGACGCAACCTGGAACCAGCCGGGAGTGTTCGACAGCGGGCTCTGGGCCGGCCTGCTGCTCGGCTGCGTGATCTGGGCCACCGATACCGGCGCCTTCTTCACCGGCCGCCAGGTCGGTGGCGAGAAGCTGGCGCCGGATATTTCGCCGTCCAAGACCTGGTCCGGCGCCATCGGCGGCTTTGCACTGGGCACGCTGGTCGGGCTGGTGGTCTGGCTGCTGGTGGTGCCGCAATCGCCGTGGTGGATCGGGCTGGCGTTGTGCGCCACCCTCAGCATTCTGGGGCAGGTCGGCGATCTGGCGGAGAGTGCCATCAAGCGGCGTTTCCGGATCAAGGATTCCGGCGACATCATCCCCGGGCATGGTGGTCTGATGGACCGGCTCGACAGCCTGACGCTGAGCTCGATCTTCCTTTGTGTGGTGGGCATCCTACATAGCGGCTTCGGCGCGGTGGCGTCCGGTTTCCTGGTCTGGTGACACCGCAACGCCGCGCCATATCGCAATCTTAACGCATTCGGCCCCTAGGCTCTAATCCGCTGCGGGGCGTTCGGAACCGACGACATGGACTTTGTTTTCTGGCTGCTTTCCTATGTGGTGCCGTTTCTGGTGGTGCTCACCATCATCGTGTTCGTGCACGAGATGGGACACTATCTGGTGGCGCGCTGGAACGGCATTGCCATCCAGGCCTTCTCGATCGGCTTCGGTCCGGAGCTGATCGGCTTCAACGACAAGCACGGAACGCGTTGGAAGCTCTCGGCGATCCCGCTCGGGGGCTATGTCCGCTTCGTCGGCGACATGAATGCCGCGAGCATGCCGGACGAGGCGTTCATTGAGCGCGCCGGCCCCGAGCTGAGCCGGCAACTGTTCGTCAACAAGAACGTCTGGCAGCGCATCTCTGTGGTGATCGCCGGGCCGGTCGCAAACATCATCTTCACTCTATTGGTGCTGTACGCACTGCTGCTCGGCTATGGCCGCTACACCATCCCGGCGGTCCTCGACACCGTGCCGGTGGAATCGGTAGCCGGGCAGGCGGGGCTCGCCGAGGGCGACCGCATTGTCTCTGTCGATGGCTATGCGGTGCGTGGCTTCGAGGATTTCCAACGTCTGATCGCGACTGCGCCCGAGCGTCAGGTGCGCATTACCTTCGATCGCGCCGGGCAGACCGAAACCGTCACCGCCGTGCCGCAGGCCGTGACGACCACCGACCGGTTCGGCAACTCACATCGCATCGGACGTCTCGGGGTCACGAAGAACGTCGACCAGTCCGAAGTCGTGCTCTACCGGCCCAACCCGGTCGAGGCGATCGGCATGACGTTCGAGGAGGTTCGCTTCATCGTCGATCGCACGGTGGCGTTCCTCGGCGATTTCTTTGTCGGTCGGGGCGACGTCGAACAACTCGGCGGTCCGGTGAAGGTGGCCAAGGTCTCGGGGGAGGTTGCTAGTCTCGGCATCGTGGCGCTGATCAACCTGATGGCGCTGCTGTCGCTGAACATCGGCATCTTCAACCTGTTGCCGATTCCCGTGCTCGATGGAGGTCATCTGGTTTACTACCTGGCCGAAGCGGCGCGCGGGAAACCCTTGAGCCAGAGGGTCCAGGACATCGGAAATCGCTTCGGCCTGGCCGTCGTTTTCACCTTGATGGTCTTCACGACGTTCAACGACACCATCCTGAGCTACTTCCGCAGTCTGGGGTAAGAGCGGCGCGGCATAGCCACATTGTCGCCGCGCCTCCGACGCATTTGCTCGAATGCCCCTACATTCCCGTTAACCCTTGGATAAGCTTAGTTTTCTAGGTGTTGCAGGAATACACGAGGGCCAATCTTTCGCTAACCTCGAAGCCCTTCGCGGCTTGTCCGTGGTTAAAATTCCAGTAAAAGCTTTTGATGGAGTTAGCTGGGGACGCTGTGCATGGCGATTCCCGGCGTAGGTCGCACGAGGCAATAAGAATCATGACGAACCCGAAAAAGCTGATGCGCGGTATCTTTGTAGCGCTCGCCCTCGTGGCAGCGCCGCTTGCTGGCGTCAGCGGTACATTCATCGGGGTCGATGCGGCCCAGGCTCAGCAGCAACGCCTCATCTCGGCGGTGCTGTTTGAAGGCAATAGTGGCTTCTCCGACGCCCAACTGCTCGCGATGGTCAACGTTGCGGAGCAGGGAACCTTTACCGAAGGCGGCCTCGCGGCTGACGCCGAGTCGATCCGCCTCGCCTATGTCGGCAAGGGCTATATGGGGGTGACGGTCACGCCGCGGGTCGAGCAGTCCGAGAGCGGCCGCGCCCGCATCACCTTCGTGGTCAACGAAGGGCAGCGCACCGGCATCGCGGCGATCAATTTCACCGGCAACAATTCGATCAGCTCGGGCACGCTCAAGTCCATCATCCGGACCCATGAGACGAGCCTGCTGAGCTGGCTGTTCCGCGACGACACCTACAGCGAAGATCTGCTGACGGTCGACCGTGGGCTGATCGAGCTCTACTACATGAACCACGGTTACCCGGATGCGCAGGTGACGTCGGCCGTCGGCGAGTACGACGCGTCGCGGAACGCGTATTTCGTGAACTTCACCATCTCCGAGGGCGAGCGCTATCGCTTTGGCCAGATCGGTGTCGAGACCTCGATCCCGGGTCTGAACCCCGACGCCATGACGGGTGCGATCCGCACCGGCAAGGGCGGTACCTATTCGCTCGCCGACCTGCAGAAGTCGCAGGAAGACCTGGCCTTCGAGGCGACCGCGCAGGGCTACGCCTTCGCCGACGTTCGTCCGCGTGTCGATCGCGACGTGGCCAACAGCACCTTCAACGTGACCTACCTGGTCGACGAGGGCGCCCGCATCTATGTCGAGCGCATCAACATCAGCGGCAACACCAAGACCCGTGACGCCGTCATCCGTCGCGAGCTGGATTTCGGTGAAGGCGACCCCTTCAACCGTTCGATGGTGCAGCGCGGCAAGACCCGCATCGAGGGCCTCGGCTTCTTCAAGACGGTCGCCTTTGACATGCAGCAGGGGAGCGCTCCCGATAAGGTGGTCATCAACATCACTGTCGAAGAGCAGTCGACCGGCGACTACGGCCTGACCGCGGGCTTCGACTCGAGCTCCGGCCTCTTGGGCGAAGTGTCGGTCACCGAGCGCAATTTCCTCGGTCGCGGCCAGTATGTCCGCGCCGCAGTGAGCGCCTCGGAGTCTGGCCAGAGCTTCGACTTCTCGTTCACTGAGCCCCGTTTCATGGGCCTGCGCATGTCCTCTGGCTTCGACGTCTACCACCGCATCGTTGGTGAGACGACGAGCAACATCTACGGCACGACTGCAACTGGTGGGCAGATTCGCTTCGGCGCTCCGATCACCACCGACCTCAGCGGCAGCGTGTTCGTGGGTCTCGAGCAGAAGACGATCGCGGACAACCTGATGTGGGATGAAGACAACAACGACGCTACGCCCGAGGTGCCGCACCTTCCGCACTCGGCAATCGTCACTGATGGTGAGGTTCGTGAGAAGGCGTGGGTTGGTTACTCGCTCGCGTACAACACGCTCGACGACACGAAGCATCCGACTGAGGGCATCTACGCAACGTTCTCGCAGCAGTATATCGGCTGGGACTACAACCTCCTGAAGACCGAGGCCAAGGCGCGCTACTTCATGCCGCTGCTGTCCGACTGGAACGTCATCGGTAGTGTCAAGGGGCAGGCCGGCTACATCGCCGCACTCGATGGTGGCCAGGTGCACCCGCTCGAGGCTTTCCGCAGCGCCGGTTCGCTGGTCCGCGGCTTCCAGAGCGGTGGCATGGGTCCCAAGCTCGACAGCACGGGCGAACTCCTCGGCTTCACGTCGTATGTTGCGGCCTCGGCGGAGATCGAGTTCCCGATCCCGATCCTGCCCGAGACCTATGGTGTGCGCGGCTCGGTGTGGGCTGACGCGGCTCTCATCGACGGCAACGGCGGTGTCGGCGGCATGGGCATTATCGATCCGGGTACCATTGATCAGAACTTCAAGTCGTCGGTTGGCGCCTCGATCATCTGGGACAGCCCGTTCGGTCCGCTGCGTGGCGACTTCGCCCACGTGCTGAACAAGGCGACCGACGACAAGACCCAGGTCTTCTCGCTCACGCTGCAGCAGCTGCTGTAATCGGTCGGCCGGCGCGATCGCCGGCCTTCCTCCTGGTTCTCGAGGCCGCGGCGCGGTTGCCCCGCGGCCTCTTTGTTGTGTAATGACAGCCATGGTCGATACGCGCTTCCATTCCTCGTCGGGACCGATTTCGCTTGGTGTCGTGCTGTCGACGCTGGGCCGGAAGGTCGATGTCGACGAGCGGCGAGCAGCCGAACTGGTGATCAGCGGGGCCGAAGAGCTGTCCCTGGCGGGACCCGGCCATCTGGCCCTCGCCGCGCAGGCGGAGTACCGCGCAGCCCTCACCGAGACCGGCGCCGGCGCTGTGATCGTCCACCCGAGGTTCCTTGCCGATGTGCCCGCTGGGGCCGTGCCCATTGTCGACGAGCGACCGCATGAGCTGTTCGTCGACCTGTTGGAACGGCTCTATCCGCTCGGCACCCGCGGTGTCGCAGCAGGACTGTTCGAGGCCGGCGGACCAGCTCCATTCGTCGAGGAGGGGGTGCGGATCGGCGCCAATGTGGTGATCGCTCCCGGCGTCGAGATCGGCCGCAACACGATCATCGGGCCCAATACAGTCATCGGCCGGGGCGTGACGATCGGCCGGAATGCGGTGATCGCCTCGAATGTCTCGATCGAGTGTGCATATCTGGGCAACAACGTCGTGCTGCACGCAGGCGTGCGGATCGGCAGCGAGGGATTCGGCTGGCTGGGGCAGGGGCGCTCCAACCGCAAGATCCCGCAGTTGGGGCGGGTGATCGTACAGGACGGGGTCGAGATCGGCGCCAATTCGACAGTAGATCGCGGCGCCCTGGGCGACACGGTGATCGGCGAGGGCACCAAGGTCGACAACCTTGTGCAGATTGGCCACAACTCGCGCATCGGACGGTATTGCCTCATCGCTGGTACCTGCGGTATCGGCGGCGGCACGATCATCGGCGATAACGTGCTGGTGGGCGGCGGTGCCGGAACGGCGGGACACTTGCGGATCGGCAATGGCAGCATATTGTCGGCCCGATGCCTGGTGACGAAAGACGTGCCGGCGGGCGCGAGAGTCGGAGGCTATCCGGCGCAGGACCTCAAGGCCTGGCAGCGCGAGATAGCCATGTTACGGCGACTGAACAAAAGGGGACGAGAGTGACGGTTACCAACGAGGCGCCAGCGAGTGAGACGAGAGAACTCTCCTCGATGGACATCGGTCGGATCCTTCAGGTTCTGCCCCATCGCTATCCGTTCCTGCTGATCGACCGAATCATCGAGATCGACGGCGACAACTCCGGTATCGGCATCAAGAACGTCACGTTCAACGAGCCAATCTTCCAGGGGCACTTTCCGGACGCGCCGGTGTTCCCGGGCGTGCTGATCATCGAGGGGATGGCCCAGACGGCGGGGGCGATGGCGATCGCCGCTGGTACTGCCGGCGGGGAGAAGCACATCGTCTATCTGCTGACGATCGACAAGTGCAAGTTCCGCAAGCCCGCAAAGCCGGGCGATCAGATCGAGTACCATATCAGGAAGCTGCGCCGGCGGATGACCATGGGCTGGTTCGAGGCCAAGGCGATCGTCGACGGTGTCGTCATTGCCGAGGCCGAGGTCGGCGCCATGGTGAGCCCCAGCGAGCAATGACCATCCACCCCTCTGCGATCGTTGAGCCCGGTGCCAGGATCGGCACCGGCGTCAAGGTCGGGCCGTTCTGTGTGGTCGGTAGCGAGGTGACGCTGGGGGACGGCGTCGAGCTGATCTCGCATGCCGTGGTCACCGGCCGCACCAGCGTGGGCGCCCGCACGGTGGTGTTTCCGTTCGCGTCGATCGGACACCGCCCACAGGATCTCAAATACGCGGGCGAGCCATCGACGCTGTCGATCGGCAACGACTGCGTCATCCGCGAGCACGTTACCATCAACCCGGGCACGGCCGGCGGCGGGATGAAGACGGTTATCGGCAACCACTGCCTGCTGATGATCGGTGTGCATATCGGGCACGACTGTATCCTGGGTGACCACATCGTGTTGTCCAACAACACCGGCATCGCCGGGCACTGCGTGATCGACGATTACGTCATCATGAGCGGCCACTCGGGCTCGGCCCAGTTCGTCCATATCGGTGCGCACGCCTTTATCGGCGGCATGACCAAGGTCGAGAAGGACGTGATCCCCTATGGCACGGTGCTGGGCAACCCGGCCGCGCTATCCGGCATCAACATCGTCGGCCTCAAGCGTCGCGGCTTTGATCGCGAGGCCATCCACCGGCTGCGCACAGCCTATCGGATGATCTTCGCCAGCGAGGGCACGCTACGCGAACGGGTCGACGATGCCTCCGCCATGTTCCCGGATGAGGAACTGGTGCAGGACGTGGTGAAGTTCGTCGCCGCCGCCGAGCGACCGCTGACGCTGCCGGGGAACCTGGCGATCAACGTGCCGGGCGAGGAGTGATGCCTCGCCGGCTCTCCGTCCTTGCCGGATCGGGAGCCCTTGTCTCCCGCGTGGTGGAGGCCGCGCTTGCGGCGGGCGATGCCGTGCAGGTGGTCGGCTTTGCGCCGCAGCCGGAGCGCCCGGGCGTTCCGCTCGTCGCGGGCGAGCTTGCCCGCCCAGCTGCCGCCATCGCGGCGATCGTCGCTTTCAAGGCGACACACGTCGTGCTCGCCGGTGCGGTGATGATTTCGGACAGCGATCGCGAAGCGTTGGCTGGTTTCGCCGGCGGTGCACCTGGCGCGGCTCAAGGCGACGCCGCGTTGTCTTCGGTCACTGCATCGATCGAAAAGTTCTCAGGCGCAAAGGTGATCGGCGTGCATGAGGTGGCGGCGGATATTCTGGCCGGCGCAGGCCAGATTGCCGGGCGCCTGCCAACGAACGCCGAGCTGGCTGCAGCGCACCAGGGGCTGATCGCGGCGCGGGAGGTCGGCCGCCTCGACCTCGGACAAGCCGTGGTGGTCGCGGGCCGGCGCGTCGTTGCTGCGGAGGATGTCGGTGGCACCGATGAACTGCTGGCGCGGGTGGCGGTGCACCGCGCCGCCGGCCGCATTGGCAATGGAGCCGGGCCGCTGGTCCTCGCCAAGGCCGCCAAGCCGCAGCAGCCGCTCTATGTCGATCTACCAGCGATCGGCCCCGACACCATCACGAACGCTGCCACGGCCGGGATCAGCGTGGTTGCCGTCGAAGCGGGCAGGTCGCTGGTGCTTGACCGTCCGGGCCTCGCAGCCGCAGCCGATCGGCACGGCATCGCGGTCATCGGCCTCAGCATCGATGGCTGAGCCGCTGCGCCTGTTTGTTCTCGCCGGAGAAGCCTCGGGCGATCGCATCGGCGCCGACCTGGTCCAACGGCTGCGCCGGCGAACGCAGTTCACGCTCAGCGGCGTGGGTGGGCCCGAGCTCAGGGCAGAGGGGCTGGCGAGCCTGTTCCCCATGGAGAACCTCTCCGTGATGGGCTGGAGCGATGTGCTGCGGCGGCTGCCGCTGCTGCTGTGGCGGGTTCGGCAGACGGCGAATGCCATCATCAGGCAGCGTCCTGACGTGGTTGTGCTGATCGACTCGCAGGTCTTCGTGCAGGCCGTTGCGAAACGTGTACGCCGCGCCGGGGTGCGCGTGCCGATGCTGCTCTACGTCGCCCCCAGCGTCTGGGCCTGGCGACCGGAACGCGCCGCCGAACTCAAGCCGCTGTTCGACGAGGTGCTGGCGGTGCTGCCGTTCGAACCGAAGGTGATGGCGGAACTGGGCGGACCGCCGACCAGCTATGTCGGGCATCCTGCGCTCATGCGGTTCCCGATGCGACCGGTGCAGCCGGAGCTTGGTCCGCTGCTGCTGCTGCCCGGAAGCCGCGAGGGCGAGTTGCGCCGGCACCTGCCGCTGATGCGCGAAGCGGCGACGCTGCTGCAGGCGCATCCGCGCGTCACCGGCTTCATCATGCCGACCCTGTCGTCGCTGGCCGACCGCCTCAGGGCCGAAGTGGCGACATGGCCGGTCCCGGTCGAGGTGGTTGCCGGCGAGGATCGCGCTGCCGCCTTTGCCGTCGCCTATGCCGCCCTGGCGGTCAGCGGCACCGTCACCTTTGAACTCGCCATGTCGGGCGTGCCGATGGTCGTTACCTATGTCGCCGATCCGCAGCAGGCCAAGCGCGCCGCGAGGATTGGCCACCCCCTGCAGATCGCGCTGCCCAACATCGTCCTCGGGCGCGAGGTGGTGCCGGAACTGCAGTTCGTCGATCCCAAGGCCGAGCGCTCGCTGGCGCCGCTTAGCACGCTGCTGGATGATCCGGACGCGATCGCCACGCAGGTCGCTGCCTTCCAGGAGCTTCGCGCCCTGATGCAGAAAGGGGCGCCCGAGGCGCCCCTTGTCGATCCCGCCGAGCGGGTGCTGGCCTACACTGATCAGCGGCCGCTGATCGGCTCGTAGTCGCGAACCGGTGCGCCGTTGTAGAGCTGGCGCGGGCGGCCGATCTTCTTCTGCGGGTCGGCGATCATTTCCTTCCACTGCGCGATCCAGCCGACGGTGCGGCTGAGCGCGAAGATGGCGGTGAACATCGAGGTCGGGAAGCCGATCGCATCGAGGATGATGCCCGAATAGAAATCGACGTTCGGGTAGAGCTTGCGGTCGATGAAGTACTGGTCGGAGAGCGCGATCTTCTCGAGCTCCTTGGCCACCTGCAGGGTCGGCGACAGGTTGTCGGCGCCGAGCTGGGCCAGCACCTCGTTGGCGGCCTGCTGCATCACCTTGGCGCGCGGATCGTAGTTCTTGTAGACGCGGTGACCGAAGCCCATCAGGCGGAAGCCCGAGTTCTTGTCCTTGGCCTTGGCGATGAACTCCGGGATGCGATCCACGGTGCCGATCTGCTTGAGCATATTGAGCGCCGCCTCGTTGGCGCCGCCATGTGCGGGGCCCCAGAGGCAGGCAACGCCCGCCGCGATACAGGCGAACGGGTTGGCGTCGGACGAGCCGGCGAGCCGCACGGTCGAGGTCGAGGCGTTCTGCTCGTGGTCGGCATGGAGGGTGAAGATCAGGTCCATGGCGCGGGCCACGACCGGGTTCACCACGTAATCTTCGGCCGGCACCGAGAAGCACATGCGCAGGAAGTTCGAAGCGTAGTCGAGGTCGTTGCGCGGGTACACGAAGGGCTGGCCGACCGAGTACTTGTAGGCCATGGCGACGATCGTGGGGATCTTGGCGATCATGCGGATCGAGGCGATCTCGCGCTGCTCGGGATCATTGATATCGATCGAGTCGTGGTAGAAGGCGGCCATGGCGCCGACCACGCCGCAGACGATGGCCATCGGGTGCGCATCGCGACGGAAGCCGCGATAGAAGTAGTGCATCTGCTCGTGCACCATGGTGTGGCGCGTGACGCGCTGTTCGAAATCGGCCATCTGCGCCTTGTTGGGCAGCTCGCCGTAGAGCAGCAGGTAGCAGACCTCGAGATAGTTCGACTTCTCGGCCAACTGCTCGATTGGGTAGCCCCGATACATCAGCTCGCCCTTGTCGCCGTCGATATAGGTGATGGCGCTGTCGGTCGCAGCGGTAGAGGTGAAGCCCGGGTCATAAGTGAACATGCCGGTCTTGGCGTAGAGTGAGCGGATATCGATGACATCCGGCCCAACCGAGCCCGAAAGCACCGGGAACTCGAAAGTCTGGTCCCCGATGGTGAGTTTGGCGACGGTATCGCTCATCTTCGCACTCCTTGATGGCCTTCAATGGCCCGCGGAAGGTGGGAGCGGGCAAGGCCGTATGGTCGTCCAAGTTGGTCGCGAGATCGAACCAGAAAGTCTCAGAACTTTTCCTGATCACGCTCCAGAGAGGCAGGTTCGGCTGGCGTAACTCATATACCCCAGCACTGCAACAGGTGGGTGAACAACGCTGACCTAATCACTTTTCCCAATATGTATCAGCCGGCCTGATCACCGAGCCGGGCCAGCGTTTCGTCGCGTCCAATCAGCACCATGACCTCGAAAATGCCGGGCGAGACCGTGCGTCCGGTCAGCGCTGCGCGCAGCGGCTGCGCAACCTTGCCGAGCTTCAATCCGCGCGCCTCGGCGAAGGTGCGGGCGGCCGCATCGATGGCTTCCACAGACCAGTCGTTGAGCCCCTTCAGGATATCGGCGAAGGCCCCGACATTGGCGCGGGCGTCGGGCGTCAGCTGGTCGGCCGCCGAGGCATCGATGCTGAGCGGGCGGACGGCATAGATGAACTGCGCCAGATCGATCAGCTCGAGCACCGTCTTGGCGCGGGGCTGCAACTCGGGCAGGGCGGCCAGTACTGTGTCCTTGTTGGCGGCGAGGCCATCCATGTCGAACACCCGGTTCAGCTCGGTCGCCGTCTCCAGCATCACCTCATAGAGCCGCTGAGGAGTCGCCTGGCGGATGTAGTGGCCGTTGATGTTCTCGAGCTTGACGAAGTCGAAACGCGCCGCGCCCTTGTTGAGCGCCTCGAGGGTGAACCACTCGACCATCTGTGCGGTCGAAAACAGCTCTTCGTCGCCGTGGCTCCAGCCCAGGCGAGCGAGGTAGTTGCGTAGCGCCTCGGGCAGGTAGCCCATCTGCCGGTAGGCTTCGACGCCCAGGGCGCCGTGCCGCTTGGAGAGCTTGGCGCCATCCGGACCATGGATCAGCGGGATGTGCGACATCTCCGGCACGGACCAGCCCATGCCGTTGTAGATGACGATCTGGCGCGCGGCGTTGGTCAGGTGGTCGTCGCCGCGAATGATGTGGGTGACGCCCATGTCATGATCATCGACCACCACGGCCAGCATGTAGGTCGGCGTGCCGTCCGAACGCAGGATGATGAAGTCATCGAGGTTCTCGGCCTTGAACACGACCTCGCCCTGCACGTGGTCCTGCACCCGGATCTCGCCGGACTGCGGGGCCTTGATGCGGATGACTGGCGCGACGCCAACCGGCGCCTCGGACGGATCGCGATCGCGCCAGTAGCCATTGTAACGCGGCGGCAGGCCGTTGGCGCGGGCGGTCTCACGCATCTCGGCCAGTTCTTCGGGCGAGCAGTAGCAATAATAGGCCTGGCCGCGGGCCAGCAGCTCGTTGGCCACTTCGGCATGCCGGGTCGCACGGGAGAACTGCATGAACGGCTCGCCGTCCCAATCCAGCCCCAACCATCTCAGCCCCTCGAAGATCGCCTTGACGGCGCCTTCGGTCGAACGTTCGCGATCGGTATCCTCGATGCGCAGCAGCATCTTGCCGCCGGTGTGGCGGGCAAAGGCCCAGTTGAACAGGGCAGTGCGGGCCCCACCGATATGGAGATAGCCGGTGGGCGAGGGAGCGAAGCGAGTGACGACTGGGGTAGCCATGGGTCGGTGAAACATCCCGGAGAATTGGCGTTTGGCGGTGTGTAAGCACCCCGGGGCCGAAGCGCAAGCGCGGCAGTTGGCATGGCGGCACCGTGCAGCTAGCATCGCTGCCGCGATCGGGCGGAGCGGGGGCTCGGCGAATGACCGTGACTGTCGGAAAGGCGGTGGCCGAGCGGCTGGTTCCGGCATATGCCGAACCGGCGTTACCGTCGTCTTTGCCCGCCAGCCTGCGGCCTCGCCTGACGCCCTGGCAAGCCTTCCGCACCAGCGTTGCGACGGCGCTCGAGCACCGCCGACTGTTCCTGCTCTGGCCATTTGCAATCATCACCGGCCTCATGGTTTCGCTGGTGGCGCCGACCGAGCCCGAGCCCTGGGTGCTTGGGCTCATCGCTGCAGCGATCGTGATCGGGCTGCTTCTCTCGCGTGGCCACGCATTTGTCTTCCGCACCCTGACCCTGACCGGTGCGTTCTGGGTCGGCGTCTCGCTGCTCTCCATCCATGCCGCGTTGTTCGGCACGACGATGCTGGCCCGGCCGGCCTACGGCACCTACGAGATGCGCGTCGACGAGATTGTGTCGGAGCTCGAGAGCGGGACACGGGCTATCGTTTCGTCGATCACCCCGACCGGGACATCGCGGAGCGTGCCGATGCGGCGCGCTCGGATCGTCATCGCCGAGGGGCCATCGTTGGCCCCGGGCGACATCGTTCGGGCGCCGGTGCGGTTCTACGCCGTGCCCGGTCCGGTGGTTCCGAACGGCTTCGATAGCCAGTTCCACGCCTTCTTCGATGGGGTGGGCGCCTATGGCAACGCCACCGGCGCGGTCGAGCGGGTATCGACCGGCAGCAACTCGGCGCCGGAACGGGTGATCGACGGCATCCGCCGTGGCATCGCGGCACGTATCGACGCCGACCTCAAACAGCCGACCGCCGGCATCGCGCGGGCCTTGATCACCGGCGACCAGAGCGCCGTGTCCGACGAGGCGCGCGAGACCATGGCCGCGGCCGGGCTGGCGCATGTGCTGTCGGTTTCCGGGTTGCACCTGACGATCGTCGCTGGACTGGTGCTGGTGACGCTGCGGGGCGGACTGGCACTGGTGAGCGGCATCCACCGCTTCGTTTCGGTCAAGCGCGTCGCTGCGGCGGGCGCCGTGCTCGCAGCGCTTGCCTATTTCGCCATCTCGGGCGGCAATGTCGCGGCCCTGCGCTCGACGATCATGCTGGTGCTGGTGCTCGGCGCCATCGTGTTCGGCCGACGCGCGCTCACCATGCGCAATGTTGCGATTGCGGCGCTGATCGTCATCGCCACCGACCCGGCCAGCGTGTTCCGGCCGAGCTTCCAGCTGTCGTTCGCGGCCGTTGTGGCGCTGATCGGCGCGTGGGAGCTGATGCGGCCGCCAGAGGGACGAGAGAAATCCCTGTTGGTGCGTACCGGCGAGTATCTGTGGGGTATCGTGCTGACCAGCCTGATCGCCGGTGCGGCGACGCTGCTGTTCTCCGTCTACCACTTCCAGCAGACCTCGCCGCTCGGCGTGCTGGGCAACCTGTTCACGCTGCCGCTGGTCGGCTTCGTGATGATGCCCTTCGCGGTGCTGGCAACCCTTGCCATGCCGTTCGGCTGGGAGGCGCCGTTCCTCGCAGTGATGGGGTGGTCGATCGACCGGATGCTCGAGCTTGGCGGGCTCGTCGCCAGTTGGAGTTCGGGCCTCGATGCCAGTCCATTGCTGGCGCCCGTCGCCCTGCTGCTCGGGCTCGCGGCGCTCGCCTGGTTCACGTTCCTCTCGAGCTGGCACCGGCTGATAGCGCCTGTGTTGCTGGTGCCGGCGGTTCTGTTGTTCGCCGTCGACCGTCCGCCTGACGTCCTGATCGCCGACACCACGCAGGCGGTGGCTCTACGGGGCGACGCGGGCCTGCAGCTTGTGGCCGGCAAGGCCGACAGTTTCGCCGTCGACGTGTGGCGCGAGACCTACGGCGAGGCCATTGAGCCTCGCTCGTTGCTCACTTGCGACAGTATCGGCTGCTTTGGCGCCAGCAGCCGGGGCTTCACCGTAGCGATCGTGCGAGACCCTGCGGGCTTCTACGAGGATTGCGGCATGGCCGATCTGCTGATCGCCCGCCGGACCGTCCCTGCCACCTGCGCGGCCGATACGGTGATCGACGCAGCTGCGCTGGCCCGAGGTGGCGTGCAGTGGTTGCGCTGGGATGCGGCGCGGGGCGGTTTCGAAGTCCGCCCCGCTATTCCGCAACTCAGCCGGCCGTGGCGAGCAACGCTACCGTGACCCCGGCGGCTTCGATCTGGGTGCCGCCTAGCACGTAGCCGTTCTCATCGGGCGCCGCAGTCAGGTTTGCCACAGTATCGCCGTAGTTAAAGTAAACGCGCCATTTACCTCTGGTGCGGCAGCGCACGCCCGCGGGGAGGTTGAGCGTCGGGACATCGGCTTCGGCGAGCAGGTGATCGACGATCCGCTGCATCAGGGCGCGATCGCCGCTGGCTGCCAGGTAATTGAGCTTTCCCTGCGCCACCAGCACCGGGAAATCCTCTTCGTCCTCGATGACGATCTCAGCCCCGGTGTCCAGCCGCTCACGCCAGTGGCCGACAGCGCCGCCACCCTTGACCGAAACAGTGCGCCGGGGATCGGTGCTGTCGACGCGCGCCACTTTGGCATCGAGCAGATTCTGCGGCAGATCCGGACCAAGACCGGTAGGGATAGAGAAGTTTTCGGTCTTCGAGCCGGTGCGCGGACCGATCAGCAGGTGGCCGCCAAAGTTCTCGATGGCGGTGCGAAGCTCGTCGTTCCAGGCGAACAGCGCCGGAATCACCACCAGGTCATAACCAGAGAAATCGGTGGTCGAAGGAGACAGGATATCGACGTCGACGCCCCGCTTGCGCAGCGGCACATAGACGTTGCGGACATGCTGGTGGTGCGAGAACCCCTTGGCCTGTGGCTGGATCCGCCATGCCCATTCGCTCTGGTAGTCATAGACGATGGCGACGCGGCCCTTGTTGGCCACCCCATCGATGCCGAGCCGCTTGAGTTCCTCTGCAACTTGCTTGGCCTCGTGGTAGGCAGGGGCCGGCTGGCTATCGGGGCGCAGCAGGCCGGCATGCATCTGCTCCTGTGCAAACGGCGCCTGCCGCCAGCGGAAGTAAGACACCACCTCGGCGCCGTGCGCGAACGCTTCCCACGCCCAGAGGCGGGCCATGCCGGGCAGGGGATCGGGGTTGTACTCGGCCCAGTTCACCGGACCGGGTTGCTGCTCCATGATCCACCAACGGCCATGGCCGACGGCGCGGTAGATGTCGTGCTGCAGGCCCTGCGCGTCCGGCTCGCCCTGGCGGAAATAGGCGGCTTTCACCTCGTCGGATTCATTGGAAACCGCGAGGTGGCCGATCGGGTAGGAGTCCCAGCTCGCCACATCGAGGGTTTCGGCCACTTCGTAGTGGTCGAACTCGGTGAAGCGGCCCATGAAATTATGGATCACGGGTAGATCAGGACGTGCGGCCTTCATCAGGTCGTACTGCGTCTTGTTGAACGCTGCGACTTGTGCGGAGGAGTAGCGACGGAAATCGAGACAGGCTGCCGGCGCAGCCTCGGTCACCGTCAGGTTCGGCGGGTCGATCTGCTCGAAGTTGTTGTAGTCCATCGACCAGAACACGTTGCCCCAGGCGGCGTTCAGCGCATCGATGGACTTGTACTTGTCCTTCAGCCAGAGCCGGAAACCGAACGCGGCGGCTTTCGAGTAGGAGTGCACGGTGTCGTGGCAGCCATACTCGTTGTCGGTCTGCCAGCCGGCGAGCGCCTTGTGCTGGCCGACGTGGTCGATCAGCAGCCGGGTAATGCGGGCGCACTCACGCCGATAGCCCAGATGCGAGAAGTCGTAGTGTCGCCGCGAACCAAAGCCGCGCGGCCGGCCATCGCGGTCGACCGCCAGCATGTCGGGCATCTTGTCGAGCAGCCAGCGCGGCGGCGTGGCCGTCGGCGTGCCCACGATGACCTTCAGCCCATGCTTGCCGAGCACATCCATCGCCGTCACCAGCCAGCCGAAGTCCATCTCGTTCGGCCGGGGCTCGAGTTTCGACCAGGCGAACTCGCCGATGCGGACATACTGGATGCCGATCTCCGCCATGCGGCGCGCGTCATCCTCCCACCATTCGACGGGCCAGTGTTCGGGGTAGTAGCAGACGCCGACAGCAGGAAACGACACGTGAGACTCAGAGCTTGAGGAAGGGTTCGGCGATGCCGGGCACGTCGAGCGCCACGGCGAAGACGCTGCCGGCGTGCGGCTCGCGTTCAAGCTGCTCGGGCGTCATGTGCTCGCGCGCGGTGGTGATGTAGAGGGTCTTGAGGTCATTGCCGCCAAAGGCCGGACAACTCACCTGGCTGACGCCGGGGACCTCGACAACCTTGTCGAGCTTACCGTGGGGCGAGATGCGGATGACCTTGCCGCCACCCCAGCGCGCATTCCACAGATACCCCTCGGAATCGACCACTGAACCATCGGCGCCGCCGGGGCTCTCCATGGTGAAGAAGTCCTCCCACGGCCCGATCGGCAGGCCGGTCGCCGGGTCGGTGGCGCATTTGACGATCATCTTGCCGGAGTCGGTGAAGTAAGCGGTCCGGCCGTCGGGCGAAAAGCAGATCGAGTTCGGGATGCGGATGCTCTCGATCACCTTGGTGGTCTGCCCGGCACGATACTGGTAGACGCCGCCGACACCGGCTTCGGCCTTGCGGCCCATGGTGCCGATCCAGAAGCCGCCGGCGCGGTCGACGCGGCTGTCATTGGTGCGGTTGGTCGGAACGTCGCCTTCGATCTCGGCGATGACCGAGGTCGTATCGGTAGCGAAGTCGTAGCGGAGCAGGGCGCCCGACTGGGCGATGGCAAGGCTCTGTTTGTCGATCACCGCACCGGCGCTGACCGTGTCCTTGAACGTGATGCGGTCGACGATGTGGCCATCGGTCCCGGCACTCAGCATGGTCTGGTTGAGGATATCGAACCAGAACAGGCGTTCGAGCAGCGGGTGCCAGAACGGGCCTTCGCCCAGCTCGCAGCGGCTGTCGACAAAGAGCTCGGCCTTGGTGTTCATCGCGGTTTTCCCTGGTCATAGGCAGCGACGGCCGCGGTGGCGCGCAATGCCACATCCGCGGCGGACATGCCGGGTTTGAAAATGTAGGTGCCGAGACCGAAGCCGGCGCAGCCGGCGGCGAAGTACTCGGTGAAATTATCGGGATTGGCGCCCCCGACGGCGTAGAGCGGAATGTCTGATGGCAGTACGGCCTTCATCGCCTTGATGCCCTTGGGGCCCAGCACTTCGGCCGGGAAGAACTTGAGGCCCGTGGCGCCAGAGCGGATGGCAGTGAAAGCGTCGGTGGGCGAGAACACGCCCGGATACGAGGTCATGCCGCGCTCGATCGTGGCGCCGATCACGGCCGGATTGGTGTCTGGCGAGACGACGAACTGGCCGCCGGCATCAGCAACGGCGTCGACATCGGCGCGGCTCAGCACGGTGCCGGCGCCGATCAGCGCGCGGCCCTCGAACACTTTTGCGGCGTCCTCGATGGAGCGCAGCGCCTCCGGCGAGTTCAGCGGCACCTCGATCATGGTGATGCCGGCGAGCACCAGGGCGTCGCAGACTTCGAGGGTTTCGGGAGGGGTGATGCCGCGAAGGATCGCGATGATGTGGCGGTGGGTCATGGTCTATGCCTGTCTTGCAGCCTTGAGGCCGGCGAGGGTGGCGTCGGTTGCATCGATGATGCGGGTGCTGGCGCCCAGCCGGGCGAAAGCCATCTGGTAGAGCCCGCAAAGGCCGACGCTGCCGACCAATGGGATCTCGGCTTCGCCGATCCAGTCGCGCTGGCCGCCGATCTCGGCGCCGATGAGCAACCCCGAGAGGAAACCGGCGCACCACGGTGCACTGCGTCCTGAGAGGAGCGAACCGGCGCGAACCTTGAACAGCGTGGCAGTCAGCCGCTCGGGACGTTCCAACCCCTGATCGAGGCCGGCTTCGAAGCCGCGCTCCCGGTCTTCGCCCTCGAGTTCGCCACCCAGCGAGTGACGCAGCACCGAGTGGGTGCGCAGCAGTTCGAAGATCTCGCCGGTCATGGCGCTCGAGAAGCGCTCCAGCCTGGTGCCGCAGAGCAGCGCCCATTTGCTGTGGGTGCCGGGCATCACCGCCAGGCCGGAGAACCCCGGGAGCAACGACGACAGGCCCAGCAACTGGGTTTCCTCGCCGCGCATCACGTCTTCGGCGCCGACATCACGCAGGCAGACGCCGGGAAGAATGCGGGGGGTTAGCGGGCCGGGCATGTCGGGCGCCACCGCGCCCTGTGCAAGGCGGCCGAGCTCGGCCGGGGCGTCGAGATAGGGGGCCTCGATCCAGCCTTGCCGGGCACCGGCCATGCCGCAGATCAGCACGTCTTCGATGTCCTCGGCGACACCGCTGAGCAGCGAGGTCAGCACATCGGGGTACTGTTCGCGGCTGAGGCGACCCATGCCATCCGGCGACGAGCGCGCGAAGGCGATCTCGCCGCCGGCGTCGATGCCCCATGCGCGCAGATTGGAAGTGCCCCAATCAACGGCAACCCATTCGACCTCTGCTGCCAAAACCTTCTCCCTGGCGCTGCATGTTTGCTGCGCACCGCCATGCCGCTAAAGCGCGATCGGGAAGGTTGTCCACTCTCCTGGTACGATCGCGACGGCCATTTGCATGGCGGCGCTGCCTGAAGACACCTGAGGCCTCCTGTGGCGGCGCGGACCGTACCGTCTTTGCCGGGCCGACCCTAGTGCAATAATCGGCCGGCCAATCTGTTTTCCCAAGAAAGGACCGCGGTTTCATAAGAAAGCAGCGCAGCTTCAAAGAAAAAGGGCCGGCAAGCTGCCGACCCAAGGACCCAGTTGGCGGAGGGGTCAGTAAATCAGTACTTGCGCAGCAGGCCGACCAGCCGGCCCTGCACCTTGACCCGGTCGGGCGGGAAGATACGGGTCTCGTAGGCCGGGTTGGCCGCTTCGAGCGCAACGGAATTGCCGCGACGGCGGAGCCGCTTCAGGGTCGCTTCCTCGTCATCGACAAGGGCGACGACGATCTCGCCGGTCGAAGCCGCGTCCTGCTTCTTGATCAGCACGGTATCGCCATCGAAGATGCCGGCGTCGATCATCGAGTCACCGCGCACTTCGAGTGCATAGTGCTCGCCTGGCCCGAGCATTTCGGGTGGCACCATGATGGTATGGCTGTGGGTCTGGATCGCTTCGATCGGCGTGCCCGCTGCGATGCGGCCCATCACCGGGATGGTCACGGCCCGGTAGGAGTCGGCGTTGACCACGGGCGCCGATGGGCGCGCCGGAGGTGTTGCCACCTTGCCGAGGTTGCCTTCGATGACCGAGGGCTCGAAGCGAGCCTTGCGGCCGCCGAGTGACGGGTTCATCGAATCCGGCAGCTTGATCACTTCGAGCGCCCGGGCCCGGTTGGGCAGGCGCCGGATGAAGCCGCGCTCTTCGAGCGCAGTGATCAGCCGATGGATACCGGACTTGCTCCTCAGGTCGAGCGCGTCCTTCATCTCATCAAACGAGGGCGGGATACCGGACTCCTTCATCCGCTCGTGGATGAACATCAGCAGTTCGTGTTGCTTGCGCGTCAGCATGGGCGGCTCCGTGAGCAGAATCGGAACAAAGACTGAACGTGTTATACGTGTTCCAGTTATGTTCTGCAATCGAGCGGTGAATATTGCGTTACGAGCCCGCCGATTTGGGGGCTTTTGTCCTCGTGAGAGCTGTTGGCAAGAAGGGCTCCCAGCACTCGGACCGGTGACCGCGGACGGTCTGCCGGTCCGCGGCCGTCGCTATTTCGCGACCTTGTAGCTTGCCGCCACCATCAGCATGGCGGCAGAGAGCAGTACGAAGGCGAAGGGCAGAGTGGCAAGGTGCGCTACGAACCCGATCAGTGCGGGACCGGCGAGCAGACCGAGATAGCCCAGCGTACTGACTGCGGTGATCGCGAGGCCGGGCGACATGTCCCTGGTGCGACCGGCAGCCGAGAACAGCACCGGCACGAGGTTGGAGGCGCCGACGCCGACGAGGAAGTAGCCGACGAGGCCGGCATGGGCTGAGGGAACCAGCAGCACCACGGCAAAGCCGATGGCGCCGATCAAGCCGCCAAGCACGATGACGCGCCGCTCGCCCAGCGCCATCCGGATACGATCGCCGGCGAGCCGTCCGCCGGTCATCGCTACCGCGAACGCGGCATAGCCGAGCCCGGCGAGACCGATATCGGCGCCGCGGACCGAGGTCAGGAACACCGCGCTCCAGTCGAGCACCGATCCCTCAGCGAGGAAGGTCAAGAGGCACAGGATGCCGAGCAGCAGCACGCCGCCCTTGGGCAGAACGAACAGCGGCGACTTCTCCTGCCCATTGTCGCCATAGGGCAGCAGCCCGCCCAGCGACAAGCCAACCAGCAGCAGCGACACGACGCTGACGGCGATAGCCGCCACCAGCGGCGACAGGCCGCCCAGCGCCAGCAAGGCGCTCATGCCACCGGCCCCGGCGATGCCGCCGAGGCTGAACAGGCCGTGGAAGCCGGACATCATCGGTCGGCCGCTGTCGCGCTCGACCCTCACCGCCTGGATGTTCATCGCCACGTCGACGGTGCCCAGCGAGGCGCCGAACACGGCGATGGCGACCGCCATGCTGAGCCAGCTGTCGGCGATAGCGAGGAACGGGAAAGCCCCGATCATGATGATCGAGGCGACGGCGATCACGGCGCGGCAGCCCCACTTGGCAGTCAGGATGCCGGTGATCGGCATGGCGAGAATCGAGCCCAGCCCCAGGCACAGCAGCAAGAGCCCGAGCGCGCCTTCGTCGAGCCCGAGGCGGAGTTTGGCCAGCGGCACCAGTGGGGCGAAGCCAGCCATGACGATGCCGACAACGAGGAAGATCACCCGGGTGGCGATCTGCTCGCGGCGAGCAGATGGGAGGCGGTGAGTGGCGATCGTGGTGGCGGTCACGGCGGAGATCCAGTGCGGCTTGAAATCAGGTGGCGTGGTGGACGGTGGTGCCTTGCGTCGCGAAGTCCTCGAGCAGGCCGGGATCGGCGTCGCCTTCGACCACCAGGTGGGTCAGCGCCTCGGGCCTCGCGATCCGGAACGGCGCAGCGAGGCCAAGCTTGTCGGCGGTCGCGGCGACCACCAGGGCGCGGCTCTGCATCACCATGGCACGCTTCACTTCGGCCTCGACGGCATCGAGGGCGGAGACCCCGAACGTCAGGTCGATGGCGCAAGTCCCGAGGAACACCAGATCGGCGTAGATGGCCTCGATTGCCTCGACCGTGGTGTTGCCGCTGACGCTGCCCAGTTCGCCGTTGTAGATGCCGCCGAGCATGATGATGGTGACGTGCTCGTGGTCAGCGAGCGCCGCGGCGATGGCAGGTGCGTTGGTGACGACCGTCAGCTCCATGCTGCGGGGAATGGCGCGGGCGATGGCGTAGTTGGTGCTGCCGGCGTCGATGAACACGGTGTGCCGCGGCTGCAGCAGCTTCACGGCTTCAGCCGCCAGCCGGGTCTTGGCATCGGCATCTTTCTCCACCCGGGCCGAGATCGGCAGCGCCACCGGTGCCGGGGCGAGAGCGCCGCCATGGACGCGCCGGCAGTAGCCGGCCTTGGCGAGTTCGCGCAGGTCGCGCCGGACCGTGTCCTCCGACACGCCGAACCGTGCAGCAAGTTCAGTGGCGACGACGCGCCCATCGCTCAGCAGCAGGGCGCGGATCACATCGTGGCGTTCATCGGTGAGCATGTGCGACTCCATGCATGTTCATGCACGATATTGCACGAATATGCACGATCGGCAACAGCTACCGATCTTGGCTCGCGGCTGGCAGATGGAGTTGGACTCTGAAGCCGCCGCCGGGCGGTGCGGCCACGGTGAGCTCGCCTCCGAGCAGCGTAGCGATTTCTTCGACGATCGGCAGGCCGAGCCCGGCGCCGGGCTTGTCGCTATCGCCACGGCTGAAGCGCTTGCGGACGGCGGCAAGCTGTTCGGGCGCAACGCCTTTGCCGGTATCGGCAACCTCGAGTAGCAAGTCTTCCGCGGCGACGACACGCACCGTCGCCTCGGCACCCGGGCCGGCATAGGCGATGGCGTTCTCGATCAGGTTGCTGAGCAATTCGCCCAGCAGCATCGGGTCGCCGCGGACCAGGGCAGGGCCGTTGCCGTCAAAGCCGAGGTCGATTTCGGCGGCATGAGCGCGGACGACGTAGTCGCCCGTGCGTTCCCGTGCAAGTTCGTGCAGATCGACGATCGGGAACTGCAGGCGGTCGGAGGCGGCCTCGTCAATGCGGGCGAGCAACAGGAGCTGCGCCAGGACGCGCTCGGCATGCACCACCGCGGCGTCGGCGGTCCGCGCAGCTTCGCGCGCCGCGGCGGGCGTCTCGGCGCGAAGCGCCAGCGCCAGTTGTGTGCGGATGATGGTCAGCGGTGTGCGGAGCTGGTGGCTGGCATTGCCGGTGAAGTGCCGCAGCGCCTCGAGCGCCGCCGACAGCCGCGTCATGAACGAGTTGATGGTATCGACCAGCCCCTGCACCTCGCGCGGCACCTCCTGCTCGATCGGGCTGAGATCGTCGAGCGCTCGCCGGGAGATGGCGTCGCGCAGCCGGTAGAGCGGGGCGAGCGAGAACCCGACAGCCAGCCACAGGATCACCGCCGCTGCGAGAATCAACAGGGCGAGGCGGATGGCGGAGCGCACCAGCAGGGTCTGGGTCAGCTGGGTGCGCGCAATCGTGGTTTCGGCCACCGTCACGGTGAAGGGGATGGCGCTGACGCCTGATGATGCCGCCCGTCGCAGCACCGCGACCCGGATCGGCTCACCCCGGAAGCTGGCATCGGAATAGGCGATGTCGGCCGTCGCGTTCTCAGAAGTCGGTAGCGTCTGGTAGCCGGTGATGAAGCCCTCCGGGCCATCGACTCGGTAAAATACCCGGTCCTGCGCCGCCGAGGTCAGCATTTCCAACGCCACATAGGGCACGTCGACCTCGAGCGCCCCGTCCTCGGTAACGATCACCCGCTCGGCGATCGCCAGCACCGAGCCGGCGAGCACGCGGTCCGACAGCGAGGTGGCGGTGTCCCGGGCTTCGCGCCAGGTATCGACCACGGCCAGCGCCGCCACGGCCAGCAGCGCCACCATCAGCCACAGCAGCAGGCGTCGGCGCAGCGAATAGGGCCGCGCCATCAATCGACGATCCGGTCGAGATAGTAGCCGAGCCCACGCGCGACGCGCACCGTGAGGGCATATGGCGCCAGCCGCCGGCGGAGTCGTGAGATGTACTGCTCGACCGCGTTCTCGCTGAGGTCGTCGTCGAAGGCGGCCAGCGACTCGATGATCGATTGCTTGGCCACCACCTTGCCGGCCTTGCGCAGCAGTGTTTCGAGCACGCTCAGCTCGCGCGCCGGGATATCGAGCGTCTGCCCGAAGGCCGACAGGGTGCGCGATACGGTATCGAGCTCGATGCTGCCGTAGGCGATGCTGGAGTTGTGCAGCCCGGCCTGCCGGCGCAGCAGCACGCGGATGCGGGCCTCCAGTTCCGACACTTCGAACGGCTTGGTCATGTAGTCGTCGGCGCCAAGATCGAGGCCGCGCACCCGTTCGTCGAGCGCGCCGCGGGCGGTGAGCACCAGCACCGAGGAGGGGTTTCGGCGGCCTCGCATGCGACGGAGCACGTCGAGCCCGTCCATTTCGGGCAGGCTCAGGTCGAGCACCACGAGATCGAAGGTTTCGGTGGTCAGCACCGCATCGGCAGAGACCCCGTCATGCACCACATCGACGGCATAGCCGGCGACGCGCAGCACCGCGGCGAGGCCGTCGGCCAAGGTCCGGTTGTCTTCCACCACCAAGATACGCATTACTCGCTCCCCGCGCCCACGGTAGTTTGAGCGTGGCGTGTTGCCCATAGCCCTTGTGGAGCGGGCAGGGGAGCGGGCATGGTCGCGCCATGCTGCGTCTGGTCGCCATTCTCCTGCTGCTCGTTACCTCTCCAGCCCTGGCCCAGGGGATGAAGGTGTTTCCGGCGCTCGGCGGAGCGGCCGATGCGCGAACGGTGACGGTGTACTCGTCGCTCGACGAGCCGCTGGCGCGTCCGATGATCGCAGCATTCCAGGCGGCCAACCCCGACATTGCCGTGGCCTACGAAGACCTTCAGACCGTCGATATCTACGACCGCGTCGTCGCCGAATCCGATGCCGGCGGTCCTACCGCCGATTTTGCCTTCTCCTCGTCGATGGACCTGCAGGTGAAGCTGGCCAACGATGGTTACGCGCAGGAGAGCAGCGTGCCGCTGTCGGCGAGCTGGCCGCGTTGGGCCAATTGGCGCAACACCGCCTATGCGCTGACTTACGAGCCCGCGGTGTTCATCTACCACAAGCCGAGCTTTGCCGGGTCGAAGCCGCCTACGACGCGGGCCGAACTGATCCAGTATCTCGAGGCCAATGCCGATGCGATCCATGGCCGCATCGGCACCTACGACATCGAGCGCTCCGGCGTCGGCTTCATGTTCTTTTCGCGTGACCAGGAGCAGTATTCGGACCTCTGGACGCTGGTCGGCGCCATGGGCGCGGCGGGGGTAAAGCTCTACTCGACCACCTCGGCGATCGTCGATCGCGTCGCCGATGGCCGGTTCGTCTTCGGCTACAATATCCTCGGCTCCTATGCAGCCGAGGCGGCGGCGCGGAACCCCGATCTCGGCATTGTCCTGCCGGCCGACTACACCATCGTCACCTCGCGCATCGGGCTGGTGCCGAAGGCCGCGGCCAACCCGGACCTGGGCCGCCGCTATCTCGCCTTCTTCATGTCGGCCGAAGGGCAGACGATCATGGCGCAACAGCTGCAGATCGCGGCGCTCAACCCCAGCGTTACCGGTGACAACACCGCCAACGCCATGCAGCAGGCGTTGGGCAATCAGCTCCGGCCGGTGCCGGTCAGCCCCGGGCTGATGGTCTATCTCGACCAGGTGAAGCGGGCCCGGCTGATCCGGCGCTGGAACGACGCGCTCAGCATCCAGTAGGTAGGGCGCACCCACATCGCCTCCGCCTTCCGCCCTCAAGGTGCAGGGCGCGTCAGCTTCACGACAGCTTGCTGTGGTCTGGTCGAGCCTGGCCGAGGCGCAACAGCGTCCGGCCGAGGAGTCTGGGAGGACCCCGCAGTTTTGATCAGCGTTGCCGCAACCGTGCGGCAGCTCGTGCTGTTTCATCGCGGGGCATTCCCCAGGATTGAAATAACGACGGTCGGCAGCGTGCCGGCCGCATTGGAGGACAAGCAATGAAGCATCTCGTCGCGACTGCCTTGCTGGCTGGCGCCTTGGCGCTGCCGACTGCGGCCTTTGCCGCCGACTATTCGATCATGGCGCCGGCCGCGCCCGGCGGCGGCTGGGACCAGACCGCCCGCTCGATGCAGGAGGCGCTGACCGCCGAGGGCATTTCCGGCAACGTGCAGGTTACCAATGTGCCGGGCGCCGGTGGCACCATCGGCCTTGCGCAGTTCGTGCAGGAGGCCAATGGTAACCCGTCAAAGCTGATCGTCGGTGGCTATGTGATGGTCGGCGCCATCCTCACCAACAAGGCCCCGGTGACCCTCGACGCAGTGACGCCGATTGCTCGCCTCACCGGCGAATACGAAGTGATCGTCGTACCGGCGGCTTCCGACATCCAGGACCTCGCCGGTCTCGTCGCCAAGCTGAAGGCCGATCCCGGCTCGGTATCATGGGCCGGCGGCTCGGCCGGCGGCACCGACCACATCACCGCGGGCCTCTTCGCCAAGGCCGTCGGGGTCGATCCCAAGCTGGTCAACTACGTCGCCTTCTCTGGCGGCGGTGAAGCGCTCGCCGCCGTGCTCGGCAGCCAGGTGACGGTGGGCATTTCCGGCTATGGCGAATTCCAGTCGCAGGTGGAAGCCGGTGCGCTGCGCGTCATCGGCGTTTCGTCGCCGGAGAAGGTGGCGATCATCAACGGGCCGACCTTCAAGGAAGGCGGCGTCGACCTGGTGGTGCAGAACTGGCGCGGCGTGTGGGCCGGTCCGGGCCTCAGCGCCGAACAGACCGCCGCGATCGGCGCCGACATCGAGAAGATGGTGAACTCGGCATCGTGGACGAAGATCCTCGAGACCAAGGGCTGGACCAATACCTACCTTGCCAGCGACGCGTTCAAGACCCAGTTGGCCACCGAGATCGCCGCCACCGAGGCAATTCTCAAGGACGTCGGTCTCGTGCAATGATCGAGCCCATGGCTCAGGCAAACAAGCAGCGCCGCCCTGACTGGGCGGCGCTGGTCATCGCTGCGGGTCTCATGGCTCTCGCGCTGTTGATTGCGTGGGACGCCTCGCGGCTGGGTGCCGGTGGCGCCTATGCCCGGATCGGACCCCAGACCATTCCGTATGTGATCGCGACGTGCCTCGGCGGCCTCGCAGTGTGGACGGTTATCGCCGCCTATCGGCACGATTTCCCCGAGCGCGAGCAGCAGGACTTGCCGCCCGTGCTATGGATCGTCGGCGGGCTGGTCGCGCAGATGGCGCTGATCAAATACGCCGGCTTCTCGATCGCCACCGGCATTCTGTTCGCCATGACCGCCCGCGCCTTCGGAGCCCGGCGGCTTTGGTTCAGCGTTCCTGTCGGCATCCTGCTGTCGGGCCTGGTGTGGCTCATCTTCGCCCGCGCGCTGTCGCTCACCCTGCCGACCGGCCCGCTTGAGCTGGCGCTGACCGGTCTGATGGAAACGCTGGTGCAGTTCGTCACGCTGGTAGTTACCGGCATTCTCGGCTTCTTCAGGAGCTTCGCCTGATGGATACCTTCATGCTGCTCTGGCAGGGCCTCGCGGTCGCCGTGCAGCCGATCAATCTGCTCTACGCGCTGGTTGGTGTGACGCTCGGCACCGCCGTCGGCGTGCTGCCGGGGATCGGACCGGCGACCACCGTGGCGCTGCTGCTACCGGTCACTTACAAGCTCGATCCGGCGGGCTCGCTGATCATGTTCGCCGGAATCTACTACGGCGGTATGTATGGCGGCTCGACCACCTCGATCCTGCTCAATACCCCGGGTGAAAGCGCCTCGATCGTCACGGCGCTCGAGGGTAACAAGATGGCCAAGGCGGGCAGGGGCGGGCCGGCCCTCGCCACCGCCGCCATCGGCTCGTTCGTTGCCGGCCTGATCGCCACCATCGCGCTGGCCTTCCTCGCCCCGGGGGTGGTGAAGTTTGCGCTGGCCTTCGGGCCGCGCGAGTATTTCGCGCTGATGGTGCTGGCCTTCGTCACCGTCTCGGCGGCGTTCGGCGATTCCGCCTTGCGCGGACTGACCTCGCTGTTCATCGGCCTGACGCTCGGCATTATCGGCATTGACCTGCAGACCGGGCAGGCGCGGCTGAGCTTCGGCATCCCCGACCTGCTCGACGGCGTGGAAGTCACGACGCTGGCGGTCGCCATGTTCGCCATCGGCGAGACGCTGTTCGTCGCCGCACAGGGAAAGCGCGCTCCCGAAACGGTGGAGCCGGTGCGCGGCTCGCTGTGGATGAGCGCCAAGGACTGGGCCCGGTCTTGGAAGCCGTGGCTGCGCGGCACTGTCATTGGCTTTCCGATCGGCGCCATGCCAGCCGGCGGCGCCGAGATCGGCACGTTCTTTTCCTATGCGGCGGAAAAGAAGCTTTCCAAGCACCCCGAGGAGTTCGGGCACGGCGCCATCGAAGGCGTGGCCGGCCCGGAGGCTGCCAACAATGCGTCCGCCGCCGGCACGCTGGTGCCGCTGCTGACGCTGGGGCTGCCGACCTCGGCCACCGCAGCCATCATGCTGGCTGGTTTCCAGCAATACGGCCTGCAGCCCGGCCCTCTGCTGTTCACCTCGAACCCGCAACTGGTCTGGGGCCTGATTGCCAGCCTGTTGATCGCCAACCTGATGTTGATCGTCCTCAATCTGCCGCTGATCGGGCTGTGGGTGAAGCTGCTCACCATCCCGAAACCCTGGCTCTATGCCGGCATCCTGCTGTTCGCGACGCTCGGCACCATCGGCGCCAACCCCTCGGTGTTCGAGCTCGGCATGCTGCTGGCCTTTGGCCTGCTCGGTTATGGCCTCAGGCTGTTCCACTTCCCGATTGCGCCGGTGGTGGTGGGTCTGATTCTCGGTCCGATGGCCGAGCAGCAGTTGCGGCGAGCCCTCGCCATTTCGCAGGGCGACGTGCTGGTGCTGTTCACCTCGCCGATCTCGGCGACGCTGCTGGCGCTTGCGGCCTTGGCGCTGATCGTGCCGCTGATCCTGAGGGCCCGCGGCAAGGGCGAGGTGCTCGCGGCGGTTGCTGCCGACAACGACTGACGCCTGCAACACGCGCATGGCTTGCCTGCCTCCACGCCCACTGCTGTAGGCAGGCGAGACTCCCCATCTGAGGAGGAACGAAAGGACCTCCCGATGACCCGCAAACCGAGCCTGTTCCGCGACCTGTTCGAGATGTTCGGCGCTGCAAATGCCGCCGCGGCCGCGACGCACGAGCATCGTGCTCCCAGCGCCCGTGACCTGCGGACTCTCGGCATCGAGCCGAAGCAGTTCCGCGCCATTGGTCGCTGACGACCGGCCAATCCCTCCGAAATGACGTTGCGCTGCCGGTCCGTCCCACGCAACGCGATGCTATTCGCCTCGGCCGCGGGGAATAAGTCCTCCGGATCAATGCACTAGGCTTTGACGCGAGCCATCGGTTTCGTGTTTCTCGCCTCACCGAATCCTCGGTTCATTCCGATTTTTCCGCTGGGGCATAATGAACAAGCTTTTCACCGCGGCCGTTGCCGCCATCCTGCTGGGCACCGCGCCGGTGCTGGCGCAGACCACCGAAATCCTCAACGTCTCCTACGATATCTCGCGCGAGTTGTTCGACGCGGTGAACGCCAAGTTCGTCCCGTCCTACAAGGCCTCGGCCGGCGCCGACGTGAAGGTGAACCAGTCGCATGCGGGCTCGTCCAAGCAGGCCGGCCTGATCCTCGAGGGTCTTGAGGCCGACGTGGTGACCTTCAACCAGGTGATCGACGTCGACACCCTCGCCAAGGGCGAGTTCGTCGCCGCCGACTGGAAGACCAAGTTCGAGAACAACGCCTCGCCGTTCTACTCGCTGCCGGCCTTCCTCGTGCGTGAGGGAAACCCCAAGGGCATCAAGGACTGGGCAGACCTTGCCCGCGATGACGTCAAGATCATCTTCCCCAACCCCAAGACCTCGGGCAATGGCCGCTACACCTATCTCGCCGCCCGCGCCTGGGCGACCGAGGCGTTTGCCGGCGACGAGGCCAAGATCGAGGAATACCTCAAGAAGGTGTTCTCGAACGTTCCGGTGTTCGAGACCGGCGGCCGCGCAGCAACCACCACTTTCGTCGAGAACAAGATCGGCGACGTGCTGATCACCTTTGAGGCTGAAGTGCTCGGCACCATCAAGCAACTGGGCGACGACCAGTATGACGCGGCAATCCCGTCGGTCAGCCTGCTCGCCGAGTTCCCGGTCGCCGTCGTCGACAAGGTGGTCGACAGGCGCGGCACCCGCGAGATCGCCACCGCTTACCTCAACTACCTCTATTCGCCCGAGGGGCAGGATATCGCCGCCGCGCTGTTCCACCGTGTGCACGAGGCAGCGGCCGTCGAAAAGTACAAGGCGCAGTTCCCCGAGGTGCGCCTCGTGACCGTCGAGGACGTGTTCGGCGGCTGGGACAAGATAAAGGCCGACCATTTCGCCGAAGGCGGCCTGCTCGACAAGGTGTTCGTCAACCAGTAGGGCCGGGCTTTGACCAGCCTCGATACGGCGCGGGAAACTCCCCGCGCCGTTGCCTTTGGAACGCGCTTGCCGAAGGCGCGAAAGCCCGGTCGCAGGCATCTGCTGCCGGGCTTCGGGCTGACCTTCGGCATCACCGCGCTCTATCTCGTCCTGATCGTGGCACTGCCGCTTGCAGCGATGCTGCTCAAGACCTTCAGCCTCGGTTGGCCGGAGTTCTGGCGCATCGTCTCGTCGCCGCGCGCCATCTCGGCCTATTGGATCACCTTCTCCTCCGCCGCCGCTGCTGCCGTATTCAACGGCTTTTTCGGCCTGCTGCTGGCCTGGGTGCTGGTGCGCTACGAGTTCCCCGGCAAGCGCATCATCGATGGGTTGGTCGACCTGCCATTCGCACTGCCCACCGCCGTCGCCGGCCTGGCGCTGGTGACGCTGTTCGGTCCCTCCGGCTGGTACGGGCAGATCCTCGTGCCGCTGGGGATCACTGTCACCCACGCGCAGCTCGGCATCATCGTCGCCATGGCCTTCACCTCGCTGCCCTTCGTGGTGCGCACGGTGCAGCCGGTGCTCGAGGACATTCCCGAGGACGTGCAGGAGGCGGCGCGGCTGCTCGGCGCGACGCCGTTCCAGGTGTTCTCGAGGGTCATCCTGCCGTTGATCCTGCCGGCCTTCACCACCGGTGTGGTGCTGTGCTTCGCCCGCGCCATCGGCGAGTTCGGCGCCGTGGTGTTCATCGCCGGGAACCTGCCGGGGATGACCGAGATCGTCTCGTTGCTGATCTTCATCCGGCTCGACGAGCACAACTACCCAGCCGCGGCGGCGCTCGCCACCGTGCTGCTGGCGACCGCGTTCGTTACCCTGTTCCTCACCAACCTGCTTCAGGCCTGGCAGCTCCGCTATGCAGATAAATCCCGCTGACGCGTCGCTCCCGGCCGATCCGCGCCGCCCGCAATCCGCGGTGGCGTGGGGGCTGATCGGGCTCGCCTACCTGATGGCCGGCGTCGTGCTGCTGGTGCCGCTGGTGCTGATCGTCGTCACCGGGTTTCGCGAGGGCGTCGGCGTTTATCTGGGCAACATCGTCGAACCCGAAACAGTGCACGCGATCTTTCTCACCGTGCTGGCGGCGATCGTCGTGGTGCCGATCAATGTCGGGTTCGGTATCGCCGCCGCATGGCTGGTGACGCGCTACGAATTCCGCGGCAAGCGGCTGCTGATCACCTTCATCGAGATCCCGTTCTCGGTCAGCCCGATCGTCGCCGGTGTGATCTACTTGTTCCTCTATGGCGGGCAGGGGCTGCTCGGCCCGTTCCTCGCACAGTTCGACGTAAAACTGATGTTCACGGTGTGGGCGATCTTCCTCGTCTCGCTGTTCGTCACCTCGCCGTTCGTGGCGCGCGAGCTGATCCCGCTGATGCAGCAGCAGGGCGGCGAAGACGAGGAGGCGGCGCTGTCGCTGGGCGCCAACGGCCGGCAGATCTTCTGGCACGTGACGCTGCCCAACATCCGCTGGGCGCTGCTCTATGGCGCGGTGCTGTGCAACGCCCGGGTGATCGGCGAGTTCGGTGCGGTCTCGGTGGTTTCAGGCGCCATCCGGGGCCAGACCAACACACTGCCGCTGCAGATCGAGCTGCTGTTCAACGATTTCAACGTCACCGGCGCCTTCGCCGCCGCCTCGACGCTGGCGTTGCTCGCGGTGCTCACCATCGTCCTCAAGTCGGTGCTGGAGCGGAAGACCAGGCACTAGCGGTGGATTGAGGCCCGGCGCGACGCCGGGCCCATTCTCGCTACTCCGCGGCTGCCGCCTGCGTGGCCGGGGTGCCGCTGATGAACAGCAGCGCGGCCAGCGCGGCGACCGCCGCGACGATCATTGCCCCGAAGAATGCCGCCTGGAAGCCGGCCAGCAGGTCCGAGCCGCTTCCAGCGGCTACCGCCACCATGGCAGCGAGGCCGATGGCCGAGCCGATCTGGTAGGTGGTGCTGATCAGGCCCGAAGCGAGGCCGGTCTGTTCAGGGCGAACGCCCGACATGCCCGCCATCGTTGCCGGGATGTAGGCGAGCGCCATGCCGAGAGCGGCCAGCATGGAGGCCGGCAGCACATCCGTCCAGAAGTCGCCGTCGGCCGGTACGCGGGTGAACAGGAACAGCGCGACGGCCATGGCGAGCAGCCCGGCGACGAGGTTCGCCTTGATGCCGAAGCGGCCGACCAGCCGGCCCGACAACCAGACCATCAGCACCATGATGGTGACGGTCATCGGCACCAGCGCCAGGCCGCTATAGAGCGCCGTGAGGCCCAGCACCTGCTGCAGGTAGAGGTTGAGGTAGAACCACAGCGGGATCCACGCCGCACCGAGCAGCGCCATCAGCAGGTTGGCCGCGGCAAGATTGGGCGTCGCAAAGATCGACAGTGGCAGCAGCGGCTGCCGACCTACGGCCTGCAGCACGATGAAGCCGACGAACAGCAGCGCCGCGACGCCCAACAGGCTCAGTGTCGTGGGCGAGGACCATTGGCCTGGTCCGGTGGTGACGATGGCGTAGACCGCCAGCGACAGTGCCCCGGTGATGGTGATGGCGCCGAGCCAGTCGATCCGGCCGATGCCGCCATGCACCCGCGGCAACAGGGCAGGGGTCAGCAGCAGCACCAAAGCGCCGAGCGGCACGTTGACGAGGAAGGTCCACGGCCAGCTCAGCCATTCGGTGATGACGCCGCCAAGGAACACGCCGGCCGTGCCACCGGCGGCAGCGGCCGCGCCCCAGACGCCGAAGGCCTTGCCGAGCTCGCGCCCATCATGCGCGAACAACTGCATCAGCAGCACCAGCGCGGATGGCGCGATGAGCGCGGCGCCAACACCCTGGATAGCCCGGCCGGCGATCAGCACGGCCTGAGAGCTCGCAACACCGGCAAGAATCGAGGCTGCGGTCAGGATGACAAAGCCGAGCGCGAACATGCGGCGCGCGCCGAACACGTCGCTCAGCTTGCCGCCGAGCAGTAACAGGCCGCCAAAGGCGACGACATAGGCATTGAAGATCCAGCTCAGGTTCTCGGCCGAGAAGCCGAGCTGGGTCTGGATCGCCGGCAGGGCGACGCCGACGATCGAGGTATCGAGAATGACGATGAACTGGGCGGCGCTCAGCAGCGCCAGGCCCCACCACCGCCGTGGATCGGGTTGCATTGGAAAGGTCCTTTCGACTGTTCCCGCGCGGGGAGTCGCGCGGCATCGATCGAGGTGCCTAAGGGTTCCAATGTTTGGAGGGTCAAGCCTCAGTGCAACGAGGCAACGCCGAAGCGTGGGCGTTGCGCCGGACGGCCCGCTAGCGGGACCGCAGCCGCGATCTTCTCGATGATCGGGCAGCTCGGTCGGTCGTCGCCGTGGCAGGTGTCGGCCAGGTGCTGCAACGTCTCGCTCATCGCGGCGAGGGCGCGCGCTTTCTCGGCCAGTACTGCAATATGCGAGCGGGCGATCGCCTTGACGTCGGCGCTGGCCCGGTCACGATCGCGCCACAGCGTCAGCAGGTCGCGCATCTGCTCGACCGAGAAGCCCAGGTCGCGGGCGCGGTTGATGAAGCGCAGCGTATGCAGATCGTCGTCGAGATAGACCCGATAGCCGGACTCGGTCCGGTGCGGTGCGGCGACCAGCCCGATCGATTCGTAGTAGCGGATCATCTTGGTCGAAATGCCGGTGGCCTTGGCGGCCTGTCCGATGTTCATACTGTGCCTCCTTCTCAGCAGGAGGCGGGTACACCTTCCCATAATGGGAAGGTCAAGCGCCGGCTCAGCCCCAGCTGAGCGGGATCACGTCGACGATCTCGCCCGGCGGCACGCCCGGCGAGTCTTCCGGCACCACGATCAACGCGTCGGCCAGCGCCAGCGAGGTCGAGTGGCTCGAGTCGGTCTCGAAGATCGGCTCGACCTGCAGGAAGCCGATATCGTTGCGGCTGAGCGTCGCCCGCATGAAGTGGCGGCGCGGCCCGTTGGGCGGCAGGCCGAGCAGGGTGGGCACGCCGATGCGGGGCCAGAACGGATCGATGTGGCCGGTCAGCGCCCTCAGCGCCGGCTTCAGGATGACCGTCGCGGTCACCAGTGCCGAGACCGGATTGCCGGGCAGGCCGAACACCAGCGTCTTACCGCGGGTACCGAACATCAAAGGCTTGCCCGGTCGCATCCTGAGCTTCCAGAAATCCACTTCGACGCCGAGGTCGCGCAGCACGTCCTGGACGTAATCGCGCTCACCGACGCTGGCGCCGCCAGTGGTGACCAGCATGTCGACGCCCTGGTCGAAGGCGCTTAACAGGGCCGCCTCGAGCTTCAGCTTGTCGTCGGCCACGATGCCGAGGTCGATCACTTCTTCGGCCCAGGGCGCCAGCAGCGGGATCAGCCCGTAGGTGTTGGAAGCAATGATCTGGTCGGGCCCGAGCGGCGTGCCCGGGGCCACCAACTCGTCGCCCGTCGCCAGTACGGCGATCCTGGGGCGGCGCGTCACGGTCAGCGTCGGGTGGTTGGCGGAGGCCGCGAGGTTGAGCATGGCCGGCGTCAATGCGACGCCCGCCGGCAACAGCTCGGCGCCGCGCTTGAAGTCAAAGCCCTGCTTGCGGACACTCTGGCCGGATTTTGGCACCTTCTCGAAGCTGATCTGGTTACCCTTGGCCGTCGCCTCTTCCTGCATGATCACCGCATCGGCGCCGATCGGCAGGGGCGCACCGGTGAAGATGCGGACGCACTGGCCGTGCTCCATCATACCGACAAAGCGGGCGCCGGCCTGTGAGGTTCCGGCCAGTTTCAGCGGCCGGCCGGGAACCACCTCGGCGGCGCGTACGGCGTAGCCGTCCATGGCGCTGGCATCGAACGGCGGCTGGCTGTGCCGCGCCACCAGCGGCTGGGCGAGCACGCGGCGATGCGCCCGGGCCAGCGGCACCGCCTCGCTGCCGAGCTTCGGGAGCTTCCTGAAGATCCGCTCGATGGCTTCGTCGACCGGCATCATCGGTGGAAATCACCCGACTTGCCGCCCGATTTCTCCTCGAGCTGGATCGAGGTCACCCGCATGGCGCGGTCATGCGACTTGGCCATATCGTAGAGGGTCAACGCGGCGACCGAGGCCGCCGTCATCGCCTCCATCTCGACGCCGGTCTGCGCCGTCGTCTCGGCAGTAGCAGTCACCACCAGGGCAGGGCCGTCGCCTTCGATCTCGACGCTCACCTTGGTCAGCGGGATCGGGTGGCAGAGCGGGATCAGCTCGGAGGTCTTCTTCGCGGCCATGATGCCGGCGATACGGGCAACGGCCAGCGCGTCGCCCTTTTTCAGCGCGCCGCCAAGGATCAGAGCCACTGTCTCGGGTTTGGCTTCCAGCCGCGCCGTCGCCACCGCCCGGCGGCGTGTCACGGCCTTGTCGCCGATATCGACGATATGCGCTTCCCCCCGCTGGTTGAGGTGGGTGAGCGCCATCAGCCGTGCAGCAGCTTGATGGTTGCAGCGGTGACGTCGCTCTGCCGCATCAGGCTCTCGCCGACGAGGAACGTGCCGATGCCGGCATGCTCGAGCTTCACCAGGTCGGCATGGGTGTTGACGCCGCTTTCCGATACCAGGTGCACGCCCTGCGGCACCCCGCCGGCAAGGGTCACCGAGGTGTTGAGCGTCGTCTCGAAAGTGCGGAGATTGCGGTTGTTGATGCCGATGAACTCGGCGTTCAGCCCCAGCGCCCGGTCGAGCTCGATCTGGTCGTGCACTTCCACCAGCGCATCCATCCGCCATTCCTCGGCGGCATCGAGCAGGTAGCGCGCGGTGTCGTCGTTGACTGCCGCGAGGATGATCAGGATGCAATCCGCACCCCAGGCGCGGCTCTCGGCCACCTGGTAGGTCTCGAACAGGAAATCCTTGCGCAGCACCGGCAGCTTGGTGGCGTTGCGCGCCTCGATCAGGTAGCCCGGCGCGCCCTGAAAGCTCGGGCGGTCGGTGAGCACGGAGAGGCAAGAGGCGCCACCCAGTTCATAGGCCCGGGCGATCTCGGCCGGGTTGAAATCGGGACGGATCAGGCCCTTGGAGGGGCTCGCCTTCTTCACCTCGGCGATCAGCGCGAACTGGTTCTCGGCCCGCTTCTTTTTCAGCGCCGAGAGGAACCGCCGAACCGGCGGCGCGTCATGCGCTTCGGCGACCACCTCGTTCCAGGGCCGGAGGGTCTTCGCCGCGGCGATCTCCTCGCGTTTGTAGACTTCGATCTGCGAGAGGATGTCGGACATGGATCAGCTGTTCGATACGGAAATGAGTTTGTCGAGCGTCAATTTGGCGCGGCCGGAATCGATCTCGCGGGCCGCAAGGTCCGCTCCCAGCTTCAACGTGTCGGCACGGCCGGCGACGATGAAGGCGGCGGCGGCGTTGAGCAGCACGATGTCGCGATAGGGGTCTTTCACCCCATCCAGCAGCCCGCGCAGCCGCGAGGCGTTGTAAGCCGGATCGGCGCCTTTGAGGTCGGCCATGGTGGCGCGCGGCAGGCCGGCATCTTCCGGGGTGATCTCGAAGCTGCGCAGGTCCCCGCCCTTGATCGAGGCGACGAAGCTCGGGCCGGTGGTCGAGAGCTCGTCGATGCCATCGGCGCCATGCACGACCCAGGCCGAAATGGCGCGGTTGGCGAGCAGCGCCGCCGCGACCGGTTCAACCCACTTCTTGTCGTAGACGCCCAGCATGTAGCGACGCGCGCCGGCCGGGTTCGACTGCGGCCCCAGGAGGTTGAACATCGTGCGGGTGCCCATCTCCATGCGAGCGGGGCCGACATGCTTCATCGCCGGATGGTGCGCCGGCGCGAACATGAAGCCGATTCCGGCCTCCCGGATGCACTGGCTGATCTTGTCGGGCCCGATATCGGTCTTGATGCCGAGCGCCTGCAGTACATCGGAGGCTCCCGACCGCGAGCTCAGTGCGCGGTTGCCATGCTTGGCCACCGGAACGCCGGCGCCCGCCACGACGATCGAGGTGGCGGTCGAGATGTTCAGCGTCTCCGCGCCGTCGCCACCGGTGCCGACGATATCGATGATGCTGTCCGGGGCGTCGACCGCCACCGGCACCATCTTGTCCCGCAGGATCGAGACGGCTGCAGCGATCTCGCCGACCGTCTCGCCCTTCACCCGCATGCCCATCAGGAACGCACCGATCTGGCTGGGCGTCGCCTCGCCATCCATGATCGTGGTCATCACCGAGCGCATCTCCTCGCCGGTCAGATCCTGGCGCGAGGCGATCTTGTTGAGAGCTCCCTTGATATCCATCACGCGGCCTTCCTGAGGTTGAAGTCGCGGGCGAGGTTGAGGAAGTTCTGCAGGATCGCGTGCCCGTTTTCCGACGCGATGCTCTCGGGGTGGAATTGCACGCCGTGGCTTGGGTAGTGCCGGTGCTGCATGCCCATGATCAGCCCGTCATCGGTAGAGGCGGTGACCTCCAGCACGTCCGGCAGGCTCTGCGGCCTGACGATCAGCGAGTGGTAGCGCGTCGCCTCGAAGCCGGAATTCAGCCCACGGAACAGGCCCTTGCCGCTGTGATTGATCTTCGAGGTCTTGCCGTGCATCAGGTGCGGCGCGCGGATCACTTCACCGCCCATCGCCTGGCCGAGCGCCTGGTGCCCCAGGCACACCCCGAGGATCGGCGTCGTCGGCGCAAAGCGCTCGATCAGGCTGAGGCAGATGCCGGCCGTATCGGGGGTGGCGGGACCCGGCGACAGCACGATGGCTTGGGGAGCGATCGCCGCGACCTGATCGAGGGTGATCTTGTCGTTGCGCCACACCTCGGACTGGCCGCCCAGTTCGCCCAGGAAGTGGACGAGGTTGTAGGTGAAGCTATCGTAGTTATCGATGACGAGGAGGCGCATGTCTCAGGTTCCAGGCTCGGACGTTATGTAAACACCGGGTCATTCCCGCGAAAGCGGAAATCTCAGAATCAGAGCTGCCCCCGCCATCGTAGAGTGCTCATTGGCCGACCCGCGCTTCACCGGCGTAGCGGAGCGCCTCTTCGGCGGCGCTGAACAGGGCGCGGGCCTTGTTCTCGCACTCGAGCTGCTCGAGCTCGGCCTTGCTGTCAGCGACGATGCCGGCGCCCGACTGTACGTAGATCTTGCCGTTCGAGACAATCGCGGTGCGCAGGACGATGCAGGTGTCCATCGTGCCGTCGGCGCCGAAGTAGCCGACGCAACCGCCATAGATGCCGCGGCGCGATTTCTCGAGTTCGTCGATGATCTCCATCGCCCGGACTTTCGGGGCACCCGAAACGGTGCCGGCAGGGAAGCCGGCAGCCAGCGCATCGACGAAATCGTATTTCGGGTCGAGGTCGCCCACGACGTTCGAGACGATGTGCATCACGTGCGAGTAGTACTCGAGGAAGAACTTGTCGGTAACCTCGACGCTACCGATCTTGGCCACCCGGCCGACGTCGTTGCGGCCGAGATCCAGCAGCATCAGGTGCTCGGCCAGTTCCTTGGGGTCGCTCAACAGCTCGTCGGCCAGTTCCTTGTCGCGGGTCGGCGTGGCGCCGCGCTTGCGGGTGCCGGCGATGGGGCGGATGTTGACCTTGCCATTCTGCACCTTGACCAGGATTTCCGGGCTCGAACCCGCGACGGCGAAATCGCCGAAATCCAGCATGTACATGTAAGGCGAAGGGTTGGTGCGGCGCAGCGCGCGATAGAGCGCCGTCGGCGGCAGAGTGAACTCGGCCTCGAAACGCTGGCTCAGCACCACCTGGAAGATGTCGCCGGCCCGGATGTACTCCTTGGCGTCCTCGACCATGCGGGCATACTGCTCGACGCTCGTATTGGACTTGACCGCGATGGAGTCGATATCGGGCGGCGTCGAGGTGTAGGGCAGGGTACGGCCCATACGGCCGACGGCGTCGTCGATGCGACTCTGTGCGCCTTCCCAGGCCTGTTTCGCGGTCACACCTGGGCGGACGTAGACTGGCGCGGTGAGATAGAGTTCGTCCTTCAGGGTGTCGAACACGGCGAGCACGGTCGGCCGCATCAGGATCGCCTCGGGGAAGCCGAGCGGATCCTCGTGGCGGTCCGGCAGCACCTCCATCAGCCGCACCATGTCGTAGCCCAGATAGCCGTAGATGCCCGCTGCGGTCGAGGGCAGCCCGGGCGGCACTTCGGCCTGGCTCTCCGCGACCAGGGCGCGCAGCACATCGAGCGGCGGCTCGCTGACCGGAGTGAAGGCGTCGGGCGTCAGGCCGGCATTGCGATTGATGCTGGCCTGGCCCTTCTCGACCTTGAGGATGATGTCCGGATCGAACCCGATCATCGAGTAGCGCCCGACCGTGGCGCCGTCCTGCACGCTTTCGAGCAGGAAGGTGTTCTTCCGCCCCTCGGCGAGCTTCAGGTAAGCACCGATCGGCGTTTCCAGATCGGCGACGACGCGCCGGAAGACGATCTGGGCGCGGCCGGCATCGTATCCCGCCGCGAAGGCGCCGTACTGGTCGTCAGCGGTCATTGCAGGGCGCCGGTATCGGTAAGCTGCTTGAGGACCTGCTCGTTGATCCTGAGGCCGGCTTCCGACTTCAGCCCGGTCAGCAGATCGCTGTAGAGCGCATCACGGCTCGATTCCTCGACGAACTTCTTGATGTCCGCTGTCTGGTCGGTAGTGCCCTGGTTCACTTCGACCACCTGGAACACCACGTGGTCGCCGTCGCCGTTCACCGCCGAGCCGAAATGCGTCGGGCCGCCGTTGAAGATCTCGTTGGCAACCGCCTGGTTCAGCACGGTGGTGCCGTCGCCCGAGCGCTTCAGCGGCTGGCTGAGGATCGGAAACTGGCCGATGCTGCGGGCGACGTCGGCAAATGCGGTGCCGGCCTTCACCTGCTCGAGAAGTTTCGCCACTTCAGCGGTGACGGCTTCGTCAGTCTTGGCGTTGGTCCAGGCAGCGATCACCGCGTCGCGGACCTCGTCGAGCGTCTGGTCACGCGCGTCCTCGACCTGCTTGAGGTCGAACCAGAGGTTGCGGGTCGAACTCAGCTGGATGGTCGGAGCAAGGTTGCCCTGCTCGGCCTTGAACACCGCGGTCGCGATGCGCTGCGCATCCTCAGGGCCGACGTCCGGGCTGTTGGCAAGCTCCGCGCCGGTTTCGGTCAGCGGGACGGTCACGGTGTGGAGGCCAAAGCGTTCGGCGATCTCCGGCAGCGGCTTGAACGCAGCGCGGAGCTCTTCGATCTGGTCGAGCACGTCGGTATATTCGTTGCGGGCCTGGGTGAGCGCCAACTGCTTGGCGATATCGGCCTTGGCGTCCTCGAGGCTGATGACGCCGCCAGGCTCGATCGCCGAAACGCTGACGGCGCGCTTCGAGCCAATGCCCTCGATGATGACGTAATCGTTCAGCGCCAATCCGAACGCCGCGTCAGCCAGGCTGCTGTCGGTGATCTCGGTCTTGCTGAGGTTGCCCAGATCCTGGGCCGTCGCACCGCTGGCGGCGAGCACGTCGGCGAACGGCGTGCCGGCGGCCTTGCCGTCGGTGAAGGCTTTCTCGAGCTCGGGCGTGTTGAGCACCACCTGCTTGACGGTGCGCCGCTCGATCTTCACGCGGCTGTCCTTGGTGCGTTCATATTCGGCCGCGACGTCTTCATCCGAAATGGTCTTGGTGGCGGCGATCGCCTCGGGCGACAGCGCCAGCAGCTCGATCGTACGAGTCGCCTTGGTGCGGAATTTGGCCTGGTTGTCCTTGAGATAGGTCGCCAGCTCTTCTTCCGTCGGTTCGGCAACCGGGGGCAGGGCCTGGGCGTTCAGGATGAAGTAATCAACCGTACGCGTGTCGCCGGAAAAGCGGGACAGCAGGTCGGTGGCGGTCGCAGGCGCGGGTGCACCGGAGAGCAAGCCGCTCACCAGTTGCTGGCGGCGCGCCGCCTTAGTCTGGAGGTCGAAATACTCAGCTTCGGTGAAGCCATTCTGCTGCAGCACGCGCAGGAAATTGCTGCGATCGAACGAACCGAGCGCGCTGGAGAAGCTCGGGTCCTCGCGCAGCATCTTGCCGAGGCGGTCCTCGGAGACGCCGAGGCCGAGATCCTCGCCGAGCTTGTTGACGGCAGCCTCACCGGCGAGCCGGTCGAGCACAGCCCCCGGCACGCCGAAGACGTTGGCTTCCTCGACGGTCGGCACACGGCCGATCTGCTGGGCGACGGCGTTGATCTGGGTATTGTAGGCGCGCTGATAGTCGCGAACCGAAATATCCTGTCCGGCGACGGTGGCTACCGTGTTCGTGCCGAAGCCGGTGATGACGTTCGAAATACCGAACCCCGCCAGGCCGACAATCAGAAAGGCGCCGAGAATCTTGCCGAACCAGGTCTTGGTCAGGTGGCGAAAGCTATCGAGCATCGAGACAAATCCAACAACAGCCGCCTCCCCGGCGGGCGGCGGATACTAGACAGGGTCGAGTTTGTGCCGCAAGGCACATCGGGACGGGGGTTATGGGAAACTCCCACAATAGGCAAGTAGAAGGAGCGTCAAGGTGACGGCAGAGATAACGCCGCTGATCGCGGGCAACTGGAAGATGAACGGCACCACGGCCTCCCTGGGGGAGGTGCAGAAGCTCGCCGCGCTGCTCGCCAATGGCGGAGGCCCGCGGGGTACGGTGGTGATCTGCCCGCCTGCCACGCTGCTCGAACGGCTCAACGAACTGGCGGCTCCAGCCGGCATCGTCACCGGCGGACAGGACTGCCATCCGGCCGCCGGCGGCGCCCATACCGGCGATGTCAGCGCGCAGATGCTGGCCGATGCCGGCGCCCAGTTCGTGATCGTTGGCCATTCGGAGCGCCGCAGCAACCACGGCGAGACCGATGGGCTGGTGCAGCAGAAGGCACTTGCCGCACACGCCTCCGGCCTCGTGCCGATCATATGCGTGGGCGAAACCGAGGCTGAGCGCGATGCGGGCAGGGCTGTAAGCGTCGTCATCGGTCAGCTCGAAGGCTCGGTGCCGGACGACTGGTCGGGTCACGACATCGTCATCGCCTACGAGCCCGTGTGGGCCATTGGCACCGGCCGTACCCCGACATCGGCCGACATCGCTGAGATGCACAATGCCATTCGCGACCAGCTGAAATCCCGGTTTGGCGAGCGCGGTGCGGCAGTGCGCATCCTCTATGGCGGCTCGATGAAGCCGTCGAACGCCAGTGAGATCCTGCGCATCGCCAACGTCAATGGCGGGCTGGTCGGCGGGGCAAGCCTCTTGGCAAACGACTTCCACGCCATTATCTCGGCTCTCTAGAAGAGGCATCCGGCGCCGATCGAAAGGCGGCGGATGGCGCTGGCATTTGTGTTGGCGCGCGTGTAGAAGCGCGCCAAACCGATATCGAAAGCCTGAAGGTCCAATGGCCAACGTCCTGATCGTCGCCTATCTCCTGATCGTGCTCGCGCTGATTGCAGTGATCCTGCTGCAGCGGTCCGAGGGCGGCGGGCTCGGCATGGGTTCCTCGAATGCCAACGGCCTGATTTCGGTCCGTGGTTCGGCAAACCTGCTGACCCGCACCACAGCCATCCTGGCGGCTCTGTTTTTTGCTTCGGCCATCGGCCTGACGATTCTCTCTTCGGTTGATCGCGGTACGAGCTCCATCCTCGACCGCGCTGCCCAGGGTGGTGACGCGGCGCCGACCACCGTGCTCGACGCGCTGCAGCAGTTGCAGCAGCAGAGCGGGGGCGATCTGCCGGTTCCGACCGACACGACCACCGCCCCGGCGACGAATACCCCATCGACGACCACAGAGGCCCCGGCAGCCGGTTCCGATCTGCCGGTGCCCACCGAAACGGCGCCCGCTACCGAAACTCCGGCGGCTCCGGCGACGACAGAACAACCAGCGGCGCCTGCCAACTGAGGCCGCCGCGACAGCGAACCGGGGAAGGGGATGGCAACATCCCCTTCTTCTTTTTGTGTGGGGCCATGCCAACGTGATCGGCAGCGCCCTTGAGAATCAGAATTTCGACCGCTTAAGGTAAAAGCCCATGGCACGGTACGTTTTCATCACCGGTGGCGTGGTTTCCTCTTTGGGTAAAGGCCTCGCTTCCGCAGCTCTCGGCGCGGTTCTGCAGGCTCGCGGCTACAAAGTCCGCCTGAGGAAACTCGACCCTTACCTCAACGTCGATCCGGGCACGATGTCGCCCACGCAGCATGGCGAGGTGTTCGTCACCGACGACGGGGCGGAAACCGATCTCGATCTCGGTCACTACGAGCGTTTCACCGGTCGTCACGCCAACAAGCGCGACAACGTCACTACCGGGCGCATCTATTCCGACATCATCGCCAAAGAGCGCCGCGGCGACTACCTGGGCGCCACGGTGCAGGTGATCCCGCACGTCACCGACGCCATCAAGGATTTTGTCCGCGAGGGCAATGAAGATTTCGATTTTGTGCTTGTGGAAGTCGGCGGCACGGTCGGCGACATCGAGGGGCTGCCGTTCTTCGAGGCGATCCGCCAGTTCGGCAACGACCTGCCGCGCGGCCACGCCATCTACGTCCACCTGACGCTGATGCCGTTCATTCCGTCCGCGGGGGAACTGAAGACCAAGCCGACGCAGCATTCGGTGGCAACGCTGCGCTCGATCGGCATCTCGCCCGATATCCTCTTGGTCCGCTGTGATCGCCCGATCCCGCATTCCGAGCGCAAGAAGCTGGCGCTGTTCTGCAACGTGCGCGAGAGCGCCGTGATTCAGGGCCTCGACGTCGCATCGATCTACGACGTGCCGCTCGCCTATCACAAGGAAGGCCTCGACCGCGAAGTGCTGGCCGCCTTCGGCATCGAAGACGCCCCGGCGCCGGACCTCAAGGCCTGGGAAGACGTGTCGTCGCGCCTCCACAATCCGGAGGGCGAGGTCAACATTGCCATCGTCGGCAAGTATACCGGGCTCAAGGACGCCTACAAATCGCTGAGCGAAGCCCTGGTGCATGGCGGCATCGCCAACCGGGTGAAGGTCAACCTCAACTGGATCGACTCCGAGATCTTCGAGCACGAGGATCCGGCGCCCTATCTCGAGCACATCCACGGTATCCTGGTGCCGGGCGGCTTCGGGGAGCGCGGGTCGGCAGGCAAAATCCAGGCGGCCCGCTTTGCGCGCCTCAAGGACGTGCCATATTTCGGCATCTGCTTCGGCATGCAGATGGCCTGCATCGAGGCGGCGCGAAACACCGCCGGCATCAAGAATGCCAATTCCACCGAGTTCGGCCCGACCAAGGAACCGATCGTCGGTATCATGACCGAATGGGTCAAGGGTAACGAGCAGGTTACGCGCAGCGCCGAAACCGATCTTGGCGGCACCATGCGTCTCGGCTCCTACCCGGCGCAGCTCGCCAAGGGGTCGCGCGTGGCCGACATCTACGGCTCGACCCGCATCACCGAGCGGCACCGCCACCGCTACGAAGTGAACATGAACTACCGCAAGGTGCTCGAGGCCAACGGGCTGCTGTTCTCCGGCGTCTCGCCGGATGGCAAGCTGCCGGAGATCGTCGAACGCACCGATCATCCGTGGTTCATCGGCGTGCAGTTCCACCCGGAGCTGAAGTCGAAGCCGTTCGAGCCGCACCCGCTCTTTGCCAGCTTCATCGAAGCGGCCAAGGAACAGAGCCGGCTGGTCTGATGGAAATCCAAACGGCGCGGCTGCTGCTGCGCCGCCCACGGCCTGACGATCTGGATGCATTCTTCACGATGATGTCGGACGCGCGGGGGATGCGTTACTGGTCTACGCTGCCGCACGCCGATCGTGACGTGACCCGCGCCTGGCTCGACCGGAAGATCGAGCGCACGGCCGCAGGTGGCGAGGATTTCACCATCGAATTCGAGGGCCGGGTGGTTGGTGACGTCGGCGCCGGCCGCCTGCCGGATTTTGGCTTCATGATCCACCCCGAGTATTGGGGGCGAGGGATTGCCTCCGAGGCGGCGGCCGCCTTCATCGACTATGCGTTCACGCGCCAGCTCACCGACCAGTTGCTGGCCGATGTCGATCCGCGAAACCTCGCATCGCTGTGGGTGCTGGAGAAGCTGGGTTTTGCCAGGACCGGCGAAGCGAGGAACACGTTCCTGCTCGGCGACGAATGGTGCGACAGCATCTATCTAACGCTCGCTCGCCCGCGATAAGCTCCGGCGATATCGGGAGTTCCCAGATGACCCAGCTTCGAACGGCGCGGCTGGTGCTGCGCCGCGCCATTGCCTCCGATATCCTCGCGATCCACGCCATCCTCAGTTCGCCTGAGGCCATGCGCTACTGGGCGACGTTGCCGCACGTGTCGATGGCGGAGACCGAAACCTGGTTCGAGGCGCAGTTTTTCAGCGGCGACCCGGCGCGCGACGAATGGGTCATCGTCGAGGACGGACGGGTGATCGGCAATATCGGCATCTGGAAGATGCCCGAGATGGGCTTCATCCTGCACCCCGATGCATGGGGCCGAGGTCTCGCGACGGAGGCTGCCACGGCCTTCCTCACCTATGCATTCACGGCCTATCCGATCGAGGCGGTAACCGCCGACGTCGACCCGCGCAATGCGGCCTCGCTGAAGTTGCTGCAGCGCCTCGGCTTCGCCGTCACCGGCACCGCTGAGAACACGTTCCTCGTCGGCGATGAGTGGTGCCACAGCGTCTATCTGGCGCTGCCGCGCCCCATCGCCTAGAGCGCGCTCACAGGTGGGGCCGGCCTATTACCGTGTCGGTGCAATTGACCCGGACGCCTGCTGCTGCACAATAGCCAGCTAACCGGAGTGTCAATCGTGGCCGAAATTCTCTCCCTCTCGAAAGCCCGCAAGGCCAAGGCGCGCGTCGCCAAGGAGCAGACAGCCGCCGCGAACCGGGTGAAGTTCGGCCGCACCAAGGCGGAGCGGCAGCTCGAGAAGGCGCAGGACGCGCTCGAGACCCGGCGGATCGACGCGCATCTGCGCAACCCCGATGGCACCGAGGGGTAGGGATATTCGCTCCGCCATGCGTTAGCCTCGTCTCATGAGCGTAACGAGGTCGCGTGGCCGCCCGCCCTATGCCGATAGCCTGACGCCCGCCGAATGGCGGGTGGCCGATGCCATCCGGCATGGCGGCACCGATCGCACGATCTCAAAACGCCTTGGCATCAGCAGCGACGCGGTGAAGTTCCACGTCGGTAACATCCTGGGCAAGCTCGGCTTCGCCAACCGCCGTGCGCTCCGGCAATGGGCCGGCGTGCCGCAGGCCAGCGCGCTCGGGCAACGCAGGCAAAGGGGAGATGATATGTCGGTGGCAGCACAAGTCCTGAAGCGCGACGATGTCCGCTGGGGCACGATCGGGCAGTTGGCCCGCTCGGTCCGCGACATCGCGGCAGCCGAAGCGTGGTATCGCGACGTGCTGCGCCTGCCGCACCTCTATACCTTTGGCAATCTCGCCTTCTTCGATTGCGGCGGCACCCGGCTGATGCTGAGCGCCGGCGAAAGGGCCGAGACCGACAGCTACGTCATCTATTTCCGCGTGCCCGACATTCATGCCGCGCATCGTGAACTGCAGCAGCGCGGGGCGGTGTTCCAGGCGGCGCCCCACATGATTCATCGGCATGCCGACGGCACCGAGGAATGGATGGCGTTCTTCGCCGACAACGAGGGGCGGCCGCTGGGCATCATGTGCCAGGTCCCGCCGGCCTGACGGTTACATGCCTGTTCCTTGAAAAGTGCCGCTGCATGATGCAGCTATCGGGTTAGGGCAGGGATGTTGCCCTGACCGGAGCTATTGCCTTGACCTCACTTTATGACTTTTCCGCCCCGTTGCTCGGTGGAGCTGAGCAGCAGCTGTCAGCCTATCGCGACAAGGTCGTGCTGGTGGTCAACGTCGCCAGTAAATGCGGTTTCACCCCGCAGTATACCGGGCTCGAAAAGCTCTACGAAACCTACAAGGATCGCGGCCTCGTCGTGCTCGGCTTCCCCTGCAACCAGTTCGGCGAGCAGGAGCCGGGCACCGAGGCGGAGATCGCGGCCTTCTGCGACCTCAACTACAACGTCACGTTCCCGATTTTCGGCAAGGTGCGGGTCAATGGCCGCGGCGCGCTGCCGCTCTACCAGTGGCTGCGCCGCAAGGCGCCGGGCCTGCTTGGAGTGCAACTGATCCCGTGGAACTTCACGAAGTTCCTCGTCGATCGCAGCGGCAGGAACGTCCAGCGCTTCGCTTCGGCGACAGAGCCGGCGGACCTCGTGCCTGCAATCGAGAAGTTGCTCTAGCTAACCTTTGTGGTGCAGGCGTCGTCGTTCGCTACGCGTTTCGTGACGTTCCTCGTGTAGCGCCTTGCGGTCGACAATGCGTCCACGCCAGAACAGCACCGCGCCCCAGGCCACGAAGCCCAGGAGCACCACCACAGCCAAGACCACCCCACCCGGCATCTTCGCCACCTCGTTTGGTTGCTGAGGGGGAGGATATGCTTGATGCGCGCGGCTGGGTAGGGGGTCGGGATGACGGCCGGTGAAAGGGCATCATCGAGACCCATAAACAAGAAGCCCGGCAAGCTTGCGCATGCCGGGCTCAAATTTCTCAGCGAACCGTGATCACTCGGCCGGCTGCATGTCCTTGCCGGTGTAGACCTCGTCTACCCAGTACTGGTCGCGGCGCCAGAAGCCGTTGAACGGGGTGAGCGAAGCCTGGGTGTAGGCACCCATCAGGCCGAACTCGATCCAGTCGTCCTCATCGACGTCCGAGGGCAGGGTGAAGATCTGCGGCAGCACGTCGTAGCTGTCACAGGTCGGGCCCCAGACGGTGAAATCGGAGAACTCGCCGTCATTGTCGTGCAGGCGCGGACCACGCCACACCCGGGTCGGCGGGGTGAAGTGCATGAACTTCACTTCCATCAGCGATCCGTAGGCGCCGTCGTTCAGATACACTGACTGCCCGCCGCGCTGGTGCTTTACACGCAACAGCAGTGAAGTGGACGAGGTCACCAGCGCACGGCCCGGCTCGATGATCAGCTCGGGCTTGGAGCTGGCAAAGTTGTCCTTCACCGCCTGCGAGATGGTCTCGAAATAATAGTCCATCGGCGGGGCTTCGGAGGTCGGGTAGGGGGCCGGATAGCCGCCGCCGATATTCAGGCGCTTGAGCTCGATCCCACTCTCCTCGGCGATCTTGGCCGCCGCCGCGATGTGGCGCTCATAGGCATAAACGTCCTCGCACTGCGAGCCGACGTGGAAGCAGAGCGACGGCGTGTAGCCCATCTGGTCGACGAGCCGGACGATCTCGGCGGCGCCGTCCTGCATTACGCCGAACTTGATGCCGAAATCGTAGGATTTCAGCGCCTTGCCGGCCTTGAAGCGGGTCGTCACCTCGATGTCGCGCGACGGCGACACCACCGCCGCCAACTGGTCGAGCTGCTGCGGGTGGTCGATGGTGAACGAGCGGACCCCGAACTCCTCGTAGGCCCGTTCGATCTCGCGCTTGTTCTTGATCGGGTTGTTGTAGTGCATCGCCGCGCCCGGGGCGTGGTCGCGCACCAGCTCCATCTCCATGTTGGAGGCGACGTCGAAGGCCTTCAGGCCCTCTTCGTGCAGCTGGCGGATGATGTGCGGCGACGGGTTGCACTTGACCGCATAGGTCAGCAGGCCGTCGAACCCCTTCTTGAACACCTTCGTCGCCCGGTGCAGTTCCTTTTTGGAGAACAGGAAGCTCGGAAAATCCGGCTCCTCGCTGGCGATAAGCTGCGACGTGTTGGTGTAGACCGTGGTCGGCTCAGTCATTGGGCGGCTAACCTTTCAGGGGTCTTGTACGAGAAGGTCCTCGGGGCAGAAAAGTGAGCGCTGCATATAGGGTCGATTGACCTACTGGGCAACGTCATATTTCGCGGATTACCAATCGGTAAGCCCAGCACCTAAAAGGCGCCAGATTCGCGGCGTTTGTCGGGCCATCGCGCCCACGGTTCGCGGCGCATTATCGCCTGAGGATATGACGATGTCGAAACAGGGGTTGATCTTGGCTCTCGGAGGCGTCGCCGCCGGCGCCGCGCTGGTATTCGGCTACGCCGAGATTTCGAGTCGCACAGTTGAGCCACCGGCTATGGTCAGCGCCGCGCACGCCACCGAACCGGCCACTGCCGAAACGCGGACCGTTCCCGCCACCCGCACCGAGATGCAGCTCAGCTTCGCGCCGGTGGTCAAGTCAGTGACCCCCTCGGTGGTCAATGTCTACGCCACGACGATCAGCCAGCGCGCCACCTCGCCGTTCCTCGATGATCCATTCTTCCAGCGCTTCTTCGGGGGCGATGGCCCGTTCATGGACAGCCGGCCGCAGAAATCACAGTCGCTCGGCTCCGGTGTCATCGTCGATGGCGCCGGCGTCATCCTCACCAACCATCACGTCATCGAAGGCGCGACGGATATTCGGATCTCGACCAATGACGGACACGAGTACCCGGTCGACCTGGTGCTCGACGATCCCAAGACCGATCTCGCCGTGCTTAAGGTCAAGGACCCCAAGGGCGCCACCTTCCCGGCCCTGGCCTTCGCCGATTCCGACCAGCTCGAGGTTGGCGACCTGGTGCTCGCCATCGGCAATCCGTTCGGCGTCGGCCAGACCGTCACGTCAGGGATCGTCTCGGCGCTGGCGCGGACCGGCGTCGAAAGCTCGAACTACGAGTTCTTCATCCAGACCGACGCGGCGATCAATCCGGGCAATTCCGGTGGTGCGCTGGTCGACCTGCAGGGCCGGCTGGTCGGGGTCAACACCGCCATCGTCTCGCGCTCCGGCGGGTCGGTCGGCATCGGCTTTGCCATCCCTGCCAACATGGCCAAGCTCGTCGCCGAAACCGGCATTGCCGGTGGCGCGCTGGTGCGGCCATGGTTCGGCGCCCGCATGCAACCGGTGACCGCCGATCTCGCCGACAGCCTCGGGCTTGGCCAGGCGCGGGGCGCACTGATCAGCGAGATCGCCCCGGGTGGGCCGGCCGAGAAGGCCGGCTTCGCCGATGGCGACGTGATCCTTGCCGTCGACGGCTTCAACATCGAGCAGCCCAGCGCCTTCGATTTCCGCCTTGCCACCAAGCCGGTCGGTGCCACGGCGGACCTGCAGTATTTCCGCGCCGGCAAGACCGAGGACAAGGTCATCACCCTCGAAGCGCCTCCGGGTGCCGGCAAGCCAGTCAGCGTCTCCGGCAATACCCGCTTCGCCGGGACCACGGTGGAAACCGTGACGCCAGCGGTAGCGCAGGAGCTGGGGCTGCCTTACGACACCCACGCGGTGCTGGTGCGGCGCGTCGAGTCCGGTTCGCCGGCCGACGATATGGGCCTCAGGGCGGGTGACCTGATCATCAGCCTCAACGGCCAGGCGACCGACGATGCCGAGCGCTTCGGCAAGCTCGCCAATGACCGTCCGCAGAGCTGGCGCGTTGTGCTACAGCGGGGCGGCCGGATTGTCCGGGCCGAGGTGAGTGGTTGATGCTTTCGCTGTTCGATGATGCCGCGCCGCGTCCGCTCGCCGAGGCCCTGAGGCCGCAGCGGCTCGCCGACGTCATCGGACAGGATCATCTGCTCGGGCCCAATGGCCCGATCGGCCGCATGGTCACGGCCGGCCGGGTCTCGTCGTTCATCCTGTGGGGGCCGCCGGGCGTGGGGAAGACCACCATTGCGCGGCTGGTGGCAAAGGAAGTCGGGCTCGATTTCGTACAGCTGAGCGCGGTGCTGTCCGGCGTGGCCGACCTCCGCAAGGTGATCGCTGACGCCAAGGCGCTGCGCCTCGGGGCAGGGCGGCAGACGGTGATGTTCGTCGATGAGCTGCACCGCTTCAACCGCACCACGCAGGACGCATTGCTGCCGCATGTTGAGGACGGCACCGTGATCCTGATCGGCGCTACCACCGAGAACCCGAGTTTCTCGATGGTGGCGGCGCTGTTGTCCCGCGCCAAGGTCTACACGCTCCGCCGCTTCGAGAAGCCCGACCTCGCCATCCTCGCCGAGCGGGCCGAGGCGCATGTCGGCAGGAAGCTCCCGATCACCGCCGAAGCACGCGACGCGCTGCTCGAGATGGCTGATGGCGATGGCCGCTACCTTATCGGCCTGGCCGAGGAGCTGTTCGCCTTGCCGGAGGACGCGATGCTCGATGTCTCCGGCCTCGCCGAGACGGTGCAGAAGCGGGCACCGGTCTACGACAAGGGGCAGGAGGAGCATTACAACCTGCTCAGCTGCTTCCACAAAAGCCTGCGCGGCTCCGATGTGCAGGCGGCGATGTACTGGGCGCAGCGCATGCTGGTGGGTGGCGAGCACCCCGACACCATCTTCCGCCGTCTCGCCTGCGCCGCCTCGGAGGATGTCGGCATGGCCGACCCGCAGGCCATGGTGCAGGTGATCACTGCCTGGAACGCCTTCGAACGTACCGGCCTGCCGGAGGGCGAGCTGTTCATGGCGCAGGCGATCGCCTATGTGGCCACGGCGCCGAAATCCAACGCCGCCATGGTTGGTTTCGCCAATGCCAAGGCGCTGGCCCAGCAGACGGGCTCGCTGCCGCCGCCCAAGCACATCCTCAACGCCCCGACCAAGCTGATGAAAGAGCTCGGCTACAACAAGGGCTACCGCTACGACCACGACTATCCGGACGCGTTCTCGGGGCAGGAGTTCTTCCCGGACGAACTGGCCGGCGATCGCCGCCCCGAGTTCTACCAACCGAACGAGCGCGGCTTCGAGCGTGAGGTAATCAAGCGCCTCGACTTCTGGTCCGGCCGCCGCGAACAGCGCCGCGAGGACGAAGGCGACAACTAGCAACTCACGGATTGAGTTGAACCACCTTGCTGCTGGATAGGTGGGGCGCTGTCGCCGAACTGATCCACTGCGCCCCGCCCCCCCAAGTTGCGATGTCATCCCAACGAAAGCTGGGACCCCACGGAGAGGGCTCTGCCCTCGTCCGGCATCCATTTGCGCGGGCTGGGAGTTGGGTCCGCTTTCGCTGGGATGACAGCCGGTGGGTGGTCAAAGATCAAGCCCACAGCTTGGCCGCTCGACCGCGAAACGATCCCGCGTACCCGCCGTTGCTTGGCGCCATCTGAGCAACCAAGATTAGCCATACCGAAAAACGGTGCCCTGAAGTCCTTGCGCCCCATGGAAAACTGTCACAACAGTCCCATATGACCTGAAGGGATCAGGGGAGGGGCAAGATAGAACTGTTCGCGCCGGAATTCGCACCGTTCACCGTTGCATTGATCGTCATGCTGGCGATCGGCGTGATCGAGTTGCTATCCCTTCTCATCGGCTTCTCGCCCTCCGCTTCGATCGAGGCGGCGCTGCCCGGCGTCGATGTTCCCGACCTCGAAGCGCCGGAACTCAGCGGCGCCGAAGTCGGCCCGCTCTCGCATGTGCTCAGCTGGTTCTCGGTCGGGCGGCTACCGTTCCTGGCGCTGCTGGTGATTTTCCTTACCGGCTTCGGGTTGAGCGGCTACATCGTCCAATGGGCCGCCAATAGCGCCACAGGCAGCGCTCTCAACCCGTGGATCGCCGCGGTCCCGGCGCTGATCGGCGCCGGCTATGCGACGCGCTATCTCGGGCGCTGGCTCGGCGACATTTTTCCCCGGGATCAATCCGAGGCGGCCAGCCGCGCCGAACTGGTCGGCAGTTACGCCACCATCATTCGCGGCGAGGCCAGGCAGGGCCAGCCCGCCGAAGCCAAGACCACCGACCTTCGCGGTCGCACCCATTACATCCTGCTTGAGCCGGGCGAGCCCGGCATGACTTACAGCGCCGGCGACCGGGTCTTCCTCGTCGGCCGCGACAAGAACGTCTATCGCGCCATCACGCGCCTCACCCCGCCACAGGAATAGCTCCGCAATGTACGACCAGCTCATTTCGATCCTGATCATGGCCGCCATCATCATCGTCGCGATCTTCGTGATCGGCATGATCATCGCGCGGCTCTACCGTCGTGCCAGCAAGGAAGTGTCCTTTGTCCGAACCGGTTTTGGTGGGCAGAAGGTGATCATGAACGGGGGCGCCCTGGTGCTTCCGGTGCTGCATGAGACCATTCCGGTCAACATGAACACGCTCCGCCTCGAGGTGGTGCGTACCGCCGAGCAGGCGCTGATCACCAAGGACCGCATGCGCGTCGACGTGCAGGCGGAGTTCTACGTCCGCGTGCAGCCGACGGCCGAGGCCATCGCCGACGCCGCCCAGACGCTCGGCCGCCGCACCATGGAGCCGCAGGCGCTGAAGGAACTGGTCGAAGGCAAGTTCGTCGATGCGCTCCGTGCCGTCGCCGCCGAGATGGCGATGGAGGAGCTGCACGAGCAGCGGGTCAGCTTCGTGCAGAAAGTGCAGGCCGCGGTCTCCGAGGATATCCTCAAGAACGGCCTCGAGCTCGAATCCGTGTCACTCACCGGCCTCGACCAGACGAACCGGGAGTTCTTCAATCCCGACAACGTGTTCGACGCCGAGGGTCTGACCAAGATGACCCAGTCGATCGAGGATCGGCGCAAGACCCGTAACGACATCGAACAGAACACCCAGGTGGCGATCGCGCGGAAGAACCTCGAGGCGCAGCAGGAGCAGTTCACGATTACCCGTGACTCCGAGTATGCCCGCCTCAACAATGAGCGCGAGATTGCCATCCGCATCGACCAGCAGAATGCCGAGATCGAGAGCCTGCGGGCCCAGCGCGCCACCGAGGCCGAGGCGGCCCGTACGCTATCACGCCAGCAGGTGAAGGAGGCGGCGATCAAGGCCGACCAGGCCATCGCGCTGTCCGAGCAGATCAGCGCTACGGCGATCGCTGCCAAGTCCGAGGAGCAGTCGAAGGCGGAAGCCAAGGCCGACGTGGCCCGTGCGCTCGCCGCCAAGGCGGCCGAAGAAGTCGAGACCGCGCGCCTGACCGAAATCGCCGAGCGGACCAAGCGCATCCAGCTGATCGAAGCCGAGCAGGAAGCCCAGAAGGCGTCGATCAACATCGTCATCTCGTCGGATGCCGAAAAGCAGGCGGCCAAGAACCGGGCCGAGGCAGCCCGCACGCTGGCCCAGGGCGAGGCGGAAGCCGCCAAGCTGAAGGCCGCCGCCACCGAGGTGACCTACGCTGTCGAGGCCGAGGGCAAGCAGAAGCTCAACGAGGCCGCCAACCGGCTGTCACCCGAGCAGATCGCCATGAATATCCGCATGGCGCTGATCGAGGCGCTACCCTCGATCATCGCGGAATCGGTGAAGCCGATGGAAAACATCGAGGGCATCAAGATCCTGCACGTCGACGGGCTGTCCGGGGGTGGCTCCGGTGGCCATGCAATGAACGGTCATGGCGGAGGCGGGATCGCCGACCAGGCGGTCGACGCGGCGCTACGCTATCGCAGCCAGGCCCCGCTGATCGATGCGCTGCTGGCCGAGCTCGGACTCAAGGGCGGCTCGCTCAACGGCCTCGTCTCGTCGGCGGTGGCGCCGGCGCTTGATATCGACGAAGAGGACGACGAGGCAAGCGTGCCGGCGACCTGACGCGAGGCGCGATGCATGGGGCTGGTCTTCCGCGGGCGGTGCCCGTAGAAGTCAGCCCATGCAAGCTTATCTTCTCGTTGGAATCGGCGGCGCGCTCGGCGCCTTGGCGCGCTTTGGCGCCCAGAACTGGATCGGCAGCCTGCCCAACGGCTTTCCGGTCGCGACGTTGCTTATCAACATCGTCGGCTCGATCGCCATGGGCGTGCTGATCGGCGTGCTCGCCAAGTTCACGCCGCAGCACCAGAACGAGATCCGGCTGTTCGTGGCGGTCGGCGTCTTCGGCGGCTTCACCACCTTCTCGAGCTTTTCGCTCGACGCCATCACGCTGATCGAGCGCGGCGATATCCTGCTCGCCGCGGTCTACATCGTCGGCTCGGTGCTGCTGTCGCTGGCCGGGCTCTGGATGGGCATGCTCGCCATGCGGGTGATTGCATGAGCGGCGTCCGGCAACAGGTCGTCGCCCGCGACGAAGACGGCATGCGGCTCGACCGCTGGTTCGCCACGCACTTCCCGCAAGTCACGTTCGGGCACCTGCAGAAGCTCCTGCGCTCCGGCCAGATCCGCGTCGACAGCGGTCGGGTCAAGGCCAACGCCCGCCTTGTGGCCGGGCAGGTGGTCCGCGTGCCGCCGATCGAGGCTGCGCCCGAGCGTGCCGAAGGGGAGATCAATTCGAGGGACGCCGATTTCCTCAGGGACATCATCCTCTATGAGGACGACGAGCTTTACGTCTTCAACAAGCCGCACGGCCTCGCCTCGCAAGGCGGCTCGGGCACCAAGCGCCATATGGATGGGCTGCTGAAGAGTCTCCCCAACAAGAAGGGCGAGGCGCCGCGGCTGGTACACCGGCTCGACCGCGATACCTCAGGCTGCCTCGTCGTCGCCAAGACCAAGGCAGCGGCGGCGTATTTCGGCGAGGTGTTCTCGTCGCGCCAGGCGCGGAAGATCTATTGGGCCGTGGTCTGGGGCAACCCGCACCCCAAGCAGGGCTCGATCTCGTGTTTCCTCGCCAAGCAGGCGACCACCGATGGCGAGCAGATGGTGGTGGTGCCTCAGGGGACGCCAGGCGCACAGCACTCGATGAGTTACTATTCGACCACCGACACGGCTGCTCGCCGCTTCGCCTGGGTGACGCTGAAGCCTGTGACCGGGCGCACGCACCAGTTGCGCGTCCACATGGCGCAGTTGCACAACCCGATCATGGGCGATCCGCGCTATTTCAACATCGAGAACTGGACGCCGCCGGACGAGATCAGCAAAGGCCTGCATCTCCACGCGCGTCGCATCCGGCTGCCGTTGCGCAACGGCCAGCTGCTCGATGTCTCGGCGCCGCTGCCGCCGCATATGCAGGCGACGTTCGATGTGCTCGGCTTCGATGCCGATCGCTACGACGTGCAGGATCAGGATCCGGAACAGGACTGATCAAATCGCCGCGAGCGCCGCACGAAATTCGGGGCTCGCGTGTTCACCTGTTGCGGCCCTATTCCGGGCGCACAGGGAGATGCCAATGAAAACGATCGTTCTCGCCGCCGCCACCGCGGCAACCCTCGCCATTGCTGCACCGGCCATTGCGCAGGACGCGACCACCATGACCTTCTTCGTCACCAGCGTGGGTGCCGGAGATGGCGCCAACCTCGGCGGCCTCGAGGGGGCCGACGCGCATTGCGCCAAGCTGGCGGAAGCCGCCGGCTCCACCGGCAAGACCTGGAAGGCCTATCTCAGTGCCGAAGGCGTCAACGCCAAGGACCGGATCGGCGCCGGCCCGTGGCAGAACTTCAAGGGCGACGTGATCGCCACCGATGTCGCCAACCTGCACAGCGCCGACAACAAGCTGACCAAGGCGACCGCGCTTTCCGAGACCGGGACCCCGATCAACGGGCGTGGCGACGATCCGAACCAGCATGACATCCTCACCGGCTCCAATCCGGATGGGACGCTGGCGGCCGGACAGACCTGCGGCGACTGGACGCTGAACGGCGAGGGCAGCGCCATTGTCGGTCATTCCGATCGGACTGGTCTCGATGAGTCCGACGCGGCCAAGTCATGGAACTCCTCGCATCCGTCGCGCGGCTGCAGTCAGGAGAACCTCGTCGGTACGGGTGGGGCAGGGCTTCTCTACTGCTTTGCAGCGATGTAGACTTCAACCAGTGGCGCAGGGCGTGACATGCCCTGCGTTTTATGGTTCTCAACGGGCCGAATTCAGGGGGAATTCCCGTGCGGCTCATCGTCTTCGATATGGATGGAACACTGATCGATACCCAGGCGCTCATTTCCGAGCACATGGGGTCGGCGTTCCGCTCGCTCGACCTGCCAGCGCCCACCTCGGCGCAGGTTCGACAGATCATCGGGTTGTCGCTGCCGGTGGCGGTCGGTCAGCTCGCTGGCACCAACGACATCGATGTGATCGAAGGTATCGTTGGGCAGTACAAGAGCTTCTACAAGGCCTCGCTCGAGCATGAGTTCGACCGTGAGCCGCTCTACCCGGGCGCCCGGGAAGCGCTGGATCGGCTGCGCGACCAGAAGGGCACCATCCTGGGCATCGCCACCGGCAAGGGGCTGACGGGCGTCGCGCGCATCCTGGACAACCACCGGATCACCGCGCACTTCACCACCCTGCAGACGCCCGACCACAATCCGTCGAAACCGCATCCCGGCATGCTGCTGAGCGCCATGGAGGAAACTGGCGCTGCGCCCCATCAGACGGTGATGGTAGGCGACACGGTGTTCGACATGGAGCTGGCGCGGGCTGCCAAGGTGCGCTCCATCGGCGTCAGCTGGGGCTATCACGATGCCGCCGAGCTGCTCAAAGCCGGGGCAGGGACCCTGATCCACGACTATTCCGAGCTCGATGCCGCCATCGAGCGCGTGCTGGAATAGCACCAGCCGGTGCAGTCTTCCGTGATCGAGCTATGCCTCTCACGGGGCGTGACACGCCCCGCAAATTATGGTTCTGAGCGGGCCTGGAGCGGGATTGCGTTTCGTTGAATCGCACTCCCGCTCCAAGTCTTTGTTTTGTCGCGAGATCGAACCGGAAAGGTCTGCAACCTTCCTGATCTCGCTCTGGGCAGGAGTTCTCCCGATGCGGCTCGTCGTCTTCGATCTCGATGGCACCCTGATCAATTCCGAGGCGCTGATCATCGAGACGGTCCGCGTATCCTTCGCCTCGGTGGGGCAGGCGATCCCCAGCGACGACGCGATCCGCTCGATCTCCGGTATCACCGCACGCGATGCCATGGGGATTCTCGCGCCCGATGCCGACAGTGACCGGATCGACGTGATCCTCAACGCCTATCGCTCCACCTACCAGCAGAAGGCTGGCCTCGCCCGCGAGCCGATGTTCGAGGGCGCGCTCGATGCGCTCGATCGCCTGCAGGCCGACCCGGAAACGATCCTCGCCGTGGCCACCGGCAAGGGCCACGCCGGCGCCATCACCCTGCTGGAGCGTCACGAAATCATCGGTCGCTTCAACTCGATCCAGACCCCCGCCCACAACCGCGGCAAGCCTGATCCGCAGATGATCGAGACAGCGATGCACAAGGCCGGCATTGGTCGCGAAGCCACCGTAATGATCGGCGACACCTCTCACGACATGAAGATGGCCCGAAACGCCGACGTCAAAGCGCTCGGCGTGTCCTGGGGCTATCATTCGGCGGCCGATCTCGAGGCCGCAGGCGCCGACCTCGTCATCCACCGCATGGATCAACTGGTCGACGCCGTGGACAAGCTGCTGGAGGCCTGATGCGCGAGTTCCTCGAAGACGCCGATAAGCACCGGGACGACGGTTACGGCCGGGCCCAGCACCTCAACAAGGTCGAGTTGCCCAAGCGCTTCTACAAGGAAGTCGGCGTGGGTGCGGCCGGCGGCGGCTACGCAGTGACGCTCGATGGCAAGACGCCGCGCACCCCGGCGCAGAAGCCGGTGGTGGTGCCGTACCAGGCGGTGGCCGCCGCCATGGCCGAGGAATGGGCGGCGCAGCAGCAGTTCATCGATCCCAAGACCATGCCGGTGGTCCGCCTGATCAACTCGGCGGTCGAGGCCGGCGACGAGCGCCTCGAGGCGCTGCGCGAGGAGATCGTCAAATATTCCGGTAACGACCTGCTGCTCTACCGCGCCGACACACCACGCGAGCTGGTGGCCGAGCAGGAGCGGGTGTGGGATGCGGTGCTGGTCAAGCTCGCTCGCCACTTCGAGATCGGCTTTCAGCCCACCATCGGCATCGTGCACCAGCCGCAGCCGGCGCCGACGCTGGAGCGCCTCCGCGCCGCGCTGGCCGATGCGGCACTCATCGAAGCCGTCGCGCTCAACTCCCTCACCGGCATCACCGGCTCGGGCCTGCTCAGCATCGCCTTGCGGGAGGGGCTGCTGGCGCCGGAAGAGGTGTGGACCGCTGCCCATGTCGACGAGGACCACAACGTGCGCCTGTGGGGCGAGGTCGAGGAAGCCACGGAACGCCGCGCCAAACGCCGGATGGAGTTCGACGCGGCGGTGCGAGTGCTGGAGATCGTCTGGGGCTAGGCTCGCTCGCCGGCCCCTTCCCGCCCGGGGCCCCAATGGGGTGCTGGTGGGAGGATCGACGCTGTGCGAGCACCCCAAACTCGGTGTCATCCCAGCGAAAGCGGGGAACTCTGTTTGCGATCGCGCCAAGGCCAAGAAAACAGAGGTTCCCGCTTTCGCGGGAATGACCCTGTGGCTGTGGCACTAGAGCTTGCGCCCCACGATCCACTCCGCCACCTCAGGCGCGATTTCGCGCAGTGGATCGAGTACGAAGTCGCGCTCGTGGGCGTGGCGGTGCGGCACATGCAGGCGCTCGCTATCGAGCTCCAGGCGCTCGTAGGCCACCACGTCGATATCAATGCGGCGCGGTCCCCAGCGAATGTCGCGGATCCGCCCCATCTCGCGTTCGATGCCGAGGCAGGCGTCGAGCAGCTCAAGCGGCGCGAGGCTGGTCTCGATCTCGACCACCATGTTGGAGAAATCCGGCTGGTCGGTCTTGCCCCATGGCTTGGTGATCAGCATCGAGGACTGCGCCACGACGGCAATGCCTGGCCAGGCGTTCAGCCGGTCCACTGCCTCGCGCACCTGCGCTGAGGGATCGCCGATATTGGCCCCGAGGCCCAGCCACGCGCGTGCCATCAGCGATCATCCCGGCGACGGTGGAGCTCGATGGCGGCCTCGCCGGCCACCATGGCGATCGGTGCCGAGGGCTTCTTCACCCTCACCTGGATCCAGCCGATCGCAGGAAACGCCTCGAACAGCCTGTCGACGATGTGTTGGCCTACGGCCTCGATCAGCTTGAACCGCTGCTCCTCGAACGCTGCCTTCGTCACCTCGTAAATCTCGGCGTAGGAGATCGAGTGCGCGAGCTCGTCGCTGCGACTAGCCTGGCCGAGGTCGACGCCGCAGGTGAGATCGACGAAGAAGCGCTGGCCCAGTACGGCTTCCTCGGGCATCATGCCGTGATAGCCGAAGAACCCCAGGTTCCTGAGGATGATGCGGTCGCCGTCGAAGTCTGTGGTCACGTCTAGGTTCCTAATCTCGGGGCCCATATAGCGCCGCCTCGGCGACACGCAAGGCATCGCGGTTAGGCCGGATATCGTGGATCCGAAAGATGTGGGCGCCGGCAGTGTAGCCAAGCACCGAGGTGGCGACGGTCCCCGCCAGCCGCTCGCCGGCCGGAATGTCGAGCAGTTTGCCGATCATCGATTTTCGCGACGTGCCGACCAGCACCGGAAACCCCAGTGCCACCAATTCCGGCAGCCGCCGCAGGATCTCGTAGTTTTCGCTCAGCGACTTGGCGAAGCCGAAGCCCGGGTCGAGCACGATGCGGTCGCGCGCCACGCCGGCTTTGTCGGTGATATCGAGGGTGACGTCGAAGTACCTGGCCATCTCGGCCATCACGTCACGGCTGGTGTCGCGCGCCTTGTCCCAGTGCATCACCACCAGCGGTGTGCCGTGCTGGGCCGCCACCGCCGCCACCTCCGGCTCGCGCTGCAGCCCATGAACATCGTTGATGATGCTCGCCCCGGCGGCAATTGCGCGCTCCGCCACCTCCGCCTTGTAGGTGTCGATCGAGATCGGCGCGGTGATCCCGTCGGCGCGCAGGGCCTCGATCGCCGGCAGCACCCGTGCCAGCTCGTCCGCCACCGAGACCTCTTCGGCCCCCGGCCGCGTGCTCTCGCCGCCGATGTCGATGATATCGGCCCCCTCAGCCAGCATCAGCCGCGCCTGCGCCAATGCCGCCGGCGCCGCATCGAAGCGGCCGCCGTCGGAAAAGCTGTCGGGGGTGACGTTGAGGATGCCCATCAGCCGGGCAGTGCGCCCAAGCCGCAGGGCGGCGCCCGCGGGCGCCAGCTCATATTCGCGATGCCCAGGCATCAGCCGGCGACGGCGGCGGGCTTGCTGTCGTCCTTGGCGGCCACCGCAGAGGGCACGGCGAACAGGTCGTACTCGTCCGACTCGGTCACCAGCACCGACACCTTGTCGCCGACCTTGATGCCGTCGGCTTCGTGGATGATCACGGTGCCGTCGATCTCGGGCGCGTCCCATTGGCTGCGACCGATGGCGCGGCCGGTATCGGGCTCGACGTCGTCGACCAGCACGTCGATGGTGCGGCCGACCTTCTTCGACAGCACGTGTGCCGAGATGTCCTGCGCCACTTCCATCAGCCGCTCATAGCGCTCGCGCTTCAGCTCATCGGGGACGATGCCCTCGATGTCGTTGGCCGGCGCGCCGGTCACCGGTTCGTACTCGAAGCAGCCGATCCGGTCGATCTCGGCCTCTTCCAGCCAATCGAGCAGGAACTCGAAATCCTCTTCGGTCTCGCCGGGGAAGCCGACGATGAAGTTGGAGCGAATGGCCAGGTCGGGAGCGACGGCGCGCCAGGCCTTGATCCGGTCGAGCGTCTTCACCTGGTTGGCCGGGCGGCGCATCGACTTCAGCACCGACGGGGCGGCGTGCTGGAACGGGATATCGAGATAGGGGAGGATCTTGCCCTCGGCCATCAGCGGGATGACGCTGTCGACGTGGGGGTAGGGGTAGACGTAGTGGAGCCGGGTCCAGACGTCCATCTTGCCCAGTTCCTCGGCGAGGGTCTGGAAGCGGGCTTCGATATCGCGGCCGCGGAATTTTGAGCTCTGGTACTTGACGTCGAGGCCATAGGCCGAGGTGTCCTGGGAGATCACCATGATCTCCTTGACGCCCGTCGCCACCAGCCGCTCTGCCTCGTAGAGGACAGAGGCAATCGGACGAGAGACCAGATCGCCACGGATCTGCGGGATGATGCAGAAGGTGCAGCGGTTGTTGCAGCCCTCGGAAATCTTCATGTAGGCGTAGTGGCGCGGCGTCAGCTTCAGGCCGGCTTCCGGCACCAGGTCGACGAACTTGTTCGGCACCGGCGGCACATGCGTGTTCACCGCGTTGACCACATCCTCGTACTGGTGCGGACCGGTGACGGCGAGCACGCTCGGATGGGTGGCGCGGATCATCTCTTCCTCGACGCCGAGGCAGCCGGTGACGATGACGCGGCCATTGGCGCCGACCGCCTCGCCGATCGCCTCGAGGCTTTCCTTCTTGGCGCTGTCGAGGAAACCGCAGGTATTGACCAGCACGACGTCCGCGCCTTCGTAGTCGCGCGAGAACGAGTAGCCCTGCGAACGCAGCGTCGTCATGATGCGTTCGGAGTCGACGAGAGCCTTGGGGCAGCCGAGGCTGACCAGGCCGATTTTCGGAGCTTGTGTCATTGGCGCGTGCCTATGCGCCAAACTCGGGAAAAAAGCAATGATCGGCACTCTGCGATGGAAGCAGGGCAGCCCTGATCACTACTGATCACGAGCTTGTCAGGTTACCAAACCTTCAGTTGACCCGAATCCTGAGCCTCGTGCTCTTATTTCGGATGCGCCCACCTCCGAGGCGTCCAGCAGGAAAAAGACCCATGAATCTCGAAGCCCTCAACCGGTACCAGCCGCAGGCGCTGGCCGTCCTCCGCATCGTCACAGCGCTCTGCTTCATGGCCCATGGCACGCAGAAGATGTTCGGCTTCCCGGCCTCGGGCGGCGGCGGCGGGTTCGAGCTGTTCTCGCTGATGGGCCTCGCGGCAGTGCTCGAAGTGTTCGGCGGCCTCGCAATCCTGCTCGGCGTCTTCACCCGCCCGGTGGCTTTCATCCTCGCCGGCCAGATGGCCTATGCGTTCTGGTTCGTGCACGTGCCGATGATGGGGCAGGGCAACATCATCCCAGTCGCCAATGGCGGCGACGGCGCGGTGCTGTTCTGCTTCGTGTTCCTCTACCTCGTCTTCGCCGGCCCGGGCGCCTGGAGCGTCGACGAAATCCTGAAGTCGCGCCGCACCTTCGCTGCTGCCTGATCCCTTGAGGTCATCGAAGCGGGCGAGCCACCCGCCCAAACGAAAAGGCCGCCCTCGGGCGGCCTTCTTGTTTCAGATGTCGGGCTTCTCGGTCGGTGGCGGGGAGCGCCTCGCGGTGCGTCGTACCGCCGTCGTGCCGGGCTCCGCGGCTGCAGCGCCTTCGCTCGTCTGGTCCTCGTAGGGTTCGTCCTCGGCGATATCGTGGATAGCGTCGCGCACTTCGTCGATCAGCGAGGTCGGCACGCGGCTGAGGCTTACGGTGCGGGTCACCGTCTCGTTGGCCTTGAAGAACACCAGCAGCACTTCGCACACGATACGCAGCACGATCAGGAACAGTGCGCCATAGACTGCGATCTCCAGGATGCCCCACAGGCCATCGCCGAAATTGCGGCCGAAGCTGACGAACAGGTGCCCCACCGACCAGAGCAGCAGCGCCGCCAGCCCGGTGGCGTAGAGCACCGGCACCAGTCGCGGCGAGAGGATGGTCTCGAGCCGGAACAGCGTCGGGCTGAGGAAGATTTTCTTGAGATCGTCGAGCGTCATGGCCTCACCCCCATGGAATCGGTCACCGAGAAAATGCGTGGGTCACGCGGCACTGACAAGGGCCTCCGGGCGCAGATCTGCAGTGGCGCCAAAGCGGCGCTCGAAGGCGGTACGCAGCGCGGCATCGACTTCGGCCATCGAGACCAGCTGTCCAAGATCCTCGAAGCTGGTCACGCCCTGGTCGGAGATGCCGCACGGCACGATGCCATCGAAGTGTGAAAGGGTCGGCGATACATTGATCGCAATGCCGTGGAACGTCACCCAGCGGCTGACCCGCACGCCGATTGCCGCCACCTTGTCCTCGCGGCCAAAGCCCTTGTCCGGCCGCGCCACCCAGACGCCGATCCGGCCGTCGCGCCGCTCGCCTCGGATGTTGAAGGCGGCGAGGGTATCGATGATCAACCCCTCGAGCCCCTGCACCAGGCAGCGCACGTCGCGGCCGCGCTGGCGTAGATCGAGCATGAAGTAGACCACCCGCTGGCCGGGGCCGTGATAGGTGTACTGCCCGCCGCGGCCGGCGTCATAGACCGGGAAGCGGTTGGGCGACAGCAGGTCCTCGGGCGCTGCAGAGGTGCCCGCCGTATAGAGCGGCGGATGCTCGAGCAGCCATACCTGCTCGCTCGCAGTACCGTCCGCCACCGCTGCCGCCCGCGCCTTCATCGCCTCCAGCGCTTCGGGGTAGGGCACGTACCCCTCCGAGATTCGCCACTCGACCGGCACCCCATCGGCGCGGAACAGCTTGGTCCCGGTGTCGCAAGTTGGGTCAGTCGTTAACGCTTCGGTAAGCATGGGTGTCCAATGCTCTCTCACAAGGGGCCCGCGCGATTCAGCCGGGATGGTCGGTCGCGGTTTATGTATGAACACTCTAGACAATATTGAAGTCGATATCACCGTCGAGCTGGGCGCGGCGATCATGCCGGTGCACCACCTGCTGCGCATGGGTCGCGGCGCGGTGATCGAGCTCGATACCGGCGAGAACGATCCGCTGCGCGTCTATGCCAACAACACGCTGATCGCACGCGGCGAAGTGAAGGTCGAAGACGGCCGCCTCAGCGTCGAGCTCACCGAAAAAGTCCGCCGCCCGGCATAAGCGGGATCAGGAAAATGCCCGTCCCCACGCAGGTGGGGATTGCAGACTTTTCCGGTTCGATCACGCGACCGAACCAGCGCTTTGCGGTTTCGTGGCGAGCGTTTGCATAACGGCAATTAATCGCTTGCACCCGCCAACGAGCGTTGCTACACGCTGCCTCGCTTCGCCGCTTCGGCGTCGCTCCTACCTCGGCGTGCGGTCGTGGCGGAATTGGTAGACGCGCAGCGTTGAGGTCGCTGTGCCGCAAGGCGTGGAAGTTCGAGTCTTCTCGACCGCACCAGGTTCTCATCAGATCCTGCAGTCCAAAACAAACGGCTCCCCTCGGGGAGCCGTTGTTGTTTGTGGCCTTCGCAGCAGAACTGCTACTTGCCCTTCCACGCCAGCAATCGCATGGCGTTGAGCGTCACCAGAACGGTCGCCCCGGTATCGGCGAGAATCGCGGGCCACAGGCCGGTGATACCGATGATGGTGGTGACGAGGAACACCGCCTTCAGGCCCAGCGCCACGGTAATGTTCTGGGCGATGTTGCCCATCGTGGCTTTCGACAGTCCGATCATGTTGGCGATGTCGGCGACGCGGCCGTGGAGGATGGCGGCGTCAGCGGTTTCGAGCGCCACATCGGTGCCGCCGCCCATGGCGATGCCGATATCGGCGGCGGCGAGGGCAGGGGCGTCGTTGATGCCGTCGCCGACCTTGGCCACCACACGGCCCTGTTCCTGCAATTCGCGTACGATGTGCTGCTTGTCCTCCGGCAGGAGACCGGCGCGCACCGCGATGCCGAGGTCGGCGCCGATGGCCGTGGCGGTCCGCTCGTTGTCGCCGGTGAGCATCACGGTGGTGACGCCTTCGGCCTCGAGGCGGCGCAGACCATCGGCCGCGTCCTGGCGCGGTTCATCGCGGATGGCAAGGAGGCCGGCGACCTGATCGCCCACCAACAGCACCGAGACGGTCTTACCGGCATCGTTGAACGCACCGATCCGGTCGCGCAATGCTGCGTCGAACGGCGCGAGCTCCCCCGCTGCCTTGGGCGAGGCGAGGAACAGCACTTCGCCGCCGACCTTGCCGGTGACGCCCTTGCCCGGGACGGCCTTGGCGCCCGCCGCAGGCGGCACGAACGCCTTGTCGGCTTGGGCACGGGCCAGCACCGCCACCGCCAGCGGGTGGCTCGAGCCGGTCTCCAGCGCCGCTGCCAGCGACAGCACCTGCGCTTCGCTACGCCCGATGCCGACAATGTCGGTGACCTGCGGCTTGCCCTCGGTGAGCGTGCCGGTCTTGTCGAGCGCCACGGTATCGATCTTGCGCAGCTGCTCGAGCACGGCGCCGCCCTTCAGCAGCAGCCCGCGACGGGCTCCGGCCGAGAGGCCCGCGGCGATCGCCGCCGGGGTCGAGATCACCAGCGCGCAGGGGCAGCCGATCAACAGGATCGCGAGCCCCTTGTAGATCCACTCGTCCCAGGGCTGGCCGGCCAGCAACGGCGGCAGGATGGCGACCAGGGCCCCCACCAGCAGCACGGCCGGCGTATAGTATTTCGAGAACTTGTCGATGAACCGCTCGGTGGGCGCCTTGCTCTCCTGGGCTTCCTCGACCAGCCGCACGACCCGGGCAATGGTGTTGTCGGCGGCGGCCGCGGTCACCCGGACGCGCAGCACGGCATCGGTGTTGATGGTGCCAGCGAATACATCGTCGCCGGGGCCTTTGGTCTTGGGCACGCTCTCGCCGGTCACCGGGGCTTCATTGATGGCCGAGTTGCCATCGACGATGACGCCATCGGCGGCGATGCGGTCACCGGGGCGAACGAGGATGACCGTGCCGACGACCAGCTGCGCGGCGGGAACCTCGCTGGTCGCGCCATCCCGCTCGACCAGCGCCAGCTTGGGCACCAGGTCGGCGAGACCGCGGATGGAAGCGCGGGCCCGGCCGGCGGCGACACCTTCGAGCAATTCGCCGACGAGGAAGAGCAGCACCACGGTCGCTGCTTCCTCGGTGGCGCCGATGAACACGGCGCCGATGGCGGCGATGGTCATCAGCGTCTCGATGGAGAACGGCGTGCCGGTCATGCCGGCAACGATGGCGCGCCGCGCCACCGGGATCAGGCCCACCGCCATGGCGACGAGAAACGCCCAGTGGCCGGTCTGAGGGAATAACTGCCCGACAATGTACGCTGCGAGCAGCGCCCCGCCGGAGATGAAGGTCAGCACCGCCTTCCGCGTCTTCCACCACGGACCGTCGATCACTTCGGCGTGGCCGACAGCATGGTCGTGGTCATGAGCATGGTCGTGCCCATGGCCATGGTCGGCGTGAGCGTGGTCGGTCGTGGCGGGTGCGCCCGCCTGGGCAGGAGCGATCTGGTACCCAAGCGCCTTGACCTGCCGCTCGATCGCCCCGGTGGCGATTGCGCCCGAACGGGTCACCGTCATCGTCCCATTGGGCAGCGACACGCCGACTCCGCCAACGCCCGGCAGCCGGCCGACGGCGTTCTCGATCTTGGTCACACAGGCGGCGCAATCCATGCCGCCAACGCGGAATTTCAGCTTCTCGGCGGCCTCGGACATGCGGCACTCCTTGGATTCTTCATCATGTCCGCATACATCTAGGACCTCTAGCCACTAGAGGATCAAGGGGTGAATGCAATGAATTTGCCGATCGGCGAATTGTCACGACGGACAGGCGTCAAGGTGCCGACCATTCGCTTTTACGAACAGATCGGCCTGCTGTCGGCACCGCCACGCACCGAGGGCAACCAGCGCCGCTACGGCAAGCCGGAGGTGGAGCGGCTCAACTTCATCCGCCACTCGCGCGAACTCGGCTTCGAGGTCGAGGACATTCGCGAGCTGCTCGACATGGCCGCGTCGCCGCAGGCCTCATGCCACCAGGCGGACAGCATCGCCCGCAACCACCTGACCGAGATCGACCGCCGCATCGCCAGCCTCACCGCATTGCGTGGCGAACTGGCGCGCATGGTGGAGGAATGCGGCCATGGCCGGATTTGCGATTGTCGCATCATCGAAGTGCTGGCCGACCACGGCGAGTGCGTGACCGAGCACGCGCACTAGGATCTTGCTCAGATCTCGCTACCGGCGAGCTGACGGCGGGTACTTGCCGTTGGCGTAGCCGAGGAAGATGCCGGCGATAATACCGAGCACCACGCCGCCGCCAATCAGCATGAGCCCAGGGCCCACCGCCGCTCCGATTCCTGCAGGATTGGCGCCCGGGCCGAACGCCGTCAACACCGGGCCCAAGATGGCGCCGATGACGCCAAGCCCCACCAGCATGATGGCGCCGAAGAGCAGCTTGCTTCCGACATTCACCGAGAACGGATCCGGATGCTCAACCATTTGCCACGCCCCCTCAAGCGTACAGTCTCCGCCACCAGTCGTGGTGGCACTGTCAGCTTAGCGTGGCGACGTCCTGCTGCAAGCAATACTGAGGTTTGGCGGGGCCGTGATTGATCGCGCGTTCGAATCGGAAACGTCTGCAATCCCCGCCTTGGTGCATAGGCGCTAAGTTAGGGGTTCCTGCTGCTCAAATACGGCGCCATCGGCGAACTTGCCACCAGGCAGCGCCCCAACTCGGTGTCATCCCTGCGAAAGCAGGGACCCAACTTGCAGCCTGCGCCTGCGGACAGATGGGGGATGACAGCCCCGCCGGTGGGTGGGCACGGCCCTAACTTAGCGCCCTATGCGCCTTCGCGGGGACAGGCTTTCCTGAAGGCGCTCTAGCCCTGCCAGGCGAGCACGGTATTGCCGGCCCGGCAGAAGCTGACGCCGAGCTGGCCGGACTCGCTCACCCAACTGTGGGTCTCGCCGTCGCGGCTGAGGGCATGACCGGCACGGCGGAGTTCGGCGACGATCATGCCGACCTGATTGTGCCAGTCGCGCGTGTCCGGCGCCGTCGCCAGCCGCGAACGGATCGCTGCCTGCTGCACGTTGAGCCGCTCTGCCCGCTCGGTCGCGTCGAGCGCCAGCAGCGCCGCGCGGCTGATCGGGTGGACATTGTCGGCCGCGGGCCGGATGAAGAGATCAAGCGCGGCCATCAGACCACCTCCGCCAGATGAAAGTTGCGGGCCACGGTGAAGTCGCGGAGCCCGAAGGCCGGGAGCTTGCCGGGGACGATCGCATCGGCCACGGCAGCGCGATCCTCGACGTCGGTGGCGTCGACCACCACCCGCACGAACGGCTGGGCCATACCGAGCCGCACCCTTTCCTGCAGCTCGAACAGCAGCACTCGCACATTGCCGCGGCTCTCGCAGGCGATGCACTCGGTGCCCGACTCATGGGCATGCAGTGGCGGATCGAGATGCACGACGGCCGTGTCGCGGCCGCCGAAGCGGCCAAGCGCCGCCTTGTCGGTGACCACGGTCACCGGCACGGAAGTGGCGCGGCGGGCGAAGGGGGCAGGCGAGGTCATACCGCCTTGTCCGCGCTGGGCGTGTAGTTGAGGATTGGACCGAGCCAGCGCTCGACCTCACGGATCGCCATGCCCTTGCGCCGGGCATAGTCCTCAACCTGATCGCGCTCCACCTTGGCGACGCCGAAATAGAAGCTGTCGGGGTGGCTCAGATACATGCCCGACACCGATGAGCCCGGCCACATGGCGTAGCTCTCGGTCAGTTCGACGCCGATGCGCTGCTTGGCGTTGAGCAGGTGGAACAGCGTCGTCTTCTCGGTATGGTCGGGCTGGGCCGGATAGCCCGGGGCAGGGCGGATGCCCTGGTAGGGCTCGCCGATCATCTCGTTGGGCGCGAAGGTCTCGGAGGCGCCATAGCCCCAGAATTCCTTGCGCACCCGCTCGTGCATCAGCTCGGCGAAGGCCTCGGCGAAGCGGTCGGCCAGCGCCTTGATCAGGATCGACGAGTAGTCGTCGTTCCGCCGCTCGAAGCGCTCGGCGATGATGTTCTCCTCGAGCCCCGCCGTGACCACGAAGCCCCCCAGATAGTCCGGGATACCCTCGGGCGCAACGAAATCGGCCAGGGCCATGTGCGGCTTGCCACCGGTCTTCGAAAGCTGCTGGCGCAGGGTGAAGAAGGTTGCCAGCTGGTCCTTGCGGTCCGCATCGGTATAGAGCCGGATATCGTCGCCGACCTGGTTGGCGTGCCAGAAGCCGATCACCGCCTTGGGGCGGAACCAGTTCTTCTGGATCACTTCCTTCAGCATCTTCTGGGCGTCGTCCCAGAGCTGGCGCGCTGCCGGCCCCTGGTCCTTGTCCTCGAGCAGCGCCGGGAAGCGGCCCTTCAGCTCCCAGGCCTGGAAGAACGGCGTCCAGTCGATGTACCTGGCGATCTCGGCCAGGTCGTAGTTTTCGAACACCCGCGTGCCGAGGAAGCTCGGCTTGGGCGGCACGTAGCCATCCCATTTCGGCTGGAAGCGGTTGGCGCGGGCGGTGGCCAGCGATGTCCGCTGCTTTTCCGCCTCGCTCTGCCGATGCTTCTCGGCCAGCCGCTCATATTCGGCCTTCACGTCCTGCACATAGGCTGGGCGTTGCTCCTGCGACAGCAGCGACGAGACCACGCCGACAGCGCGGCTCGCATCGTGCACGTGCACCGTCGGGCCGCCATGGTATTGCGGATGGATCTTCACCGCGGTGTGGACGCGCGATGTCGTCGCCCCGCCGATCAGCAGCGGCACGTGGAAGCCTTCGCGCTCCATCTCGGAGGCGACATGCACCATCTCGTCGAGCGACGGGGTGATGAGGCCGCTGAGCCCGATGACGTCGACATTCTCGGCCTTCGCTACTTCGAGGATCTTGGCCGTCGGCACCATCACGCCGAGGTCGATGATCTCGTAGTTGTTGCAGCTCAAAACCACGCCGACGATGTTCTTGCCGATGTCGTGCACATCGCCCTTCACCGTCGCCATCAACACCTTGCCGGCGCTGCGGCGGCCGGTGGCGTTGCCGTCGGCATTCTTCTCCGCCTCCATGAAAGGGAGGAGATGCGCCACGGCCTGCTTCATCACCCGGGCGGATTTCACCACCTGCGGCAGGAACATCTTTCCCGAGCCGAACAGGTCGCCGACCACGCTCATGCCGGCCATCAGCGGTCCTTCGATGACGTGCAACGGCCGCTCGGAAGCCAGCCGGGCCTCCTCGGTGTCAGCGTCGATGAACTCGGTGATGCCGTTGACCAGCGCGTGCGAGATGCGCTCCGCCACAGGCTTGGTCCGCCAGGTCAGGTCCTTGGCCTTCTGCTCGCCGCCGGCCTGGCCCTTGAAGCGCTCGGCGATCTCCAACAGTCGCTCGGTCGAATCCGCCCGGCGGTTGAAGATCACGTCCTCGCAGGCCTCGCGCAGCGTCGGCTCCAGCGTGTCGTAGACCGCGAGCTGCCCCGCATTGACGATGCCCATGTCCATGCCCGCCTGGATGGCGTGGTAGAGGAACACCGAGTGCATCGCCTCGCGCACCGGCTCATTGCCGCGGAACGAGAAGCTGAGGTTGCTCACGCCGCCGGAAATGTGTGCGTGCGGAAGGGTTTGCCGGATGGTCTTCGTCGCTTCGATGAAGGCGATGCCATAGCCGACATGCTCCTCGATGCCGGTGGCGACGGCGAAGATGTTGGGGTCGAAGACGATGTCCTCTGGTGGGAAGCCGACTTCCTCAGTCAGGAGCTTGTAGGCCTTCGAGCAGATCTCGACCTTGCGCTCATAGGTATCGGCCTGGCCCTGCTCGTCGAACGCCATCACCACCACGGCGGCGCCATAGCTGCGCACCAGGCGGGCGGTTTCGAGGAATTTCTCGACTCCTTCCTTCATGGAGATCGAGTTGACCAGCGCCTTGCCCTGCACGCATTTGAGGCCAGCCTCGATCACCTCGAACTTCGAGCTATCGATCATCAGCGGCACGCGGGCGATATCGGGCTCGGCGGCGAGCAGGTTGAGGAACTCGACCATCACCTTCTCGGAGTCGATCAGGCCCTCGTCCATGTTGATGTCGATGACCTGGGCGCCGTTCTGCACCTGGTCGCGCGCCACCTCGAGCGCGGCGGTGTAATCGCCGGCGGTAATGAGCTTCCTGAACCTCGCAGAGCCGGTCACATTGGTGCGCTCGCCGATGTTCACGAACGGAATGTCGCCGGTCAGCGTGAACGGCTCGAGCCCGCTCAGCCGCAGGAAGGTCGGCACCTCGGGGATCTTGCGCGGCTTGTACTTTCCAACTGCTTCCTTGATCGCCCGGATGTGGTCCGGGGTCGAACCGCAGCAGCCGCCGACGATGTTGAGGAAGCCATCCCGCGCAAAGCCCTCGAGCTGGCGCGCCATGAATTCCGGCGTCTCGTCATATCCGCCGAACTCGTTGGGCAGGCCCGCATTGGGATAGGCGCAGATCAGCGTGTCGGCGACATCGGAGAGCTCGTTGATATGGGCGCGCATGGCATTGGCGCCGAGCGCGCAGTTGAGCCCGATGGTGAAGGGTTTGGCGTGCCGTACCGAGTACCAGAACGCCGTCGGCGTCTGTCCGCTGAGGGTACGGCCGGAGAGGTCGGTGATGGTGCCGGAGATCATCACCGGCAGCTCGTCGCCGCGCTCCTTGAAGATGCGCTGCGCCGCGAAAATGCCGGCCTTGGTGTTGAGCGTGTCGGTGATGGTCTCGAACAGCAGCAGGTCGGCGCCGCCGTCGATCAGCCCATTGATCTGCTCGGCATAGCCTTTGACGATCTCGTCGAAGGTGATCGCCCGGTGCCCCGGGGAGTTCACGTCCGTCGACATCGACGCCGTCTTGTTCAGCGGCCCAAGCGCACCGGCCACGAAGCGGCGCTTGCCATCGATGTCGAAGGCCTGCTGCGCCGCCTCGCGCGCCAGCCGGGCGCCCTCGAGGTTCAGCTCATAGGCGAGGGCCTGCATGCCGTAATCGGCCATGACGATGTCGGTGGAGGAGAAGGTGTTGGTCTCCACCATGTCGGCGCCGGCGAGATAATACTGCAGGTGGATAGCCCGGATCGCGTCCGGCTGGGTCAGATTGAGCAGGTCGTTATTGCCCCTGACATCCTTGTGCCAATCCTTGAAGCGCTCGCCGCGATAGGCGGCTTCATCGAGCTTCAACTGCTGAATCATGGTGCCCATGGCGCCATCGAGGATCAGGATGCGTTCGGAGGCCGCCTGGGCAAGGGCTGCCCGCACCTCCTCGCCCTTGGGCAAGGAATTTCTATCGATCTCAATGTGTTGAGCTTCAGCCATCGCTCGACTTTCCACCGTCTGTCACGCCAAAATGCGTTCACCGCCGGCACAGTCGCATGGCGGGATATAAAGATATCTTTATATGAGTGCCGACCGGCCGGCAAGCAAGCCCGTTTCTGCCAGGCCGGCGGAACCGGAACAATCGATCAGGACTTTCCGTCTCATGACAATGCCGATCCTCCTCGTTCCCGGTCTCAACTGCACCGCCGAAATCTATGCCCATCAGGTGCCGGCACTGTGGCAGTTCGGGCCGGTGACCATCGCCAACCACACTGAGGGCAGTTCGATGCAGCAGATTGCAGCATCGATCCTTCGCGATGCCCCGCCGCAGTTCGCTCTCGTCGGCTTCTCGATGGGCGGCTACCTGGCGTTCGAAATTCTCCGACAGGCGAGGGGGCGGGTGCTGAGGCTGGCGCTGCTCGACACCTCGGCACGGCCGGATACTCCTGAGGCGATCGAGAAACGGCGCGCAGCAATCGCGTTGACGGAGCAGGGGAAGTTCAACCTCGCCGTCGCGCAATCCTTCCCGAACGCGGTCCATCCCGACCACGTCGGCGACGCTGGGCTCAAGGCGCTGCATGTGCGCATGGCCACCACGAATGGCGGCGAAACCTATATCCGGCAGCAGACTGCCATCATCGGTCGGCCCGACTCCCGTCCGGAGCTCGGTACCATCGATGTGCCGACGCTGGTGCTGGTCGGTGACAAGGACGCGATCACCGTTCCCGAGGCTGCTCGCGAGATGGCCGCCGGGATTGCCGACGCCAGGCTCGTCGTGGTCCCCAGGGCAGGGCACATGGCGCTGGTCGAGCAGCACGCCACCGTTACCGCAGAACTCTTGGAATGGGCGGCTAAATAGCTGGCATTTGAAGCAAATTAACCCGGCTGCAACCACGTTGCGCTTCGATGCGATCATCCCCGCACGGCTTTCGGTATGGTGCGGAAATCTCTCGATGGGTTGATCTGGTTTTGGCAGTGTTTTCTCGCGACCTTCGCGCGGCCGCCCGGCTGCTTGCTCTTGCTGTGCTCCTGGCGCCGGTTGTGGCGGCCTGCAGCAGCGACGGGGGAGGGGTGCCGCATATCAAGCGCGCCGCCTTCAGCTCCAAGGAGTTCGGCGTCGCCGTCAGTCCGCGCGTCACCAATGCCAAGAACCCGCCCAAGGGCGGCGGCCGCTACCTGGTCGGCAAGCCCTATACGGTGCGGGGCGAAGTCTATGAGCCGATCGAGAACCCGATCGGCTACGTCGCCTCCGGCGGCGCCTCATGGTACGGCAACGACTTCCATGGCCGGCGCACCGCCAATGGCGAGATCTTCTCGGCCAACGCCATTTCCTGCGCCAGTCCGGTGCTGCCGCTTCCGAGCTATGTCCGCGTCACCAATGTCGACAACGGCCGCTCGATCGTCTGCCGCGTCAACGATCGCGGCCCGTACCTACATGGCCGGGTGATGGACCTCAGCTACCGCACCGCCGAAATCCTCGGCTATGCGGGTAATGGTGTCGGCAATATCCAAGTGCAGTATATCGGCCCGGCGCCGCTCAATGGCGACGACACCCGCATGCTGCTCGCCAGCGTCGACAAGCCGACGCGCATGGAGCAGGGCACGACGCGCCTCGCCATGAACGAAGAGCGCCCCAACCTCATCGGCGGCATCATCGACATGTTCGGCTATGTCGACAGCAGCGCGGCCGACGAGGCCATTACCGGCGCTCACGCCGCCGCCAACGCCATGGCCACCCGCTCGGGTTCGCTCGAATCCTGGGTGGAGACGGTCGATGAAGACAAGCGCGCCATCAAGCTGGAGCTCGGCGTGTTTCCCGATGCCACGAGGGCCGACGACGTGGCGTTGCAGTTCGCCATGCTGGGCGCGGTCGACGAGGATGCGGTGCGCATCCCCGGCGCCGATGCCACACGCCTGACACTCACTCATCTTAAGCCGGGCGTGGCGCGGGATGATGTGATGTCGCTCGCCAGGCAACTTGGACTCAAGGACCTGGTGCTCTATTAGTTTGAGAGCGGTCGAGCATTGACCGCGATCGGGGTTGAGATTGCGGAATTTTGGCCTGAAACTGCTGGTCGCTCTATTCACCGTCTGCTGGGCGGCTTCCGCACACGCGCAGGATTTCGACACCAAGGCGCCGTTCGCCGTGCTGATGGACTACGAGTCCGGCACGATCCTCTTCAACAAGGCGGGTGACGAGCAGCTAGAGCCCGCCAGCATGGCCAAGCTGATGACGCTGGCCGTGGTGTTCGACCAGTTGCAGTCGAAAAAGCTCCAGCCGACCGACGAGTTCTTCATTTCCGAGCATGCCTGGCGCGACGGCGGCGCCTCTTCGGGCGGTTCGACCATGTTTGCCGAGCTGAACTCGAAAATCCCGGTGATGGATCTGGTCCGCTCGGTGATCATCCAGTCCGGCAATGATGCGGCCATCGCGCTGGCCGAGGGCATCGCCGGCAGCGAACTCAGCTTCGCGCAGATGATGAACCAGCTGGGCAAGGAGATCGGGCTGAGCGGCTCGAACTTCGTCAACGCCACGGGCTTGCCCGATCCGGCGCAGTTCTCGACCGCGCGCGACCTCGCGACCATTGCCCGCTTCATCATCGCGCAGTTCCCCGAGTACTACCCGATCTTCTCGGAGAAGGAGTTCACCTGGAACAAGATCCGCCAGATGAACCGCAACTCGCTGCTCGAAATCGGCATCGGCGTCGATGGCCTGAAGACCGGGCACACTGAGGCCGCCGGCTATGGTGAGGTGGTCTCGACCGCTGCAACCGGTCGCCGGCTGATCGCTGTGCTGCATGGGCTCAAGTCTATGACCGAGCGGACCGAAGAGGCGCGCAAGCTCGTCACCTGGGGCACCCGCGGCTTCGAGTTGATCCCGGTGCTTCCGGAGGGTACCGCGATCTCACATGCCGATGTTTACGGCGGCAGCGCCGGGCAGGTGTCGCTGGTCGGCAAGGGGAGCATCGACCTGTTCCTGCCCAAAGGCGCGCAGAACTGCCCGCAGGCCACCGTCACCTACAAGGCGCCGATCCGCCCGCCTGTGCAGAAGGGCGATCAACTGGCCCAGCTCAATGTCATGTGCAACGGCGCCGTGGTACAGGTCACCCCGCTCTACGCTGGCGAGGACGTCGCCGATGGCGATATCGTCCGCAAGGCGACCGACGCGCTCAAGGAACTAGCGCTCGGCTGGCTCTGACGGCCCGCCAGAGACCGTTCGGGTCTTCCCCTCTCCCCTGAGGGGAGAGGGCAGAGCAGCTAGGACCGGAAGGTCCGTAGCGGAACTAAGGTGAGGGGCTTAGCTTCTCAGCGAGCACTCGTTGCGCCGCTTCACCCCTCAACCGGCGCTTCGCGCCACCTTCTCCCCTCAGGGGAGAAGGGACCAAGCTGCCAGCGCCCAGCTTTCGCTGGGATGACATCGCGGGTAATACGAGAGTCACAACGCGGGGAATCTGACGAATGCTCGATGTGCCGGCGAAACCCGCCGCCCGTTTCATCACCTTTGAGGGCGGCGAGGGCGTCGGCAAGTCGACGCAGGTCAAGCGCCTGCTGGTGCGGCTGAACCGCATGGATATCGAAGCCGTCCGCACCCGCGAGCCCGGCGGCACGCCCAAGGCAGAAGCCGTCCGGGCCTTCATCCTGCAAGGGCGGTCCGAGAGCTGGGGCGCCGGCGCCGAGGCGGTGCTGTTCGCCGCGGCCCGCTATGATCATGTCAGTTCGCTCATCGCTCCCAGCCTCAACAGTGGCAAATGGGTGATCTCCGACCGCTTCCACGATTCGACCCGGGCCTATCAGGGCCTTACCGGCGGCGTCGACGACAAGCTGATCCGCGGGCTCGAGACGCTGGCGCTCGACGGGCATCAGCCTGACATCACCTTCATCCTCGATATGGATCCCGCCATCGCCTTCGCGCGGGTCAACAATCGCGAGATCGAGAAGGCGCTGGCCGAAACCGGCGACCGTTTCGAGAAGGAAGATCTCGAGTGGCACCGCCGCCTGAGGCAGGCTTTCCTTGCCATCGGCAAGGCCAACCCGGAGCGCTGCGTCGTGTTGCCCGCCGGCCAATCGGAGGATGCGCTGGAACAGGAGATCTGGGATACGCTGATCCGGCGCTTCCCCGAGCTCGAGGCAAAGGCCGACTGAATTGGACTATCCTGAACGCGAACCCGACCAGCTCGAAGGCGTCCCGCTGCCCGAGTTCCAGACCGGCGTTTCCGGTCACGATGCGGCGCGCGCCACGTTGCTCGACCGGCTCGATGCGGGGCGGCTCCCCGGCGGCATCCTGATTCACGGCCCGCGCGGCATCGGCAAGGCGACGCTGGCCTTCGACCTCGCCAGAAAGATCTTCGAAGAGACCGGTGATGAGTCGGCCGACCACATCGCGGCGCAGGTTGCCGCCGGCGCCTATCCGAACCTGTTCGTGATGCGCAAATCGGTACGCGACACCGGCAAGGGCTACTACACCGCCATCCGTGTCGAGGAGGTCCGCCGCTTCATCGAGGAGATGCGGATGACCCGCGGCCGCGCCGGGCACCGCATCGCCATTGTCGATCCGATCGACGACTGCAACACCTCGTCGGCCAACGCGCTCTTGAAGATCCTCGAGGAGCCGCCGGCCGACACGACGTTCCTGCTGGTCTCGCACCGGCCGGGGTCGCTGCTTCCCACCATCAAGTCGCGCTGCTTCCAGGTGGCACTGCGGCCGATCGCCGACAGCGACGTGCGCACCGTACTGGACCAGGTCGGCGGCCAGCCGCTCGCCATCGATCGCGCCGTATCGCTCGCCGGCGGGCGTCCGCGCCGCGGCTTCGAGGCGCTGCTGCTGGGGGAGGGGGGCGCCCTGCAGCTGCTGCAGGCGTGGCTCGCCGACCCCGCCGGCGCGCCATCGGCGGCCCGGATCGCGCTGGCCGACGCGCTCGGCGCCGATCGCGACTCCGCCGAACTGCGCTTCGCCCGCGACATACTCAATGACTGGTTGGCCGATGCCGCCAAAGCCGCAGCAAATGCGGGCGACCGGGTTCGCCTTGCCTCAGCCAACGAGCTATGGGAGAAGGCGCGAACTTCACTCGCCGATGCCGATGAATACAACCTCGACATGCGGCAGACCTTGGTCGCGCTTTTCGATGCGATCCGGAAACACCAGCTCCTGAGCGTCCAGCCGACACCATGACCGACACGTTCTACGTCACCACCGCCATTGCCTATCCCAACGGCGCACCGCATATCGGGCACGCCTACGAGATGATCGCGACCGATGCCATCGCCCGCTGGGCGCGGCTCTCGGGCAAGGAAACCTACTTCCTTACCGGCACCGACGAGCACGGCATCAAGATGGTGCAGACGGCGGCAGCAGAAGGCATCACCGCCCGCGAGCTGGCCGACCGCAACGCGGCACGCTTCAAGGAGCTGGCGGCGCGCCTCGACGTCTCCAACGACGATTTCATCCGCACCACCGAGCCGCGCCATTACGAGTCGAGCCAGGAAATCTGGCGCCGGATGGCCGCCAGCAATAATGGCGACATCTACCAATCGACCTACAAGGGCTGGTACTCGGTCCGCGACGAAGCCTATTTCGACGAGGAAGAGCTGACCGACGGCGAGGACGGCAAGAAGTTCGCGCCGACCGGCGCCGAGGTGAAGTGGGTCGAGGAAGACAGCTATTTCTTCCGTCTCTCCGCCTATCAGGATCGCTTGCTGCAGCTCTACACCGACCGCCCGGATTTCATCGCGCCGGAAGAGCGGCGCAACGAAATCGTCTCGTTCGTGAAGGCGGGCCTGCGCGACGTCTCGATCAGCCGCACCACCTTCGACTGGGGCATCCCGGTGCCTGGCGCCTCCGGCCATGTGATGTATGTCTGGGTCGATGCGCTTACCAACTACATTACCGGCGTCGGCTTTCCCGATGGCGCCTCCGAGCAGTTCAAGAAGTTCTGGCCGGCGAACCTGCACGTGATCGGCAAGGACATCATCCGCTTCCACACCGTCTACTGGCCGGCCTTCCTGATGAGCGCCGGCATCGAGGTGCCGCACCGCGTCTTCGCGCACGGCTTTCTGACCTCGGAAGGCAAGAAGATGTCGAAGTCGGTCGGCAACATCGTCGACCCACACGAGCAGCTCGACCTCTACGGCACCGATCCGGTGCGCTGGTACTGCCTGCGCGAAGTCAGCTTCGGTCAGGACGGCGACTGGGGCCGCGAGAAGTTCATCAACCGCAACAACTCCGACCTCGCCAACAATTTCGGCAACCTGGCACAGCGCTCGCTGTCGATGATCCAGAAGAACTTTGGCGGGGCGCTGCCCGAGGCGCAGCCGACCGAGGCCGAGCGCGCCATCGTCGGCACGGCCATCGCTGCCATCGGCAAGATGGACCTCGCCATGAAGACGCAGCAGATCCACGAAGCGGCCGGCGAGCTGACGACGCTGCTCAACGCTGCCAACCTCTATTTCGCCGACCAGGCGCCCTGGGGGCTGAAGGCCGACCTGCCGCGCATGGGCACGATCCTCGCGACCACCGCCGATATCGTCCGTCGCGCTGCCATCGCAGCGCAAGCGTTCGTCCCGGGCTCGGCCGCGAAGTTTCTCGATGCGCTGGCGGTACCGGCCGACCAGCGCCTGTTGAGCCATGCGCTCAGCGCGTCCGGCGTTCCCGCAGGCACGGTCTTGCCGCCGCCCGAACCGGTGTTCAAGAAGTTCGAGCACCCAAAGACGGCATAGGCCATGCTGATCGACTCGCACTGCCACCTCGATTTCCCCGAGCTCGCCGCCGATCGCGCCGGTGTGCTGGCGCGTGCCAAGGCGGCGGGGATCGATGGCATGGTCACCATCTCGACCCGGGTGAAGCGCTTCGACGAGATCAAGGCGATTGCCGAAGCGCATGCCGAAGTCTGGTGCTCGGTCGGGACTCATCCGCATCACGCCGACGAAGAGCTCGACATCTTCACCGAGGATCTGGTCCGGCTGAGCGCGCACCCCAAATGCGTCGCCATCGGCGAAGCCGGGCTCGATTATTTCTACGACAACGCGCCCAAGGAGGCGCAGGAGACCGGGCTGCGCCGGCACATCGCCGCGTCGCGCCTCACGGGCCTGCCGCTGGTCATCCATTCCCGCTCGGCTGACGTTCATATGGCGGCGGTGCTGAGCGATGAAATGGGGCAGGGGGCCTTCCCTTTCGTGCTCCATTGCTTCACCGCCGGCGCCGATCTGGCCCGCAAGGCCCTGGAGCTCGGCGGCTACATCTCGTTCTCCGGCATCATCACCTTCAAGAATGCCGAGGAAATCCGCGAGGTCGCGAAGTTCGTCCCAGCCGACCGTTATCTGGTTGAAACAGATGCGCCGTATCTGGCTCCGGTACCGCATCGCGGCGGCACCAACGAGCCGAGTTATGTCGCCCATACCGCCGCCAAGGTAGCCGAGGTCCGCGGCATCAGCCTCGAGCAACTGGGCGCCGAAACAACCGACAGTTTTTTCCGTTTATTCTCAAAGGCTAAGGCGTAATGCCTGAAGCACAACATATTGTAGCGACGATCATGGGATGTGGCTCGTCCGGTGGCGTGCCACGCATCGGCGGCCACTGGGGCGTCTGCGATCCCGATAACCCCAGGAATCGCCGCAGCCGCTGTTCGCTGCTGATCGAAGGCTTCTCGGCCGGCTCGGACGAGCCGACCCGCATCATCGTCGACACCGGCTGCGACTTGCGCGAACAGCTGCTGCGGGCCGAGGTCGATCGGGTCGAAGCAGTGCTTTACACGCACGAGCATGCCGACCACACGCACGGCATCGATGACCTTCGGGTGCTGGCGCTGAACAATCGCAAGCGCGTCGACGTCTATTTCAGCGCCGAGGCCGCCAACCGGATCGTGCCGAGCTTTGCGTACTGCTTCACGGCGCCGCCGGGCTCGGGCTATCCGCCGATCCTCAACCAGCACCTGATCGAAGCCGGTAAGCCGCTGACGGTGGACGGGCCGGGCGGCTCGATCACCATCCTGCCGTTCCGTCAGGACCATGGCGATATCTATTCGCTGGGCTTTCGGGTACGGGGCTTTGCGTATTCGTGCGATCTCAGCGGCATCCCGGAGGTCTCGCGCGAGGCCGTCAGCGGGCTCGACACCTGGGTGCTCGATGCCTTGCGGCCGGCGCCACATCCGAGCCACCTGAGCCTGTCCGAAGCGCTCGAGCTGGTCGAAGACCTGAAGCCGCGCCACGCCGTGCTGACCAACCTCCATATCGATCTCGACTATGTCCAGACCGACGCCATGACGCCGGAGCACGTCCGGCCGGCGTTTGACGGCCTACAGATCGACATCACCGCCGGCGAGATCATCAGCCCTCGCTAGCTGCGCCATCATCGTCGTACGACGCTACGGAGCCGCCAATGATTGAAGTCATCGATACCGGCATCGCGCCATCCAGCGGCCCAATCAACGACTGTGTCCGTGCCGGCAATCATGTCTGGCTGGTGGTGCTGGCCGAGGATCCGAAGACCGGCAAGATCACCGAGGGCGACATCGAGGTGCAGACGCGCCAGGCGCTGATGAACCTCAGGCAGGCGATCAACGCCGCCGGCGGCGAGCTCACCAACATCGTCCAGGTGCAGATCTTCCTCGTCGACAGCGCCGACGCGCCGGGCATGAACCGTGTGTATGCCGAGTTCTTCAACACCAAGCCGTACCCGATCCGTGCCACAGTGGTGGTCAAGGAACTTCTGGCCAAGGGGCTGAGGATCGAGATCACTGCAACGGCGGTACTGGGATAGAGCCGCTAAGGCCACCGGCTGAGCCATTGGGTCAATGCGATAGTTCCATAATATATCTTATGCGAATGGAGGAATAGCAAAATGCCGACCGAAGCCGACCTCACCCAGCAGCTTATCGAGGCCCAGCGTGCCGGCCGGCATGATGTCGATGCTGTCCCCTATGCGGCGCTCGATCGCGCTGCCGCCCTCAGCATCCAGTCCGCAACGATGGCGGCGCTCGGTGAAGCTCCGGCGCTGCTCAAGACGCTCGTTATGCCGGATGGGCTTGGCGCCTGTGCGCCGATCTACCGCTCGCGCGTCGGCAACAGCGGTGCGTTCCAGCTGTCGTCGCCGACGCTCACCGGGCTCGAGGTCGAAGTCGGCCTGGTGCTGGCTAGCGACCTCAGCACCGAGGCCGCCAACCGCGACGAGATCGACATCATCGAGGCGATCAGCCATTACTTCGTCGGCATCGAGGTCTGCGGCACGCGCTATGCCGATCGCTCGCTGGCCGGTGTCTATGGTGGGCTTGCCGACAACGCCTCGGCCTTTGGCTATGTGATCGACCCCTCGCATCGCGACGCCGGCGCCGAGATCGGCAATTACGACGTGCACCTGGAGTTCGCCGGCAAAGAGATCTGGTCGGCGCCGGCCAAGCACTCGTTCGGCACCGTGCTCAACTCGTTCATCGCCTACGCCAAGAACCAGAACCCGGCATTCCCGCTGAAGGCCGGTACGGTGGTCACAACCGGCTCGCTCTGCGGCCTCGTGCCGATTACCGGCGCCGGCCACGTGGTCGGCCGCCTCGGCAACCACGCCGTCAGTTTCGACATCACCTGAGACCCGCCATGCAGCCGTCGCGCGATATTTCCCGCCTCATCGAGATCATGGCCGCCCTCCGTAACCCGGATGGCGGCTGTCCGTGGGACCTGGAGCAGGATTTCGCCAGCATCCGCCACTACACCATCGAGGAAGCCTACGAGGTCGCCGACGCCATCGAGCGCGAGGATTATGCCGACCTCCGCGAGGAGCTGGGCGACCTGCTGCTGCAGCCGGTCTACCACGCCCAGATGGCGTCAGAGAAAGGCCTGTTCGATATCGGCGACGTGGTTTTTTCTATTACCGAGAAGCTGATACGCCGGCATCCTCATGTGTTCGGCGAGGAAGCGGCCCGCAACGCCGGGGGCGCAAAAGCCAAGTGGGACGAGGTGAAGGCCGACGAACGGGCGAAGAAGGCTGAGCGCAGACAGGTCCCCTCGTCCATTCTCGACGACGTGCCGCACGCCCTGCCCGCGCTGGCCCGTGCAGAAAAGCTCAGCCGACGAGCCGCTTCAGTGCAGTTCGACTGGCCGGATTGGCGACAGACGTTGGCCAAGGTTCGCGAGGAACTCGACGAAGTCGCTGCCGCGGCGGAAGCCGGCAACGCCGCCGAGATCCACGAGGAACTGGGTGACCTGCTGTTCGCCGCCGCCAACCTCGCTCGCAAGCTCGGTGTCGAGGGCGAATCCGCGCTGCGCGACGCCAACGTCAAGTTCGACCGCCGCTTCCGCTACGTCGAAACCCGCGCCGGCGAAGACGCCGTGCCGCTGGCGGAAGCCGGCCTCGAACGCCTGGACGGCTACTGGAATGAGATCAGGACCAGGGAGCGCGGTTAGGCGCCGGAGCGGCCAGGCGACAGCCTGCTGATCTTCGTGCCGCTGAGGCTCGTCGCACTAATGGACGGCCTGACGCGCCAGCACCTTCAGGCGTGAGGATGGAAAGCGCATGGCGATCCCAAGCGACAAGGTCGAGCTGGTGACCGCAATCAACGGGAGCTTCGACAAGCTGCTGAAGGAACTGCGCGGCATCCCACCGGCCTTGGCCGGTGAATGCAGCATGGAAGGCCATGCCAAGGACACGCAGATGAGCGTGGCCAACCTCACGGCTTATCTCGTCGGGTGGAATGAGCTGGTCCTGAAGTGGCTCGACCGCGACACAGCCGGCGAGCCGATCGACTTTCCGGAATCCGGTTTCCGGTGGAACGAACTGGGCCGCCTGGCACAGAAGTTCTACCGTGACTATGAAGCGATCCCGTACCCCGCCCTCGTGGATCGCCTGAGCGCCGCGAAAGACCGCATCGTATCGATGATCGCACTGCGCAACGACGACGATCTGTATGGCCGTCCCTGGCATGGGAAATGGACCATGGGGCGCATGATCCAGTTCAACACCTCGTCGCCTTACGAAAACGCCCGGCGCCGGCTCCGGAAGTGGGCAAAGCTGTCCCGGAACTGAGCGCCTAGACGTCCAGTCATCCGGGCAGCAGCCAACTTTTCAACGAGCGCTGCTGAGGGTCGCTCTTCGTTCTACCTGGGATGCCTACCAGGGAGCGCTCAGGCGGCGTCCGAGCCTTCGATGCGGCCGGCGAAGCGTTCGGTGAAGGCGTTCTTGTGCCGGGCTTCGACCCGGACCTCATAGACCTGGCCGTTCTCGTCTGGCTCGTCCTTGCCGATGATCTCGGCGTGGCCGTAGAGCCAGCCGACATCGGCGCCGGCGGTATGCGGCACCAGCACTCGGTAGGTGCGCCCCTGCCCGGCCAGCACCTTCTCGATGGTATCGAGTAGCTTATCCAGCCCCTCTCCCGTCTGCGCCGACACCGGCACCGATGCAGCCACCTTGCCGAGCGGAGACAGCGTCGCCAGCGCCGGATAGGTGCCGTCGGCGTCGCGCTCGAGGAGATCCACCTTGTTCCAGACCTCGATGATCGGGGTGGTCTCGGCCGACATGCCGAGCTCCTCCAGCACCTTCAGCACGTCCTGCGCCTGCGCCGCGTGGTCGGGGTTGGCGACGTCGCGGACATGCAGGATCACATGGGCTTCCAGCACCTCTTCCAGCGTGGCGCGGAAGGCGGCGATCAGGTCGGTGGGCAGGTCGGAGACGAACCCCACCGTGTCCGACAGCATCACCTCGCGGCCGTGCGGCAGGCCGATCTTGCGCACGGTGGTATCGAGGGTCGCAAACAGCAGGTCCTGGGCGAACACCCCTGCCCCGGTCAGCGCGTTGAATATGCTCGACTTGCCGGCATTGGTGTAACCCACCAGCGCCACCACCTGGAACGGCACGGCGTCGCGCCGCCCCTTCTGCTGGCCACGGGTCTGGCGCACCTTCTCGATGCGCTCTTCGAGCATCTTGATGCGGTCCTGCAGCTGGCGGCGATCGCTTTCCAGCTGGGTTTCGCCCGGGCCGCCCATGAAGCCGAAACCGCCCGAGCCGCGCTGGCGCTCGAGGTGGGTCCAACTGCGGACCAGCCGGCTCTTCTGGTAGTTGAGGTGGGCGAGCTCGACCTGCAGCACACCCTCACGGGTGGCGGCGCGCTCGCCAAAAATCTCGAGGATCAGCCCGGTGCGGTCCAGCACCTTGGTGCCGGTTTCCTTCTCGAGGTTGCGCTGCTGGATCGGGTGCAAGGCGGTGTCGACGAGCAGGAGCTCGATCTCCTCCTCCTTCACCCGCTTGGCGATCTCCTCGACATGGCCGCCGCCGATGAAGGTGGCGGGCTTGATCTCGCGCACCTTGGCGATCTCGGAGAATACGATCTCGACACGGATGGCGCTGGCCAGGCCCTCGAACTCGGCCTTGCGGGCCTCGATGCTGTGGGTAGCGGCGCGGCCGCGGACGTCGGGTATGACAAGGCCGACGCGGGTCGGGGCAGCACGCTGGTCTATGAATGCCTGAGGGCCGCCCTTGCGGGCGGCCTCGTCGTCGAAGTCATCACTCAAGTTTTGTCTCAGTCCTCGCTGGTGTGCTCAGGATCGAACAGCTGGATCGGAGCACCCGGCATGATGGTCGAGATGGCATGCTTGTAGACGAGCTGCGATTGCGCGTCGCGCCGCAGCAGCAGGCAGAAATTGTCGAACCAGGTGATCACGCCCTGCAGCTTGACGCCGTTCACGAGGAAGATCGTGACCGGCACTTTCTGCTTGCGGACATGGTTGAGGAACGCGTCCTGGAGGTTCTGGGTCTTTTCGCTGGGCATTGGTTGGCCTCTTCTCGCGGGATGTTAGGCGGGACGCGAGCCACCGGCCACGCCCTGTTGGTGGGAGCAACGGCCGCCACCGCCCCTGCCCCCCTTTTATGGTTACTCTCCCATCGCCTTTGAAGTATGGCACAGAAGAATCTTAGTGCCTACCCGTACGCGCGCATGGCACCTGAGCGCTTGGGCGTTTCGTCGAAACGCCCTGTTTTCTGATTGCTCACGCTTTCGAACCTGAAAAGTCTGCAACTTTTCCTGAAAGCGCTCCTAGAGCCCCAGCGACTTGATTTTTCGATGCAAAGCGCTGCGCTCCATGCCGACGAATTCGGCGGTCTTGGAGATGTTGCCGCCGAACCGCTCGATCTGCGCCATCAGGTACTGCCGCTCGAACACCTCGCGGGCGTCACGTAGCGGCAGGCTCATTAGGTGGGCCGAGGAGTCGCTGTCGCCGACGGTTGGCAGCACTTCGCCGATATCGGGCGGCAGCATTGCAGCGGTGATCACGCCATCGGCCGGAGTCTGGTCCTTGACGAGGATCAGCAGCCGCTCGATCGAGTTGCGCAACTGGCGGGCATTGCCGGGCCAATCCTGCCCCTGCAGCACCGCCACTGCGTCGTCGCCGATCGACAGGCTCTTGAGGTTGTGCAGCCGGCAGACCTGCTCGATGAACACCTCGACCAGCGGCGGGATGTCCTCGCGGCGCTCCTTCAGCGGCGTCAGGTGCAGTGGAACGATTGACAGCCGGTGGAACAGGTCCGAGCGGAACTGCCCCTCCTCGATCAGGCCGGCGACGTTCTGTGAGCTCGACGAGATGATGCGCACGTCGATCGGCACGGCGACGGCGCCGCCGACGCGGTTGAACTTGCTCTCGACTAGGGTCCGCAGCAGCGCCTGCTGCGCCGCCTGCGGCAGGGCAGCCACTTCGGAGAGGTACAGCGTGCCGCCATGCGCCTTCTCGAGCGCGCCGACCTCGGTGCGCAGCGTTCCCGTTTTCTCGCGCGTCTCGCGGCCGAACAGCACGACTGCCACTTCCTCGGGCGAGTAGAGCGAGCAGTTGATTTCGACGAACGGCGCCTCGGCCCGGGCGCTGCGCTGGTGAATCAGCCGCGCCGAGAGGCCCTTGCCGGTGCCGGAGGAGCCCGAGATGAAGATGCGCGAGTTGGTCGGCGCCGATTTTTCGATGACGCCCTTCACCGCCTGCATGGCCTGCGAGTTGCCGACCAGCTCGACGGTCTTGTTCGAGCGCTCGCGGAGATCGGCCACCTCGTTCTTCAGGCGAGCCGCCTCCATGGCGCGCTGGGTGATCAGCAACAGCCGATCCACCTTGAACGGCTTCTCGATGTAATCGTAGGCGCCGCGCCGGATGGCGCTGACCGCCGTTTCGACGTTGCCGTGGCCCGAGATCATCACCACCGGCATATCGGGGTGCTGGCTCTGGAACTCATCCAGCAGCTGCAGGCCGTCGAGCCGGCTGCCCTGCATCCAGATATCCAGGAACACCAGGCTCGGCCGGCGCCGGGCGATCTCGTTCAGCCCGGAATCGGCGTCGTGCGCCTGCCGGGTCTGGTAGCCCTCGTCCTCGAGAATGCCCGCGATCAGGTCGCGGATGTCGTCCTCGTCATCGATAATCAGTATGTCGAGGGCCATCAGGTATTATCAACCGCTTGCAATTGCGGCTCCTCTTGCTGTCCGCTGTCAGGGTCTGCCCGACCCGCTGCGTCACTTGTGGTCTCGGTAGCGGTCTGCTGCCCCGCCACCGTCTGGGAAGCTGCTGGCTCCCCGTCGTCTGTTTCACCTGGCCGCTTGAGCGGCAGGGTGAAGGTAAAGCAGGCGCCGATGCGCCCGTTTTCGTCCGGCTCGGCGTCGATCAGGTCGACCTTGCCGCCGTGTTGTTCAATGATCTTGGCGACAATCGCGAGACCCAGGCCGGTGCCCTTCTCGCGCGTCGTCACATAAGGCTCGAGCAGCCGGTGCCGGTTCTCCTTCGGCCAGCCTTTGCCGTTGTCGGAGATGGACAGGCGAACCATGTCCCCTTCGGGGCCGGCTTCGACCGTAATCACCGGATTCTTGATGCCTTCGAGCCCTGCGCCCTCGATCGCTTCGACGGCGTTCTTGATCAGGTTGGTCAGCACCTGGCTGATCAGCCGGTTGTCGAACCAGGCAGTGATCGGCTGCTCGGGCAGCTCCATGTTGATGGTGACTTCCGGCAGGCGGACGCTCTCGAGGAACACCGCCTGACGGATCGACTCCGTCAGGTTGCCCTTTTCCAGCTTGGCTTCCGGCATGCGCGCGAACGACGAGAACTCGTCGACCATGCGGCCGATATCGCCCACCTGCCGGATGATGGTGTTGACGCATTTGTCGAAGACTTCGAAGTCGTCGGCGAGCTTACTGGCATAGCGGCGGCGCAGGCGCTCGGCGCTAAGCTGGATCGGCGTCAGCGGGTTCTTGATTTCGTGCGCAATGCGCCGCGCCACATCGGCCCAGGCGCCGGTACGCTGTGCAGAAAGCAGGTCGGTGATATCGTCGAGCGTCACGACGAACCCCTTGGATTCGGTCATCGTGCCTTCGCGGGTGAGTTGCACCTGGTAGGTGCGGTAGTCAGGGCCTGAGCCAATCTCGATCTGGTCGCGGATGGTGCCGCGGCGCGCCGACTTGGCGCGCTCGATCACCGGCGCAAGCCCCGGGATCACCTCATCGATGCGTTTGCCGACCAGCGAGATTTCGTCGGAACCGACCATCTCGGCGGCGCGCAGGTTAACCAGGGTGATGGCGCCGAACGGATCGAGCCCGACGATGCCGGCCGATACGCCCTCCACCACGGCCTCGGTGAACTGGCGACGTTTCTCGTTGGTCTCGCTGGCCTCAACCAGGGCGAGGCGCTGCGTCTTCAACTGCTGCGTCATGGTGTTGAAGCGATTGGTGAGGTCACGCAGGTCGCCCCTGCCCTCCTGCACCGGCACGCGCACGTCGAGATCCCCCTCCGAGACGCGGCTCGAGGCGATCATCAGGTTGCGGATGGGGTCGACGAAGCGGTTGGCCAGCGCGATGCCGATCCACACCGCGGCAAGCAGCAGCACCAGGGCCATGCCGATATACATGAGCGTGAAGGTGATCTGGAAAACCAGCCGGTTGCTCTCATAGTTGCGGTATTCGGTGATGTTGGCGTCGGTGAGCCGGGTGAATTCCAGCACCTCCGGGTCGACCGGGCGCGCCACGAACAGATAGGTGTTGTCGTAGCCGCGCAGTTTCACCACCGAGCCGACGAGATTGGTCCGCCCGGGGCCGATTTCCGTAGGCGTTCCCTCGACCACGCCCTGCGTCAGGCCGGCCGGCACCCGCGGCGCCGTGCCGGGCGCATTGATCTGCGCCTTCATCAGCGTGTCGCCATCGGCCGAGATCAGCGAGGTGAACGGCAGCGAGCGGGTGACGGCGAGGGCGGTCAGGATGCGCTGGAACTTGGTACGGTCGGTTTCGAAGGTGCCACGCGCCTGCTCGAGCTCGTTGGCGACCCAGATGATGTCGTCGCGCAGCACCTGCGAATGCTCGAGCAGGTAGGAGCGTGCAACGAGACGCGAGCTCTCCACCATGGTGCGCGTGCGTTCCGAGAACCACTGGTCGAGACCCTGGTTCAGCGAGATCATGGCAACGACGGCCACCAGCAACGCGGGAACGGCCGCCACTGTGGCGAACATCGCCACCATGCGAACCTGCAGTCCGGCGCCGGCCTGTCCGCGCACACGCGCCTGGACCAGCAGCGTCGCCTCGGTCAGCACCAGCGCTACCACCGAGACCACCAGCAGGCCGTTGATCACCCAGATGATCGTCCAGACCTCGGGGGTCGGCTCGATATCCGTCGCACCGGTCATGATCAGGAACGAGCCCGACGACACGAAAACCGACAACAGGACGATGATCAGGCCAATGGTGCGGATGGCCTTGCGGCCAGTGTCGCCAAACAGCAACGGACGGGTCCGTGCCGCCGAGGGCGCGGGAATCGACTCGGGTGGTGCGTCGCTGGTGAGCGTTGCGTCGTGCATCCAGAAGCCGGGTTGTGGACGGATCGCGGGCGGCCTCGCCCACTGATTCACCCTTCAAGACAATTGTTGCTGAAATGTGACACCAAGGCGTGGCGCCAATGCAACTCTCCGGCTTGAGTAGTCCCGTCGATGCATTTTCGCAACAGGCGTCTGCGGCCCGCCCGGCAATGTGATGTATCGGCGCGCTGTGTCAGCCTTGGCGGCGCGACTGCTTGACGATCTCGATCGAGTGGGCGCGGATCTTCTTGCGCAGCGTGTTGCGGTTAAGACCCAGCAGGTCGGCGGCCCGGATCTGGTTGCCGCCGCAGGCGTTGAGCGCCATGGCGATCAGCGGCGCCTCCACCCGGTCGAGCACGCGCTGGTAAAGCCCAGCCGGCGGCAGGTTCGGTTCATACTCGCGCAGCACCTGGGCGACATGGGTTTCTACCGCGGTCGAAACGTCCACCGGCCCGCTGTTGTTCTGCACCGGCTGCCGATCGGCGAGGTTGAGCTCGCTCTGGACGATCTCGAGCGAGATGTTCTCGTCGGCGTAGAGCGCCGACAGGCGGCGGACCAGATTCTCCAGTTCGCGGATGTTGCCCGGCCAGGAGTAGTTGTGCATCAGCCGGATAGCGTCGGCGGAGATGGTCTTGACCGGCTCGCCTTCGCGCTGCGCGGCGCGCAAGAAGTGCTGCACCAGATCGTTGATGTCGTCGACGCGCTCGCGCAGCGGCGGCAGGCGGATCGGCACGACGTTGAGCCGGTAGTAGAGATCCTCGCGGAACAGGCCCTGGCGGATCATCTGGCTCAAATCGCGGTGCGTCGCGGCGACGATGCGGACGTTGGATTTGATCGGCGTGCGCCCGCCGACCATGGTGTACTCGCCCTCCTGCAGCACGCGCAGCAGGCGGGTCTGGGCATCCATCGGCATGTCGCCGATCTCATCGAGAAACAGGGTGCCGCCTTCGGCCTGCTCGAAGCGGCCGGAAGAGCGGGCGGTCGCGCCGGTAAAGGCGCCCTTCTCATGCCCGAACAGCTCTGCTTCGATCAGGTCGCGCGGGATGGCCGCCATGTTGATGGCGACGAACGGTCCGTTACGGCGCTTGCCGAAATTATGCAGCGCCCGCGCCACCAGCTCCTTGCCGGTGCCGCTCTCGCCGGTGATCATCACGGTCAGATCGGTCTGCATCAGGCGCGCCAGGGCGCGGTAGATGTCCTGCATGGCCGGCGAGCGGCCGACCAGCGGCATGGTCTCGCCCGGCTCATCGGCCTTCTTTTCGGCCGGAGAGGACTTCTTGGCGTCGGCTAGGGCCCGGCCGACCACCGAGAGCACCTCGGTGATGTCGAACGGCTTCGGCAGATACTCGTAGGCGCCGACCTCGTTGGCGCGGATCGCCGTCATGAAGGTGTTCTGCGCGCTCATCACCACCATCGGCAGGTCGGGACGCAGCTTCTTGATCTTGGGCATGATGTCGAAGGCATTGCCGTCGGGCATCGCGACATCGGTGATCAGCAGGTCCCCTTCCCCGCGGCTCACCCAGTTCCACATGGTCGAGAGGTTGCCCGTCGGGCGCACCTCGTAGCCGGCCCGGGTCAGTGCCTGGTTCAGCACCATGCGGATCGCGGCATCGTCGTCGGCGAGCAGGATAGTATGGCTCATTCGGCCGGAACCTCTTGGGGGACAGTCTCAGTCACGGTGCTTTTGGCAGCGACCGGCAGCAGGATACGGAAGCGGGTGCGGCCGGGGCGGCTGTCCATGTCGACGACCCCGCCATGGTCGCCGATGATCTTGGCGACCAGCGCGAGGCCGAGACCGGAGCCGTTGGCCTTGGTGGTGACGAAGGGATCGAACAGGATCGGCACCAGATCCGGCGACACACCGGGACCGTTGTCTTCGATAACGATCTCCAGCGGCAGCGAAATGCGTTCGGACACGCCCTGCACCGAAATGCGGATGCCCGGACGGAACGCCGTCGAGAACCGGATCTCAGGTTTCGGTGTCCGTTCAAGGGCTTCTGCGGCGTTCTTCACCAGATTGAGGAATACCTGGATGAGCTGGTCGCGGTTGCCGCCGACCGGCGGCAACGACGGATCATACTCCTCATGGAAGGTGATGCCCTTGGCGACGCCATTCCTGGCGAGCAGTTTCACCCGGTCGAGGATGACGTGGATATTGATCGGCTCGCGCTCGATCGGACGATCGTCGCCGAACACCTCGACACGGTCGATCAGGTCGACGATGCGGTCCACCTCGTCGCGCACCAGGCGCGCCAGCGGCAACTCGTCGGCCGTGACGCTCTGCTCGAGCAACTGCGCTGCGCCACGAATGCCGGACAGCGGGTTCTTGATCTCGTGGGCCAGCATCGAGGCGAGGCCGGTAACCGAGCGCGCCGCGCCGCGGCTGACCAGTTGCCGGTCGATCTTGTCGGCCATGGTGCGTTCCTGGAACAGCAGTGCGATACGACCGTCGGCATCGGAGAGCGGCGAGGCGAAGACGTCCACAACCCGATCGTCGCCGACGTCGGAGAAGCGCGAGGAGCCAACCCGGACGCGGTACTCGGTCATCGGGCCACGGCGATCGGCGACCGCCTGCATCAGGCCGATAATAGGCGAGCCGAAGGCGATGAGGTCATCGAGCCGCTGGCGCGACAAGACGCTTTGCGAGGCCCCGAAGAACGCCTCGGCGGCGTAGTTGACGAAGACGATGGTGCGGTCTTCGCTACAGACAATGACGGGCTGCGGCAATGCCTGCAGCACCGCCGTGCTGAGGGCCGGCGGCGGGACCTTGCTCATGCTGCGAGCCTCCAGTCGCCTGAGTAGATATCGCCGATCATCCTGCTGACCTCGGCCGGCTCCAGCGCATTGAGCAGCTGGCTGCGAACCGGCTTGTCGAGCACGATATTGGCCGCTTCGAGATACCAATCGAGATGCTTGCGTGCGACGCGCACGCCGAGCTGGGTGCCGTAGTCGGTCAGCATGGCGTCGTAATGCCCGGCGACCAGCTCGGCCAGCTCTGCGCCAGTCGGTGCGGCCTGCGGCTCACGACCGGCCAGTTGTGCACCGATCTGCCCGACGGCCCAGGGTTGCCCCTGCGCGCCGCGGCCGATCATCACGGCGGCGGCGCCGGATTTGTCCAGCGCCTCGCGCGCCGCGGCGATACTGGTGATATCGCCATTGACGACGACCGGAACCTTCACCGCCTCGACCACCGGGCGAACCAGATCCCAGCGGGCCTCGCCCTTGTAGAACTGCTGCCGGGTGCGGCCGTGGACGGTGATCATCCGGGCTCCGGCATCAACGGCGCGCCGCGCCAGGTCGGCGGCATTCAGGCTGTCCTCATCCCAGCCGAGCCGCATCTTCACGGTGACCGGCAACGGTGTCGCGGCAACCACGGCATCGATCAGCTTCAGCGCCTCGTCGGGCACCCGCATCAGCGCGGACCCGGCATAGCCGTTGGTGACGCGCTTGGAGGGGCAACCCATATTGATGTCGATGATATCGGCGCCGGCCGCATAAGCGATCTCGGCGCCCTTCCGCATCCACTGCGCTTCGCAGCCGGCCAGTTGCACGACATGCGGCAGCGAGCCGGATTTGTTGAGGCGGCGCACCATGTCGTCATTGTTGGTGGCCAGCGCGTTGCTGGCGATCATCTCCGAGACGACAAGGCCGGCGCCAAAGCGCTCGGCGAGTTTCCGCATCGGCGCGTCGGTGATCCCGGCCATCGGCGCCAGAAAGGCGCGGTTCGGCAACTCATGACCAGCAATGCTCAATGTGCAGGCAATATCAGACACACCCTGCCCCAGATTTGCTCATTTCCACGAAATGCCCGCAGAATAGTCAAAAGCGGGCGCGGCGCAACCACATATCTCATCGGATTGCGCAATGTTCGGCACCGGGCTTGCTGCGGGGAAAACCCGCCGGTAGACCAAGCCCGCGCCATTAGGGGCGCGATATGAAACGACAATGACAGGCACAAAAACCATCGCCGTGATCGTCGTCGCTGCCGGCCGTGGTGAACGCGCCAGCAACGCCGCAGACGCGAGCCCGAAGCAGTACCGCGACCTCGCCGGCACGCCGGTGCTAAGCCGCAGCATCGCGGCATTTCTGGGGCGTGACGACGTCACCTGGGTGGTGCCGGTCATCCACTCCGAGCAGGTGGACCGCTATGCGGCACTCGGCCTGGTTGATCCGCGCCTGCTGCCGCCGGTCACCGGGGGCGAGACGCGCCAGGCCTCAGTGCTGGCCGGCCTCACTGCCCTCAGCTCCAGGCGGCCCGACCTGGTGCTGATCCAGGACGCAGCGCGTCCGCTGGTCTCGTCGGAGGTGATCGGTGGGGTGATCGAGGCACTGAAGGGCAGCGAGGCCGCCCTGCCCGTGGTGCCGGTGACCGATACCATCAAGCGGTCGGTCGACGGCCGGACGGTGGCGGCGACCGAAGACCGCAAGACACTGTTTGCGGCGCAGACTCCGCAGGGGTTTCGCTTCCCGCAGATTCTCTCGGCGCACCTCCGCGCCGGCCGGTTGCCGCGCGAGTTCACCGACGACGCGGCGATCGCCGAATGGGCGGGGCTCAGCGTGGCCCTGACGCCGGGCAGCACGCATAATCTTAAGATCACTCACCCCGAGGATTTCGCGCGCGCGGAGCGCCTGTTGGGCAAGGAGACGGCCATGGAAACCCGCATCGGCACCGGCTTCGACGTTCATCCGTTCGACAGCGGGAGTTCGGTTTGGCTGGGCGGGGTCGAGATCCCCCACACCCATAAGCTCAAGGGCCACTCGGATGCCGACGTCGCGCTGCACGCGCTGACCGACGCCATCTATGGCGCGCTGGGTGAAGGCGATATCGGCAAGCACTTCCCGCCCTCCGATCCGCAATGGAAGGGCGCAGCCTCGTCGATCTTCCTGAAGCACGCTGCCGGCCTCGTCGGCGAGCGGCGCGGGCGGATCGTCAATCTCGACATCACCATCGTCTGCGAGGCACCGCGGGTGGGGCCGCATGTCGACGCCATGAAGGCCGCCATCGGCGGGGTTTGCGGCATTTCCACCAGCCGGGTGGCCATCAAGGCCACCACCAGCGAGCAACTCGGCTTTACCGGCCGCGGCGAGGGGATCGTCGCCATGGCCAGCGCCAGCATCGAACTGCCCAGGGAGGATTGAGATGAAGCTGCCCGACGATATCGCGGCCCTCGCCGAAGAGACCATCAATGCCCTCAAGGCCGCCGGGATGACCGTGGCGACGGCCGAGAGCTGCACCGGCGGGCTGATCGCTGGCGCCCTGACGTCGATCTCCGGCTCGTCCGACGTGGTCTATGGCGGCTTCGTCAGCTACGCCAACGAGGCCAAGATCTCGATGATCGGCGTGCCGTTCGGCCTGTTGAAGCAGTTCGGTGCGGTATCGAAGGAAGTGGCAATGGCGATGGCCGACGGCGCCATTGGCGCTGCCGGCACGCACGTGGCGGTGGCGGTCACCGGCATTGCCGGCCCCAACGGCGGCAGCGCCGACAAGCCGGTCGGGCTGGTGCACTTCTCCGTGGCAACGGAGGCCGGCACGACACACCTCAAGAAGGTGTTCCCCGGCAATCGTGACGAGGTGCGCCACGCGACCGTGGTGCAGGCACTGAAGCTGCTGCTGAAGGCGGCGAAGGCCTAAGGGCTGCGGCCGCGCAACTTCTAAGCTCCGATTGTGCAACACCCACCGGTGTCATCCCAGCGAAAGCTGGGCCCCATCTATCCGCCGGTGCGGGCTGCGAGTTGGGTCCGCTTTCGCTGGGATGACATCGAGTTTTGGGCGAGCCGACGGGGCACGTCCGTGGTCGGATGCTCCCGCCCCCCTACCCGAACCGCCGGTCGGCTTCATCCTCGAAGGCGTCGATGATCTCGCTCTGCTTGGCGGCGAAGGCTGGTTCTGCGACCGCAGCGATCAGCGGGTTGGCGATCTTGAAGTCGATATCGAAGCGGATGCGGGTCCCCTCGCCTTCCGGCTCGAAACTCCACTTGCTGTCGAGATAGGCGAATGGCCCGTCGACCGCCTTGGCGGTGATGGTCAGCGCCTGCGGGTCGGCGACCACGCGGCTGGTATAGGCCTGGGTGATCGGGCCGAACTGGATGGTCATCCGCGCCAGGATGCCCTCGCCGGTGGCGTCGTCGCGCACCTCCATCGCCTTGCAGTTGGGGATGAAGCGCGGATAGGCCTCGAGGTCGGAGACCAGATCGAACATGCGCTGCGGCAAATGCGGCGAATGCCGCTCGAGGAAGAGATCAGCCATGGGCGAGTTTGGCCATCCGGTTGGCGCGGAGTTGTTCGAAATCTTCGCCGGCGTGGTGCGACGAACGGGTCAGCGGGCTGGACGAAACCAAGAGGAAACCCTTGGTCGTCGCCACGGTGGCGTAGGACTTGAACTCTTCGGGGGTGACGAAGCGCTGCACCGGATGGTGCTTCTTGGTCGGCGCCAGGTACTGGCCGATGGTCAGGAAATCGACATCGGCCGAGCGCAGGTCGTCCATCAGTTGCAGGACTTCGTTCCGCTCCTCACCGAGCCCGACCATGATACCGGACTTGGTGAACATGCTCGGATCGAGTTCCTTCACCCGCTGCAGCAGGCGGATCGAATGGAAGTAGCGGGCGCCGGGACGGACCTTCAGGTACTTCGACGGCACCGTCTCGAGGTTGTGGTTGAACACGTCGGGCTTGGCAGCCACGACGATCTCCAGCGCGCCTTCCTTGCGCAGGAAATCCGGCGTCAGGATCTCGATGGTGGTCTTGGGCGTGCGGGCACGGATGGCGCGGATGACCTGGGCGAAGTGCTCGGCACCGCCATCCGGCAGGTCGTCGCGATCGACCGAAGTGATCACCACATGCGCAAGGCCGAGCTTCTCGACCGCATTGGCGACGTTCTCCGGCTCGTTCGGATCGAGAGCGGTCGGCAACCCGGTGCGCACATTGCAGAAGGCGCAGGCGCGGGTGCAGATCTCGCCCATGATCATCATGGTGGCGTGCTTCTTACTCCAGCACTCGCCGATATTCGGGCAGCCGGCTTCCTCGCAGACGGTGACGAGACCGTTCTCGCGCACGATCTGCTGGGTCTCCTTGTAGATGGGAGAGCCCGGTGCCTTGACCCGGATCCAGTCCGGCTTTCGCAGCATCTCGTTTTCGGGCCGGTTGGCCTTTTCCGGATGCCGCGGGCGGGTGTCTATACTGTCGATCAGGGTGACCAAGAGGCGTTCCTAGCCGGCAATGAGCCTGGCAATGACGACAACGATGATAGCGCCAACCGTCGACGTGATGATCTGCGTGACGATCGGGCTCTTGATGCCGAGGTTGATATTGAGGGCAGTGAACAGATAACCGCCCACGAACGAACCGATGACGCCGCTCACCAGGTAGGTGATCAACCCGCCGCCGCCGACCACGAGACTAGCAAGGAAGCCAGCGACGAGACCGATGACGAGAAAGATGACCAGCGAGCGCGTGTCCATACGACCCATTTGAAACTCTCCCCCAAACTGCTTTTCCGGCAGACCCATTGTCTTACCCCCGTTTGACCCCAAATCGATATCGCGTCTCGACATCGCGGGTTCAACCCCGGCGGGTCCCCACTATTTGGTAATCAGCCGTGCAATCAGCAGCACCACGATGGCGCCGATGGTGGCAGTGACGATCTGGCTGACGAGCGCATTGCCGATCGGCAGCTCGACCTTGGCCAGCGTCAGCAGATAGGCGCCGACGACCGAGCCGATGACGCCGACGATCAGGTTGCGCAGCAACCCGCCGCCGCCGAGGATCAGGCTGGCGATCCAGCCGGCGACGAGGCCGATGCCAAGGAAGATAAGCAGCGAGGTGATTTCTGGCGACATGAACGGAATGTCCTCGGGTGGAACCGGGTGGTTCATTTGATCCTGGCCGATGCGGGCTAGATGTTGAGCGCGCGGCCGTAGGCGTCGAGCACCGACTCTTTCATGGTCTCAGAAAGGGTCGGATGCGGGAAGATGGTGTGAATCAACTCTTCCTCGGTGGTCTCGAGGCCCATGGCGACGACGAAGCCCTGGATCAGCTCGGTGACTTCCGCACCCACCATGTGGGCGCCGAGCAGCTCGCCGGTCTTGGCGTCGAAGATGGTCTTCACCAGGCCCTCGGGTTCGCCGAGCGCGATCGCCTTGCCATTGCCGACGAACGGGAAGCGGCCGACCTTGATCTCGCGGCCGGCCTCCTTGGCCTTGGCCTCGGTAAGCCCGACGCTCGCCACCTGCGGCTCGCAATAGGTGCAGCCCGGGACCTTGAGCTTGTCGAGGCCATGCACGCCCTTGAGGCCGGCAATGGTCTCGACGGTGATGACCGCCTCGTGTTCGGCCTTGTGGGCCAGCATCGGCGGGCCGGCGACGTCGCCGATGGCCCACACGCCCGGCACATTGGTCCGGCCGTAATTGTCGATGACGATGGCACCGCGCTCGATCTTCACCCCGAGCTTCTCGAGCCCGAGATTCTCGGTGTTGCACTGGACGCCTACCGCGGAGATCAGTGCATCGGCCGAGATGGTCAGCTTGTCGCCGGTCTTGGGCTCGATATGCGCGGTGATGCCGTCCTTGGTCTTGTCAACCTTCGACACCTTGGCGTCGGTGATGATCTTGATGCCGCGTTTTTCGAAGCGCTTCTTCACATGCGCCGCGATCTCGGCGTCCTCGACCGGCAGGATGGTCGGCAGCAGCTCGACCACCGTCACTTCGGCGCCGAGCGAGCGGTAGAACGAGGCAAACTCCATGCCGATGGCGCCCGACCCCATGATGACAAGGGACTTCGGGAACTGTGCCGGCTTCATCGCCTCGAAATAGGTCCAGATCTTCTCGCCATCGGGCTCGATGCCGGGCAGGACGCGCGGCCGCGCCCCGGTGGCGATGATGATGTGCCTGGCCTTGTAGGTGCCCTCGGGCAAAACGGTCTTCGGCTGCGGCCACTGCGGCTCGACCGGCTTCTTGGTCATCTTCTTGACCACGATCTCGCCCGGCGCCGTCAGCTGCGCCTCGCCCCAGATGATGTCGACCTTGTTCTTCTTCATCAGGAACTGGACGCCATTGTTCATCTGCCCGGCGATCTTGCGCGAGCGGTCGACGATGGCGGCAATGTCGAAGCCGAACTCACCGGCCGTGAGGCCATAGTCCTTGGCGTGGCCCATGTGGCCGTAGATCTCGGCGGAGCGGAGCAGCGCCTTGGTCGGGATACAGCCCCAGTTGGAGCAGATGCCGGCCATGTGCTCGCGCTCGACGATGGCGGTCTTCAAACCTAGCTGCGCCGCACGGATCGCGGCGATATAGCCGCCCGGACCGGCGCCGATGACGATGAGATCGTATGAGTCAGCCATGTTGTTGGTCCTTCATCATCAATAGCCAGTCGCTGCCACGAGCCGCACCGGTGGGGTACCTGCGCATCGGCCGCGACGCGGAAACCTTGAAACCCTCGCGCTCGTAGAGCTCTCTCGCCCGTACGTTCACGTCTTCTGTGATCAGCGCCAGGCCGTTGCTGCCGGCCTCGGCGCGTTTCGTCTCTGCCAGCTCGAGCAGCAGGCTGCCAACGCCGTGCCCACGCCACGGTGCATGCACCGCCAGCATCGAAATGAACCAGTGCCCGCCAGACAGCCACTCGAGCTCGACGATCGGAACCAGGAAGTCCTCGAGATCGTCCGGAAACGGGCCCATGACATCGGGCTCAGGGTAGCCGAGCAGCATGCCGACCACTTCGCCATCGCTTTCGGCGATCGTGGCATTGCGCCAGTTCAATTCATCGCGCTCGTCGAGCATATCCAGCCGACCGACCTCGATCGGGTCGTAGGTGCCCTTCGCGCGCGCATCGTGCGCCCAGCCCATGCCGATGCCGCCATGCGTCGCGATGTTGACCAAGAGCGCGATCTCGCTCGCGTCAGCCTTGGTCGCCGGGCGAATGGCGATCGGAGCAGTCAATGCACCGTCTCCCGCACCAGCAGCACCCACGTCACGGGCGCGGCCACAGCCCCGTAGGCGCCGCCACACTCCGCCCGAGCGGTAAAACCTTCATCCTCGAACCACGCAATCAGGTCCTGGGCCATGCGACCGATAATAGTGCTAACGCCGGAGAGCCGAGCCGAATTCGCACACCGGACCGCCTCATCGAGCAACAGCCGCTCCACTCCCCGGTCCAGCCAGTCCGGGTCGACACCAAACCCCTGAATGAGCCATGTACCCGCGGCGAGTGCCTCGATCTCAGCAAGCGGGCCGTGTTCGATCCGCACGAACGCCCGCGGCCGTGATGCCTCGCCTTCAACGGCACGCCCGGTGAGCATGCCAATTTTCTGACGATTGGACTCTGCCCACGACACAGTCGAGACTTTTCGATCCCCGCCGCCTGTACCCGGCATGGACATGCCGTTCTCCCACGCACATCTCGGCAGTGGCTGACGAAAATCGTCCGGCTCCGCACCGCGAATGGCGACCGGGGCAGTCACAGGCCCAGTACCTGTTTGACCAGCGGTGCGAGACCCTCGCCGATGGCGCGGGTGTTGGCGGCGTCGAGATGCACGCCGTCGGCCGGATGCGCTTCGGCGACGGTCGAGGCATCGAAGAAGCCGGCGCCGTATTCATCGGCGCGCAGCTTGTACCAATGGGCAAGAAGCTTCGATTGGCCGATCGCCGCGTCGCCGAAATGCAGCAGCATTTCCGGATGATCGGTATCGCGGATATGCGGCGGCGCCACGAGGATGATCTTCGGCATCACGTCGGTCGGCTTGACGTAGTGGCCGCGAACGATCTGCACCAGCCGGCGCATGCCGTTGGCGGCCTCCTGCGCCGTGCGGCCGTGGAACGGCTTCAGGTCGTTGGTGCCCAGCATGATGATGACCAGGTCGAGCGGCGAGTGCGACTCGAGCAGCGTCGGCAGCAGCCGCGCGCCGTTGCGATCGGCAGCTGCCCAGCCGTCATTGTGCACGGTGGTGCGGCCGCCCAGCCCTTCGGCGATGACCCGCGCCTTGCCGTCGAGCGCGCTCTCGAGGGCGGTCGGCCAGCGATCCTCGTAGGGGTGGCGTAGGCCGCCCGGGATCGGGTTGGCGCCGAACGTCAGGCTGTCGCCGAAAGCGAGGATGGTCTTCATGGTGAAGCCCCTGCACTCAAGCCAGCATCATTACGGGGTTTTCGATCAGGCCCTTGAACGCCGCCAGCACTTCGGCGCCGAGCGCGCCGTCGACGGCGCGGTGATCACAGCTGAGGGTGACAGTCATAAAGTTGGCGACCTTCACCTGGCCCTTCTCGGCATAGACGCGTTCCTCACCGACGCCGACCGCGAGGATGGTGCCATGCGGCGGGTTGATGACGGCCTGGAAGTTCTTGATGCCATACATGCCGAGGTTCGACACCGAGGAGGTACCGCCCTGGTATTCCTGTGGCATCAGCTTCTTGGAGCGGGCTCGGCCGGCAAGATCCTTCACTTCCTCGGAGATCTGGCGCAGCGACTTGGTATCGCAGGACTTGACCACCGGGGTGAACAGCCCGCCCGGCACGGCCACTGCAACCGCCACGTCGGCGTGCTTGTGGTAGAGGATGCAGTCCCCGGCCCAGGTGGCGTTAGCGGTCGGCACCTTCATCAGCGCCGCGGCCCAGGCCTTCATGACGAAGTCGTTCACCGAGAGCTTGTAGGCGGGCTTGCCGTCCTTGACGGGCGCGGCGGCATTGATCTGTTCGCGGGCTTCGAGCAGCGCGTCGATCTTGCAGTCGAGCGACAGGTAGAAATGCGGAATGGTCTGCTTGGCCTCGGTAAGGCGCGCCGCGACGACCTTGCGCATCCCGTCATTGGGGACGATGTCATAGCTGCCCTCGGGATAGAGGGCCATGACCTGCGCCTTGCTCATGCCGCCGGCGAGAGCCGCGCCCCCACCGGAAGCTGCGGCGGACGCGGGGGCCGGAGCGGCCTTCAGCGGTGCCTTGCCGGATCTGGCGGCTTCGACGTCGGAACGGACCACGCGGCCATGCGGGCCCGAGCCTGAGATGGCGCCGAGCTCGATGCCGGCTTCCTTGGCGAGGCGCTTGGCCAGTGGCGAGGCGAAAACGCGAGCGCCGTTTGCTGCCGGAGCAGCGGCAGGCTTCACCGGCGCGGGGGCCGGGGCCGCAGCAGGAGCCGGTGCGGCGGCAGGAGCCTCGGCCTTCGCCGGTTCCGGAGTCTTGGCGGCGGGTGCGACGGCAGGCGCCGGGGTCTTCACGTCGGCAGCGGTCTCCCCTTCGGTGAGGATGACCGCGATCACTGCGTTGACCTTCACGTTCTCGGTGCCCTCCGGAACCACGATCTTGCCGATCTTGCCCTCGTCGACCGCCTCGACTTCCATCGTCGCCTTGTCGGTCTCGATCTCGGCGATCACGTCACCGGAGGAGACGCTATCCCCTTCCTTGACGTGCCACTTGGCGAGCTTGCCCTCTTCCATGGTGGGAGAGAGCGCGGGCATGGTGATGTTGATGCTCATGGTGCCTTACTCGCCGATATCTTCGTTCCAGAGTTGCGGATGCTTCTCGATGAAATCCGCCATCATGTGCTCGCAGCGCTCCTCGTGGTAGTCCACCACGTCAACGCCGGCCAGTGACAGAACATCCTGGAAGCCTTTGAAATTCTTCGATTCCGCCACGACCACGCGGGCAATACCGAACTGGATGATGGTGCCGGTGCACATCATGCAGGGGCTGAGCGTGGTGTAGCAGGTCACATCCTTGTAGGTGCGCTGCCGGCCGGCGTTCTGAATCGCATCCATTTCGCCGTGCAGGATCGGATCGCCCTTCTGCACGCGGCGGTTATGGCCACGGCCGATGATCTGGCCATTGCGCACCAGCACCGAGCCAATCGGGATGCCGCCCTCGGAGAGACCCAACTGGGCCTCCTCATAGGCTGCGTCGAGGAACTTCCGATCAAGCTCTGCCTGCGCAACCATCAGGGTCAGCTCCTGTAGGTCACGGCGTTCACCGCCGCGATGACCTCGTCGACACTCGGCAAAGCCAGCTTTTCAAGGTTGGCGGCGTAGGGCATCGGAACGTCCTTGCCAGTGACGCGGGTCGGCGGGGCGTCGAGGTAGTCGAACGCCTCGGCAGTGACGACGGCGGAGAGCTCCGCACCGATACCGCCCTGCGGCCAGCCTTCCTCGACAGTGACGAGGCGACCGGTCTTCTTGACCGACTCGATGACGGTCTTGGTGTCCATCGGACGCAGGGTACGCAGGTCGATCAGCTCGACATCGACGCCAGCAGCGACAAGCTTTTCGGTCGCCTGGGTGGCGTAGCGCATGCCCATCGAGAACGAGACGATGGTCACGTCCTTCCCCTGCCGCGCGATACGCGCCTTGCCGATCGGCAGCACGTAGTCGTCAACCTTGGGCACGAGGCCGGTCGAACCGTAGAGGATTTCGTTCTCGAGGAAGACGATCGGGTTGTTGGAGCGGATCGCCGCCTTGAGCAGTCCCTTGGCGTCGGCTGCGCTATAGGGCGCGACGACGTAGAGGCCGGGCACGTGGCTGTACCAGGCCGAATAGTCCTGGCTGTGCTGCGCGCCGACGCGGGCGGCAGCGCCATTGGGGCCACGGAAGACGATCGGCGCGGTGACCTGACCGCCGGACATGTAAAGCTGCTTAGCGGCGGAGTTGATGATCTGGTCGATCGCCTGCATGGCGAAGTTCCAGGTCATGAATTCGACGATCGGCCGGAGGCCAGCAAAAGCCGCGCCGACGGCGAGACCGGCAAAACCGTGCTCGGTGATCGGGGTGTCGACAACGCGCTGCGGACCGAACTCCTGCAGGAGGTTCTGGCTGATCTTGTAGGCGCCCTGGTACTCGGCCACTTCCTCGCCCATGAGGAAGATGTCCTTGTCGCGGCGCATCTCCTCGGCCATCGCCTCGTTCAGGGCCTGGCGAACGGTCATTTCGACCATCTCGACGCCTTCAGGCAGATCGGGATCAGATGCGGCTTCGAGGATGGATACCGGGGCGACGCCCGCTGGCGCCGTCGGCGTCGGTGAAGCCACGGCTTCCGCAACCGCCGCAGCGGAAACAGTCTCCGGCGCGCGCTGCGCCGGCTGAGCGCTGACGTCGCCCGGCTCCTCGCCTTCACCTAGAACGACGGCGATCGGGGCGTTCACCTTCACGCCCTCGGTGCCCTCGGGGACGATGAGCTTGTTCACCACGCCGCTATCGACGCTCTCGACCTCCATGGTCGCCTTGTCGGTCTCGATTTCGGCCAATACGTCGCCGGGCTTTACTGTGTCGCCTTCCTTGACCAGCCATTTCGAGAGTTTCCCCTCTTCCATGGTCGGCGAAAGGGCGGGCATGAGAATTGTGGGCATTCAGGGGGTCTCCAGCGGGAGATCGAAAGGGAAACGCGGGAATAAAGCCGATCAGGCGGGAGCGTAGATGTCGGTCCAGAGCTCCGACGCGGCCGGCTCCGGATCGGAAGTGGCGAAATCGGCGGCTTCGGTGACGATGGCGCGGATCTCGGTTTCGAGCTCCTTGAGGCTCTCCTCGGTGCCGTAACGCTTCTCGAGGATGCGCTGCTTCACCTGCTCGATCGGATCGTGCTCGGCGCGCATGGTCGAGACTTCGTCCTTGCTGCGGTACTTCGCCGGGTCGGACATGGAATGACCGCGGTAGCGATAGGTGAGCATTTCGAGGATGTAGGGGCCCTTGCCCGAGCGCGCATGCTCGATGGCGCGCTTGGCGGCGTCATAGGTCATGCGGACATCCATGCCGTCCACCTGCTCGCCCTCGATGCCGAAGGAGATGCCGCGCTTGGAAAAGTCGGGCTGGCCTGAGGCGCGCTCGACCGAGGTACCCATGCCGTAGCGGTTGTTCTCGACGATGTAGACCGCCGGCAGATTCCAGAGCTTGGCCATGTTGAAGCTCTCGTAGACCTGGCCCTGGTTGGCCGCGCCGTCGCCGAAATAGGAGATCGAAACGGTGTTATCGCCGCGATACTTGCTGGCAAACGCCAGCCCGGTGCCGAGCGACACCTGGGCGCCGACGATGCCGTTGCCGCCGTAGAAGCGATGCTCGTTGGAGAACATGTGCATTGAGCCGCCCTTGCCCTTCGACAGGCCGCCCTGGCGGCCGGTCAGCTCTGCCATGACGCCCTTGGGGTCGAGCCCCATGACCAGCATGTGGCCATGGTCGCGGTAGCCGGTGATCTGAGCGTCCTCGCCCTTCTTCGACGCCATGGTGACGCCGGTGACGACGGCTTCCTGGCCGATATAGAGGTGACAGAAGCCGCCGATCAGGCCCATACCGTACATCTGGCCGGCCTTCTCCTCGAAGCGACGGATCAGCAGCATTTCGCGGTAAGCGGCGAGTTCCTGTTCCTTGGTGAGTTCGGGGACATTGGACTGGGCCGTTTTGGCCGCCGCTTTACGCGCCATGGGCGAGAGCTCCGGAATAGGGATAAGCCGCATCGATGTCGCACGGCATGGAGAGCCGCGAACCGGCGGAGCTTAGCGCAATAATGTGACGGAGGCGAATCCGCGTAGCGTATGAAGAAACGGCGCTATCAGTCTATGCCGTCTTCGATAATTCCGCTTAACTGATCTGTGGTTGATGCAGCAGATGAACCCGAAAGCGGTTTACCGGTTCGAGGATCGACCATCACCACGATGTCATCGGCCTGGGCCATCGAGAGCAGCGCCCTCGCCCGCTCCGAGACCAGGTCCGGGTCCATCCGGGTGGTTTGGAACAGGTCGATCCGGTGGCGGAACGAGTCGATCTCGGCCTGCAGCGCACCAGACTTGGCGCCGAGTTCGTCGATCTCGGCCTCGAGCACATCCTGGCTCTCGATGCCGAACTGCCCGGTGACGACACTGTAGCCGAGATAGCCCTGAAAGGCGACAAGTCCGAGCGCGAGGGCGACATGGCGCCAGAAGGCAGGACGTTTCAAACGGGTGGGCATGGACGAGCTTCGCCTGGTTCTCTTGCAGGCCTTTATAGTTCACCGTGGCTTAACGGGTGGTTGCGGGGTGAGCACCCACCGGCGTCATTCCTGCGAAGGCGGGAACCTAGTGGGATGCCTGCAGTAGCAACGGAGTGCTGAGAGATCGCACTGGGTCCCCGCCTTCGCGGGGATGACGCCGGTGGATTGGGCGGCATCGCGAAGGGAGCCCAGTCTATTTAGCCTACCAAGCCTCCACAACAATCTCTGGCCACACCGTCCTCGCCCGCTCCGCCTTTTTCTCGTGCGTGGCGCGGTTGTTCATCCGCCGGTTCGGCACGAGGCGGAAGCTGAACAGGTCGTCGAGACCGAAGGGGACGTAAAGCTCGATCTCCCCTCTGTCATCGAGCCGCGCGCCGACGGCGTGGGTGAGCGAGGCAAAGCGGTCGATGGCTTCACGCGACGAGTTCAGCGCCGGATAGGGCTCGCCGAAGCGCTCGGGGTACCACAGGTGCACCCGCGCCTGGTTGCGCAGTTGCACCGGCAGCGGCAGGCCGGCGAAGGCATGATCGGCGCGCTTGATGGCGCGGTCCTCGGCCTCGTAGCTCAGGTCCGAGGCGTCGAAATAGAAGAGGTCGATGTCGTTGATACCGGTCAACGGCGGCCGCCCTGTCAGGTGGTTCCAGACCGTGTTGTAGATGGCGCCGGAGACCAGCCAGCTGTCGGGCAGGTGCAACGCCGGCAGCCGCTCGAGCACATCCATCAGCAGCGGCGTGGCGCGGATGATGTCGCGCAGAGCTTCGGCCTGGGTGGCGGCGGGCAAGCCCGCATATCGGAGGTGGTCGGTCATCAGGCGACGGTAGCCGATTCAGCTACCGCCGCGTGTCAGGGTTTTAGATCAGGCCTTCAAAATGCTGCGGCCGGCATACTTGGCCGAGGTGCCGAGCTGCTCTTCGATGCGGATCAGCTGGTTGTACTTGGCCAGCCGGTCGGAGCGGGAGAGCGAGCCGGTCTTGATCTGCCCGCAGTTACAGGCAACGGCGAGATCGGAGATCGTCGAGTCCTCGGTTTCGCCCGAGCGGTGCGACATCACCGAGGTGTAGGCGGCGCGGTGGGCGGTATCGACGGCGTCGAGCGTCTCGGAGAGCGAGCCGATTTGGTTCACTTTGACGAGGATCGAGTTGGCGACCCCCATCTTGATGCCGGAGCGCAGGCGCTCGGTGTTGGTGACGAACAGGTCGTCGCCGACCAACTGCACCTTCTTGCCGAGCAGGTCCGTGAGCGCCTTCCAGCCCTCCCAGTCGTCCTCGGCCATGCCGTCTTCGATGGTAATGATCGGGAAGCGGTCGACGAGGCCGGCGAGGAATTTGGCGTTGTCTTCCGACGACAGCGTCTTGCCTTCGCCTGCCATGGCGTACTTGCCGCCCTTGAAGTACTCGGTCGAGGCGCAGTCGAGGCCGAGATAGACGTCCTTTCCGGCGGTGTAGCCGGCCTTTTCGATCGACTTGACGATGTACTCGAGCGCCGCCTCGGCCGACTTGAGGTTGGGCGCGAAGCCGCCCTCGTCGCCGACATTGGTGTTGTGGCCGTCGGCCGCCAGACCCTTCTTCAGGGTGTGGAAGATCTCCGAGCCGATCTGCACCGCATGCGCGATGCTCTCGGCGCCGACCGGCAGGATCATGAATTCCTGCATGTCGATCGGGTTATCGGCATGGGCGCCGCCATTGATGATGTTCATCATCGGCACCGGCAGGACGTGGGCGTTGGGGCCGCCGACATAGCGGTAGAGCGGCAGTTCGCTCGATTCGGCTGCTGCCTTGGCGACGGCGAGCGAAACGCCGAGGATGGCGTTGGCGCCCAGCCGCGACTTGTTCGGGGTGCCGTCGAGTTCGATCAGGGCGCGGTCGACGCCAATCTGGTCGAGCGCGTCGAGACCCTGGATCTCGGCGAAGATCTCGGTATTGACGAAGTCGACCGCCTTGGTGACGCCCTTGCCGAGGAACGGCTTGCCACCGTCGCGGAGTTCCACGGCCTCATGCGCGCCGGTCGAAGCGCCCGAGGGCACCATGGCGCGGCCAAAGCTGCCGTCATCGAGCACCACATCCACCTCGACGGTCGGGTTGCCGCGGCTGTCGAAGACCTGCCGGCCGGTGATGTCGATGATGGTAGACATGTGCGTGACCCCTTGTCCGTGCAATCGATTGCTCGGCCCTTGTTAGAGAACGGACATGACACAGTGAAGGGGGACAGGGAGAAAATTTCGCGTCCCCCCGCCCTCAGCCCTCGGCCGCCCGCCGGGTGGCGACAAAGGCCGGCCCGTTCGGCAAGCGGCCGGCGGTGGGGCTCGCTGCATCGAGGACGCGCCAGAACGGGGTGATCGCCTCGACCGGGACGCCGGCTGCATAGGCCTCGAGGGCGGCTTCGGCGACGGTCCGGAGGTGGTAGCCGGTGTAGATCGGGCAGGTCACCTCGGCATGGTGACGCTCCGCCAGCTCGCGGCGCATGGTCTTGGGATCGACAGTCTGGCCCGGCGGGATGGCCGACATGAAGTCGGCGATCATCCCCGCGGTGGGCACCAGCATGATCTGGCCGGCGCGCATGCCGGCGATGCTGATCGGGGCAGGCTTCACCACCGGCTCGGCTGGAGCGTTGAGCCGTTCGGTCCAGGATTTTCCCATGGCTCACACCAGCGGCAGGTAGAGGATGGTCAGCAGTTCGGACGGCGCGGTGTCGCGCGGGCTGTTGAGATACTCCTCCAACACCGGCGCATCGGCCATGTCGCGGCCCGATTGCGGCAGCCAGGTGCCGAACAGCCAAGTGTACTCGGCGCGCATGTCGGCATATGGCCCCTTGTGCCGGAGCACAGCGTAATCGCCGGCACGGGTCGTGGCGGTCGGCAAGCCGGCCGGCGGAGAGCCGAGCGTGGCGGCTGCCGAGGAGCGGAGCTCGTCTACGGGCACGGCGCTCGGGTCGTCGCCATAGACCCCGAACATGCGGGTGTTCTGGTCCACGAGGCCGGCGGCGCCGAGGCGGTCGAACAGCCGGTCGAAGGCCATGCCGATATTCATGTAGTCGCCGACATGCGGCTCGGTGGCGATGGTCATCGCCGGCAGATGGCGAACCTCGACGGCGTAGTGCGGCGTCGGGGCGCCGTTCTGCGCCGGGTTGAATGCAGTGTGGCTGCCTTCGCGGCGATAGCGGGCCGGCGGCATGCCGTAGGCCTCGGCGAAGATGCGGGTGAAGGACTGCAGGTTGTCGTAGCCGGAACGTCTGGCGATCGCCTCGACCGGCCCGTCGGTGTTGGCCAGCTCGTTGGCGGCGCGCATCAGGCGGAGGCGGCGGACCGCAGCGGCGACAGTCTCGCCACGCATCGCCGAATAGACGCGGTGCCAGTGCCAGGGTGACATCGCCGCGACGTCGGCAAGGCGTATGAGATCGAGCGGCTCGTCGAGGTGTTCGTGGATGTAGGCGGTGACGCGGTTGATGCGGGCTTCGTAACTCTGGGTCATGGCTTACCTCGTGATGAGCGATGGTGTGCCATGAGCCGATTTCACTAGTCTTGCGGACCTTGCACCTTGCCGTTGGCAACGAGCCAGCGGACGGCCTCCTGCACGGCCTCCAGCGAGGAGTAGCGCGGGCTGTATCCGAGCAGGCGCCTCGCCTTCTCCATCGAGTGGCTGGGGCTGCGGACAATGTGCTCCCAGGTGGCGTTGGCTTCGTCGGCGTCTTGCCCGGCCTTCCACTGTTCGAACGGCAGGTAGCTGAGCTTCGGCTCGTGGCCGAACCAGCGGTACATCGCTTCGGCGTAGCCGCGCAGGTTGATGGCCTGCGGCGAGACGGCATTGAAGGCCTCGCCGACGGCGGTCGAGCGGTTGGCGATGATCGCCATGATCAGCCGCGCCAGGTCGTCGGCGTGGACGTGATGCACGGTCTCGAGCCCGAAGTTCGGCAGCGCCAGTTCCTCGCCGCGGGCGATCTGCGAGAACACCTCGGCATTGAAGTGCCCCGCCGGGTTCAGCGGCGTCCAGCCCGGGCCGACGATATGGCCGGGACGGAACACGGTGGCCGGAAAGCCGTCACGGCGCGCCTCGTCGAGCAGGTAGCTCTCGATCGCCGCTTTCTGCGTGCCGTATTCGCCAAAGGGGTTGAGCGGCTGGTCCTCGGTTGCGGGCACGGCGGCGTTGTGGCCATAGACCCAGATGGTGCCGCAGTGGATGAAGTGCTGCACCTTGCCGCGCAGCGCCTCCACCAGTTGCTGGGCGCGCGGCAGCACGAAGCAGATCATGTCGATGACGATGTCGGCCTCGAGCGCTGCGATGGCAGTGCCGAAACTGCCCTCGTGTTCGGCGGCCTCGCGATCGATGAGCACCGTCTCCACCCTGCCCCACGCTGCATTGGGCGTGTACGGCTTGCGGTGGCCGCGGGTGACGTTGATGACATGGTGCCCGGCTTCGACCAGCCGCGGCACGAGGTAGGTGCCGACATGGCCGCTGCCTCCGATGATGACGACCTTGGCCACGGCGGTACCCTCCCACGAACGAAAGGCGGTGCACGCGCACCGCCCTCCCACATTCTAGCTGCAGCGCTGCGGTGGAGGGAAGCCCGCTCACTTCAGCAGCTCCACATTGGCGGTGAGACGGGCCGCAGGCGATCCGCAGCACCACCGATCCGGCGTCTCGCCTCATTGGGCCAGATACAGTATAAGCCGCGTCCCCGGACGCGGGGCTTACTGAACATGGGGGTGAAGATGGACGTGCTGCCACTCTCGGCGCTTGGCGAACGCATCATGATCTGCGGGCCATCGAATTCCGGCAAGTCGACGCTCGCTGTCGCGCTGGCAAACAAGATCGGCGCCGAACCGTTCCATGTCGACCTGTTCCGCCATCTGCCCGATACCAATTGGGTACAGCGGCCGGACGAGGAGTTTCACGCGCTGCATGATGCCGCGATCCTCAGGGAGCGCTGGGTGATGGACGGCAACTATTCCAGCCTGATGCCGCAGCGTTTCGCCCGCGCCACCGGCATCATCCTGCTCTATGACAACCACTGGGCGAACTTCCGGCGCTACCTGTGGCGCACCCTGTTCCAAAGCAATCGGGTGGGCGCGCTGGCGGGGAACAAAGACAGCCTCAAGTGGGAGATGATCCGCTGGATCCTCTTCGTGCAGCCGACCCGGCGCGAGAGGGATCGCGACCGCGTCCGAGCCGTCGGGCTGCCGCTGGTCGAGGTCAACTCGATGCGACAGCTCAAACGGCTCTATGCGGGATGGGGTCTTAGGCGCCCGTCAGTGTGAGTGGTCGTGGTGGTGATCGCCGGCATAGTTCCGGTGCTTGGAATCTTCGCCGATCCCGGGGTTGAAGCTGTTGGTCGGGTCGAGCGCGCGGAAGAACGCCTGCTGCTCGGGCTTTGATGCATAGACATGGCCGACATTGTGCTCGGCGGGATACTGAGCGCCACGCTGGTCGAGCACGGCCAGCATGGCGTCCTTCACCTGGTGCGGATCGGCGCCCTTCGTCAACACGTAATCCTGGTGGAAGACGTGGCAGAGGAAGTGGCCATAATAGAGCTTCAGCTTGAGCTGGCTGTCGATCGCCGCCGGCAGGTGCTCGTACCAGTCGTGATCGTTGCGGCGGAGCGCGATATCGAGCGCCAGCAGGCCGCCCGAGTCCTTCTCATGCATCAGCGCATAGCGGATGGCGGCGCCCGCCGCGGCGAAGCGATGCAGGAAGGCCTGTGCTCCCTCCTTGGGCGTGCACTTGAAATACGCACCGTTGGCCCCGTCGGCGAACACCCCGTCCAATAGCGCCTCGGCCTCTGCAATGCCGTCGCCGGACATGCGGAGCATCAGGTGATGCTCATAGCGGTCACGATACTCGAGCAGGCGCTGCGGCAGGTGCTCGGGGAACAGGTGGCTCATGGCCTGCAGGATGCGATCGGAAAGCTGCTTGGGCAGCAGCGGCAGCTTGTTGAGCGTGGCATCCACCCTGCCCTTCAGGTTGAAGAAGGTCGGCATTACCTCGGTGCCGAAGCGCTGGATGACGAGGAAGGTATCCTTACCGTGGCTGCGGGCGACATCGAACATGTCGCGATGCATGTACTCGCCGGCCACCGGCAATGCACTCAGGCTGAGCAGTTCGCGGCGCAACCGGGTCAGCACGGCAACGTCGTTGGTGCCGATGTAGAACACCTGTTCGCCACCCTGCTTCTCGAACGTGTCGAGACGCACGGCGAACACTACCACCTTGCCGGCGCTGCCGGAGGCCTCATGCAGGCGTCGCGGATCGGCATTGAAACGCGCGGCGGTCGGCTCATCGATCTGGCGCACCCGCTCGGCATACTCACGATCCGACGCGAGGCCGACATTGTGCTGCACATCCTCGGCCGAATAGCTGCCCGCCTGCAGGCGACCGAGGATCTCCTCGGGACTGTTGCCGAGCTCGATGCCGAGGTGATTGATCAGTTCCAGCCGGCCGTCGGCGCCGATCTGGGCGAACAGCGACAGCTCGGTATAGGCCGGACCGCGGTGGACCAGCGAGCCGCCGGAGTTGTTGCAGACGCCACCGACGATCGAAGCGCCGAGGCAGGACGAGCCGATTACCGAGTGCGGCAGCCGGCCGATCGGCTTCAGCAGCTTCTCAAGCTTGTCGAGCGTGCTGCCGGGGAAGCTGACGATCTGCTTGCCGCCGTCGAGCAGTTGGATACCGGCAAGACGCAGCGTGTTCACCACGACCACCGGGCGATCATAATGGCCGCTGGGCGTCGAGCCCTCGGTGAGGCCGGTATTGGCGGCCTGCATGATGACGATGGCGTCGTGGCGGACCGTCGCCTCGAGCACTCGCCACAGCTCCAGCAGGGTGCCGGGCTTCGCCACCGCCACGGCATCCCCCTCGCCCGACCGGAAACCGCGGCGGTAGCGCTCGGTCTTCCGGTCGCCGGTAATGAGGTAGCGGCGCCCGACGGCGGCGCGGAGATCGTCGATCAGCTCTATTGTGGGCACGTCAGGGGGTCTTCTGTTTCACCAGTCCGAGGCGGATCACGCTGTCTGCGGTGGCGAGGATCGAATCCTTGGCGGAAATGAACTTGCGGCCCAGCAGTTTCTCACCTTTCGAGCCGTCGAACACCTTTTCATTGCCGATGTCGTTGATGATCTGGCGCGCCGGCCCACCGAACGCGGCAATCAGCTTGATGATCCAATCGGGCACGGTCTTGCTGGTGACGTTCCATTCCGGGTGGGCGGCGCGCAGGATATTGCCGACCTCGGGGAAAGGCACGTACTCGGCCGTTGCGAGATAGCGCTGGCCGGCCGTCTCGGGGGTGTCGAGGGCCGCAAGATGCAGCGCGGCCACGTCGCGCACGTCGATGATCGAGAAGCCGTTGGAGGGCATGGCTGGCGTCGAGCCATTGAGCAGGCCGGACACCAACTGCAGCGAGATGCTGGCGTCCTTATCGAGCGCCGGCCCGATAATGGCGCCCGGATGGACGGTGGTGAGGTTGATGCCGTGCTGCTTGGCGAAGTCCCAGGCGAACTGCTCCGCCTTGGTCTTGCCGATGCAATAGGCCCAGGTCCAGCGCATGTTGTCGAGGTTGGTGAAGTAGGTCTCGTCGTAGACGCGACGGCCGCTGGTCTGGCCGTGCCCGTAGCCGACCGTGGCGATCGACGACGTCATGATGATGCGTTTGATGCCGGCGTCGTTGGCGAAGCGGAAGACCCGCTGGGTGCCCTCGAGCGCCGGGCGGATCACGAGGCTCTGGTCCTTGGGTTCATCGGCACGGATGGCGGTGGCGATGTGCATGACGGTAGCCACGCCCCGCATCGCCTCGGCCCAACCCTTGTCGTCGAGCAGATCCGCTTCCACCAGTTCCAGGTGGTCAAGGGGGCCCTGCCCCAGTTCGCCGAGGAGCGTCGCTCGGACCTCTTCGGAGCGCCCGAGCGAGCGCACGGTGCCGCGCACGCGGTGCCCGGCCTTCAGCAGCTCCAGCACCGTCCATTTGCCGACGAAACCGGTAGCGCCGGTGACGAGGATGAGGCCCTGATCCGACATTCCACTCTCCCCAATCGAGTATCGCCATTACGGCGTTGATTATCTTCGGTGGTCAAACGAAAAGGCGGTCCGGACAAACCGGACCGCCTTTGAATTTCGTCGATAGCCTCGGGCTTACGCCGCGGCGGCTTCGTCGTCGGTCTCACGAGCTTCGACCGGACCGGAGTCGAGGCCCTTGGCGTCGACGTCGCGATCGACCAGCTCGATGACCGCGAGAGCGGCATTGTCGCCGTAGCGGAAGCCGGCCTTGAGGATGCGGATATAGCCGCCGTTACGATCCTTGTAGCGCGGACCGATGGTGGCGAAGAGCTTCTGCACCTGGGTTTCATCGCGCATCTGGGCGATGGCCTGGCGGCGGGCATGCAGGTCGCCGCGCTTGCCCAGCGTGATCAGCTTCTCGACGATCGGACGCAGTTCCTTGGCCTTGGGCAAGGTGGTCACGATCTGCTCGTGCTTGATCAGCGAAGCAGACATGTTGGCGAACATGGCCTTGCGATGAGCAGAGGTCCGGTTGAGCTTACGGTTCGAATTACCGTGGCGCATTTTGTTACTCCCTAAGGCCCGGGCGTCTCACGACGGGCGGTTAGTGCTGTGGATCACTTCGTTGAAGTGATCCACGTATTGGGTTGTCGCGCTCTCGAGGGAGAAAAGTCTGCAACTTTTCCTGAAAGCGCTCCGGTTGGCCTGCTTAATAATGGTCTTCGTAGCGCTTGGCCAGATCGTCGATGTTCTCAGGCGGCCAGTTCGGCACGTCCATCCCGAGGTGCAGGCCCATCTGAGCCAGCACTTCCTTGATCTCGTTGAGCGACTTGCGGCCGAAGTTCGGCGTGCGCAGCATCTCGGCTTCGGTCTTCTGGATCAGATCGCCGATATAGACGATGTTGTCGTTCTTCAGGCAGTTCGCCGAACGAACGCTGAGCTCGAGCTCGTCGACCTTCTTGAGCAGCGCCGGGTTGAAGGCGAGTTCCGGGACAGTGTCCTGGGTCTTTTCCTTGGTGGGCTCTTCGAAGTTGACGAACACCGACAGCTGGTCCTGCAGGATACGCGCGGCGTAGGCCACGGCGTCTTCCGGCGAGATGGCGCCATTGGTCTCGACGGTCAGGGTCAGCTTGTCCTTGTCGAGGCTCTCGCCGGCACGGGTCGCATCCACCTTGTAGGAAACACGGCGAACCGGGGAGAACAGCGCGTCGACCGGGATGTAGCCGATCGGCGCATCGTCGGGACGGTTCTTGTCGGCCGGCACGTAGCCCTTGCCGGTGTTGACGGTGAACTCGATATTGATCTCGGCGCCGTCGTCGAGGTGGCAGATCACCAGCTCGGGGTTCAGCACTTCGATGTCGCCGGAAACCTTGATGTCGCCGGCAACGACCGCACCCGGGCCCTGCTTGGTCAGGGTCAGACGCTTCGGACCTTCGCCACCCATCTTGAGGGCGATTTCCTTGACGTTGAGCACGAGGTCGGTAATGTCTTCACGCACGCCGGGAAGCGACGAGAATTCGTGCAGGATGCCGTCAATCTGGATCGCGGTAACGGCCGCGCCCTGGAGCGACGAGAGCAGCACGCGACGCAGAGCGTTGCCGAGCGTCAGGCCGTAGCCGCGCTCAAGCGGCTCCGCCACGACCGAAGCCGTGCGCACGCTATCGCTGCCCGAAACGATGTCCAGTTTGGTCGGCTTGATGAGTTCCTGCCAGTTCCGCTGGATGGTCACGGTGGTGTCCTTTCAAATGGGCGGTCCGCCTAACCGCCTGTCCGCTATGCAATGTACCTATCCCGGCGCGAGGGGCGCGCCGGGAGATCTACCGTAACGGAGGTTAGACGCGGCGACGCTTGCGCGGCCGGCAACCGTTGTGCGGGATCGAGGTGACATCGCGAATGCTGGTGACGTTGAAGCCAGCAGCCTGCAGCGCACGAAGCGCCGACTCACGGCCCGAGCCAGGACCGCGGACCTCGACCTCGAGGGTCTTCATGCCGTGTTCCTGGGCCTTCTTGGCCGCGTCTTCAGCCGCAACCTGGGCGGCATACGGGGTCGACTTGCGCGAACCCTTGAAACCCATCACGCCCGAGGACGACCAGGAGATGGTGTTGCCCTGCACATCGGTGATGGTGACCATGGTGTTGTTGAACGACGCATTCACGTGCGCAACGCCATTGGTGATATTCTTGCGCTCTTTACGACGAACGCGCGCGATTTCAGCTTTTGCCAATTTGCTTCCTCAGTTCGATATCGACGCTGCCGTAGTCCCAGCAGCTACATCAGGATGGCGGAGAGGTGCTCCGCGACCCGAATTACTTCTTCTTGCCGGCGATCGGCTTTGCCGGACCCTTGCGGGTGCGGGCATTGGTGTGGGTACGCTGACCACGGACCGGCAGGCCCTTGCGGTGACGCAGGCCACGGTAGTTACCGAGATCCATGAGCCGCTTGATGTTCATCGCCACGTTACGGCGCAGATCGCCCTCGACGACGTAGTCGCGATCGATCGTTTCACGGATCTGGATCACTTCGGCGTCGGTCAGGTCGTTCACACGACGCTCAGCCGGGATACCGACCTTCTCGGTGATCTCCTGGGCGAACTTCGCGCCGATCCCATGGATGTACTGAAGCGCGATCACCACGCGCTTGTTGGTCGGAATATTGACGCCAGCAATACGGGCCACGTCCGCTCTCCTATAGTCGGCAGCTCACGCTGCCCGTTTGATAACGACAAGGGACCGGAATTCCGCTCCCCACTCTTTGAGGAACCGAATCCAGCCCGATAATCCATGAGACTGGCGCGGTTCATAAGGGCAAGGTGCCGCAGAGTCAACTGCAGAGCCCCTGCCCCGAGGTATACTAGTTATGCACGGCCCGGCGGATGGCCGCCGTGACATCGTCGACCGGCTGCATGCCGTCGACCGACTTCAGAAGGCCTTTGCCGCGGTAGAACTCGACCAGCGGCGCGGTCTGCTCGCGATAGACGCTGAGGCGGTTGCGAAGCACCTCCTCATTGTCGTCGCCACGGGCAACACCCGATTCCTTGGCGCGCTTGGCGATACGCCCAACGAGCACATCGGCGTCGGCGGTGATCTCGATCACCGCGTCGAGCTGCATGCCCTTGTCGGCCAGCATCTGATCGAGCGCCTCGGCCTGCGGAATGGTCCGCGGAAAACCGTCGAGCACGAAACCGGGTTTGCAGTCATCCTGGTCGAGCCGCTCGGAGACGATGCCGTTGACGATCTCGTCCGAGACGAGGTCGCCGCGATCCATGATCTCCTTGGCGGCCAACCCCATCGGGGTCTTGGCGGCGATGGCGGACCGCAGGATATCGCCCGTCGAAAGCTGCGGGATCCCGTAGCTGTCGATCAGCACCTTTGCCTGCGTGCCCTTACCGGCGCCCGGAGGTCCCAGAAGGATCAACCTCATTTACGCTTGCCCCCAAGGCGTGACCGCTTCACCAGGCCTTCGTACTGCTGGGCGATCAGGTGGCTCTGCACCTGGGTCACCGTATCCAGCGTTACCGTCACGATAATCAGCAGCGAGGTGCCGCCGATGAACTGGCTGACGTTGAGCTGGCTGTGGATCATCTCGGGGATGAGCGCCACGACGGTCAGATAGAGGGCACCGATCACCGTGATGCGGGTCAGCACGTAGTCGATGTAGTTCGCCGTCCGCTCGCCCGGACGGATGCCGGGAATGAAGCCGCCGGAGCGCTTCAGGTTGTCCGCGGTATCGGTCGGGTTGAAGACGATCGAGGTGTAGAAGAAGGCGAAGAAGATGATCAGGACCGCGAACAGCACCAGATAGAGGGGCTGGCCACGACCGAGCAGCGCCGCCGTCACCGACAGCCACTGCGGCGCATCACCCTGCGCCGCGAACGACGCGATGGTGGCGGGCAGCAGCAGCAGGGACGAACCGAAGATCACCGGGATAACGCCCGCGGTGTTGAGCTTCAGCGGCAGGTGCGAGGTGTCGCCCTGGAACATCTTGTTGCCGACCTGGCGCTTCGGATACTGGATCAGCAGCCGGCGCTGGGCGCGTTCGAAGAAGACGATCACCGCGATAACGACGATGGCGATCAACATCAGGCCGAACAGCCAGCCGATCGGCAGCGCGCCGGTACGGCTGAGTTCGAGGGTCTGCACCACCGTCGCCGGCAGGTTCGCCACGATACCGGCGAAGATGATCAGCGAGATACCATTGCCGATGCCGCGCGAGGTGATCTGCTCACCCAGCCACATCAGGAACATGGTGCCACCCACGAGGGTGATCACCGTCGAGAGCCGGAAGAACCAACCCGGATCGATCACGACGCCCTGGCTGCCCTCGAGACCGATGGCGATGCCATAGGCCTGCACGGCGCAGAACAGCACGGCGAGATAGCGCGTGTACTGGTTGATCTTGCGGCGACCGCTCTCGCCTTCCTTGCGGAGGGCTTCGAGGCGCGGCGAGGCCGTGGTGATCACCTGCACCACGATGGACGCGGTGATGTACGGAATGAGGTTCAGCGCGAAGATCGCCATGCGCTGCACGGCACCGCCGGCGAACATGTCGAACATGCCGAAAATGCCCTGCTGCGCCTGCTTGAAGGTCGCGGCATAGGCATCGGGGTCGATACCGGGCACCGGGATGTACGTCCCGAGCCGATAAACGAGAAGCGCACCCAGTGTGAACCAGATGCGCTGCTGAAGGGCCTTCGCTTTCGCGAAGGTCCCGAAGTTCAGATTCTTGGCCAGCTGTTCGGCTGCGGACGCCATAGTCGCTCCCTTTAGAATGGGGCCAGGCGCTCTTAGGCGTCAGCCTTCACTTCTGCCTGAGGCATATCGACCTTGCCGCCGGCTGCTTCAATAGCAGCGAGCGCACCCTTGGTCGCGTGAGCAACCTTGAAGGTCACCTTCTTGGCAGTGAAACCGGAGCTGCCGATCAGACGCACGCCATCGAGCTCGCGACGGATCACACCGGCCTTCACGAGAGCGGCCGCATCGACCACGCCCTTGATGTCCAGCTTGCCGCTGTCGATGTAGTTCTGGACGCGGTCGATACGCAGCTGGTTCCACTTCTTGGGATTCAGAGCGTTGAAACCGCGCTTCGGCATACGCATGTGCAGCGGCATCTGGCCGCCTTCGAAGCCGTTGATGGCAACGCCGGAGCGGGCCGTCTGGCCCTTGCCGCCGCGACCACCGGTCTTGCCGACGCCCGAGCCGATACCACGACCGACGCGCACGCGCTTCTTGTTGGCGCCCGGGTTGTCCCGGAGTTCGTTCAAACGAGTCATTGTTCTCGTCCTTATTTGGCGTCGACGACGCGCACGAGGTGCGGGATCTTACGGATCATGCCGCGAACCTCGGGGGTGTCCTTGAGGGTCGACTGCTTGCGGATCTTGTTCAGCCCCAAACCGATGAGGGTGGCGCGCTGGTCCTGCGGACGGCGCGTCGGGCTGGCGATCTGCTCGATGGTTACGGTCTTGTCGGCCATAGTTCTAACTCCCAAGCCCTAATCAGGCTTCGACGGTCTCGCCACGGCGAGCCTGCAGGTCGGAGACCTTCAGGCCACGGCGGGCGGCGACCGAACGCGGGCTATCAACGCGCTTCAGCGCATCGAAGGTGGCCCGCACCATGTTGTAGGGATTGGCGGTGCCCTGCGACTTCGCCACGATGTCGTTGACCCCAAGGGTCTCGAACACCGCACGCATCGGGCCGCCGGCGATGATGCCGGTGCCGGGCACGGCAGCACGCAGGATGACCTTGCCTGCGCCGTGGTGGCCGACCACATCGTGGTGCAGCGTACGGGCATCGCGCAGCGGAACGCGGATCATCTGGCGCTTGGCCTGCTCGGTTGCCTTGCGGATGGCCTCGGGCACTTCACGCGCCTTGCCGTGACCAAAGCCAACGCGGCCCTTCTGATCACCAACCACCACCAGGGCGGCGAAGCCGAAGCGACGGCCACCCTTCACAACCTTGGCGACGCGGTTGATGTGAACCAGCCGGTCGACGAATTCGCTATCGCGCTCTTGAACGTCTCTCATCGAATTTTCCTTTGTCGCCGGATCAGAACTGCAGGCCGCCTTCGCGGGCCGCATCACCAAGGGCCTTCACGCGGCCATGGTAGAGGTAGGCACCACGGTCGAACACAACGGTCGACACCTTGGCGGCGATGCCACGCTCGGCGATCAGCTTGCCAACGGCGGCAGCTGCCTCCGCGGTCGAGCCGTTCTTGAGCTTGGCCTTGACGTCCTTGTCGACGGTCGAAGCGGCAGCAAGCGTGCGGCCGGATGCGTCATCGATGATCTGGGCATAGATGTTCTTGTCCGAACGGTGCACGGACAGACGCGGGCGGCCATTGGCATTGGCCTTGAGCGCCTTGCGAACGCGCGCCTTGCGGCGGTCCGCACCTTTGAGGCTGATGGGCATCTCGTGCGCTCCTTACTTCTTCTTGCCTTCTTTGCGGGCGATGTACTCGCCCACATAACGCACGCCCTTGCCCTTGTAGGGCTCCGGCGGACGCCAACCGCGAATGTCGGCGGCCACCTGGCCAACCTGCTGCTTGTCCGTGCCGGTCACGACCACTTCGGTCTGCGTCGGTGCGGCGAGGGTGATGCCAGCCGGGGTCACGAAGACCACTTCGTGGCTGAACCCCAGCGACAGCTTTAGATCCTTGCCCTGCATCGCAGCGCGATAACCGACGCCCTGGATCTGCAGCTTCTTCTCGAAGCCCGCACTGACGCCAACAACCATGTTGTTGATCAGCGCGCGGGTGGTCCCCCAGGCAGCACGAGCTTCCTTGCTGTCGTTGGCGGGCTCGATGACGATGCCGTCATCGGTCTGCTTGGCGTTCACGATATCCATGAGCGTCAGCGCCTGCTCGCCCTTAGGCCCCTTTGCGGTGACCTTGCGATCGCTGATCGTGACGGTGACGCCACTGACCGGAGCAATCGGCTTTTTGCCTGTACGGGACATTCTTTCTACTTCCTTCGGAGTAATCGTCACACCGACGGCTTCAAGGCAAAAGCCTTAGAAGACGCGGCAGAGTACCTCGCCACCCAGGTTCTGGGCTTTAGCTTCATGATCGGCCATCACGCCCTTGGGGGTCGACAGGATCGACACACCGAGGCCATTGGCGACCGAGGGGATGTTCTTGACCGAGGCATAGACGCGACGGCCAGGACGCGAGACGCGCTCGATGGTGCGGATCACCGGAGCGTTGTCGGAGTACTTCAGCTCGATGTCGAACTGGGCAACGCCGTTGTCCATCTTGCTTTCCGAGTAGCCGCGGATGAAGCCTTCCGACTTCAGCACGTCGAGCACACGGCCACGCAGGGTGGACGCCGGAGTCTGGACAACATCGCGACGACGCAGCTGCGCGTTGCGGATGCGGGTCAGCATATCGCCGATCGGATCAGAGAGGCTCATTGTCGTCTTCTCCTTACCAGCTCGACTTGACCATGCCCGGGATCAGCCCGAGATTGCCGAGCTGACGCAGGGCAATACGGCTGAGCTTGAGCTTGCGGTAGTAACCACGCGGGCGACCGGTGAGTTCGCAGCGGTTGTGCACGCGGTTCTCAGCGGAGTTGCGCGGCAGCGCAGCAAGCTTGAGCTGCGCGGCGAAGCGCTCCTCGAGCGAGACGCTCTGGTTCATCACCACGGCCTTGAGCTTGGCCCGCTTCGGGCCGAGCTGCTTGGAGAGGCGCTTGCGCTTGTTGTTCTTTTCGATGGAGCTGGTCTTTGCCATGTCTCGTCCTTCTCTCTTCCGTTACTGCCGGAAGGGGAAATTGAAAGCCTTGAGCAGCGCCCGGGCTTCGTCGTCGGTGCGCGCGGTCGTGCACACGATGATATCCATGCCCCAGGTCTGATCGATCTGATCGAAATTGATCTCGGGGAAGATGATGTGTTCCTTGATGCCCATGGCGTAGTTGCCACGACCATCAAAGGAATTCGGGTTCAGGCCGCGGAAGTCGCGAACCCGCGGCAGAGCGATGTTCACCAGACGGTCCAGGAACTCGTACATGCGCGCCTTGCGGAGCGTCACCTTCACGCCGAGCGGCATCTCTTCGCGGACCTTGAAGCCTGCGATCGACTTGCGAGCGTGGGTGATGACGGGCTTCTGGCCGGCGATCTTCTCGAGATCGGCGGCAGCCGACTTCACCTTCTTGGTGTCGTTCACCGCCTCGCCGACACCCATGTTCAGCACGATCTTGTCGAGCTTGGGGGCCTGCATGACGTTCTTGTAGCCGAACTCTTTGATCAGGTTCGCCTTGATGGTCTCGTCGTACTGAGCACGGAGACGCGGGATATAGACGGTATCAGCCATCGATCGTGTCCCCGGTCGACTTGGCGACGCGCACCTTGGTGCCGTCGGCGTTGATCTTGAACCCGACGCGCGACGGCTTGCCGTTCGCATCGGCGATCGCGAGATTCGACAGGTGAATCGGGGCTTCCTTGGTGAAGATCCCGGCGTCCTGGCTCGCGGTCTGCTTGGTGTGGCGACGCACGAGGTTCAAACCCTGCACGGTGGCCTTGGTCGCATCGGGGAACACCTGGGTGACCTGCCCGGTCTTGCCCTTGTCCTTGCCGGCGAGAATGACGACCTTGTCGCCCTTCTTAATCTTGGCCGCCATCACAACACCTCCGGCGCAAGCGAAATGATCTTCATGTGGTTCTTGGAACGCAGCTCGCGCGGCACCGGCCCGAAGATACGGGTACCGATCGGCTCGGCCTGGTTGTTGATCAGCACGGCCGCGTTGCGGTCGAAGCGGATGACAGTCCCGTCGGCGCGGCGAACCGGGAAAGCGGTGCGCACAACGACGGCCTTCATCACCTGGCCCTTCTTGACACGGCCACGCGGGATCGCGTCCTTGACCGAGACAACAATGATATCGCCCACCGAGGCGTACTTGCGGTGCGAACCGCCGAGTACCTTGATGCACATGACACGACGCGCGCCGGAATTGTCGGCAACGTCGAGATTGGACTGCATCTGGATCATGGCTTGATGCCTTTTTCAGTTTCGGGGTCTGCCTACTCGGCGAGCCCTAAATTCCGGTTTACGCGGAGGGTTTCAGGACCCAGCGCTTGTTCTTCGAAATCGGCGCCGACTCTTCGATCCAGACGACGTCCCCGACCTTGGCCACATTGGCTTCGTCGTGAGCGTGGTACTTCTTGGACCGGCGCACGGTCTTCTTCATCACCGGGTGGGTAAACGCACGGTCGACCCGCACCACCACGGTCTTGTCATTGGTGTCGGAGACCACGGTCCCCTGCAAAACGCGCTTGGGCATCGGTTGCTCCTTACTTCGCTGCGGCTTTTTGGCCGAGGATGGTCTTCACCCGCGCGATTTCGCGGCGGACTTTCTTGACCTCGGTCGGCTTTTCCAGCTGCTGGGTAGCGCGCTGGAACCGCAGGTTGAACTGCTCTTTCTTCAGGCCGAGCAGCTGATCCTTCAGCTCATCGGGGGTCTTGGCGCGGAGGTCGGCGGCGCCGTTGGCGCTCTTGGCCTCAACTTTTTTCTTCGGTGCACGTGCCATGGCGATCAATCCGCAATGCGGGTGACGACCCGCGTGATGATCGGAAGCTTCATCGCGCCGAGGCGCAGGGCTTCCTTGGCGACGTCCTCGGGGACGCCGTCGATTTCGAACAGGATACGACCCGGCTTGACGCGAGCCGCCCAGAATTCCACCGAACCCTTGCCCTTACCCATGCGGACTTCGGTCGGCTTCTTGGAAACCGGCAGGTCCGGGAAGACACGGATCCAGACGCGGCCGGCGCGCTTCATCTCGCGGGTGATCGCGCGGCGAGCCGCTTCGATCTGGCGAGCCGTGACGCGCTCGGGCTCCTGGGACTTCAGGCCGAACTGACCGAAAGCCAACTCCGTGCCACCCTTGGCATTGCCATGGATGCGGCCCTTATGCGCCTTGCGGAACTTGGTACGTTTTGGTTGCAGCATTTTTGTCTATGCCTTCTCAGTTCGCCGGCGCGCGATCGCGGCGATCGCCGCGCTCACCACGATCGTCCCGATCGGAACGCTCGCGACGCTGACCGCCCTCGTTCGAGGAGCCGCCTTCAGTGGCGCGGCGCTCGTGAGCGGACGGATCGTGCTCAAGGACTTCGCCCTTAAAGACCCACACCTTGATGCCGATGATGCCGTAGGTGGTCTTCGCCTCGGCAGTGCCGTAGTCGATGTCGGCGCGCAGCGTGTGCAGCGGCACGCGACCTTCGCGGTACCACTCGGTGCGAGCGATGTCGGCGCCGCCGAGACGGCCGCCCACGTTCACCCGGATGCCGCCGGCGCCCATGCGGATCGCCGTCTGCACTGCACGCTTCATCGCACGGCGGAAGGCCACGCGACGCTCGAGCTGCTGGGCAATGCCCTGAGCCACGAGGTTGGCATCGGTCTCGGGCTTGCGCACTTCGACGATGTTGATGTGCACTTCGCTGTCGGTGAACTTCTTCACCTTGGCGCGGATCTTGTCGATGTCAGCGCCCTTCTTGCCGATCACGATGCCCGGACGGGCAGTGTGGATCGACACGCGGCACTTGCGGTGCGGACGCTCGATGACGATCTTCGAAACCGCAGCCTGCTTGAGGTCTTCAAGCAGCGTTTCACGGATCTTCAGGTCTTCCTGGAGCAGCGAACCGTACTCACCCTTGTTCGCGTACCAACGCGAGTCCCAGGTGCGGTTGATGCCGAGGCGCAGACCGATCGGGTTGATCTTCTGACCCATTATGCGGTCTCCTCAACTTGGCGAACCACAATCGTGAGGTTCGAGAACGGGCGCTCCATGCGGGCAGCGTGACCACGGCCACGGGCCATGAAGCGCTTCATCACCAGGGAGTCGCCGACATAGCACTCGGCAACGACCAGGCTGTCCGGGTCGAGGCCGTGATTGTTCTCGGCGTTCGCGATGGCGCTCTCGAGCGTCTTCTTGACCGAGCCGGCGATGCGCTTGCGCGAGAAGGTCAGCTCGGCGAGAGCCTTGTCGACCTTCTTGCCGCGGATCATCGCAGCCACGAGGTTGAGCTTGATGCCCGAGGTACGAAGCATGCGGAGAACCGCCTTGGCCTCGTTGTCCTTGAGCGACCGCTGAGTTTTCGGCTTGCCCATGTTACTTCCTCTTGGCCTTCTTGTCGGCCGCATGACCGTAGTACGTACGGGTCGGAGCGAACTCGCCGAACTTGTGGCCGATCATCTCTTCCTGGACGTTCACCGGCACATGCTTGTGGCCGTTGTGCACGCCGAAGGTGAGACCGACGAACTGCGGCAGGATCGTGGAACGACGGCTCCAGATCTTGATGACTTCGTTGCGGCCGCTCGCACGGCTGGTCTCTGCCTTCTTGAGCAGATAGCCGTCGACGAACGGGCCTTTCCAGACTGAACGCGACATGGCTTAGCGGCCCTTCTTCACGTGACGCGAGCGGACGATAAACTTGTCCGTCGACTTGTTGCTGCGGGTCTTCTTACCCTTGGTCGGCTTGCCCCACGGGGTCACCGGGTGACGGCCACCAGACGTACGGCCTTCACCACCACCATGCGGGTGATCGACCGGGTTCATGGTCACACCGCGGTTGACCGGCTTGCGGCCGAGCCAGCGATTACGACCGGCCTTGCCGATCGAGGTATTGGAGTGATCCTGGTTCGACACCGCGCCGACGGTGGCGAGGCACGAGCCGTGGACCCGACGCTGCTCACCCGAGTTGAGGCGAAGGATCGCCCAACCGGCGTCGCGGCCGACATACTGTGCGTAGGCACCGGCCGAACGAGCGATCTGACCGCCCTTGCGGGGCTTCATCTCGACGTTGTGGACGATGGTGCCAACCGGCATGCGCTCGAGCGGCATCGCGTTGCCCGGCTTCACGTCGGCAGTGCCGAGCGTCGAGATCACCTTGTCGCCGGCAGACAAACGCTGCGGCGCGATGATGTAGGCGAGCTCGCCGTCCGCGTACTTGATCAGCGCGATCCAGGCGGTGCGGTTCGGATCATATTCCAGCCGCTCGACCGTCGCCGTCTCTTCGAAGCGAACGCGACGGAAGTCGACGATGCGGTACGAACGCTTGTGACCGCCGCCGCGATGGTACGCGGTGATACGGCCGGCGTTGTTACGACCGCCAGACTGGTTCAGACCTTCGGTCAGCGACTTGACCGGCTTGCCCTTCCACAGCTCCGACCGATCGGTCGTGATGAGCTGACGGCGGCCCGGGGAGGTCGGATTGTAAGTTTTTAGACCCATTCTTCTCTCTCCCCTCAGATGCCGGTCGAAATATCGATCGACTGGCCATCGGCCAGGGTGACAATGGCCTTCTTGACATCCTTACGGGTGCCAAGTTCCTGCCGGAAACGCTTCACCTTGCCCTTGCGGACCAGGGTGTTGACCGCCTTGACCTTGACCGAAAAGAGCGCCTCGACGGCGGCTTTGATATCGGCCTTGGTGGCATCGATCGCGACGTCGAAGACGACCTGGCTGTGCTCGGACGCCATCGTCGACTTTTCGGTGACGACCGGGTTACGGATCACGTCGTAGTTGCTGAACTTGCTCATGCGAACCGGGCCTCGAGCGCTTCAAGCGCTGCTTTGGTCAGAACGAGCTTATGGCGACGGAGAATGTCAGCGACATTGATCCCCTGCACCGGCAGCACGTCGATCTGCGGAATGTTGCGGGCCGCGTTGGCGAAATTCTTGTCCACCTCGGCGCCATCGATGATCAGAGCGCTCGACCATTCCAGCTTGCCGAACTTGGCAACCAGCTGGGCGGTCTTGGGCTCCTTGGTGGCGACGGTCGGAACGACGACCAGTTCGCCAGCCTTGGCCTTGGCCGAAAGCGCGTGCTTCAGCGCCAGGGCGCGGACCTTCTTGGGCAGCTCGATCGCATGGCTGCGGGGCTCGGGACCAAAGGCCCGGCCGCCGCCGCGGAACTGCGGAGCAGACTTGGCGCCGTGACGAGCGCCGCCCGAGCCCTTCTGCTTGATCGACTTCTTCGAAGTGTAAGCGATCTCGGAGCGGTGCTTCACCTTGTGGGTGCCGGCCATCGCCTTGAGCTGCTGATAGCGGACCATGCGGTGCAGGATGTCCTGACGGACTTCCAGACCGAAGATCTCGTCCTTCAGGGTGACCGAACCGTCGGCCTTGCCGTCCAGAGTAGTGACCTGGAGTTCCATTATTTCGCCTCCTCGGCCACGGCTGCGACAGCCGCCTTGAACGAACCGGGCACAGCAGCGCCCTTCGGAGCGGCCTTCTTGACCGCATCCTTGATCTGGATCCAGGCGCCCTTGGCACCCGGGACAGCGCCCTCGACCATGATCAGCCCGCGCTCCACATCGGTGCGCACGACCTTCAGGTTCTGGGTAGTGACGCGACGGTCGCCCATGTGGCCGGCCATCTTCTTGCCCTTGAACACCTTACCGGGGTCCTGGCGCTGACCGGTCGAACCGTGCGAGCGGTGCGACACGGACACACCGTGCGTGGCACGCAGGCCGCCGAAGTTCCAGCGCTTCATGCCGCCGGCGAAGCCCTTACCGATCGAGGTACCGGTCACGTCGACCAGCTGACCCTCGACGAAGTGGTCCGCCTGCATGGTGGCGCCAACTTCGATGAGGTTCGCAGGATCGACACGAAACTCAGTTACCTGACGCTTGGGCTCGACCTTGGCGACGGCGAACTGGCCGCGCTCCGCCTTGGTGACATTCTTCGCCTTGACGGTGCCGGCGCCGAGCTGGAGGGCGGTGTAACCGTCCTTCTCCTGCGTGCGCTGGCCAACCACCTGGCAATTCTTGAGGTCGAGCACGGTCACGGGGACGTGTGTGCCGTCATCCAAGAACAGGCGGGTCATGCCCAGCTTCTGTGCGATCAAACCAGAACGCATCGGTTGTTACCTTCTCTCTTTGGCGCTTGACCGGGTCATTGTGTCCAAGAGGACCCTTTGGATGGTCAGCGCGAAAACTCAGTCACTCAGAGCTTGATTTCGACGTCGACGCCGGCGGCGAGATCGAGCTTCATCAGAGCATCGACGGTCTGCGGGGTCGGATCCACGATGTCCAGAAGACGCTTGTGGGTCCGGATCTCGAACTGCTCGCGCGACTTCTTGTCGATGTGCGGCGAGCGGTTGACCGTAAACTTCTCAATCTGTGTGGGCAGCGGGATCGGCCCGCGCACCTGCGCACCCGTACGCTTGGCCGTGTTGACGATCTCCCGAGTGGAAGTGTCGAGCACACGGTGGTCAAAGGCTTTGAGCCGGATGCGAATGTTTTGACCGTTCATCTTGCTTTCCCAGCGAAAAATGGAACGCGGCGCGCTGTTTGTAGCGGCGCGCCGCGCCCTGGATTACCAGGTCTTACTTCAGGATCTTGGCGACGACGCCCGAACCGACGGTGCGGCCACCCTCACGGATAGCGAAGCGGAGCTTCTCTTCCATGGCGATCGGCACGATCAGCTGGACCGAAATATTCACGTTGTCGCCCGGCATCACCATCTCGGTGCCTTCCGGCAGCGTAACAACGCCGGTCACGTCGGTGGTACGGAAGTAGAACTGCGGACGATAGTTGGCGAAGAACGGCGTGTGACGGCCACCCTCTTCCTTGGTGAGGATATAAGCCTCAGCCACGAAGTCGGTGTGCGGGGTCACGGAACCGGGCTTGCAGAGCACCTGGCCGCGCTCGACCTGCGTGCGGTCGATACCACGGATCAGCGCGCCGATGTTGTCGCCAGCCTGGCCCTGATCGAGCAGCTTGCGGAACATTTCAACGCCGGTCACGGTCGTCTTCTGCGTCGCCTTGATGCCGACGATCTCGACTTCCTCACCCACCTTCACGATGCCGCGCTCGACACGGCCGGTCACCACGGTGCCACGGCCAGAGATCGAGAACACGTCTTCGATCGGCATCAGGAACGGCTGGTCGATCGGACGAGCCGGCTGCGGGATGTACTCGTCAACGGCGGCCATCAGCTTGAGCACGGCGTCGTGGCCGAGCTCCTTGTTGCCGTCGTTCAGAGCTTCAGTGGCCGAGCCCTTGATGATCGGAACGTCGTCGCCCGGGAATTCATAGGACGACAGCAGTTCGCGAACTTCGAGTTCCACGAGCTCGAGGAGCTCCGGATCGTCGACCATGTCGCACTTGTTCAGGAACACGACGAGCGCCGGCACACCGACCTGACGGGCGAGCAGGATGTGCTCACGGGTCTGCGGCATCGGGCCGTCGGCAGCCGACACGACCAGGATCGCGCCGTCCATCTGGGCGGCGCCGGTGATCATGTTCTTCACATAGTCGGCGTGGCCCGGGCAGTCGACGTGAGCATAGTGACGGTTGGTCGTCTCGTACTCGACGTGGGCGGTATTGATCGTGATGCCGCGCGCCTTCTCTTCCGGCGCTGCGTCGATCTGGTCGTACGCCTTGAAGGTCGCGCCACCGGTCTCAGCCAGGACCTTGGTAATCGCTGCGGTCAGCGAGGTCTTGCCATGGTCGACGTGACCAATGGTGCCGATGTTGCAGTGAGGCTTATTGCGGGAAAACTTTTCCTTGCCCATCGCTTCTCTCCGTATGCGTCAGCCACAAGCCGACGTGAGTTTTCAGTTTTAATTCAAGCGCTTGCTTAGCGGGTAAACGTTAAGCGTACTTTGCCTGGACTTCGGTGGCGACCGCCTGCGGGACCTGCTCGTAGTGGTCGAAGGTCATGGTGTACTGAGCGCGCCCCTGGCTCATCGAGCGGAGCGAGTTCACGTAGCCAAACATGTTGGCAAGTGGCACCATGGCGTCGATCACCTGCGCGATACCGCGGGCTTCAGTGCCGCGGATCTGGCCGCGACGTGAATTCAGGTCACCGATGACGTCGCCGACATAGTCTTCCGGGGTCAGAACTTCAACCCGCATGATCGGCTCGAGGATCTTCGGCGAGGCCTTCTCGATGGCTTCACGGAAACCCGCGCGGCCGGCGATTTCGAAGGCGAGGACCGAGGAGTCCACGTCGTGGTAGGCGCCGTCGGTCAGTGCGAACTTCACATCGACGATCGGGAAGCCGATGATCGGACCCGAACCCATGACGGACTGAACGCCCTTCTGCACGCCCGGCACATATTCCTTCGGCACGTTGCCGCCGACGACTTCCGAGACGAACTCGAAACCCTTGCCCGGCTCATTGGGCTCGATGCGGAACTTGATGCGCGCGAACTGGCCCGAACCACCCGACTGCTTCTTGTGGGTGTAGTCGTGCTCGACCGTGCGGGTGATCGCCTCGCGGTAAGCCACCTGCGGCGCACCGATATTGGCTTCCACCTTGAACTCGCGCTTCATGCGATCGACGAGAATGTCGAGGTGCAATTCGCCCATGCCCGAGATGATGGTCTGGCCGGATTCTTCGTCGGTCTTGACGCGGAACGACGGATCCTCGGCAGCCAGGCGAGCGAGCGCGAGGCCCATCTTTTCCTGGTCGGCCTTGGACTTCGGCTCGACGGCGATGTCGATAACCGGCTCCGGGAATTCCATGCGCTCGAGAATGACGCGGTGGTTCGGGTCAGACAGCGTGTCGCCGGTCGTGGTGTCCTTGAGGCCAACGATAGCGACGATGTCGCCGGCGTAGGCTTCGTTGATCTGCTCACGGCTGTTGGCGTGCATCTGGAACATGCGGCCAACGCGCTCGCGCTTTTCCTTGACCGTATTTTCCAGCATCGCACCGGCCTCGAGGTGACCCGAGTAGATGCGGCAGAAGGTCAGCGAGCCCATGTGCGGGTCGTTGGCGATCTTGAAGGCCAGCATCGACAGCGGCTCATCGTCGGTGGCGTGACGCTCGATCTCGCCTTCGGTCTTGACGTCGATGCCCTTGATCGCGGGAATGTCGGTCGGGGCCGGCAGGAAGTCGATAACGCCATCCAGCAGCGGCTGCACGCCCTTGTTCTTAAAGGCCGAGCCACAGAACACCGGATACAGCTTCACCTCGCAGGTGCCCTTGCGGATCAGCCGGCGCAGCGTGTCGTTGTCCGGCATTTCGCCGTTCAGGTAAGCTTCGGTGGCCGCATCGTCCATCTCGACGGCGGTCTCGATCATCTTCTCGCGGTACTCAGCGGCCTTGGCCTTGAGGTCCTCGGGGATCTCGACGACGTCCCACTGGGCGCCCAGCTCTTCGTTGCGCCAGACGAGCGCGTTCATCTCGATCAGATCGACGACGCCCTTGAAGTCGCTTTCGGCGCCGATCGGCAGCTGCATGACGACCGGCTTGATGCCGAGGCGCTTGTCCAGCGTATCGAGGCAGAAATAGAAATCGGCACCGATCTTGTCCATCTTGTTGACGAAGATCAGACGCGGAACGTTGTACTTGTCGGCCTGGCGCCAGACGGTTTCCGTCTGCGGCTCTACGCCCTGGTTGCCGTCGAGCAGCGCGATGGCGCCGTCGAGCACGCGGAGCGAACGCTCGACTTCAATGGTGAAGTCCACGTGGCCGGGGGTGTCGATGATGTTGAAGCGGAACTGCGAGCCGTCACGGCCCTTCCAGAACGTGGTGGTCGCGGCGGACGTGATGGTGATGCCGCGCTCCTGCTCCTGCTCCATCCAGTCCATGGTCGCGGCGCCGTCGTGGACTTCGCCGATCTTATGGGACTTGCCGGTGTAGTAGAGAACACGCTCGGTCGTGGTCGTCTTGCCAGCATCGATGTGAGCCATGATGCCGAAGTTACGATAGTGATTGATCGGGTATTCGCGGGCCATCTGAGCGAGCCTTCCGTTACCAGCGGTAGTGCGAGAAGGCACGGTTGGCGTCAGCCATACGGTGCGTGTCTTCGCGTTTCTTGACGGCCTGACCGCGACCGTTGACGGCATCCATGAGCTCGCCCGACAGGCGCTCCTTCATGGTGTGCTCGCCACGCTTGCGGGCGGACTCGATGAGCCAGCGGATAGCCAGGGCCTGCTGACGATCGGTACGAACTTCGACCGGGACCTGGTAGGTCGCACCACCGACGCGGCGCGAACGGACTTCGACGGCCGGGCGGATGTTGTCGAGGGCGGTGTGGAACACGCCGATCGGATCCTGCTTCAGCTTGGTCTGCACGATGTCAAAGGCGCCATAGACGATCGACTCGGCAGCCGACTTCTTGCCGTCCTTCATGAGCGAGTTCATGAACTTGGAGACAACGAGATCGCCGAACTTCGGATCGGGATTGACGACGCGCTTTTCAGCGGAGTGACGACGGGACATCTGGAATGCTCCTTACTTCGGCCGCTTCGCGCCGTACTTCGAACGGCGCTGCTTGCGATCCTTCACCGACTGGGTGTCGAGGACGCCGCGCAGCACGTGGTAGCGAACGCCCGGCAGATCGCGAACACGACCGCCGCGGATCAGCACCACGGAGTGTTCCTGCAGGTTGTGGCCTTCGCCGGGGATATAGGAAATGACTTCACGCGAAGTGGTCAGACGGACCTTCGCAACCTTGCGGAGAGCCGAGTTCGGCTTCTTCGGGGTCGTCGTATAAACGCGAGAGCACACGCCGCGCTTCTGCGGGTTTGCTTCCATCGCCGGTACTTTGTTCCGCTTGGGCTTGGATACCCGAGGCTTGCGGATCAACTGATTAATGGTCGGCATTGCGCTCTTTCCATCGGTCCGAAGTTCGTTGCGAAAGACGAAGGCAAACCAATAGGGCGCCAATTCCACCCCTAACGGGGCAGCGGCGCCTCTCATTGCAGCGGACCACCCAGCGTTGGCTGGGCGTTCATGCGCACGAAGATTTGTCGTCGTCTCTTGCCTTTGGCGATGTGTTTGAAGTTCCTGGATGCCCGCACAAGGTGGCAGATACCCGCGTGAACTTCACGACCGACCGCTAAGGTTGCGCCTCTATATGGTCAGTGAGTCCCCCCGTCAAGGATTCTTTGCAGCGGAACGTGATGCTCACGCTGCCGGAAATCCGGGGAATTTCCATCCACGGGCGGGATGGGGTCGGAGGGCAGAGCTAATCTGACCCGAGCGCATGGCTGGCGCCAGATCGTCGATGCAGTTTTCCTCGATTTTCGGGAATCGGGCGCAGCGTCCCCTGCCCCGCATTGGCCCGCCTGAGACAAAGGTGTATCAGTCGGCGCGACACCGGAGCCGAGTTGGGGAACAATCGATGAAGCTGGGACGCCTGCTGGTTGCCGTTACGCTGGGCGCTCTCGCCACGACATCGGCGCTCGCACAGAGCATTGTCGATGGCTCGAAGGTCGACGAGATCGTGACCATCGCCCGCGGCTATGGCGCGGCGACGCTCGAGAGCCAGGGCGACGGCAACCCGCGCATCGCGGGCAACATCAAGGGCGTGCCGTATTACGTGTTCTTCATGAACTGCACCGACCAGGCGGCGTGCGAAGACATCAACTTCTACGCGGGCTTTGCCAACATCAAACCCACGATGGATGCGCTCAACGCCTGGAACCGCGACAAGCGCTTCGGCAATGCCTATCTCGACGCCGACCTCGACGCGGCGATCGAGTATGACGTGAACCTCGAGTACGGCGTCACCCGCGAGAACCTCGATGCGGCGTTCGGGGTGTGGTCGGTGCTGCTCGAGCAGTACACCGAATATGTCGGCTACAAGCCCGGCCCCTGAGCCACGCCGGCCCCTCGAGCTTCAGTCGAGGATCATCACCGCGAAGCCGTCATAGCCCTTGGCGCCGACCGTCTGCAAGGCCGTGGCAGTGAGCCGCGGGTTGGCGGCGATCAAGTCGAACGCGCCGCGGCTGCCCAGCACGTTCGGGTCGCGGCTCTCCGCGTTGGCCACCTGACCGTCCCGCACCACGTTGTCGAGCACGATCACCGTACCGGGACGGCCGAGTTTGATGGCCCAGTCCAGGTAGACGGTGTTGTTCGGCTTGTCCGCATCGATGAAAACGAAATCGAACGGCTCGGGCTTCTCGCCGGCCAGCACCGGCAGTGTCTCCGCCGCAGCGCCGACGCGAACCTCGATCCGTCCGGAGTACCCTGCCCGCGCGATGTTCCGCCGCGCCACCTCGGCATGGTGCGGCTCGTATTCCAGCGTGACGATCGTGCCGCCCGCCGGCAACGCCTTGGCCATCCAGATGGTCGAGTAGGCGCCGAGCGTCCCGACCTCGAGGATGCGCTTCGCCCGGCTCATCCGGACCAGAAGGTGCAGGAACTTGCCTTGCGCCGCCGACACATCGATGGGCCGCAGCCCGTTTGCCGCGTTAGCCTTCAACGCATCGGCCAGCGCCTGGTCCTCATCGACCAGCCGGTCGACGATGTAGTCATCCACCCTGCCCCACAGTTCGGCGCTCATCGGCTTCTCTCCGCTCGTCCGGTCGGCTTCTACAGCGCGACTTATGACGCCTGCATGACAGCACGGCCAGGCAAAAGGAAGGGGCCGGTCGTGCGGCCCCTTCCCGGCTCTCGTGAGGCTTACTCGACCTTCAGGAAGTCGGCGACGTCGAGCAGCATGAACTCGTTGTCGTCGGCCCGGCCCTGCTGACGGCCCACCGAGTAAGGATAGTTGTTGTCGTTGGCGACGACGATCGTGGTCGGATCGACCAGATCGACATCCTCGATGGTCTCGAACGGGAAGGTGAAGACGCCGTCCTCGGTGCCGCGCGGCGCCACGCCGTTCGGATCCTTGATGGCGAGCAGGTCGATATAGGCGAGCTTGTGCAGCACACCATTGGCGTCGGCCTTGTTGAGATCGACCAGATAGATGCGCTTCAGCTTGGCCGGCTTGTCGGCCCAGGCGCCGCCCGAGCCCTGGTCGCGTTCGATGATCAGGGCGCGGTGATCATCGATCATGTTGAAGTCGCCGATCGAGTTCGCCGCGTCCTCCAGCGGATAGTAGCGTACCTGGTCGCCCCAGCTGTTGCTGTCGAGGTGAAACTCCAGCATGCGGATCGCCGGCTTGCCGTCGACCAGCTCGAGCGCGCCGGCTGTCTCGTCGAAGAAGGTCTTCTCGAGCAGCGGGTAGAGCGTCTTGCCGTCGGCCGACTGGGCCATGCCCTCATAGCCGCCTGAGCGCTGGGTGTTGACGCCGGCGAGCGGAGTGCCCGGATTGGGGGTGACGACGGTCTGGTTGTCCGGCGACTTGTAGTCGACATCGCCGATCTTGGTGGCGACGACCTTGAGCACCGTGCCGTCGGCGGCGACGTTGATCAGCCAGGGGCCGAACTCGTCGCCGAGCCAATAGGTGTCGCCGACCGGCTGGATCGACTCGATGTCGAAGTCGGAGCCGGTGAGATAGCGCTCCCTGGTGGCCTCGTTGACGATGCGGAACGGCACGACGCCGTTCGGGTCCTTGAGGAAGGTGGTCTTGTCCACCCCTACCCGGCCGTTGGCCCAGTCGAGCTTGAGCTCATGGAACATCAGCAGCGAGTCGGTCGAGGTGAGCTTGGAGCCGAAGCCGTTGTCGGTCAGCACCAGGAACCGATCATCGCCGAGCGAGCGGATGCCCGAGAACCCTTGGACCGCCTGCCCGGCATAAGGGCGCGCGAGGCCCGTCTTCGGATCGTGGATCGAGTAGAGCGCCTCGGTCTTCGGGCCATTGGTGAAGCGGCCGGAAAGGTTGAAATAGGCCGGAGCATCAGCCGGCGCCGGTGTGAAGGACTGGGCCGGCAGCTCGGCATGCGCTTTCAGCACAGCGTCGAACTGCTTCGGCGCGACCTCCTGGGCAATGGCGGCGCTGGCGAGTGCGACAAGGCTGACGCCGGCAATAAGGGCTTTGCGCAACATGAGATGCTCCTTTGGGTTGCGCGCCTCAGGTACCGATGACGTGTGTCGCTTGCCTCACAGAGCGGTTGCAGATTTGCGTCGGAGCGATGACGGAAATGAGAAAGGGCCCGACGGGCCCCTTCGGAGAGTGCTGAGCACGCCGCCTCAGGGTATCGAGGGCGTGGGTGTCAGGTTGAGGAACGGCACCGTACCGCCGGGTGGCATCACCGATGGCAGGACGCCGTCCCACTTTTCAGCCTGGACGAGCGCTACGACACCCGGGTTGTCCTTCAGCGCCTGCCCGCGTTGGTCGATCGCCGTCGCCTCGGCCCGGCCCTTGATCTCGATCGAGTAGGCCTCGGCTTCCGCGGCAAGTCGCACGGCCTGAGCATTGGCGGTGGCCGTGGCGACGACCGAGTCCGCTTCGGCCTGAGCCTGGGTGACGGTGATCTTGGCCTGCACTTCCTGCTGGGCCAGTTCCTGCTGCCGCTTCTGCACTTCGACGGTGGCGAGCTGCTTCTGCTCGATGGAGTTCTCGTAGGCAGCGGAGAACTTGATGTCCTCGACCTGCACGCTCTCCACCATGATCGGGTCGCCGATGCCGGCCTGCAGGGCGGCGAGCGCATCGAGGTTGAGTTTGGCGCGCTGCTGGATGACACCCAGGGCGTCGTACTGGCCGAAGACGTTCTTGAACAATGCCGGCACGCGCGGCTCGACCAGCCGGGCGATCATGTTGTCGACGCCACCATACTCGGCATAGACCTCGGCGCCGCTGCCCGGAATGACGTGATAGCTCACCGACAACCGGATCTGCGCCGGCTGCTGGTCGCGGCTGTAGGATTCCATCGACTCGAAGGTCTTGGTGTGGGACTGCAGCGACACCTCCTTCACATCGTCGACGATCGGCAGTTTGAAGTGGAGGCCCGGTCCAACCGTGCCGGTGACCGCCCCGTTGCGGAGCACGACCCCCTCTTCACCCTGGTCGATCTGGTACCAGGAGCCGAGCAGGATGACAGCGACGACGGCGATCACGGCGACGGCGATGGCAAGCGGCGGAATACGCATTGTATCTCCTGATGCTCAAGTCGTCGCCCGGCTGACGCACTGAATCGCGGACGAACGACGATGGGCGCAGCATGTCATGCAGCGATCGGAGTTTGTCCACGTCGCCGGCGCGGTTGTCGGCAGTTTCCTGCTCCTCGGAAAAGAGAAAGGGCCCCGGAGGGCCCTTTCGAAGTTCTGCAATGTGGCTGCCGATTACTCGGCCGGCTCCACCGGGGTCGGGGTCGGCGCCGGGATGGCGGCGGTCTCGGCCTGGCGGCGGCGCTCGTCGAGGATCATATCGTCGCGACGGGTAGCGATCGCCTTGGCCTTCGAGATGCCCGCGCCGGTACCGGCCGGGATCAGGCGGCCGACGATGACGTTCTCCTTGAGACCTTCGAGCAGGTCGGCCTTGCCGGAAACCGCCGCCTCGGTGAGGACGCGGGTGGTTTCCTGGAAGGACGCGGCCGACACGAACGAGCGGGTCTGCAGCGACGCCTTGGTGATGCCGAGCAGCACCGGGTTGGCCGTCGCCGGCTTCTTGCCGTCGGCAACCAGCTGGTCGTTGAGCTCGTCGAAGTCCAGCTTGTCGAGCTGCTCGTCCTTGAGCATGCCGCTGTCGCCCGGGTTCACGATCTCGACCTTCTGCAGCATCTGGCGAACGATCACCTCGATGTGCTTGTCGTTGATCAGCACGCCCTGCAGCCGGTAGACCTCCTGGATCTCGTTGACGAGGTAACGAGCAAGCTCTTCCACGCCCTTGATCGCCAGGATGTCGTGCGGTGCCGGGTTGCCGTCGAGGATGTACTCACCCTTCTCGATGGTGTCGCCTTCCTGGAGGTGGAACGGCTTGCCCTTCGGGATCAGGTACTCGACGGGCTCGGCGCCCTCCTCTGCGGCTTCGATGATGATCCGGCGCTTGTTCTTGTAGTCGCGACCGAATTTGATCGTGCCGGTGATCTCCGCGATGATCGCGTGATCCTTGGGACGACGTGCCTCGAACAGCTCGGCCACACGCGGCAGACCGCCGGTGATGTCCTTGGTCTTGGCGCTTTCCAGCGGGATACGGGCCAGAACGTCACCCGGCGACACCTTCTCACCCGGCTCGACCGCGATAACCGCGTCGACCGAGAGCAGGTACCGGGCCTCACCGCCGCGATCCAGTTTGACGACGGCGTCGCCACGCTTGATCGTGATCGCCGGCTTCAGGCCGTCGCTGCGCTGGCTGGTCCGCCAATCCGACACGACGCGCTTGGTAAAGCCCGTCGTCTCGTCGGTGGTTTCCGCCACCGAGGCACCGTCGACCAGATCCTCGAAAGCCACTTCGCCATCGACTTCGGCCAGCACCGGACGGGTGTAGGGATCCCATTCGGCGATACGCTGGCCGCGCTTGACCTCGGCGCCGTCATCGACACGGAGCTTGGCGCCGTACGTCACGCGGTGCGTGGCGCGGTCCTTGCCCTCGGGATCGAGGATGGCGATGGTCACGTTACGGCCCATGGCGACCAGCTGACCGCCCTCGACCTTGGCGACGTTGCGGTTGCGGATCTCGACCTTACCCTCGGCACCAGCCTCGAGATAGGACGAGTCAACCACCTGCGCGGTGCCACCGATGTGGAACGTACGCATAGTGAGCTGCGTGCCCGGCTCACCGATCGACTGAGCGGCGATAACGCCGACAGCTTCACCAATGTTGACCGGCGTACCGCGAGCGAGGTCGCGACCGTAGCAGGCGGCGCAGCAGCCCTGGCGGAGATCGCAGGTCAGCGGCGAGCGGATGCGCATCGACTGGACCTTGTAGCTCTCGATGAGCTCAACGTCCTTTTCGGTGAGCAGCGTGCCCTTGGGAACGATGACGTCGCCGTTCTCCGGGTTCACCACATCGTCAGCCGCGGTGCGGCCGAGAATGCGCTGCCCCAGCGAGGCCACGACCTGGCCGGCATCGACGATCGGCTCCATGGTGAGGCCGCGTTCGGTACCGCAATCGAGCTCGGTGATGATCGAGTCCTGCGCCACGTCGACGAGACGACGGGTCAGGTAACCCGAGTTCGCGGTCTTCAGCGCGGTGTCCGCGAGGCCCTTACGAGCACCGTGGGTCGAGTTGAAGTACTCGAGAACGTTCAGGCCTTCCTTGAAGTTGGCCGTGATCGGGGTCTCGATGATCGAGCCGTCCGGACGCGCCATCAGGCCGCGCATACCGGCGAGCTGCTTCATCTGCGCCGGCGAACCACGGGCGCCCGAGTGGCTCATCATGTAAACCGAGTTGATCGGCTTCTGACGACCCGTCTCCTTGTCGAACTGAACGGCAGCAATGCCCTTCATCATCTCTTCGGCGACCTTGTCACCGCACTTGGCCCAGGCGTCGACCACCTTGTTGTACTTCTCGCCCTGAGTGATCAGGCCGTCGTTGTACTGCTGCTCGAACTCTTCGACCTGCTTACGCGTGTCCTCGACGATTTTGTACTTCGAGGCCGGGATAACCATGTCGTCCTTGCCAAACGAGATGCCGGCGCGGGCAGCATGCTTGAAGCCCATGTCCATGATGCGATCGCAGAAGATGACCGTCTCCTTCTGACCGCAACCGCGATACACGGTGTCGATCATCTTGGAGATCATCTTCTTGGTCATCAGCTGGTTGGCCGTCGCATACGGCACCGCCGGATGCTTCGGAAGCAGCTTGCCCAGGAGCATGCGGCCCGGGGTCGTCTCGACGATCTCGGTCGTACGGTTGCCTTCCAGATCATAGACGTCAACGCGCCCCTTGATCTTGGAGTGCATGGTCACGACGCCGGACGCCAGCGCGTGCTCCAGCTCGCCCATGTCCGAGAAGGCCATGCCCTGGCCGGGCTCGCCCTCGTTCATCAGGGAGAGGTGGTAGAGACCAAGCACGATGTCCTGGCTCGGCACGATGATCGGCTGGCCGTTGGCCGGGTGCAGGATGTTGTTGGTCGACATCATCAGCACACGGGCTTCGAGCTGCGCCTCGAGCGAGAGCGGCACGTGCACGGCCATCTGGTCGCCGTCGAAGTCGGCGTTGAACGCCGCGCAGACGAGCGGGTGCAGCTGGATCGCCTTGCCTTCGATCAGGTGCGGCTCGAATGCCTGGATGCCCAGACGGTGAAGGGTCGGAGCGCGGTTCAGCAGAACCGGGTGCTCGCGGATCACTTCATCGAGGATATCCCAGACCTCGGGCTTTTCCTTTTCGACGAGCTTCTTGGCCTGCTTCACCGTCGACGAGAGGCCCTTGGCCTCAAGGCGCGAGTAGATGAAGGGCTTGAACAGCTCGAGCGCCATCTTCTTGGGCAGGCCGCACTGGTGGAGCTTGAGCTCCGGCCCCACGGTGATCACCGAACGGCCGGAATAGTCCACGCGCTTGCCGAGCAGGTTCTGACGGAACCGGCCCTGCTTGCCCTTGAGCATGTCGCTCAGCGACTTCAGCGGACGCTTGTTCGCACCGGTGATGGTGCGGCCACGGCGGCCGTTGTCGAACAGCGCATCGACCGCTTCCTGAAGCATGCGCTTCTCGTTGCGGATGATGATGTCGGGTGCCCGCAGTTCGATCAGGCGCTTCAGGCGGTTGTTGCGGTTGATCACGCGACGGTAGAGGTCGTTGAGATCGGACGTGGCGAAACGGCCGCCATCCAGCGGGACGAGCGGGCGGAGCTCGGGCGGAATGACCGGGATGACGGTCATGATCATCCACTCGGGCTTGTTGCCCGAGACGATGAACTGCTCGACGATCTTCAGGCGCTTGGCCAGCTTCTTGGGCTTGAGCTCAGTGGTCGCCTCGGCGATCTCGACGCGGAGGTCGGCGGCGATCTTTTCGAGGTCGAGCGAGAGCAGCAGGTCGCGGATGGCCTCAGCGCCGATCTTGGCGGTGAAGCTGTCGGCACCGTACTGGTCCTGGGCGTCGATATACTGCTCCTCGGTGACCAGCTCGTTCACGCCGAACGGGGTCAGGCCAGGGTCCAGCACAACGTACTGCTCGAAGTACAGGATGCGCTCGATATCCTTCAGCGTCATGTCGAGCAGCAACGCGATACGCGACGGCAGCGACTTGAGGAACCAGATATGGGCAACCGGGGCGGCGAGCTCGATGTGGCCCATGCGCTCGCGACGGACGCGGCTCAGGGTGACTTCGACACCGCACTTCTCGCAGATGACGCCCTTGAACTTCATGCGCTTGTACTTGCCGCACAGGCACTCGTAGTCCTTCACGGGCCCGAAGATGCGCGCGCAGAACAGGCCGTCGCGCTCGGGCTTGAACGTACGATAGTTGATGGTCTCGGGCTTTTTGATCTCGCCGTAGGACCAGCTCAGGATCTTCTCCGGGCTCGCGATGCTGATCTTCATCTGATCGAACATCTGAACCGGGACCTGCGGGTTGAACGGGTCCATGACGTGGTGATGAGTGTTCATCGGTAGACTCCTCTTATCGGAGCTCCCCGGCGGCTCGGGCCGGGAAGCGTCCGAAGTGAATGTGGGTTGAACTCGGCAGCCTTATTCCGCCGCGTTCTGAGGAGGTGCGAGCTGGTTGTCGGCGGGGCCGCCCTGGGGCAGCGCGTCGCCTTCAAACGTATCCAGCTCGACATTGAGGCCGAGAGAGCGGATTTCCTTGACGAGAACGTTGAAGCTCTCGGGGATACCCGCCTCGAAGGTGTCGTCGCCTCTGACGATCGCCTCGTAGACCTTGGTGCGACCAGCGACGTCGTCCGACTTGATGGTCAGCATTTCCTGCAGCGTGTAGGCGGCGCCGTACGCTTCGAGCGCCCACACCTCCATTTCGCCGAAGCGCTGGCCGCCGAACTGCGCCTTGCCGCCCAGCGGCTGCTGGGTGACCAGCGAGTACGGGCCGATCGAGCGGGCGTGGATCTTGTCGTCCACGAGGTGGTGGAGCTTCAGCATATAGATGTAGCCCACGGTCACCCTGCGGTCGAACTGCTCGCCGGTGCGCCCATCAAACACGATGGACTGGCCGGTGGAGTTCAACCCTGCCCGCGTCAGCAGGTCGACGATGTCGCTCTCCTTGGCGCCGTCGAACACCGGAGTGGCGATCGGCACGCCCTTGGAGAGATGCTCGCCAAGGCGGAGGATGCTGTCGTCGTCAAGCTGGGAGACGTAGTCGTCGCCTTCGTAGAGGGCGCTGATCTCCTTCTTGAGCGGCGTCATGTCGCCCTTCTGCTGGTAGGCCTTCATGATCTCGTCGATCTTCTTGCCCAGGCCGCGGGCGGCCCAACCAAGGTGCGTCTCGAGGATCTGGCCCACGTTCATGCGCGACGGCACGCCGAGCGGGTTCAGCACGATGTCGACGTGCGTACCGTCTTCCAGGTACGGCATGTCTTCGATCGGGGTGATACGCGAAACCACACCCTTGTTGCCGTGACGGCCGGCCATCTTGTCGCCCGGCTGGATCTTGCGCTTGGTTGCGACGAAGACCTTGACCATCTTCATCACGCCCGGCGGAAGTTCGTCACCGCGCTGCAGCTTGTCGACCTTGTCGATGAAGCGCTGCTCGAGCAGCTTGCGGCTCTCCTCGTACTGAGCATGGAGGGCCTCCATCTCGGCCATGACCTTGTCGTCCTCGAGGGCGAACTGCCACCACTTGGACCGCGGCTGGGCGTCGAAGGTCGCGTCGTTCAGCTTGGTGCCGTTGACATAGCCCTTGGGGCCAGCGGTCGCGGTCTTGCCGAACAGCATTTCCTTCAGGCGCGCATAGACGTTGCGGTCGAGGATCGACTGCTCGTCGTCACGGTCCTTGGCCAGGCGCTCGATTTCCTCGCGCTCGATGGCCATGGCACGCTCGTCCTTGTCGATGCCGTGGCGGTTGAACACGCGCACTTCAACGACGGTACCAGCATCGCCCGGCGGAACGCGGAGCGAGGTGTCACGGACGTCCGAGGCCTTCTCGCCGAAGATGGCGCGGAGGAGCTTTTCTTCCGGCGTCATCGGGCTTTCGCCCTTCGGGGTGATCTTGCCAACGAGGATGTCGCCGGCAGCGACTTCGGCACCGATGTGGACGATACCGGCTTCGTCGAGGTTCTTAAGCGCTTCTTCCGAAACGTTCGGAATGTCGCGGGTGATTTCCTCGGGACCAAGCTTGGTGTCGCGGGCCATCACTTCGTATTCCTCGATGTGGATCGAGGTGAACACGTCCTGCATGGCGATCTTTTCGCTGAGCAGGATCGAGTCTTCGAAGTTGTAGCCGTTCCACGGCATGAACGCGACGAGCACGTTGCGGCCGAGAGCCAGATCGCCCAGGTCGGTCGACGGACCATCGGCCACGATGTCGCCGGCGTCGACATGGTCGCCCACCACCACCAGCGGACGCTGGTTGATGCAGGTCGACTGGTTCGAACGCTGGAACTTCATCAGGTTGTAGATGTCGACGCCCGACTTCGACGCATCGGTCTCTTCGGTGGCGCGGATAACGATACGGGTCGCATCCACCTGGTCGACGATGCCCTTGCGCTTGGCGACGATCGCGGCGCCCGAGTCACGGGCGACGATCTTTTCCATGCCGGTGCCCACGAACGGAGCCTCGGCACGCAGCAGCGGCACAGCCTGCTTCTGCATGTTCGAGCCCATCAGGGCGCGGTTGGCGTCGTCGTTCTCGAGGAACGGGATCAGCGAAGCGGCGACCGAGATGACCTGCTTGGGCGAAACGTCCATCAGATCGATGGTCTCTTTCGGCGTCAGGCCGTTATCGCCGGCGTGGCGGGCCACGACCAGGTCGTCGGCGAACTCACCCTTGGCGGTGAGCTTGGCGTTGGCCTGAGCGACGTAGTGCTTGGCCTCTTCCATCGCCGACAGATAGACGACGTCGTCAGTCACCTTGCCGTCCACGATCTTGCGGTACGGCGTCTCGATGAAGCCGTACTTGTTGACGTGGGCGTAGGTCGCCAGGTTGTTGATCAGGCCGATGTTCGGGCCTTCCGGCGTCTCGATCGGGCAGATACGGCCATAGTGGGTCGGATGCACGTCGCGGACTTCGAAGCCGGCGCGCTCACGGGTGAGACCGCCAGGCCCGAGCGCCGACAGGCGACGCTTGTGCGAGACTTCCGACAGCGGATTGGTCTGATCCATGAACTGGCTGAGCTGCGACGAGCCGAAGAACTCGCGCACCGCGGCAGCCGCGGGCTTCGCGTTGATCAGGTCCTGCGGCATGACGGTGTCGATCTCGACCGACGACATACGCTCCTTGATCGCGCGCTCCATGCGGAGCAGCCCGAGACGATAGTGGTTCTCCATCAGCTCGCCGACCGAACGCACCCGGCGGTTGCCGAGGTTGTCGATGTCGTCGATCTCGCCCTTGCCGTCGCGCAGGTCGACGAGGGTACGAACCACCTCGACGATATCCTCCTTGCGCAGGATCCGGACGGTGTCCTCGACGTCGAGGTCGAGGCGCATGTTCATCTTCACGCGGCCGACGGCGCTCAGGTCATAGCGTTCGCTGTCGAAGAACAGCGACTTGAACATGGCTTCGGCGGTTTCGACGGTCGGCGGCTCGCCCGGACGCATCACGCGGTAGATGTCGAACAGCGCGTCTTCGCGAGACTCGTTCTTGTCGACGGCCAGCGTGTTGCGCAGGTAGGCGCCCACGGTGACGTGGTCGATGTCGAGGATCGGCAGCGCGTCGAAGCCGGCGTCCTTGAGCTTGTTGAGCAGCTTCTCGTCGATCTCGTCGCCGGCTTCGGCGAAGATCTCACCGGTCTTGAGGTTGACCAGGTCCTGCGCGATGAACTGACCGTAAAGGTCCTCTTCCACCACAGCGAGGTGGGTCAGGCCGTTCTCGGCGAGCTTCTTGGCCTGGCGCGGCGAAAGCTTCTTGCCACCTTCGTGCACGACGTCGCCAGTCTTGGCGTCGATGAGGTCGAACGTCGGCTTGGCGTTCTTCATCTTGTCGGCGTCGAATGGCTTCTGCCAGCCGGTCTTGGTCTTCTCGAACTGCAGGGTGTCGTAATAGGTGTCGAGAATTTCCTCAGCATCCATGCCGAGCGCCTTGAGCAGCGAGGTCACCGGAATCTTGCGGCGACGGTCGATACGGGCGAACACGATGTCCTTGGCGTCGAACTCGATGTCGAGCCAGGAACCGCGGTACGGGATGATGCGGGCGGCGAACAGGAGCTTACCCGAAGAGTGGGTCTTGCCCTTGTCGTGATCGAAGAACACGCCGGGCGAACGGTGCATCTGCGAGACGATAACGCGCTCGGTGCCGTTGACGATAAAGGTACCGTTCATGGTCATGAACGGCATGTCGCCCATGTAGACGTCCTGCTCCTTGATGTCCTTGACGGAGCGGGCGCCGGTCTCTTCATCAACTTCGAACACGATCAGGCGAAGCGTGACCTTGAGCGGCGCTGCGAACGTCATGTCGCGCTGACGGCACTCGTCGACGTCATACTTCGGCTGCTCGAACTCGTATTTCACGAACTCGAGGGAGGCAGTGTTGGAAAAGTCGGTGATCGGAAAAACCGACCGGAAAACGGACTGAAGCCCCTCATCGTTACGACCGCCCTTGGGCTCGTCGACGATGAGGAACTGATCATAGGAGGCCTTCTGGACCTCGATCAGATTGGGCATCTCCGTGACTTCGCGAATGCTGCCGAAAGACTTGCGTACCTTGCGGCGGCCGTTGAAAGTGGTAGCCATACCAGCTCCTCAAATTTCTCGATGTCTCGGAGGCAGATGTCCAAAGGCCCGACTATCAGCCGTCGGGCATCAGGACATCGGCCTTGCTTCTTTTCATCGGGGCCCGGTGAGAGGGAGGGAACCCCGGTCATTACGCACTCGTTTGCGCGGGACTGCTTCTGCCCCGTCGCAACTGCACTCGAATTCATCTGCGCTCGATGAGCGCCATCCGAACTCCGAAATTTTGATTGTCCTGCCCGGCCATCCAATCGCGCGGGTGGAACGCGTCCCAAATACCATAAATGCGACACAAATAAGGCAGCGCGGCAAATTCGCCGCGCTGCCCCAGATCGTTGTCCGTAGACGAGCTTACTTGAGCTCGACCTTGGCGCCGGCGGCTTCCAGCTTCTTCTTGATGTCTTCGGCTTCCGCCTTCGAAGCGGCTTCCTTGACGGCCTTCGGAGCGCCTTCGACCAGCGCCTTGGCTTCGCCGAGGCCCAGGCCGGTGATGGCGCGGACTTCCTTGATGACGTTGATCTTGTTCTCGCCGAACGAGGCGAGGATCACGTCGAATTCGGTCTTCTCTTCAGCGGCGGCAGCCGGGGCAGCGCCCGTGGCAGCGGCGGCAACGGCGACCGGAGCGGCAGCCGAAACGCCCCACTTCTCTTCGAGAAGCTTCGACAGCTCGGAAGCTTCCAGAACGGTCAGGGCAGACAGGTCGTCTACGAGTTTGGCGAGATCAGCCATTTGAATTCACTCTCTTTGATGTTTCAGTTCGAACCGTGGAGGGCCGGAACGGCCCCACGTGGGTAGTTTGCCTATGCTGCATTGCTCTTCTCGGCGTGCGCCGAGATAACCCGTGCAACCGCACCGCCAGGGGCCTGCAGGACAGACGCGATACGCGTGCCGGGCTGCTTGAGCATCCCTGCGAGCGTGGCGCGAAGCTGGTCCAGCGACGGCATCGTGGCGAGCGCCTTGACGTTGTTCGCGTCGAGCCCGGTCTTCCCCATTGCGCCACCGAGAACCACGAACTTCTGGTTCTTGTCGGCGAAAGCGGCCGCGACTTTCGGCGCGGTCATGGGATCCTTGGCGAAGGCGACGACGGTCGGACCTGTGAACAGGGCCGAGATGTCCGCGTTGTCGGTATCCTTCAGAGCAAGCTTGGCGAGGCGGTTCTTGGCCACCTTGATCGTACCGCCGGCCTGCTTCATCTGCTTGCGCAGAGTCTCCAGGTCAGCAACGGTCAAGCCGGCATTCTGGGCAACCACGATCGACCCGGCCGCCGCGAACGACGACTGGAGCGAGGTGATGAGCTCAGCCTTTTCCGCTCTTTCCACTGCTAGTCTCCACATTTGGCCCGGAGATAGGTCCCGGACCGTTTGCCAATTGCTGCCCTCCGTCTGGAGTGCAGCGGTTGATGCCTGTCAACCGGCTGACCGTCGGAGGGCGAAATGCCCCTTGGCGGCAACTGGCCTGGTTCGAACCGGACAAGTATCCGGTCTTCACCCCATCTATGCGGGCCCCTTGCTCCTTTGATCGCGCGCTAGCGCGTCGCTGGCTCGGGATTAGCGCCCTTTCGGGCAGACCCGCAGTCTCGGACAGGACTTCACCGATCCGAAGATCGGCATCCCGGCGGCATCGCTGCCGCCAGGAATTCTAACTTACCCGACGGTCTTAAGCGTTGACCGACGAGGGATCGACGTGGACGCCGGGGCCCATGGTCGAGGACACGGCGACGCGCTTGACGTAGGTGCCCTTGGCGCCAGCAGGCTTGGCCTTCTGGACGGCATCGGCGAACGCCTTGATGTTCTGCAGCAGAGCTTCGTCCGAGAACGAGGCCTTGCCGACGCCGGCGTGCAGGATGCCTGCCTTCTCGACGCGGAACTCGACGGCGCCGCCCTTGGCAGCCTTGACGGCACCGGCGACGTCGGGGGTCACGGTCCCGACCTTCGGGTTCGGCATCAGATTGCGCGGGCCGAGGATCTTACCGAGACGGCCGACCAGCGGCATCATGTCCGGGGTCGCGATCACGCGGTCGAACTCGATCTTACCCGACTGGACGATCTCGACGAGATCTTCGGCGCCGACGATATCGGCGCCGGCCTTGCGGGCCTCATCGGCCTTGGCGTCCTTGGCGAACACGGCGACGCGAACGGTCTTGCCGGTGCCATTGGGGAGGTTCACCACGCCTCGGACCATCTGGTCGGCGTGACGCGGGTCGACACCCAGGTTGAACGCAACTTCGACGGTCTCGTCGAACTTCGCCTTGGCGCGTTCCTTGACCATCTTCACGGCGTCGCTGAGCGCGTAGAGCTTCTTGCGATCGATGCCCACGCGGGCGGCGTCAGTACGCTTACCGAGCTTGCTCATGATCAGCCTTCCACCTGAATGCCCATGGAGCGGGCGGAGCCGGCGATCATGGTCGCGGCCTGGTCGACGTCATAGGCGTTGAGATCGGCCATCTTCTTTTCGGCGATCTCGCGGATCTGCTTCTGCGTGATGGTGCCAGCAGATTCCTTGCCCGGAAGCTTGGAGCCGGACTTCAGGTTCACGGCCTTCTTGATCAGGTAGGTGACCGGCGGGAGCTTGGTCTCGAAAGTGAAGCTCTTGTCGGCATAGATGGTGATCACGACCGGGGTCGGGGCACCCTTTTCCTGCTCGGCGGTCTTCGCATTGAAGGCCTTGCAGAATTCCATGATGTTGAGGCCGCGCTGACCCAGCGCGGGGCCGATCGGGGGCGACGGGGTCGCCGAACCGGCCGGGACCTGAAGCTTCAGGTACCCAGTGATTTTCTTTGCCATGGTTCAATCTCCATATGTGCCCAGGATCGGGCGGATGATCCGCGTCACCGGATCTGTGAGACGCCGTGGTCCGGGCTTTACGAACGGTTGGCGACCGCCCTGCCCTCCCACGGTTTTCCGCAACCTCTCGGCCGCAGTACCGGCTTTCGCCGGAATTCCTAGTCGTGCTTGCGCAACGACGCATAAGTCAGTCGTGCTTGCGCAACGACGAGTAGTCAGTCGTGCTTGCGCAACGACAGGATCAGACCTTCTCGACCTGACCGTATTCCAGTTCGACGGGCGTCGGACGCCCGAAGATCGAAACTTCCACCTTGAGGCGCGAACGCTCCTCGTCGACCTCTTCCACAACGCCGTTGAAGCTGGCGAAGGGACCGTCGGAAACGCGTACCTGCTCGCCGACCTCGAACGAGACGGACGGCTTGGGATGCTCGACGCCTTCCTGCACCTGCTGCAGGATGGCCATGGCTTCCTTCTCCGAGATCGGCATGGGCTTGTCGCCCGAACCGAGGAAGCCGGTGACCTTGGGCGTATTCTTGATCAGATGGAACGCCTCGTTGGTCATATCCATCTTCACCAGCACGTAGCCCGGGAAGAACTTGCGCTCGGCGTCGACCTTGCGACCGCGACGCATCTCCACGACCTTTTCGGTCGGCACGATCACGTCGTCGAACAGGTCTTCGAGCTTCTTCTGCGCAACCTTCTGGCGGATGTCTTCCGCCACCTTGCGCTCGAAGTTCGAGTACGCCTGAACGATATACCAGCGCTTGGCCATGCCGCGTCGAAGCTCCTAATAATCCGTTTGCCGCTTAGCGGATCGACAGCATCAGCTGCACGAGCCAGGAAATAAGCTGGTCGGCCGCGAGGAAGAAAATGCTCGCGATGACCACCATCACCAGCACCATCACCGTCGAGACCAGGGTCTCGTTGCGGGTCGGCCAGGTGACCTTGCCGACTTCCTGACGAACCTCTTGCAGGAACTTCAGCGGGTTCAGTGCAGCCATCAGCTCTACTTTCGGTCGGGCCGTCAGGCCAAAAACGAAGAACCGCGCGAGTCACCCCGGGCGGCTTGGGAAGCGGTATCTAATGGCTTGCCTCCGCTATTGCAAGCCCCAATGACACGGTGATGTCGGCGCGCCGACGCCCATCCACGAGGGCTGTCAGCCATCCGTCAGCTTGCCTTCATTACCACAGGCGCACGGACCCGCGGCGTGATTCTGGGACCATGAGATGGGGGCGCTTTTGCAAGCGATGACGCAAGCCCAGTTTGGGCAATGGCTGCCGGTGGCGATCATGATCGCCGCCGCCGTCGCCGCCTTCCTTGTTGCCCTCGATCTCAGCCTCTACCTGCCGGTCGAAATGGAATAGCGCGAGGCGTCCGATGCTCAACGGCTACGACCTTAATCCCGATCCAGCAGCAGCGCTGCAACTGGTCGGCCTGCAGGCCGCCGACGTCGAGCGCGAACTGATCCTTGCAACGCTTCGCGCCACCCACGGCAATCGCACCCACGCCGCCGCCATCCTTGCCATCAGCATCCGCACGCTGCGCAACAAGCTGCACGAGTATATCGAGGACGGCATCGACGTGCCGCCGCCTCACGACGCCGGGAAATCCGACGAGGCATAGAGCCGGCGCATCGCGACGCTGTCGTAGCGCTCGCCATCGACTTCGAGCGTCGCTGAACTCAGCTTGCCGGGCAGCAGCGATTCCATCGCATATCGCAGCGCCAGCGCTGCCGACGGGAAGCGCCGATAGTCGAGACCGGCCTTCCGCCCGACCTGCACCGGAAAGTAGAGATCGGCCGGTTCGGCGTAGTCGAACGGACGGGACAGGTCCTCGCCGCCGGCGCTGGCTGCGAGATCGGACCCGGAATCGGGCCTGCGGGGCATGGCGTCTGTCCCCGTCAGCCGAAACTCGTGCCGAAGCGCAGCAACGGCGCCAACACGAAAAGCGCGCCGAGCGTGATGAAGAAGCTCAGCGCCACCGTCAGGGTGCGACTGGGCAAGCGACGAACCACGGCGGGCGCCGCGTCGGGATGATCCACGGGCATATGGGGGGTCGCTTTCGCTGGTGGCGCGTTCGTGCGCCGGAGCACTGTACCCCCTCCCCCGGAAGATCCCTAAGGAATTCGCCCCTCCAGGCCGACATGTCATTGTTAAATGCGCCGGTGGGCACGACGCCTTAGGTTGAGCGCTTCGGGAGGAAGCGGCGGGCTGCAGACTCCGGTGGCAACTCTTGTCGCGCCCGCCGACTTTCTCGAGCGAGGGCACCATGCTCGAGACGATCCTTCTCAAAGCTCTGTTCGCGACCCTCGTCGCCGCGATGCTGGCGACGCCGGTCGCGATGTATCTCGGGCTGTTGTAGCCGACCGGCATCCGACGTTTACGCTGCCGCTGCGCATCCACCCAGGGCTGGCAAAAGGGCTGGCTCGTCCGGATCGATCCCGTCGCCGCTGGACCGATCGGCACTGGGAGCTCATTCGGAAGAAGAAGCGATAGCAGCCTGAAGCGCTCGTTGGCGCATCGACTGCTGTGTGCCGCAAGTTGAAATGTACGGAGGAAACCAGCGCCGAGGTCGTTCGCCTCGGCTAGGAGCAGGTGGCAGGGGCAGAAGGACTTGAACCCTCGACCCTCGGTTTTGGAGACCGATGCTCTACCAACTGAGCTATACCCCTAAACCTGCGGCCCTCCCTCTACTGAAAAGCCTCGTGCCGCGCAAGTGGCAAGGGGGCAACCTTCGCGTGATGATTGCGCGTCGCTGTGGCGCGGGATTACGCTTCGTGCCGCGCGCCTGAGGCCTTCACCAAGCGGAGGCCGCGCGTTGGAGGTAACCAGGGGAAATAGATGAAGAGACTCGTTCTCGTTGCCGCGTTCGTCGCGTCAGGTTTCGCCGTGCCTGTCCTGCCCACCGCTGCCGCCCCGGCGCTGTCGGATTCGGAAGTGAACTGCCTGATCTTCCCGGTCCTGAAAAAGGAATGCTGGGAGAAAGGCGCCGAGATGCTGAAGGCGACGCCGAAGACGGTTGCCGCGGCGACCGAAACCACCGCGACCAAGCTGAAGCTGCCGACGCTGTGGACCTGCACCGCAGCACCGAAGGGCTCGGGCCACCTGCTCGACTGCTGATCTCGAATCTACCCGCACGAACAGAAGGCCCGGCAGCGATGCCGGGCCTTTCTCATGGTCCGCCGCCGAAGCGGCGCAGCTCATCATGGATGGTGAAAAGGATAGTGCGTGTCGTTGGCGCCAATATCAGTGCGCAGGTACGAACTCAGTTCGCGGATATCGGCCACGGGGTGGGCGCGACGCGGCAGGATGGCGTGCTTCACCCAGCCGATCAGGCGGGCAGCGCGGGACTTGGGGGCTTGGTAGAGCATTTCGATCACCGTCAGCTTTGATGCGTGTGAGGGATAGATGCGCCCCCAGAGCTTTGATTTCCAACCAAAGCTCGAGTATCATGCATAAGGAGGCCTTATGTCTGATCACTTACCCCCACTCGCTGCGATCCGCGTCTTCGAGGCTGCGGCCCGGCACCTGAGCTTCACCCGCGCCGCCCAGGAACTGGGCATGACGCAGGCTGCGGTGAGCTACCAGATCAAGCTGCTGGAAGAGCGCGTGGGCGCGCCGCTGTTCTTCCGGCGGCCGCGCGAGGTGGCGCTTACCGAGGCGGGCGAACGGCTGGCGCCGGACGTGAGTCGCGCCTTCGACATCTTGCGCGAGGCCTTCATCGATTTCGGTGAACGCGAGCACGGCACGCTGATCGTCAACACCATGCACACCTTCGCGGCGCAATGGCTGGCGCCGCGGCTCGGGATCTTCCAGCTTCGGCATCCGGAAATTGCCGTGCGGCTGGAGACCACCGGGCGGCTGGTAGATTTCGGCCGCGAGGAAGTGGACGTCGTGGTGCGCGCCGGCAAAGGCGTCTGGCCGGGCCTCGCAGCCTTCAAGCTGATCGACGTACGGTTTACGCCGATGCTGTCACCGGCGCTGGCGGCGACGATCGGTGGAGTCCACGAACCGGCGGATATCCTGAAACTGCCGCTGCTCGACGCCGACGACCCGTGGTGGATCTTCTGGCTCGACGCCTATGGCCTGCCGCACGACGTGCTCAAGCAACAGACGACCCCGTCGATGAACATGCAGACCTTCGACGCCATCGCCGCAATGGCCGGCCAGGGCGTCACCCTACTCACCCCCGATTACTTCCAGCGCGAGTTGGCCGAGGGCCGGCTGATGCAGCCGTTCGAGCGGGTGATCGACGAAGGCACCAGCTATTGGCTGGCCTACCCCGAGGGGCGCCGCAACGTGCCCAAGATCAAGGCATTCCGCGACTGGGTGGTCGAGGAAGCTAAGAAGCCGATCAGTTGAGGGGGGCGGCGGGCTGGAACGCGTGAAGGGAAGCGAACCATGGAGGAGCAGCCCGCCTCGCGGACCAAGGCGAGAACGAGGGGCGGATCCACGGATCGTGCGCTGGAGCGGGTGAAGGGAATCGAACCCTCGTCATAAGCTTGGAAGGCTTCTGCTCTACCATTGAGCTACACCCGCGCCGAAGCGCCAGCGCTTCTTAGTGGCTGAGGCGCGATGCTGGCAAGCCTCTTCGAGCCCACCCAGGCTTCTTCAATCCCAGCATTGTGCGTTGCCCACGAGCCGCATCGGAGTCAGCGTGGGGCATGCGCGCCGCGATTGCCCTGTTGATGCTGCCGCTGCTGGCGGCCCCTCTCCCGGTTCACGCCGAGGATGCCCGTTTCATGCTGTGCGAGGCCCTGCCCCACCTCAACTGTGTATGGTCCGGCGACAGCTTCTATTTGCGCGGCAAGATCGTCCGCCTTGCCGACGCCGTTACGCCGGAGCGCTACACCTCGGAATGTCCCAGGGCGAGCCAGCTCTCGTGGCGTTCGGCGCTGCGGCTGCGTGACCTGCTGAATGCCGGGACGTTCGAGATCGGGGATCCAGATGGATCGCAGCTGGCGGTGGTGACGCGGGATGGGCAGTCGCTGGGTGCGCAACTGATCACCGAGGGGCTGGCCCGGGCGAGGACGCCGGAATCGCCGAACTGGTGCGGATAGCTGGCCCTGCCCCAGGCCGAAGCCCTGCCCACCGGGAGGCGAACGTATAATTGACTCCGGGCCCCGGCGCCGGATGGATGCCCGCGTCTCGAGGAGGACGATGATGCGGCTTGGTATGAGCGGGTGTTTTTTGCCCGCGGACATGAATGACCTTACCCCCCAGATGTGCCGACGGGTTCGCGATGCAGGTTTTTCCGGCATCTTCACGCGCTTTCGCGACAACGACCCGCTGACCGCGTCACGCGAGGACGCGGCGCGGCTGAAAGCGCTGCTCGCCGACGAGGGCGTGTCGTTGTTCCAGACCACCGGCTACTGGCAGAACCTCGTCACTTCCGACGAGACGGCGCGAGCGCAGTCGGTGCGCGTGGTGCAGGCGGCGCTGCAACTCGCAGGCTGGCTGGGCGCCCGCGGCATCGACACCGGCCCCGGTTCGATGAACCCCGATGGACCCTGGTTCCCGCATCCCGACAACTGGACGGCCAGGGCCGAGGACCAGTTGGTCCGTTCGCTCAAGGAGTGCGCCAAGGCGGCAGAGGATGCCGGCGTGTTCCTCAGCCTCGAATCGCACTCGCTGGTGACGCCCCGCACTCCCGAGATCGCGGGCCGCATCCTCGACGCAGTGGATTCGCCGTGGGTGCGCTGCGACTACGATTCCGCCAACTGGATCACGCTCGAGACGATCTACGATACCGGCGGCGCGCTCAACGCGCATTTCGACCTGCTCGGCCGCCACATCTGCAGCGCCCACGCCAAGGACATCTGGGTGGAGAACCGGCTGGCGATCCACCTGCAGGATGGCTGCCCCGGCAAGGGCCTGATGGACTTTGCGACGCTGTTCAGCCGACTAGAGGCGCTCGACCCGGACTACCCGCTGATCGCCGAGGGCAACTCGAGCGAGGAACTGCCCGAAGTCGGGGCGCTGTTCCACCGGATCGCCGGGGAGCGCGGCATCCGCATCCTCGATGTCGGCGACAAGCCGGAGGCGGCGCGATGAAGCTGCTGCTCGTCGGCGGAGCCGGCCATGTCGGCCAGCTGATCACGCCCTATCTGAAGGCAAGGCACAGGCTCAGAGTGCTCGACCTCGCCCCGCCCGCCGACCCCGACGTCGAGCACGTGAGGGGTTCGGTGCTCGACCCCGAGGCGATCCGCCAGGCGCTCCAGGGTGTCGACGGCTTCGTCTGGCTGGCGATGCGCAGCGCCCAGGGCGGCATGGTCACCGACCAGGACATCGAAACTATCGTCAACAATTATGACTTGAATACCAAGGCACTGCACCTGTTTCTTTATCTGGCGCAGGAAGCGGGCGTGAAGCGCGGTGTCTACACCAGTTCGATGAGCGTCCACTATCGAGGTCGCCCGAACTACCCCGGCGAGGACCAGGTGCCGCTCGACTCGCCCTCCGTCTATGGCCTCAGCAAGGGCTTGGGCGAAGAGATCTGCGCCTATTTCGCGCACTGGTTCGGCATGAACATCATCGGGCTCAGGATCAGCGGGCCGCGCAAGCGTGCCGACTACCTGGCCCAACGCCGCAACCCGCAGCGCGCCGGTGACGGCAGCTATGTCTACCCGCTCGACGAGGAAGATATGGCGAACGCCTATCTCGGCGCCATCGAAGCGGTGACTCCGCCGGCGACGGGCCGGTTCGAGGCGTTGTTCATCGTCGGCGACGAGACCGGGGGGGAGCACGACCTGTCGAAAGCTGCGCGGCTCATCGGCTGGCAGCCCCGCTCGCACCGGCTGCTGACGGAATAGCCGAGGACACAAACAATCCCATCGACAACCGGAACCAACAGGCGTCCGCTTCGTTCATTGCCGGGTTGCTGGGGGACCGTATGCAGGGCGAACGACAGACCGACGAGGGCGAGCGCATCGTTGAGGCGCGGCTGGCCGCGATCATTGATTCTTCCTTCGATGCGGTGATCGCCAAGGATCTGAACAGCATCATCACAGACTGGAACCCGGCCGCCGAGCGGATGTTCGGCTATTCGGCCAAGGAGGCGATCGGCCAGTCGATCACCATGCTGATTCCGCCGCACCTGCAGAGCGAGGAAACCGACATCATCCGGCGCATCCGCGCCAACGAGCGGATCGAAAGCTTCGAGACGGTCCGGCTGCGCAAGGACGGCAGCACGGTGTTCGTCTCGCTGACCGTATCGCCGATCCGCAACCCGCGCGGCGAGGTAGTGGGCGCTTCCAAGATTGCGCGCGACATTACCCAGACCAAGGAAAGCGAGCGGCGCATCCGGGTATTGCTGCGCGAGATCAACCATCGGGTGAAGAACCAGTATGCGGTGATCCTGTCGCTGATCCGCGAGACCGGGCTGAGTTCGGTATCGATCGACGAGTTCCAGCAGAAGATTCGCACCCGCATCGCCAGCCTCGCGGCCTCACACGACCTGCTGGTGCGCTCGGAGTGGACCGGTTCCACGCTGGCCGAACTGGTCAAAGCGCAACTGGCGCCGTTCGGGCACGAACAGCTGGTGACGATATCGGGGCCGCTCGTCTCGATCTCGCCCAACGCCGTGCAGAACCTCGGCATGGCGTTTCATGAGCTGGGGACCAACTCTGCCAAGTACGGTGTGCTGGCCGGCGTGAGCGGCACGGTCACAGTGTCGTGGTCGGTGAGCCGAGGTCCGACGCCCGAGCTGAAGGTCAACTGGGACGAGGCATTCGACGAGCCGCTGGTGCCGGAACCGCAAACGGGGCGCGGGTTCGGGACCGTGGTGCTGGAGCGCGTAACACCGGTCGCCCTCAATGGGCGCGCGAACACCACGCGGACCGCATCGCGCATCACCTGGACGCTGGAGGCGCCGGTGAGTTCCATAGTGGTGGAGGAAGGTGGCGCGGACAGCGACGCCTGACGCCGAGCATTGCTTTCGGCTCTGAAGCTACCGGCCATGTCAGGGGGTGGTGGAGGGGACTGGATTCGAACCAGTGTACGCTAAGCGAGCAGATTTACAGTCTGCCGGATTTAACCACTCTCCCACCCCTCCATTCAGAGCCGGAGAAACGAACGGCGCCCGTCCCCGGGCGCGTCGTCGGGGCGGTTTATGTCGGGGCGGTGAACGCCTGTCAACACCCAATCCGCCCTTTGCGCATCGCAGGGCTCGCCTTGCTGTCCTGCATCAAAACCGCTAGGGCATCCCCATGAGCCGCAACAAATTCCCGCCCAAGCCCAAGTACGACCCGGATACCGGGCCGGTCTACCTCTATGGGCTGCATACGGTGCGGGCGGCACTCGACAATCCGCTGCGCGAACGGCGCAACCTCTTGGTCACTCCCAATGCGCTGATGCGCCTCAGGGAGACCGGTCCGGTGGAGATGCGATTCACCGAAACCACCCCCAAGGAGCTCGATCGGCTGCTCGGCGCTGACGCCGTTCACCAGGGCGTCGCGCTGGAAGTCGAGGCGATCAGCCGCTTCGGGCTCAACGATGTGCCGAATCCCCGGCTGGTGGTGATCCTCGACCAGTTGACCGACCCCCACAATGTCGGGGCGATCCTGCGTACGGCCTGTGCGTTCGGCGCCGATGCGGTGGTCACCACGGCCCGGCACTCGCCGCGCGAGACCGGAGTGATGGCCAAGGCCGCCTCCGGCGCACTCGACATGGTGCCGATGATCGAGGTGCGCAACCTCGGCGACGCCATCGAGAAGCTCAAGGAGCGCGGTCTCACTGTGATCGGCTTCGATTCGGAGGCCCCTGCCCCGATCCGCCCGCGTACCGACGATACGCCGATGGCGATCGTCCTGGGCGCTGAAGGCAAGGGTCTCAGGCAGCGGACCCGCGAACTCTGCGACGAGATGGTCCGGCTCGACATGCCCGGGCCGATCAAGTCGCTCAACGTATCGAACGCGGCGGCGATCGCGCTGTTCGCCGTGACCGCCGGCCGCGCGGGGACGTAAGGGCCGCGGAGCAAACTCCGCGACCCCAGAACCCATTACGGCGTGGTGCAGCGCACCAGATCGGTTCCGTTGACGTTCAGCACGTCGGTTCCGGCCTGCGCGATCTCGATCGTCTTGTCTCCAGCCTTGAGGCTCACTTTACCGTCGGTCGCCGGAACGGCGTCGACCAGGGTGATCTCGCTGCCCTGCCGGACGCTGATCTTGGTGATCACCACGTAGCCGGTGCCGCCGGCCTGATCGACCGTGCCGCAGGCATCGTAGGTCGGCGCCCAGACGCCGAGGTAGCCGATCTGGCTGCGGTCGGCGTTGGCGGCCAGCCGGGTATCCGGCTTCAGCCCATCGGCCGGCAGGATGCCCATGGCCGGGGTGGTCATCACCGGCGCCTCGGCGGCGGCTACGGCCGCGGCGGCGTCAGCCGCACCCTTGCTCTGCGCCGGGGTAGCAGCTGCTGCGGGAGCAGCTTCAGCAGCAGCAACGGCAGCGGCGGCGTCTGCAGCGCCCTTGGCCTCAGCGGAGCCCGGTGCCGCGGCAGCCGGAGCAGCTTCGGCAGCGGCAACCGCGGCGGCGGCATCGGCCTTGCCCTTGGCGGCAGCAGCGGCAAGCGTCGCCTGCTTGTCCGCTTCGGCCTTGGCGGTAGCGTCGGCCTCTGCTGCCTGCTTTTCTTCCTCCGCCTTTGCTGCGGCTGCAGCCTCGGCGGCCTTCTTCTCCTCCGCGGCCTTGGCAGCAGCGGCGGCCTCAGCGGCCCTTTTCTCCTCCGCAGCCTTGGCGGCAGCTGCGGCTTCGGCGGCTTTCTTCTCTTCGGCCGCCTTGGCAGCTGCAGCTTCGGCGGCTTTCTTTTCTTCCGCAGCTTTCGCGGCGGCTGCCGCTTCAGCAGCCTTCTTTTCTTCCTCCGCCTTTGCTGCGGCTGCAGCCTCCGCGGCCTTCTTGTCTTCCTCGGCTTTGGCTGCTGCGGCAGCGTCAGCCGCCTTCTTCTCCTCTGCAGCCTTGGCCTCGGCCGCCGCCTTGTCTGCTGCGGCCTTGTCCGCAGCGGCCTTGTCCGCAGCGGCCTTGTCGGCGGCTGCCTTATCAGCTGCAGCCTTTTCCTCGGCAGCCTTCTGTTCGGCTGCCGCCTTGTCCGCATCCGCCGTGGCGGCCGGGGCAGCGGGAGCCTCGGCGGCCGGCTTGGCCGGCGGCGGCGCCGAGTTGTTGTCACAAGCAGCGAGCAGCAGGCCTAACGACAGGGCGACCGGCAGGGCCAGAAGGTGCGTTCGTTTCATGATCGGTTTCCTCTTCGAAGTTTTGGCGCCCGGAACTGCTGCCCGCTGCGCGTGAACTGCTTGCCTGGGCCGCCCGCGGGCGCCAGCCTCATCCACCGGCGATCGTCACGACGACGTTGACCGTGGCCGCGACGATGACCGTGTTGAAAAAGAACGAGACGACACCGTGCAGCGTTACCAGCCGGCGCATGGCCCGCGACGTCACTGCAACGTCCGCTACCTGCGCCGTCATCCCGAGCACATACGAAAAGTACAGGAACGCCGCGCCGTCCGGCGGCTCGTCTCCCGGAAACGCCAGGCCGGCAAGTACACCGCCCTTGTCGTCCGGGTCATCGCGATAATACTCGTGCGCGTAGTGCAGCGCCGCCATCGTGTGCACGGTGAACCAGCCGAGCAGCACCGAAACGACACTGACCGTGATCTCGAGTGGATCGGTCCGCCCTTCCCCGCCATTGAGCGCGAGGAACAGGAAGATCATCGCCACGACCGCTGCGAGGATGGTGCCGAGAAAGATCGCCGCCACGGGAGAATCGGCATCATCGGGCCGCTGCTGCAGAAACTCGGCGGTGAGACAGGGAAACTCGATGCGGACCAGCAGCAGGTAGGTGATGAACATCGCGTTGGTGCCGACGGCGACCGCATATTTGGGCGACAGCAGCAGGCACACGACCAACGCCACCACCCCCACGCCAACGCCCCAGTAGAAGGCGGCGTGCCGGGGCAGGATGCGAGCCGGAACCGATGCGCTTCGTTTGCCTCCCACGGCGACCTCTAAGCCAGTGAATCACCAACCAGCCGGATATTTGCACCACGAGGATGCCACATCTAAGACAAGCCGTCGCGGCTAGCGCGGCATGCTGCGGCGCGCCTTGCGCCATGCGGCAGCCAATGGTATCGACCGCGTCGGGCCGGCATAGCTCAGTTGGTAGAGCAACTGATTTGTAATCAGTGGGTCGCGAGTTCGATTCTTGCTGCCGGCACCACTCTCAAATCGTCACTGATTCAAGCGAGGCTAATCCCCGCCGCGCTTCTTCCATTTCTTCAGCACCATGTCGCGCTTCAGGCGGGACAGGCGTTCGAGGAAGAAGATACCGTTCACCTGGTCGATCTCGTGCTGCGCGATGCGGGCAGGCAGGCCTTCGAAGCGGCGGTGCTGGCGAGCGCCGGTTTCGTCGTCCCAGGCGACTTCCGCGGCGTAGGGGCGGATGATCTCGACCTCGACGCCGGGCATCGACACCGAGCCTTCGGGGCCGGGAATACTGGGGCCGTCGGTGGCGACGATTTCGGGATTGTAGAGAACGAGGTAATCACGTTTTGCCGGGTCCTCGTCGGCGCTGATCACCACCACCGGCGCCACGGCGCCGATGTGGATGGCGGCGAGGCCGTAGGCATTGGCGGCGCGTGTGGCCTCGAGCAGGCGGTTGCCGATGGCCCTGAGGCCGTCATCCAGCGGCCGCGGCTCGGCCCTGCGGGTGAGCCGCGGATCGGGATAGGCGACGATCATCGGGCTAGAACAGCCCGCCACGGCCCAGCGTCATATCGGTCGCCGCCGGATCCTGGCCCGCCTGGATGGCCTGGAAGGCGTTGGAGTCGACGCCGATCACCGAGGTGACGAGGTTCGGGCCGGTGCCCGGCTTGAACGCCTCATAGATCGCCTGGTCGCCGCCATTGGCCTTCACGCCGGTACCGGGATCGATCCATACCTGCGCCATCCCGCCGGGCATGTTGAACGGGGTCGGCGGCTTGCCCTTCAGGGCCTTGGCGACGAACTCGGTGAAGATCGGCACGGCCATTTCGCCGCCGGTCGACTGACGGCCCATGTTGCGCGGCGTGTCGAAGCCGACATAGACGCCGACCGCCAGCTCGGGAGTGAAGCCGATGAACCAGGCGTCCTTGTAGTCGTTCGAGGTGCCGGTCTTGCCGGCGACCGGACGGCCGAGGCTCTTGGCGCCGGTGCCGGTGCCGCGCTGCACCACGCCTTCCATCATCGAGGTGATCTGGTAGGCGGTCATCGGGTCGAGCACCTGCTCGCGGTTATCGATGATCAGCGGCTCGCCCTGCTGGTTCCAGCTATCGGCGGTGCAGCCATCGCAGACGCGTTCGTCGTGGCGGTAGATGGTCTTGCCGTAGCGGTCCTGGATCCGGTCGATCAGCGTCGGTACGATCCGGCGGCCGCCATTTGCGATGGTCGCATAGGCTGCGGTCATCCGCATGTCGGTGGTTTCGCCGGCGCCGAGCGCCATCGCCAGCACCGGGTTCAGCTCGTCATAGATGCCGAACATCTTGGCGTAGTCCGAGATCAGCGGCATCCCGAGATCCTTGGCGAGACGCACGGTCATGACGTTACGCGAACGCTCGATGCCGCGGCGCAGCGTCTGCGGGCCGTAGAATTCCTGCGCGTAGTTCTCCGGCCGCCAGACCGAGCCGTCGCCGTTGACGATCTCGATCGGGGCGTCGAGCACCACCGAGGCCGGGGTATAGCCGTTGTCGAGCGCGGCCGAGTAGACAATCGGCTTGAACGAGGAGCCGGGCTGGCGCATCGCCTGGGTGGCGCGGTTGAACTCGGACTCGGCATAGGAGAAGCCGCCGACCATGGCGAGCACGCGACCGGTGCGCGGATCCATGGCGACCAGCGCGCCTTCGAGCTCGGGCACCTGCTCGAGCGTATAGGCGCCCTCGCGGTCGGGGAGCTTGGAGACATAGATCACGTCGCCGGGCTTGAGGATCGAGCCGAGCTTCTTGCTCACCCACTTGATGTCGGGTCCGGCCAGCGTGCCGGTGACGCGTTCGGCCGAGACCTTGCCTTCGATGTCGGTGGCGGGACGAATGCCGATGCGGCCTTCGTTGTCGCCCATCTCCAGCACCACGGCGAGCGTCCATTCCGGCACGTCGCTGAGCGGCTTGACGGCGTTGACCGCGACGCCCCAGTCCGAGGTGATGTCGACGCTGGCGATGGGTCCGCGAAAACCTTCGCCGTGGTCGTAGTGGATCAGCCCATCCATCAGGGCGCGGCGCGCGTATTCCTGCAAGTGCGGATCGAGCGTGGTGCGCACGCTGAGGCCGCCGCCATAGAGCTCAGCCTCACCATAGAGTTTGCCGAGCTGACGGCGCACTTCCTCGGTAAAATACTCGGCCGAGAACAACTGGCTGCCCGAAGTGCGCGGCTTGACGTTCAGCGGCTCCTCTTTGGCCTTGGCAGCCTCCTCGGCCGTCACGTAGCCATTCTCGACCATGCGGTCGATCACCCAGTTGCGGCGCTCGATGGCCTGCTTGGGGCGGCGGAACGGGTGGTAGTTGTTCGGGCCCTTGGGGAGCGCCGCGAGATAGGCGGCCTCGCTGAGCGTCAGCTCGTACAGCGCCTTGTCGAAATAGTTGAGCGCTGCGGCGGCCACGCCGTAGGAGTTGAGCCCGAGGAAGATCTCGTTGACGTAAAGCTCGAGGATCTTGTTCTTCGAGAAGGTCGACTCGATGCGCAGCGCCAGGATGGCTTCCTGGATCTTGCGATCCCAGGTCTGCTCGGAGGTGAGGAGGAAGTTCTTGGCCACCTGCTGGGTGATGGTCGAGCCGCCGCCCTGGATCGAGTCGTTGCCGTCGATGCGCGCCATGACGTTGTCGCGCAGGGCGCGGACCACGCCGTCCACGGCAATACCCGAGTGGGTATAGAAGTCCTTGTCTTCGGCCGAGATGAAGGCGTTGATGATCAGCGGCGGGATGGTTTCGATCGGCTGGAACAGCCGGCGCTCCCGCGCATATTCGGCCAGAAGCGTCCCATCTGCGGCGTGAACGCGCGTCGTCACCGGCGGCTGATAATCCTTCAGCACCGTGTAGTCGGGCAGCGTCGCGTTCAGCTGGTTGAGATAGACGGCGCCAACCGCAACGGCACCCAGGGCGCAGAAAACGCCGAAACCGAAGAGCCAGCCGAGAAGTCTGAGCATCAGATCGTGAACCTTGGAGCGGGCGCCACGGGTCCGATCGGATGGGGCGCGGAATATTGCGGAATCATACCAGACAAGGGCGGAAATGTGGACAAGGGCGCCCTTTCAAGAACTTGCGAGGCGGCGCGTGCCCAATAGTCACTGCGTCGCCACTGCGGCCTTTTGCGTGCTGTCGAAATAATCGGCGATGCCGCGAGCCAGGGCATTCACCACCCGGTCGCGCCAATCGGACTGCTGCAGGTTGGCGATGTCGGAGGCGTTGGACAGGAAGCCGAGTTCGACCAGCACCGAGGGCACATCCGGCGCCTGCAGCACGAAGAAATCGGCCTGCCGCACCGGGAAGCGGCGTAGCGCCACGCTCGGCTCGAGCTGATGGACGATGGCCTCGGCGGCAAGGAAACTCGATTTGCGCATCTCGCGGCGCATCAGATCGACGAGAATGTCCATCACCGCGGGTGTGGCCTGCGGGACCGAGAAGCCGGCGACGATGTCGTAGCGGTTCTCGCCGTCGGCCAGCACCTTGTCGAGCACGTCGGTGGCGTTCTCGTCGCGCGTATAGACGCTGGCGCCGCGGATCTCGGGCTGCTGGAAGCTGTCGGCATGGAGCGAGATGAACAGGTCGGCCTTGTTCTGCCGGGCGAGATCAACGCGCTCGTTGAGCGACAGGTAGGTGTCGTCCTCGCGGGTCAGCGCCACGTCGAAGCGGCCGGAATCGATCAGCACCTTCTGCAACTGCAGCGCGAAGGTCAGGGTGATGTCTTTCTCGTGCGTGCCATTGGGCGCGCTGGCGCCGTTGTCGACGCCGCCGTGGCCCGGGTCCAGCACCACCAGCGGACGCGTGGCAGTGATCGGCGCGTGGGTGCCGGGATCGGTCGAGGCGGTCGGCGGCACCGCGCCTTGGTTGGCGATGGAGGCCGCGAGGTCGGAGGCGACCTTGGTAGCGAACTCCTCCGGTGTCGCCGCAATGATGTCGACGACGAGGCGCGCCGGCTGGTCGGCGACGGCATCGAGGATATAGGCCTGCTGCACCTGGGCCGGTTCGGCCAGGGTCAGCATGGTACGCGCCCTGCCCTTTTCCGCCATCTCGACGGTGTAGCCGCTGACGATGCCCTTCCCCGCCACATCCGCCGGCGCGAGGATCTTCAGCTCGAACGCCTTGACGTCGATGGCGATGCGGTTGGGCTTGTCGAGGGAGACGATGGCGAACTCTGTCGGGCCACTGAGATCGATGATCAGGCGCGCCCGCTGCGGCGTCGCGGTGACACGCGCGTCGATGACATCGGGGTAATCCTCGATCGATTCGAGCTGGGCGAAGGCCGGGTGCGTCGCAAACAGGCTGGCCACGAGGACCAGCATGATCGCCGCAAACCCCGCAATTCTGTTAGACCGTGTCACCGCTTCGGTGAACCGGCGGTACGGTCTAAGCCTTTGATTTATCGCGCTCTCGAGCCGGAAAAGGTCTGCAACCTTTCCTGCTCGCGCTCCGGTATGGCCGGCGGAACCGGCAGAGTTCAACAAGACAGCAGCGCTCCCTGAGGGTGGTGCAAGACGCCAGATCACTCGGGCGATTCTGCGGCGTTACGCACCGCGCGTCGACAATGCAATAATGTGATCGATCTGAAAGCCGCCCGTACCCGCGGGTTTTGAGTTTCCTGTTGCCAATTTGCGGCAACAACCCTAAAGCCATCTTGAGGCGGCCTGCTGCCGCCACCATATGCCGGAGCGGCGCAATCGGCGCCCCTGGCCCTCGTGGTCGGCAGCGGCGGATCGGAAATCACCAGAGGTGAGACCGGTCTGAAGTGCGGCACATTTGGCGCCTCGCGATAGAATCTCGATCCCTCGGGGTCGAAGAACAGGCGGTTTGATTATCGCTGGCCTGTTCTCAAGGAAGAGGTCTGATGGCCATCGGGCAGACAAAGAGTGACGCGATCCCGAACAGCGGTTGCGCTTTTGTCGTCGAAGTCCCGGCTGCCTTCGCTCTCCAGTCTCGCGGCGGCGCGCGCGCCGTTGCTTTTGCCGGCGCCTCGCGCGCCATCCTCCTAAAACCATTCGCCTCGCATTGCGCTACGCCAGGAGGACCGGTTCGCCGGTCGATCGGTGTCGGCGCGCGACGGCGCGGAGACTTAGTCTATGGCTACAAAGCGCATGTTGGTGGATGCCATCCACCCGGAAGAAACACGGATCGTCGTCACTAACGGGAACCGGCTCGAAGAGTTCGATTTCGAATCCGCTCAGCGGCGGCAGCTCAGGGGTAATATCTACCTGGCCAAGGTGACGCGCGTGGAGCCCTCGCTCCAGGCGGCTTTCATCGAGTATGGCGGCAACCGCCATGGCTTCCTCGCCTTCTCGGAAATCCACCCCGACTACTACCAGATCCCCATCGCCGACCGCGAAGCGCTGCTGCGCGACGAGGCACATGACGACGACGAGCACGAACACGAGCACGCCGCGGCCCAGGCCAGCGCGCCGGCCGAGGTTTCGTCCGAGCATGACGACGCCGAGGGCGACGAAGAGCACAGCCATATCGAGCAGGCGCCGACCAGCAATGAGCCGGTCGAAAGCGTCGGCGGTTCGGATGCACTCGATGACGCGCAGGAGCGCCGCCGTCCGTCGCAGCGCCGCCACCAGTACAAGATTCAGGAAGTGATCAAGCGCCGGCAGGTGATGCTGGTGCAGGTGGTCAAGGAAGAACGCGGCAACAAGGGCGCGGCTCTCACCACTTACCTGTCGCTCGCCGGCCGCTACTCGGTGCTGATGCCCAATACCGCGCGTGGCGGCGGGATCTCGCGCAAGATCACCAATGCCGCAGACCGCAAGCGTCTCAAGGACATCGTCGGGGATCTTGAAGTGCCGCAGGGCCAGGGGATCATCCTCAGGACCGCCGGCGCCAGCCGCACCAAGGCGGAAGTGAAGCGTGACTTCGAGTATCTGCAGCGGCTGTGGGAGAACGTCCGCTCGCTGACCCTGAAGTCGCAGGCTCCCTGCCTCGTCTACGAGGAAGGCTCGCTGATCAAGCGGACCATCCGCGACCTCTACAACAAGGATATCGACGAGCTGTTCGTGGCGGGCGACGACGCCTACCGCGAAGCCAAAGATTTCATGCGCATGATCATGCCGAGCCACGCCAAGAACGTGCAGCTCTATAAGGATGACGCGCCGCTTTTCAGTAAGTTCAACGTCGAGGGCCAGCTCGACCAGATGTTCTCGCCGCAGGTGACCCTGCCGTCGGGCGGCTATCTGGTCATCAACCCGACGGAGGCGCTGGTCTCGATCGACGTGAACTCCGGTCGCGCCACCAAGGAACACAATATCGAGGATACGGCGCTGCAGACCAACCTCGAGGCGGCGGAGGAAGTCTCCCGCCAGCTGAGGTTGCGCGATCTGGCCGGCCTGATCGTCATCGACTTCATCGATATGGTGGAGAACCGCTCGAACCGGGCGGTGGAGCGCAAGCTCAAGGAATGCCTGAAGAACGACCGCGCCCGTATCCAGGTCGGCCGGATCAGCCATTTCGGCCTGCTCGAGATGAGCCGCCAGCGCATCCGCTTCGGCGTGGTCGAAAGCTCGACGCACAAGTGCCCCACCTGCCAGGGCACCGGCCTCGTCCGCTCGGTGGAAAGCCTGGCGCTGATGGTGATGCGCAACGTGGAAGACCACGTGCTGCGCAAGCCCGGCCAGTCGATCAATGTGCGCGTGCCGACCGATGTGGCGCTCTACATCCTCAACACCAAGCGTGGCACGCTGAATAATCTCGAGGCCAAGTATGGCCTGTCGATCACCATCGTCGCCGATGACCATGTCGGGCCGTCGCACTTTGCCATCGAACGTGGCGAGGCGCGCGTGCTCGACCGCAGCGAGTCTGCCGGCACGCATGTCCGCGTCGACACCACCACGATCATCGATGCGGAGGCCGAGGCGGCCGATGCTCTGATCGAAGACGAGGACGACGAGGAAGAGGAGAGCACCGGCGGTGGCGAACGCCAGGCGCGCTCCGAGGAAGGTGGCGAACGCTCCGGCCGTCGTCGTCGTCGTCGCCGTCGTGGTGGCGACCGCGAGGATCGCCCGCAGGGCGGCCAGCCACAGCAGCAGCCGCGCCAGCCCGTCGAAGCCGCATCGGACGACGAGTCCGAGGACGGTGACGGCGATGAGGCGCCGCGCCAGGCCGGTGAGGGTGCCGTCGGTGAAGACGGCGAGCCGCGCCGCCGCCGCCGTCGTGGTCGCCGTGGTGGCCGCCGCAACCGTCGCGATGGCGAGGGTGGCGAGCAGCGCGATGGCGTGACGGCCGAGCCGGCTTCGGAAGAGGCCGTCGCCGCAGCCGATGCGCCGGCCTTGGCAGTCGTTGCTGAAGCTGCGGCCGTCGACGCCTCAGCCCCCGTAGTTGCCGAGGACGCTCCGACCGAGAAGCCGAAGCGTGGTCGCCGCAAGAAGGCCGAGCCTGTGGCAGAGGAGTCTGCTCCGGCGGTTGCAGCGACGGCTGCCCCCGAGGTCGCGGAAGAGTCTGCACCAGTGGTCGCGGAAGAGTCTGCTCCGGCAGTCGCAAAGAAGCCTGCTCGGGGAAGGAAGTCCGCTCCCAAAGCCGCGCCAGTTGCCGAGCCGGAAGCTGTGGCCGATGACGCTCCGAAGCCCAAGCAGCCGCGGGCGCGCAAGCCCAAGGCCGCACCGGTCGAGTCTGTGGCCGCCGAGGCCGCACCGGCGGAAACCGTCGCCGAGGTTGCCGCTGCTCCTGCGCCGGAGCCCGAGGCGGCACTGCGCCGTCGCGCCAAGAAGGTCATCCCGGAAGGCGAGATCGTCGTGAGCTCGACCGCCCCGGCCGCTGAAGAGCAGCCGGCGGAAGACGCCAAGCCGAAGAAGGCCGGCTGGTGGCAGCGCCGCCTCGGTCTCGGCGGCTAAGCGCCAGCACAACAGTCGAATCGAAAAGGGCGGGATCATCTCCCGCCCTTCTTCATTGCTCGGGTCCGTTCAGACCGCCTGCCGCACTGCCGGAGGCTCCAGCCGCTCGCCGCGCAGCACAGGCGTTCACCTGTAGCCAATCGTCTTGATGGTGAGGCGCTCTCACAAAGGAGCGGAATCCGTTAGGCTGCCGAGATGTCTCGCACCGAACGCCTGCTCGACCTGATCCAGCTGCTGCGCCGCCATCGGGCGCCGGTGACGGGCCCTGCCCTCGCCGATGAGCTCGGCATTTCGATCCGCACGCTCTATCGGGACATCGCGACGCTGCAAGCGCAGGGCGCCGATATCCAGGGCGAACCGGGCCTCGGCTACGTGCTGCGCCCTGGCTTTACCCTGCCACCGCTGATGTTCTCGGCCGACGAGATCGAGGCGCTGGTGCTGGGGTCACGCTGGGTGGCGCGCCGGGCCGAGGATTCGCGGCTCGGCGATGCGGCAGCCAACGCCCTGAGCAAGATCACCGCTGTGCTGCCTAGTGAGTTGCGCGACACCGTCGACGGCTCGAACCTTCTCGTCGGTGGCGGCGAGGTGATCCCGGCGCAAGTCGACCTCTCGGCCATTCGCCTCGCCATCCGCGAGCAGAAGAAGCTGGTGATCGCCTATCGCAATGCCAGCGGCACAGCGACGGAGCGTACCATCTGGCCCTTCGCCGTCGGCTTCTTCGATCGGGTCCGCGTGGTCATCGGCTGGTGCGAGTTGCGGACCGACTACCGGCACTTCCGGCTCGACCGCATCGACCGCATGGAGGTGCTGGCAGAGCGCTACCCGCGGCGGCGCGCCGCCATGCTGAAGGAGTGGCGCGAGCGCGAGGGTATTCCGGTCCGCTGACCATTTCGCGGTCTACCACTGCCGGAAACTGTCAGTCCGGCCCGCTATCCCCGTCTCCATCAACAACGGAGACGCCCCATGCGCACCCTCAACTACCTGCTCCTCGCTGTCCGCGACCCGCTCAAGAGCGCCGAGCTCTACAGCAAGCTGCTCGGCCGCGAGCCGGTCGAGAAGGCCCCGACTTTCGTGCTCTATGTGCTGCCCACCGGCCTCAAGATCGGCCTGTGGCTGGCCAACGAGATGGAGCCCAAGCCGAACGCCGCCGGCGGGATCGAGATCTCGTTCAGCGAAGACAGCAAGGAAGCGGTCCGCGCCACGTTCGAAGAGTGGACCAAGCTCGGCCTGACTGTGCTGCAGGAGCCGACCGAGATGGATTTCGGCTTCACCTTCGTGGTCGAGGATTCTGATGGCCACCGGCTGCGGCCGTTCGTGCTTGGCGATGATCCGCGCTAGGGCGGTTTAGCGGATGGGTTGATGGCCCACGGCTCGCCTCCCCACCGGATGTCATCCCTGCGAAAGCAGGGACCCATCTCACCGCCCGCACCAGCCGAGAGTTGGGTCCCTGCTTTCGCAGGGTGACACCGAGTGGGTGGGGCGGGCGGTGGCTCGCACTCGCGAACGATCTAACTGCGCGATCTCGGCGGAAAATGCCGGTACACCACGTCATCGGGATCCTGGCGCGGGGCGGCATCGTCCCGCACCGCCCGGAGGCGCTGGGCCACGGCGATCGAGCGGGCGTTGGCCGGATCGAAATAGCTGACGAGGGTCGGGAGCCCCAGTTCCGCAAAGGCCCAGTCGCGCAGCGCTGCTGCCGCCTCCGTCACATAGCCCTGCCCTTCAAAACCGTCATAGAGCAGCCAGCCCAGTTCCTTCTCGGGGAACAGCGGTCCATGGTTGATCCCCACCTGCCCGACGCACTGGCCCGTCGCTGCCCGGTCGATCATCAGCGCACCGTGCCCGAACAACGTCCAGCAGGCGATATCGTGGCAGAACAGCCCCCAGGCCCGCGCCTCGTCGAACGGTCCGCCCATGAATGTCGAGCGCGATGACGCCATCAACTCGCGATAGGCGGCGAAATCCTCGAACACCGGCGGCCGCAACACCAGGCGTTCCGTCCTGAGCGTCGGTATCGCGTGGCTGGGCATCACTTCCCTCTGAGGAAATCGCCGATCCGGTTCAGCCCCTCGTCGATCGTCGCGCGCGTTCCAGCATAGGAAAAGCGTACGAAGCGGTTGCCGTTGAGCCGGTCGAAATCGATGCCAGGCGTTGCCGCCACCGCGACCTCGTCGAGCATCTGCATGCAGAAGCTCAGCGAGTCGTTGGTGAAGCGGGAAAAGTCGACATAGGCGTAGAACGCGCCGTCGCCCTCGTTGGCGGAGGCGAGACCGAACTCAGCCAACCCCTCGGCCAGCACGTGCCGGTTCACCGCGTATTGCGCCTTCTGCTGCTCGGAATACTCCCGCTCGCCCAGCGCCACCCGGCCGGCGATCTGGCTTAGGGTCGGCGCGGCGATGAACAGGTTCTGCTGCAGAATGTTGGTGCGGCGGTTGAACCGCTCGGGCAGCACCATCCAGCCGATGCGCCAGCCGGTCATGCAGTAGTATTTCGAGAAGCTGTTGATGATGATGGCGTCGTCGGTGAACTCGAGCGCCGACACCGACGGCGCCCGATAGTCGAGCCCGTGATAGATCTCGTCGGAGATGAACTGCACGCCGAGCCGCGCACAGACCTCGACAATCTCCTTCAGCGCTTCGCGCGTTACCGCCGCCCCGGTCGGGTTAGCCGGCGAAGCGAACAGCAGGCCATCGAACTTTTCACGGGCATAGGCTGCCTCGACATCGGCGGCGCTGAGCCGCCAGCCGGCGGCGGCCGTCACGGGGATCTCGACCGCCTGCATGCCGAGCCCATCGAGCGTGTTGAGGTAGGCCGGGTAACCGGGACGGGTCACCGCGATCTTCGCACCGAGCCCGAACGCCCCGAGGAAGGCGAGGATGAAGCCCGAAGACGAGCCCATGGTCACGACGATGCTCTCGGGATCGACCGTCGCGCCGTGCTGCACGCGGTAATAGTCGACCAGCGCGCGGCGCAGTTCGATCTGCCCGGCCGAGTGGGTGTAGTGCTGCGGCAGCTCCAGCGCGGCGGCAACCGCCTCGCGCACCCGCGGCGCCGGCGGCGCACCGGGCTCGCCCGATTCCATGTGCATCACGCTGCGACCGCTCGCTTCGACGAGCTTGGAGCGCGCGGTGATTTCCATCACGTAGAACGGCCTCAGGCCGGTGAGTTTTTCGTCGGTCTGCATGGCGCCTTGGCTACGGGAATTGCCGCGCCGCCTCAACTAGAATTGAAGCCGCGGCGTTCGGTCCGGGCAGCGCAGCATGGCATAATCGGCCCGGTCTGCTAGACAGGACCGAAACAGGTCGTTCCGGAGTTCGCATGTCTCGCCTCACCACCATCCTCGTGCTTGCCGTCGGTGTGCTGGCGGGCGGGCTCGGCGCGACGCTGCTGTCGGGGCCAAAACTCGACGAGGCGGGGGCGCGGGCAATCGCCGAAGAGGTGGTGGCGCAGGCAAAGCCGGAGCCCGGCCTCACCGCATCGGCCGTGGAGACCATCGTCGCCGACCTGATCGCGAGGCAACCCAAGCAGGATTCCCCGCAACCGGTGGCAGCGCTCGAGCAGTCGACGCTCGATCCGATGATCGAAAAATACCTGCTCGGCAATCCGCGTATCCTGCAGAAAGTCTCGGCCGCACTCGACGCCGAATTGACGGCGGAGCGCACTGCGGCGACCCGCACGGCGATGGTCGAACTGAAGCCCGCGATCTTCGAATCCGAGAACGGCATCGTGCTCGGCAACCCCAATGGCGATGTCACGCTGGTCGAGATGTTCGACTATAACTGCGGCTACTGCCGGCAGGCCCTGCCCGATCTCGCGGCGCTGCTCGACAGCGACAAGAACCTCAAGGTGGTGCTGAAGGAATTCCCGATCCTGTCGCAGGGCTCGGTCGACGCGGCGCGCATCGCCGCACAGGTGGCCGACGCCGATGTCGACTACTGGGCCTTCCACCAGGCGCTGTTCACCAGCCGCGGCCAGGTCGACAAGGCGGCGGCGTTGAAGGCGGCGTCGGACCTCGGGCTCAATCCGATCGCCCTGGAGATGGGGATGAAGACGCCCAGGGTCGACCAGGTGATCGAGGAAAGCTACCGCATCGCCGACCGGTTGAAGATCACCGGCACGCCGACCTTCATCATCGGCGACGAGATCATCCCCGGCGCCATCGGCCTTGATGCGCTCAAGCAGCGTATCGCCAACATGCGCGCCTGCGGGGCAACGGTGTGCACGACGGAGCAACCGGGCTGAGTGGGGCGATCAACCTCTCGGCCGGTGTGCGCTGCGACCCTCACACCAGTATCGAGATGTCGTCTCCCTCCCCCTTGCGGGGAGGATCAAGGGTGGGGGTACACAGCCACCGGGTGGAGCAGGTCTTCCACCCACCCTCTCCGCCGCAAATCCGCCCTTTTTCGTGCATTACTCCGCGCCACGCTTGCGCCCGCTGGGGGGCCAGTGCAAAAGGCACGAACCATGGCTCACCGCGTCCTTGTTCTCAACGGCCCGAACCTGAATATGCTCGGGACCCGCGAGCCCCAGACCTACGGCTCGCAGACGCTTGCCGACATCGAGAAGATGGCGATTGCCGAAGGCAAGACGCTTGGCCTCGAGGTCACCTGCAAGCAATCCAATATCGAAGGCGAACTGGTCACCTGGATCCAGCAGGCGCTGGGCAAATTCGACGCCATCGTCATCAATCCGGGCGCCTACTCGCACACCTCGATCGCCATCCACGATGCGTTTCGCGCCGTGGCGTTGCCGGTGATCGAAGTTCACCTGTCCAACATCTACACCCGTGAGGCGTTCCGCCATCACTCCTACGTTTCGCCGGTGGCGATGGGGGTGATTTGCGGTCTGGGCGCTACCGGATATAGGCTGGCGCTCCACGCACTGGCCGAAAAACTCTAAGAGGCAGAATATGACCAAGGCGTCGTCCCCGAATGCCGATCAGGAACTGATCGAGGCCATCGCCAAGCTGCTCAACGAGCAGAACCTTGCCGAGATCGAGATCGAACGCGACGATCTGCGCGTCCGTGTCACCCGCTCCTACGCCAACCAGGGGGTACAGCAGCTTGCCGTACCTGCCTACGCTCCAGCTCCGGCAGCTCCTGCTCCAGTGGCTCCGGCCGGCGTCGCCGCCGCTATCGCATCGGCGCATGACGACCTGAGCTCGAACCCGGGCACCCTTACCTCCCCGATGGTGGGCACCGCCTACCTCTCGCCTGAGCCGGGCAAGCCCGCCTTCGCCAGCGTCGGCACCAAGGTATCGGAAGGCCAGACCGTCCTAATCATCGAAGCGATGAAGACGATGAACCAGATCCCGGCGCATCGCTCCGGCACCGTCACCCGCATCCTCGTCGAAGACGCCTCGCCGGTCGAATACGGCCAGCCGCTCGTCGTGATCGAGTAAGCCCAGGATGTTCCAGAAGGTCCTCATCGCCAACCGTGGCGAGATCGCGCTCCGCATCCTCAGGGCCTGCAAGGAGCTCGGTATTCAGACGGTGGCCGTCCATTCGACGGCCGATTCCAACGCCATGCATGTGCGCCTCGCCGACGAAAGCGTCTGCATCGGGCCGCCGCCGGCCAAGGACAGCTACCTCAACATCCCGTCGATCCTCGCGGCCTGCGAGATCACCGGCGCCGACGCCGTGCATCCGGGCTACGGCTTCCTCTCCGAGAACGCGCGCTTCGCCCGCATCCTTACCGAGCACAAGATCACCTTCATCGGGCCCTCCGAGCATCACATCTCGATCATGGGCGACAAGATCACGGCCAAGCAGACGGCCGTCGAGCTTGGCATCCCGGTCGTGCCTGGTTCCAAGGGCGAAGTCGCAACCGAGGCAGACGCCAAGAAGACCGCCGCCGAGATCGGCTACCCGGTGCTGATCAAGGCGACGGCCGGCGGCGGCGGGCGCGGCATGAAGGTCGCGCACACCGAACTCGACCTGCTCAACGCCTGGTCGACGGCCCGCTCGGAAGCCAAGGCCGCCTTCGGTAACGACTCCGTCTACATGGAGAAGTACCTGGGCAAGCCGCGCCACATCGAAGTGCAGGTGATGGGCGACGGCCAGGGCAACGCAGTGCACCTGGGCACTCGCGACTGCTCGCTGCAGCGCCGCCACCAGAAGGTCTGGGAAGAGGCCTCGGCCCCCACCGTGCCGGCCGAGCAGCGTGACAGGATCGGCGAGATCTGCGCCGCCGCGATGCGCAAGCTCAAATACTCGGGCGCCGGGACCATCGAGTTCCTGTACGAGAACGGCGAGTTCTACTTCATCGAGATGAACACCCGCCTGCAGGTGGAGCACCCGGTCACCGAGCGCATCACCGGCGTCGACCTGGTCTATGAGCAGATCCGCGTCGCCTCGGGCGAAAAGCTCAGCCTGGAACAGGACAAGATCACCTTCACCGGCCACGCCATCGAAGTGCGCATCAATGCCGAGGACCCCCAGACCTTCACCCCGTCGCCCGGCAAGATCAGCTTCTACCACCCTGCCGGCGGCGTCGGCGTGCGCGTCGATTCCGCCGTCTATGCGGGCTATACGATCCCGCCCTATTACGACAGCCTGATCGGCAAGCTGATCGTTTACGGCCGCACCCGCGAAGAGTGCCTGCAGCGCCTGCGCCGCGCGGTGGACGAGTTCGTGGTCGATGGGATCAAGACCACCCTGCCCCTGTTCCAGCGGCTGATCAAGGAACCGGATATCATTGCCGGAAACTACGATATTCACTGGCTGGAAAAGTACCTCGGGATGAAGCACTAGGGCGCGAGCCCGGTTCTTCCCCACGCACGATGTCATCCCCGCGAAAGCGGGGATCTTCGTTTTCGGATACCTCGGCGCCTACCCAAACAGAGGTTCCCGCTTTCGCGGGAATGACCCGGTGAGGGCGGCCGGCTCAATCGACTCGTTAACGAATTCTGAACAGCCACTCCAGCACCGGTTCAGCCGCCGTGTGGCAAGGATCCCCAACCTAAGGAGATCGTGCCATGCCGCACATGATCGATTACCTCGATGCCCTCGTCCTGATGCTGCCGGTCGTGCTCGCTGCGATCAGCCTGCCTTTGCTGGTGCGGCTGGTGCTCCGCTGAGCTTCAGCGGCCGAGACTGCTGAGGAACCCGCCCATCTCGGCGCGGTAGCGCTCGGGGTTTTCCTTGAACGACAGCAGGTGATTGGCGCCCGTCTGCAGATAAGTCGTCGGCGCCGTGCGCGCCGCCACCAGCCGCTCGCTGATGGTGACCGGCACCAGGCTGTCGGCCGTGCCGTGGGCGAGGAACAGCGGCCCCGGAAACTTTGCCACCGCATCCATGCTGACGGCCTTGTTCAGTTGCACACCGCGATAGGTGTCGAAGACGAAGATGCCGGCATTGGCCAGCGTACGGGCCAGCGGGATCATCCGCGATCCGATCTTGTCGGCCACCACCTCGGTGAAATCCAACGCCGGCGCATCGAGCGCCAGGGCCACCACCTTGTCGGCCTGGGTGGAATGCATCAGGAACTGCCCGGCGATGGCGCCGCCCATCGACTCCGCGACGAGTATGACGTTCGGAGCGCCACGGCCGAGCATCCAGCTCACCGCTGCATCGAGGTCCCGCCACTCGTTCACGCCAAAGCCGTAGATTGGGTTCGGCTCCGCCGGCGCGCCCTTGTCGTTGCGATAGGTGATCAGCAGCGTCGGGATGCCGGCTTCGTGGAGGATCGACAGCTGCCGGTAGCCATTCTCACGGATGCCGCCAATGCCGTGGACGTAGACGGCCCACGGGCCGGCCATGTTCGCGGCCGGCACGAACCAGGCCTCTGCGTCGCCCAGCTCGGTGGCGTAGGTCACCGTCTCGAACGGCAGGCCCAGCGCTGCCAGCGGGTCGCCGCGATAGCCGAGCTCATACGGGTCAGTCGGCGGTTTGGGGTTGTTGGCGCCGCTCCAGTCGACACCACCCGGGGTCAGCAGGTGGTTCATCAGCATGGAGGTGCCCACACCGCCCGCGGCGATGAACAGCACCACCACGATGACGATCCCGACGATGATCCGCCGCACCCACTTGTTCATTGAACGCCCCCAGCCGGGCGGCACAATCGCCTCCGAGGACGGCGGTTGCAACCCCGCTTTGCCGTTGTTTCGCCGATCTGCCGGGCCCATATTCAGCTCATGAGCAAGAAGCCTGATCCGTTCGCCATCGACCTGACGCCCGAACTGATCATCCGGGCCTACCAGGCAGGCATTTTCCCGATGGCGGAGGATGCGGATTCCCCGGACCTGTTCTGGGTCAGCCCACAAAAGCGCGGCGTGATCCCGCTCGACCGCTTCCACATCTCGAAAAGCCTGCGGAAGACGCTCCGCACCCACCCCTATGAGGTGAAGGTCGATACCGATTTCGCCGGCACCATTGAGGGCTGCGCCACGGCGGGGGTCGATCGCGAGTCGACCTGGATCAACCCCGAGATCCGCCGTCTCTATGGCGCGCTGTTCGAGCGCGGCATCGTCCACACCGTCGAGGTGTGGGATGGGGCCGCGCTGGTCGGCGGGCTCTATGGCGTATCGCTGGGCGCCGCGTTCTTCGGCGAATCGATGTTCCATCGCAAGACCGACTGCTCGAAGATCGCCATGGCGCATCTGCTCGAACGGTTGGTGGCCGGGGGCTATCACCTGCTGGACACGCAGTTCGTCACCGATCACCTCCGCACCTTCGGCGGCATCGAGATCCCGCGCGAGGATTATGAGGCCCGCCTCGCCGAGGCGCTGCGACACCAGGGCGATTTCTTTGCATGCGACCACTAGACCTGCCGCCCGGCTGGGCGAGCAGCCTCGAGCTCGTGCCGCAGACCATCGGCGAATCCGGGGCGTGGGTGTACCGTGCCGGCGACGCCCACTTCATCAAATCCGAACCGATCTCGCCGCTGGCCGAGCTGCCGGGAGAGATCGAGCGGCTCCGCTGGCTCCACGCCACCGGGCTGCCCTGCCCCGCGGTGGTCGACGCGGCCGATCATGGCGGCCGGCACTGGCTGCTGATGACGGCGATCTCCGGGCATGACCTGGCGTCCACGTCCGAGGTGACGGCCGAGACCGCCATACGCCTGGTCGCCGAGGCGCTGCGCCAATTGCACGCGCTCGATCCCGCAAGCTGCCCGTTCGATCATCGCGCCGGCCTTCGCGTCGCCGACGCCTCGGTGCGCTACCATGCCGGGCTCTATGACGGCGACGACCCCGACCAGGGTCCGGCGGACCACGCCCGGCTCATCGCCGGCGTCCCGACGGCCGAAGACCTGGTCGTCACCCATGGCGACGCCTGCTTTCCCAACTTCATGGCCGAGAATGGCCGCTTCACCGGCTTTATCGATTGCGGACGGCTGGGCGTTGCCGACCGCTACCAGGACCTGGCGCTGGCCTGCCGCAGCCTCGAGTGGAACTACGGGGCTGCGGCGATCCCGGTGTTCTTCGCGGCCTATGGCGTTACAGAACCGGACCGGGCGAAGCTCGAGTGGTACACGCTGCTGGATGAGTTTTTCTAGGAGCGGGTGAGGCGCGTTGGCGTCTCAACACCCACCGACGTCATTCCCGCGCAGGCGGGAACCTAGTGGGATACTGCCGCACACGCTGAGACTGAAAGATCCCACTGGGTCCCCGCCTGCGCGGGGATGACGCCGGTGGTCAGCCCGCCCAATCGTCACCCTAATCTACCTGCGCCCCGCCAGTCGCATTGGCCACCGTCGCCGTCATTGACGCCGCGAGGTCGGAGGACAGCAGCACCGCGACGTCGGCGATCTGCGCCAGTGGCGTCAGCCGGCGGAGCGGGGTGCGCTCACCGGCCCGGCGTTCGGCTTCCTCGAGGGTGATCCCCTCCTCCCTCGCGTGCAGCAGGAACGCTTCCCGCACACCCGGAGCATCGGGGGAACCCGGCGAGCGGACGCAGACGCAGCGCACGCCGGCGGGACCGTTCTCGACCGCGAGGTGGCGTAGGAAGTGCTCGATGGCAGCCTGGGACACACCGAAGCCGCCCATGATGTCATAGGCCTCGCGCGCCGCATTGGCCGAGATGCCGACAATGACGCCTCCGCCATTGGCCGCCATATGGCGGGCGTTGGCGGTACCGGTGGAGAACCAGGTCTTCATCCCCGTCACGATCGGCGCGATGAACCTGTCGCGCGGCATGTCGATGAGCTTTTGGCCCTGGGTGTCATCGATCGCGACGGCGTTGAACATCACCTTCACCGGACCGGCCGTGGCAACGATCGCCTGGAGGTGTGCTTCGACCGCGTCGTGATCGGTGGCATCGATGGGCGCGACTTCGGCCCTGCCGCCCGCCGCGGCGATCTCAGCCGCCACGGCCTCGAGCTTGTCGCGGTTGCGGGCCGCGAGGAACACCCGCGCGCCTTCCCGGGCATAGGCTTTGGCAACGGCGCCGCCGACCGCGCCCGAACCGCCATAGACAATCGCCGTCCGGCCCTTAAGCAGCATGGCTCAATCCTTGACCTTGATGGCAACCGTGGTTTCCCACTTGTTCGGGTCGGGCTCTTCCTCCGGGCTGTTGGGATAGATCTCGAAGCGGGCGGCGAAATGATCGCCATCGCTGCCAGAGGTCGCGTCCCACACTATGCCCTTCTCCCTGGCCCAGCCGATGAGCACAGCGTTGACATCCATCAGGTTGTCGTAGTGCCCCCAGTAGGTGGTCTGGGCGTAACGTCCCGCCGGCAGCATGCCGCCGATCAGTTGGCCGTCGCTTGCCACAGGGACGGCTACAGGCACGCCGAACTCGATCTCGAGATCCGGCATGTTCACGATGTTGTACTTGAAGAATGCCGGCCCAACCGGTTGCAGGGATTTGGCTTTTACGGCGGAGAACATGGCATCCATGGTCGGCCCTATCACTTCGCCGAAGGGGATCGTCACCCGTTTGCGGATGGCGACATAGGGTTGAGCAGCTCGCTCAACGATCATTGGCAGAGTGAGCATTGTCGTCCTCCCGCTTGCTTTCCAGTGCCCGGCGTCGCGCCGCGACGATATCCTCGGCGACGCCATCGCTGCGCGGCCGGCCCTTGGGGCTCCAGTCGTCGTCGATGAACTGCGCCACATAGCGGTCGAACACATCGAAGCCGCTCTTCCAGCCCCAGCCATGCCCATCGCGCTCCTCGACGCTGATGAATGGCGTTTGCCGGAAGTACATGCGGGTCTTGCCGTGCTCGTCGACGAAATCCATCGTCACCACGGTCTCGAACCCGTCATACTCGTTGATGTAGGTGAAGCTCAGCCGGCTCGGCTCCTCGATCTCGAGGTACTCGCCACGGATCCAGTGGGCGTGTCCGGGACCGTTGCTCATGCAGCGCCGCCACTTGCCGCCGACGCGGAAGTCGATGTCGCAGCTGAGCAGCGCGTAACCCTCGGGCCCGTGCCAGCGCACCATGTGCTCGGGATCCCTCCACATCAGCCAGACCAGGGCCCGTGGCGCGTCGAACAGCCGGTCGAACTCCAGCACCAGGGCTGCCTGCTCGGCCGTGACGCTATTGCTTTGGGCCATTCGGGTCCCCCTTCTGAAGTTCGGCCAGGTACGCATCCATGCGCGCAAAGTTCTGGTCCCAGTGCCGGCGGTAGTGCTCGACCCAGTTGGCGAGTTCTGCCAGCGGCGCGGCGTTGAGCTGCACCGGACGCCATTGCGCATGCCGGGTGCGCGCTACGAGGCCGGCCTGCTCCAGCACCTTCAAATGGCGGGAGATGGCCGGCATCGAGATGTCGAACGGCGCCGTCAGTTCGCTCACCGACGCCTCCCCCTCGCTCAGCCGCTGCAAGATCGCCCGCCGCGTTGGGTCGGCGAGCGCGGAGAACGTGAGGGTCAGGGCGTCGGTGGTCATATTTTGCACATTCGTTAAATAACATGATTGTTAAATACCGGCCAGCATATCGAGTCAAGTCCTCGGCCGGCCCTCCCTCTGTCGCGCGGTCACAATGCGCGAAAAGTGCACAACTTCGCTGACTTCGTGGCCTTGGATCGGCAGTGGTTTGGCGTGACTATCGCTAGCAACGAGAGCCGAAGGCGAGCTCCGGAGAGTGGGATCACGGACGATGCTGCAATTCGACCAGGAACAGGGCGGGACCTACCAGGACGGGCTTTACGACCCGGAATCGAGTGCACCGCGGGTGGATATCGCCACGGCGCTGACCACGGCATCCCGCCAGCACTATCGCGAACATGGCTGGCTATCGGTGGAAGGCCTGCTGGATGCGGACGAACTGCCGGCGGCCAAGGCGGCGATCGATGACCTGATCGAGGGCCGGGTGCCGGCGTTCTCCGGTGTGTCCTACGAAAAAGGATACAAGGAGATCATCGATACGATGACAGCCGCCGAGCGCTACGACGCGGTGCGCAAGCTGTACGACTTCGTGCCCCATGAGGAGCGGCTGGCCCGCATCGCGCTGGGCGAGCGGATCGGCGCGATCTGCCGGCACCTGCTCGAGCGCGACGTGCGCCTGTTCCAGGATATGGCGCTGCTCAAGCCGCCGCGCGGCGGCCGTGAGAAGCCGTGGCATCAGGATCACGCGTTTTTCGACTATCCGCTGGGCACGCGCATCGTGGGCGTGTGGATCGCGATCGACGAGGCCACTGTCGCCAACGGCTGCATGCAAGTGCTGGATGGCGGGCACAAGCTCGGGCCCATCCACCACTTTCGCCGCCGCGACTGGCAGATCTGCGATACCGACATGGAGGGACGCAAGTCCGTGGCCTTCCCGCTCAGGCCCGGCGACGGCATGTTCTTCGATGGCCTCCTGCCGCATGGCACGCCATCGAACAACTCGGCGCAGCGGCGCCGGGCGCTGCAGTTCCACTACATGGACCAGAAGGCGCAACCGACCGACCAGGTCGAGCGGCTCGCCATCTTCGGCGGTGAAGGCGCCGGGGCAACCTGTTGAACGAGAGGGCTGCCAGACCATCGGATGCCGGCGAGCCGGGCGTCGAGCTGCGGGCTCCGGTCGGCCGGATGCGTTGCGATCCCGGCTGGTCGTTTACCTCCGATCCGGCCAAGCACGACAACTACCGCATCTGGCTGATCTGGGCCGGAGAAGGCGAACTGGTGACGCCCGGCGGCGAGCGCATCGCCCTGTTGCCGGGAGTGACAGCGGTGATGCGGCCCGACGGCGTCTACCAGGCGTCGCACAATCCCGCCAATCCGCTGGGCGTCACCTTTCTCAACTACGCCTATGAGGGAGCGGCGCCCCTGCCCCCGATCTGGAGCTGGACCTCCGACTTCCTGTTCATCGATGCAGTGACCCGCAAGATCGTGCAGTTGCATGCCGCCGAGCTCGCGGGCCTCGCCGACAACGGCGGTCGCACCGCCATGCTGCTGCGGGCGGTGCTGGACGAGTTGCAGCTGCAGGTGCAACCAGGGGATGTGCCCAGCTCCCGGCTCGACCGCGACGTGATCGAGCTGGCCAACAAGGTGCTCGAGATGCCGGCCGAGCACGACGATGTCTCCGAGCTCGCCGGAGCGGTGTTCCGCAGCCGCTCGCACTTCACCCGCACCTTCCGGCGCATCTATGGGGTGAGCCCGGCCAGCTTCGTCAAATCCACCAAGCTGTTGAAGGCGCGCAGCCTGTTGCAGACCACCTCGATGAGCATCGGGGAGATCTGCTCGATCCTGGGCTATTCGACGACCCAGTATTTCTCGCGCCAGTACAAATCCTATTTCGCGACGACGCCCGGAGAGGACCGGCGCCGCGCGCAACACAAGGCTCAAAAGAGCCAGGAGGAGACGATATGATCACACGTCGCAGGACGCTGCTGAAGGGCGCTCTCGCGTTGCTGGGGGCCACGGCGCTGGCGCCGGCCGTACGGGCGCAATCGGAAGGCGTCCGCGCCATCTTCTGGGGTGGCCAGGCGCGCGCCGAACGGACTTTTTCGGTGTTCGACCTGTTCCAGAAGAAGTTCGGCACCGCGCCGGTGGTCAGCGAGTTCATGGGGTTCAACGACTACTGGCCGAAGGTTGCGACGCAGACCGCCGGCGGCAACGCGCCCGACCTGATCCAGATGGATTACCGCTACATCGTCGAATACGCCCAGCGCGGCGCACTGACGCCACTCGACGACTACCTCGGCAAGACGCTCGATCTCGGTGATTTCGATGCCGACCAGATCGAGGCCGGGCGGGTCGATGGCAAGCTCTATGGCGTGAGCATGGGCGCCGGCGGCTTCTGCCTGCAGGTCAATGCCAGCGCCTTCGAGCGCGCCGGCCTGCCGGTGCCGGGACCCACCACAACCTATGCCGACCTCTTGGGCATGGTCGGCGAGTTCAACGCCGCCAATGGCGAGATGCGCATGCTGCAGGATGGCTCGGGCAACGAGCCGGCATTGGAGAACTGGCTGAGGCAACGCGGCAAGGCACTCTACACCCGGGAGGGGGAACTCGCCTTCGACACGGCGGACGCAGCCGAGTGGTTTACGCTATGGGCGGACCTGCGCAGCAAGGACGTCTGCGTGACCGCCGAGCAGCAGGCGGTTTCGACCGGCACCATCGACACCAGCATGCTGGTGACCGGGCGCGCCGCGAGCGGCTTTACCGGGGTCAATGAGCTGATCGCCTACCAGGCGCTGGTCAAGGACCGGCTGGCCGTCACCAACATGCCGCTGGCGATGGCTGGCGGCAAAGGCGGGCAATACCGCAAGCCCACGATGATGTGGACGCTGGCTCAGACCTCCAAGGTCAAGGACGAGGCGGTGGAGCTGATCAACTTCTTCGTGCGCGATCTCGAGGCGGCGAGCCTGCTCGGGCTGGAACGCGGCATCCCGAGTTCGGCGGCGTCGCGCGAGCATATCACCGGCGGCCTCACCGACCTCGAGCGGCAGACGCTCGATTTCTTCGCCAACCTGGGCGAGTTGCTTGGGCCGATCCCGCCGTCGCCGCCGTCGGCGGCGGGCGAGATCAGCCAGTCGCTGCTGGGCACGCTGAGCCAGGAAATCGCCTTCGGCGCCAAATCGCCGGAGGACGCCGCCGCGCAAGTGGTGAGCGGCGCAAAGGACATCCTCGCCCGGGCAGGATGACTCCAGCCGGCCGGTTCCTCTCCCGGGCCGGCCGGTGCTTTTTCGGGCTGACGTGCTTCTCGCTGGGCGCGGCGGCAGGGCTCAACCTCGACGCCCCACCGGCTGTCATCCCAGCGAAAGCTGGGACCCATCTGGCAGCTGGCGCGGGAGGTGAAATGGGTCCCAGCTTTCGCTGGGATGACATCGAGTTTGAGTTGGTCGCGGTGGTTCAGCTCGACCCGAGTACTCTCGGGTTGCCCGCCGCCTGCCATCTGCAGACTGGCACGCCCCCGTTGGCCAGGCCACCCGCGAAACACGCTCTTACTTCCCCAGCCGGAACGCCACTTCGGTTTGCCACTTCTGCGGGTCGGGCTCACTGGCGGGGTCAGTGGCGTAGATTTCCAGCAAAGCCGCGTCGTATTCGCCGGGGGCGTCTTCCGGCATCGGATGCGCAATACCTTGCTTCCCCAGCCACTCGCCGAGCGCGACGTTGGCCTGGTAGAGCCCGTCATAAGGTCCGGTGTGGATCAGCGTCGCGAAGCGGCCGGCCGGGATGGTGCCGGTCCTGACCCTCGAATCGCCGGCCAGCAGCTTTGCCGTGGGGAAACCGACTTCCATCACCATCGGCCCGTCCTCGGGCATTTCGAGATAGCTGAAGAATGGCGCACCGACCGGAGCGGCGCCTTGCGCTGCCAGCCAGCCGGCCACCTCGCCGATCAGTGGCGGCGCCTTGCTCGGGATTTCGCCGCGATCGGCTCTGATGCGGATGGCCGCGAACGGCTGGTCGGGGCGGGTAACGATCTCGGGCGTGCTGAGCATCCTGGGCTCCTCTCGTCGTGATGGGAGGAGCTAAGCGCAAGTGACAGGCGCCGGACTTGATCGTGGTTGCGGTCGCTGTTGTGTCGTTATCTGCAGGGCACAGAGCTTACCCCACTCTCGATGTCACCCCGGCGAAGGCCGGGGCCCATCCTGAGATGCTGAGGTTGAACTGATGCGCCTCCCTCCGCTGGCGAACAGCTCATCAGGCCACGAAGTCGAGATCATGCGATCAGTACCGAGGGTGCCGGGCGAGCAATGATCGGCCGAAGCCCCTCAGGATGGGCCCCGGCCTTCGCCGGGGTGACACCGTGGATGGGGCGGGCCTGGGTGCCTTCATAGGCATCCCAAGAGTTCATGCCTCAGCCGCCGGTGCCTGCGTCAGCCGAAGGCGGCGGCACATCCGAGCTCTGCTTACAGTCGAGCAGCCAGATATCGTAGACCGCGTGGTCGATGGCGTTGAGCGCCGGGCTGTCGGCGAACATCCAGCCGGTGAAGATGCGGTCGATCGAGCCCTTGAGGCTCACCTGGTCGACTTCGACGAACACGCTGGTGCGCTGCGTCTCGGTCGGCGGCCGGGTGTAGCAGGCGCGCGGGGTGATCTGCAGCGCGCCGAACTGCACCGTCTCATCGATATAGACATCGAAGGTGGTGATGCGGCCGGTGATCTTGTCGAGCCCGGAGAACTGGGCGACCGGATTGGCGATCGTCTCCGCCAGCACAGGCGTCGCCAGCGCAAGGCTGGCGAAAACAACGGCAACTGCCTTGCGGACCATCTGCATGGGCGGGACGATGGTCGGGATTATTCTGGAGACCACGCGTCGTAATCGCCGGTGACGCGCGGGCGCTCGCCCTTGCTGAGCAGGCTGCCATCCGGGCGATAGGCTGCGGCGGTGCCGGTGAGGTTGGGCTGGTGCGGCAGCTGCCAGGAACGGGCGGTGTAATCCTGCTCGGTCGGCGGGGTGTTGCTGCGGTAGTGCATCCAGCCGTACCAGCCGGGCGGGATGGTGGTGGGCTCGGCGTAACCGCCGGCATAGACCACCATGCGCCGCTCGTAGCCGTTCGGGCCGGGCTTCGAGCCCTTCTTCGAGCGGTAGTAGCGGTTGCCGGTCTCGTCTTCGCCGACATACTCGCCCTGCGTCGCGATCCACAGGCGCGTGCCCCAGGTGTTGCCCCGCCACCAGGCCAGGATCTCGATCAGGAAGTCCTTCATGCCGCCGTTCGCCATACCGTCTGAACCCGTCTCAGAAGCCATTCGCGCGGGACAGATCGCCCGCCATTTCCGCCTGTGGCTCTAACATGCCCTAGGACACGCGCCTAGCAGAAAGGCGAGCCCGCCCTGCCCTCTACCTATGGTGTGCCGACCCACCAGAGGGCGCTGTGTATGGTCGTCGATTTGTGACGGAAATAATGCGCTTGACAGGATTCGCACCGAAAACTGCTCCTCACTTAGCCCGGCCGGCTCATCTTCGCGCGGTGCTCAAAGGTGGCGAAAGAGCGGCCGATTTCCCGTGGTTTAGCGCCGATTCCACCAGCGGTTCGCGAGGGCCCGGTACCGAAAATTGACCCTCTTACGCGTCGAATCGGGGTTGGAACTTTTCCCCGTAATCCACATATGAGATACTGGATTTAGCCGTCGGATACGGGCAATGCCACTAGCAGTTGTATGTTGTGATCATGCCTCGGCATTGACCGACTCGAAGCATCGGACGCATCCTTTGGAGGTTGCGCCGGGCTTGTTCAGACGGCACGACGGACGACCGGGACCACGCGGCGGCGACAGTTCGCTGAAGGTCCCAAACGGGGCTCCTAGGCCGTTTTTCACGGTCAGTTAGACAGCGTCATACAAAGAGGCAGAAGCCGTCCTTGGCGGCTCGCGGGCTTTCCTGTCCGCTTTATTGGGGAATATATAGACAAATGCGCATCGAACGCCGGTTCACGAAAGCCAACGACAGCGCCTATGCGGGGATCGAATTCCGCTCGGTGACGAGCGAGATCAAGAACCCCGACGGCTCGATCGTGTTCAAGCTCGAAGGCATGCAGGTCCCCTCGACCTGGTCGCAGGTGGCTGCCGACATCATCGCGCAGAAATATTTCCGCAAGGCCGGCGTCGCCAAGATCCTGAAGAAGGTCGAAGAGAACGACGTGCCCTCGTGGCTGTGGCGTTCGGTCCCCGACGAAAAGGCGCTCGCCAAGCTCCCCGAGGCTGAGCGCTATGGTTCGGAAACCGACAGCCGCCAGGTGTTCGAGCGTCTCGCCGGCACCTGGACCTACTGGGGCTGGAAGGGCAAGTATTTTGCCACCGAGGAAGATGCGCGCGCCTTCTTCGACGAGCTCTGCTTCATGCTGGCCACGCAGCGGGTTGCCCCCAACTCCCCGCAGTGGTTCAACACGGGCCTGCACTGGGCCTATGGCATCGATGGCCCCGGCCAGGGTCACTTCTATGTCGACCCCTTCACCGGCAAGCTGACCTCGTCCAAATCCGCCTACGAGCATCCGCAGCCGCATGCCTGCTTCATCCAGTCGGTGACCGATGACCTCGTCAACGAGGGCGGCATCATGGACCTGTGGGTGCGCGAGGCGCGCCTGTTCAAATATGGCTCGGGCACCGGCTCGAACTTTTCCAAGCTGCGCGGCGAAGGCGAAAAGCTCTCGGGCGGCGGCAAGTCCTCCGGCCTGATGAGCTTTTTGAAGATCGGCGACCGCGCTGCCGGCGCCATCAAGTCGGGCGGCACCACCCGTCGCGCCGCCAAGATGGTGGTGATCGATATCGATCACCCCGATATCGAGGATTACATCAACTGGAAGGTGAAGGAGGAGCAGAAGGTCGCCGCGCTCGTCACTGGCTCCAAGGTGGTGTCGAAGGCGCTCAAGGCCATCATGAAGGCCGCGGTGAACTGCGAAGGCACCGGCGACGATTGCTTCGACGTCAACAAGAACCCGGCGCTGAAGCGCGAAGTGAAGGCGGCGAAGAAGGCGCTGGTTCCGGAGAACTACATCCAGCGCGTCATCCAGTTCGCCAGGCAAGGCTACACCGATATCGACTTCCCGGTTTACGACACCGACTGGGATAGCGAAGCCTACCTTACCGTCTCCGGCCAGAACTCGAACAATTCCGTCCGCGTCACCGACGATTTCCTCAAGGCCGTAGAGACCGATGGCGACTGGAACCTGTTGAGCCGCACCAAGGCCGGCAAGGTCACCAAGACCGTCAAGGCGCGCGACCTGTGGGAACAGATCGGCTACGCCGCCTGGGCATCGGCCGATCCGGGCATCCATTTCCACACCACCATCAACGAGTGGCACACGAGCCCGGAAGCCGGCGAGATCGTCGCTTCGAACCCGTGCTCGGAATACATGTTCCTCGACGACACGGCGTGTAACCTCGCCTCGGTGAACCTCTTGCCCTACCGCAACGCCGACTCGTCGTTCGACGTCGCCGCGTTCGAGCACACCATCCGCCTCTGGACCGTGGTCCTCGAGGTCTCGGTGATGATGGCGCAGTTCCCGTCCAAGGCCATCGCCGAGCGCTCGTTCATCTACCGTACCCTCGGCATCGGCTACGCCAATATCGGCGGCCTGCTGATGACATCGGGCATTCCCTATGACTCGGCGCAGGGCCGCGCCATTGCCGGCGCCATCACCGCGGTGATGACCGGTGTCTCCTATGCCACGTCGGCCGAAATGGCCGGCGAGCTAGGCCCGTTCCAGGATTATCCGCGCAATTCCAAGCACATGCTGCGCGTCATTCGGAACCACCGGACTGCCGCCTACGGCAAGACCGACGGCTATGAGGGCCTCAGCATCAACCCGGTGGCGCTCGACCACGCCTCGATCGGCGACGACACGCTTTCGACCCGCGCCAAGGCGGTGTGGGACGATGCGCTGGCGCTGGGCGAAAAGCACGGCTACCGCAACGCGCAGGTCTCGGTGATTGCCCCGACCGGCACCATCGGCCTCGTGATGGATTGCGACACCACCGGCATCGAGCCCGATTTCGCGCTGGTGAAGTTCAAGAAGCTCGCCGGCGGCGGCTACTTCAAGATCATCAACAATGCGGTGCCGCCGGCGCTGCGCACGCTGGGCTATTCCGAGGCGCAGATCGCCGAGATCGAGGCTTATGCCGTCGGCCACGGCAACCTGAACCAGGCGCCGGGCATCAACCCCTCGACGCTGCGCGCCAAGGGCTTCACCGACGAGAAGATCGCCGCGCTCAACGCCGCGACCAAGTCGGCCTTCGACATCAAGTTCATCTTCAACCAGTGGACCCTTGGCGCCGATTTCCTGAAGAGCCTCGGCGTGACCGACGCCCAGCTCGGCGACATGACGTTCGACCTCCTCGCCTTCCTGGGGTTCTCCAAGAAGGACATCGAGGCCGCCAACATCCATGTCTGCGGCTCGATGACGCTCGAGGGCGCCCCCTTCCTCAAGGACGAACACCTGCCGGTGTTCGATTGCGCCAACCCGTGCGGCAAGATCGGCAAGCGCTACCTCTCGGTCGAGAGCCACATCCTGATGATGGCCGCAGCGCAGCCGTTCATTTCGGGCGCTATCTCGAAAACCATCAACATGCCGAACGACGCGACGGTCGCGGACGCCAAGGAAGCCTACCAGCTCAGCTGGCGCCTGGCGCTCAAGGCCAACGCGCTCTATCGCGATGGCAGCAAGCTGAGCCAGCCGCTGAATTCGTCGCTGGTCGCCGATGAGGACGACGAGGAAGAGGATGCGGTCGAACTGCTGAACGCCGCCAACCAGATGGCGCGCGTTCCTCAAGTCACCGAGAAGATTGTCGAGCGGATCATCGAGCGCGTGTCGCGTGAGCGCGAAAAGCTGCCGAACCGCCGCAAGGGCTATACCCAGAAGGCCAATATCGGCGGCCACAAGGTGTACCTGCGTACCGGCGAATTCGACGACGGGCGCCTGGGCGAGATCTTCATCGACATGCACAAGGAAGGCGCTGCCTTCCGCGCCATGATGAACAATTTCGCCATCTCGATCTCGCTCGGCCTGCAGTATGGCGTGCCGCTCGACGAGTATGTCGAGGCCTTCACCTTCACCCGGTTTGAACCGGCCGGCATGGTGATGGGCAACGACCGGATCAAGAACGCCACCTCGATCCTCGACTACATCTTCCGCGAACTCGCCGTCTCCTATCTCGACCGCGAGGATCTGGCCCATGTCCACGCCGACAGCCCGACGGCGCTGTCGCAGAGCGGCGAAGGCCAGCGCCCTGCCCCGATCCCGGCGCAGAACCTCGTCTCCCGCGGCATGACCCGTGGCAAGGTGAAGGACCAGAACCTGATGCTGGTCTCCGGCGGCCTCACCGCCGCCCAGGCCTACAACCCGGTCGCCTCGATGCAGACCTCAACCGTCACGGCGCTGAAGGCCGCAACGGCCCTGAAGATCGAAACCAGCCCGACCGTGCTCAACGAAGCGGAGCTCAACCCGATCCCGAGCCCGCCGACGCAGCAGGACGCGGGGCAGTTGAGGGCACAGGCGCTGATGCAGGGGTATACGGGCGATCAGTGCAGCAACTGTAACTCGATGCGGATGAAGGTGTCGGGGCATTGCATGGTTTGTGAGGATTGCGGGACGACGACTGGGTGTAGCTGAGAAGCATCCAAGAGACTTGATATGACCGCCCACATAGGTTTGGACGATCCAAACCACAGTGTGGCTCATTGATCAGTAACAGTATTGGTCAGCGGTCATGACGAACAAGAAAGCCCCGGACTCCCGGGGCTTTCTGCTTAATTCCTGAATGAATCAGTTTACGCGCTTCGATTGCGGTGGGACGGGGGCTAATGAATGCAAGCACGGGTCGCAACCGCACCGCAACTAAGGCGCCGCGGCCGGGCATTTGCCAGGGACCACTCAGTTTCGGTAGACACCGCACTAGCACTACAAGCTCAAGTGGACTCGCCGAAGTACGACATTTTCCTTTCGCAAGCGATCCGCGACAAAGAGATCGTGCTCGGCGTCTATGCCACTCTTGTTGAAGACCTTGGCCTTAAGGTCTTCTGTGATTGGCTGGAGGACCCCGACAACGATCACGCCGCAACCACCTCGCGAGAGGCAGCGCGTCTGAGGGAGAAGCTTAGCGCTTCGACTGCGCTTGTCTTCATCGACTCTGATCACGCCGCCGCCTCGACATGGATGAGTTGGGAGATCGGTTGGTTTGATGCAGCAAAGGGCAGAATATGTGTTCTGCCGGTTGTCGAAGACGTTGGCCAGGACCACAGGGGCCGTGAGTTCTTGGGCCTATATCCAGTAGCGATACCCGACGAGCAACGCTCCTTCATGGTGAGCGTGCCGCTGAGCAAGGTCGCTGCTGGGTACCCAAGTGGCACTGCGCTTGGCATAGCGACGCGACTGCCTATGGCACTGTGGGCATCAATGGATCAATTACCGAGCTACTTCCTCCGGTAGAGGACCGATAGTCACTGCGTTACCAAGTCGTACATCTTTGCACGATAGGCTATCAGCTTCTTGTTGACCTCAAGCATCTCGGCTACCAGCTTGTCGTAGTCGGGAAGCGCTTCTGGATGTCCTGAGGGTGTTCAAGAGCATCCTTGTCCCTCTCGAGTTGGTTTGCATACCAACGCCGAAACCGCGCTTGCCATTTCGTTAGGTGCGGCCGAAGCCCCGTATTGAGCACTTCGATCGAAAGCTGGATGATTTTACGGGTTGAGTCTTGGCGCACCTTCACGACCGGGACGTCCTTCACCAGCTCGCGTGTCACGGCAAAGAATTCGTACCAACTGTTGTAGATTTCATCGATGACGTCGTCATCTGGGTCGATCTGCAGTCCAATCTTGCGAGTGCTCAGCTCCACCCAGACCCTGTAGGCAACTGTGCGATCAAGATCGTTCGCTCTCAAGGTGATCTTCTGATCGCCAAGGCCGAATTCTGCTTCCTCGATCTCAAACTGTGGCAGGCGGCGCTGGAAAAAGTAGTAGCGAGCCAAGAATGCAAGCACTACGGCAAGAACCAGCAATGCTACCACTACCATGTTTATGTGGACGCTTAGACCAAAATCTTTGTCGAGTGCGATCCGGATGTAGTCAGTTGTCGCCAGCGACGCCGGCTGCGCGCTAGTGCCTTGATTCATGCCAGACAGCTCCGTTTGCGCCCAGAGCCTCTAACAAGCTCGAATGCCAAAGATTTTCTCTTCCAGCTCTTTACAATAAATCAGGCCGACACAACATACCGCGCGAGGACCAAAAGGTGAACAATCGTTAGTGATCTTTTCGAGGAGAAACCATGGCGTCGCGCCGTCACGTATTCATCAGTCACCACCATGCCGACGATCAGGCGGTGACGAACATGACCAACATGTTGTCTCGCAACGGCTACGAGATCCGCAACAGCTCAATCAGGGCGAAGCCCGCCAACCAGGAGCGACTGAACAAGGGGTTGGTGAGCGACAAGACGATACAGCGTTTGCTGCGCATGAAGATGAGCTGGGCTTCCACGGTCATCGTCGTTATCGGAAAGAACACCGCTCAACGCCCTTGGGTCGACTGGGAGATCAACCAGGCGAAGCGCCAAGGCAAACGAATCATCGGCGTTTACGAACGCGGAGGAACAGAGAACGACAAGCCGGCGGCTCTTGAGCAATACGCCAGCGCCATCGTCAACTGGAACGCAGACAGCATTATCGCTGCAGTGGAAGGCACAAACACCTTCGAGAATCCTGGAGGCGGTGACCGGGCACCAGTCCACGCTGCATCCACGTCTCGGTGCTGACGATGGCAAAAGTCTACGTGTATGTCATCGATCGGGACTTCGGATTCGCTCCCAACCCTTTCCATGGGACCTGCACCCTAGCGACATGCAAGCCCAGGATACGCAGTGTGGCCAAGGTAGGCGATTGGGTAGTGGGTGTTGGCGGGTCGGCCCTGAAGGCAACTGGCAAATGCATCTACTTCATGCAGGTGACTGGATCGCTCTCGTTCAACGAGTACTGGTCTCATCCGGACTTCAAGGCGAAGCGCCCCGCCCGCAACGGCTCGCAGATGGCGATGCTGGGCGACAACATCTACCATCGCGAGACCGAGGAGGACCTATGGACGCAGGAAAACTCGCACCACAGCAATGAAGACGGCACCCCGGAGTGGTTCAACGTGGAGAACGACACCGGCACGGACCGAGTATTGTACTCGAACAAATTCGTCTATTTCGGCCGCGACGCGATCGAGATCCCACGGGCCATCCTCGACGAGATCGACTACAAGAACGGTCGCAATCATCGCACGTTCTTCGACTGGCAGTGCGGCCCTCTGCTGGACTGGATGGAAGAAAAGGGGCGAGGCAACTGGAATCTTGTGCTCGCCGATCCCTACCAGTTCGAGAACAGCGCTGCTCGCTACTCCAAGCAGACGAATAAAGTAGCCTGAGATACATTTTCTATCCCACGAACGGCTTGCAGGCCGGAGCTCGTGACTTCAGCATCTCGGTTGGGAGGATGAGTCGATGACGGTTGATGCACGATCACTGATGCGCCAGCAAGGCAGCCTGTTCACGGATGACGACGCGCCGCTCGCCCTCAACGAATACCAGCAGTTCACGCAAAGAACAGACAAGAACGGAAAACCTAGCATCGATGGTTTGGGCTTCGTTCTCCTCGGTTTGTTCGGCGAGGTGGGAAGTCTGCTCAGCGCGCTGAAAAAGAAGCAGCGCGACAAGGAGTCGTTCTCGTCCTATCACGACGAGGTCATCGAGGAGTTGGGCGACTCCTTATGGTACTTCTCAAACGCCGCTTTGCGCGCTGGCCTGAACCTGTCCGATATCGCGGAGCGCGCTCGGCTTTCTCTGGCAGACTGGACCTATCGAGGCAAAGCCGGCGCCACGACCTTCGTCGATCTGCAGCAACACGACATTCCATTTGCCGAACCAGTCGCTGGCGAACAGGTCGAGGCCAGCCTTTTGGCCTTGGCGGGCAGAGTTGGGATACTCCTGTCACATTGGAGCGGTGGCCAGATTCGCGACAATGGCGACCAGCTCTCAGCCGATTTGGTGGAGATCTTCCGAGCACTGCTGATATCCGCCGACGACGCCCAGGTGAGCCTCGACACCGCTGCGCGTCAAAACGTCATCAAGACTTTCGGCCGATGGCCCGAGCAGAAGAACTGGGGCGGGCTATACGACACCGACTTCCCGGAATGGGAGCAGTTGCCTCGTACAATGCGGGTCGAGTTCATCGAACGAACCCACGGTTCGCGCCAGCAGGTGGTGATGAGGTACAACGGCGTCAACTTGGGCAGCCCGCTGACCGACAACCGGCAAGAACCGGACGACTACAGGTATCACGACGTCTTTCACCTAGCCTTCGCGGGGATACTCGGATGGTCCCCTACCCTTCGCGCCTTGCTTCGCATCAAACGCAAGAGCAATCCGGTGGTGGACGAAAACGAGGATGGCGCGCGAGCAAACATCATCGAAGAAGGGATCTCGACCTGGATCTTCAACCATGGTTTGCGCCACGGCGCGTTCAAGCACGTAAAATCCCTGGATTACGGGTTGTTGAAGGCTGTCCGCGAGCTCGTGACCGGGTATGAGGTTGCGCAAAGGCCGCTGTGGCAGTGGGAGCATGCGATCCTTGAGGGCTTCCGGGTCTTTCGAGAGCTTCGCGAACACCGCAACGGCGTCGTAACAATCGACCTCAACGAGCGAACCATCATGTTCGAAAAGCTAGAATGACTGCGCGTTCGCCCGTGGCCAATAACTTCGTGGCGATGGTCGCAGATCTTAAGTTCGACAACGCGTTCAATCCCTATTCTGACACATGCGCCGACTTCGATCGGCCCGACGCGGCGGCAATACGGCGTGCCAACTTGGCGGCCGCTCTGGATGCGGCACTCGCAAACGGCGTGGATAGCGTCTGGATAGCGCGCGACCTGGGCTATAGAGGAGGCCGTAGGACCGGCCTTGCGCTGACAGATGAAGCGCACTTGGAAGCCCATGCCAGCCTGCTTGGCGCAAAGGACTTCAAACGCTCGACCCTGGGGCCCGTCGCGGCGGAGCGCACTGCGACGGTGATCTGGCGTATGTTGATGCAGATCGGGAAACCGGTGTTCTTGTGGAACGTGTTTCCGCTGCATCCCCATGAGCCAGGCCATCCCATGACGAACAGGTCCCACACGCGCGCGGAGAGACATGCATGTCGACACGTGATGGTGACGCTGTTGGACTTGCTTGCGCCTCAGTCGGTCCTCGCTATAGGGCGTGACGCCGAAATCGCGATGTCCGACCTCGGAATCCATGCCAAGCAAGTGCGTCACCCTAGTTATGGTGGACAACCGGAATTCATCGACGGCGTGTCGAGGCACTACGGCTTGAAGGCTAGTGTATCGGCGGAAGAAACATTGCCCCTATTCGGCTAAAAGCTCTGCCCTGTCGCTCTTTAGGATCGGAGCCACTCCGATAGTTCGGTCGCCGTGTTCTTTCGTTGGTCAAGCACCATCCACACGCGCTTCGATTCCCCTTGAAGATCGCCCCAAACGATGCGGTCATAGAGCCCCAAGTATTCCCAGGTGCTCCACGTGATATCGTTCTGCGATTCCACTGCGGGTAGCACGGCAACACGGCTGAGGCCTTTGGCCTGATCAGCTATTCCTAGTTCCCATGGGACCCAGCGGCTGTCCTTGCTGTTGTTCGAAGCGAGGAGCACGAACTTTCTGGACTGCTGTATCCTCTTCTTCAGCTCTGTTGCGGTGCCCTTGTTCGTGTAAGGCGGCAGCCCAGGGTCCTTCTTGTCGATGTAGACAGTAGCACCATGCCCTCTCAACAGTCGAACCGCTCCGACCACTAGCTCCTGATCCTTGCTCGAATGTGAAAGAAACGTCGCTCCTTCCGGACTTCGATCCTCTGCTGTTTTCCTGACGGAGGCCTGCTCGGTTAGGTTCAGTTCGGCCGCGAAGCGGAGAAGATCGCCACGGGTCGGGTAGTCAATCACGGCCATCTCGGTGGCTCAACCTAAGCAGCCCTCGGAGGATCAAAGCGACGGCCTGATCGACATGAACCGTTCGCGCCAAGGTCTCTATCTCGGCCTGCTCCAATCCGTTGGCCATGTCCGTCCATTTCCAGACCGACAGCTCTTTGCGACCGGCCCAATCTCCATCTGCGGGGATACCCGGCATCAAGCCCATGTCCGCGGCAATGTCCCTCGCGCAGCCTCCAAACCCACCAAGCAGATACAGCGGCTGCTTTCCCTTCAGAGCGAATTCGGTCTCCTCGGCGATGCCCGGCATCCGCCCCTTGAACTTCGTCACCCGCCCACCAAGAACGACTCGGCCGTGGATGGCATCAGTCTGCGCCCGCCTCATGGCAGTGAGGCTTTCAGCCCAGTCTTCGTCGGAAAAATCAGAACTGGCGGCAACGACATCGGAATTCGGGACAACCGGTCGCCCATCCCTGTCCAAGCAATAGAGTACGCCGAGCCCCTCGAGATCATCCTGCAGGCCTGCTAGATACTCCCTCGACTTCATCGAATGGACCGGCCAGGGAAGGTAGTTCGAGACTGCTGGCCTGGTGTCGCCCACATCCGCATCTCGCCTGTGGCGCGCTACCAGCTCGAGCAGGAGCTTGGTGAACCCGTTGTCGCGCAGGTCTCCTCCGTAAGCCAGACGCGCCCCCATGGCCAATAGGTGGCGAGAAATCTCGGTCATAGCGTCGCGAAGATGCTCCTCGGCGAGGCCCAAGACTGCCAAGTCGTCGCTCTCCGAGATCGATATGGCGATCGCCATCTGGCTGAGTGGTTCGCGGTAAGTCATGGGTGCACTCCAGACTGAGCAATCCACTCGGTAATGCTCCTGAGCTTCACCCAAGGGGCGATGACCTCGAATAGCCGCTGCTCTTCCGAACCAATGGGAGGATCGGGGTAAACAAGAGTGACTTTCGCTTGAGCCTCGCCGTCGAGGGCTGCAAGAGATATCAGTTCCGGCGGACGAGGCAGGAATACGGCGCCATCACCGCCGTCGCGCTGCACCATCTCGACGCGGCAACGCCACAGGAAGTCCTTGAGGACTTCATCCAGCAATCTGCCAACTATGTTGTCGATGCGATCAAGCAGAATGGGGTCCATACGGACCAGGGGCACATTGCCAAGATAGGGAAAGCCACGCTCGTCCGCATCCTGTATGCAGTTCGCTACGACGAGGGGGACGTTGTGCCGCTTCGCTTCGATGATCTCTCGACGACACCACTCCCTTGATGAGAAGCTGTCCGTGTGGATCGCTACCACGGCACTGACGCGTACTTGTGCCAAGAGGATTCGATCGAACCGCGTCCCGGTGGGAATATCCTTGACGTCGAAGAAACTGCTGAAGCCCTGTCCATCATGCAACGCATCTCGGACGACCTTGGCGATGCGTTCGCCGTCCGCGTCATGCTTCGAGTGACTGAGGAATATCTGAACCTTCTGCAAGTAGCCGAGCAGTTCCTCGTCCTCGGTCAGCGGCCGCTTCAGGCGCTCGAGATAGGACCGAAGCATCCGGCTGAACTGATAGGTTAGGTCGGTGGTCAGCTTCTGCAGTTTGGCTTGGGGCTCTTGGATGTGCGTCCAGTGATCCCATCGAACTGCCTGCTCCACGACGCCAGCCTTCGTGAGCGATGAATCCATGGCGACAGGAAATACCATCGCTCGCATGCCGGCGTCTTCGCTCGAAGCCTCCACCGACTTCAGCCAAGCCATGTATTCCCGGGACTTCGCGAACTCTTCGTCGAAAAGCACCACAACGGCAGAAGTCTCGCCCTCCTCGAAATCGATCGCCAATGGAGCACCTGTGGCAGCTTTCGCTACATGGCGATAGACGACACTCAGTCCTGCGCCACCGGCAATGTTACCGAAGTGCTCGCGTCGATAATGGTCGAACAGGTGCTTGGCGATTGTCGGTCCAAGTTCGAAGTCCGGATGCCAAGCTACATAGACGATCAAAAACGGGCGCGTGGGAATCGGCATGCAGGTCTCCTTCAAGCGTTGCGCATGCGGCGGGGGCGAGAGTTGTCGATCAACGAAGAGTTCTTCGAGTTCGCAGTTTCGATCAGGCTGACCAAACTGTGTCGCCCTTGGGTTATCGTGGCCCAATCGGTCCATACGGCATAGCCGGAATTGACGTTGTCAAACAGACGATCCGGAACCGGGTACAGACCGTTCTGCATCGGAGAAAGCGTTGGCAACCGCACGCCGATGAGACCGTGGCCCTTTTGCAGTGTGGCGTCGATTTCCCAATCTACATATTTGCGCAGGCCCGGGCGCATCCGCGAGAGCGCCGCAGGCTCGGACATCAATCTTACGCGCGAGGAATGGTACCGCCTGTTCCGCGCCGCCGGGCACACCCTGCCGTAACCGGCACCGGGAGGCCAGACACACCCTCCGTTGCTTCGACCAGATCATCGCCGGCAGGCGTATCCAACCGGCACGGGTCACATTGCCAATGGTTATCGGGGGACGGGACGACGCTGGTCGGACCGTCCCGTAGCGCTTTAGGCTAAGCCTCGGCACGATGCTGACAATTTGCTCGCCCAAGGGCTAGTACACAGCCCTTTCGATTCCGCGCATCTGCCGCCCGGATGGACCACACGGAGACTACACCTTGAAGCAGCTGATCGCCGTTATTCTCGTCATGCTGTCGATCGGCAGCGCCGGTGCCCAGCAGGCGGCCCCTGCCCCGGCGGCTTCGTCCGAGGCCGTCGATCGGCTGATCGTCGTGCTGGAGGACCCCGTGCTGCGAGAGCAGTTGCTCGAGCATCTGCGATCAACGCCGACCGATGCGCCGGCAGCAGCAGCCGGCGGGGAGGAAGCCGACAACCGTGCGAGCACCGGCCTCGTCGGAGCCCTGTACCGCTGGTCCGACGAGCTCGTCACCTCGCTGCCGACCGCCACCTTCGGCGTGCCGATCGATCGGAAGCTGGCGCAGGCCGGGACGCAGATCGGTAGCCGGGTGCAGAGTGGGGTCAGCAGTGGGCAGTTGCTGCAGTTCCTGCTCTGGGCCCTGCCCGGCCTGGTGATCGTCGCCGGCATCGGCATTGGCCTGCGCCGGGTTACGCGCGGTTTGGTGCAGCCGACAAAACCGGTGCGGAAGCGGAAGCTGGCGATGGGGTTGATGCTGAAGGTGGTGCTGGCGGCGGCGGCAGCGCTGTTGGTCGCGGTGCTGGCGAGCCTGTTGCCGGTGCCGAAGGTGGCGAGCACCAGTTTCAATAGTCTCGCGATTGGGATTCTCCTGGCGATGCTGACGGCCGACCTCGCGACGTCGGCGCTGTCCGGGTTCGGCAGCGCGCGCAGCGTGCGGCTGATCCGCTATGGCCAGCGCCGGTTCTACCCGTGGTGGCTGGCGGTCGCGAGCTTTGCCACCTTCGCGGCGCTCAGTTCCGACCCGTCGCTGCGGCAAGTGCTCGGGTGGTCGGCGGCCGATTTTGTCGGGCTAATCCTCAACTGCATCGCCGCGCTCACCATGCTGGCATTTGTGTCGCGGCACCGGGTGGCGCTTGGCCGGCTGATCTTCGGCGCCGCAGCGCGCGCTCCGGTTTCGGACAATCCGATCCGCAACGCTACCCGGCGCCTCGCGCGGCACTGGCACCTTCTCGCCTATGGCTTTCTGATCCTCAGCATTTTCAGCCTCCTGGCCGGGCAGCGCGACAATGATGTGCTGAGCCAGATGCTGTGGTCGTTCGCGGTGGTGCTGGCCGGCATGGTGACGATCGCCGTGCTGCACCGGCTCACCTCGTCCACGCCGCCGCGCTACCGCTATCAAAGGCATACCCTTCGTCAGATCGTGGCCGGCAAGATCCTCAGGCTGTTGCGGGTCGCCGCCGACGCGCTGACCCTCTTTGCCATGGCGATCACCATTGCCGGCGTCTGGGGCTTCAACATCTGGGGCTGGCTCACCGGTGATGGCCGCGTAATCGTCGGCCCACTGTTTGCCGCTGCCACCGTTGTCGCGGTGGCCTGGTTGATCTGGGTGACGCTCGATGCCTGGATCGCCACGACCCTGGCGCCGAACCCGAACACCCGTCCGGGCGCGCAGCGCTCGAGCCGGCTGCAGACGCTGTTGCCGCTGATGCGCAATGGCGTGCTGATCCTGCTGGTGGTGCTGGGCGGCATTGCGGTGCTGGCCAATATCGGGGTCGACGTGACGCCGCTGATCGCCGGCGCCGGTGTGTTCGGCCTCGCCCTGAGCTTTGGCTCGCAGCAGCTGGTGCAGGATGTCATCACCGGCTTCTTCATCCTCGCCGAGGACACGATTGCCGTCGGCGACACCATCAGCACCGGCGATCGCACCGGGGTGGTCGAGAGCCTGTCGCTGCGCAGCATGCGGCTACGCGACAGCGATGGGGCGCTGCACTCGATTCCGTTCTCGACGGTCAAGGCGCTGAAGAACAGTTCGCGGAATTTTGGCGTGCTTCGCCCGCGCTTCACCGTGCCGAGCGGCACCGATCCGCTGGCGGTGATCGACGAGATGCGGACGGCAGCCACCGAGCTCAGGGCAGACCCGAAATTCGCCAAAGCCATTACCAGTGACATGCACGACCTGGGGATCGACGAGATCAATGCCGGATCGGTGGTGGTGAGCGGGTCGCTGCGCACCAGTCCGGTGCGGCAGCCCGAGATTGCCCGGGCCTTCAACGGCCGGATGCTGGCCGGGCTCGCCGAGAAGGGCATTCGGCTCTAGCGCCAGGCCCGATCGGGCCGCTGCGCGACGACGACAATGATCAGCGCCGACGGCCGTTGCCGAGACAGCCTCGCCAACCTTGCGCGGATGTAAGGTGGCGGACAGGGAGGTGTAAGCGCTCGGACCTACGGTCCTCGAGGCCGTCAGACGATTGGTCGACCCGGCCGTAACCGATTGGAGTTGTCATGCGCAATTTTGTCCTCCCAGTTCTGCTCGTTGCCGCCCTCAGCGCCTCGTCCGGGGTAATGGCTGCCGGCTACGGTAGCGGCGGCACCATGGTCGCACCTGCCGCCCCTGCCGCCCACGCGCCCACCGTGGCGGCCCGGGTGCACTTCAAGACTGCCCGCGGCACCGTCAAGCTGCTCGACGCCAAGGCGTGCACCGTCACCCTCACCAGCAAGAACGTCTATCAGTTCGGACCCAGGTGCGACTTCTCCAAGCTCAAGGTCGGCGAGAGGGTCTCGATCAAATGGGCTCCGAGTGGCAAGGTCCGCGACGCCATGTCGATCGCGACCCGTTGAATCTGTGAAGGCGGGCGGAAGACGGTTCGAGCAAGCTCGGCGTCTCCGCCCGCGCTCCATATTGCCGAGCGGGTCGGCCCGGCGCGACAGCCCTGAACCCCGCCGCGTATTCAAGGTCGGATGCCGGCCGGCCTCGCCGAAATGGATATTCGGCTCTAGAAAGGGCGCCATGCGGCGTCGCCGACCGGGAGCCACACCATGCCCACCGCCTCCTGCCTCTGCGGGGATGTCCGCCTCACCACCTCTGGCGAGCCGTACCGCACCGGGATCTGCCATTGCCTCGACTGCCGCAAGCACTCGGGGAGCTTGTTCGGGGTGTTCGCGATCTTTCCGGCGGATGCGGTGACCATCGAAGGCGCGACGCACCAGTATCTGGGGCGGCATTTCTGCCCGCGCTGCGGGTCGTCGGTGTTCTCTCAGTCGGATGACGAGATCGAAGTGCATGTGGGGGCGTTCGATGCGCCGGACCAGTTCAAGCCGAGCTATGAGCTCTGGACCATCCGGCGCGAAGCCTGGCTGCCGCCCTTCCCGCTGAAGCACCGCTATGAGCGCAACCGCGAGGGCGGCGGGCGCAGCGAGGATTAGGCTGGGGACCTCCTGGGAAGAGCAAGTCGGCCTCCCCGCTTACATCACCCACAGGGTCACTCCGGCGAAGGTCTATGGGCGCTAAGTTACGATCGCCCCCACCCACCGGCTGTCATCCCTGCGAAAGCAGGGACCTCGCGGCGAGGGCTTTTTGCCCTCGTCCGCCATCCATCCATCTGCGCGGGCAGTGACTTGGGTCCCTGCTTTCGCAGGGATGACACCGAGTTTGGGGCTCTGCCGGGTGGCAAGTTCGCCCATCGGCGCCGCATCCGAGCAGTGGAAATCACCTGACCTTAGCGCGTATGGGCGAAGGCCGGGGCCCATCCTCAGGTTTCTTGGCGGACCACTGCCCGCCAGCGCCGCCCATATCAGGGCTGGCATTCAACTCGGTTCACTAAGGGCATCTCAGGATGGACCCCGGCCTCCGCCGGGGTGACACCGTGGTTGGGGTGGGTCGGTGCCTGAGCGCTGCGGGATCAGTATCTGAGCCTGGACGGGATGCCACCCCCAGCCACTGCCTGACCGATATTTCCCGCCAGAATTTACCCTATCCGCAGGCTGCACTGGCGGCGCGAAGTCTTACCCCTTAGCGATACTTCATACGCAAGTCATACTTACGCCTTGGGGGATAATATGAAGCATCTGATACTGGCGGTTGCCTGCAGCCTGTCGCTGCTGGCGCCGGTGCCAGCCATGGCCGATTGGGCCGTGGCGCAGGCAGCGCCGGGCGGCAAGCCCTTTGTCCAGCGCTTCCGCTCGATTTCGTGGGCCAGCGACGTCACGCTGGAGGCCTGCCGCAAGCAATACCAGAACTGCAAGGTGGTGGCCTCGGGATCCAGCGGGTGCCTGGCGATTGCGACCACCGGCAGCAAATGGGGTGTCGGCAAGGCAGGCAGCAAGTCCCGCGCCCACGCCGCGGCGCTCAAGGCCTGCGACGCGCTCGGTGCCGGGCCCTGCCGCATCGAAGACGAGTTCTGCGGTCAATGAGGAACCCCGCCATGCGATTGATCCTTGCCACCCTCATCGTCCTCGCCGGCGTCGGTGTGGCGCTCGCCGCGCCCAAGCTCGCCAACCAGACCATCATGACCTACAGCCCCGGCCACGGCACGCAGGTGGAATACTACGACAAGCAGGGCGGCACCTGGCTCTGGTACCCCGGCAACAAGGTGGTGCTGCCCGGCCGCTGGAAGACCGAGCGCGGCAATATCTGCTTCGGCTACACGTCCAACAGCTACAACCCCGTCACCGGCCACAGCGGCGCGGGCTGGGAATGCCAATCGCTGAAGATCTTTGAGAGCGTCGTGGTGGAGCGCGCCGCGGGCGACGTGTTCGGGCTCGCGAAGCGCCAGAAGCCGCCATTCTCCCTCCCCAAACGCCGCACCAGCATCGAAGCGCTGACCAAGCGCCTCAAGTAACCCCGAGCACTGGAGCATCCACCATGCGACACAATTCACGCCTGTCCACACTTCTTGCTGCCCTGGTTCTCGCGACCAGTGCGGGCATTGCCACCGAGGTCGCCGCCAAGGGCGGCGCGCAGCTGCTGCCCAAGAGCTCGCTCTACACCAAGGTGAGCACCGCCTCGACCAAGGACGAAATCAAGGCGATCTGCGCCGAGATCGTGGCCCGCCAGGATGCCTCAGCGGTCGGCCAGACCGATGCCTCGCACCTCTACATGCACGGCATGATCATGGGCGTCAGCTGCCTCAAGGTCGATTACTTCAAGGCGCTGGTGCTCGCCCGCGAGTCCGGCGACGCCTTCACCCTCAAGGCGGCCCTGACCTACATCCGCGATCGCGCCGCCGGCGGCAACGCCAAGGCCATTCGCGCGCTGGAGAAGTACGAGAAGGCCTACGACTAGGAGCAACAGCTCAGCCAGCCAGCGCCTCGGTCAGGCGGCGCACCCGCTGCTCCCGGGTCCCGGTGATCTCGACCACACGCGGCCCGTCGGCCAGCAGCCCGAGATCATCCTCGCGCAGCATGATCTTGAGCCGCGCATCCACCCGCTTCCTGAGCTTGGGGTACTCGATCGCCACTTCGATCTCGTCCGGGCTTTTCAGCGGCACGAAGGCGACGAGGTCGAGCGACGCCAGCGCATCCTCGATGCGTTTCAGCAGCTTGCCGTCCGGGCTCCATTCAAAGCCCTCAGCCGCGCTCAGCACCTCGAGATAACCGATCAAATCGAGAGGGCAGCGGTCGAACACGACGTTCGCCTCGCTGGTCGCCAGAAGCAGCGCGCAGCTCTGCTTCAGCTGCTCTTCGAGGTCGGCGACCGATGGCCCATCGGCGAACACTACCCCCTGCTGCACCAGCAGCCAGTAGGGCTCCGGCACCGCCTCGTAACCTGCAGTAGCTGAAACGAAATCCTCAACGAGCGTGGACTTGCCACTGCCGTGCGTGCCGGTCACCGCGATGCGCATGGGCCTTCCCCTTTTGGCCTCCCTGCCATCACTCGCGCCAGAAGTCTATGGCCGGGTATGCGCCCGCAACGCATCAACCAGAACGCGCTGTCCCAGATGCAGTTTGGTCCGCGCTTCGTCCAACCCGAACCACCCTGCCCGGTCGACTTCGGGAAAGCTCTGCCGCTGTCCGGAACGCGGCGGCCACTCCATCTCGAAGCTGTTGGAGATCAGCGCCTGCGGGTCGAAATCCCCCTCGAGCGCAAACGCCACCAGCTGCTTGCCGCTCGACAGCTTTAACTCGCCGAGCGGCGCCAGCGCGCCCTCCGGCAGCGTGCCCACCTCCTCGGCAAATTCCCGGCGTGCGGCCGCCTCCCGCTCCTCGCCGGGATCGATCAGCCCCTTGGGGATCGACCAGGCCGCCTCGTCCTTCTGGGCCCAGAACGGTCCGCCCGGATGCACCAGCAACACCTCACGCCCGTTGGGGCCATGCCGATGCAGCAGGATTCCGGCTGAGATTTCGGGCATGTGGTAGCTCCTTGGCCTTCTCAGCTGAGCTGAACCCCAGTGTCGCCTCCCCGCAGGGATGACCCCGAGTGAGCGGCGGTCATGGTGCCCGACCGGCCTACATCCTTATCAGCGCCACGCCGCTCTCGGCGTCGACGCGCTTGCGCAGCGCGCCGGGCGACTCAGTCAGCACCAGTTCCAGCGTCGGCCGCACCACGCCGGCCTTGAGATGGCCTGCGAGCGCGCTGCCGTCGCGGCGTCCCAGCACCGCATGCACATGCACTGCCGGCTGGCCATCCGGCCCAAGGGCAATGTCACCACTGAGTGATGCCACCTCGACCTGCTCCTCGACCGGGATCGGCAGGTATTCCTTCAGCTCCCAATCGAAGAAAGCAAGTGTCGCCCGTTCGAAAGCGCCGATTGCGGTGAAGCTCGCGGCATCCAGGCCTGCTTCGCCGGCAAAGCGGGTGAGGCAATCGATCGCCTCGTCACCGGTCTCGAGCACCATCACCCAGGTCGCCTGACCCGCTACTTCGTGGATGCGTCGTGTCTGCATGGAGGCCTCCTGTCGCTGCCCCTGGGCAACGCCGGCTCGGCCGCTTCGGTTGCGACCTGCGTCGAAACCGGGTCGCCCGCCCGAGAGCAGTTCCGTACCAGCAGTACACTTGATCCCCCGCGCCGCTCTGGGCATATCCGACCCAATCCCGGCGGGGGGCGACCGCTTGGAGTTGGACGATGTCCCTACGCCGCTCCGCCATGGAGCTGACTGCTGAACTGGTTGCGCTGGTCGAGCGCACCGAGCCCGATCCGGGCCCGATGCCCGGCCAGCCCGACCCCACCGAAGCCGACCTCGACGCCACGGCCGCCGCGCTGCTGGCCAACCGTCCGGATGGCCCGTTGTGGCTGTTCGCCTATGGCTCGCTGATCTGGAAACCGGAGCTCGAACATCTCGAGACCCGCCAGGCGCGAGCGCATGGCTGGCACCGCCGCTTCTGCATGCGGCTGACCCGCTGGCGCGGCACCCGCGAGGTGCCGGGGCTGATGATGGCGCTCGATCGCGGAGGCTCGTGCGCGGGCCTGGCCTACCGGCTGCCCGATGCCGATCCGCATGGCCAGCTGGTGCGGCTGCTCGTCCGCGAGACCGATAGCCGGCGCCCGACCAACGTGCCGCGCTGGATGCGGCTCGCAACACCGAGCGGGCCGCTCCATGCGCTGGCCTTCGTCGCTTCGCCTGAGGGCGCCAACTATGCCGGCCGGCTGCCGCAGAGCGTGGTGGCGCGCACCCTCGCCCGCGCCGCCGGGCACTGGGGTTCGGGCGCGCAATACCTCTACAACACGGTGACGCAGCTCGAGGCGCACGGCATCCGCGACCGGAACCTGTGGGCGCTGCAGGCGCGTGTCGCGGCCGAAATCCGCCGCCTCGCGCTGCCGCTCGCCGCCTGATCGGTGACCGGCGCCGGCCCCCGGGGCCGCGCTGGTCACATCTTCGGGACCGCCGTCATTGCGGCGGCTTTGCGGCGCAGCCTCACTCCACCAGCAGGACCAAGGCAGGAGCCGGCGGTCGCCTCGCGAGCCAAGCGTCAGGCACAAGGGACACCAGGGCAAGATCGGCCTTGGCTGCCGCTGTGCCCAGGCCCGGAGGAGGTCCCCATGAAGCACCAGACACCTGAACAACTGCGCGAGGCCGCCGCGATCGTGGCGGCGAACCCGCTCACCACCATGACACGCAAGGAACGGCTCAACCGCTGGGCCGACCTGCTGGAGGTACATCCCGGCTCGATTGAGGCGCTCTATCGCATCGAGTACCTGAGCGAGGCGGATCGTCGGGCATATCGAGGGAGCGAAAGCACGCCGCTCGCCATCGCCTTCAGTGACCCGGTCCTGCGTGGCGATGGCCTGCGCGGCAACACGCTCGGCGACGCCATGGACTACTTCGCGATGAATGACGAGGATGCCCACCGGCTGCTGTGCGATTGCCACTATATGGGCTCGCTGACCGGCCACAGCCTCGCCGCACGACTCCGCCGTTACGCCGGCGGCGGCGGCGGCGGCATGATGGCGTGGGCCGAGAGCATCTTCGCCGGCCGCTAAGAGCATCGTCAGAGCCGCTGGCCCGACTGACCGGCGGCTCTGCCCGAGCAGCATTCTAGTCCCGGAACTGCAGCGGCACGTAGCCGCCGCCGATGGTCATTTCGACATCGATCTGGTCATCGGCGGTGACACCCAGCTGGTTGCGCACTACCTGCTTCAGCGGCAGCAGGTAGGTGTCATCCTTGGGGAACAGCGAGGTGGTGAAGGTGACGCCGTTGATCGTCGCTTCCACCGGGATGACGCCCCAGCCATAGCTCGCGGCCTTCTTCACCTTGCCGATCTCGGCGCCGATTTCCGTGGGGATGCGGGCGTAGAAGAACGGCGCCGGGCCGCGCCAGTAGATCACCGTCGCCCTGAACTGCAGCTCCATGCCGGTCTCCTCCGCGAGGCGAAGTAGAGCGGACGGTCAAAGCACCCGCAAGCCCGCGCGTCTTGTTCTCGTCACCGCGGCTCACCTAGATCGTTTCTCCGTTCAAGTGGAACGGCGAAGCGATCTCAGTCTTTGATTCTGGCGCGCTTTCGAACCAGAAAAGTCTGCAACTTTTCCTGAAAGCGCTCTAGCCTCGGCTGAGGCAGCACGGGAGGAAACCATGCCGACGCGCCTCAATCCCTATCTCAACTTCAACGGCAACGCCCGCGAGGCCATCGAGTTCTATCGCTCGGTGTTCGGCGGCGAGCTGACCATCAGCACCTACGCCGAGGGCGGCATGCCGCACGACCCCGCCGACAAGGACAAGATCATGCACGGCCAACTGATCTCCTCCAGCGGCTACTGGTTGATGGCAGCCGACACGCCGCCTGGCATGCCGCACACCCCAGGCAACAACATCAGCGTGTCGCTCAGCGGCGACAATGAGGCCGAGTTGCGCGGCTATTGGGACAAACTCTCGGCCGGCGGCAACGTGATGATGCCGCTCGCGAAGGCGCCATGGGGCGACAGTTTTGGCATGCTGAGCGACAAGTTCGGCATTTCCTGGCTGGTCAACATCACCGGCCCCGGCAACGCCTGACGCCGCGCCCGGCGTAAACTATCCGCGCAAATATCTCCGCTCCGACGCAGCGGAGATACTTGCTGCCGCCTGACCCGCATGCCAATCGTCGGCAATGTTCTCAGGGGGATATTTCATGCGTCGTACGATACTTGCCGCAGTGCTGCTGCTGGCAGCCGTTTCATCCGTTGCCGCAGAGACGCTGCCAAGCTGCGAGCAGGTCCTCGCCGATGCCAACAAGAGCCGGGCGCACAAAATTCAAGCGGCGCTGCTCTATTACCATGGCAAGCAGATGGGGAAGCGCTGCGTGACCGTCGACTACGTCAAGGCGATCACCATGCTCAACGAGGCCGGCGATACGAGCGACGCGGCCTCGCTGGTGAAGGACCTCTCGTCGAAGGCCAATACCGGCAACCCCAAGGCGATCAACGCCCTGGAAAAGCTCGAGCGGCTTGGCCTCGTCAAGAAGGTGCGCGTCGAGTAACGCGCACCCCGGCACCGCTTACTCGGCGGCAGCCGCCAGCACGATCTCCTCGTTGCCGTCGACGAAATCCTCGAACAACACCGTGGTGCGGTCCTCGGTGCCGATTACCACGGCCATCTGGCCGGGGCCGGTGAGGCGGCGGATCGGCTTGCCGGGCTGGTCGACGTTGAAGCTCACCGAGTAGTGACCACCGGCCAGCGTGGTGAACGGGATGCCGCGATAGGTGGCGGTCGAGGTGACGTGCACGTGGCCGGCGATCACCTGGCGGATATCGTCATGCGTCGCCAGCGCCTCGAGGAACGGGCCGTCCTCGAGGATGCGGATGGTGTCGGAGCTGATATGCAGCGCGTTGGCGTTGTGGTGGAGGATGACGATCACCGGCTTGTCGGCGGCTTCCGCCAGACGGGCCTTCAGCCAGTCGATCTGATGCGCCTCGAGCACGCCATCGACACGGCCCGGCTCGGACGAATCGAGCAGGATGATGCGGTAGCCCTTCACATCGAGCACCTTGTCGACATGGCCGGTCTCGCCGGCGAAATCCTCACCGAACACGGCGAGGAAGGTCGGCCGGTCGTCGTGGTTGCCGAGCGTGATGTGCACCGGAATGGTCAGCTTGGCGAGGATTGCCTGCAGCCGGCGATAGGCCGCGGCCTGGCCGAGATCGGCGAGATCGCCGGCGAGGATGCAGAAATCGGCATCGGCATAGCGGGCATTGATGGTTTCGACCGCGACTTCCAGCCGGGCGGCGGTATCGAGCGTCATCGACAGCTCGCCCTCCGGCACCAGGTGCAGGTCGCTCATCACGATGAATTTCAGTGTCACGGCAGTGGCCCCATGGTTGATGGCGGGCCTCCTAACTGCGCCGGATGACCGGCACGTGACAGACGCCGACGACGTTGATCCCTCTCCCTTGCCGTGACATCTAGGAGGTCCGGCAACGCTAAGGCCAATACCATGAAGAAGATCGGTTTCCTCTCGTTCGGGCACTGGACGCCCTCGTCGCAATCGCAGACCCGATCGGCGGCCGATGCGCTGCTGCAATCGATCGAGCTGGCCGTGGCGGCCGAGGAACTGGGCGCGGACGGCGCCTATTTCCGCGTCCACCACTTCGCGCGCCAGCTCGCGTCGCCGTTCCCGCTGCTCGCCGCTGCCGGCGCAAGAACCAGCCGGATCGAGCTCGGCACCGCCGTCATCGATATGCGCTACGAGAACCCGCTCTACATGGCTGAGGATGCCGGCGCCGCTGACCTGATCGCCGGTGGGCGTTTGCAGCTGGGTATCAGCCGCGGCTCGCCCGAGCAGGTGATCGATGGCTACCGGCATTTCGGCTATGTGCCGGCCGAGGGCCAGACCGATGCCGACATGGCGCGCGGCCACGCCGAGGTGTTCCTCGATGTGCTCGGCGGCGAAGGCTTTGCCCAGCCCAACCCGCGGCCGATGTTCCCCAACCCGCCGGGCCTCTTACGGCTCGAGCCACATTCGCCGGGGCTCAGGGACCGGATCTGGTGGGGCGCCGCGACGACGCCGACCGCGCAGTGGACCGGCAAGATGGGGATGAACCTCCAGAGCTCGACCCTGGTGATGGCCGAATCCGACAAGCCGTTCCACATCCAGCAGGCCGAGCAGATCGCAGCCTTCCGCGCCGCCTGGGCGGAAGCCGGTCACACGCGTACGCCGCGCGTCTCGGTCAGCCGCAGCATCTTCCCGCTGGTCACCGATATGGACCGCGCCTATTTCGGCGGCGAGGGGCGCAGCCAGGATCATTTCGGCTATATCGAGCCGGGCAAGCAAGCCGTGTTCGGCCGCAGCTATGCGGCGGAGCCGGAGCAACTGGTCAAGGAGCTGGCCGAGGACGAGGGGATCAAGGCGGCCGATACGCTGCTGCTGACGGTGCCCAACCAGCTGGGTGTGGCCTACAACGCGCATGTCATCGAGGCGGTGCTGAAGCACGTTGCGCCGGCGCTCGGCTGGCGCTGAGCGATCCCGAAGCGCGGAGGGCCTGATGTGTAACGACTACGAGCAGCACGTCACCCACCAGCAATATCTCGAAGCGATCAAGGCGCTCGAGCTCGACAGCAGCGAGGCGCCGGCCGAGCTGCCGCGGGCCGATGACATCCGCATCGGCGATATGGGGCCGGTGCTGCGGGCGGCCGGGAACGGCGTCGAGGTGGTCTCGATGCGGTTCGGCTGGCCACCGCCGCGCCCCAAGGCGCCACCGGTGTTCAACTTCAAGTCCGACGGGCGGCACTTCGACAAATCGAAGCGCTGCCTCGTCATCCTGTCGGGCTTTTTCGAGTTCACCGGCACCAAGTCGCCCAAGACCAAGCACCGCTTCAGCCTCAAGGGCTCGCCGATGATGGCGATTGCGGGCCTCTGGAGTGAGGACGCGGATGGGGCGCTGAGCTTCACCATGCTCACCACCGAGCCCGGGCCGGATATCGCGCCCTATCACGACCGGCAGGTCTGCGTGATCCTGCCCGAGGACTGGGCGCACTGGCTGTTTCTCACCAAGCCCGAGGAGGAGCTGCTGAAGCCCCTCCCCGCGGGAACGCTCGATGTGGTGACGGTGCGGCCGTAGGGGCCGCGTAGTCGCCCAGATGTCTCGGCCCCCACCGGCGTCATTCCCGCGCAGGCGGGAACCCAGTGGGATGCTGCTGCGCGGTGGAGCCTGAAAGATCGCACTGGGTCCCCGCCTGCGCGGGGATGACGCCGGTGGGTGGGGCCAAGCGGAGCTTAGCCGCTGGCCCCGTTCGCCCCCTTACGGCTCGAGCCGGCCTTGCTCCGGCTGCACCTCGGCCGACACGTCCCGCTCGTTGCGGGTCTTCCACAGCGAGTAGAAGACGCCGCCGGCCAACACGCCGAGAGTGACCGCGAGCGACAGGAAGGTGTCGATCTTCACATCGAACGGCACCAGCGCCACCTTGATGCCGATCAGCACCAGGACGATGGCCAACGAGACCTGCAGGTAGCGGAAGCGGTTCATCGCCGCGGCAAGCGCGAAGTAGAGGGCGCGAAGGCCCAGGATGGCGAAGATGTTCGAGGTGTAGACGATGAAGGTGTCCTGCGTGACGGCGAACACCGCCGGTACCGAGTCGACGGCAAAGATCAGATCGACCGTCTCGACCATGATCAGCGCCACGCCGAGCGGGGTGAGGAAGGTCACGAGCTTGCCGGTCTTGCTATCCGGCAGCCTGGTCAGGAAGTTCTTGCCGTCGAGCGTGTTCGAGATGCGAAAGTGCTTGCGGAGGAATTGGAGGATCGGGTTGGCCTCGATGTCCGGTTCCTTGTCCTGATGCGAGAACAGCCGCACGCCGGTGAAGATCAGGAACGCGCCGAACAGCACCAGCACCCAGCTGAACGAGTGCACCAGCGCCGCGCCGAGACCGATCAGCAGCGCCCGGAACACGATCACGCCGAGAATGCCCCAGAACAGCACGCGGTGCTGGTAAAGGCGCGGGATGGCGAGGAAGCCGAAAATGGTCGCGATGACGAACATGTTGTCCATCGCGAGGCTCTGCTCGATCAGGTAGCCGGTGTAGAACTCGAGCCCGGCTTCAGCACCGCGGCTGAACCATACCCAGATGCCGAACAGCACCGCGACGAAGACGTAGCCGGCGTAGAGCGTCAGGCTCTCGCGAGCGGAAATTTCGTGCGCGTTGCGGTTGAGAATGCCCAGGTCGAAGACCAACAGGCCAATGACGATGGCGAGAAACGCCACCCAGAAATAGACGGGAGTACCAAGGAAATCGCCCATAAGGGCGCTGAGCAGCATATCCATGCCGGACCTCTCCATGTGAACGTTGGAGCAGTTCCGACATCACGGAGCGTAGAAGTGCTGCCGTCAGAGGGGCCCGGTACCGCCCGCAAAACGTAGCGAGCTATCGGCCGAGTTCAAGCCCCCGAGCAGCGGCAAAATGCGGCAGTCGGATTTCTGGCTTGGGCCGAGGCGCCAGGGCGGGCTGACCCCACCCCTGTCCCCTCCCCCTCAAACAGGGGGAGGGAGACGATAGCCTCGATATCAGTGTGAGGGTCTCCCTCCCCCTTGCGGGGAGGGGACAGGGGTGGGGGTCCGCAACCACCTGCAGCAGCAGTTACAGAAACCGCTCGGCCGAAAACGCGGTGGGGTCAACGAACGGCGCCTCGCCAGTGATCATCTCGGCGATCAGCCGGCCGGTGACGGGCCCGAGCGTGATGCCGTGGTGGGCATGGCCAAAGGCGAACCACAGACCCTTTTGGCTGGGCGCCGGGCCAATGATCGGCATCATGTCGGGCGTTGCCGGTCGCGCGCCGCGCCAGGGCTGGGCCTCGAGGCGCTGGCCGAGGCCGGGGAAGAGCTCTCGCGCATAGGGTTCGTCGCGATCGACCTGTACCGGCGTCGCGGGCGCATCGCGCAGCGCGAACTCGGCACCGCTGGTCAGCCGGATGCCACGGGCCATCGGGGTCAACAGGTACCCATAGCTGGTATCGAGGATCCAGTTGCTCAGCGGCTGCGCCGCCGGCTGGCCGAAATGCATGTGGTAGCCGCGCTTCACCCCGAGCGGCAGGCGGTAGCCGAGCCGGCTGGTAAGGTCGCCGGCCCATGGCCCCAGCGCGATCACCGCGTCGCGCGCCTCGAGCACGCCATCCGCCACCGGCAGGCGCCAGCCACTCGTCCCCTGCTGCAGCCCGAGCGCATCGCCATTGACCACCACGCCGCCCAGTTGCTCGAACAGCTCGCGATACTTGACCACCAGCCCGCCGGGATCGCGGATGCTCCACGGATCGGTCCAGTGCAAGGCGCCCTCGAGCGGGATGCCGAGGCCGGGTTCGACCCGGTGCATCTGAGCGCTCGAAAGCTCAGCGCTGCCGATGCCGAAATCCCGCCGCAGCGTCTCGGCCTTGAGGTAGCCCTCGTCCTGCTTGGCCTTGTCGCGATAGAGCAGATACCAGCCCTTCTTCTCGATCAGGTGGCTCGCCCCTGCCCGTTCGATCAGTGGCGCGTGCTCGTTGATCGACTGCGCGATCAGCGGCGCATAGGTCTCGACGATGCGGCGGTAGTGGTCCGGCCGCGAGTTCCACCAGTAGCGCGCGAGGAAGGGCGCGATGCGCGGCAGCGCGCCGAGGTGGTAGTGCATGTCGGTGCGGTTGTTCAGCCCATAGCGGAACAGCTCGCCCAGGTCCTGCGGAAAGGCGTGCGGCATCACCCCTTCGCGCTGGATCAGGCCGGCATTGCCGTAGGAGGTTTCCTCGCCGGCGCCGCGCCGATCGACCAGCACGGTCGCCCTGCCCCGCATCTGCAGATGCACCGCGATGCTGACGCCCACGATACCCGCGCCAAGAACGATGCTGTCGGCCTGCATGACTCACCCGAAGAAAACTGTCGGGTCCGCTTTTAGCGACGTTTGGCGCCGCCGTAACTGCGTCAGATGGGCAGCACGCGGGAGTATTTCACCTGGCCCAGCGAGAAACTCGATTCGATCGAGCTGACGCCCGCCACCTGGGTGAGCTTCTCGCGCAGGAACGCCTCGTAGGCAGCGAGGTCGGCGCAGACGACGCGCAGCAGGAAATCGAACTGGCCGGTCATCAGGTAGCACTCCATCACCTCGGGCCAGCCGGCGATGGCAGCGCCGAAGCGATCGAGCTCCTCGGCCCGTTGCCGCTCCAGCTTGATCGAGATGAACACCGAAACGGGCAGCCCGACCGCCTTCTGGTCGACCACGGCGCTGTAGGCAGCAATGATCCCCGCCTCCTCCATCTGGCGGATGCGGCGCAGGCACGGCGAGGCCGAGAGCCCGACGCGATCGGCGATCGCCTGGATGGTCATGCGGCCATCTTCCTGCAGGGCCCTCAGGATGCGGCGATCGATTCCGGTCAGCTCAGTCTTGGCAGAATTCACCGATCTTGGCGGCATATCGTGGTAAATCCTGCGCAACGGGATGACATAGCAGTCACAATAGGCAGGAAACACCCCAAGGGCTAGTGCACCGTTAATGTCAGACATTTGGGAGGGGACATGTCGACGGAGCGTATCGCCCTGATTGAGGCACTGGCTGGCAAGGCCTTGTGGTTATCCAACTGGATGATCCACCACGCCAACCATCTCCGCCCCAACCCGGACGGGGTGAAAGTGGGCGGCCACCAGGCCTCCTCCGCCTCGATGACGGCGATCCTGTCGGCGCTGTATTTCGGCATCCTCAAGCCCGAGGATCGCGTGGCGGTGAAGCCGCACGCCGCGCCGGTGTTCCACGCCATCCAGTACCTGTTCGGCAAGCAGAGCCTCGACAAGCTCAAGGCCTTCCGCGGCTATGGCGGGGCGCAATCCTACCCGTCGCGTACCAAGGATACCGACGACGTCGATATCTCCACCGGCTCGGTCGGGCTCGGCGTCGCCTTCACCGCCTTCGCCTCGATGATCCAGGATTATGTGCGGGCCAAGCCATGGGCGAAGAAGCGCGCCGAAGGCCGGATGATCGCGCTCGTCGGCGATGCCGAACTCGACGAGGGCAATGTCTACGAGTGCCTGCTCGAGGGCTGGAAGCACAGCCTTCGCAACACCTGGTGGATCATCGACTACAACCGCCAGAGCCTCGACGGCGTGGTGCGCGAGGGGCTCTACGACCGGATCGAGGCGATCTTCCGCGCCTTCGAGTGGAACGTCGTGACGCTCAAGTATGGCGCCAAGCAACGCCGCGCCTTCGCCGAGCCCGGCGGCGAGCGGCTGCGCGACTGGATCGATGCCTGCCCCAATGCGCTCTACTCGGCGCTGATGTTCCGTGGCGGCGCCGCCTGGCGCGAACGGCTCACCGATGAGATCGGCGACCAGGGCCCGGTCACCGCCCTGCTCGAACGCCGCACGGATGCCGAGCTTGCCGAACTGATGGCCAATCTCGGCGGCCACTGCATCGAGAGCCTGCTCGAGCAGTTCGAGGGCCAGACCACCGACAAGCCGACGGTGTTCATCGCCTATACCGTGAAGGGCTGGGGCACGCCGCTGGCCGGTCACAAGGATAATCACGCCGGACAGATGACCGGCGCGCAGATCGAGAGCCTCAAGACCTCGATGCGGGTTCGCGACGGCCACGAGTGGGACCGCTTCGAGGGTCTCAACCCATCCGAGCGCGAGTTGCAGGCCTTCCTCGACGCCGTGCCGTTCAACACGACCCAGTCTCGACGGCTCAACTGCCCGGCCGTCCCGGCGCTGGGACCGCAATTCGTCGGTCCCGGCGCCACTTCCACGCAGACCGCGTTCGGCAAGATCCTCGACGCCATCGCCAAGACCGACAGCGAGCTGGCGCGCCGCATCGTCACCACCTCGCCCGACGTCACCGTCTCGACCAATCTGGGCACCTGGGTCAACCGGCGGCACCTGTTCGCCAACCGCGAGATGGCCGACATCTTCCAGAAGGAACGCATCCCGAGCGCACAGAAGTGGCAGTTCACGCCCGATGGCCAGCATATCGAGCTGGGGATCGCCGAGATGAACCTGTTCCTGCTGCTCGGTGCGGCCGGCCTCAGCCACTCGCTGTTCGGCGAGCGGCTGCTGCCGATCGGCACGCTCTACGATCCGTTCATCGCCCGCGGTCTCGATGCGCTGAACTATGCCTGCTACCAGGATGCGCGGTTCCTGCTGGTGGCGACACCCTCCGGCGTATCGCTGGCCGGTGAAGGCGGCGCGCATCAATCGGTCGGCACGCCCCTGATCGGCATGGCGCAGGATGGGCTCGCTTCGTTCGAGCCGGCCTTCGCCGACGAGCTCTCGGTGATCATCGACTGGGGTTTCGACTACATGCAGCGCGATGGCAGCGACCGGGCCGATCTCGCCGACTGGCCACGCGACGTCTCCGGCGGCTCGGTCTACTTGCGCCTCTCCACCCGCGCCATCGAACAGCCGCCGCGCGAGGTGACGCCGGCGCTCGCCAACGACATCATTCGCGGCGCCTACTGGCTAGTGCCGCCGACGCCGAACTGCGAGGCGATCATCGCCTACCAGGGCGTGCTGGCCAGCGAAGCCATCACCGCAGCCGGGATGATCGGCGGCGACCGGCGCAACGTCGCGGTGCTGGCCGTCACCTCCGCCGATCGGCTCAATGCCGGCTGGCACGGCGCACAGCGGGCGCGCCTGCATGGCGACCGCGAGGCCACCTGCCATGTCGAGACGCTGCTGGCCGATGCCCCGGACACTGCAGCCTTGGTCACCGCCATCGACGGCCACCCGGCGACGCTGGGCTGGCTGGGCAGTGTGCGGGGGCACCGGGCCATTACGCTGGGCGTGGAGCACTTCGGCCAGACCGGCACGGTGACCGATCTCTACCGGCATTTCGGCATCGACGCGGCGGCGATCGCCAACGCGGCGCAGAGCCTGTTCGGGGGGCGCTGATGAGCGTGTTCGTCCGGCTGAACAGCCTCGTCGCAAAACTATGCCAACCTTGTCATCTGCAGGCCACAAACGGCTTGCCAAGCCAATCTGGAGTTGTCAGACATATGTCATAAGGCCGATTGCGAGGGGAATTGCAGTCAGCCGATGCACCGGTTCCGGGCGGGGCGTCTATGCCCGGAAACCGCTCATGCGAGGCCCGTTCGGACACCGGCACGCCGAGGTTCGGCCGGGGCACAGGGGACGTCAAGCAGTAGCTCTGCAACAAGGAGGGAGCTCTATGAACGCGTTGCTGAAATTTGTCGGCGCGGTCGCGCTGGCGGCGGGATTGACCGCCGTGCCAGCGTTGGCGCAGACAAAACTCACCGTGCCGGGTGGATCCACCACCGGCACGTATATGGACTACATGAAGACGGTCTATGCGCGCGCTTCCGGCGCCGAGTTGCTGCAGGAGCCGCTGACCAGCTTCGACAACGAGTACCAGCTGACCCCGCTGGCCGCGACCAGCTGGGAGCAGTCGGCCGATGGCCTGACCTGGACCTTCCACCTGCGTGACGGCATGAAGTGGAGCGACGGCGAGCCGGTCACCGCGAACGACTACATCTTTGCGTTGCAGCGCGCCGCCACCACCGGCTACGACTTCGCCTGGTACTGGAGCTTCGCCTCGGGGATCAAGAACTGGGACGACGTGTCGGCCGGCAAGGCTGACGTATCGACCCTCGGCCTCAAGGCTGTCGACGACAAGACCATCGAAGTCACCACTGCGGCGCCCAAGCCCTATCTGCCGGGCGTGGTCTCGCTCTGGTACCCGGTGCCCAAGCACCAGTTCGATAAATTCGGCGACGACTGGGCGAGCAATGTCGCCAATGTCCTCTCGTCGGGTCCGTTCCTGCTCAAGTCCTGGGAGAAGTCGAACAACTCGGTCGTCCTGACCAAGAACCCCGACTACAACGGCCCGTGGGTGGCGCAGGTCGACGAGCTGACCATCGATCCGTCGGTGGGCCTGCCGGAAGTCGGCATGCCGGCCTTCCTCGCCGGCGACCTCGCCTACACCACGCTCAATGCCGGCCAGATCCCGGTGGTGAAGCAGCGCTTCCCCGACTCGATCCGCAAGGAAGCGGTGTTTGCCACGTCCTACCTCGCCTTCGATCTCGAGAAGGCGCCGTTCGACAATGCCGACGTCCGCAGGGCGCTCTACTATGCCGTCAACCGCGACGAGCTGACCGCCACCGTGCTCAAGGACATCGCCATCCCGGCGCACTCGATCCTGGCGCCCGGCTACCCTGGCTACAGCGACAAGGTCGCGGCGCAGGCGGTGTTCGACCCGGCAAAGGCCAAGGAACTGCTGGCCAAGGCCGGCTACCCCAACGGTGAAGGCTTCCCGACCATCGAAGTCTGGTTCCGCGAGGAAGGCGGCTATAACGGCGCGATCCTCCCCGCCATGGCTCAGTACCTGCAGGCCCAGTTCAAGGACATCCTGGGAATCACCATGAATATCAAGGTGATGCCGGGCAAGGACTGGATGGAGGGCATGCTCGCCCGCAAGAACAACATCTACCTGGCGCCCTACGAGTACGACTACCTCGATCCGTCGAACTTCTACGGCCTGTTCTACAATGGTGGCCGTCACAGCTACCACGTGGCCGAGTACGACAAGCTCGTCGCCGAGGCCGACAAGAACCCGGTCTGGGAAGAGCGCGTGAAGCTCTACGAGCAGGCTGAACAGGTGATGATCGATCAGGGCCTCATCGTGCCGCTGGTTCACCCGCTCATCACCGCTGCGGTCAGCGAGGACATCACCGGGCCGGGCGTCACGCCCAACTCGCGTGGCTTCACCCCGCTCGGTCGTATCGGCAACTTCCTCTACTCGCACATCTCGGTGAAGTAGCAGCAGAACATGCGTTCCCCGGCTTTGCCCGGGGAACGTCCCTGCCCCGTACCCGCGACGCGAGAGGACCTGTGACATCCCCATAACGGGAGCGCAGGAGGACGTCGCACCAAGCATTCCGAGGGCCGCCGCAACGGGGCGTGCACGCCCTGCCCTTCCGGAACCAGTGCACGAATATTTGAGGAGAATGAGTTGAATTTACTGCTAAAATTGGCAGGATCGATAGCGCTGGCGGCAAGTTTGGCCGTGCCGGCGATGGCCCAGACCGTGACTGTCCCCGGACAGTCCACGACGGCCACCTACATGGATTACATGAAGACCGTCTATGCCCGCGCCGCCGGCTCGGACATGATCCAGATCGGTCTGACCGCCTTCGACAAGGACTTCAACCTGACCCCGATCGCGGCGGAGAGCTGGTCGCAGTCGGCCGATGGCCTGACCTGGACGTTCAAGATCCGGCCCGAACTCAACTGGAGCGACGGCGAACCGCTGACCGCTGAGGATTTCGTCTTCGCGCTGCAGCATGCCGCCACCACCGGCTACGACTTTGCCTGGTACTGGAGCTTTGCCGGCGGCATCAAGAACTGGGACGACGTGACGGCCGGCAAGGCCGATGTCTCGACCCTCGGCCTCAAGGCCGTCGACGACAAGACGCTCGAAGTCACCACCACGGCGCCCAAGCCGTACCTGCCGAGCGTGGTCTCGCTCTGGTATCCGGTGCCCAAGCACCAGTTCGACAAGTATGGCGAAGAGTGGTCGACCAAGGTTGAGACCATCGTCTCGTCGGGTCCCTGGCTGGTCAAGGAGTGGGTGAAGTCCAACAATAACGTCACCCTCGCCAAGAACCCCGATTACAAGGGGCCGTGGGTCCCTGAGATCGATGAAGTCGTGCTCGACTCCTCGCTCGGCCTGCCGGAAGTGGGCGTGCCTGCCTTCCTCGCCGGCGATGTCGACATGACCTCGCTCAATACCGGACAGGTGGCGATGATGCGGCAGCGCTATGCCGACCAGATCCACACCAACCCGGTGTTCGCGACCCAGTACATCGCGTTCGACTTGGAGAAGGCGCCGTTCGACAATGTCGATGTCCGGCGCGCCTTCTACTATGCCATCAACCGGGACGAGCTGACCTCGACCGTCCTCAAGGACATCGCCATCCCGGCGCATTCGATCCTGCCGACCGGCTTCCCCGGCTATAGCGAGAATGTCGCCAAGCAGGCGGTGTTCGACCCGGCCAAAGCCAAGGAGCTGCTGGCCAAGGCCGGCTACCCCGATGGCAAGGGCTTCCCTGAGATCGAGATCTGGTTCCGCGAGGAAGGCGGCTACAACGGCGCGATCCTGCCGCCGATGGCGCAGTACCTGCAGTCGCAGTTCAAGCAGATCCTGGGGATCACCATGAATATCAAGGTGATGCCGGGCAAGGACTGGATGGAAGGCATGCTGGCGCGCAAGAACAACATCTATCTGGCGCCCTACGAGTACGACTACCTCGACCCGTCGAACTTCTATGGCCTGTTCTACAATGGCGGCCGGCACAGCTACCACATCGCGGCCTATGACGACCTGGTCAAACAGGCCGACTCCGCCTCGACCTGGGACGAGCGCGTGAAGCTCTACGAACAGGCCGAACAGGTGATGATCGACCAGGGCCTGATCGTGCCACTGACCCATCCGGTGACCATGAACGTCGTCTCCGACAAGCTCGGCGGCGATGCCATGACGCCCAACAAGCAGGGCTTCTACCCCAACTGGTCGGGTTACGTTTACACGCACCTGACCAAGAACTAGCCCTTACGAAAACCAGTGCTCCCGGCCCTGGCCGGGGGCACCCAGTTCGGAACAGCGCATGACTCTCGTAAATATCAAAGGCCTGAAGGTCAGCTTCCGTCAGCATGGCGGCCAGATCGATGCGGTACGCGGCGTCGATATCCAGCTTGCGGAGGGCGAAAGCCTGGGCATCGTCGGAGAGTCCGGCTCGGGCAAGTCCGTCTCGTGCCTGGCGCTGATGCGGCTGTTGCCCAACACCGCGACCATCACCGCCGACCGGCTCGAGCTCGACGGCGTCGACGTGCTCACGGCCAAGCCGCGGCAGATGGCGGCCCTGCGAGGTAAGGTTGCCGCCCTGATCTTTCAGGACCCGGCCACGACGTTCGACCCAGTGTTCACCATCGGCCACCAGATGGTCGAAACCATCCGCACGCATCGCGACGTCTCCAAGGAGACGGCGCTGGGCGAGGCCGAACAGCTATTGCTCAAGGTCGAGATCAAGAACGCCAAGGATGTCCTGAGCTACTACCCGCACCAGCTTTCCGGCGGCATGCTGCAACGCGCGATGATCGCCATGGCGCTCAGTTGCCGGCCCAAGGTGCTGATCGCGGATGAGCCGACCACGGCGCTCGACGTCACCATCCAGGCGCAGATCCTGCAGCTCATCAAGGGCCTGCAGGCCGAGATGGGCATGGCGCTGATCATGATCACCCACGATCTCGGCGTTGTCGCCGAGACCGTCGATCGCGTCGTCGTCATGTATGGCGGCCGGGTGATGGAGGAAGGGACTGTCGACCAGATCTTCGATACCCCCAAGCACAGCTACACCCAATCGCTGCTGGCGAGCCTCAGGGCCGGCGAGTCCCGGCGGGCAGAACCCGGTACCGGCGAGCCGATCGCCCCTGCCCTCGAGCTGCGCAATCTCTCCAAGGTCTATGCGCTCCGCCGTCGCGGCCGGATCTTTTCGACCTACGTCGACTTCCCGGCGGTGCGCGGGGTCAATCTGGTGCTGCCGCGCAACAAGATCGTCGGGCTCGTTGGCGAGTCCGGTTCGGGCAAGTCGACCACCGGCATGATGGCGATGCGCCTGCTCGAGCCGACCGCCGGACAGATCCTCGTTGACGGCACCGACATCTCCAAGCTCGACACCGCGGCCCTCAAGGTGTTCCGCCGGCGCATGCAGGTGGTGTTCCAGGACAGCTATTCGGCGCTCGATCCGATGATGACCCTGGCCCAGATCATCGCCGAGCCGCTCAACATCCACGGAGTGAAGAGCTCGCGCGAGCAAACCGAGGAGGCGTTGAGCTGGCTGGAGCGTGTCGGCATGGACCGCAGCTTCGGCAACCGCTACCCGCACGAATTGTCGGGCGGCCAGCGGCAGCGTGTCGCCATCGCGCGGGCGCTGATCCTTGGGCCCTCGGTGCTGGTCGCGGATGAGCCGACCTCGGCGCTCGACGTTACCGTCAAGGCGCAGATCATCGCGCTCTTGAAGAACCTGCAGAAGCAGATGGGCCTCTCGATGCTGTTCATCAGCCACGACCTCAGCGTCGTGCGCTCTCTGACCGACAGCGTGGTGGTGATGTACAAGGGCCGGGTGGTCGAACAGGCGCCTACGGCCAACATCTTCGCCAACCCGCGGCATCCCTATACGCGCTCCTTGCTCGACGCGATCCCGGTCACCAACCCCAGGGATCGGCGTGAGCGCTCATTCATCACCGCCGACGACATCGCCGCCGGCACGCCGCGCCTGTCGCGCTCCAGCCTCGCGGCTGAAGCGACGGCCGGCGACATTCCGCAGCTCGTGAGCGTGGCCCCGGGCCACCTCGTCGAAGCCATCGTCACCAACTGATGGAGGTCCGGGCATGATTGTCTATCTCATCAAACGCCTGCTTTCGGTCGCCGTGACCTTCTTCATCGTTTCGCTCGTCATCTTCCTGATGATGCACGCGGTGCCGGGTGGTCCGTTCACCGAAAAGGACATGCCGCTGTCCGATGCGGTGAAGGCCGCGCTCAATGCCAGGCTCGGCCTCGATAAGCCGCTTTGGGTCCAGTACACCAACTACATGGCCGGCGTGCTGCAGGGGAACTGGGGCGTCCCCTACCAATCCCCGGGCGAGACCGTGATCAGCCTGCTGCAGCAGGCCTGGCTACCCAGCCTGATCCTCGGCGGTTCGGGCGTCATCATCGGCGCGGCCCTCGGCATCCTGATCGGCATGGCGGCAGCACTCAAGCGCAACAGCTGGATCGACTACCTGGCCTCGACGCTGTCGGTGCTCGGCCTCACCATCCCGGTGTTCGTCATCTCGATGCTGCTGATCCTGATCTTTGCGGTCTGGCTGAACTGGCTGCCCGCCAGCGGTTGGGGCAAGCCCGAACGCTGGATCCTGCCGATTGCCGCCTATGCGGCAATCCCGCTCGCCACCTATGCCCGCTACACCCGCTCGGCGATGCTCGACACGCTCAACCGGCCGTTCGTTACGGCGCTCCGCGCCAAGGGACTGAGCGAGCGGCGGATCATCTTCCAGCACGTCCTGCGCAACTCGGCCATCCCGATGGTCACCGTGTTCCTGCCGATGTTCATGGGCACGGCCACCGGCTCGATCTTTGTCGAGGCGATGTTCCGTATTCCCGGGCTCGGCAGCTACTTCGTCTCCTCCATCGAGAACCGGGACTATCCGCTCGAGATGGCCCTGGTGCTGATGTTCACCATCGGAATCTGCTTTGCCTACCTGATTTCCGATATCGCCTACGCGTGGCTCAATCCGCGCATCCGTCTCGGAGATGACGCGAAATGACCACCGACATCGAAACCGGCGCCCTCGCCGTACCACCCGCGCACACCCAGCATAGCCCGGCCTATTTCGCCTGGCGGCGCTTTGCCGCCAACAAGGCGGCGGTGGCCGGCGGCATCGTGCTCGGGATCATCATCCTCGCGGCAATCTTTGCGCCGTTGTTCACCAAGAGCGCTCCGGACGCGCAGCTCTATCTGACCCAATCGCTGGCTTTCCCGTCGGCCGAGTTCTGGTTCGGCGTTGACGACCTCGGTCGCGACTTCTTCACCCGCATCGTCTACGGCGCCCGGGTGTCGCTGCTGATCGGCTTTGCCGCCGCGACCTGCAGCCTGTTGATCGGTATCCCGATCGGCGCCATCGCCGGCTATTTCGGCGGCCGGGTCGATTGGTTCATCATGCGTGTCATCGAGATCTTCTCGGTGGTGCCGCCGCTGCTGGCGGCGATGCTGCTGGGCGCGCTGGCCGGCGGCGGTTTCTTCACCATCATCGTCGTTGCCTCGCTGTTCGGCTGGTTCGGCGTCTGCCTCCTGGTCCGCGCGCAGGTGAAATCGTTCCGCGAGAAGGAGTTCGTGCGGGCCGCGCAGGCACTTGGCGCCTCGCCCTGGTACATCCTGCGCCGCCACGTCATCCCTAACTCGCTGTCGCCGATCATTGTCGGGTTCGTGCTGTCAGTGCCGGGCGCCATGATGCTGGAGGCGAGCCTCAGCTTCCTCGGCATCGGCGTCGCGCCACCCACGCCGAGCTGGGGCCAGATGATCAATGTCGGCATCAACTTCATGTTCTTTTACTGGCACATGGCCGTGTTCCCGACGGCAGCCCTTGCCATAACCGTGCTCGCCACGACGCTGTTCGGCGACGGCCTGCGCGATGCACTCGATCCCACACTGAAAGGCCGCTGACTTGTCCTCCAATCTCGCGCGACACTTCCTCCTCCGGGACGATGTCGTTTTCCTGAACCATGGCTCTTTCGGCGCCTGCCCGCGTCCGGTGTTCGAGACCTACCAGGCCTGGCAGCTCGAGCTGGAACGTCAGCCGGTGGCTTTCCTCGGCCGCGACCTCAGCGAGCGCACCAAGGTGCCGCGCGTGGCGCTCTCGGCGTTTCTCGGCACGACCTCGGAGAACATCGTCGGCCTGGTCAACGCCACCGAAGGGCTCAACATCGTCGCCCAGTCGCTCGACCTCAAGGAAGGCGACGAAATCCTGACGACCGACCACGAGTACTCGGCGCTGGAAAAGACCTGGGCCTATGTGGCGCGCCGCACCGGCGCCAGGATCGTCACGGTCAAGGTGCCGATGCCGCTGGTCTCCGAGGCGGCTTTCACCAATACGCTGGTCGAGGCGATGAACGAGCGCACCAAGGTGCTGTTCCTCAGCCACATCACCTCGCCCACGGCACTGCTGTTCCCGATCGAGCGGCCGATCGCCGAGGCGCGGAAGCGCGGTATCTGGACCGTCATCGACGGCGCCCACACACCCGGTCACATCCCGCTGAACCTCGATGCCATGGGCGTCGATTTTTACTCGGGCAACTGCCACAAGTGGCTGATGACGCCCAAGGGTTCGGCCTTCCTCTACGTCCGGCCGGAGCTGCAGGGCCTGATCAACCCGCTGGTGATCAGCCACGGCTGGACCGCCGACTCCAAGCTGCCCGGCGCCAAGGGCGCCTTCGGCAACAGCCCGTTCATTGACGAACTCGAGATGCAGGGCACCCGCGACCCGGCGGCCTGGCTCAGCGTGCCGGCGGCCATCAAGTTCCGCGAGGATCATGACTGGACCCGCGTCGCCGCCGATTGCCGCGAGCTGGCGCAGGAAACGGCGCGCCGCCTGCAAGCGCTGACGGGTCTAGAACCGCTCAGCAGCCCGGAGTTCTGCGCGCCGCAGATGGTGGCGATGCCGGTTCCCGAGTTCGAACCGGCGGAGTTCTCCAAGGAGCTGATGGCGCGATACGCGATCGAGATCCCGGTATTCAAGTGGCAGGACCACCACATCGTCCGGGTTTCGGTGCAGGGCTACAACTCGAAGGCGCAGATGGACATTCTCATCGGCGCCCTCACCGACATGTTGGATCTGCAAGGCAAGAAGGAGCCGGCACGTCAGCATGGCTGACAAAACCGCCGAATTGTGATGGTGGTGCCGGCACGGCCATTCGGGCCGGGAGGAACAGGCGTGGCGCAGGACGGAGTACTGAGCTACCTCGAACCGCTGGAGACGCGGACGCGCGGCGTTGCCGTGCTGGACGCGCTCGCCGAGATGATCGAACGGGCTGGGCTGAGCGTCGGCGATCGGCTGCCGCCGGAAGTCTCGCTGGCGACCACCCTCGGCGTCGGCCGCTCCACCATCCGTGAGGCGCTGAACCGCTGGGAAGGGCTCGGCATCATCCGCCGGCGGCGCGGCGACGGTACCTACCTCGCCGCCAAGGTGCGCACCTCACGCGGGCTCGCCCCGACGATGATCCGCTTCGAGGGCGAGGCCCTGCTCCGCCTGGTCGAAGTCCGCCGGGCGCTGGAGAACGAAGTGGTGCGCAAGGCTACCGTCAACGCCACCAAGGCGCAGCGGGCGGAAATCTCGCGCCTGTGCGATGTGCTGCTGGCCGATGTCGCGGCGCGCCGCAACTGGCACAAGGCCGATGCCGCCTTCCACGGCGCCATCTATGAGGCGTCGGGCAACCCGATGTTCGGCGAGATCCTGCACAAGCTCGACGAGGCGCTGGAGCGGTCCAACGAGTCGCCGTTCGGCCGTGACGATTTCGGCCTCGACTCGTTCCCGCCGCACCGCGACCTCGCCGATGCGATCGTCGCTTCCGACCCGATTCAGGCCGTCGCGGCGATCAACAATGTGCTCGACAAGGTGCGCGACGAGATCGAGATGATCATCGAGACTGGATTGTTGGGGGTTGAGGCGGCTCAGCCCGGGCGCGTCGGGCGGCGCGGGTAAGTCACCCGCGGCGGCAGCTGGTGGTGCAGGACCGCCACGCCGACGAGGCAGGCAGCGCCAGCAACGACCACGAGAAACAGCGTATCCATCGGCATATGGGTGGAGAACGCCACCAGCGGTACCGCCCCCGCCGGCGGATGGGTCACGCGCAGCAGCAGCATGGCGGCGATCACCAGGCCAACGGCGATGGTGGCGACCCACCAGGCCGACGGCGCCAGCGCGAAGATCGCCACGCTGATCGCAGCCGCCACCAGGTAGCCGCCGAAGATATTGGCCGGCTGCGCCAGCGCACTCTCGGCCTGCCCGAACAGCAGCACGGCAGTGGCACCGAACGGCGCCAGCAGCATCGGCAGCCCGGTCCAGGCGGCCAGTCCGCCCACCAGGGTCATCGCCACCACGGCGCCGATGCCGGATTTCAGGTGCGCCAAAGTCTGGCCGCGCGGCTCGTGCCGGTGGATGAAATCGAGAAGACGGCTCAAGTGGGAATACTCGGGCAGGAAAACAGTGCACGTTTGAAGCGCAGTTCGCTGCCTAATTCAAGGGCATACAGCCCAAACTTCAGGCCGTTCGAAGAACTTCTATCTCTGCTGTGGCGAGGGCGCGATGATGACCGGTTGCCGCTCGACCATGTTCATCCCAGCCGCTTGGCGCGCTGCACCGCGGCATCGAATGCCTGCAGGAAGTTTGCGCGATCCTTGGCGGTGAAGCCGGCATTATAGCCTTTGCTCTCACCGGTTTCCCGCAGATGCTGGTTCAGCTCGCGCATCGCCAGCGCCATGCCGATCGATTGCTCGGTGAAGGGTTTTCCGGTCGGCCCGAGCACGACGGCGCCCTTTTTCAGGGCCCGGCTGGCCAACGGAATATCGGAGGTCACGACCAGGTCGTTGGCCCCTACCTGCTCCACGATCCAGTCGTCAGCAGCGTCGGCGCCCTGCGGCACCATGATGTTGCGCACCATCGGATCGCGCGACGGCCGCAGCCCGAAATTGGCAACGAAAGTGGTGACCAGGCCATGCCGCTCGGCGACCCGCAGCACTTCGTCCTTCACCGGACAGGCATCGGCATCCACAAAGATCTGCGCCCTGGCCAAACTTGCCGACTCCGCTGCAATCGCGCCGCAATGACGGCGCACCCATGCCATGACAATAGCAACGACACCGGATTCGCCGATGCGCCTTTTGCCGCTTTCTCTCCTCCTCGTTCTGCCCCTCCTGGCCGCCTGCGACAGCAGCAATACGCCCAAGGCCCCGTCGGCCGAAGCACCGGCAGCTGCCGCGACGCCCGCCAAGACGCCGGCTGCAGGCAAAACTCCCACTGCACCCGCCGCAACTGCCAAGCTGCCGCCCGGCGCTCGTCCGTTGATCGGCAGTTGGGCAGCGCTCGATTGCGCCGACAACACGGCGCTGACCGTCGTTTCGGCCAGCAAGTTCTCGGCCGGCGGCAAGAGCTGCGATATCGCGCTGAGCGACAACAAGGACGGCACGTTCAGCGCCACCTGCAACAAGCAGGACCTGAAGCTGACGCCGATCTTCGGTCCATCAGGCGAAGGCATTCGCATCGCGATGGGCGATGCGAAATCGAGTACGGTGTTCCGTTGCTCGAAATAGCCTACATGCCCTGAACGAAGCCGAGAATGTTGCCCTCGCTGTCCTTGGCCCAGGCGTTCTTCACCGGGCCGAAGCTGGCGACGCCATTCTCGGTCTTCAGATCCGGCAGGTCGTAGTCGAGAAAGGTGACGCCCTTGCCGCGCATGTCCCGCATGTCGGCGTCGAGGTCGGTCGTATCGAACGACAGGATGGTGTGCTCGGCTGTGCCGGCGAAATCCGATTTGTAGAGGAAAGCGCGCACGCCATTGAGTTCGTAATTGGCGCCGTAGTCATCTTGCTTGGCAGGGGCGATCCCGAGCTTGTCCCGATACCAGGCCACGGCCCGCTCGACATTGTGGGCGGGGATCATGGCGGTTGCTCTGCTCTCAGCGTTCATGACGTCCTCCATCGTTGTCGTAGGGCAACGCATCAGCAGCGGATGGGGTTTCCCGCTTCTCGCGATCCTGCCATCATCGCATGAAGTCGGAGACCTCGCCCATGACCCCATTCGAGCGCATCACCACCGAGGTCCGGGCCCAGATTCCGCTGGTCCGCGCTATGGAGGCGGCACTCGGCAAGGAACGGGCGCACGCGCTGGTGCGCGCGGCGCTCGACAAGGCCAACCGCGCCATCGTGGCGCAGCGCGGCTCGCTCCTCGATATCCCGACGCTCGCCAAGGAGTTCGCCGGCTTTGGCGAAGGGGTACGCTACGAGTTCGAAACGCTGGAGCAGACCGACACGCTGCTGCGCAACCAGGTCAACCACTGCGACTACGCCGAGTTCATGGAACAGATCGGCGCCCGCGATCTCGGCGAACTGCTGATCTGCAACGGTGACTTCGCCATGGCCGACGAGCTCGGGCTGAAGCTCGAACGCACGAAGACCTGTATGAACGGCGATGGCATGTGCGACTTCTGCTACCACGTGAAGCGGGCGGAAGCGCCGCAAGCCGGCACCGCCTAGCCGCGGGCGTGGTGGCCCCGCACCCCCTTGCATGTTGATTTTCGCCGACTCGTAGCAGGTTCGGCGGTCCCCGGCTGGCGGCCACCAGCCAGGGACCG
>NZ_JBXAPX010000010.1:0-207518 GCF_058806655.1 Devosia sp. GW821-FHT12F11
GACCCCACTCAGCAATCGGCCACGTACCACCAGCCCAAAGACTGAACAACCTGCTTGGAAACGACAGCTAGCTCGCTGGCGCTCCCAAGCTCCGCTTGCCTCCCCCGTCAAGGGGGAGGTGAGCATCGAGCCTGTGGCTGGATCCCGACCTGACGACCGGCTAGCCCCCCTACGGCGCTTCGTATTTGCCCACGACGCGGTGGCAGATCGGCCAGATGCGGCGGGATTCGGTGAACTGCTTAGCCGGGTTCCACTGCTCGAGTTGCCACTCGCGATCGTTCCAGCCGTTGAGCCGTTTGATGATCGCTTCGGCATCCTCGCCCCCCGGCGGGGTGTGGAAGAAGACGTGGTTGCGGCCGCGCGCCGGTTTGAGGTGCGGGTTGATCCAGGCGATGTCGCCTTCCCAGAATTCGGGGTTCATCGAACTGCCATCGACGATCAGCCCATAGGCGCCCTGCACCCCCTCGAGCGCCGCGGGCATGGCCATGTGGTCGACGAAATCGGAACTGACGATCAGCTTGCCATCGCCGCCCATGGCGCCGGAAAACACCGGCAACAGGTTGCGACGGCCGGATAGCACCACCTGCTCGCCCGGCACGACGCGCACCGGCTGCCCCTGGGTGCGCGGTCCGGTCGGCGCTTCGGACCCGGAGAGCGGGGCCTGGCCGGCGCTATGGGCCGCGGCAAAGCTCAGATAGGCGATGCCGGTTGCCGCCTCGATCTTGCCGAGCGTGGTGTTGGTCAGCGCAAACTTGTACTCGGCCGAGTTCAGCGGCCGGGTCAGCGTGGTCGATGAAATGCCGGCCCTGAGCGCCAGGGCCGTCGGCGACAGGCCGGTAACGCCGAGCACGTGGCGCACATACTCGACCGCGAGCTGGTTGGGTTCTGCCATGTGCACAACGTAGCACTCTTGTGCACAAATGCATCGTGCATTCATGCTTGACATGTTGTGCATTAATGCTCAGTGTATCGTCCCATGAGCAGCAGCAACGACATCTTCGGTTTCGAGTCGCGGCAACACTGCTCGCCAGTTCAAGCCCGAGCAACTCCCGAGCCCTCCAGCGGGCGGGCGCAGTCGCAGGGGCGGATGCGTCGAGACGGCGATTTGCCGAGGCGACGAGGAAAACCTCGCGCCGATGACGTCAAACCGGAGCTCGGGCGGGCGGCAACGCCGGCATGAACCCGGCAATCCGTCCCACCCGCCACTTCTCAATGCCGACGCCGGCACGGGGCCTGCCTCGTCGCTGATGCGCCGGCGCTGAACTTCACGCCCCTGCTCGCGGCCTGGCTGCGGGCGACATGACCACCCCACCGCCGGCGCACCCCGCGCCGGTGAACGCCACCCCTTTGCCCATGGAGCCGAGCTCATGATGCTCTATCGCCAGCTTCGCCTCGCCCCGGTGCGGGCGGCCGATGCCAGCCCCAGCCAGCAGCGCCTCGCCGAGGAGCGGCGGGCCCGCGAGGCGCGCATCCGCCGCGCCGCCCAGCACCCCCTGCCCGCTTCGAACCTCACGGTGCGGCCGTTCCACTCGGCACGCCCGCGGCCGAAGTCGCTGCTGCCGCCGGCGACGGAGGCTTGGCCGGATTATCGCGAGCCGGCGCCCTACGAAACTATGGAGCTTGGCCCCGCCCTAGCTCGCCCGATCACGGCGCGCGAGATCATCGACGAGGTCGTGGCCAAGCATCGGGTCAGCCGGGCCGAACTGTCAGGTTCGTCGCGGCGGGCGCCGGTCACCGCGGCGCGGCGCGAGGCGAGCTGGCGCATCCGCCACGAAGTGCTGGTCAACGGAAGGCAGATCAGCCTGCCCGAGATCGCCCGGCACCTGGGCGGCCGCGACCACACCACCGTGCTCTACAACATCCGCCGCTATGCGGCCGAGCTCGAGGCCAAGGCGCTGGCCGAAGCTGCCGCTGCGCCGGCCCGCCCCGCTCAAAAGGCGGGCGCCAAATGAGCCGCATCCGCTCCATCCACCCGGGTCTTTGGACCGACGAGGCCTTCATGGCGCTCTCGGCTCCGGCCCGGCTGCTGCTGATTGGCCTCTGGACCGAGGCATTCGACGATGGCGTGTTCGAGTGGAAACCGCTGACCCTGAGGGCGCGGATCTTCCCGGTCGATGCGGTCGAAATGCCTGGGCTGTTCGACGAGCTCAGCGCCGGCGGGTTCGTGCGCCGCGAGACGGTGGGCGGCCGGCCGATCGGGCTGATCCGCAATTTCCGCGCCTTCCAGCGGCCGAAAAAGCCGAACTCGTCGGGGCTGCTGCGGCCCGAATGGGAGGCCTATGTCGGGCTCAGCCCTGCCAATGCGGAACCCGTTCCCCACCCTGCCGCCACCACTGCCGAATTGTTCGCGCAGATGGAGGAGGAAGGGGGAGAGAAGGAGGACTCCAACCCTCCCCCGCCAGTGCCCGAAACCGCGACGCGCGAGATGTTCGCGACGCTCTGGTCGACCTTCCCGCGCAACCCCACCAGTTCGAGGGCCAAGGCCGAAGCGGCGTTCACCGCCCTCGCCCCGGCCGAACGCGAGCCGGCGCTGGCGGCGGCGCGCCGCTACAAAGCCTGGTTCGCCGAGGATTGTGCGGCGCGCGGGCGCAGCAGCGAGGCCGGCCGGCGCTACGCCCCGCATCTTGCCAAGTGGCTGGGCGATGGCGCCTGGCGTGAGGTGGCAGGGCTGGCCGATGCGGATCGGCCGGCCATCCAGATGGTGCGGCTCGACCGCATTCTCGATGCGGCGCTCTGGGCCGCCTGCGAGACGGTGCGCGGCAGGCCGGCGCCGGCGAGCCCCTGGTCGTTCGAGCCCGAGGTGGTCGCCAAGGCCCGGGCGCTGGTCGCCGGCAACCAGGCGGTGCACTGATGCCGATCCGCCCGATCGAAACCGCCCCCGGGTTTTCCGCGTTCGAGCGCCGCTGCGACACTTGCGGCAGCCCCCACGCGACGTACGGCAAAGGCAGCCTCAGCCAGGCGATCCGCACCGGCGAATTCGGCCGGCTGCGTTGCTGGTGCGGGCCCAACGGGTGCCGCGCCGCGCGGGCGGGAGGCGCGCCATGACCTGGTCGCAAACCGGCGCCGAACCACCTGGCGAGGTGCGCGGCAGCGGGCGCAAGACCTTCATCGAACGCATCCGCGAGGTGGCAGCCGAATATTCGGACCGCGGCCTCGGCGCCACCGCCGCGATGGCGGAGATCCGGGCAGCGTTGCGCGCCCTCGACAGACAGCTGAAGGAGACCGAGCATGGCAGACTGGTACGCGCTGAGGACACGGGCCAAGGGCGAGCGCGAGGCGCTGCGCCAGCTCGAGCGGGCGGGCTTCGAAGCCTACCTGCCGCAATACCGCATCGAGCGCTTCAACCGGCGGCTGCGCGTGCGCAAGATCACCACGCTCTGCCACTTCCCGCGCTACCTGTTCGTCCGGATGGCGCGGCTCGAGGACACTTCGAAAGTGCTCGCCTGCCCGCAGGTGCTCGAGCTGCTGCCAGGCCGGCCGCATCCGCCGCAACCGGTGCCGGCCCGGGACGTGCTGGCCCTGCGCGACGCCGAGGCCCGCCAGTTGTTCGATGACACCGACGCCGCCCGGCGGCTGCGCGGCGAGACAACGAAGAACACGCTGAAGGCGATGCAGAAGCGCCTCACCGGCAAGCCGGTGCGCGTCGCCGCCGGCCCCTTCACCAGCTTCGCCGGCACGGTGGAAGCGGTGGATTCGCTCGATCGGCTGAAGGTGCTGCTCGACCTGTTCGGCCGGCCGACCCCGGTGGAGCTGCGAGCCGAGCAGATCGAGGAGGTGGCGGCGTAAGGGCCCGAAGACGGTGCACGGGGTACTGCATGGTGGAGGACCACTGAGAGGCCGGTTCGTAACGCCATATGTGACGGCCCTGCCGCAAGGGGGGACCACGCGTTGCGCGGTGGAGATGGGGAGTCCCACGTGCGGAGCCACCCCCTCGCGGTCACGGGACTTCATTCGCCGGCGGGCGAAAGACCTGCGTCGTACGATGACGCAGCCCGAACGGCCCCTCCGGGCGTTGCCGGAAGAGGTCGGGACACGGCCTGCCGCGGTGCTGGCGGCAATCGCGCGAGCTGCACCCGCCATCTGACAGCGCAATTCGTGCGTGGGCCTCCCCCCTCCCCCAGCCTGTCGGCTGGTCCCCCCTCCCCCGCACGCGGGAGAGGGAGTTCTGACTGCGGCTTCGGTGCGCCCTCAGCCCCCGAGCTTGCCCTCCGTCCCATAAACCTCCAGCGCGCGTTCGCGGGTGAGGTAGCCGTCGCGGATGTCGCGGGCGATGGCGTCGCTGCTGCGAGCCCTGGGCTCGCCATAGCCGCCGCCATTGGCGGTGACGATGCGGATCACGTCGCCGGTATTGACCACCACATTGGTGGCGAACGAGTAGCGCTCGCTGCGCCCGTCGGTACGGCGCAGTTCGACATAGTTGAGCGACCCGTCGAGGCCGCCGGCGGCGCCCCAGGGCGGCACGGTGGAGCGGGTATAGCCGAGCGACAGGAAGTTGTTGTCGCCGCGCACCCGGTAATGCACCTCGATGCCCTTGCCGCCGCGCCACTGGCCTTCGCCGCCGGGCTCGGCATTGAGCGCCACCTGGTCGACGAACATGCCGTAGCGGGCTTCGGCGATCTCGGCGGGGCAGTTGAAGGTTTCGCCGTGAAAGCCCGAGAACTGCCCCGAATTGCCGTCATTGCCTTCCCAGCCGCCCCAGCCGCCGACCTGCGGCTCGACGATGGTGTAGTGGCGGCCGGTATCGGGGTGCTTGCCGCCCATCACCGTGCCGCAGATCGAGGCGAAGTTGCCGGCCGGCACGATGCCGCCGAAATGGTGCGCCAGCGCCCTGAGCGTCATGTCGAACAGGCGGATCTCGACTTCGGAGTAATAGCCGAGCGCCCCCGGTTCGACGACGTGGAAGATCGTGCCGGGCTCGGTGATCACCTCGAGCGGGCGGAAGCAGCCGCCATTGCCCGGGCCGTCCGGATCGGTGAAATCCTTGAAGGCCAGCTGCAGGGCGATTTCCGAGCCCTCGCGCGACGAGTTCTTGGAGCCTGACTGCTTGGGGTTACCGCGCAGGTCCACGCTGAACTTTTCCGGCGTGATGACGAGGCGGATATTGTGCACCGCGCCGTCGTCCTGGGTTTCGGAGTAATCGTAGGTGCCGGCCGGCATCTGCCTGAGCGCCGCCAGCGCCCGGCGCTCGCCCAGGTCCATATAATCGGCGACGGCGGCGAGATAGGTGTCGGCGCCGTATTTGGCGAGCAGCTCGTGCACCCGGCGCTCGCCGATGCGCAGCCCCGCAATGCCGGCCCACAGGTCGCCCTTGAGAAAATCGGGCAGCCTTGTGTTGACGTAGAGGATGTCGAACACCGCCTGGTTGGCGACGCCCTGGTCGAACAGCTTGATCGCCGGGATGCGCACGCCTTCCTGGAAGATCTCGGTGGCATCGGCCGACATCGAGCCCGGCACGTTGCCGCCCACATCGTTCCAGTGCGCGATATTGGCGACCCAGGCGACGATCCGGTCGCCCGAGAACACCGGGGAGGCGAGCACCATGTCGTTGAGATGCGTCACGCCGCCGTAATAGGGGTCGTTCGAGGCATAGAGATCGCCCGGCCGGACGCTCTCGAGCGGGAACTTCTTGAGGATGCCTTTGACCGCCTTGTCGAGCACCCCGATGAAGGCCGGGATGCCCGCGCCGGCTGCGGCGATGTCGCCGACCGGGTCGAGGATCGACGAGGAAAGGTCGAGCACCTCGTAGATGATGGCCGACATCGAGGCCTTGCGCTGCGCCACGAACATTTCGTCGGCGATCGCTTCGAGGGCGTTCTGGATGATGTCGAAGGTGACGGGGTCGTATTTGCTCATCTTGCTTCAGCCCTCGATCGCGATGTGGATGTTGCCGTAGTCGTCGACGCTGACGTGGTTGCCCGGCTGGATCACCACCGTGGTGCCCGGGTCCTCGATCACCGCCGGGCCGGCAAAGCTCATGCCGGGCTCGAGCTTCATGCCGTCATAGATGGTGGCCTCGTGGATGCCCTCGGTGGCGTAATCGACCTCGCGGCGACCCTTGATCGCCTGCTCGAGGCTGGCGCCGGTCCGCGCGAGCCTGGTGATTTCGAGCTTGCCGACTTCCGACGCGGCCACCAGGTGCAGCCCGATGATCTCGACGCCGGCATCGAGCCGATAGGTGTATTCGCGCTCGTAGGCATCGTGGAAGTTGGCGATCAGCTCGGCCATCGAGGCTGGGCTCAGCTCGCCCGCCGGCAGCGGCACTTCGACGGCGAACTCCTGGTTCTGGTAGCGCACCCGGACGAAGCCGCTGATGCTCACCTTGTCGGCGGGGACGTTCCCGCGCACGAAATCGGCGATGGCGCGGTCTCGGGTCGTGGCCAGCAGCCGCGACAGGCTTTGGTGATCGTCGGCATCCATCAGCTGGGTGACGAAATAATCGCGCCTGAGGTCGCTCATCAGCATGCCCCAGGCCGAGAACACCGAGGCGCCGCGCGGCACCACGACCTTCTTGACGCCCAGTTCCTTGCCCAGTTCGGCCCCATGCATCGGGCCGCCGCCGCCGAACACCACCATGGTGAAATCGCGCGGATCGTAGCCGCGGTTCACCGACACCAGCTTCAAGGCGTTGACCATGTTCGAATTGGCGATACGCACGATGCCGCGCGCCACTTCGATATTGCTCATCCCGAGCTTGCCGCCGAGCTCGGCGAGCGCGCCGTTCAGCGCATCCATGTCGGCAACGACATTGCCGCCGACGAAATAATCCTTGTTGATGCGGCCGAGCGCCAGGTTGGCGTCGGTGGTGGTGGCGTTGGTACCACCGCGGCCATAGGCGGCCGGGCCCGGCACGGCGCCGGCCGAGCGCGGGCCGACATGCAGCTTGTCGAACTCATCGACCCAGGCGATCGACCCGCCGCCATTACCGATCTCGACCAGGTCGACCACCGGCACCATGATCGGGTAGCCGGCGGACTTGCGGTCGCGCTCGATCCAGTAATCGGTCTTGATGGTGACCTGGCCGCCCTTGATCAGCGAGCATTTGGCGGTGGTGCCGCCGATATCCAGCGCCAGCACATCCGGCTCGCCGATGATGCGGCCGAGCTCGGCGGCGCCCCAGAAGCCGGAGGCCGGGCCGGATTCGACCATGGTGATCGGCGTCTGCTTGATCGAGTCCACGGCATCGACGCCGCAGTTCGATTGCATGACATAGAGCCCGCCGGCATAGCCCTTGTCGCGCAGCCCCGTTTCGAGCCGCTCGAGATAGCGCTGCGCCGCCGGCTGCACATAGGCCGACAGGATGGTGGTCGAGGTGCGCTCGTACTCGCGCCACTCGCGGGTGATCTGGTGCGAGGCAACCGCCACCACGTCCGGCCATAGCCGGCGCAGCTCGGCGAGCGCCGCCTCTTCATGCGCCGGGTTGGCATAGGCGTGGATGAAACAGATGGCGACGGCGGTGACGCCATCGGCCCGGAAATCGGCGACGATCTGGGCGAGCCCGCCCAGGTCGAGCGGCACCTGCTCGCTGCCGTGGAAATCGATGCGGCCGGCGAGCTCGCGGCGCAGGTACCTGGCGACGAACGGTTCGGGCTTCTTGTACTTGAGGTTGAAGAAATCCGGGCGGTTGCCGCGGCCGATCTCCAATACGTCGCGGAACCCCCTGGTGGTGATCAGGCCCACCTTGGCGCCCTTGCGCTCGGTCAGCGCGTTGATCACCACGGTGGTGCCGTGGGCGAGGAAATCGAGGCTCTCGAGCTCGACCCCGGCCTTGGCCAGCACGTCGAGCACGCCCTTTTCGAACTCGGGCGGGGTGGTGTCCGATTTGTCGGTGCGCACGCTCTGCGCCCCGGTGCGGGTATCGGTTTCGAAATAGACGAGGTCGGTGAACGTGCCGCCCACATCGGTGGCCACGCGCGTAATCTTGTCGGACATATCAGTCTCTCGTTTGAGCGCCGCGGCCGGGTGCCGACGGCGCCGTATGCTGGGGGTGGCGCACGCTCATCGCTTGTTGCCGGTCGCGGCGAGCGCGACGGCGAGCACGATGATCACGCCGGTGGTCAGGTCCTTGAAGAACGGGTTCACGTTGAGGATGTTGAAGCCGTTGCCGATCAGCGCCATCAGCAGCACGCCGGCCATCGAGCGCCAGATGGCGCCGGCGCCGCCCATGATCGAGGTGCCGCCCAGGATCACCGCGGCGATCGCCTCGAACTCGTAGCCGGTGCCGGCCTGCGGCTCGCCCATCGAAAGCCGCGACACGGTGATGACCCCGGCAAGGCCGGCGGCGCCGCCCGACAGCGCGAAGGTGATGATCTTGACCAGGTTGGTGCGGATGCCCGACAGCAGCGCCGCTTCCTCGTTGCCGCCCACCGCGAAGATGGCGCGGCCCAGCGTCGTGCGGTTGAGGATGAACATCATCAGCGCCATGAAACCCAGCATCACCAGCACGGCGACATTGACCAGGTCGAGCTTGGCGCGGCCGAGCCAGGCGAATTCCTCGACCCGCACCGGGATCAGCTTGCCGTTGGTGATGAGGATGGCCATGCCGCGATAAACGAGGCTGGTCGCCAGCGTGACGAGGAACGAGTGCACGTTGAAGGCGGTGATGATGATGCCGTTGATCGAGCCCAGCAGGAGCCCGATCAGCGGCGCCGCGATGATGGCGACCAGCGGGTCGACATTGATGGCGAGCCAGGCCGCGCCCACCGAGGCGACGCCGAAGATCGCCCCGGTGGAGAGATCGAACCCGCCGCCGATGATCACCAGGGTCAACGCGCAGGCGATGATGAACAGCGGCGTCGACTGGTTGAGGATGTTGAACAGGTTGCGCGGCGTCAGGAACGACGGCGACAGCGCGGTGAGGGCGAGCAGCATCACCGCGATGATGATGAGCACGCCGTACTGGCGCACGAAGTCGCCGATATCGAAGCGCCGCGCGGCGGGGGGTGTTTTGGTGAGTGTGGTGTCGGCCATCAGCTGGCAGCCTCCTGGCGATTGCGTTGGCTGTTCTGTTCGAGAAAGACGCGGGTCAGCGCCGATTCCACCGTCAGGGCGGCGGCAGGCTCCTCGGCGAAGATCCGGCCGTCGCTCAGCAGGTAGCAGCGGTGGGAGAGGTTGATGACTTCCTCGAGCTCCGATGAGATGAGCAGCACGCCGACGCCCTCGGCCGCCATGTCGACGATGAAATCGTGGATGCGGCGGCGGGCTCCGATATCGACGCCGCGCGAGGGCTCGTCGAGGATCAGCAGCTTGGGCCGTGCGACCGCCCATTTGGACAGCAGCACCTTCTGCTGGTTGCCGCCCGAATAGCGCGCCACCCGGCCGTCGATCGCCCCCGGCACGATGCCGAAATGGCCGATCATGTCGCGCGTCTGCTTGATCTCTGCCCCGCGCCTGAGGATGCCGAAGCGGCTGATGCGGCCGAGCGTGCCGAGGCTGATATTGAAGCGGGTCGGCTGGGTCAGCACCAGGCCCTGCTTGCGCCGGTCCTCGGGCACCAGCGCCACGCCGGCGGCGATGGCGTCGTAGACGGAAAAGCGGGCGCGCACCGGACTCCCCTCGATCAGGTATTGCCCGCTGCTGATCCGGTCGGCGCCGAACATGGCGCGCGCCACCTCGGTGCGGCCCGAGCCGACGAGGCCGACGAGGCCGACGATCTCGCCCGGGCGGATGACGAGGGAAATATCGGAAAGCCCGGTGCCGGTGCTGACGCCGCGCAGTTCGGCGACCGGCGGCTGCGTCTCGGCCGGGGCGGCGGGCAGCGCCGGCCAGAGGATTTCGGCGGCCTGCCCCAGCATGGCATCGACCAGCGTCTGCTTGGTCTCGCCCGCCATCGGCGAAGTGCGCACCACCCTGCCGTCGCGCATGATGGTGACGTTGTCGCAATTGGCGAGGATATGGTCGAGGAAGTGGCTGACATAGATGACGGTCTTGCCCTGCGCCTTGAGCCGCCGGATCACCTCGTGCAGGCGATCGGCTTCGTCCTCGGTCAGCGACGAGGTGGGCTCATCCATGATGATGACCTGCGCGTCGCGGGCGATGGCGCGCATGATCTCGACCTTCTGGCGTTCCGCGATGCGCAGCGTCGCCACCTTGGCGAGCGGGTCGATGCCGAAATCGCAGGCCTTCTCGAGCGCCTCGAAGCGGGCGAGGTCGCCCCCCACCAGGATGCCGGCGCGCTGGCTTTCGCGGCCCAGAAAGACGTTCTGCACCACGTTCAGTTCAGGCGCCAGCTGCAGCTCCTGGTGGATCATGGCGACGCCGAGCGCCAGTGCGTCGCGCGGCGAGAAGCGCGCCACCCGGGTGCCGAGAATTTCGAGCTCGCCCTCGTCCGGCGTGTAGTAGCCGCCGATGATCTTGCCCAGGCTCGATTTGCCGGCGCCGTTCTCGCCGACCAGCGCATGCACGGTGCCGGCGGCGATCTCGACGTCGATGTTATCGAGAATGCGCGTCCCGCCAAAGCTCTTGGCAACTCCCCGCACCCTTACGGCGATGGCTGGCGTGGTCATGGGCGTCTCCCGGACTGCTCGATGCAGGTGGCCGGGGACGCTGGCGTCCCCGGCACGGATGTTGCCGTGGCGATCAGCCTTCCCACTCGGCCTTGAAATCCGGGTGGGCGTCGAGCCATTGCTTGTCGACGATCATCGGGTTGCTGGCCTTGGTGGCGGGATCGATCCAGTTCTCGACCGTCTCGCCCTTCTTGGCTCGGATCAGCGCATCGGCGGCGTAGAACCCTTCCGAGAACGGATAGCCCGAGAGCGTCGCGTCGAACACGCCCGCCTTGATCTTGTCGACGGTGATCTGGTTGAGGCCGCCACCGATCAGGTAGATCGGCTCGATCGGGATGCCGGCATCGGCGAGCGCAATCTCGACACCCAGCAGGTGCTGGTCGGCGTTCGACAGCACCACGTCGATCTTGGGGTTCGCCTGGATGATGTCCTGGAACGCGGTCAGCGACGCATCCGGGCTGTAATTGCCCTCGCCGGTGGCGACGACCTTGATGTTGGCGTGCTGGGCCAGCACGGTCTCGAAGCTCTTGTAGCGCAGGTTGTCGAACGGGAACTGCAGCTGGCCGATCATGATCACCACATTGCAGGGATCCTTGTCGGCACAGAACTTCACCACTTCCTCGGCCTGCGCGGAGGCGCCGTCGACCGGGTTGGAAGCAACCGTGGTGGTGAGGCCGGCGACCTGCGGGGTCATCACCGTCAGCTCCGGGCCGACCGGGAACAGCGTCGAGGCGACCAGCAGGCCTTCCTTGGTCGCTTCCTCGAGCGCGGTAGCGATACCGACCGTGTCGTTGGGGGCGATGATGATGCCGTCGAAGCGGCCGCCGGCAATGATGTCTTCCACCTGCTTGTACTGGGTGGCGGCGTTGAACTCGCCGTCGAAGATTTCGACCTCGACCCCGCCGGCCTTTTCGGCGGCGGCCTTGACGCCCTGCCAAGTCGCATCATTGTAGCCGTTCTGGCTCGATGCGGCGAGGAACGCCAGCCGGATCGGCTCCTGGGCCATGGCGGTGGCGGGGATGAGGGCCGAGGCCATCAGCGCCGCTGCGAAAATCTTGTGCTTCATCGTGTTTCTCCTGTGGGTCCCGTGTCTTGTGCTGGGTCCGTAGGCTCGGACCACCTGTTGCGCCGACCGCCGGAGCGGGCAGCGAGAGCCTCATCCCTCCATGGCCGGAGCGCCGCCGCCGCCGCTCACGCCATGGAAGTTGGCACCTTCCGACCGCATCCGGTCGAGCAAGAGGAAGGCGAGTGTCGCGACCGGCTGCCAGGCAAGCGCGGCTTCGACCTTGTCGGCCGTGAAGTGCCCTTTGCGATGCAGCAGGTTGAGCGTGCCGATCACCTGGCCGTCGGCAACCGCCGGCAGGTTCATGTTGGATTCAAAGCCCAGCGCCTGGATCTTCTGCCAGTCGAAGAACACCTTCTGGATGCCCTCGATGCTGGTCGAGGCATAGGGCTCACAGCGCTCGATCACCGACTCGAAATAGAGGTTGCGATCGAGCCGCTTGAAATTGCCGGTCGGATAGGCGGCCGCGTCATCCGTCCACACCCGCCGCGAGCGCATTTCGCTGAGATCATAGACCGAGGCCGTGGTGAGGAGCGAACCCACCGCCGCATGGAGGCCCGCGCGGCAATAGGCAAACACTGCGACGGCGGCAGCTTCGCCGCGCGCCAGCCGATGCGCGTGCTCGAGATCGGGGGTCACTTGAGCCTCCTCGAGACCGTTGTCGGTGCGCTCAGCGCCTTGCGCTCGAGTTCGACCAGGCGGGCATTGGTGAAGCTCAGCCCAGCACTCATCGGCCGATCACCGCCAAGTCGCGCGGTGCGGCGTCGAGCCGTCGATTGGGCATCTGGTTCTGCTCGGTAAGGCGCATTGAAATCCTGCTTGTGACGCTTTCATGTCAGTATGAGCGAATATTTAGTTTGTCGACAAGATGGATTCTGAGCCCGATCCTGCTCAAACATTGCCCGTCATGCCGCCTTGAGGCCGCACCAATTGGCTACGAAACGGGCAATCACCTCGGTGGTCGTCTGCAAGCTGGCGAGCTCGACCGCCTCTGACGGCGCATGCATGCCGCGCCCATGGCCGCCGTAGCAGAGTGCCGGAATGCCGTAATAGAGGTCGTAGAACCGGGTATCGCTGGTCGCCGTCATGGCGAGCGGCTCGAGCGGATAGCCGAGCACCGCGGCATGGATATCGGCCAGCAGCGCCTCCGCGGCGCTACCTGGGGCAAAGACATGACCATCGGCCTGGAACCCGATCCAGCTCAGCGCCGGCATGGCCGCATCGAGCTCGGCGGCGCAGCGCCGCACCGCCTCGGTGACGCGCTCGCGCACCTGCGGCAGGCTGTGCCCGGGCAGCACCGACAGCCGGCACTCGAGCTCGCACCATGAGGGGACCGAACCCAGCCAGTCCCCGCCCCGGATATTGCCGGGGTTGAACTTCACCGGGTCGGCAACGGCGCCGAAATAGGGATGCGTCACCGCCTCGGCATTGATCTCGGCGGTCAGCCCCTTGAGCGCCTCGATATAGGCCATCGCCGCGAGGATGGCGTGCGAACCGGTGGATGCACCTGCGTATACATGGCCCGGCCGGCCCAGGATGCGCAGCCGGAACCAGACCGAGCCCAGTTCGGCCCGGATGATCTGATGCCCCATGCTTTCGGGGATGAACGCCGCATCCGCGCGATAGCCCCGCGCCAGCGTCGAGAGCGCGCCGTTGCCGGTGCACTCCTCCTCGCTCACCGTTTCGATATGCACCCGCGACCCCGGCACGTGCCCCAGCCGGCGCAGCGCATCGAGCGCGAACACCATAGCCGAAACGCCCGCCTTCATGTCGGCCGTGCCGCGACCATGCATCCAGCCGTCGCGAACCTCGGGCTTGAACGGGTCCTGCGCCCAGAGCTCGGCGGCCCCGACCGGCACCACGTCGATATGGCCCATGAGGATCAGGCTCTTGCCGACCGGCTCGTCGACCGCATGGGTCGCCACCACCTGGACGGCCCTCGTGTAATCGGCATCGACGATCGGCGAGAAGCCCGGCAGCCCGGCAATATCGACTTCATCGATCGTATAGCTGTCGACCTGCCAGCCGCGCGCCGCGAATTCACCGGCCAGCCAGTGCTGGCATTCAGCCTCGTTGCCGCGCGTGCTGTCGAACGAAGCGAGCCGCGCCAGCCACTCGGTCTGCCGGCCAAACCCCTCGGCCACGGCCTCGCGCAGCGCCATCGGATCGATCGTCATGCCACTCCCTGCCCCTCCAGTCGGCACCCCCGTGCCGGACTGGATTTCTCCTGTCGACAAACTGTCGGCTGAACCCTATAGGGAGATGGTAACGAAGCGCAATACGCTTTGCCGAGCCGCCTGATCGCCCTTAGCTGCTGGAGCTGACCCTATGCAAAAGAGCCCGTTTACCGGGTGCATTCCCGCCCTGATGACCCCCTGCCGCGCCGACCGGACGCCGGATTTCGATGCGCTGGTGCGCAAGGCCAAGGAACTGATCGGGCTCGGCATGTCGGGGGTTGTCTATTGCGGTTCGATGGGCGATTGGCCGCTGCTCACCGATGCCCAGCGCATGGAAGGCGTCGAGCGCCTGGTCGAGGCCGGCATCCCGGTGATCGTCGGCACCGGCGCGGTCAACACCAAGGCGGCCGCGGCCCATGCGGCTCATGCCCAGAAGGTCGGCGCCGCCGGCCTGATGCTGATCCCGCGCGTGCTCTCCCGCGGTTCGTCAGCCGCGGCGCAGCAGGCGCACTTCAAGGCCCTGCTCTCGGCCGCGCCGAACCTGCCGGCGGTAATCTACAACAGCCCCTATTACGGCTTCGCCACGCGCGCCGACCTGTTCTTCGCGCTGCGCGCCGAGCATTCGAACCTCGTGGGCTTCAAGGAGTTCGGCGGCGAGAACGACCTCTCCTACGCCGCCGAGCACATCACCTCGGCCGATCCCGACCTGACGCTGATGGTGGGCGTCGATACCGCGGTCTATCACGGCTTCATCCAGTGCGGCGCCGCCGGCGCCATCACCGGCATCGGCAACTGCCTGCCGCGCGAAGTGCTGCACCTGGTCGAGCTCTGCGTCAAAGGCCAGCAAGGCGACCCGGTGGCCCGCCGCCGCGCCAGGGAACTCGAGGAAGCGCTGATCACGCTCTCCACCTGGGATGCCGGCCCGGACCTGGTGCTGTTCTTCAAGTACCTGCTCGTGCTCAACGGCGAGAAGGAATACGAGCTCCACTTCAACGAGACCGATGCCCTGAGCCCGGCGCAGCGGCGCTTCGCCGAGCAATCGCTGCAGCGCTTCCGCACCTGGTACGGCGCCTGGGCTGAGGCGGCATAAGCGGGGGGCGACCTCTCCTTTTAAGGGGCGCAGAACGCGCAGTCGGGCTCCCTCTCCCGTTTACGGGGGAGGGCTGCCGACTGCACGTTCTCAGCAGCGGACCTACCGCTCCTGCAGCGTGAGATCGATGCGGCTCGTGGTGTCGCGCGCCATATAGGCCTGGATCTGCCGCACGATCTGGGCGGCATGCGTCGCCGCCAGCGCGTCGGCGCGATCGGCGTCGCCGGCCTCGATGGCGGCCACCATGTCGGCGTGCTCATCGACATATTGGCGCGGCAGGTCGTCGTCGAACGAGTAGTAGAAGACGCGCATCACCCGCCGCCCCTCGTCGAGCAGCCGGGCGAACAGCTGGGTGAAATAGAGATTGCCCCCCGCCTCGGCCACCGCCACGTGGAAATCGCGGTTGATCGCGATCATCCCCAGGGCATCGTGGCGCCGCACGGCATCGGCATAGGCCGCCTCGAACGCCCGGATGCGCACCAGATGCTCGCCGCGACGATGCACCGCCGCCGCCCGCGTGGTGACGCGGTACATCAGCGTCAGCGCCTCGAAATATACCGGCAGGTTGATGAAATCGATCGGCGCCACGATGGTGTTGCGGTTCGGCAGCGTGGTCAGCAGCCCCTCCGCCGCCAGCCGCACCATGGCCTCGCGGATCGGCGTGCGCGACAGGTCGAACTCCTCGGAGAGCCGCATTTCATCGAGCGGACTGCCGGGCGGCAGGCTGAGATCGAGGATCGACTGCCGCAGCTTCTCATAGACCTTCTGCACCCCGTGCCCGCGCTTGCGGATCTCCGTGGTCACCCCTGCAGTCGGCTGCGGCTTCTTCGCCATTCCAGAACCTCGAATCCGCCAGACGCACAGCTCGCCGCGGGGACTGGCTTCATATATAAAGTGTCGACAGATTGCCAGACGCTCTGGTTACTTGGGCGGCCGCAACTCCAACAATATGCACCCCGGCAGCAGGCAGCCTCTTTCACGGCTTGCACTTGGCGTTGCATGATTCATTTTGCGTACCTGATGCGCCATGCTGCCGGTATCTATGCTGCATTGGGGCCGCCAGGCGACACGGCTGCGTGAAGCCCTCTCTAGCGAGGGTCATCGGCGAGCGGCCGCTTTTCCGAGCAGACGCTCCGGATGAGGCCGCGCAGCCATCGGTGCGCCAGGTCGCCATCCATCCGCGGGTGCCACAGCATCGACAGCGTGAAAGCCGGCAGTTCGAGCGGCAGGGCAAAGGCATGCATGCCCTGGCGCAGCCCTGCCGTGTGTCGCTCCGGAACCGTGGCGACGAGCTCGGTCTGGCGTGCGAGGTGAAGTGCGGCGGCGAACCCGTGCACGATGATGGCGATCGGTCGCACAAGGCCCGCGGCGCTGACGGCATCATCGATGTCGGTACTGTGCAGCCCGCGCCTGAGCACATGAACATGCTCGGCCTTTACATAGCGATCGGCCGTCACCTTGCCTGTGGCGAGCGGGTGGCCGTCGCGGACCACGCCCACCCATCTGTCCTCGAAAAGCGGCAGGGCGCGCATCTCGGGCGCGGTTGTGAGGTCGATGACGCCGGTCTCGATGTCGACTTCGCCCTCCCGCAGCGGAGCGCTCTCCTTGTCGGGCTTGGCGACGAATTGCAGGATGGCTTTCGGCGCCTCGGCCTCGATGCGCCGCAGCAGAGCGGGTCCGAATGTTTCGACGAACCCTTCGCTGGTGCGCAAGGTAAACCGGCGTTCCAGTTTCTTGAGGTCGAGCTTCTCGGCCGGCCGCAATACGGCGTTCGCGCCGTCTACCAGGGCGCCCACCTGGGTGCGCAGCTCTAGGGCCCGAGGCGTCGCGACGAGGCCCCGGCCGGCGCGCACCAGCAAGGGATCGCCTGTCACTTCACGCAGCCGCGACAGCGCCCGGCTCATGGCCGACGGGCTGAGCTGCAGCCGTCGCGCCGCTCCCGCCACGCTGCCTTCCGAAAGCAGCACGTCGAGGGTGACGAGAAGATTGAAATCGGGCACGAGCCCCCTCCCCCACACATGGCGCCGCATGCACGAATATAGTGCGAACCGTGCGTCTTCTGCAATGCATGCGGCGGCGCTAGGTCATTGGGAACACTCGAAAGGAGTTCCCGATGTCCCCCCGTTTCGCGCCGGTCTTGTTCGGCTTCGTTCTCTCGGCCCTGATGTCCTTCGTCGTCTCGGGCATTGCCACCTTCCGCGCTGCGGGCCTTGTCGACGGCTTCTTCAGCCTCTGGGTCAGCGCCTGGCTGCCCTCCTGGCTGATCGCCTTTCCCGTGGTGCTGGTCGTGGCGCCGATGGCCCGCCGCCTCGTCGGGCTGCTGGTAAAGGCCCCCGCGCCGGGCGCTCGCTGAGCCATGGCGACGTCCGCCGATCACGGCCGCTATCCCTGGCGGCTCCTCGCCCTCGCCTTGGTGATGCTGCTCCCCTCGCTGGGGACCAGCATCGCCAACGTCGCACTGCCCTCGCTCGAGCGCGCCTTCGCGGTCTCGTTGGGCGAAGTGCAGTGGGTTGTCCTGTCGTACCTTCTCGCCGTCACCACGCTGATCGTCGGCGTCGGCCGCCTCGGCGATCTCGTTGGTCGCCGGCGGCTGCTGCTCGTCGGCATCGGGCTGTTCGCCATCGCCTCGGCTGCCGCCGCCCTCGCCTTCAGCTTCTGGGTGCTGGTAGTGGCGCGCGCCGTGCAGGGGCTGGGCGCTGCGATCATGATGGCCCTCACCCTCGCCTCGGTCGGCGACGTAGTGCCCAGGCAGCGCGCCGGCAGCGCCATGGGGCTGCTCGGCGCCGTCTCGGCGACCGGGACGGCCCTCGGCCCGTCGCTGGGCGGCGCCCTCCTGTCGATCACCGGCTGGCCCGCGGTCTTTGCCGTGCTGGCCGGGGCCGGCGCACTGACGCTCCTGATCGGAGTGCTGGCGCTGCCTGCCGATGCGGCAGTCGAGCGCAAGGCGCCGTCATTCGACGTGCCGGGGCTGTTGCTGCTGGCGGCGGCGCTCGGCGCCTATGCCCTTTCGACGACGCTCGGCGGCGCCCATCCCGGGCCCTTGAATGCCGCGCTCGCCGTGCTGGCCGTGTTGGGCATTGCGGCATTTGTGGTGGTCGAGCGCCGCACCGCCTCGCCACTGGTGCAGATCGAGCTGCTGCAGGACCGCAGCCTCGGCTCCGCGCTTGTCTCGCTGGCCCTCGTATCGACCATCATGATGGCGACGCTGGTGGTGGGGCCATTCTACCTCACCAGCGCGCTCGGCCTCAGCCCGGTGGAAACAGGTCTCGTCATGTCGACCGGGCCGGGCGTCGCCGCCCTCGCGGGCCTGCCGGCCGGGCGCCTCGTCGACCGGCTGGGCAGCGCCAGGGTGATGATCGTCGGGCTGCTCGGCATCGTGGCCGGCGCAGCCGCGATGGTGATCCTGCCGGCCTTGTTTGGGGTTGGCGGCTATGTCGGCGGGCTTTCCACCATCACCGCCGGCTACGCCCTGTTTCAGGCGGCGAACAGCACAGCGGTGATGGCGAATGCAACCGAGGATCGGAAGGGGGTGACCTCGGCGCTGCTGGGCCTTGCGAGGAACCTTGGTCTCGTCACCGGCGCTTCCGCCATGGGCGCCGTTTTCGCCCTTGGATCGAACGGCACGCTGCCGATCGGGCAGATCTCCGGACCGCAGGCCGGACTGCAGCTGACCTTTGCCGTCGCCGCGCTTCTGGCCGGCACAGCGCTGCTCTTGAGCTGGAGGCAGATCCGCTGACCATCGCCGGAGGCCCGCGCGGCGCGGCTGAGGGCGAGCGCCAGGCAGCATGCTGGCACGCTGGCCTGGGCACACTCGGCCGATGACATCCGACGGCTCACCGCTTGCCACCAGTCGGCCGCGCCGCGTAGCGTCCTGCCATGTGTCACGCCTATTCCATCACCACCAATGTCGAAGCCATCCGACAGATGGTGCAGGCCATATTCCGACTTGAGGTTGCGATGAACATCGGCAACCTGGCGCCGCAGACCGGCGTCTACCCTGACATGCTGGCGCCGATCATCCGCAACCAGCCGGGTTTTCAGGAACTGATCAAGGTCCGCTGGGGCATGCCGACCTCGTCGCAGGCGCTCTACCAGGCGGCCCAGGCGCGAGCCGACAAGATTGCCAAGAAGCAGGGACGCGACCTCAGCGCGGAGGAATTCGCCGAGTTGGTGCGAATGGAGCCCGACCGCGGCACCCACAATGTACGGAACACCAGAAGCCAGCACTGGAAGCGCTGGCTGGCCCCGGAGTTTCGCTGCATCGTGCCGTTCACCAGCTTTGCCGAGGTGAGCAGCGAGATCGGCCCGGACGGCAAGAAGCTGGGCAATACCTGGTTTGCCTTCGATGACAGCCGCCCGCTCGCGTTCTTTGCCGGCATCTTCGCGCCGCAGTGGACCAGCGTGCGCAAGACGTCCGAGGGGATGGTGACCACCGACCTGTTCGCCTTCCTCACCACCGATCCCAACAACATCGTCGCCGTCGCCAATCCCGACGCCATGCCGGTGATCCTGCGGACACCCGAGGAGATCGAGATCTGGATGACGGCGCCATGGGACGAGGCGCAGAAGCTCCAGCGGCCGTTGCCTGACGGCGTGCTGCAGGTGGTTTCGGTCGGGAACAAGGAAGACCCCCCGGAGGCGGCGAAGCCCCCGCCGGCCGGCGATCCTCAGCAATCGCTGTTCTAGCCGAAGTCATAAGGGTTGCGCGCCCGCTTGCGCTCCTTGGCCTTCCTCGCCTTCTCAATGGCGGCTTGTACTCGCTGCTGCTCTCGCCAGGCATTGGAGCCTTCGATGGCGCGGTCACGAGCTCGAATCTCCAGAGCGTGCTGGGTCGCTTCTGCAACGCTGGTGGTGACGAGGCTGAGGCTGTGGGCGCCGCCGGGGGCGCCGTAGGGCTTGTCGGACATAGGGAAACTCCAGGTGAACGGAGTCCCGGACGCTATGCCCCGGTCTGGAGCGCATGCAAGAAGAAAGCCCCGCCTGCCGGAGGTCCGCAGGCGGGGCGGGTGATGCGATGCGGGCGGGATATGGACTCGTGTGCCGTTTCGTTGGCCAATGCGAGAAACCGGAAAAATCGCACTGTTTCCCTTGCCGCCGCGTCCGGTTGACGCGCATCGCGTCACCTGGTGAATGCCGCTCGAGCCCGGCGGTTCCCCGAACGAGCCATTCGCAACTGATTGGTTGATGAACCAAGCTGTGCGGACGGCGTTGCCCTAGCTCCAGCCACGAGGAGATACAATCATGGCAACCACGAGCCGAGTCCGCGCCCAGCACCGGGCCAAGGTCACCAGTCTGGCTGCGGCATTGTTTTTCATGGGGGTTTCGTCGGGAGCATTCGCCCAGGATCGGACGATCGACGGCAAGGCGGTTCCCGACGATCAGCTGGCGGCGGTCGAGAAGCTTTGTGCTGAGCTGCAGCTTCAGCAGGGGGCGACCGGCACGCAGGAGCCCGAGACCAGCATGGACCAGACGACAGAGCAGAAGCTCAAGGCCGACGCCGGCGCCACCGGCGAACTCGACCTGTCCTCGATCACGCTCGCACAATGCGTAGCCGGCGGTTTCGTCGAACAGGGCGCCAACACCAGTCAATAGGATTCGAACGATCTGAAGCCCGCTTTCGCGGCCGTGAAACCAAGCTCGCCGTTCGACGTTCTCGCCGCTGTTACAGGGCAAAGGAACGATGATCGACTTCACGGCCGGCTTGAAGCGTAGTTCGCCTCTCGATGTGGTGAGAAGCAGGCGGGCGCTGTCGCTCATCAGGCCCTACGCCGCCCGCTTCGAAGGATGGAACCAACGAGCGGCAAAAGCCAGTGCAACTGCCCTGTCGCGGATCACCTCGCCAGAAGAGCGCGCCGAGCAGTTCAACAAGCTGGCTCTGCTGTATGAGGAGGTGGAGCAAGCCTACGAGGAGTTCGAAGCGGCTGTTGCCGGTGAGCCACCGCATAGCCGGATTGACGATCTTCGAGCAGCCTTCCTGAGGCTGCTTCAGGTGCTGTGCCGTTGGCGCCACGACTGAATCGGAAGCGATTACGAAGTCTGGTAGGCCAAAGCGCCACCCACCTAGATGCTCGCACCAGTCAGCAGGATAATCACCAGCCAACCCACAACCATCCATCCAGACCGGTACCGTCCCCTGAGCATGATGCTCCTCCCACAGGCCGCATCGTTTGCTGTCTGCCGGCCCGATCGCATCGGCTCAGATTCCAATACTCCATCGCTCGTCGAGGAAGTTGCGGGCGCGCTGGCTCAGGGCGAATTGCAACCAAGCGCCGCGCACCACGTCTTCTAAGTAGCCGGGAGGCTAACATGCGGTACTTTTTCGACATTTTCGATGGCAACCATTGGGCTCGCGACGACATCGGCGTCGACTGCGCAAGGGACCGGAGCGCCCGGCACCAGGCTGTTCTTGCGCTCACGGAGTTGGCCCGGGAGCTGTTGCCGTCGAATGGCTCTGCTCAGGAACTCGTCATCCGAGTTCGGCTGAAGGAGGAACATGCCTTTTCAGTAAGGCTGGCCTTTGACACTTCATCCGGTCCGGCGCTCACCGACACCACGCTGATGGAAACCCGGCATTGAGGGAGACCCCAGGCGAGGTGCATGCCAAGTTTCCCCTCGGGGTTCCCCACCTCAGCCGCGCAATGGCCGATGCCTGCCGATAGCGTTGGCGCCTTTCATGTACGAAACAAAGGCCCGGCTTCCACCAGGGAAGCCGGGCCAGTTGCAGCCGATCGATGGCAAACGCTGATCAGCAAGCTGGTTGCGGAGCGCCGCTGCGTTACGGGGTCCGGTCGTCGACGTAGACTGTGAACGAGCCGTCCGTTTCCGTGGTGACGGCGACAATCTTGTCGATCGGGCAGTTGCTGGTCTCCAGCTTGGTCTTGAGATCGGCATTGCCTTCGATCGACGTCTTCAGGCCGGCCACCTGAGCGGAATTCTTGCTCAGGGCGTTATCCAGTGCGGTTGCGTCGGCAGAAGCGTCACCCTTCAGGGTCGACACCTTCACGCAGCTCACCTTCGACGTTGCGGTGAAGGTGCCCAGATCGGCCATCTTCCCGGCGTTAAGGCTGGAAATGAGCGACCCATAGTTCATATTCCCGCCTGCCGTGGCGTCCGACGAGGTGGTCGTCGTTGTCGTCGCATTCGCATCCTGTGCGACGGCGACAAACGGGGTGGCAGCCAAGGCTGCGGCGATCATGAGAGTGGCAATGGTCTTCATCGTGTTCTTCTCCTTTTTTGCCCTCGGCTCCATCAACTTGCTTCGCAAAATCCGGTTCCGAACTTAAGTCGCGGCCGGCGACGAAGGTTTGCTGCCCGGCGGGTCGCTGTCGGCCGAACTGAAGGTGTCATAGTTAAATGCGGACGCTGCCCGTAAGCGCTTCAGTGAACGCCAATGGGCTCGACCTGATTTTCCGGTCGAGCCAGCCACGGAGGTTCCTATGTCGCACGTTGATTGGGTGGATGGCTGGGAGATCCACAGTCGTCCCGATGGTGGCTTCGGCGTCTATGACAGCCACGGTCTGGTGGCCGGCCCGTACGGCCGTAAGGAAGATGGACTGGCCGCAGCGTTGAGGTTGCCGAAACACTCACCCGCCGCCTCCACGTCTGCGCCGCAAGCCAGCGGGCGGACCTGACTACGAGAACGACGTTCCACGTCCCGATCTACTGTCCCCGCGGCAATGGCGCGCGTCGGCTGACGGTATCTGCCGTGCCTTCGCAACCGGACGCCGGAACCTAGTCCTGTCGCCCACATTTGCTTGCCATGGACCATCCCAATCTGTTTCCCGAGGAACCTGTCGGCCTGCTGCCGGGATTGAAGTATCAGGCTGGGCTGATACCGGAAGCCGAGGCAGCTTCCCTGGCGGAGTTGATCGCTCCCCTGCCGTTCAAGGAGTTTGAGTTCCACGGATTTACCGGGAAGCGGCGCGTGGTGTCATTCGGGTGGAAGTACGACTTCTCCAGCCAGCGCCTCGAGCGGATCGGCTACGTACCGGAGTTCCTCTTGCCGCTGCGCAACAAGGCAGCGGAGTTCGCTGCGCTCAGTCCCGACGCACTGGAGCAGGTCCTGGTCACCGAGTATCAGCCCGGCGCGACAATTGGCTGGCATAGGGACAAGGCGGTGTTCGATGAGGTTGTGGGCGTCTCGCTTGGAGCATCTTGCATCATGCGTTTCCGCCGACGGACCGGCGCAGCCTGGGAGCGCAGAAACCTCAAGCTCGAGTCAGGGTCGGCTTATCTCATCTCCGGCGAGGCACGCACCCATTGGGAGCACTCCATCCCGCCAGTTGCAGGTCTGCGCTATTCGGTGACCTTCAGGTCCGTCAAGCGATGAAGGACGATCAAGGTCGCGGACCGATGCCGAGACTTCATCCGCGATCGGTGGCCCCCGATCAGGCTGGTGGTTGCCTCGGGAATGAAGATCCTGGCCGAGAGCCAGCTCCCCAAGGGATCACGATTCTTCAGCAAGCCCTATGAGGATAGCTCGATCGTATCGGCGCTGACCGATTTGTTGAGCGACGGCTGACCTCGTCCAGCCGCGCAGGAGCTCCTGCGGCCGCGGCCCGGCGGCGTGCAGGTGGTTCGATGGGGAACACGCAAGACCCAGCGAAACGAGAAGCGCTCCCAATCCGCCGCCGATTGATCCACAGCGTTCCGACCGCCACGCCGCAGCAGGCTGATCAACTGCGCCCGATGCAGCTCAAGGCGCGTGAAAGCTCGCGAGGGCCGCCAGCACGCGCTCCTGCACCGGCGGCGTGGGCGGCGGCGGCTCGAAGGCGCGCCCGGTGATGCGCTCGTAGGCCTCGACATAGGTCAGCGCGGTCTTCCAGATCAGGTCGGGGGGAATTTCCGGGACTTTGTCCGCGTAGGGGTCGTATCGGGCGGCGACCCACTCGCGGATCACATCCTTGTCGAAGCTCTGCGGGCGCTCCCCGGCGGCGAGGCGCTCCGCATAGGTATCCGCCCGCCAGTAGCGGCTGGAATCGGGGGTGTGGATCTCGTCCGCAAGGCGCAGGGTCCCCTCGGCATCGAGCCCGAACTCATACTTGGTGTCGGCGAGGATCAGGTCACGCTCGGCGGCCAGCGCCTGCCCCCGGGCGAATAGCGCAAGGGCGGCCTCGCTCACCTGCCGCCAGCGGGCCTCGGTGACGAGACCGCGCGCCAGGATTTCGTCTTCCGTCAGCGGCTCGTCGTGAGCGCCGTCGGCGGCTTTGCTGGTGGGCGTGATGATCGGCGTCTCGAGCGCCTGGTTGTCGGCGAGCCCATCGGGGAAAACCCGCCCATACATCTGCCGGCGACCGGCCCGGTACATGGTCAGGATCGACGTGTTGGTGGTGCCCGCGAGGTAGCCGCGCACCACGATCTCGACCGGCAGGATTTCGAGGCGGCGGCCGACGACGATGTTGGGGTCGGGGGTGTCCAGCACGTGGTTGGGGCAGATGTCGGCAGTCTGCTCGAAGGCCCAGCGGGCGATGCCGTTCAGCACCTGGCCCTTGAACGGGACGGCGCACAGCACCCGGTCGAAAGCCGACAGGCGGTCGGAGGTGACGAGGATGCGCCGCCCGTCCGGCAGGTCGTAGTTGTCGCGCACCTTGCCGCGGTAGAGGCCGGGCAGGCGCGGGTCGATCGCCTCTCTCAGCACCTGGTGGCTGCTGGCCGCCAACCTCGTATCGTCGATGGTGGACATGATGGTTTCCCTGCCAAATCAATAAGATCAACCAGCGACAGCCGGTTGTCACGCCGGCTTGCGCCGCTGCAGCGCGCCGATCCGCTCAGCCCGGCGCCGCAAGCGACACGTCAAGGTGACTGCCAGTCGGGCCAGTTGATGGTCATCCCATTGCAGCCCAGCTCCGCCGCCGCAACCATCTTCTCGCGGCTCGGGATCCCCGAACTGCGCGCTTCGATGCCGAACCGACGCGCAATCCGGGGCTGACGCTTCGCCCGGCCTGCCGCCGGGAGCCACGCCGCGCCGGTCGCGCTGGATGCGCTCCGCGTTGCGTCGCTCGACGCGGCGAAGGATAAAGACCCAAACAAACAGGGAAGGCCGCATGGGCGCTCGAAACTACCTGATCGAAGGCCTTTCCGGCGCCGGCAAGACCACGGTGGCCGAGGAGCTGCAGCGCCGCGGCCACCACGTCATCCATGGTGACCGGCAATTCGCCTATTACGGCGATCCCGAAACGGGCGCACCGCTCGACCGGCCAGTCCTGGACAGCGAGAGCGACAAGGTGACGTGGGGCTACCGGCACTGGATCTGGCCGGTCGACCGGGTCAAGGCGCTGGTCGCCGACCGGAGCCACCCCATCAGCTTCTTCTGCGGCGGCTCGCGCAATCGGTGGCAATTCATCGCGCTGTTCGACAAGGTTTTCGTGCTCGAAGCCGACGCCGCCACTCTGAATCGGCGGCTCGCGTCGCGGCCAGCCGATGTTTTCGGCGGCAAGTCGGTCGAGCGGGAGTTCAATACGCGGCTCCATGCAACGGGCGAGAACGACCCGGGCAACGCGATCCGCATCGACTCCACCGCGCCGCTTGCCGACGTCGTCGAGGCGATCCTCGCCGAATGCCGGGCGGGTGGCGGCTCAAACGACTAGTAGTGAATGATAGCCTCATATTTCACGACGTTCCCATCGCGAACCACGCCAACCCCCTCATGGCCGGCCAGCGGACCGATGTAGCGGCTCCGACAGATCCAGAGCTCGTCGCCGGGACGCGCATCCTTGAGCGTTGTGGCCATCATGTGATCGACCCAGACCAGCAGTTGCTCGCGCCTTTGGGGAAAAGCCATCGCGTACTCGTCGACAAAGTGCCTGATGATTGCCTCGCGATCGGCTCGCTCGTGCGGCACCGGCTCCATCCCCCGGGCCAGCCGCTCCCGCTCTGCGTCGGTTAGCCCGTCGGTGTGGGTCATCGGGTCACCTGTGCGCGGTCGCTGCAAGGCCCAGCGGGGCTGGCTCAATTCCCAATACTGAACACATTATGGTGCCAAGCGCGAGTCAGCGATTCTTGTCGGTGCATGGAGGTATGCTCTGCGTGGTTCCCTGGTTGCACTTGTAGTGGCGAGCATTTGCGCGCCGTGCTCGAATGCGCAGGCGCGAGACCTGCTCCAGCTCGAGGGTTGTCCGACGGCAATTGCACTCGACCGCACCGCGATCTGGTCCGCGCTGGCGCCGGTCGCCTCCAGCCCCGCGATCGACGGAGGATTCAGGACGTCGCTGAGCTTCCGGCATCCAACCAAGGGCATCGTCCTGGTCCTTGGTTCGGGGGTTGCCATTGAGCCGTTCCAGGGAAAGCTGGGCAAGGACGAGCTGTCGCAGATGGCGGAGATGACGCGGCAGGCGCTGGGGGACCGTGACCTGGCTGCCGAGGCCAACGAACAGGCGGTAGATCTGGGCATAGCGGCAGACGTGCAGAAATTCGACTTGGGTCAGGTGATGGAAGTCACGCCCGATGCGTTCTGGACGATGGGCCCGACTTCTGCTGCCGCCCGCGGCGGCACCTCGAGGGGCGGCTACTCCGGAATGCTGACCACCATCGTTGCGGGCTGCGTGCTGCAGGGCAATTTCCACTTCGTAGGAGCCGAGTTCACCCCCGATGAAGTCAAGGCGGCAGCCGCGGTTCTGGCCACCTCGTTCACGACTCCTTAGCCGCAGCCCGCCGTCAGTTCACGCGCCCACCGCCCTCTGCAACACCGCCTGCGCCCCCGCGTACAATCCGTCGCTCGCCCCGACCGGCATCGCCTCGATCCCGACAAATCCCGCATAACCCGCCCGCAGCAGCCAACTGAGTTCGGCCGCCCAGTCGTGGCCCCCTGCCCCGAACTCGTGCCGCCCGGGGATGTCCGCCACCTGGATGTGGCCAACCAGTTGCATGTTGCCTTCGAGCGCCCAGCCGAGCGGCTCGCCGTTGAGGATGGCGTGATAGCGGTCGTAGAGGAACCGCACATTGGGCCGGCCCAGCCGGCGCAGCAGCTCGAGCGCGCTTTCGCTATCCTGCAGCAGCGCGTTCGGCCCCTCGAACTGCCGGTTCACCACTTCCACCAGCAGCTCGACCGGCAGGCCGGCAATCGCATCGGAGGCCCGGGCCAGCGCGTCGCCGGCGGCCGCGAGCTGGGTCTCCAGGGCAACGCCGGCACTGATGTCGCCGGCCAGCACCACGAGCTTCGGACAGCCGAGCTTGACCGCCACCGCCGCGGTCTCGGACACCCGCCGCACGAACTCGGCGTGCTCGGCCGGATCGGCCAATTGGCACTTGTTGCGCCAATCCTCGACGCAGAGCGTTTCGAGCTTGGTGCCGGTGTCGCGCAGCGCGCGGCCGAGCGCGTCGAGCGGCTTGTCCCGCCAGTCCCAGATTTCCACCGCCGGAAAGCCGGCCGCCGCTGCCGCCCGCACCCGGTCCGGGAACGAGCGATCGCCTTCGGCGAAGGCCAGTTCGATCGAGATGGAAAAGTCGATCACTTGCCTCGCACCGCATCGACCACTGCCCGGCCCGCCTTCAGCGCCGCGACCGGTTCGCTCGCCGCATCGAGTTCGAGCAGCACGATGTCGGCGCCCGGAGTGTTGAGCATCGCCTCCGACCAGGCATTCCAATCGACGATGCCGGCGCCGAAATCGGCCATGTAGCGCTGCTGCTGGCTGTAGATCGAATGGTCGATCACCAGGTCCGTCTCGATCTTGCCCACCGCATCCTTCCAGTGCGCGAGGATGATGCGCTGGTCCTGCTGGCGCGCTACCCGCACCGGATCACCACCGCCCAAGGTGATGTGGCAGCTGTCCGGGCAGAGCCAGACATAGCGCGGGTCGGTATAGGCCATGAACAGCGCGATATCGCGCTCGTACCACAGCGCGCTGTTGGATTCGGTATGGAGCGCCAGCTTGATGCCGGCCCCCTCGATCGCCTCGCCCACCGCATGGGCGATGTCCGCCATCTCAGCCATGAACGCCTGATCGATGAACATCGGCGGCCGCACGCCGCGGGTCTTTCGCATCGGCAGCCCGGTGACGAGGATCTCGCCGCCCGCCTCGGCGATGAACGCCGCCCGCCGCTCCGCATCGGCGACAATGGCGCCGAGATCGGCACTGCTGCTCCACGCCGGCGCATCGGCCATGAAGGCGCTGACCACCGCGAGGCCGCGGCTCTCGAGCTCGGCCCGGAACGCCTTGGCGCTGCCGAAAGCTTTGAGCACATTGTCGATGCTGCCGGGCGCGAAGGTCAGCTCGAGCCCGCTGACGCCGGCTTCGGCGAGCGCGTTGAGCACCGTGCCCCAGAACTTGTCGAGATTGGCCGCCGCCCAGCTCCCCAGTTCCGCCTCGCTCTCGAGGCCCCAGAACCGGGGGTGGTAGAAGGTGATGATGTCGGTCGCGAGCCGGCTGGCCATGGACTTGTCTCCGCTATGTGAAGTGCGGACGGGCAACGCCCGCCGCGGGGGTAGTGCGGACGAGCAAGAGCTCGCCGCGTAGGGGTAGGCGCGGCGGCCGGGCAAGAGCCCGCCGCGGGCGGACGGGCAAGAGCCCGCCGCGGGCGGACGGGCAAGAGCCCGCCGCGACTATTTGAGCCCGGTGACGGCAACGCCGCGCACGAAGTATTTCTGCAGGAACAGGAACAGGATCAGCACCGGCAGCAGCACCACGATGGCGCCGGCGAGCAGCAGGCCATAGTCGATCGAGCGCGCTGCCTGGCTGGCGACCGCGAGCCCGACCGGCAGGGTGTAGGTGCCCTGGTCCTGCGCCACGATCAGCGGCCAGAGGAAATAGTTCCACGAATTGAGGAAGGTGATGATGGCGACCGTCGCGATCGCCGGCCCGACCAGCGGCAGGAAGATGCCGAAAAAGATGCGGAACTCGCCGGCGCCATCGAGCCGGGCGGCTTCGAGCAGCTCGTCGGGCACCGAGTCGGCGAACTGGCGCATGATGAACACCGCGATCGGCATCACCGCGATCGGCAGCACGATGCCGGCCAGCGTGTTGACCAGCCCGAACTGCACGATGATGAAGAACTGCGGCACGAACAGCGCGATATAGGGGATCATCATCGCTGCGAGGATTGAGCCGAACACCAGCTTGCTGCCCTTGAACGGCAGTTTTGCCAGCGCATAGCCGGCGAGCGAACTGAACAGCACGTTCGAGGCGACGGTGAACGCCGAAACGATGAGCGAATTGCCCATATAGGTGCCGAACTGCCGGCGCTCGAACAGCTCGGCGAAATTGGCGAGGTTAGAGAAATCCTGCGGCAGCCAGGCGCCCGGCGCCGCCATGATCTCGCCCTGCGTCTTGAAGGCGCCGAACAGCACCCAGACGAAGGGCAAGAGCACGATGGCTGCCACGAGGGTCAGCGCGGCATAGAGCAGCGCGGTGCGCAACGGATGCTTGCCGCTCATCGCCAGGCCCTCAGCAGCCTGAGCTGCAGAATGCCGAGCAGCACCACGATCGCCAGCATCACGTAGGAGCCGGCCATCGCCGCAGCGATATTGCCGTGCCCGAACTGCTCGTAGACCCAGAGCGCCACCGACTTGGTCGCGCTGAGCGGCCCGCCCTTGGTGAGGAGGTACGGCTCGTCGAAAATGTTCATGTAGGAGACCGTCATCAAGACGCTGACCAGCACGGTCGCCGGTTTCAGCAGCGGTAGCGTCATCGAGAGGAAACGCCGCCAGGTCGAGGCGCCGTCGATCGCCGCCGCTTCGTAGACATCCTCGGGAATGGCCTGCAGCCCCGCGAGAAACAGCACCATGCAGGTGCCGACATTGCGCCAGGTGGTGAGCAGGATCACCGTGCCGATCGCCATGTTGGGGTCGCCCAGCCAGTTGGGGCCGAGCAACCCAAGCGAGCCGAGGAAGGTGTTGACCGGCCCCTTCAGGGTGAAGGCGTATTGCCAGATCACCGCGGCGGCGACGATGTTGGTGATGACAGGCAGGTAGAAGGCCGAGCGATAGACGGCGCGGAGCCGCCTGATGCCGCTGTTCAGCGCCAGCGCCAGAACGAGGCCGATCGCCATCGTCAAGGGCACGCCGATGACGATGAAGATGCCGGTGGTCCACAGCGATTTGAGGAACCCGGCATTGGTCAGGACGCGGGCGAAGGTATCGAGGAAGGTGAAATCCACCTCGAGCGGGTGCCGGATATCGGCAACGCCCATATCGGTGAAACTATAGACCAGCGCCACCAGCGCCGGGATGGCGGTGAAGACCAGGAAGATCACGAGAAACGGCGCGACGAACAGCCAGGCCGTGGCAGCCTGCCACGACGATCCCCGCCTTGTGCCCACATTGGCCAACAGAATTCTCCGAGACGATGTTTCCGCCACATCCTGGGCCGGTGCGGGAAGAGTCCCCCCTCCCCTGTCCCCTCCCCGCAAGGGGGAGGGAGACGCCATCACCAACGCCAGTGTTTTGGTCTCCTCCCCCCTTGCGGGGGAGGGACAGGTTGGGGGGTGCTCTTTCCGCTCTGAGCCGCCCCACCCCCTATGGCCCCCAGCCTCAGTTCCCAACCCCAGCCGAGTCCGCAAACGCCTGCACGTCATCGAGCACCTGCTTCGCTGTCGCCTGGCCGCGGGCCACCAGTTCCATCTGCTGGCCGAGATAGGTGCCGACCTGGTTCCAGGTGGAAACCTGCGGCACGTCGACGGCGGTCTGCAGCGCCTCGCGCTGGGCATTGAGCAAGCCGTTGGCGGCAATTGCCGGATCATCCCAGGCCGCCTTCACGGCGGGGAGGCTGCCGAAATACTTGTACCAGGCGACCTGGGTTTCGGGCTTGGTCATGTAGCGCACCAGCTTCCAGGCGGCGGTCGGGTTCTTGCCGTCCTTCAGCACCGCAAGGCTGCCCGAGCCAAGCGCCGAGACGCTGCCGGCCGGGCCGGCCGGCATGATTGCCGTGGCGAGGTTGGCAGTCACCCACTCGCGCCCATTGGCATCGACCAGCCACTGCTCGAACCAGGGGCCGATATCCTTGCCGGCGATCTCGTTGGAAGTGAACCACGGCACAGTATCGAGGAATTTCGGGCCGTCGGGCGAAGCGAGCCCCTCGGAGAAGAACGAGCCCCAATAGTCGAGCGCCGCGACATTGGCGTCCGAATTGATGGTCCATTGCGTGCCGTCGGCGCTGAGGAAGCCGCCGCCGTTCTGGTGCACATATTCGTTGAGGCCCTGGGCGTTGTAGATGTCGTAGCCGATATCCATGCCGAGCCCCCAGGTGGCGCCCTGCCCCTGCATCGCCTTGGCGAAGGCCTTCATTTCATCCCAGGTCTTGGGCGCCGCGAGCCCGGCCTTGTCGGCCAGATCCTTGCGGTACTGGAACATGGTGGCATAGGCATCCATCGGCACGCCGTAGGCGACGCCGCCCTTGACGCTGGTGGCATAGGCGCCGGGGAAGAAATCCTCGGCCTTGACCAGCCCTTCAGGCACCGGCGCAAAGGCCCCGGTCGCCATCAGGCTGGCCTGGCTCTGCGAATAGAGCCGCACCAGGTCGGGCACCGTGCCGGCAGCAATCGCGGTCAACAGCTTCGCATCAAACTGGTCGGAAGGGATCTGCGTGATCTCCACCTTCAGCTCGGGGTTGGCCTTCTCGAAATCGGCGAGGAAGCTCGGCAGCTTCTCGCCCTCGGCGCCGCCGATCCACAGCTGCAGCACCCCGCTGGCCGGAGCATCGTCGATCGTCTGGGCATGGGCAGTGGCGGCGAGGCCGAGCGACACGGCCAAGGCGGAGGCGCCGATAAGGACGGCCCTCCGGGCTACACGATTGGTGGACTTCATACCTGTTTCCCCGAGCTGGTGATGAGTAGTCGTGTCGCGTCCCTGGGCGCCGTCTAGACGTCTTCCCTCGAGACACCGGTTAGGCTTGGCAATCGATTGCCATGACGCTATTGGTTGCATATGCTGATTTTCTACGCAAGCGGGATTTGTGCACATGAGATGGGCAGTTGAGAGCGACAGCGGACCGGGCGCTAAGCCCTTGGCGCTGATTGATTAGTTGTCGGGGGGACTCTCAGCGTTCTGCGCCCGACGGCGGGCTCGATAATCGCAACAGCCCGCCACACACACCTCTTGCCTTCTCCCCTTGTGGGAGAAGGTGGCGCGCAGCGCCGGATGAGGGGTCCGCGCAACGAAGTGTAGCGCGATCGGAGCGCAAGCGACGAGCGACACAGTACGCGGAGAGATACCCCTCATCCGGCCTTCGGCCACCTTCTCCCACAAGGGGAGAAGGCACTCACACCACCGCCGGTCTCACTCCGGCGAACCCTTAAGAACGGAGCAATTCTCACCATGGCTGATGCCAGCTACGACGCGCTGATTGTCGGTTCCGGCGCTTCCGGGATCTTCGCGGCGCAGGAACTCACGGCGCAGGGGCTGAAGGTGTTGCAGCTCGAAGCGGGCCCCGAGATCGGGCCGGCCGATTTCGATGCCGCCAACCGCCCGCGCCAGACCGATATCAACCTGTGGCAGCGGGCCAAGGCGACGCTGAGCGGCCAGGGCGTGCAGGCGCGCGCCGCGTTCTTCGATGGCCGGATGCGGCATCTGTTCGTCAACGACATCAAGCACCCCTACTCCACCCCCAAGGACGCGCCCTTTGTCTGGATCCGGGCCCGCCAGGCCGGCGGGCGGACGCACACTTTCGGGCGGGTGCTGCTGCGCTGGACCGATGATGATTTCAAAGTCCGGAGCCGCACCGGCAAGGGCGTCGACTGGCCGATCGATTATGCCGAACTCGCCCCGTTCTACGCGGAAGTCGAGCGCTCGCTCGAACTCTATGGCCAGCCCGACAACGTCCCCACCCTGCCCGACAGCCTCTATGCGCATCGCGCCGGGCTGACGGGCCCGGAGCAGCAATTCAAGGCCGCCGTCGAAGCGCAGTGGCCCGAGCGCAAGGTGGTGACCTGGCGCTATATCGGCCCCGAGCCGACCCGCGTGCTGCGCCCGTTGCGCGAAGCCATCGCCTCGGGCCGGCTTGATATCCGCTACAATACCATCGCCCGCAAAGTGCTGACCGACGCGACCGGCAGCCGCGCCACCGGCGTCGAGGCCATCGATACCCGCACCGGCAAGGTCCAGGTGCTCAACGCCCGCGCCGTGGTGCTCTGCGCCTCGCCGATCGAGAGCATCAGGCTGCTGCTCAACTCCGCCTCCGACCGGCACCCCCTTGGGCTCGCCAACAGCTCCGGAACGCTCGGGCGCTATTTCGTCGACCAGCTGCCCGCAGTCGCCGCCGGCACCTTCCCCGCCGCCAAGGGTTGGTCGACCGCCGACACGGCTCCATCAGATCCGTTCTACGGCCCCTCGGGCGGCATCTACCTGCCCCGCTTCGTCGGCGCGGACGGCACGGCCAGCACTGATTTCGCCTACCAGGGCTCGATCGGCCGCAGCCGCACCGCGCCCGACCGCCCGGCACGGCTCAGCTTTTTCGGCTATGGCGTGATGGCGCCCGACCCGGATAACCGCGTCACCCTCAACCCGCGCCGCAAGGATGCCTGGGGCATGCCGATCGCCCATATCCGCTGCAAGATCGGCCCCGAGGACAAGCAAACGCTCGAACGCGAACTCGCCGCGCTGGTCGAAACCGTCGAGGGCGCCGGTGGCGAGCTCGAATACATCGGCTCGCCTTTGGGCCTCAGGGAAATGGGCCGCGGCGCCTACCCCGATGCCGACCCGCTGAGCCGGCTCGCCTTCCGCGCCCTGTTCAAACAGACCATGGTGATGGGCGCCGCCATCCACGAAGCCGGCGGCGCGCGCATGGGCGAGACGAAGGCGGAGTCGGTGCTCGACCGCTACAACCGTAGCTGGGACGTGCCCAACCTGCTGGTCACCGACGCCAGCGCCTTCCCCGGCGGCGGCGTCTCGGGCACAACGCTGACCATCATGGCGATGACGGTGAGGGCGTGCCGGGCGCTGGCGGGGGAGTTGCGGGGTTAGGGGGAGCCGCAGGACTCTCCTTCATCCTCCCCCGCGTGGCGGGGGAGGATCACGGCACGGCCGGTGACGCCCCGCCCCTAGACGCTCACAAGCCTCTGCTGCTACGTCACAATCCCGCCCATGGAGAACCGGCTCAAGCGATGGCGAAGCGGACGGAGATTCGGACGGCGGGACCTTCGATTGCCGATGTCGCGCGGGAAGCCGGCGTCGCGACATCGACGGTGAGCCGCGCCCTGACCATGCCGGGCCGCATTGCCGAGCCGACCCGGCTCAAGGTCGAGGCCGCCGCGAAAAAGCTCGGCTATACCGGCGGCAACCAGACGGCGCGGAACCTCCGCATCGGCACCGCCAAAACCATCATGATCGTCCTCCCCGAGGAGCTCTATACCGGCGCTTCGCAGACCGTCACCGAAGTGCTGCGGGCCACCGGCAGCGGGCTCAGCGAGCGCGGCTTTTCGCTGCTCATCGCCAACGTCTCGCGCGAGGCCGATACCGACGAGCACATCCTCACCGTGGCGCTGGGCGGCACGGTGTCGGGCGTGTTGCTGATGGCGACCAATATCCCCGAAGTGGCCGGGCGCAGCCTCGGCGACCTCGGCCTGCCGATGGTCTCGCTGCATTTCGATTTGAGCGGCAAGAACATCCCCAGCGTCGTCAGCAACGACCACGAGGCCATCGGCAATGCCGCAACGCAACTGGTGGGGCTCGGCCACCGGCGCTTCCTCTATGTGCGCGGGCGGCTCGACAACTACCACGAGATCGAGCGGCTGCGCGGCGTGCGCGACGCGCTCAGGGCCAGCGGCCTGCCCGAAACCGCACTGACGCTGAGCCAGGGCGATTTCAACTTTTCGGGCGGCATCGCCGCCGGCCACGAGTTCCTCGGGCTCGATGCCGCCGACCGCCCCACCGCGGTGATCTGCGCCAACGACGATACCGCCATCGGCTTCATCAAGACGGTGCTCGATGCCGGTCTCAGCGTGCCCGGCGACGTCTCGGTGATCGGCTTCGACGGCGCCGCCGTCGACCCGTTCATGACCCCGTCGCTCTCGACCGTGCAGCAGGACACCGCCGAACTCGGCCGCCGCGCCGCCAACCTCATCACCAACATCGTCTTGGGCGAACACAAATCCAACCAGCACCGCTTCGAGGTGCCGTGCACCATCGTGCTGCGCGATAGTGTCCGCGCCCTCTGAAGCGCCGGCGCGAGGCATCGCCCCGCCAGACCCAAGGTCCGGCAGGGCTACGCAGCCTAGAACGCTTCGGCGAGTTTCAGCTGGCAGGCCTGCGCCAGGTCGGTGTTGGGCTTGTCCGCGCCGAGTGGGGTGGCCCAGCCGGCTTTCTCGACGATGCCCTTGCGCGCATAGGTGGTGGCGCCCTTGAGTTCAGTCAGCACCGTTGCGGCATCGGCCGCGCCCGCGCGATCGACGCAATAGGGCATCAGGGCAGAGGCGACGGCGGCATTGGAGGCTTTCTTCGCCATGTCCTGGGCGCCGCCGCCGGTGACCCAGCCTCCCCAGCTGAAGCCCACGATGGCAAGGGCGATGGCGCCTGCACCCGCGCCCATCAGGCCGGGTTTCAACCAAGTCGGGATCTGCATTTGAAGTGTCCGATCTATGTCAGACGAGCGCGCGGGATGCGCGCAAGTGGACGAGACTAGCACGGGTGCATGGCCCCGTCCGGGCGAATGCATGCAATATGGCGAATATGTGCCGGCTACTGCTGCTCGCTGTCGCGGCGCAGCGCAGCCTCGAGTTCGTCCCGGGTGACCGGCACGGCTTCGACGCCTCCCGCCTCGGTCAGCATCAGTGTCAGGGTCAGCCGGAAGGCCGGCCACGACACATCCAGCGCCTCGCGCTCGGTGATGAGGTCGAAAGTGCCGGGCGGGTGCGGGCGCTCGAGGCTGGGCAGCATGAACGGGTGGCGGAAGGTGATGTGTTCGGTCGAGCTCATGTCATTGCGGCTCCATTGCCCCCAGCAATGCGTCGATGCCGATCGTGGCAAAGTTGGAGAAGGTGTCCGACACCGCATAGGGCAGGATGATCCTTGGCCCGTGGCGGATGGCCCCGCAAGTGTAGACCACGTTGGGCACGTACCCTTCGCGCTGCTGAGGATCAGGGTGCACCAGCGGCTCGCGCGAGCGGGCGATGACTTTCGAGGGGTCACGTTTGTCGAGCAGCGCCGCGCCGATCGCATAGCGGCGGACCGGGCCGACGCCGTGGGTGAACAGCAGCCAGCCCTCGTCGAGCTCGATGGGCGAGCCGCAATTGCCGATCTGCACGAACTCCCAGGGCCATTCGGGCCGAAGGATGGGCTGGCCGCCATCCCAGGTGTTCAGGTCGTCGGAATAGATCAGGTAGAGGTTCTCGTTGTCCTGCCGGCCGATCATGGCGTAGCGGCCATCGAGCTTGCGCGGGAACAGCGCCATGCCCTTGTTGCGGGCGGCGCTGCCGCCCAGCGGGCGCATGCGGAAGGTGACGAAATCGTCGGTCTGAAGCAGTTCCGAGCGGATGGCCCGGCCGTCATAGGCAGTGTAGGTGGCGTAATAGGTGTGGCTGTCGCCATCCTCGAAACGCACGAAGCGGGCATCCTCGATGCCGTTCGATTGCCAGCCGGTGACCGGAAAGATCACTCGCTCGCTGATATCCTCATCCGGTTTGAACGCCAGCTCGACCGGCCCGTCGCCCGGCCAGGGCACGAGCCCGGTGGCGCGCGGCATGGCCGCGAGCCGCGTGGTCGGATCGATGCTGACGCTGCCATCGCGTGCGATGCTGCCGGCGCGAAAGGTCAGCGAGGAGACATGCCCTTCGCCCACGGCGCGCAGGCTCAGGACGAAACGCAGGCCGCCGGGTGGCGCCAGTGACTGGTCGGGATGCACGACGATGCTCGGGTTGAACAGCGCCGAGGCCTCGAAGGAATATTCATGCACGAAGAAGGAGCCGACGAGGCGCCGCTGCGCCACGCTGAACGGCTGATGTGCGACCAGCGCCTCCTCCATCTCGTCGGCCCGCGCCTCGAAGGTGGCGAGGAGGTTGCGGTGCCGCCCCGAGAAATTCTCGAGCACGGTGGCGAGCTGCCGCTCCGTGGTTTCGACATCGAGCCCCAGCACACGGTCCACGATATGGTTGGCCCGCGTCTTGTCGGTCGGTTTCAGATCCTTGGGCTCGGTGGCCGGCCGGAATGGCCGGACGATCACGCGAGCCGGATCAGGGCGCAGGTAAAGGGCCTGCCGGTTTAGGAACGTCGCTGGCGACAAGGCGGCCTCGGAACTGCTGATGGGAAAACCTCTGCGTATCGCGTGGGGCGCCTGACAGCGCCTGCGTGTGGGGTTGAGTGGTGCCGGCACGCTCGAAACGCTGCATGTCGGAAAGGCTGAGCAGGTAGGAAACGACGGACTCGCCGCCGCGGTTCTCGTTGACCCGGTCGGGGTGGAGGCCATCGCGACAAGCCCCGGTTTCGGCATCGATCAGCGCCAGGCCCAGGTCGTTCCGCCCGAGGAACCAGGAAAAGGCCCGCGCCGCCGCCGTCTGCCAGATGGTACTGCCGGTAAGCGACCAGGCCGCAAAGCACGCCGCGATGGTTGCCGCCGCTTCCACCGGCTGCTGGTCGAAGGGCCTTGGCGGCAGCCGGATATCGCCAAAACCTGCGGTGCCCACCGGCCTGAACAGGCCCTCGCGGCTGGTCTGCTGCTGCATCAGCCAACTGAGCGTGCGCAACCCTGCCTCGACATAGCCGGTGAGTCCGGTGGCGCGCCCGGTGAGGATCAGCGCTTCCGAAAGGCGGGCATTGTCGTAGGCGAGCCCTTCCTCGAACCACACCCAGCCCGGTGTTTCGACCTGTCGCAGCAGCTCGACCAGCCGGGAGGCGAGGCGCAGCCGCAGCTGCGCGGCAAAATCGTCGTCAGGCCGCACCCGGCAGTAGCCGTCAAGGCCGAGCAAGGTGAAAGCCCAGGCCCGTGGCGAGGCAAAGCCCTCGACCACCGGCAGGGCAGCGGTGAACAGCTCGGCCGCCCAGCTGCGGCGCGAGGCGCTGATATCGTCCCGCGCGGTGACGCCGAGTGCCCACAGCGTCCGGCCATGGCTATCCTCCGAGCCCTGCTCTTCGAGCCAGCGCCGATCGAAAGACATGAAGTTGCGGAAGCGCCCCGTGTCGCGGTTGAAGGCATGCTGCACGAAGGCGGCGTAGGTCGCCGTCATGGCCTCGGGCAGGCGGGGCGGCTGGTTGAGGTTGAGCGCGCTCGCCAGCAACAGGCCGCGGGCATTGTCGTCGACGCAATAGCCGTGCGTCCGGTCGGGCACCGAATGGATGGCGTGCTGGTAGAGCCCGGTATCGTCGGTCATCACCCTGAGGTGTCCGAGCTCCAGCGACGGCAGGCGAGGCGCATCGTCGGCCGGGGCGACGAGGTGCAGCCGCGCCGACTGGCGGCGGGAATGCGGCGCGCTCAGGCCCTCGAAGCACGTCAGATAGCGATCCGCCACCCGCTCCCAGGTCATCGAGCGGCTGGTCGCATAGGCGCGCCGCCGCATCGCCTGCCGCCGGGGTTCGTCGTTGAGGAGCGCACTGATCTCGGCGCCGATAGCGCCGGCATCGCCGAACGGCACGAGGCTCCCGCGGCCCTTGCCCAGCAGCTCCAGCGCATGCCAGTAGGGCGTCGACACCACGGCCCGGCCGAGCCCGAAACTATAGGCCAGCGTCCCCGAGGTCATCTGCGCCTCGTTGAGGTAGGGCGTGACGTAGACGTCGCACATCGAGATATGGTCGAGCAAAGACGGCCGGTCGACGAACTGGTTGAGGAACACCACGTGCTCGGCGATGCCGAGCCTCGCGGCCCGGGCGGCGAGGCTCTCGCGATAGGCCTCGCCCTGTTCGCGCACCAAGGTCGGATGGGTGGCGCCCAGCACCACGTAGACGGCGTCGGGCCGCGCCGCGAGCACCGCCGGCATGGCGTCGATCATCACCTCGATCCCCTTGTTGGGGGAGAGCAGGCCAAACGTCAGGATCACCGTCTTGTCGGCAAAGCCGAGCCGCGCCTTGGCAGCGTCGGGTTCGACGAAGGCGACATCGGGGATGCCGTGCGGGATCACCTCGATCTGGGTTTCCACCGCGCCATAGCTGCCGAGCAGCAGCTCGCGCCCCTTGTCGGCCATCACCACAACCCGGGCGGAGAGCGCGAGGATCTGCTCGATGACATGGCGCTGCGCCGCGGTCGGCTCGGCGAGCACGGTGTGCAGCGTCGTCACCACCGGTACCGTCAGCCGCTCGAGCAGGGTGAGGATGTAGCCCCCTGCCTCGCCACCGAAAATGCCGAACTCGTGCTGCAGCGACACCACGTCGAAACCGCCGGCATTGATGAAATCGGCGGCCCCGGCATAGTCGGCAAACTCCTCCTGGCGCACCTCGAAGCCGACGTCCGCCGGGTAATCGTAGTGGAGCCCGGCATCGGTCATGGCGATGATCGAAGTCTCGATCGCTGGAGCACGGCCGGCCAGCGCCCCCTGCAGGTCGGTGGTGAAGGTGGCGATGCCGCAGCGGCGCGGCAGCGAATTGCCGATGAAGGCGACGCGGTGGATCGGCCTCATGAGCGGATCCCCCATGGTCGCGCCGGCGCTGCTGCCGGCGTCTTCATCTGGCGCCCCAGCCCCAGTTCGGGAAAGCGCTCCGCCATCACCTCGATGGGGATGCCGTTGCGACCGACCAGGAGGTTCGGCAGCGGCGCGTTGGCCGCGTAGCCCATCAGACCCCGGGCGCCGCGTTCCCCGGTACGGACGGTTGCACGATGTCCTTCGAGGAACATCGCTTCGCCCGCCGCCACCTGGGTGAGATCGAAGGCTGCCTCGCCTTCGAGGATCAGTACCCAGGTTTCGTTGCTCGCATCGATCTCCCAATGCGAGTTGGGCATCAGCTCGATGGTTTCGAGGACGAAATAGGCGCTTTGCGCCACCACGTCGCGCGCCTCCGACAGCCGCATCGGAGCCGGCTGCGCAATGGCGGGACCGGCAACCGCCGCCCCCACCGCGCCATCGAGATGCAGCTCGCGTTGGCGCCCGTGGTCGAACATGCGGAAGGTGGCGTCGCTGCGCTGCTGGATTTCGGCCAGCACCAGCCCGCCGCCGATGGCGTGGATGGTGCCCGCGGGCACCAGCAGCCCCTCGCCCACCGCCACATCCTGCCAGTGCAGCAATTCGACGATCGAGCCATCCTCGATGGCGGCGCGTAGTTGCGGCCGCGTCAGTTCGCGCTTGAGGCCGAGCGCCACCTTGGCGTCCTTGTCAGCCGACAGCACGTACCAGGCCTCGGTCTTGCCGTGCGGCAGGCCGATGGAGCGGGCAAAGCTGTTGTCCGGGTGCACCTGCACCGACAATGGTTCGTCGGTGAACAGGAGCTTCAGCAGCAGCTTGGGCTCGGGCGCCTGCTTGTCGGCACGCTGGAACCACAATTCGCCGACCGCGGTACCATCGTGGCCGAATTCGCTCCACGGGCGCAGATCGGTCTTGCCCCAGGGTTTGCGGACCACCCTGACGGATGCGAGTTCCATGGTCATGGTCGTCTCCTGAGTTCGGTTGCGTCGTCGTGTGGGGTTCTGAACGGAGTCCCCTAGGTCGCCTTCCGGGTGCCAGGCGAGGCTGCGGGGGCCGCCCTGTCGAGCAGCCCGCCTCCCGGCGTGGCCTTGGGGACAAGCTTCAGCTGCTTGGGCTTTTTGGCTTCGCGATTGCCGTGTTTCTGGCCCTTTGCCATAGCGGGCTCCTTCTGCACCGGAGTGCGATTAGGTGGATCGGAGAGGGAAGGTGAAGCTCAGGCGGGCTGCCGGAATGCCAGCTCGGCCCGCTGCCACAGACTCGCAAGGCCGCTGCCGAGCCGCCCTGCCGGTCGCGGCAACGGGGCTCGCGACGCGTTGACGCCGAGGGCCCACCGGCTGGCGAAGAAGCCGCGGTCGGCGAGCGCCGCCGCGATGATGTCGTGCCGGGACGCGAGCAACGCGTCGTCGTCGGAAATGGTGGCGAGATAGCGCCAGGATTTGCCTGTCGGATGCCGCGGCAGCGCCGCGACATGATCGGCCTCAACGATCAGCGATGGACCGGACGCCCGTGCTCCGCCGCGGTTTCCCGTGGCATAAATCTCCAGAAGCACTTGAAAATCCTTAGTCTGCCCGACGCTCACATGAAATCATGGAGCATCAGTCGATAAATCAGCTTGGGCAGCGGAAAGCTCCTCATTCATGCGCCCTTGTCGACGCCATGTCCAACCTATTCCGCAAGGCACTCAAATATCAGCAAATACTTGTCACGACAGGGATTCATCAGCCACAATCTCAAGTACTGGACTTTCTTTATTTTCGCGGAGGTGTCTTGTTTTGAGCGCCATCGGCGGCCATATAGGAGCAACGTTACAGCCATCGTTGGCTCCGATCGTCCGGCTCGCCGGCTGTCTGATCCCCCCTCGTTTGCAACGTTTGTCGCGCATCGCGATGCAGCAGCAGGTGCCCTCGGCCCTCACGCGCGCCGCACCGTACCCGCCGCAATTTTCAGCGTTTCTCGAGGAGGTTTCGCCATGACCACTATGTATTTCGTCCAGGGTTTCAGGGCCAAAGGGCGCAAACTCGATGCCGATCCGCCGCAGCCGGCGCGAACCCCCGAGGCTGCTATCGCCGCCGCCGAGCGCATGGGACCGACCCGCGCCGGCGTCTGGGCCTACTCGGCCAACATCGACCAGGAAACCGACACCTACGACGAACCGCAGCTGCTGTTTCGCACCGGCACCCTGCCGCCGGGGCTGCTGGGAGACTGACCAGGCGTCTTCGACAGAGCGTCTCTAGATAACTGGGTCCCGAGGAGGATGAACGATGAGCGACGAGCAGACCAAGCGCATTCTCGTCCTCGAGGACGACCCGCAAACCGGGGCGCTGATCGAGACCTGCCTCACCGAGGCCGGCTACATCGTCCACCTCGCCGAGGCGGTCCCCGGCGCCCTGCATCTGATCGACGACCTCGCCTTCGATGCGGCGGTGCTCGACTATTGCATCGGGACCAATACCGCGCTGCAGGTCGCCCACTCGCTGCGCGTCCGCCTGATCCCCTTCGTCTTCTGCACCGCCGACGACGACCTGCCGGTGGAATTCGAAGACGTGCCGGTACTGGGCAAGCCATTCGCACCCGAGGACATGCTCGGCGTGGTTCAGAGCGTGTTCGGGCCGCCGCGCCTGATCCGCCGGGCCATCGGCGAATAGCCGCCGTCCTCCCCCTCCAACCATTTCCCGCAACCCAAGGAGGTCACTTTGACCGACGATATGAACGACACCAAACCGCAGCAGCAATACACCGCGGGGTTTCTCGCCAACTCATTCGGCCTGACGCTGAAGCAGGCGCGCGAAATCCTCGATCAGGCCAATGGGCTGCGGGACACCGCCGCCGAGATGGCGCGCGTGCTCCGCTACAAGCAGCCCTGAGTGTTGGCGCGATCGAAACCTGCCGGCATCGGCTGGCTTCCCATCCGATGAGGAGTGCCCGTGCCGGATAAACTGCGCAAAGCCAATGCCCGGGCCGCTGCCACCAGATACGCACCCAAGCCCGATGGCTCCACCCTCACCTATGGGCTGATCGCCGTCTCGCTGCTGGCCCTGGCGCTGGCGCTTTATGGCGGCTTCTACCAGGTCGACATGCTCGCCCAACCGGTCCCGCTGGTCCTCGCAGGCCTCGGCGCCTTCTGTATCGGCGTCGCGTTCCGGCTCCGCCTGCAGCGTCGCCACACCGCAGCTTATGAAGCCGAATACGCCCTGCGGGAACGCGCGGGCGAGGCCGGCGTGGGTGACAGCCCCGAAGCGTGAGAGCTGGCCGCGGCTTTCCGCTGAGGCCGGCAGTCGGTTACTGGGCAGGCACGTCCTCCGCCAACTGCCGGATCGGCAGCAGCAATGTCAGTTTCGTTCCCCCTGGCCCCGACTCCACCGTGAGCCTGGCGCGCATGGCGCTGGCGCGGCGGGTCTGGTTGGCGAGGCCGCGGCCGGCGCGCTGGGCGGCGGTATCGAAACCCTTGCCGTTGTCGGAGACGGAAATGACGATATTGCCGGCGGCGACGCCGGTGCTGACCGTCGCTTCGGTGGCTTCGGCGTGCTTGATGATGTTGGTGAACGCCTCCTGCATCACCCTCAGAATGTGCAGCGCGTAGCGGTGATCGAGCCAGAACACCGGCGGCACGTCGCGCACATTCCAGTGGAGCTTGATGCCGGAGCTCTCGAGCCGCGGCTCAAGCCGGAACCGCAACGTGCCGAGCAGCAGCAGCAGGTCGGTTTCGACCGGCTCCATCGAGTCGATGGTGAGCTTCAGATCGTCGATGCAGCCCTGCAGCAGCTGCTTGAGCTCGGTTTCGTCGAGCCGGCCCCGCTCCACCATGCGCAGCGCGCCGATCAGCGATGAGCCCAGCCCATCATGCATATCCTCGGTCAGCCGCTGACGTTCATGCAGCAGCAGTTCGCGCTGCTCGATCTCGCGCAGCCGCTCGTGGCTGGCAAGCAGCGCCGCCTCACGCGCCGTCAGCCGCTCGGCGAGCACCGTATTGGAGCTTTCGACCGCATCCATCGCCCCCAGATAATGCGCCAAGACGATGTGGAAGAAAGCAAAGACCAGGGCGATCTGCACGAACGGCAGGATGAAATAGCCCTCGATGCTGATGAGGTTGTTCTGCAGCATCAGGTCGTTGATGCCGAGATAGGCGGTGAGCAGCACCCACACCGCGAGCACCAGCCCTTCCATCGACTGCGCGCGCCAGGCCGCGCGGATCGAGGCAATGCCCACGAGGTTAGAGACGACGAAGGCCGCCGCATAGGCAAAGGGCGCGGTGAGGGTCGGGTCGAGCGCTGCCTCGAACAGCGGCAGCGTCGCGAGCCCGAGCACCAGCGTGGCGCCGGCGACAACGGCGGTGATCCACGAGGCGCGGACCTGCAGCAAGGTGATGAGGAACAGGTGCGAGATCGCCACCATCCACATCGTCGAGTTGACCGTCAGCCAGCCGAACCATTGATCGCTGAGCGGCAGGCGCTCGAGCCCCAGATGGTTGTGGAGGCCGCGAATGAAGGTCGCCGCCGACATCAGGAAGAATAACAGGTACAGCCGCTCCTGCCGCCGCCGGAACCAGACCAGGAGCGAGAACACCCCGCTGGCGAGGAACGCCGCGCTGGTGAGGTAGGAGAGCTCGGCCTGGAACAGGTTGCGCACCATGTAGGCCGGCCCGACCTCCTCGAAATTGCCGACCCAGAGGCTCGAAAGCGCCCCGCCGATCCCCCTGAGGTGCTGCAGGCGAATGACGATCGAGCTGATCGGCGGCGCCCCCTCGGTGACATCGAAGGCGATGCGCAGCGGCCGGTTCGAGCCGTTCCATTGCAGGTTCGCATGCGATTGGTACTGCAAGGCGCCGTTGACATAGACGCCGATAGTGCCGTCGGATTTCCAGCGCGGAATATAGAGATAGCCCTTGTCGGCGGGCGACACCGCCTGGGGCAGCGTGGTGCGATACCAGGTGATCTGGGTGTCGGGCTCGCCGCCATTGCCCTGCTGCGACAGCGCCAGCTTCGGCATGGCGGCATTGGGTAGCGCCACCGGCATCCAGGGGCCGGGCATCGCCCCGGGGTCGAGCGTCGCCGGTGGCGGCCGATAGCCGACCGTGCTTTCGAGCGCGAGTTCGGCCTTATCGAGGTGGATGCCGCCGGGCTGGGCGACGAGGTGCAGCAGCACCGCCGCGGCAATGATGATGCCCAGCGCGGCAAGGTAGCGCGCGATGAGCTTAAAGAAGGCCATGGCTGCGCGCCTCGAAGATCGCCTCGGCCTTCGAGCTCACTTCGAGCTTCTGGTAGATCCGGCGGACGAACGTCATCACCGTGTTGCGCGTCACCCCCATCAGCTCGGCGATCTCGTCGTAGCTGAACCCCCTGGTGATCAGCTCGAGCGCCTGCTGCTCTCGCGGCGATAATAGAGGCTGTGCCGGCTCGGTCGCGGGCCGGGGCGGCTCGACCATCATCCGCTGCAGGATCTTGCGGGCGATGCGCGGGCTGATCGGGCTGCCGCCGGAATGGAGCGTGCGGATATCGTCGGTCATCCGGCTCTCGGAACTGTCCTTCAGCAGATAGCCGGCAGCGCCCGCCTCGATCGAGGGGATGACGTGCCGATCGTCGGCGAAGGTGGTCGATACCATGATGCCGCATTCCGGCCAGGCGCTGTGGGCGGCGCGGATCACCTCGATGCCCGAACCATCGGGCAACCCCAGATCGACCACCAGGATATCGGCCGGCGGGCCCTCGAGCAGCCGCATCGCCTGGGCGACGTTCTGCGCCACGCCATGCAGCAGCATATCCTCGGCCGCGTCGACCGCGGCAACGAAGCTTGCCTGGAACGACGCATCATCTTCGACGATCGTCACCTTGAGGGGCATCGACCCTGTCGCCACAGAAATCCCCCTGCCCCGGCCGGTCGGACATCTTGCCCCGGCCTCGAGCGTTTTCAGGAAAGCTGTGCGACTTTTCCTGCTCGAAGACGCGGCAAACCAACAAGCTAGATCGTGAAACGATCTAGCGGCCGAAGCTAGCACGGCGTCCACTACGTGCTTGTCGCTATTTCTAGCGATATGTGAGCTTCCGCATCCGCTCAATAGTGCCCCCTGCCCCGCGCCGGCTTCGAGCCCGCGCGCGTGGGCATTTGGACGGGGGAATATCCATGCACTGCCGCACCGAACGCAACCGCGCGTCGCGCCTCGCTCCGCTGGTCGCCACCCTGTTGACGGCGACGGCGCTGAGCGCGCTCGGCATGGCCCCAGCGCTGGCGCAGACCGCCAACTGGACCGGCGGTGTCTCGTCGGACTGGTTCACCAGCGGCAACTGGACCGGCGCCGACCCGGACAACACGCGCGACGTCGTCGTCAACGGCGCGACCGCTGCGGAAATCGCCGGCGGCGGCGCCGCGGCAGCCGGCAACCTCAGGATCGGCGAAGGCGCCGAGGGCGCCCTGAGCATCACCGAAGGTTCGCTCCAAGCCTACCACACCAACATTGGCATGGATGGCGGCACCGGCAAGCTGTCGGTGGTGGGCCCGAGTTCGAGCTTTGACTCGATGACCACGCTCAGCCTGGGCATGGACGGCAATGGCGAACTCGAAATCCTCGAGGGCGGCACGGTGACCAGCAACCAGGGCCTGATCGGGGATTCCGCGGGCTCGGAGGGGATCGTGACCATTGACGGCGCCGGTTCGAACTGGAGCACCCGGATCCCGAGCGCGGGCATGTTCATCGGCTATGGCGGCAAGGGCACGCTCACCGTCCAGAACGGCGGCTCGGTCAACACCAACACCACCTGGTTGGGCTATTGGCCCGGTTCCGACGGCAAGCTCGTCGTCACCGGCGCGGACTCGAGCTACATCGACGAAGGCGACATGCATGTCGGCCGCGAAGGCAGCGGTACGGTGGAGATCAACGACGGCGCCTATGTCGAGATCTTCAACTCGCTCTATGTCAACCGTGGCACCGTCACCGTGGACGGGGCGGATACCAAGCTCAAGGCCTATGGCGGCGTTGTCGTCACCAGCCCGGGCGAGGACGGTTTCGTGGTCAGCGGCGGCGCCACGGTCGAAAGCAGCACCGGCTACATCGACACTGGTCTCGGCATCGAGGGCACTGCGACCGCGAAAGTCACCGGCGCCGGCTCCAGCTGGATGATGGGCGTCGATGGCCTGACCATCGGTCTCGAAGGCGGCGGCGCGCTGCTGGTGACCGATGGTGGGCGCGTCGAAGCGGGCCAGATCTATCTCGGCATGCGCGAGGGCGCGTCGGGCACGCTGAGCATCTCGGATGGCGGCCAGGTGGTGACCGACTATGTGATGATGGCCGAGGCGGTGGGCTCCACCGCCAGCCTCAGGCTCGAGAGCGGCGGCCAGCTCAGCGCCAAGCAGGTGCAGCGCTACGACGGCGCCGGCACGGTGGCCTTCGATGGCGGCACGCTGAAGCTTACCGCCAACCAGTCATTTCTGTTCTCCGGGTTTCAGACCGGCGATATCACCCTCGAGGATGGCGGCGGTACCATCGACACCGGCACCTACAGTGTTCACATGGACCCGGGCCTCGTCGGCGAGGGCGGTTTCACCAAGAAGGGCACCGGCACGCTCAACCTCTATGGCGCCAGCACCTATGAGGGCCCGACGCTGATCAGCGCCGGGACGCTCCGGGCGCGCGAAATTGGCGTGCTCTCGGCCGCCAGCGCCTATGAGGTTGCCTCGGGCGCGACGCTCAGGATCGACAGTAACAAGACCCAGACCATCGGCAGCCTCGCCGGCGCCGGCACCGTGCAGCTCGGCAACCCGCCGAACGGCAACCTGCCGAACGGCAGCGCGCAGCTGACGCTGGGCGGGAACAATGCCTCGACCACCTTCAGCGGCGTGCTCGCCGGGAAGGGCCAGCTGATCAAGACCGGCACAGGCACGCTGACGCTCAGCGGTATCAACAGCTTTACCGGCACGACCACCGTCAGCGGCGGCGGGCTCAACGTGCTCGGCACGCTCCTTTCGAGCGTCGAAGCGCAGAGCGGCGCCCGGCTTGGCGGCAACGGCACCTATGGCGCGATCAGCGTGGGCGATGGCGCCGTGCTGGCGCCTGGCAATTCGATCGGAGCCGTGACTACGGGCGGGCTCACGCTCAACGCGGGTTCGATCTACGAGGTCGAACTGAGCGATGGCGGCAATACCGCAGGCACCCACAACGACATCACCCATGTCACCGGCACCGCGACCATCGCCGCCGGGGCGCAGATCAAGGTGCTGGCCGGCAACGGTACCGACGATGGCAGCACCTACACGCCGGGCCTCGTTTACACCATCATCGACACCACGGCGCCGGGCAACCTCTCGGTCGCCGAAGCGCCCGAGATCATCGACAACTTTGCCTATCTCAACTTCACCGGCTCCCATGACGGGCAGTATTTCCGCCTCACCTCCAGCATGGAGGCGGTGAGCTTCTGCCTCGAAGCCAGCACCGCCAACCAGTGCGCCGTCGGCGACGCGCTGTTCGCGCTCGGCGCCGGCAATGCCGGGTTCGACCTGTTCCAGGGGTTGAGCGAGGCGGATGCGCCGGCCGCGCTCGACGCCATCTCGGGCGAGGCGCATGCGTCGATGCAGCAAGTGCTGGAGCAGAGCTTTGCCGCGCTCGGCCAGACCGTCAACCGCCGCACCGCAGCGGGACTTTCGGGCGCCGGTGCAGCGGCTGGCCCGATGGGCTACGCCGCGGAGCCCGGCAATATCGGCGTCCGCGCCATCGACGACGCGACGACCAAGGGCACGGCCCGTCCGTGGATCGGCGCGCTCGGCAGCACCGGCCAGTTGCGCGGCGACGGCAACGCCGCCGAGATCGGCTGGGGCACCGGCGGGCTGGCTTTGGGTTACGAGAACGAAGTCGACCTCGGCTGGGGCACCGGCTTTGGCGGCGTGGCGCTCGGCTATCAGCACGGCCAGGGCATCGTCACCGCCCGTAATTCCGAGAGCCAGTCCGACAGCCTGACGGCCGCCGCCTATGGCGGTTGGAGCGACGGCGCTTCGACGCTGCTCGGTTCGCTCTCGGTCGGCGCCGGCCACGTGGCCACCGACCGGACGATTGCGGTCGGCAACAGCACGCAGGTCGCCCATGCCGATTACTGGGCGCAATCGGCTAACCTCGCGCTCGAGGCCTCCTACGCTTTCGAGCTGGGCCATGGCCTCAGCATCGCGCCGCTCGGCACGCTGGCCGTCGGCTGGCTCAGCCATCCCGGCTTCACCGAAACCGGCGCCGGCGCCTTCAACCTCACTGCAGAAGCCAGCGGCAACCTTTCTGCCGCGGCGGGAGTCGGGCTATCGGTAGGCCGGGAGGTGGCGCTGGAAGGCGGTACGCTGTCGCTCGAGGGGCGGGCTTTGTATGAGCAGAGTCTTGCCGGCGCCGACCAGACAGCGGCCTTCAGCTTCGCGGGCGGCACCACCCCCTTCACCATCAGCGGCGCCCTTGAGGATGCCAGCTGGGTGCGGGTTGGCGGTGGGTTGGCGTTCGAGCTGTCCAATGGCCTGGCGGTCGGGGCGAGCTATGACGGGCGGTACTCGGCCAACGGCCAATCGCACCAGGCGAGCGCGTCCCTTGGTGGGAGTTTCTAGGGGGCGCGGTCGGCGCAGGGCACGGAGCCGCCCCCGAGCATCGGTTGTCATGCCGGTGCGGGCCGGGATTCATCTTCAGATCGTTCGGCTTCGACGCGGGATCGCACCAGCTCAGGATGGCCCCCGGCCTGCGTCGGGGTGACACTGTGCGTGTGGGATTACGGTGGGCCGGCTTGGCTAGCCGAGCGCCGAAGTCACTGCCCGCACATGGCATGACAGCGCCCCGATCCGGCGCTACCAATACTGTATTGGGAGGGGGAAATCATGAATCCAGCATATCTGGGCGGCCTCGTCGTCGGCGCGACGATTGGTGCACTGATCGTCGGCGGCCTGCTTGGTTGGGCGATCCACAAGGCGACGCGGCTCGACTATGCCATTGCCGACGGTATCGGCGTCCTGCTGCTGCCGATCGGCGTCGCCCTGGGCAGCGGCGCGAACAGGCAGGAACCGCTGGTCACCTGGCTGGTCTATGGCGCCGCCGCGCTCATTGCCTACTTCATCCTGAGGCTGTTGCGCCGCTGGATGAAGGCGCCTGGTCGTCCCAAGGTGGGGTCGGAGTAGCACGTCGCGCCGCCAAGGCGGGCGGATCGGTCAGCTACCCTCACCCCACCATGTGATCCGCCACGCTGTAGCTGTGGCTGGCCTGGTAGGCGTTGCGGCCGCGGTTCATGTGGGTGAGGTTGAAACGGCGGATGGCGCGGAGCATGTGAGGGCTGGCGAGCATCTTGTGCAGCGAGGCGGCGCCGCGCACCTTGATGCCGAACATGTCGGCGCCATTGGGGAAGAACCAGGCGACATCTTCCGGCACGAGGGCGCCCTGCTCCACCAGGCTCTCGTCGAGCTGCTCCGGCGTCACCGAGCCGTCGCTGGTGAAATCGGAGAGGTGCAGGATGAACCGACCGCGCACGCCCTCGCCATCGGCGTAGAGGGTGAACAGTTCCATCCAGCTCGCATTGACGCGCACCAGCGGCTTGTCGGAGGTCGATGGCAGGCACGACACCGACCACCAGTAGCGCTCGGTGCGGCGCGGCATCGGGATGCAGTGCCGGCTATAGAGCCCTAGAAGCCCGAAAACCTCTGCCGCCTGCGGCCGCGCCAACAACTTCCGGTAGCGCGGCAGATACTTGAACCTGAGCTCCACCGAGTCGGGGCGCTCGTCGGCATCTTCGAGCGCGACCCCGCCGTCGCGCCAGTCGCGCTGCTGCTCGAGGCTGAGCAACTGCCTGAGGCCGGTGGTGTCGCTGGCTTTTCTGGTGGTCCTGCCGGTTGCCATGCTCGCCTCGCTAGATCGACCCCTCTGTCTAGCTAGGAGCTGCTGGAGGAAGGTCAAGCCTTCCTCCCCCATCGACGTGCTCGAGAAGCGAGTGTCCGCGGGCGGCTACGTAGAAACGCTCACCCACATCACAGTATTTTTGCGCAATATTATTTGGAATAACCCGGACATTGCTTCAGCAACACACCCAGACGCGAAGCACTCGAGCGCACCCTTAAGGTGATTTGCGATGGTTGAGAACTGGTTACCAATACAGTGGCGACGCACGCGAAAGCCGTGGGATTCTTCGTGCCGCGGTTGCCGGCCTGGGGGGCGGGCACCAGGACATGGAGGTACATTTTGTCCGGATCGACCGATCTATCCACCACGCTGCAAGCCCGACTCGATTTCATTGGGCTTGATGCCGACGCGTTGGCGCGCATCGCCCAGGTTCAGCCCTATGTCGACAAGCACCTGCCGGTGGCGCTGCGCGGCTTTTACGAAAAGATCGCCTGCGTGCCGGAGGTCAGCCGCTTTTTTGCCGACGACAGCCAGGTCAAGCGCGCCCAGGGCAGCCAGATCGACCACTGGAAGAAGATCGCGGCCGGCCGGTTCGACGAGGATTATGTGCGCGCCACGCAGCGCATCGGCCTCAGGCACGCCAAGATCGGGCTCGAGCCGCGCTGGTATATCGGCGGTTATGGGGTGATCGTCGAGCAACTGGTGAAGGGCGTGGTGCACGATTTCATGGTGGATGCGCTGAAACTCCACCCGACCGGCCTGATGGGCCTCAAGCGCAACGAGTCCGCCCGCGTGCTGGAAGATGCCGACCGGCTGGCGGCGGCGCTGTCGGATATCCTCAAGGCAGTGCTGGTCGATATCGACCATGCCGTGAGCATCTATTTCGAGAAGGTCACCGAGGAGGCCGCCGACCTGGCGCAATCAAACGCCGACAAGGTGATGCAGGCCGTGACGGCCACCGGCAGCGCGCTCAAGAAGCTGAGCGCCGGCGACCTGCGCGAACGCATCACTGCCCAGTTCGATACGGCGCTGCAGCCATTGAAGGACGACACCAACAATGTCGCCGAACGCCTGACCGAGATCGTGTCGCAGTTGCGCGGCACCTCGGGCGCGCTGAAGACCGCGACCGGCGAAATCCTCTCCGGCGCCAACGACCTCGCCGAGCGCACCAGCAAGCAGGCGGCCGTGGTGGCGCAGACCTCGTCGGCGATGGACCAGTTGGCCGAGACCGTGGCCGAGAACGCGCGGCGCGCCGACGCGGCCAACACCAAGACCCGCACCGTGGCGCAGAACGCCGAGGAGGCCGGCTCGGTGATGACGCTGGCCAACGAGGCGATGGAGCGCATTTCGTCATCCTCGGCCAAGATCTCCAACATCATCGGGCTGATCGACGACATCGCCTTCCAGACCAACCTTCTCGCGCTCAACGCCTCGGTCGAAGCAGCGCGGGCCGGCGATGCCGGCAAGGGGTTTGCCGTGGTAGCGGTGGAGGTGCGGCGGCTCGCCCAATCGGCGGCCAACGCCTCGGCCGAGGTGAAGCTGCTGATCGAGCAATCGACTACCGAGGTGTCGGGCGGCTCGAAGCTGGTCTCGGAAGCCGGCGCCAAGCTCGAGCTGATGCTCTCGGGCATCCGCGAGAACAGCTCGCTGATCGAGGGCATCGCCCATGCCACCCAGCAGCAATCGGGCACCATCAGCGAGGTGACCACCGCGGTGCGGCAGATCGACGAGATGACGCAGCACAATGCGGCGCTGGTGGAAGAAACCAACGCGGCGATCGAGCAGACCGAGGGCCAGGCGCAGCAACTCGACCGGATCGTCGATGTGTTCGTCGTTGCCGAGGAGCCGACCGGCTTCGGCGACCTCAGGCAGCACAGACCGCCCCGCCTGGCACGGGCCAGCTGAGCGGCGGGGCTCGGCAAGACGATCGTCAATGCAGGGGATCGGTTGCGGATTGATCCCCGGCATATTGCCGGGCCCGCCTTGCGACGGCCGGGGCGTGATCGTAGCTTCGGACTGGAGCAGCGCTCCAGGTCATCGATCTTGTCGCGCTTTCGAACCGGAAAAGCCTGCAGCTTTTTCCTGAAAGCGCTCCAGAAGTGCGACGGGGCACACATGCCGCGGGTACTTGCGAACAAACTTCAATCGACGATCACGCGGATCCATTCGGCGACGGATTTCGGCGCGCTGATGCTCGCCCTCTCCGATGGGCTGGGCACCTTCGGCATCGACGGCTTCCTGTTGGCGCTGGATTTCAGCAGCGCCGACGAAATGCTGGCGACGCCGTTCAAGCTGCTGCCCGGCTATGTCGAGCGCCTGCGGGAACTGAACCTCGCCGGCGACGACCCGATCGTGCGCCGCATTCTGGGCGGCGACACCGACTTCAGTTTCAACACCCACGAGCTGGCTGAGGGCACGAGCGGCGCGGTCGACCGGCGCTGGAGCGAACTCGTGCTCACCGCCCCGCCGGTGTTCGGCACGGTGCTGCCGCTGCCAGGCGCGCCGGGGCTGAAAAGCGTGGCGATCGTCACCGCCGGGCACCCGCTTGATGAACTGGCGATCGACTGCGCCGGGATCATCGCCCGGGTGGCGCAGATGCGGGCGCAACTGCCGACCCTGTCCGACGGCGGCGGCGACAAGCGGCTGCTGGCCGCCAACCTCACCGGGGTGCAGCTCGAGGTGCTGACCTGGGCGGCCAAGGGCAAATCCAACGCCGACATCGCCATCATCACCGGCCAATCGACGCGTAGCGTCAGCTACCACATGAGCGAAATCCTGCGGAAACTTGGCGTCTCCGGCCGCGGTCAGGCCATCGCGCTGTTGGCGCGAACCGGGCGCTGAGGCGGCGGCCCGCCGCAGGACGCCTACCAGCTATCGGGCCGCAGCTTGCGCATCCGGCGCGCCAGCTTGAGCAGGCGGCGGCCTCAAGGTTCCCTCCTATGCCTGCGGGAACGTGTAACTGCGCCGCGAAAGTTAAACGCCGCTACCGGCACAATTGGTACCGGGAACATACCGGGAATGGCCTGACGTAATACGACTTTCCGGACAGGAACATTCTGAGAACGGCACGCTTAGTTCAGCATAACCGCACCAAGGCCGGCAGAGCCGGGAGTTGAACCCCCGCATCATCAGACTGGGCGACGGAACATAGCGGAGCAGCCCCAAACAACTGCTGACAACCAACATATCGGGGAACGCAATAGTCGTGCATCAAGCATATCGACGCCCTCTTCCGCTAATACTTCGGACCTGGATCGCCGGTGGCCGGATCCGGCGGGACGGCGCTGGGCTTCCTGCCCGAGTTGCTGTAGCAGCAGCGGTTTCGAGAGCTAGGAGGGACATCGCGATGGATGATCTGCTGGTTGCCCAGAAGCAGTTGCAGGCCGAGGCTGATGCGCTGGTAGCAGCCCTCGGTCTCGTCGAGCAGCTCGGCGAGCTCGGCCAACCCACCCGAGTCGGCAGCTCGGCGCTGGGCCTGATGGTCCGCCGCGACATCGACATCACGGTGAGCTGCCCGAAACTCGACGCCGCGACGCTCGCCGCCTTCGCGCAACTGGGCGCCCGGCTGATGCAGCGCACCGACCTCGTGGTCGGCGTGCGCTTCCGCAACGACGCCGGAAGCTGGAACGCCGAGCCGCAGAACTACCCCGATGGGCTCTATCTTGGGCTGACCGTCCGCACCGCCACCGGCGCCAACTGGACGTTTGACATCTGGCTGGTCGACCAGCCCGAACGGCAGCCTGACTTAACGCATCTGCGTACCCTGCTGCCACGGCTGACCGACGCCGACCGGGTGGTGATCCTCACCATCAAGCACGTGCTCGCTGCCGATACGACGGAGCCGAAGCTCCCGAGCGCGCTGGTGTATGAGGCGGTGATGGATCATGGGGTGCGGGACGTGTCGGCGTTTCGGGCGTGGTATGCGGGGCGTGGAAAGTAGACCACCGGCAACTGTCACCACAGCCGAACCCCAGCCTGTGGTGAGCGCAAACCGGGCGGTTGCACCCCCGACGCAATCACCCTAGTTTCAGCATCAGGCAGCGAGCTTTCGCCGCCTCTATGTGGGCTGACTGTGAGGGGACGCTTCGGCGGGTTGCCTCCGGGTCCACGGTGACGGGAGAGCCGATAGGCGTTACCCGTTCACCGCGTGTGGTTTGCTCGTCTCCTTTCACCAGCTTCGCTGCCCGCCGCGCCGGCCGGTGGTCGCTTCTAGGCGGTTAACTACTGGCAGACGGCCCCCTCCCGGCCTCCCCCATAAAGGGGGAGGTGCCCTGCTGGTGGGTTTGGCACGATCGAAGATGGAGCCGCGTTTCTTCACCTCCCCCTTCATGGGGGAGGCCGGGAGGGGGCCGTCTCTATCAGTAGGGCGGCGCGCCCGTAGACTTTGAGGAAATGCCATGCCCCGCGCCGGTAGCAAATCCAGCGCCATTCCGCCTTCTGAGACGGACACAACCTGGCCGCGCAACGCGCCGGATGATCCTGTCCAGACCCCGCTCGATTTCCTGCTCGCCATCATGCGCAACCCCGAAATTCCGCGCAGCGAGCGCGTCGATGCGGCCAACAAGGCGGCGCCGTACCTCCATTCCAAGCATGCCACCGTCGACCATCGTTCATCCGATGGCAGCATGCGGCCGACCATTATCTTCGAGGGGATGCCCAAGAATGCCAAAGGGAGCGACCAGTAGCGCGAAGCGCCCCGAGGCGTTGCGCATAGCGCTCCATCCCAAGCAGTGGGTGGCGTTCGGCTCGGCGGCGACCGAGGTGCTTTATGGCGGGGCGGCGGGCGGTGGCAAATCGCATCTGATGCGGCAGGCGGCGATCAGCTGGTGTGCCGAGATCGCGGGCCTGCAGGTCTATCTGTTTCGCCGCATCCGCGAGGACCTGAGCAAGAACCATATGGAAGGCCCATCGGGCTTTCGCGCGCTGCTCGCCGGCTGGGTGGAATGCGGGTTTGTGGTGATCGTCGAGGACGAGATCCGCTTCTGGAACGGCTCGAAGATCTATCTCTGCCACTGCAAGGACGAAAAGGACCGCTTCAAGTACCAGGGCGCCGAGATCCACGTGCTGTTGATCGACGAGCTGACCCATTTCACCGAGGTGATCTATCGGTTCCTGCGCAATCGCGTGCGGATGACCGGCATTGCGGTGCCCGAGAAATATCGCGGGCGGTTCCCGCGCATTCTCTGCGGCGCCAACCCCGGCGGGGTCGGGCACCAGTTCGTCAAAGTGACCTTTATCGATGCCGCCGCGCCGCTCGCCATCCACCGCACCGAGGCAGCGGAAGGCGGCATGCTGCGCCAGTTCATCCCGGCGCGGCTCGAGGACAACCCGACGCTCACCACCGAAGACCCGGCCTATGAGGCGCGGCTCGAGGGGCTGGGCAGCGCCGCCTTGATCCGCGCTATGCGGCATGGCGACTGGGACATTGTCGATGGCGCCTTCTTCGATTGCTGGCAGACGCGGCTGCATGTCATCGAGCCCTTCGCCATCCCCGAGGACTGGGCGAAATTCCGCTCCGGCGACTGGGGCAGCGCCCGACCGTTCTCGTTCGGCTGGTGGGCGATTGTCGGCGACGACACCCGCCACCCGGTGTCGGGCGTGCTGCTGCCGCGCGGCGCGCTGATCCGCTACCGCGAATGGTATGGGTGCGAACCCGGCAAACCCAACAAGGGGCTGAAGCTCACCGCCGAACAGGTGGGCAAGGGCCTCGCGCAGCGCGAGACCGAAACGGTGGGGCTCGGCGTGCTCGACCCGGCGGCCTTTGCCGAGGATGGCGGGCCCTCGATCGCGAGCCGCATTACGCTCGGCTCAGGCGACAAGCGGATCTTCTTTCGCGGCGCCGACAACAAGCGGGTGTCGCAGCGCGGCGCCATGGGCGGCTGGGACATGCTGCGCCAGCGTCTCGTCGGCACGAGCCTCGATGAAGACGGCAAGCTCGACCCCGAGGGGCGGCCGATGATCTATTGCTTTTCGACCTGCCGCGACTCGATCCGCACCATCCCGATGCTGCAGCACGACCAGGCGCGGCCCGAAGATCTCGACACCGACACCGAAGACCATGCCGCCGACGACTGGCGCTATGCCGCAATGTCGCGCCCCTGGGTGCGGGCGAAGCCGGCGGCAGAAGTGCATCGGCAGAGGTCGGGATATGCGGCAGCGAGCGGTGGCGCCAGGCCGGGCGATTGGCAGAGCTATTGAGGGGTCGGCACCGGAGAAGCCGGTTGGACTCGCACTAACCCACCCACCGGCTGTCATCCCTGCGAAAGCAGGGACCCAACCATCCAACTGCGCTGTGGCGAGTTGGGTCCCTGCTTTCGCAGGGATGACATCGAGGGTGGGGCGATCGCAGTGGTTCAACTCATCCGTGCAGTGATTTAGGAGTTCCGATGAGCGATCTCGCAAACCTCGCAGCCGCGACGCCGGTTGCCGACCCGGCCGTCTCCCCTGCCCTGGCCGCTGTGCCCGGCCGGTCCCTGGCGCGGCTGAAGCAGGATTACCTGAGTTATCTCGATGGCAAGCGCGCCGAGATCGACGAGCAGCAGGAAGCGCGGCGCTACTACCATGGCGCGCACTGGACGGCGAAGCAGATCAAGACGCTGAACCAGCGCAAGCAACCCGTCGTCACCTACAACCGCATGGCGCGGAAGATCAACGCCGTGGTCGGCCTGCTGGAGCGGCAGCGCCAGGACCCCAAGGGCTATGCCCGCACGCCGAAACATGAGGATGGCGCGGAGGTCGTGACCGCGGTGCTGCGCTATGTGCTCGACGAGCAGCGCTGGCAGGAAAAATCGCCGATCGCCGGGCTCAATGGCGCCGTCGACGGCATTGGCGGGCTCGAGCTGACGCTGGAAGCCGGCGACAAGGGCGACACCGAAATCGGCTTCGAAGTCGTCGACCCCGCGGGGTTCTTTTATGACCCGACCTCGACCCGCGCCGATTTCTCCGATGCAGGCTATATGGGGATCGGCAAATGGGCCGACGCGAGCGAACTGCTCGCTGCCTTCCCCGACAAAGAGCGCGAGATCGAGGCCTCGGTGGACCTCGGCTCCGAGCTCACCAGCAACCCCGACAGCGACGATAACTGGGTGATGGGCGATGAGCACCACCGTCGGGTGCGCGTCATCGACCACTGGTACAAGCGCGGCAACCAGTGGTGCTTTGCCATCTATACCGGCGCGGCCATCCTCGCCGAGGGCGAGAGCTATCTGCGCGATGAGAAGCGCCGGACGCTCTGCAAATACGTGATGTTTTCGGCCAATGTCGACCATGACGGCGACCGTTACGGCTTCTTCCGCAACATGAAATCGGCGCAGGACGAGATCAACCAGCGCCGCTCGAAAGGGCTGCACACCAGCCAGTCGCGCCGCATCGTCATCCGCGATGGCCAGGGGCTGGAGCCGGAAAAGATCCGCGCCGAGCTCGCCCGCCCCGATGGCGTGGTCGTGGTGCCGGTGGGCGCCGAGCTGCCGCAATTCGACGATGCGGCACGCGGCGCCGAGCTCAACGCCAATCTCGGTTTCCTCGAGGAGGCCAAGCAGGAGATCGAGAATTACGGCTTCAACCCCGCGCTGATGGGCTCGGGCGTGCAGGATATGAGTGGCCGCGCCATTGCGCTGCAGCAGCAGGCGGGGATCGCCGAACTTGGGCCGTACCTCCTCGGTTATCGCGGCTGGAAGCAGCGGGTCTATCGCGCGATCTGGAACGCGGTGCAGAGCCTCTGGACCGCCGAGCGCTGGATCCGCGTCACCGATGACGAGGGCCTCGGCAACTGGCTGTCGGTCAACCGGCTGGCGATCGACCCGGCGACGGGCATCCCCACCATCACCAATGCGCTCGGTTCGCTCGATGTCGACATCATCCTCGATGAGGGGCCGGACACCGTGACCATGCAGGCCGACACCAACGAGTCGGTGCGCCAGGCGCTGCAGGCCGTCGGCCCGCTGCTGCAACCGGCAGTGGCCGCGGCAGCGCTGGAAGTGTTGATCGAAACCTCCTCGATGCCAGCTTCCGCCAAGAAGAAATTCCGCGATGCGACCCGGCAGAAACCGCAGCCGCCCGACCCCAGGGAACAGCAGGCCGCCATGCTGCAGCAGCAGGCGGCGATGCTGGAGCTGCAGGGCAAGGCACTGGGCAACCGCAAGACCGAGGCCGAGACGGCAAAGCTGATGGCCGAGGCCCAGGATATCGGTGCCGAGCGCGAGGCCGAAGGGCTGGAGCAGCGGATCGACGCGGTGGAACGGCAGGACGAGCTGATGTTCCGGCGCGAGGAGCAGGATGCAAGACGGGCTAACCGGCAGCTGGAGCTGGCGGGGCGAGCGCTGCAGGTGCAGGCGGCTGAGGTACGGGCTCGGCCGGGTGGGTAGGGTTGAGCCACGGGAAATCACCCCAAACTCGGTGTCATCCCAGCGAAAGCTGGACCCAACGCGCCGCAGCGCAAGTGGGTAGATGGGTCCCAGCTTTCGCTGGGATGACAGCCGGTGGGTGGGTTGGCTTGGTGCCTACCAGGTGCCTTTGCCCAATGCCGGAAACAGATCATCCCAATTCGGGTTCAGGTCCCGGAACAGCTCAATCTTCCATGCGCGCTGCCACGTCTTGATCTGTTTTTCTCGCGTGATCGCCGCCTCGACCGAGTCGTGCGGCTCGAACCACACGAGCCGGGTGACATCGTACTTGCTGGTGAACCCAGACACGACATGTTCGCGATGTTGCGCAACACGGCCCATCAGGTCGCTGGTCACGCCGGTGTAGAGCGTCCCGTTGCGCCGCGAGGCGAGCAGATACACGAAGTACGTTTTGTGCACCTGCAGCCCCTCCAACTCGGTGTCATCCCAGCGAAAGCTGGGACCCAACTCGCCGCAGCGCAAGTGGGTAGATGGGTCCCAGCTTTCGCTGGGATGACAGCCGGTGGGTGGGAACAATTGTGCCACTTCCCAAGATCTGCGGCCCCACGCGCCGCCCACGCCAACAACAGTTTCGTCCGCGCCACGATACGGCGCAACGGGCTGCCGGCGCCCTCCTGCCGGTTTCGCTGCACTCTCCGCGACAGTGAGGGTCACGCCAATCGGACGCGATAGTCCGGGAGACACGAGATGAACGACACTGAAACGGTCGACGATACCGCCTTGTTCAACGCTACCGTCACCGGTGAAGCGCCGGTGGCCGAAGCGGAACCGGTGATCGAGCCGGTCGCTGAACCGCGGCCCGAGCCTGCCATTCCCCCTGCCCGGCTTCGTGAAGAAGCCGATGCAAGGCGGGCGGCGGAGCGGGATCGGGATGAGCTGAAGCATCGGCTCACCCGGCTCGAGGCGCAGCTGCAGCCGCAGCACCAGGCGGCGCGGCCTCCCGAATTCTGGGACAACCCGGATGAATGGGGCCGTTCGCTGGTCACCCCGATCCACGAGCAGCTGTTCCAGCAGCGGCAGGGCGTCTCTCGCCTGCTGGCGGAAGAAAAGCACGGGTCGGACACGGTGCGGGCGGCCTACAACGCGCTCGGGCAGGCCATGCAGGCCGACCCGGCGGTGCAGACCGATTACCTCAGGATCATGCGCTCGAACCACCCCTATGGCGAGCTCGTCGCCTGGCACAAGAAGCGCCAGGCGTTCGATGAGATCGGCGGCGACCCCGCTGCCTATCGCAACCGCGTGCTCGACGAGGCGATGCGGGACCCCGAAGTCCAGCAGCGTTTCCTCGCCCAGCTGCGCGGCGCTGCCCAGCCCACCGTTGAAGCCCCCCGTCGTTCAGCCGTGCCGCACATCCCCTCGCTGCAAGGCATCGGCACTGCCGCCGGCCCCGCATCCGCGGCCGGCGACCCCTCCGATGCCGAGCTGTTCTCGGCAACCACCCGCCGGCGACGCTGAAGGCGCGCCCGGCTGAAAAGCAGGACCATCAGACATGGCTCTTTCCCCCAACCACCCCAATAATGAAGTGATCAAGTTCCGCCAGGATGTCGCCTATGACTTCCTGCGCTCGTCGCGCTTCGATGCCTATATGGGCGACGATTCCACCTCGGTGATCGTGCGCATGTCGGACCTCGAAGCCGACGGCAAGGAGATCCGCGTGCCGCTCGTCACCCAGCTTTCGGGCGATGGCGTCGGCGCCGGGACGCTGCGCGGCAACGAAGAGCAGATCGACAGCTACGGCATGCCGCTCTGGGCCGACTGGGCCCGCAACGCCGTGGCCAACAACCGGGCGCAGAACAAGGAGAGCTCGTTCTCGGTGCGCTCCACCGCCCGGAGCCTCTTGCGTGGCTGGTCGAAGCGCATCGTCCGCGACGACCTGGTCGATGCGCTGCTGTCGATCCCCACTTCGGCGATGCAGGCCGGCCGCTTCGGCAACCCCGGCAACCGGGTCAACGGCATCAAGTGGTCGGCGGCCACCGCCGGCAACAAGAATGCCTGGGTCACCGCCAACCCCGACCGCGTGGTGTTCGGCTCGGCGCTCTCCAACTACTCGACCACCTTCGCCACCGCGGTGGGCAATGTCGACGCGACCTCCGACAAGATGTCGGCGGCCGTCGGGAGCCTGTTGAAGGACCAGGCCAAGCAGACCGGCGTCGACCCCAACAACCCCGGCGTCTATAACGGCCGGCCCAGGATCAGCCCCTATATGGAGGCCGAGGGCGACCAGGAATGGTTCGTCTGCTTCGTCGGCGCCCGCGGCTTTCGCGACCTGAAGGCCGACCCGGTGATGACCGCCGCGAACCGTGACGCCCGCAACCGCGAGGGGAGCGACCCGACCAAGACCAACCCGCTCTTTACCGGCGGCGCGCTGGTCTATGACGGGGTGATCTATGTCGAAATCCCCGAGATCACCCAGCGCCTGCTGCTGAAGGGCGCCGGCGCCGCGGGGATCGACGTCGAGCCGGTGTTCCTCTGCGGCCAGGGGGCGCTCGCCTATGCGCTCGGCCAGATGCCGCGCCCGACCACGCTCGAGGACGGCGACTACGACTTCGTCACCGGCATGGGCATCGAAGCCCAGTACGGGGTCGGCAAGATCGCCAAGGCCCCGCTGGCGGCAGGGGCCTCGGCGACGATCGGCTCGCTGGTCGACTGGGGCATGGTGACCGGGTTCGTCGCCGGGGTGGGGAATAGCTAAGGCGGACTTTCCTGCACCGCCCTCTCCGCTATCCTCCCCCGCGTGGCGGGGGAGGGGAACCGCCATAGGCGGTGGAGGGGGCGGCCAAACTCTCAGTCGCTCCTCGCTTCGCTCGGATCGCACAACCTGCGGTTGCGGTACCCCTCATCCGGCGCTGCGCGCCACCTCCGGGCGAGGGCTTCGCCCTCGTCCGCCGACCGCAAGGGGAGAAGGCAGGTCGGCGCGTAGCCGCAGACTCTGACTGCCCCCTCCACCACCCTTCGGGTGGTCCCCCTCCCCCGCCCCGCGGGGGAGGATCATGGAGAGGCCGGTGCCCCGCCCTGCCCCTCCACCCCCCTTCCCCCCATTCCAGAAAAGGAGATCGGCCATGGCTGATCGTAACGCCTATAGCCAGCCGCAGGTTGGCAACCAGGGCTTTGCCCGGACCATGAAGTGCCTTGGCGCCGATGTGGCGCTCGTCGCCGGCGACCTGGCCCTCAACAAGACCGTCGGCCTGTTCGTGGTGCCGCGCGGGTTCGTCCTCACCGGCATATCGGTGGTGGTGCCCGACCTCGACAGCAACGGCTCGCCGCTCCTCACCTTCGCCATTGGCGATGCCGGTGACGATGACCGGTTCATTGCCACCGGCGCCACCACCGGCCAGGCCGGCGGCACCAACACCACGCTGGCGGCGACGGGCCTCAACTACGAGTTCACCGCCGATACCGAGATCGCCTGGAAGACCGTCGCCGCGGCCGCCACGGCGGTCGCCGGCACGATCCAGCCGCGCTTTTTCGGCTACATGAAGTAGGTCCGGCATGGCCAAGGTCACCTACCACGCGCCCGCGGGCGACAGCGAAGTGGTGAGCCTTCAAGGGCTGCGCTTCTTCGATGGCGAGCCGCGCGAGCTCGACGATACCGAGCACGCGGCGTTGCTCGAAAAGCTGGCAACCAACCCACATTTCGCGGTCGAGGGTGCGGTGCTCACCGTACTCGATGAAACCGATCCGCCGGCGATCGGCCTTCGCGCCATCCACAATGGCGGCGGGCGGTTCATCATCGTCCGCGGCGACAAGGACCAGAAGGTGAAGGACGGCCTCAACAAGGCCGAAGCCCACGCCTTCAACGCCCTCTCCGAAGCGGAGAAGCAGGCGTTTGTGGGTTAGGGGTGGTTGGGCTCGGCCCTGCTTCCCTCCCCCCCGCGGCGCTACCGCGTCCGCTAGGAGGGGAGGGATTGAGGGTGGGGGGCAATCATCGCCGTGCCCGCCTCGCCACCCCCACCCCCAGCCCCTCCCCTCAAGGGGGAGGGGAGCGCCCCCCCACCCGAGATCAGAGCACCCAATGCCCAAGACCCGTCACGACCTCGTCAACCGCGCGCTGGCCGAACTCGGCGTGGTCGGCGCCGGGCAGACCGCTTCGGCCGAGGATTTCGATGAAATCGACAAGGCCATCGCCCCCGTGATGAGCGATCTCGCCACCCGCGATATCTGGGTGTGGGGCGACCCCGATGCCTATGACGACGACGCCTTCGACCACCTCGCGGTGCTGCTCGCCAATGCCCGGGCCCGCGCCTTCGGGGCCCCGCCCGACGAGCAGAAGCGGCTCCTCGCCGAACAGCGGCTACGGGGGCTCAAGCCCACCATCCTCTCCGGCCGCACTCAGGAAGTTGAGTATTTCTGATGCCCCGATCCCCTTGCCTACCGGCCAGGGGCGCCATGCGGTGCGCTGTGCATCGCCGGCTGCAAATCGAGCAGGGCGTTACGGGGCGGCCGGGGTGACGTACCCCTGCCGCAGCGCCGAACACACGGACTTACGACCCCACCGGTTGGCCCCGGACTGACGTCTGGTGACATCGCCGCGACGCGGCCGAGAACGAGGATTTGAGAATGGACATCACGCTGGAACAGCTGGCAGAGGGGATCCGTATTGCTGAGGCAGAGGGAGACTCCGAATCCGTCGCCATACTCCGCGCCGCCTATCGCGAGATGCAACAACAACAGGCGCTGACCGCCCATGATTTGCCGGTGCCGGGCTCCCCATCACTGACAACGCCGCCAGCTCCGGCCGACGACGACTACCGGCAGAGCTATGTTGGGCAAGGCATGTCTGGCGCATACGAGGGGGTGGCGCAAACACTAGGATTTCCCGTCGATGGCCTGAACTGGCTGATGGGATTGGGAATGTCCGGTATCAACGCTGTCGCCGGCACCAACCTTCAGCCATCAGCCAAGCCGTTTGGTGGTTCCGACATGCTGCTGGAATTGCTGGCGCCCGCGATATTTGAGCCCAGCACCGATCCGGGCAAGCAAATGGTACGCCGAGTGGGGCAAGACGTGGGCGCGATGATACCGGTCGGCGGGCCGTTGAGCTTACTTTCCAAAACCCCAGGGCGTGCTTTCGTGGCCGAACTGATATCCGCGCTCACCGGCGGCACCGCCGCAGCCGTGACCCAGCAGATCGCGCCGGGCAACAAGACAGCCGAGGCCACGGCATCGCTTATCGGCGGCTTCAGTCCGGCAGCCGTCGCCGCCTCGTTGCGCCGGATGATCGGCACTTCTGTGCCGACCAGCCTGGAGGCCCTGCGCGAAGCCAAGATCGCGGCGTATGGCAATGCCGATGACTTAGGGGTCCGCTATCGACGGTCAGCAATCAACCAGCTCGGCGACACCATAAGCACGACGGCCGGCCAGGCGATCAATGCGAGCGGACAGATCCTCGCCAAGGAGGTGCTCGACAACATCCGAAAACTGGGCACCAAGGGCAACCCGCGGCCAACGCTGGGCAAGCTCACTGAGCTCCGCCAGGAAGTCCGGGCCGCCACGAACTCGGCTGACCAAGGTCAGGCGGCCATCGCCAGCCTCATGCTTGACGATATCGATAACTTTATCGGCTCCGCCGGCATCGGCGCCTTCAAGTCGAAGAAGCCCAAACAGGCCGGGCCAACCGTCGAGGCCGCGCTCGTCGCCAACAACCAACTGCGCAACAGCGAATTGATTACCGAGGTGATCCAGAAAGCAAAGCAGCGCGCCAAGAACGGCGCGAGCTTCAATGACGCCATCCGAGACGAGATCGGGGCGATCATCAATGATCAACGAAAGTCAGCGCGGTTCACCCCTGATGAGCGCGTGCTGCTGCAGCGGGTAACTCGCGATGGTGCGCTCGACGAGCTTTTTGGAATGGTCGGTAAGCTCGCCCCCTCCGACAACCAGTACGCCGAACTTTTCTCCATGACCGCTCCGTACCTCCACCCTAGCCTAGGCCTCCTGCCAGCCGCCGGTGTGGGGGCAAACATGATGCCGGGCTTTGGCACCGCCGCCAAGCTGACCAAGCTGCAGGACGCAGTACAAAGCGGCGGCCCACCAGTGAAACGCTTCGCGCTCAGTGAGGCGGACAAAGCCGCGCTGACAGCAGCTCCCATCGTTGTCGCAGCAAACCAGCATCGCCCCGACGGCGGGCTGGCGACCTGGCTATCACGTAACGGCCATGGTGATCTCGCGGCTCAGCTTACGGCTGGCAAGTTGACCCCGAGGGCCGCGTACGAGGCGGTGCAGCGGCTTCGAAACACACACTGAACCTGCCGACCGCTAGTCAGCGTCGCCAAGGGCACTCCAGCGGCCACGCGGTACTGCGCTAACCATGGATGCCGTCATAAGGTGATACGAGGGCGCCGGGCGAATACGAACCCAATGATCACGCCGGTAACGGTAAAAAACCCTGCCGCTGTCCAGTTGTAGCCCGTGGCCTCCAAGCCCCTGTAAAACCCAACAGCGCAAATCACGACGCCAAAAGCGGCCACGATCAACGGTATCTGGTCGCGTCTTTGAGACACATTCGGCTTCTGTTCCAAATTAGACATCGCAACTGCCAAGCTTGATTGCCACTACGGCCACCTTATCACAGATATCGCCGCATCACCGGTCGTACAAGCGATCCGCCAATGCCATTGGGCCATAACGGCCAAGCCAGCCAAATTGAACCATCGCGCGATCCGCTCGCCGAGCTGGGCGAACTGATCGCCATCAATCCAGGGCCGATTGAGATTGTTGTGCGCGGCGGTAACAAAGGCCCCCCGTAAGCGGCAAACCGTGTATGCCGCTTACGGCACGACGCCCGTGAGACGCGCGTTACCAGCGATGCTGAGGCCTCTTTCAGGAAAGTCCGCGGACGCAACAACCGGAAGGCCCCGCCGCTTCGCTGGCCCTTCGCTAGCGGCCTTTCCGCCCAAAGAACGCACCGGGGAAGCGACCGGCAACTGCGACCCCCAACAGGAAGGCCAGTGGCACCGCAACGAGAACGGCGTACGGGCGGGGGCTGACAAAGGACATGACGATCACCACGATAGTCGCAATGCCGAACACCAGCATCGCTCCGAGGAGCACCCGCGGCTTATCGAGCGGCCCCCTGGGCTGCTCCGTCCATTCGCCACGCTCGCGGCTCAGCTCGATCTCGGGCCGTTCGGTCATCGATGTTATGGATCCCTCTGCAATGGTTACAAGGAGGATGCACCCCGTCAAGCTCGACGGCAAGCCACCGTGCAAAGTGGCGGCCACGGGTAAGGCCGTCGCTCTAGGCGTTCCGCACCATCCCAGCGGTCGCCAGCATCTCTCTTCCGGTGCTCCTAAGCGCATTGGCGCGCGGGACCTGGGGAGCAGGGCAGCAACCCTAAGGCGCGCGCGCCGATCGCTGAGCTCGTGTGCATCCAATCTGGCTTGCGCCTGGTGATCGGCGCACCCCTAAGCAACGCCGTTCGATCGGCGTGAACTCAGATCGCGCGTCATAGCGGCCAATGCTTGAGTGCCATTGGAGCCACCAATACGATCAGGCCGATCAACAGCACGGTCACTAACCAGAGCGCGTTTCGAAGGCCGAGCACCATTCTGTGAGTGCTCTCCGCCGCTCTGGCCGCGAGCGCTGCATCCCGGCGGCCGTTCAGCAGCAGAATATCTCGCCTCTTCTCATCCATGGAGTAGTCCAGCTCGTATGCGCCGAACTGGCCAAGCTCTTCGTGCAGAGCATTGTCAGCGACCGCGCGGTCGATCGTCAGATCGACGTATCCCCGTGTCTTATGGCGGAACTCCCTGATGACTTCGACACGTGCGCGCAAATCCTCGCCGGCGACCTCGGCGGTGGTTCGCTCCCTCTTGGTGTCCGGCGATTCCATGCTCATCCCTCACTCGGTCGGAGCGTTACGGTAGGTCTGGGTCCTCGGGGCGGCAATAGCCCATCGATCCTCGCGGTTTGCGTAGACGAGGTCGCAGTTGAACTCTGCGAAACCGCGTATGAGACGCGTGCCTGTCCGTGAGCCCTTTGCACCGCCGCCGCCAACGCGCCGCGGTGCAAGTCACCTCACCTCGTGCCCTCAGCCCCACCCCTCCCCCGGATCTTCCGGCGACTTACCTCAATCCGCCCCAACCGAGTATTTCCGATGCCCCCGATCAGCTGGCCTACCGGCACCGCGCCGGGCGTGAACCCCACCGAAACCGGCGGCCGGCTGATCAATGCCATCGCCGAGCGGGCCCCAGCGGGCTCGCGCAGCGAGATCGTCTGGCGTCGCGTCGCCGGGCTGATCGCCCGCTTCACCACCACGCAGACCGCCATTCGCGGTGCGCTGCTGGTGGGCTCGGTGCTCTATGTGGTTTCCGGCAACCGGGTCTATTCGATCACCTCGAGCTATCTCGTGACCGAGCTGACCGGCACGGTGGGCGGCGCCGGACCCGTCACCATGGCGCGCAACATGAAGGCGCCGGTGCCCGACGTGCTGATCGCTCACTCCGGCGGTATGTCTTCCATCAATATCTCCGGCGCCTCTGTCGCCCTGTTCAGCGATGGCGACCTGCCCTCGGTCAACTCGATCTGTTGGGTCGATGGCTATTTCATCGTCACCGCCGAGAACGGGCTCGCCTACCAGTCGGGGCTGAACGACACGAGCTTCGCTTCGGTCGACCGCACCACCGCCGAGGCCGACCCCGACGGGCTCTACCGCGCCATCGCCTCGGGCAGCGACCTGATCCTGATGGGCACCGCCTCGCTCGAATTCTACGCCAATGCCGGCAACCCCACCGGCTTCGCCTTTAACCGCAGCGTGGTGGTGCCGATCGGGCTCAAGGCCCCCTATGCCGTCGCCGGGTTCGAGCCGGGCTTTGCCGATACGGTGATCTTCGTCGCCAACGACAACACGGTGCGCCGGCTGCAGGGTTATGAACCCACCCCGATCTCCGGCCCCGACCTCAACCGGCTGATCGAAGCGGTGACCAACCCCGCCGAGCTGGTGGCCTGGGTCTACCAGGCGGCCGGCCACGCCTATTGGGTGCTGAGCGGGCCGGACTGGACCTGGGTCTATGACGTTTCGACCGGCAGCTGGCACGAGCGGCAGAGCTATGGCTTTAGCGATTGGCGCTGCCGCTATGGCGTCGCCGCCTGGAGCAAGTGGTTCACCTTCGACCTCGAGAGCGGCAAGGCGTTCGAGCTGAGCTCGGCGGCGCGGCGCGATGGGGCGAACCCGCTGGTCTGGACGCTGCGCTCCAACCAGGCGCACCGCTTCCCCGGCCGCGCCGTGATCCACAAGGCCAGCTTCGATTTCGAAACCGGCATCGGCATCGACGCCGGCATCTCGCCGATCGAAACCGAGCCGGTGGTGCGGATCCGCTGGTCTGACGATGGCGGCCGCAACTGGGGGAACCCCTTGACCCGCCGGCTCGGCACCCAAGGCGAAGACCTGCCCATCGACATCAACAATGCCGGGCTGACCGGCCGAAAGGGCCGGATCTGGGAGATGAGCATCTCCGACCCCGTCGAGATCGCGTTTTTCGGCGGCGCCATGGATATCGAGGAGCGCGCCGCATGAGCACGCCCGATAGCCTGAGGCCGATCCCGCATCCGAGCGCCCGGCTGGTCGACGCCGACGGGGCGATCGCAAAACCCTGGTACGACTGGCTGAACCAGCTGGCGACCAAGCTTGCCGAGCTGACCCCGCTCGAAGCCAGCGCGACTTACGATCCGCCGCTGCTCGCCGATGGCGCCGGCGCCACTACCGATGTGACGGTGCCGGGCGCGGCGCTGGGCGATTTCGCCACCGCGGCGTTCTCGCTGGCCACCGCGGGCATCGTCATCACTGCCTGGGTGAGCGCCCCGAACACTGTTTCCGTCCGCTTCCAGAACGAAACCGGCATGCCGCTCGACTATGGCAGCGGCAAGCTCACCGCCCGCGTTTACAAATAGGAGCCACCTATGGCTGACATTTTCGAAACCATCGGCGACTGGCTGGGGCTCAACAAGGGCAAGGCCACGCAGAAGGCCGCCGAGCAGAACCGCGGCCTCATCGACCAGCTGGGCAAGACCGGCCGGCCGGTCATCGAGGGGATCCAGGGGGTTACCGGCGATTACCTCGATCTCGGCAAGCTCGGCGCCGACCGCTATGCCGATGCCATGGGCCTCAACGGCGCCGACGGCTACGCCCGGGCCGAGGAGGCGTTCCGTGCCGGGCCGGGCTACCAGTTCGCGCTCGACCAGGGGCTCGACGCGGTGGCCCGCAAGGGCTCGGCCATGGGGCGACTCGATAGTGGCAATACCGATCTCGACCTGATGCGCTACGCCACCGGCTATGCCGACCAGGCCTGGGGCAACTGGATGAACGGGCTCTCGAACTACAACAACATGTACGGCGCCGGCGTTGACAAAGACGTCGCCGCGCGCGGCGGCAGCCTCGATTTCGAAAGCGGACTGTCCTCCGCCTACATGGGCGCCAACAACCAGGTCGCCGCCGGCAAGGAAGCCGGCCAGGGCGCCATGCTCGATGCGCTCGGCACCATAGTCGGCATCGGCGGCCGGATAGCCGGCGGCGGTGCGTTCGGCGGCTATGGCGGCTTCGGGGGCAGCTCCGTCAACCCCACCACCCGCATGCCCGCAAGCTTCTGAGGAGCCGAAGATGGCACTGACCTACCCCGAATACGCTGACTTGCAGCCGTCGCAGACCAAACTCACCGACCTGCTCAACCTGTGGGACCAGGGCGTGGCGCAGGGCAAAGCCGATCGCTACGAGCGCGAAGCGCCGCAGCAGTTCGCGAATGCTGCGGCGCCGTTGTCGGAGTTCGGCCTCACCATACCGCCTGATGAGCTGCGCGCGCTGTTCGCCAACCCGAATACGCGGCCATTCGCGTGGCAGCAGGTGCAGGAGGCGACACAGCGTCGGGCCGATGCCTATGCGTCGCCGGGTCAGCTCGGGGGGACGGCCCCGACGCCGCGGCCAACCGCATCGACCTCTCCCTACGCACCCTACCCCCTGCCGCGCGACGCGCGGCCAATACCGCCGGCCCAAAAGGCTTACGCCTTCACCGGCTTCACCGGCGGCACCCCCTCGGACCCCGCAAATTGGGAGAGACCTTGATGCCCGGCCCCCCGGGAGAACTATGCGGCGAGCGCCGCGACCGAACCCGCTTCCGCCAACCTGCCCAGACGGCTATGGCGAGTGTACCACGGGCACCTGGCCCTCATTCCCGGTCACCACCCCCGCAGCCTCATACGCGCCACGTTCGTCCCCTCCCCCGCAACCAAAGCTAGCAAGGTGCAATAATGGTTGGTGTACCCTTCAACCCCCTGCAGCCAAAGGGCTTGGTCAATGAGTCGCACGCCGCGGCCAACGCCGCCCAGGATCCGTTGCTCAGCCTATACCTGAAGAACACGTATGGCCTCGAACCCGCCGGAGCAAAGCCGGACTTCACCGAGAATGTGGCCCGCGCCGCGGGGCAAGGGTTAACGTTCGGCTGGGGCGATGAACTGTTTTCGCTCGGCCAGGCGGGCCTGGATCAGTTGCTGCACGGCGACGACGGCAAGGATTTATGGCAACGTTACGACTCCAATGTCGCTCGCGAGCGCCGCAACCTCGAAGCCTTTCGCCAGGAGAACCCGATCGTTGCCTATGGCGCCGAGATCCTGGGCTCACTCCCGACTGCGCTTGTGACCGGCGGCACCGGCACAGCCACCGGCCTGGGCCGGATCGGCACAAACCTCCTGGTCAACGGCGTTCAGGGCGCTTTTTACGGCGCCGGCTCGGCCACTGGCGATACCCTTGCCGACCGTGGCTGGGGTGCCCTGACCGGCGCGGGAACCAGCGCCGGCACTGGCGTGGTGCTCGATGGTGTCACTGGAGTGCTCAGTCAGGTTGCCAAATCCCGCGCTGCGGCCAAGGCGAACGCCGCCGCGCCAACCAGCGACGGGCTCAAGCTGACGTCAAGGGAGGAGCTCGACGCAGCGAAGAGCGCCGGAGTACAAATCAAACCGATCGCCACAACCATTCTGCGGCAGGATCTTGACCGGTTGCTCGCCGACAGTGGGATGCTGGTGGAGGGAAAACTGGTCGGCAACTATCACCTCGTGGGCGAGGCGATGAGGCACCTCGACCAACTGTCCGACCAGCCGATGACCTTCCAGGCTTTCAACTTACTTGAGGGTAGCTTCCGTCGCGCAGCTAGCAGCGGGAATGCAGAGGAAGCTGAGCTCGGCCAAGCCATGCTGCAGCAGTTGCGCCAGTTTGTGGACAGTCTACCGCAAGGGGCTTTCGACGGTTCGGGCGATGGCATCACGGCCGCGACCAAATGGCAGGCCAGCACCAACCTTCGGGATCGGCAGGAACGGACCAAGATCATCGAGGATATGATTAACAGCGCCAGAAATTCGGGCGAGTTTGCCAAGGCACTGAAAAGGAGGGTACGCGACCTCTTGGACGACAAGACAACCCTCGGGTCCTTCAGTGACGAGGACATCGTTCAAATGCAGCGCTTTGTGCGCGACGACAGCGCGATCGGCCAGTTGATGCAGACTCTATCGAGTGACGGCACATGGGCAGGTCTCGCCACCGTCGCCACGCCCCTTGCAGCGAAAATAGATCCAGTTGTTGGGCCCGCTGTGACGGCCTCAGGAGCAGTCGTAGCACCGTCAATAGTGCGCAAGGTCGTTGACGGAGGTGCGTCCCGCTTCGCCAACGAACTGCGTGCCAGCATTGCATCCGGCCGCCGCTCCCCCTCGGTCGATCCGCTTGACCTTCGTGCGCTGGCTCCCGGCCTCGGCAACAACGATTACGTGCAAAAGCCCATCGATATCTACGTCTATGGTGGCAATCCTGCTCCCTCGCCATAGCGAGAGCGGCCTTGGGCTACTGCCTTACGGCAGCGCCTAGAGCACGGAGCGCTGCCAACTAGCGGCGATTCCCTCTGAAGAACAGAGCGGGAAAGCGCCCGGCAAAGGCGCCGCCCGTCAGGAAGGTAAATATTGCAACGAGCACCGAGTATCCAGGCTTGCCGCTGATGAAACAGAGAACAATCGAAAGCAGCGCAAATCCGCCCGACACCGCCATGACGAACCACAGAGTTTTGGGCTTGTCGAGCGGCCCTCTGGGATGCTCGATCCAATCACCACGTTCGCGGCTCAGCTCTATTTCGGGACGTTCGGTCATCATGTGCCCTCGCTTGCGGCTCGTGAAAAGATGCACGCCTGCGGTTCGACCGCAAGCCTGCTAGCGGGCGGCCGGTGGTGTGACGTAATCCGTCAACCACTGCTTCCTTCGCGGCATGGTCGCCCGAGCTTGGCGACATCAAGCATAGACACGTATGGCCACTATCGCGACCGCAACGATGAGAACCACCAACAGGGCAACGATCCAGCGGAGCGTCCGCTTCACCTCGAGTATGCCCAGGCTGTTCAGGACACTCATCCGCGCGGGCGGCAAGATCCAGATCAGACATCAGCTTACCGACTACCGTCGACTCAAGCCGCCAGCCAGCATCCCCAAGACGAGGCGTAAGGCGATACTCAGCGCGGACGCAATGATGAGGCCGGCGACCACCCCAACCCCCACGCTTTTGGCGAGCGGATCAGTGATTCCGAGCCATTCGAATACCCCATACAGCCATTCCTGGACATTCATCCCTGCAGGTTCTGGGGCGACGGCGGCGGGCTTCGCTGCGACTGGCGGAGCTGGGGCGACGGCCGCGGGCTCCTCTGCGACTGGCGGACAATTACGTGGCGGCGGGCAAGACCCGGCTTCGACGGCCTGGTGCCGCGTCGCAATTGCCCTCTCCCAACCCTGCGGTTCGTTAAAGCCGTAGCCGCCCCCGAGCATGACGGCGAGCAACAGCAAAATCGCCGAAACACGCAACCACCACGAGGCAGTCTTAACGCCTCCCGCATCAATCACAGCGCCGTCCCTCAGAGCTGAATCCCCTGCGCATTCACTGCACGGGGGGCTGAGACGCGTCCACCCCCTTCCCCCGGAGACTCCCCCATGGCAGCCATCTGGCCTGGCTCGCGCGTGCCCAATTTCGGCATTGGCGACCAACTCTATTTCTACGATACCGCCACCTCGACGCCGCAGGTGGTCTATGCCGATGGCGCGCTGAGCGTGGCGCATGATCAGCCGATCCTCGCCGATGCGCGCGGCATGTTCCCGGTGATCTACCTGAGCCCGGCGCCGGGCAGCTATCGCCAGAAGCTCACCGACGCCAATGGCGTGTTGATCTTCGACGACGACGATATCGACGTGCCGCAATCGGCCGATTACGAGCCGCCCGACCCCGGCGTCACCGACCCGACGCTGCTCGTCACCACCGGCATGCGCATCGGCTATTATGGCACCGCGGCGCCCACCGGCTGGGTGCGCTGCAACGGCCGCAGCCTCGGCTCGGCCAGCTCGGGCGCCAGCGAGCGCGCCAATGCCGATTGCCAGGCGCTGTTCCTCCACCTGTGGACCGCCGACCCCACGCTCGCCGTCAGCGGCGGACGTGGGGCATCCGCCGCCGGCGACTGGGCTGCCAACAAGACCATCGCCCTGCCCGACTATCGCGACCGCATCGCCATCGGGCTCGGCGCCATGGGCAATGCCGACATCAACCTGATCCCCGATGCGACGGTGGATGGCGGCGAGACCAACACCACGCTGGGCGCGACCGTCGGCGCCGCGACGCACACGCTCACCACGGCGCAGATGCCAGTCCATGCCCACGGCAAGGGCACGCTGAAGATGCCCAACCATGGGCATCCCTTTCGAGCCAATGTCGGGAGCAACGCCGACTCCGCCTACCCCGGCGGCATCCTGTTCCGGAACGCAAGCCCACTCGCCACCGTGCCCGCATACACCGGCACGCCCAGCGATAGTGCGGGCCAGGGGATCGGCGGCTCCGGCGCGATCGACCTCGATGGCGACATGGCCAATGCGGGCAGCGGCAACTCCCACCCCAACGTCCAGCCCTCGCTGTTCGAACTCGTCATCATCAAGCTCTGAGGCCCGCCATGTACGAGTTGCAGTTCTTTGCCAACGACGATGCCGACTGGGCGCAACGGGTGGACCTGATCGACGACGCCACCAACCTGCCGCTCGCCACATCGGGCGTGCTGTTCGAGCTCGAGGTGAGCGAACACGGCGCCCGCCGGCTGTTCGCCACCACCGCCGACAACAGCATCGAGATCCCCGAGCCGGGCACCATCCAGTGGCGCTTCAGCGTCCCCGAGCTCAGGGCGCTCGACATCCGCAACACCTACAAGGTGGGCTGCCGGATGAGCAACGGCACCGGCACCACGCAGCTGTTCACGGGCAGCCTGGCGTTTGTCGGAGGCGGGTTCGGCCGATGAGCGACACCATCACCCCACGGCTCAGGATCAAGGCGCAGCCCGAGATCGCGGTGCGCGCCAAGCCGGTGCCGCCACCAAAAGTGCGGCTGCGAGTCACCCCGGCGCTGCTGCCGATGCAGATCGAGCTCCGGAACACCGGCGCCATGGTGCAGTGGCGCTATCTGGGGCAGGACTGGCAGGACCTGATCGCCATCGACGACCTCGACACCACCGTCACCGTCGGCAGCGTCACCACCCTGCCGCCAGGCTCCCCCGCCACAATCGCCAATGTCGGCACCATCAAGGACATGGTGCTGAACTTCGGCATCCCCGCCGGCATCCAGGGCATCCAGGGCAACGCCGCCACCATTGCCGTGGGCACGGTGACCACGGTCGGCCCCGCCGACCCGGCTGAGGTGACAAATGTCGGCTCGCCCAACGACGCCATCTTCGATTTCGATATCCCGCAGGGCGCAGCAGCGACCGTCGCGGTGGGCTCCGTCACCACGCTGGCGCCGGGGGCTCCGGCCAGCGTCGTCAATGTCGGCACGCCGGGCGCCGCGGTGCTCAATTTCGGCCTGCCGCGCGGCGCCCCTGGCATCCTCGCCTCGGTGGTCGCCGGCGCCAACATCACTGTCGACAACACCGACCCGGCCAACCCGGTTGTCGCCGCGGCCGGCAATGTCAGCGGGCCGGCGAGCGCGCTCGACAGCCGGGTCGCCCTGTTCGACGGCACGAGCGGCAAGCTCATCAAGGACAGCGGCGTGCTGCTCGGCAACGCGGCCTCGCGCAATGTCGGGACTGCGGCGGGCACGGTGGCGGCGGGCGATGATAGCCGCATCAGCGGCGCCATCCCGTCGAGCGTGCTGACCACGCAGGGCGACATCCTCGTGCGCGGCGCCAGCGTCCCGACGCGTCTCGCCAAGGGCAGCCAGTACCAGGTGCTGCAGGCCGGCGCGACCGACCCGCTCTATGGGGCGTTGAACCTCGGCCAGGCGGCGGCGGTCACCGGCGTACTGCCGGCGGCGAACCACCCTGATGCAACGACCGTTGCGAAGGGGATTTCGGAGTTTGCGACGGCGGCCGAGTATCGCACCGGCACCGATACCGCGCGCGCGCTGGTCGTCGACCAGGTCTGGGCGGCGGCAGGCCTCGCGGTGCTCACCGATGGCGCCAACATCGCCGTGGATTTCGCTGCCGGCTTCAACTTCGGCGGCGCTTCCAATGCTGTTCTGGGGCTCAACGGCAACCAGAGCCTGTCGGCCCCGACCAACCTCAAGACCGGGCAGGCCGGCATCCTTTGGTTCGGCGCCATCACTTCCACCCGGGTCCTGACGCTCAACGCCGCCTGGCTGCTCTGCGATGGCGTCGAGACGGGCCCCTACTCCATCACCACGGCGCAGGAACTGGGCATCGCCTACGTCATCCGGGCGAGCCGAACCTACGTCACCGCCATCATAAGGAGAGCCGCATGACCCTCGTTCACCAGGTCGACGGCGCCTGGACACCGATCCACGGCGTGCAGACCCTCGCGCGCAGGGTGGCGACCTGCACCGTCACCTATCACGATGGCCGGCGGACGGAGATGCCGTGCGAGCCCTACCCGGTCGCCGAAACGCTCGACCTGGGCAAGGTCGAGCAGCTGGTGGCGGAAGGGCTATGGGGCGCAGACGAACTGCAGGCTTACGGGCTCCGGCGCGCCATGGTGGAGGATGTGCCGGACGCCAAGCGGCGTGTCGGCGCGCCGCGCTATGTCGAGCGCAAGGGCGAGATTGTCGAAGAGTGGGCGCTCGAAGACATCCCGCCGCCGCCGGCGGATCCGACGCCGGCCGAGAAGCTGGCGGCACTTGGGCTCAGCGTTGCGGATCTCAAGCACCTACTCGGCGCGGGAGCAGACGCATGATCGACCAGCCGCCACCACTGATCCTGCCCGATCACTGGGCCGCCAAGCGCCCGGCGATCATTCGGCCTGAGGTTGATCCGCAGCGGCATTTCCCGGTCCAGATCGGCCGGGCTGAGCGTAGAGCTGTCCAGACGGAGCTGCTTCGGCAGGGCAGAGCGGACGCGATGTTGCCGGGGATGGTACCGGTCATTGCTGGCGGCCGACTGGAGGGGAACGACGGATACACTGTTCTCCTCCTGCACGCAGACGGCACGAACGGGTCGACGTCATTTCCGGACAGTTCGGCGGCATCAAACAGTGTCTCGGTTTTCGGAAATGCTCAAGTCGACACCTCACAGTCAAGGTTTGGCGGCGGTTCGCTGAAGCTGGATGGCAGTGGCGACTACCTGAAGTACGCCGCCGCCTCTAGTTGGGACTTCGGCACGGGCCCGTTCAACATCGATCTTTGGGTGCGGCCCAACTCGACGCCAGCAGAGTACGACGCGCTCTTCACCACCCGAAATGGCGCGGGAACCTGGAAGCTCATCTTCTTCAGCGCAACGCTATACTGCCAGCTAAACAATTCGCTAGGAGTGGGCGACAACGCCGCTATCACCAACGGCCTTTGGACTCACTACGCGGTCGTGCGAAACGGCACATCCGCATACATGTTTAGGAACGGCACCTTAGTTGGGACTACGGCCGTCGGCAGCACCAGCTTCAACTCAAATGGACAAGGCGTCGAAATTGGGCGAGCGGACTTGGGTGTGAACAACGCCACCTACTTCGATGGCTGGATGGATGAGATCAGGATTTCCAAGGGCGTGGCGCGCTGGACCTCAAACTTCACGCCTCCGACCACTCCGTATGGTCCATAAGGCGGCCAGCAACTGCCCCACCCGTCGCAGTCGCGTTGCTCGCCTTTGCTCGACAGAGGAGAGGGCTCGGGTTGGCTCGGGCCACCGATGCCCCGTCCCTAGAGCGGTCGCCCACCAGGCCCCGCCTCTCCAAACGGTTGCGCTGGACCATGGCTTCCTCGGGCCGGTGTAGTGCGTCACCCAATAGGACGCCCTCTGCGCGAGTGCATCCCGTTTGAGAGCGGGTGGTAGGAAACGCCATCGACTGGGGTGGGCATGATTCTGGGCAGTGGCGTTCCAGCGCGGGTCAAGGAGAGCCATCCGACCCGCCAGCACACAGTTGATCATACACTGATCCCCATACTCGAAATGCCTGCTTTCAAAGGCTGCGAGTGCGGCATTCGAGAAGTCCATCTCGCGCAGTTGCTTCAGGTCGAGTACGAGGACCCCCGAATTGACGTACTCAGGGGTGCTGGGGTCCAGCCCGAGCGATACCAAATAGTCGGCCAGCGTTGACCGCCCTTCGGCAACTTCCCGACCGAGGCGACTATAGAAGACCATGTCAAGCACACCGCCAGCAGCGGCGCCGCCCAGATCTGCTTCATAGAGCGCGCTCAGGTCGCGGTGAACGATGATATCTGCGTCTAGGTAGATGACGCGATCAAGGTCGTTCAGGGTTTCCGGCAACTGCAGTCGGAGGTAAGCCGCGCTGGTGAGATGCCCACCCGGCTTGGACCCGGCGTAGGGGTTTGAGATGCCCAGCACATTCGGTGTTGTCGTCAGGCCCCACGCCTTGACCAGCGCTTCAGCTTCTTGTCCGGGGCCATCATAGAGAATGTGAAAGCGCACATCGGTAGACGGGTCAGCGCTAGACAGAATGGATCTAGCGACCACGGCAAGATGGTCGAGATTTCCCCGATCGACAGCGAAAGCGACATCAATCCTGGACACGGACGGCCCTCCTTCAGCAGCCACGTCTAGCGACTTTTGCCCATGAAGAACAGGCTGCCACGCTGTAAGCGGCCAACCAGGCCCCTCGCTCTTATCTGGCCGGCATCGCGATGTCGATCTCGACCAGTCGCCTCAGTTCCGCGGGCGGAACTGGCGGCCCGGCGAAAGCCTCCCGGCTTCGATCACGCCGGCTGAGAGCCGATCGACGCTCGCTCTCATGATCCTCACCGCTGCGGCCCCCTAACGCTCCGCAAGGTCGTGCAGCGCGAACCATCACGTCAACATCGGAGACTGCCATGAACCCCAACGTCCCCCGCGGGGCGGCGATGCTGCTCGACTTCATCGCCGGCCTCGAAACCAACCGCCAGGGCCAAGCCGCCTACGAAACGATCATCGGTTATCGCAACGAAAAGCCCGGCACCCTGCCGAAGCCGATCACCGAGATGACGCTCGAGGAGCTGCTGGTCGAGCAGAGGCGCTGGGTGCGCAATCTCAAGGCGCCGAGCGGCGCCGCCGGGCGCTACCAGATCATCCGGCCGACCCTTCTCAGCCTCATCGCCGAGCTGGGCGTGCCGCTCTCGGCGACGTTTACGCCCGAGCTGCAGGATCGCTTCGGCCTAGCTTTGCTGCAGCGGCGCGGCTGGAGCCAGTTCGCCGCCCACGCCCTGTCGTTGCGCGATTTCGGCAACCGCCTGGCGCGCGAATGGGCGAGCTTTCCCGTGCTCAGCCGGCAGCAGGGCGCCCATCGCACGGTGGAGCGCGGCGAAAGCTACTATGCCGGCGACGGCATCAACGCCTCGCTGACCAGAGCCTCCAGTGCCGAAGCCGTGCTGGCCGAAGTGCTGACCGAGCTTTCCCGAGCGCCGGCGCCGGCCAAACCCACGCCGGCCCCGCTCCCGGCCGATCCAGTGCCCACCCCAGAACCATTCCCGCCTCGCAAAGGCTGGGGCCCGCTGGGCTGGTCCAGCCTCGGGCTCGCCATCGCCGTGGGCCTGGTGGTCGCGGCCTTCACCCTCCCGCTCCCCTTCTGAGGACACTTGAAATGACCGCGTTTCTCTCTTCCGCCGCCCTCGGCTGGTTCCTGCGCCGCATCCTCGATTGGGGCGGCTGGCTCGGCGCCGCCTTGCTCGCCGTGATCAACTTCTACAACGCTCTGCCGCCCGAGCTTCAGGGCGTCATCGTCAAGATCGTTGAAGGCAACTGGCAGAGCATCACGCTGGGGTCGGTTCCCGGCCTGATTGCGCTGGTCTGGAGCCAGGTCCAGTCGTTTCGCGCCACGGTCCGGCCTCAGGTGGTGATCGACGGCCAGCAGTTGCCGATCGACAGGATGCCGAACCGCGAAGCCACCGGCGTCGCGGAGCTGAGCCGCACCGCGCTCGGCAAACGCGCTGAGACGCTGGTCGAAAAGCTGTTGAAGCTCAAGCTGGGGAGGCGGTGATGCCCGCACTCCGTCTAGACCTCACCATCAACCTCGGCCACATCATCACCTTCGGTGGCCTGCTCGTCACCATGGCGGTCGGCTGGGCCACCTTCGACGGCCGGCTGCGGGCCGTGGAGCGGACGCTGGAGACAGCCACCGCGACACTGGTCGAACAGGTGCGGCAGGGCGCACAGCTCGCCGCGGTGTCCGACCGGGTGACGCGGCTCGAGCGGATTGTCGAAGCGGGCAGATGAGCCCAGCGCGCCAGGCCACTCAGGTCAGGCCCGATGCCGTTTCCCGCGTCACCCACTGGTCGCTGCTCCAGTCGCGCACCGTCACCGAGATGCGGCCGTTTTCGATATCGATGAGGTTGTAGCCATTGGGCTCTCCGCGCAACCGGGTGGAAATCGTCGACGACGCCTGCGCCACAAGGATCGGTGCGTTGGCAGCCTGGCGCAGGCCCTGTGGGGCGCCTTCGGCCACGCTGCCTGGCCGCTCGTGCTTGCGCACATACGAGAGGTGGAAGTGCCCCGAGAGGACCAGCCGCACGCCCAGATCCGAGAAGGTCTCGAGCGCCAGGTCAGCCCGCTTCACCAGCCGCATCGGCTTTTCGCCCGCCGTTTCGGGCTGCATCAGCGGGTGGTGCGCCACCACTACCCTGAGGGCGTCGGGCGAGGCCGTGTCGAACCGCGCCGCCAACCGGCGAAGCTGCCCGCGATTGATCGCGCCGTGCGCCCAGTTCAGCCCGGCGCGCAACCGCCTCGAGGTCTTGAGCCCCGCAATGGCGACGCCGCCGACTTCGACAAACGGCTCGAGCTCGGTGTGGATATAGCGCCGGTAGAGGCCATAGGGGTCGAGGAAGCGGCGCATGAGGTTCACGGCAGGCACGTCGTGATTGCCGGGCACGGCAAACACCGGCGCTTCGAGCGTATCGAGAAACGCCCGGGCGGCGCGAAACTCGCCCTCGGAGCCGAGCTGGGTGAAATCGCCGCTGACCACCACGATGTCGGGGCGCTGCGCCGCGAGATCATCGGCCAGGCCTTCGGCAAGACGCGTATCGTGGCGACCGAAGTGGAGATCAGAGAGGTGGCAGATGCGCATGGTTCAACTGGCCTCCGGCTCGGACTCGGCCGACAGCGGCGTGGCGTCGGCGACGGGCGGCGCCAGCACCGACAGCGCCAGCGGCAAGGTGCGGAAGCGCAACGGGCCCTGCAGGCTGACCACTTCGCCGTCGAGCATCGCCCGGATCAGCGGATGCCGGGTCCTCACCACCACGGCGCGGACGCTCTCCACTTCGAGCACTTCGTCGTTTCGCCATGAGCCGAGCACCATTTCGGTCGCGAGGCGCAGCGCGTCACGCAAGCGCAGGTGCCGCAACACATAGAGGCTCAAGATTCCCTCATCGAGACGCGGCCGGTGAAACACCTGGCCCAGCCCCTCGCCATAATCGTTATTGGCAACCGCTATCGACTGCACCCGTTCGATCCGCGGCTCGCCAGAACGGGGCGTGATCTCCGCGGCAAAGCGCCGAAGCCGCGACAGGCGTCGAATGAGGTGTCCGAGGAACGCGATCCGGGCGACAAGCCCATCGTGACCGCGCAGCTTTTCCCGCGCGGCGGCGATACCGGGGACCGCCCCGATTACCACCTTGTGGAGAAAGATCTGCCCGTTCACCTCGCCCACATCGATCTTGCGCGACACCATGCTGTCGAGCGCCTCGAACCAGGCCTCGAGAGTGGTCGGTATGGCGAGGTCGCGGGCAAGGAGATTGGCAGTCCCCAATGGCAGCACGGCGAGGTTGCGCCCCGTGGCGATCGCAACCTCGGCCAGGGCGGTGACCGTGCCATCGCCGCCGGCCGAGAGTAGTATCTCGGCGGGGCTGTTCCGCGCAGTCTGCAGCCGTTCGGCGAACGGCCGGCTTGAATCGGCATCGACACTGACGGCAATCCCCCGCTCGGCGAACAGCCCGTGCAGGCGCTCGGCAGTAACGCCGAGCCGAGTGGCTCCGCCCGAATTGGCGTTGAGCACGATATGAAACTTCGTCTGCAGCACCCGGGGTTCCTGGTGGAGCACTGGCTCCATCGTCCTCAACGAAGCGAGACCACATCCGTTCCGATGACCCGGGGAGACAATCGGGGTTCTCCCGCACAGCTTACAACGCGGCTGTCTCCGCGCTGCCCCAGCGGTGAAGCCGTCACGTCTGCCAGACGAAGCGCCTGAGCCGAGCGTGGCGGCGGTGCTGACGCCATAATCATTGGTCGTGGAACTTAATCTCCGGTTCGACATTTCTGCCCTTGCGCGTTGCGCCAGGGGGCATTTCTGACATGGCAGACCGTACAGCTTCGATGAAGCTGCGCCCGCATGTGGTGGCTGTGGGGGCGATCGTCGCCTTGCTGCTGGTCTTGATCGGGGGCACCGGCTACCTGCTGACAGCGAGCTATTTCGACACGAGGCGCGCCGCGCACGACCACGCCGCCTCGTCCTCGCAGGTGGTCTCGGCCAACGTCAAATGGGCCTTCGAGACGGCGCGGCAGACGCTGCTCAGAGTCGACGACACGCTCGGCCCGGAAATTTCGACGCCACCACCCGGTGCTGCCGACCAGCTCAAGCAGGCAATCTCCACCCTGCCCGGGCAGCCCAGGATCTATGTGGTGGATGCCGCAGGCACCACGAGCCTCACCACCGACGAACAGTTCAGGCCGATCGATGTGCGCGATCGGGAGTATTTCGCGGCGGTCGCCGCCGGTGAGCCGTTCCACGTCTCTGCGCTGCTGGTCAGCCGGCTGAACAGCGAGCAGATCTTCACCATCAGCAAGCGCATCGAGCGCAATGGCCAGTTCGCCGGTGCCGCCATCATCTCGTTCAACTCCGAACTGCTCGAGGACGTCTGGCGGTCGCTGCATCTCGACCGGCAGTCGACCGTGGGGCTGCTGCGCGACGACGGGCAACTGGTCTCGCGCTACCCGCTGCCGCCCGGGCCGCAGGACCTCAGCAAGTACATCCTCTTCACCACCTATCTGCCTCAGGCGCCCAACGGGACCTATGACGCCGTCTCCCCCACCGACGGCGTGCATCGCGTCGTCGGCTATCGCCGCGTCCCCGGCACCAACCTCGTCGCGCTCGCCTCGATCAGCACCGACAACGCCCTCGCCTCGTACTGGGCGGCCACCACAGGTGTGCTGGCGCTGGTCATCCCGGCGCTTCTCGCCTTGGTGCTGATCGCCTGGGGCACCTTCCGCCTGTTGCGCGCCGACGCCCGGCAGCGTGAAGCCGAGGCGCAATTCCGCGTATTCGCCGAGGCCATGCCCAACCATGTCTGGAGCTCCCGGCCCGACGGCAAGCTCGACTGGTTCAATTCCGGCGTCTATCGCTATAGCGGCCGCAGTGAAGGCGAGCTCGACGGCGATAACTGGACCCGCATCATCCACCCCGACGACCTGCCCGAGGCCGGCAGGCGCTGGTCCGCGGCGCTCAGGCACGGCACCCCTTACGAAGTGCAGTTCCGGGTACGCGGCGCCGATGGCAGCTACCGCTGGTACCTGGCGAGGGCGGTGCCGCTGCGCAACGCCAAGGGCGCGATCACCAAATGGATCGGCACCAACACCGATATCGATGACGAGAAGGCGACGCTCACCCGGCTGGCCGAGAGCGAGGCGCGGCTGCGGCTCGCCATCGAAGCCGGGCAACTGGCGATCTGGGAGCTCGATATCGGCGCCCTGGAGATTACGCCGTCGCCGGCCCTTAACCGGCTCTATGGCTTCCCCGAGGATGCCACCCCGACGCTAGCAGAATACCAGTCACGCTATGCGCCCGGCGAGGCCGAGCGGGTGGCGGCGATCAGCGCCGCCGCCGTGGCGCGCGGCGATCTCGATCTCGAGGTCGAGTTGAAGCATCTCTGGCCCGATGGCACCGAGAAGTGGCTGCTGATCCGCTCGCAGCTGACGCCGGGCTCGACCTTGAGCTCCGGCCGGGCGATCGGCGTGGTGATCGACGTGACCGAGCGCCGCCGCATCGAGGAGCAGTTGCGCCGCAGCGAGCAGCGGTTCCGGCTGAGCCAGCATGCCGCCGGCATCGCCTCGCTCGAGGTCGATATCGCGACCGGCACCATCCAGGGCTCGGAAAAGTTTTGGGAGCTGTGGGGCCTCGAACAGCGCGACAAGGCGCATGTCAGCCTGTTCGAAAGCATCGTCGTGCCCGAGGATAAGGAGGTCCGCTCCAACGACGAGACGCGGCGAACGGGGACCGCGGCGCCCAATGTCGAGTACCGCATCCGCCGACCCGACACCGGCGAGTTACGCTGGCTCAGCCGGCACATGGAGTTCATCCATGACGAGACCGGCAAGCCGCAGACCATGTTCGGCGTAGTGCAGGATATCACCGAGCAGAAGGAAGCCCGCTCGCGCCAGGAAATGCTGACGCACGAGCTGTCGCACCGGATCAAGAACATGCTCGCCATGGTGTCGGCGCTGGCCACCCAGACGCTGCGCGACACCACGCTCGAAGCCGGCAAGGAGGCGCTGATCCAACGGCTCGGGGCCTTGGGCACTGCGCATGATGCCCTGCTCGGCCGCAACTGGACCGATGCGCCGATGCAGGCTGTCATCGCGGCGGCCACCGCCCATCTGCCGTCGGAGCGCATTGCCCTCAGCGGCCCCAGCTTCGCCCTGTCGCCCAAGATGGCCCTGTCGATGGCGCTGGCCGTCAACGAACTGGGCACCAATGCGCTGAAATATGGCGCGCTCTCCAACGACACCGGCCGCGTATCGATCGACTGGGCGGTGGAGAGGAACGAGCGCGGCGAGCGAACGCTCACCTGGACATGGCGCGAAACCGGCGGCCCGCCCGTTACCCCGCCGACCCGGCGTGGCTTCGGCTCGCTGCTGATCAAGCGCGTGCTGGCTTCCGATTTTGGTGGCGAAGTCGACGTGGCCTACGCCCCCGAGGGTCTGATCGTGACGTTGAGCGCACCGCTCGAACCACACGATGCGGGAGCTGCCCCATGACGACAATGCACCATACCACCGTGTTGGTGGTCGAGGACGAAGCGTTGCTGCTCTACTCCATCGCCGACGAGCTGCGGGATCAGGGCTTTGACGTGGTGGAGGCCCGCAACGCCGCCGAGGCGCTACGCGCACTGGAGGCCAACGCTGAGATCCGCCTGCTGTTCACCGATGTCGACATGCCGGGCACCATGGATGGACTGGCGCTCGCCGCGGCGGTGCGGCACCGCTGGCCACCCGTCAAGATCATCGTCACCTCCGGCAAGGGCCGCCCAGCACCTTCGGCACTGCCGGACGGGGCATTCATCCCAAAACCATATACGTCGCACGCGATATCAGAGGTGTTTCGCCGCCTCGGGGGGTAGCAGGAGAACTGTCGGCCCTCATCCCCGCCCCACCAGCTTCGCCAACCTGACATAATCTACCTTCGAGTGATGCCGCCGATCGAGTGGCATTGTGACCTTCACCGCCTTTGCCCCGAACGCTCGCTGCGCCAGCTCGGTCCACTGCTGTGGGCGCGGCTCCTCGCCTTCGAGCGCGATCACCATCGGCTCGGTGCCGGGCACCAACGCCGCGCGCCGGACGCCGGGCCATTGGCGGGCCATGGTCTCAACTTCGAACGGGTAGTGTCCGGCGGCAGCGGCCGAGAGGCGGCCGCGGAGCCAGAGGTTGCCATCTGCGTCGAGGCGCCCGGCGTCGCCGGTGCGGTGCCAGGTTTCGCCGCCGCGCCGGAGCTTGTTCTCGGCGTCGCCGATGCCGTCCATATAGCCCTTGTTCACATGTGCGCCGCTGACCACGATCTCGTCATCGACGATCTCGAGTGCCACTGCTGGCACTGGCTTGCCGGCGAGGATCCCCGCCCCCGCCTGCATCTGCTGCCATTGGTCGGCAGTGATGTCGCCGACATGCAGATGGGCGATCGGCTCGGCTTCGGTCGAGCCGTAGACCGCGACGATGTCGGTGCGCGGCAGCACCTGTGACAAGCGCCTGAGCAGATCGGGGAATACCGGCCCGCCGCCGGTGAACAGCACGTCGAGCGCCGCCGCTTTGCCGCTATCGGCCAGCCGTTCGGCGATCACTGGCGGCACCATGGCGCGGGTGACGCGATGCGCCGCGAGGTGACGCAGCAGCGCGGCGCCGTCGGCCTCGTCATGGCGGCTGAGCCGCCAGTTCGGCAGCACCGAGGTGGTGCCGAGCGACAGGTTGGCGATGACGAACACCGGAAATGCGACGAGATCGGTCTCGTCCTCGCGCCGCGGCGCGATAAGATCGTGGAGCGCGGCGTTCTGCGCGCCAAGAAAGCCGTGGCTGCGGACGATCCCCTTAGGCCGGCCGGTCGAGCCGGAGGTGAACGAGATCAGTGCCGGGTGTTCCGGTGCGAGGACTTCGAGCGGATCGCCTTCGGTAGCGCCGAACTGCAGCCGCCTGGTGCCCCAGAGCCGCGGCACCAAGTAGGGCAGCAGCCGATAGACCCCGCCGACCAGCACCGCCGAAGGAGCGGCAATCTCCACCGCGCGCTGCACCCCGGCAAACCCCATTGCCGGCTCGGGAAAGACGATCGTCGCGCCCAGCCGCCACAGTGCCGCGATGGCGAGATAGAGCTCGATGCCGACCGGCAGCGCCACCAGCACCCGATCGCCGCGTTGCACCTCCTGCCCCCTCAGCGAAGCGGCGAGCCGCCCGCTCCGCAGCGCCAGTTGCTCATAGCTAATCGTCTCGCCGGCGCCGGTGATAATCGCCGGTCGCGGGCCGAGCTCAGCGGCTTTGTCGAGAAAACCCGCGATCAGGTTCATGGGCTCAGGTCTTGCCCCATCAACGCATAACGGCGGAACATCCTGGCGCTGTGCCGCTCGCTGCGCTGGCGCGAGACATTATCCTCATGCATCAGCGCATGGATCACCTCGGTAAAGCCGAGATCGAGGGCCCGCCGATGATAGCTGTCGGCCAGCAGGTGCCCGACGCCGCGCAGGCCGCTGGCATAGGTCTTGAGGATGGCGGTGGGGGTGGCCGACCCGTGGTCGGGCATGCCGAACAGGAAGCCGACTAACTGCGCCCCCGGCCCATAAGCGAAGAGGATATGGCGCGGGTCGAGCAGCGGCAGCAGCGGCCGGTAGAGCTCGAGAAAGGCCTCGCGGCTGATCGGCTTGAAGAAGCGGTTGCCGGCAAAGGCCGAGCCGGACATATCGAACAGCTTGCCGATCAGCAGCTCGGCGCCCTGGCCGTCCCAGGCGGTGACGGCTACCCCGGCCATGCTGGCCGGGGTGTCGCCGATGGTGTCGACGAGCCTGGCGCGCGACGAGACATAGCTGGAGATCGGCGTGTAGCCCGCCGCAGTGAAGGCGGCGTGATCGTAGGGACCGCTAGTCGGCTCGAGCACGAACGGGGGCGTGCCGTCGCTCTCCGACACCAGCCGGTATTTGTGCCAGGTATCGCCATCCATCGGGCCGATGAGCGCCTCGAAGCCCTCGCTGCGCAACTCCCCTGCGGCGCGCGAAAGCAGCTCGACGCCCCCCTCGATCGAGCCGAACGCCACCGCGCCGATGGCGGCTGTACGCTTGCCATCCCAGCTTGGCGCATCGCGATAGAGCATCGCTGTAGCATCCTGATGCGTCATGGGCGTCGGCGTGGTCATAGGAACATTCCCCTGAAATAGAAGACCAGCGGCACCAGCATCGCCACGGCGAACAGCTTGGCGCTGCGACGCGTGGTGAACCACTCGGGCCGGAGCATGGCGAGCCCCGCCGGTACCGCCAGCGCGGCGACCAGCCAGGGCCAATCGGCATCGAGCCACGGTGGGTGCCATGGGGTGTTGAGTTTGGCGACCCAAGCGAACAGCCCACCGATCGCGAGGCCCAGCGGCAGCAACACCAGCCGCCACCAACCGCGTGTCGCCAGCGCCGCGAAGCCCAGCGCCACGGCGGCGAAGGTGAGGTTGAACAGAGCAAGCACCGAGCGCCCGGCGAGCTCGCCGGCAATGAGCCAGAACAGCGCCACCACAGCAGCGACCGCCAGCAGGTCGAGCTCGGGCCGCTGGCTGGTGCCGGGCCGCCTGGCGCGCGCCCATACCTGGCCGACGATCACCAGCCCGGTCAGCAGAGCATTGTGCGGCGCCATCAGCGAAATCATCAGGAACAGGAGGATCGCATAGCCCCGCGCCGCGCGCTGCGGCAGGTGCAGCGCCTCGGCCACCAGCAGCATCAGGGCAAGGAACAACAGGAACCCGACCGCTACCACCACCAGTTCGGCCGAGCTGCTAGCAAGATATTGCTGCAGCAGCAGGTGCGCGCCGATGGGGACGAAGAGGTTATCGAGCCCGCGCCAGGAATCGGCCTCGACCAGCGCGCAGAAGGCGGCGACGAGGAAGGACAGCACCACCACGTTGAGCCGCGGCGCATCGGTGAGCAGCAGCAGGGTCACCAGCGCCACCAGCCAGGTGACGACGAAGAACGCCGCCACGCCCTCGAGGCTTTTGGAGCCGTCCTCGACCGCGAAGCGGCGCTTGCCATAGGTGGTGCCAACCAGCGCCGATGCGGTATCGGAGAGCGTGATCACCAGCAGCGGCAGCACGTAGAGGATCGGTTCTCCCAGCCCACGGAAGAAGGTGAAGGCGATGGCCAGTGCCAGGTAGATTTCGCCCCAGGACTCGCGCTTCACCTCATGCAGCACCCCGCCGACCGAGGCGAGCATGGGGCTGCGCAGCGCCAGCATCAGCAGCAGCGCCGCGCCAATCAGCAGGAATACCGGCAGAGCATTCGAAAACAGCAGCGGGAAGAACAGAGCCGCGGTGCCGGTTGCGACATGGACGAGCTTGCGCTGGGTTTCCGGCCCGATGCTGTAGCGCCCGGCGAAATAGCGCACGCCGCCCATCAGCGACAGCATTCCGACAATCACCGCGGCGATGAAGATGCCGTCGCGCCAGGTGAGGCTCACTTCACCGCCTCGACCACGAAATCGGAATAAAAGAACGCCTTGTCCGCCGCCTTCCCGGCAGCGATCTCCGGCTCGAGCCGGCTGACGCGACCGGCATGCACGGGCGGCACGCGGCGCGGCACCATCATGTTCCAGTAGACCAGCCGCGACCCGGGATTGGCGGCGGCGAGGATCGCGCCATAAACCGCCTCGAACACCTCGGGGCTCATATATTCGAAGATATCGGAGAGGTTGAAGCCATCGGCCTTTTCGCCGCTCGCCACCAGCGTTTCGAGCGCCCCCTCGCGGATATCGAGCCGGTCGAGTCGGGTGCGGATGGTGTCGTAATGCTCTGCCCGCCAGGCTAGCGGCAGCGCCGCGCCATGCCCCGGCTTGAGAATCCAGTGCAGATACGGGTTCTGTGAGGGGTCGAGATCGACCGCCGCATGCCGGAGCCGGCCGGCGACATGCTCGGCAAGGCTGCCCTCGACATGCTGGAAGAACGCCGGATCACGCCCGAGCCGGCCCATGACGAAGTTCGAAAAGAACAGCTTCAGCAACAGGTTCCAGCGCCAGTTGTTCCAGCGCCGATCGAGGAACTCGGCCCGCGCTGCGAGCGGCTTCGACACGAACACCGCATCGATCGTCGCCCGGCTATGCACCAGCGGCAGCAGGTATTGCCTGAGGATGCGGAAATAACGTTCGAACTTGCCGACGCCGCCCAGCCCATACGCCACCACGGCCTCGCGCCGCGCGCCCCAGAAGGCTGCAAGCTCCGCGGGAAGACTCGCGGCAGCCGTGTCGAACAGTTCGCCACGCCGCTCGGAGGGCCGCGAGCCCATCAGTTCGACAAAGCCCTGGTGATCGAGCGCCCGGTAGGCCGCGACCCTCAGCTTCAGGCAGGCGACCTGCGCCGGCGAGAGGTCGATGGTGATCACCGCCCTGGGGTCGAGCAGCAGCATGCCGAGCGCGTTGTCGCCGGCCGAGCAGATCGAGACCAGCACCTTGCCGCGTTGCTCGCCGAGCGCCGCATTCAGCACATCGGCATCTTCCCAGAGCTGCGCATAGCGAATGCCGTCGAAACGCGCGTGGCTCGAAATCTCGGCGCCGTTCATTTGACCCTCCGGACCTGGCCCGTTGCGCCATCCACTTCGATCACTTCCCCGTCGGCGATCCACTCCATCGCGCCCTTCAGCGCCACGACGCAGGGAATGCCCAGTTCGCGTGCCACGATGGCCGAATGCGACAGCGGGCTGCCACGCTCGACGACGATCGCCGCCGCATTGGTGAAGAGCGCAATCCAGCCCGGGTCGGTGTGCCGGGCCACGAGGATCTCGCCGCGCTTCAGCGTGCCCATGCGTGGGTCGGCGATCACCCGCGCCACCGCCCGAACCAGCCCCGCACTGCAGCCGACGCCGTTGCGTTCACGCGCCTCGTCCCGGGCGCGCGGCGCTACCGGCGCGATGGCGCTGCCGACGGTAGCGACGGCACCTTTGAGGCTGAGCCGCTCCGGCGGGTCGCGGCGCGTCGCGGCCGCCGCCATCTCAGCGCGCCGCAGCCGGGCCAGCGCCGCAAGATCGTGGCTCACCGCAAAGCCCTCGATCGCCCCCAGCACTTCGGCAACGGTGAGCATAAACACGTCGTCGGGTGTATCGAGCAGGCCGAGCGCATGGAACTGCACGCCGACGGCCCGAAGCAGCCGCCGCCCGCGCCCGAAGATGCGGGTCCGCTCGAACCGCAGGTTCTCGCGATCGCGCACCCGGCGCTTGGCGATCCCCAACGCCACCCCGGCCATGGCGCGGCGCAGCGGATGTCCCTTGAACAGCCTGTTGAGCGCTGCCGCCGGGTCGACCCGCTCGACGGCATGCCCCGGGCCGGCCGCCGCGGCAGCGGCGATTGCCTTGTAGAGCGGCGACGGATCGCGATCGAGCGTCACGCTCTCGAGCTTCAGCTCCTCCGGGCAGCGATCGGCGAAGCGGTCGAGATAGTCGCGCACTGCCTGCTGCAGCGCCGGGTTGCGTGCAAGCCCTTCGCCCTGCCCGGCCTCGAGCTCGGCCACCAGTTCCGGATCATCGCCCAGCAGCTTCCCCATCGCGCGGATGCGCTGCGCCGGCTCGGCCGAGACGATATCGCCCTGCCCGATCATGATGTCCGAATGCACGGCGAGCCCGGCCTCGCCGGCCCAGGCCTGCATCAGCTTCCGCGACCCGCCAAAGGCGATCATGCAGAGGAAATCGTTGACCAGCGGCGCGTCCCAGCGATCGAGCAGGTCAGCCTCGATCCGCCGATACTCAGCCGCGAGCGCCGTCAGCGGCTTGTGGTCGAGTGTCGTGGCCGGCTCTGCCAGGGCTGCCGCGAGCCGCGCGTAGAAGCCCCGCTTGGTGCGCCCCAACTTGAGGCTGGCGCCGGCGAGTGCCAGGCCGATGCGCGCTATGCCGAGGGTGCGGCGCAACCGCGATTGCGGCGGTGAGGCCATGGCGGCAACCAGCTCCGCCGGCAGCGGCTCGCTCACCCCCATCATCAGTTCCATGCTCGCGCTGTTGCTCGAAAACCCCGGCAGCAGCGCCAGCGCGCGGTACCAGTTGCCGAGATTGTAGTAGACCCGGGCATCGACCCGGCTCAGCAGGTTGTCGAACAAAGCCGCATGGCTGCCGATGGTGGCGGCGTCGATCCCCACCAGCCGCATGAAGGCGCGATAGACCCGCGCATAGGCATATTGGGCAAAGCTGAAGGTGAGCGGCGAAACGAGCCCAGGATAGCTCTCGACGATGTTGGAGTTGTCGAGCACCACCAGCACGTCATCGGCGATCGGCGCAGGCCTGAGGCTGGTGGTGATCGGCCGCGCCTGCAACAAATGCAGCCGCGCGCCGGCAAAGGCCCATTCCATATCCTGCGGCGCGCCGAACGCCGCCTCGGCGGCCAAGGCCAGGGCGCGGAGCGTTGCAAGATCAGCGGCCGTCAGGCTCGCCTCGGCCGGGCGCTCCAGCACCTCGCCATTGGCCTTGCCCAGCACATAGCGCTCGCCATCCTCCTCGCCGCCGACCAGCCGATCGGCGAGCCCGGCTATGGCCGAGACGACGATGCGGTCGCGGCGGCCGCTGACCGGATCGGCGGTGAACAGCACGCCGGCGCAGCGCGCATCGACCATCTGCTGCACCACCACGGCCGGGGCGCCGCCGTCGGCGCCGAGCTGGCGCGAGTGGCGATACTCGGCAACGCTCTCGGCCGCGCCGCTCTCGAACACACTTCGCGCGGCCGCGGGGACATCCTCTGCACTGACATTCAGCAGCGACAGGAACTGCCCGGCATGCGAAGCGGCGCTGCCATCCTCTTCGCGCGCCGACGAGCGCACCGCATAGGGCCCGGGGCCGATCCCCGCGAGCTGCGCCAAGAGCGCCGCGCCGGTTGCCGCCTCCGTATCTGTCGAACTGAAGGCTGCAGCTTCGACCACGACGAAGGCCGGCACGTCGAAGCCCAGCGCCGCGAGGCGCATCAGCGTCGCGCCCTTGCCGCCGACAACGCCTGCCCCGACGGCGCTCCGCATGTCATGGATGAAGCTGGTCACGACAGCGGCCCCGCCAATCCCACCATGACGTAACAGGCAAATACCCAGAGCCCCGCCACCAGATCGATCCGCTTCTGGCCCACGAGGTCCGGCTGCCGCATGAACCGGCCGGCCAGCCACAGGACCGGCAGCAACGCTGCGAGGCCCAGCACCCAGATGACGATGCCGGCGCCGGCCAGCGTGCCGATGCAACCGACGAGGATGTAGGAGAGGACGCAGCAGCCGGCCCAGATGGCGGCCGAGCGCCCCGGGCCATAGAGCGCCGAATAGGTCTCGACTCCCGGCCGCTCGCTCTCCGGCGCCCAGGTCTTCCGGCCGAACTCCAGGACGCAGCCATTGACGCAGCTCAGGATGACGAAGATCCAGATCCCCGGCGGCGGCAGCGCCGCGTGCGGCAGCCACTCGGCGGCGGTGACGTAAAAATCGATGAACGCCATGATCGCCATGTGCGAGACGAGGTAGAGCAGCGGCCGCGCCTTCAGCCAGGCCGGCACGAAGAACTCCGCCGTCATCAGCCCCAGCCACAGCCAGACCAGTGCCAAAGGCAGCAGCAGCAGCGGCGAGATGGTCGCGCTGAGGCCAATTGCCAGCGCGGCCGTCGCGAGCCCCAGGCGCCGCAGCAGTTTGAGGCTCACCAGCCCGCGCGGTACCGGCCGTTCCGGGCGGTAGCGGCTGTCGTCGTCAAAATCCTTGAACTCGTCGGCAACCCGCAACTGGAACAGAAAGCCGATCGCCACCAGCCACACCGCGACGAACACCCAGATCGGCGGCAGCGACCGCGCCCCCAGATGCGCCGAGAGGCTGAGGCCCGCGGCCGCGAACACCGCCAGCAGCACGGCGGTCTTGCCGAGCGGGAAGCGCTCGGCCTGGTAGATCGAGAGCCGTTGCATCAGGCTCAGCCCAACCTCGGCGGTGGTGCTCATCTGAGCCGCGCCAGCTTGTGATGCGCGCGGGTGAATTGCCCGCCGGCAATCGCCGCGATGATCGAGATTTCACCGCAGAGGCAAAGCGCCGCCACCACTTCGGCCAGAGCCGCGGCGTTCCCCGGTCCGGCGAGCCCCAGCAGCTCGAGCGCCGCCGACTGGCTGGGCAGCCCGGTGCCTCCGCCGACCGAGCCAACCAGCACATTGGGCAGCGTCACCGAAAAGAACATGCCCTTGTCGCGTGGCTCCATGCGGGTGAAGCCGACCGCCGATTCCGACACGCAGGCCGCATCCTGCCCGGTGGCGATGTAGAAGGCGGCGAGCCCATTGGCATAATGCGCCTGCGAGCCGAGCTGGCCGCTCAGCACCGCCCCCAAAGCCGCCACCCGCCCATAGGCGACCAGCGCCTCGGGCGTCACGCGGAGGGTGCGCGCCATCAGCTCATAAGGCAGCTCGACGCTGGCCGAAACTTTGCGCCCGCGCCCGGCAAACATCCCCAGATACGACGCTTTCTTGTCGCCCGAGAAATTGCCATCGATGAACGAGAAGCGCGGACGGATCGGCGAATGCGCGGCGATATGGGCGCAGATCGCCTCGGTGGCCACCGTCACCATGTTCTGCCCGGCGGCGTCGCCGGTCGAATAGCGGCAGATCACGAACACCGTGTCGCTGTCCATGAACGGCTCGAGCGATTGCAGCTTGCCATGCCGCGTCGTCGCCTCGGCCACGCTCCGCAACTGCTCGGCATTCTCAGCGATCCAGCTGATGAACGCCCCGCATTCGTAAAGCCCACTGAAGACGAACGCCGGGGTGCGCAGCACGCCCTCGCCCAGCATGCCGGCGCTCACCCCGCCGGCCAGCGACACGATATCGGCGCCGCGGCCATAGGAGGCGACCAGCGCCGCCTCGGTGGTGGCCAGCGGCACATAGTAGTCGCCGCTGGCGTGGACGCCGTTGACCCTGAGCGGCCCGATCACCCCCACCGGCACTTTTACCGTACCGACAAAGTTCTCGATATTGCGGCCATAAGTTTCGGCCGCCGCGAGGCTTTCCGCGTCGGCCAGCCGGTCTTTCGATGACGCAGGCACACCTGCCTCTATGAGGTGCGACCACACCGCCTCGGCCGATGCGCGATCGCTGCTCTGGTGCATGCGCAGCCGCTTCGGCCGCCCGGCCCCAGGCGACGGACGCAGCCGGGCCGCGAGGTCGGCAGTTGCCGACTTGGCCCGCAACAGCTCAAGCATATTCAGCACTCGTGCCGGCAACAGCGACGCCAAGATTGCCCCCAGTTTGGTCAGCCAGACAATGCGGAGCCAATACTGAAAGGCTCGCTAACGCAACGCGGACGCAACTTTCGAGCTGCAGCAAGCAGTTAACGACGAGACTATTTGCAGCCGCTATTGCCGGTGATGCTGGCCAATCAGAGCACCGTCACCTGGAACAACCGGACCAGAATACGCTGCTGCTTCAGTTCGGCCTCCAACGCTTCGCGATAGTGGCGCCACCAGGCGGTGTCGACGTCGGTGACCATCACCTCGAAGATGGCGATCCGATCGTGGATAGCCTCGCCGCTCATCGGCTTCCAGGCGCCTTCGGCCGGTGATTGGAGGAACGCCGTCACCCCGCCGAAACTCTCTGTCAGTTCGGCCTTGGTACGCTCGAACAGCCCGGCCGGAACCGGGGCGCCATCGGGCAGTTCGAGCGGCAGATAGATCTGGACGACAAACATCTCTCAGGGATCGCGATCAGCCTGACTCACACCGGGAACCGCACCTTGCCAGTGCTCGCGGCGGATCGTCCAGCCCTCGCGTGTGGGGGTGAGACCGGTGGGCGCCGCGTCGAGCGAACCGATGCAGATTTCGGCGTGCTCTTCGCCCAGGTGGAACAATCGCGAACCGCAAACCGAGCAGAAGCTGCGGCCTTCGAAAGTGAGGAACGCACCGGCGACGGTGAACTGCTCGCGCGGCCAATCGGCGTAGGCAAGAAAGGCCGAGCCGGTCTCCTTGCGGCAGTCAGTACAGTGGCAGAGGCCCACCACCATGGGCTCGCCCCGCACTTCGTACCGTACGGCGCCGCAGCGGCAGCCGCCAAACCGAATTGTCGCATCCATCGCCGTCGTACTCCTGCTTCAGGTTCCGGGCCAGAACTGCAGTACCTGCTGGCTCGACTATTCTAGCAACCAATGTCGGGCGAGGCAGTTCCGCTAGGACGGCCCACCACCGGCTCTCGGCCCGAGTAAAAAGCCCTTCCAACCCATTGCGGCACCGGGGCGCGAGGGGCACGTTTCAGCCCAAAGCCGGGGGCAGATGGCCCACCGGCCAATGGAGAAACAACATGAACATCCTCAAGTCCGTACTGGCGATCGGCCTTGTCGGCCTTGGCCTTTCGACCCCGGCGCTGGCCCAGACGGCGCTCGACCAGGTCAAGACTGCGGGCGCGCTGCGGGTCGGCACCGAGGGCACCTATGCCCCCTTCACCTTCCACGATGCCTCAGGCGCGCTGGTCGGCTTCGACGTTGAGATTGCCGAGGAGATCGCGAAGCGCATCGGGGTGAAGGCGGAGTTCGTCGAGGGCCCCTGGGACGGGCTGATCGCCGGCATCGATGCCAATCGCTATGACGTGGTGATCAACCAGGTCGGCATCACCGACGCGCGCAAGGAGAAGTACGATTTCTCCGAGCCCTATATCGCCTCCAAGGCCGCGCTGATCGTGCGCGCCGACAATACCGACATCACCTCGTTCGAGAGCCTGAAGGGCAAGAAGGCGGCGCAGACCACCACCTCCAATTTCGGCAAGCTTGCCGAAGCCAGCGGCGCCGAGATCGTGCCCACCGACGGGTTTGACCAGTCGATCGCGCTGGTGATCCAGGGCCGCGCCGACGCCACCATCAATGACAGCCTGTCGTTCTTCGACTTCAAGAAGCAGCAGCCCGACGCCAATGTGAAGATTGCCGCCACCCAGGCCAATGCCGACTATTCCGGCGTGCTGCTGGCCAAGGGCAAGCCCGAACTGCTGGCGGCGATCAACGAGGCGCTGGCCGCCATCAAGGCCGATGGCACCTATGCGACCATTTCGCAGAAGTATTTCGGCGAAGACGTCTCGCAGTAGTCGATCCAGCTCTACCTATTGTAAGGATCGGCCCTGAGAAGTGGCCGATCCATTTGTTTTGAGGACTCGTATGCCGCCCTGGCTGAACCTGATGCTCGAGTCGCTGCCCTCGCTGCTCTGGGCCTGCCTGCTGTTCACCGTGCCGCTGACGCTACTGAGCTTCGCCTTCGGCCTCGCCGTCGGCTTCGGCGCGGCATTGGTCCGGCTGTTCGCGCCCTGGCCGTTCGCGGCGCTGATCCGCTTTTATGTCTGGATCATCCGGGGCACGCCGCTGCTGGTGCAGCTGTTCCTGATCTTTTATGGGCTGCCCAGTGTCGGCATTACGCTTGATGCCTTCCCCGCGGCGCTGATCGGCTTCACCCTCAACGTTGGCGCCTATACCTCCGAGATCATCCGCGCCACGCTGATCTCGGTGCCCAAGGGGCAATGGGAAGCCTCGTTCTCCATCGGCATGACCTGGACGCAGGCAATGCGCCGCATCATCGTGCCGCAAGCCGGCCGCGTCGCCGTGCCGCCGCTCTCCAACACCTTCATTTCGCTGATCAAGGATACTTCGCTCGCCGCCGCCATCACGGTGCCCGAGCTGTTCCGCGCCGGCCAGCGCATCGTCGCCACCACCTATGAACCGCTGATCCTCTATGTCGAAGTGGCGCTGATCTACCTCGCGGTCAGCTCGCTCCTGTCGATGCTGCAGGGCCGGCTCGAAAAGCGCCTGGCGCGTTACGGCGGCTTCATCGGAGCCGCGTCATGATCGCGCTCGAGGCCATCCACAAGCAGTTCGGCGATATCGAAGTGCTGCGCGGCGTCTCCGTGCGGGTGCCGGAACGCAGCGTCACCGCGCTGATCGGCCCCTCCGGCAGCGGCAAGAGCACGCTGCTGCGCTGCGTCAACCTGCTCGAGCTGCCGCAATCGGGCAGCGTCACGGTCGGCGCCAACCGTCTCGAATTCGGCGCCAGCTCGCACCACTCGCGGGCCGAGATCCTCGCCATGCGACGTTCGACCGGCATGGTGTTCCAGAACTTCCAGCTGTTCCCCCACCTGACCGTCGAAGAAAACGTCATGGAAGGGCTGGTGACGGTGCTGCGCTGGCCGCGCGACGAGGCGCGCGCCCATGCCCGGGCGCTGCTCGACAAGGTCGGGATGGCAGCGAAGGCCGAGGCCTGGCCGGCCAACCTCTCGGGTGGCCAGCAGCAGCGCACCGCCATCGCCCGGGCGTTGGCGCCATCGCCCGAAGTGCTGCTCTGCGACGAGCCGACCTCGGCGCTCGATCCCGAACTCGCCGGCGAGGTGGTCGAAGTGCTGGCCCAGCTGGCGCGCGAGGGCACCACCATGCTGATGGCCACCCACGACCTGCGCCTCGCTTCCAGCATCGCCTCGGACGTGGTGTTCCTCGACCGCGGCGAAGTGGTGGAAGCCGGCCCGGCGCAAAGCCTGTTCGGGGCGCCGCAACGCGAGCGCACCAAGCAGTTCGTCGCCAGTCTCTCGGCCTAGGGTGTTTCCCCGCTTCGTTTGATCAGTGAAACGCTCTAAGTCTTTGATCTGATCACGCTTTCAAACCGGAAAAGTCTGCAACCTTTCCTGAAAGCGCTCCAGCCGGCAGGCGCCTTCGAAATAATTCCGGCTCGCCTGTCGATCTCGCCTGACCTCCGTTCGACCGATCGCCGGTAGCAACTGCCAGCATATGGAGATGACAATGCAGTACCTGCTGATGATCTACGGCGACGAAGCGGCGATGGGCGCGGCGACGGCGGAACAGGGCAAGGCCATGGGCGAGGCCTATGCGCGCTTCACCCAGGATATCGTCAAGAGCGGACACCTGAAGGGCGGCGACAAGCTGAAGCCGTCGAGCACCGCGACGACCATCCGCCGGGGCGACGGCAAATCGCTCACCACCGACGGGCCGTTCGCCGAAACCCGTGAGCAGCTGGCCGGCTACTACATCGTCGAGGCGAGCGATCTCGACGAAGCGCTGGCGATCGCCGGCAAAATTCCGTTCAGCGCCGGCGCGGTCGAAGTCCGGCCGATCGACAGCCTGTCGCGCATGTACTGAGTGCGTGCATGCTCGACCGAGCGGCCATCGAAACGGTCTATCGCCACGAGGCGGGGAGAGTGCTGGCCACTCTCATCCGCCTCGTCGGCGATTTCGAGCTCGCCGAAGAAGGGGCGCAGGATGCGTTCGAGGCGGCGCTGACCCGCTGGCCGCGGACCGGCCTGCCCGACAATCCGCGCGCTTGGCTGGTCAATACCGGCCGCCACAAGGCCATCGACCGCCTCAGGCGACGCATCTCGCTGCGCGGCAAGCTGAAGGTGCTGGCCGCCGAAAACGCCATCACCTCGGAACCCGACGTCGAGGACATCGAGGATGATCGGCTGCGGCTGATCTTCACCTGCTGCCACCCGGCGCTGGCGCTCGAAACCCGGGTGGCGCTGACCCTGCGCATCGTCTGCGGGCTCACGACCTCGGCGCTGGCCAGCATCTTCCTCGTCAGCGAGGAAACCATGGCGCAGCGCCTGGTGCGTGCCAAATCGAAGATCCGCGACGCCGCCATTCCCTATCAGGTGCCGGATCGCGAGCACCTCGCCGAGCGGCTCGCCTGGGTGCTGGCGGTGGTTTACCTGGTGTTCACCGAGGGCTATGCGCCGAGCGCCGGCACGGCGACCACCCGGCCCGAACTCTGCGCCGAGGCGATAAGGCTCTGCCGGCTGCTCGACCAGCTGTTGCCGGGCGAGCCTGAAATCGCCGGCCTCCTGGCGCTGATGCTGCTGCATGCGGCGCGACTTGGCGGCCGCAGCGACGGCGCCGGCGAGTTGCTGCTGCTCGAGGAGCAGGATCGGACGCGCTGGGATCGAGCTGCCATCGCCGAAGGCAAGGCGCTGGTCGAACGTGCCCTGGCGCAGCCCGGCCGCATCGGCCCCTATGGCGTGCAGGCGGCGATTGCGGCGCTCCATGCCGAGGCCCCGAGCTTTGCCGAGACGGACTGGCCGCAGATCTCGGGGCTTTATCAGGTGCTGCTGCGGCTGCAGCCCTCGCCGGTGGTCGAGCTCAACGCCGCCGCGGCTTTATCGATGGTCGATGGCCCGGAGCGGGCGCTGCAGCTGGTCGAAGCCCTCGCCGCCGCCGGCACGCTCGACGGCTACTGGCCGCTGCACGCGGCGCGCGCCGACCTGTTCGACCGGTTGGGCCGGAAAACCGAGGCGCAGGCGGCTTATGCCCGGGCGCTGCCGTTGGTGCGGCTCGAGGCGGAGCGGCGGCTGCTCGAGCGCAAGATGCGGGGGTGAGGAGGGCAACCAACCGTGCGTGTGGCAACCCCTTCCACCGCCGTATGCCCCCCTACCGCACCCGCCCGATATGCACCTTGTCCGTCGACAGCGCGCCCTCGTACACTGCCAGCCCGATCATGCCGCCGGCATAGGTCGCGTCGCTGACCTCCAGCACCATCCCTCCGGCATCCACCGTGATCTTTGCGCCATCGAGCCTCACCCGCAGCGGGATCGCCGTTTCGAACGCCACCGGCAGCGCCGTTTCGGCCAGCACGTGCTCGACCTCGTCGCGCCGGCAGACCACCTGCAGCTTGCCGGTACGCGTCAGCCTCGCGGCGTAATACTGCCGCAGCCCCTGCGCCCGGAACACCAGCGCACCATAGTTGCCGAGGTGCAGGTTCAGCTCCGCTTCGACCGTGATGTCGCGCCAGTCGCGCGTGCCAGTGAGGATGATGCCCTCGCCGCGGTTGGCGGAAAGCCGGAACGACTCGCGGAAATTCTTCGAGAACACGCTGGCGCCGTTGATCCAGGCGCTGCGCCACATATTGCCTTCGTTATGCGGACGGCGCAGCGTCAGCTCCGGCTCGCCGCTCCAGCGCAGCCAGTCGACCAGCACCCGTCCCACCGTCGCGGTGTCGCGCACCGACATGACGAGGCCGATCTCGGCGATCGGGTTGCCGTCGAACTGCGGCACCTGCCAGCTGAGCCTTGCCGCCTGTCCGGCTTCCACGGTGACGCTTTGCGGCGAGATGACGCTCACCAGCGCATCGTCCTGGCCGTAATGGCGCACCGCCAGCGCCACCTCCACCGCGCCGCTGAGCCCGGCCGCGCCGGCAATGCTGGCCTCGATGGTCTGGCCCGGCCACACCCGGGGGCTCGCCAGCACCTCGTACCAGCTATGCCCGATCATCGCGGGCGGAATGAACACGGGCGTGCCCACATAGGCCGAGCGGCCCGGCGCCACCGAGATCAGTTCCACCGCCAGCGCGTCGCCGGTCCCGGAAACGGCGACGTCGCTGCCATTGCCCTCGGTGCCGCCGGCCATGAACCCCTGCACCGCACCGGGTAGCGCGAAGTGGAACTGCGCCCCGCCCTTGGGCGCCAGCCGCGCCGGCTCTTTCGCCAGCTGCCGCGCCAGGCCATCGAGCCAATAGGCGATGCTGGGCGCATCGGTGAGGCCGCGCCCGCCATCGGCGGTGGAGAGATAGAGCCGGTCGGCCACCGGGCCGCGCCAATCCTGCTCGCCTTCGAACCCGCCGAGCCCCAGCATTATGCCCTGCAGGCACCCGAGATTGCCGGCATTGCAGTCGGTATCCCAGCCCGAAGTATTGACGATCATCTGGCCGCGGCTGAAATCGTCGGGCGCGTGCAGCAGCGCCATGATCATCAGCGCGTGGTTGGGCACCACGTGGCAGACCCCAGCATATTTGTCGTAGCCGTAAGTGTCCTCGATCTGCCGGCGCGTCGCCTGCCAGTCATCGCCATTCTCCCGCACCCAGCCGCGGATATCGGCGACCAACCTGGCGATCAGGCTGCCAGCCGGAATGAAGCTCAGCCCGGTTTCAATCAGGTGCTCCACATCGCGGCTCAAAAAGGCCTCGGCCTCCATCGCCGCCCACAGCACCGCCGCGTGGACGCTTTCGCCGTCATGGCTGACGCTGCCGGCGGCGCGGGCGAGCTTTGCGGCCTGCGCGGGGTTGCCCGGCGATACCAGCGCCCAGCCATCGATGAAGATCTGCGCGCCGATCTGTTCGGCGACGATCTTGCCATTGGTTTCGATCGCGCCCGAGCGCGGCGCCGGAATGCCCTTACTAAGGTTCAGCCAGGCGGTGTGCTCGGTCGAGTTGCCCGCCCCGCCCCACCAGAACACCGCGCGGTTCTCGACCACGTAGTTGAGCCAGGTGCGCCCGATATCCTCGGCCCCGAGCTCGGCTGAAGCGCCGTAATCCTCGAGCGCCCGGACGAAGCTGAAGGTGCCCGAGACGTCGTCGTCGGTCACCACCAGCTCGGCCCCCAGCCGGTCGTTGACGTAATAGGTGATCGGGCCGAGCTCCTTGAGGATGCGCTGGTAGGTCCAGTTCTCGAACGGCCGTCCGAGATAGACGCCGATCAGCTTGCCGAGCACGCCGGCATAGATCCGCTCGAGGGTATCGGTGGGGAGGGTCATGGGGGTCTCACTACGGGACGAGGGGTCTTGCGGGCGGGTGTGAAGCTCGTAAGCCATCCGGCTTGACGGAAACGGCTCATCTGCTTACTGATACGTATCAGTAGCCGAGTTTCAAGATGAAATCGACCAGAAAACCGACGCAGAAGGATGTCGCGACCCACGCCGGGGTGTCGCAGGCGGCCGTATCGTCGGTGCTGTCGGGCGATGCCGCCGGCATCAGGCCAGAGGTGCAGGAACGCATTCGCGGCAGCGCCAGGACGCTCAACTACGTGCCCAACCGTATGGCGCAGGCGCTGAAGACCAACCGCTCGATGATGATCGCCTGCATCGTCCCCGATCTCTCCAACCCGTTCTATCCGCCGCTGATCCGCGCCGTGCAGAAAGTGGTCGAACCGCAAGGCTACGACGTCATCGCGCTCAGCACCGATGGCTCCGGCGCGGCGGAAGCGCGGATGATCGAACTCTGCATCGACCGCCGCGTTGCCGGCATTGTCGGGGTGTTCTTCGTCGCCACCATCCGCGAGCTCGCGGGAGCGCTTAACGCCGACATTCCTGTCGTGCGCTATGAATCGGCGCCCAAGCGCGGCGGTCCGCTGCCGGTCGACGACTACTATGTCGACAACCACCAGGTGGCCTCGGCGCTCACGGCGCAGCTGATCGGGCTCGGCCATCGCGACATCGTCTTCATGGCCTCGCCCGGCGGCCCGGAGCGCGCCCGTATCGGCGGCTACAGCACGGCGCTCGCCGCCGCGGGGCTCACCCCACGCGTCGTTACGGCCCCGAGCTATTCGATCGATGGCGGCGCGGCCATCGCGGCGGAGCTGTTCGCCGAGGGCAGCGGCCGCCCCACCGCCATCATGTGCGCCGACGACCTGCTGGCCTGCGGCACCATCCGCGCCTGCCAGACCAGAGGTCTGTCGCTACCTCAGGACATGTCGGTCACCGGGTTCAACAACCTGGCGATGACCGACGTTCTCAATCCGTCGCTGACGACGGTATCCCTAGGGCAGGAGCTGTTCGGCCAGTTGGCTGGCAAACGCCTGCTGGCCCGGGTTCGTGGTGATGTGGAGGGGCCGGGGGAGGCCGTCGCATTGCCCTATACAATCGTAGATCGCGCTTCGACTGCTCGTCCCAGAGGCGACACCTCGTCCTCACAGGTGCAGCAGGCGAGCCTCCCCGACACCGGCATATCAGGGAACGCTTCATGACAAATCTCTCTCGCCTGTTTTCGGGCGTGGCCGTCGCGGCCATGACCCTCCTGACGCCCGGCCTCGCCGCGGCGCAATCGGCTTCGTGGTGGTACGAAGCACTGACCCCGGAGCAGCAGCGCCTGCTCGACGACACCCTGGTCGCAGGCTTCAATGCCAGCCACCCAGGCTCGACCCTGGCGCTCGAATATCGCGGCAACGCCATCGAGAACCAGCAGCGCCTGGCGCTGATGTCCGGCGGCGGCCCCGACATCATCAACTCCAACGGCCCGGCGACGGCGCTGCCGATGGCCAAGGCCGGGCAACTGCTGAAGCTCGACGATTATGCCGCCAAATACGGCTGGAACGAGCGGCTGATCCCGATGTTCCTCGCACTCGGCAAGGTCGATGGCGTGCTCTACTCCATCCCCAAGAACTATGAGGCGATGGGCCTGTTCTACAACGCCGACCTGTTCGCCCAGAAGGGTTGGACGGCGCCCAAGACCGTCGCCGAGATGGAAGCCCTCGCCGATACCATGCTGGCCGAGGGGATGACCCCGTTCGTCGCCGGCAATGCCGGGTTCCGCCCGGCCAATGAGCAGTTCTTCACCGTGGCGCTCAACCAGCTGGTCGGCCCCACGGCCATCCACGAGGCTCTCGCCGGCAAGCGGGCGTGGACCGACCCGGTCTTCGTCGACGCCATGACCAAGTTCAAGGCCTGGTACGACAAGGGCTATTACGGCAAGGACTACTTCTCCACCTCGACCATCGATGCCTTTGCCGGCATGGTCACCGGCAAGACCGGCATGGCGCCGCAGGGCACCTGGGCCTTCTCCTGGGTGAAGGACTATTTCGATCCGGCCGGCGCCAAGGCCGCCTTCACCTCAATCCCGGTAGCCGACGGCGTCCCCTACCCGCTGTTCCCGATCGGCATCGGCTCGACCCTGTCGATCAACGCCCATTCGCCAAGCCCCGATACGGCAGCGCAAGTCATCGACTATGTGTTCAGCGGCGATTTCTACGGCGCGATCGTGCCGCAATGGCAGGGCGAATGGAACGTGCCGCTCGCCGACTTGAGCAAGGTGACGCTCAAGGGTGAGGTGACTCCGCTCTACCAGGAGGCGACCACGATGATCGCCGATGCCCTCGCCAGCGGCAATTACGGCTACACCACCTGGACCTTCTGGCCGCCCAAATCCGAGCAGTACATCATCTCGGGCGTCGAAGAGCTCTGGCTCGGCACCGCCTCGCCCGAGAAGTTCCTCGCCGGCTTGCAGGAGCTGTTCGCGGCCGAGCTCGCCGAAGGCAGCGTCCCGCCGCTGCCATGATTTTGATGGGCGCCGGCCTCTCCGCTAATCCTCCCCCGCCACGCGGGGGAGGATCACTACGAGTCCCGTGACTCCCCACCCCGGAATCCCCGCCCATGTGGTTGTTCGCCCTCCCTGCCCTTGCCATCAATGTCGCGCTGATCCTGATCCCGGCGCTGCTGACCGTGGCTCTGGCTTTCTGCACCTGGGACGGCTTCTCGGCTCCGGTCTTCGTCGGCTTCGCCAATTTCGAGGCGATGTTCGCCGACCGGGTGTTCTGGATTGCGCTCGGCAACAACCTCAAGTGGACGCTGATTTTCCTCACCGTGCCGATCGCCATCGGGCTCGTCGCGGCGACGCTGCTGCTCACCATCAAGCGCGGCCGCACCTTCTTCCAGATCGTCTATTTCATCCCCGTGGTGGTGGCGACCGCCATCACCGCGCGGGTCTGGCAGGGGATGATCTACAACCCCAATACCGGCGTGTTCGGGCTGCTCTCCCGCTTCGGCATCGAGCTCTCCGATCCCCTAGCCGCCACCCACTCGGCGCTCTACGGCATTGCCGTGGTCGACCTTTGGCACTGGTGGGGCTTCCTCGCGGTGATCTTTCTCGCCGCGCTCCGCCAGGTGCCTGAGGAAATGGTCGAGGCCGCCCGGCTCGATGGCGCCGGCTTCTTTGCGCTGATGCGCGACATCCTGATCCCGGCCATCGCCCCCACCATCAAGCTGATGATGGTGATGACGGTGATCTGGTCGTTCCTGGTGTTCGACTTCGTCTACATCCTCACCCAGGGCGGCCCAGCCTATTCGAGCGAAGTGCTCTCTACCCTCGCCTATCGCAACGCCTTCTTCGAGTTCGATCTCGGCCGGGCCGCGGCTGTCGCCCTGGTCATCGCGCTGTTCGGGCTCACGGCCACCTTCGCCTATGTGCGGCTGCAGACCCGGGAAAGGGTGAACTGAGATGCTCGGAACCCGCTGGTCGCGCACTATCTCCTATCTCGTGCTGGCGCTCGGCGCGCTGTTCGCCCTTGGCCCGCTGCTCTTGATGCTGCTCAACGCCTTCAAGACGACGCCCGAGATCATCCTCAGCCCCTTGAGCTGGCCAACTGAGCTCAACTGGTCGAATTTCGTGCGCGCCTGGACCGATGCGCGGCTCGGCGAAACCATGCTGAACTCGGCCAAGGTGACGGTGATGACCATCGGGTTGGTGCTCACCACCGGGGCCGGCGCCGCCTATGTGCTGGCGCGCCAGAAGATCAAGCCGTGGAAGGCGGTGAGCGCCTATTTCCTCGCCACCACCACCGCGCCGATCCAGCTCTTCCTGTTCCCGCTCTATTTCGGCTTCGCCCGGCTCGGGCTGATCAACAACCCCGTCGCGGTGTCCTTCGTCTACTGCGCCATGTTCAGCCCCTTCGCCATCATGCTGTTGCGCACCTACTTCATCGCCATCCCCAAGGAGCTCGAGGAGGCCGCCAACCTCGACGGCGCCAATGCCTGGCAGGTGTTTTCGAAGGTGATGCTGCCGATCGTCTCACCGGGGCTGCTCACCGTGGCGCTGATCATCGGGCTCTATTGCTGGAACGAGTTCCTGATCGCCTCAACGTTCCTGCAGAGCAAGAACGAGATGACGGCCGTGGTGTCGTTCACCCTCCTCAGCGGCAAATACACCAGCGACTGGGGGCAGATCATGGCTGCCGCGATGATCATCGTGCTGCCGATCCTGATGCTGTTCCTGCTGCTGCAGCGGCATTTCATCGACGGCATGGCGGGTGGGTCGACGAAGGGATAAGGCGCTAGCCTATCCCTGTTCCTCCCCCGCCGCGCGGGAAGGATGACGCACCACCAGTGTTTCCCTCCACACACCCCCGCCACGCTCCAGCCCTAACGCCGCCCTAACAGACCATCCGCTAGCCAGATAGACTGGCGGTTAGCGGGGGTGTTCTGGTTGCGCGTGCTGGTGGTTGAAGACGAACGGCAACTGGCGGATTCGATCGCCGAGGGCCTGCGGCTCCATGCCATGGCGGTGGATGTCGCCTATGATGGAGCAGCCGGGCTCGATCGGGCGCTGGTCAACGATTACGACGTGCTGGTGCTCGATCGCGATATCCCGCTCGTCTCGGGCGACGAGGTCTGCGCCGTGCTGGTCGAAACCCAATCGCCGACCCGCATCCTGATGCTCACCGCCGCCACCGCCGTGGCGCAGCGCGTCGCCGGGCTCGGGCTCGGCGCCGACGACTACCTGACCAAGCCTTTCGCCTTTGCCGAACTGGTGGCCCGCGTCCAGGCTCTGGCGCGCCGGGCCCGGCCCGCCATCCCGCCGGTGCTCGAACGCTCCGGCCTCCTGCTCGATCCCCACCGCCGCATTGTACTTCGAGGTGATACGCCGATCGATCTCTCGAAGAAGGAATTCGCCGTGCTCGAGGAACTGCTGCGCGCCGATGGCGGCGTCGTCTCGGCCGAGCAACTGCTCGAGAAAGCCTGGGACGAACAGATCGATCCGTTCTCGGGCGTGGTGCGCTTCACCGTGATGAACGTGCGCAAGAAACTCGGCGAGCCGCAGCTGATCGAAACCGTGCAGGGCGTGGGGTACCGGCTTAAATGAAGATCTTGGGCTTCCCCTGGACCATCCGCACAAGGCTGAGCCTGCTCTATGCCGGCGCCTTCTTTGTTGCCGGGGTGGCGCTGATCGTCGCCATCTATCTCTATCTCGGCGTGGTGCTCGACCGGCAGTTCAGCATCCGCCTGGTGACCGACGACGCGCCGATGGCCGAGGGCCAGCTGGGGGCCCCGGGCGTGCTGCCACCGCGCGAGCTGATGGATGAAGCCGGGCGCATCAGCGTCATGGTGCGACAGGCGCGGGTCAACACGCTCGACACCATGCTGATGGTGTCGTTCATCCTCGTCGGCATCCTCACCATCATTGCCGGGGTGATCGGCTGGCTGGTGGCCGGCCAGGCGCTGCAGCCCTTGCGCGATATCACCGCCACCGCGCGCCGGGTCGCCGACCGGAGCCTCCATGAACGCATCGCCCTTGCCGGCCCCAAGGACGAGATCAAGGATCTCGCCGATACGCTCGATGCCATGCTGGAGCGGCTCGACCGCTCGTTCGACAGCCAGCGCCGCTTCGTGGCCAATGCCAGCCATGAGCTGCGCACTCCGCTCACCATCACCCGCACGCTGATCGAAGTGGCGCTGCTCGAGGCCGGCGCCGACGACAAGCTGCGCCAGCTCGGCACGACGCTGCTGGCCGTCAACCAGCGCCACGAAAAGCTGACCGATGGCCTCTTGACCCTCGCCAGCAGCGAGCAGCGCGCCGCCGAGTTCCACCCTGTCGAGCTCGGCGAAATCGCCGGCCACCTCATCACCGAGCTTCGCCCCATCGCCGAGAAATCTGGCGTCACCCTCGAAACAGCGTTCCAGCCCGGCGCCGTGCTGGGCGACGCCTTCCTGATCGAGCGGCTGATCCAGAACCTCATCGAGAACGGCATCCAGTACAACCTGCCCGCTGATGGCTGGGTCCGGGTGAGCACCGCGCTCAGCGGCAAGACCGTCAAGCTCACCGTCCAGAACACCGGTCCCGTCGTGCCGGCCTACGAAGTGCCGGGCCTGTTCGAGCCGTTCCGCCGCCTCGCCACCACCGACCGCCTCGCCGGCCCGACCCGCACCCCGATCACCCGCGGCGCCGGCCTCGGCCTCTCCATCGTCCGCTCCGTCGCCCACACGCATGGCGGCGAGGTGGAAGCGAGCCCACGCGAAGGTGGTGGGCTCGTGGTACGGGTGCGATTTCCGGCGGCCGAGCTTTAGTCCTCCACGAACGCGCAGTCGGACTCCCTCTCCCGCCTGCGGGGGAGGGGGGACCACGCGAAAGCGTGGTGGGAGGGGGGTGCCGCAAACACCGGCCGGACACCCTCCCCTTGACGCGGAGGGATGGGGTGGAGTGTGCCACGCACTCGATGATCGCTGAAGCCGCCAAATCGTAGGTTTCGTGCCTCAGCACACCCCCTCCGAGCTCCGCTAAGTCGCTTCGCTCCCAAGCTCCGCTTGCCTCCCCCGTCCAGGGGGAGGTGGGCATCGAGTTTGGGCTCGATCCAGCGGCAACACCAGCCGGCACCCTCCACTTGACGGGCTTCGAGCCGGCCGTAGGCAAAATCGCTCCGGTGGAGCGATTTTAGGGGAGAAGGCCATGAGAGCTATGCTCGAATGGCCGGGAGGGGGGTGGGGTGTGCCACGCGCTCGATGCTCGCTGAAGCCGCCAAATCGCAGGCATCGTGCCTCCGCGCACCCCCTCCAAGCTCCGCTAGGTCGCTTCGCTTCAAGCTGCGCTTGCCTCCCCCGTCGAGGGGGAGGTGGGCATCGAGTGTGCAGCGAGTTCCCGAGCGAACTAGCCACCTAACACCCGCCTAATACCCGATCTCGTACTCCCGTCTCACCCAACGACGGAGACGTGAACGATGCTCACCCAGACCTTCCTCCCCCTCCTCAGCGCCGCGCTGCTGCTGGTCGCCCCGCTACCAGCCCTCGCGCAGCAGCCGGCCGACAACGACGATGCCGCCCTCGCCTACGCCCAGTGCATGCGCGACAACGGCTATGCCGAGTTCCCCGACCCGACGCCCGGCGAGGGCATGCGCTTCCTCATCACCCCCGGCAGCGCCGCCCGCTTCGAGAAGGCCTCGGCCGCCTGCCATGATCTCGCTCCCGAGGGGATGCGCGGCGAAGGCGTCACCCCCGAGCAACTCGAGGGCCTGCTCAAACTGGCGCAATGCGTGCGCGAGCACGGCCTGCCGAACTTCCCCGATCCGAGCCCCGATGGCGGCTTCGATGCCGGCAAGATCGGCGCTGGACCGGACGATCCAAAGCTCCGCGCCGCCATGGATGCCTGCCGCGAGCTGAGCGGTGGCGCCCGGATCATGATCGGCGGATGATCCCCTTTCGCACCATGCTCTCCGGCGGCGCGTTCGCTGTTGCCGCCGGGGCCGTCGCGATCGCGGGCTTTGTGCTGCTGCAGCCGGCGCCTCCATCGGCTGCCCCCAGCGCGGCCCCCATCGCGACGGCCGAGATCACCCTGGGCGAGCTGGTCGATAGCAAGACCGTCACCGGCACGCTCGGCTATAGCGAGCTCACGGCCTTGCGCCCCAGCCTCGCCGGCGCCTCCGCCATGGTCACCGCGCTGGCGCCGGTGGGTGCAATCATTGAGCGGGGCGAACCGCTCTACGGGCTCGATGGCCAGCCGGTCATCCTGTTCTACGGCATCGTGCCGCAACACCGGACCTTGCGGTTCGATGCCGATACGGACGTCCCCGTCTGGGTCGAACTCGAACAGAGCGAAGCCGCCGTGGCCGCCGCCGACCTGACGGTGGCGCTCGAAACCCAGCGCCTCGCCGATGCCGAAGCACGCAGCACCGACCTCGCCGCCCGGCTCGCCGACGCCAGCGCCAGCGCCCCTGCCCTTCCCGAGTTCATTGAACTGAGCAGCGCCGTCGCGGTCGCTGCGGCAAAGCTCGCCCGGGTCACCGAACTCTCGGCCGCCGAGCTGGCGCCGAGCGCCGAAATCGCCGCCGCCGAAGCCGAGCTCGCCAAGGCCCGCGCCGCCGTGGCCGCCGCCATCCGCACCCTCGACAAGGACCTCGCCGCGGCAAAACTGGATGCCGTCGCAGCCCGCGTCGCCATTGCCGACGCTGCGGCAAAGCGCGACGCGCTGCGCGACACCCACGCGGCGCTCATCGCGCGCGCCGCCGACACTGCCGATATCGCGCAACTGGCCGACAATCTCGCCGCCCTCGGCTATGCCGGCCCGCTCGGCGAACAGGTGCGCAGCTGGCAACGCCTCTCCGGCCTGCCGGTCACCGGCATTGTCAGTCTCAGCCAGTTGGTGATTGCAGAGGGGCCGGTGCATGTGGCGGCGCACGACGCCAGTGTCGGCGAAACCCTGCTCGCCGCCTCCGCCGACCGCAGCTCGATCCTCGATTACTCCAGCACCACCAAGCTGGTGACCGTGCCGCTCGCCGTCGCCGACCAGGCGCTGGCCGCCGTCGGTCGCGCCGTCACCGTCACCCTGCCCGACGATCGCGAGGTGGCCGGCAAGATCTCCGAGGTCGGCTCGGTGGTGACCGACGGCAATATCGAGGTGACCATAGCGATCGCCGACCAGGCGGCCCTCGACGGGCTGGAAGTCGCGTCGGTCGACGTGGATTTCGTCAGCGAGCGCCGCAACGACGTGCTCTCGGTGCCGATCGCCGCGTTGCTGGCCCGGCCGGAAGGCGGCTTTGCCGTCGAGCTGCTGACCGATGGCGGTACGCGGCTCGTCCCGGTTGATACCGGGCTGTTCGCCGCCGGGCGGGTCGAAGTCAGCGGCGACGGCATCAGCCAGGGCGAGCAGGTCAGCGTGCCCGGATGAGGGAAACCATTGTCTCCCTGAGGAACGTCTCGCGCGGCTTTGCCGGCGGCGTCTTCGCCCTGCGCGATGTCAGCCTCGAGATCTCCCGTGGCGAGCTCGTCGCCATTGTCGGCCCCTCCGGCTCGGGCAAATCCACCATGCTCAACATCATCGGCACGCTTGATCGCGCCAGTGCCGGCACGGTCGAAATCGGCGGGCTGGCGGTCGAGAAACTCCGCGACAGCGAGCTCTCGGCACTGCGCGCCCGCCACATCGGCTTCGTGTTCCAGCATTTCCACCTGTCGCCGGGCGTCTCGGCGCTCGACAATGTCGCGGATGGCCTCCTCTACACCGGCACCGGATTGCGCGAACGGCGCGAGCGCGCCGAAGCGGCGCTGCGCGAGGTGGGGCTTGCCCACCGGCTCGACCACCGGCCGCACCAGCTGTCGGGCGGCGAAAAGCAGCGCACCGCCATCGCCCGCGCTCTGGCGCGGCGGCCGCTGCTGCTGCTCGCCGACGAGCCGACCGGAGCGCTCGACAGCAGCTCGGGCGAAGGCGTCGTGCAGCTGCTGCTCGGCCTCCACCGCGCCGGCACCGCCGTGGTGGTGATCACCCATGATCGCGACCTCGCCGCCCGTTTCGACCGGCAGGCCGCCATGCGCGATGGGCAAGTGATCGAAGACACCAGGAGGAGCCCATCATGAGCGCGCTGCAGCCAGCCAAGCTGCTGGCCATGGATGTGCTGCGGCTCGCCGCCTATGGCCTAACGGCCCGGCCCCTGCGCGTCGTGCTTTCGGCGCTCGGCATCGCCATCGGCATTACCGCGATGATCGCAGTGGTCGGCATTTCCACCTCGAGCCGCGCCCAGCTCAACCAGCTGCTGCAGGAACTCGGCACCAACCTCCTCAGCGCCGGGCCGGGCAAATCGATGTTCGGCGAAGCCGCGACCATGCCGCCCGAATCCATCGCCATGCTCGGCCGCATTCCCGAGGTCGAAATGGTGAGCGCCATCGGCGTCTTGGCCGATGCGCGGATCTATCGCTCCAACCGCATCCCCGCGAGCCAGTCGGGCGGCCTCGCTGTCTACGCGGCCAAGCTCAATCTGCTCGAAACCCTGAGCGCGCAGGTCGCCGTCGGCTCCTGGCTCAACGCTGCCACGGCGAACTACCCCGCCGTGGTGCTCGGCGCCCGCGCTGCCGCCCGGCTCGGCATCGGCTGCGGGTTGATCGGCCAACAGGTGTGGCTCGGCGGCCGCTGGTTCACCGTGGTCGGCATTCTCGCGCCGGTTTCGCTGGCGCCCATGCTCGATCTGAGCGCACTGATCGGCTGGCCCGCCGGCGAGCGCTACCTCGATTTCGAGGGCGATATCACCACGCTCTATCTTCGTACCGATCCCGCCGCAGTGGAAGCCGTCCGCAACATCCTCGCCCCCACCGCCAACCCCGAAGCGCCCAACGAGGTCGATGTCTCCCGCCCCTCCGACGCATTGGCCGCCGAGGCGGCGGCCGACGTCGCCTTCACCGGCCTGCTGCTCGGGCTCGGCGCCGTGGCGCTCTTGGTCGGCGGCATCGGTGTCGCCAACACCATGGTGATCTCCGTGCTGGAGCGGCGCGCCGAAATCGGCCTCCGCCGCTCGCAGGGCGCGACGCGCGGCCATATCCGCATGCAGTTTTTCGGCGAGGCGCTGCTCCTGGCCCTGCTCGGCGGCGGCAGCGGCGTCCTGATCGGCGCGCTGGTGACGGTCGGCTACGCCCACGTCATGGGCTGGCCGGTCGATATCCCGATATGGGTGCCGGCCGGCGGCATGGCGGCCACGCTGCTGATCGGCGGCGTAGCCGGGCTCTACCCGGCGATCCGTGCCGCGCGGCTGGCGCCGACCGAGGCGCTGAGCGTCGGGTGAGCGGCCAGGCATCGTACCTGATCGCAACCCGGCTGACAGGCCGGTGCGGGAAGAATACCCCCACCCCTGTCCCCTCCCCGCAAGGGGGAGGGAGACCAAGACACTGACGCCCGTGTGGGCGTCTCCTCCCCCCTTGCGGGGGAGGGACAGGGTGGGGGGTGCTCTGTGCGCACCGAACTATCCCACGCCAAATGCCCCCCATTCCCCGCAACTCATTGCAAATGCAATGAACTTTCCTGTCATTCCGAATCTCTGCAATTCTATGGCTGGCGTCGCGCCGGATTGTCGGTAAATTCCCCGGCGGGGCTTGGTGGACGGGGCATTTCGGCTTGCCGCCGGGCGGAAACACGAGAGTGAAGATGGCTCAAAAGCACAATGTTCTGACAATTGCGCTGCTGGCTGTGATGGCGATGGTCGTCACGCCGGTGCTGGCGCAGGAAAAGACTCCCAACGACCCGCGGCTGTTCACGCCCGGCAAGCTCACCGTCTCGACCTCCGAGCCGAGCTATCCGCCATGGGTGCTCGACAACAATCCGGAAGCCGGCGAAGGCTTCGAGGCGGCGCTGGTTTACGCGCTGGCGGCCGAGCTCGGCTTCAAGAAGGAAGACGTGGTGTGGGTCGACGTGACCTTCGACGGTGCCATCGCGCCTGGCCCGAAGGCCTATGATTTCTCGATCCAGCAGATCTCGGTCACCCCGGATCGCGCCAAGGTCGCAACCTTCTCCGATATCTACTACCAGTCCGACAAGGCGGTGATCGCCCTGCCGACCTCGACCGTCGCCGGCGCCAAGAGCTTCGCCGACCTGAAGGCGGCCAAGTGGGGCGTTGCCGTCGGCACCACCGATTTCGACTACGTGACCAACGTGCTCGGCATTGCCGATGCCGCCGTGTTCGACGACCAGGCGGGCGTGTTCCAGGCGCTGCAGGGTGGCCAGATCGACGCCACCGTCGCGGCGCTGCCGACGGCGCTTTATGCCACCGCCGTGCAGGTCCCGGAGGCCAAGATCACTGCGCTCCTCCCCAAGGATCCCAAGGACGAAGGCCTCGGCCTGCTCTTTGCTTACGAGAACCCGATCGTGCCGTGGATCAACGAGGGTCTCGCCAAGCTCAAGGAAAAGGGCACCATTGACGAGCTCGTCACCAAATACCTGGTCGCCGACCCAACCATCCCGGTGATCAGCCAATGACACGACGACCCGGCAAGGGACGCCGGCAGATCGCTCTCAAGGACCGGCTCGCGCCGGTCCTTATTAGTTTGGTCAGCGTCGTCGTGGTGTTCGGCGCCATCGCCTATTTCGTCGGCTCGGCCGAGCAATGGCCGCGCATCCAGAGCCAGTTCTTTTCCATCGACGCCATGATTGAGGCAGCGCCGGGCGTCGCCCGCGGCTTCCTCGTTTCCTTGCAGATCTGGCTGATCAGCCTCGTCTGCATCGGCATCTGGGCGCTGGTGCTGGCGATTTTCCGCGCCATGAGTGGCCCCTGGTTCGCGCCGCTGCGCGTCTTCGCCATCGTCTATGTCGATCTGTTCCGCGGCCTGCCGGCGCTCCTGCTGGTGCTGCTGTTCGGCTTCGGCATTCCGGCGCTGAACCTGCCGGGCCTGCCCAAGGAAGGGCTGTTCTGGGGCGGCGTGGCGCTGATCCTCAGCTATTCGGCCTATGCCACCGAGGTCTATCGCTCCGGCATCGAGGCGGTGCACGAGGGCCAGGGCATGGCGGCCAAGGCGCTCGGCCTCACCCAGTGGCAGACCTTGCGCTACGCCATCCTGCCGCAGGCCTTGCGCAATGTCGTGCCGGCCATGCTGAATCTCGTCGTCGCGCTGCAGAAGGATGTGGCCCTGCTCTCGGTGCTCGGCGTCCGCGATGCGGTGCGCGAGGCGCAGATCTACACCGCCCGCACCTTCAACTATTCCTCGCTCGTCGTCGCCGCGATCCTGTTCCTGCTCGCCACCATTCCCCTGGCGCGCCTGACCGATCACCTGCAGCGCCGCGACCGCCGACGCCGCCTCCAGGGTGCCCGGTAATGAACCGCATCGAGATCGAACAGCTCACCAAGTTCTATGGCGAGCGCCAGGTGCTGGACGCGGTGGATCTCTCGATCGCGCCGCACGAAGTGGTGTGCCTGATAGGCGCCTCCGGCTCCGGCAAATCCACCCTGCTCCGCTGCATCAACGGGCTCACCGAGTTCGACGAAGGCACCGTCAGGCTCGACGGCGTCGACATCTACGACGAGAGTTTCGGCCGCACCGGGCTCTACAAGCGCGTCGGCATCGTCTTCCAGGCCTATAACCTCTTCCCGCACATGAGCGTGCTCGAAAACATCACGCTGGCGCCGGTCCGCGTGCATGGCCGCGATCGCCGCGAGGCCGAGGCGGCCGGGCTGAAACTGCTCGAACTGTTCGGCCTCGGCCAATATGCCCGCGCCTATCCCGAGCAGCTCTCGGGCGGCCAGCAGCAGCGCGTCGCCATCGTCCGCTCGCTCGCCACCGAACCCGACGTGCTGCTGCTCGACGAGGTGACCGCGGCGCTCGACCCCGAGCTGATCGGCGAAGTGCTGAAGATCATCCGCGATTTGAAGACCAGCGGCATGACCATGGTGATCGTCACCCACGAAATGGGCTTCGCCCGCGACGTCGCCGACCGCGTCTGCTTCCTCGACGGCGGCCGCATCGTCGAACAAGGCAACCCGCACCAGCTGTTCTCGAAACCGGAGAATCCGCGGACACAGAAGTTCCTGGAACGGATTATCGCAGCGGGACGGCTGGAGGCGACGGTTTAGGGCAAGCGCTGCTCGCGTTTTGGGCCAAGCCCCAATCGCGCCCACCCACCGGGTGTCATCCCTGCGAAAGCAGGGACCCATCTATCAGCTGGTGCCGGCGGTGAGTTGGGTCCCTGCTTTCGCAGGGATGACACCGAGCTTTGGGCGAGCGTTGTGGTTAGACGATCGCCCCTACCCATTCGCCGCCAAAAAATCCTCCACCAGCGCCACCCAATACCGCGATGCCGGCTCGATCACCGCATCATTGAAATCATACTTCGGGCTATGCAGATCCGCGCTCGCCCCATTCCCGACGAACAGGTAGCTCCCCCGCTGCTTCTGCAGCATGAAGGCAAAGTCCTCGCTCACCAGCAGCGGTTTCAGCGTCCCGACCTTACTCTCGCCGAAATGCCGGATCGCCGTCTGCCGGGCGAACATCGTCTCGTCGTGGTGGTTGAAGAGCGCCGGAAAGCCAGGTGGATGCACTACCTCGGCGACCGCGCCGAAACTCGCCGCCTGGGCCTCAGCCAGCAGCTTGATCCGTTCGCGGATCCGGTCGCGCACCGCCTCGGTGAAGGCGCGGGTGTTGAGCTGCAACTCGACGCTGTCGGGGATCACATTGGGCATCGAGCCGCCATGCATCATCCCGACGGTGATCACCGCCCTTTCCAGGGGGTCGATGTTTCGCGAGACGATCGATTGCAGCGCCAGCACCAGCGACGAGGCGGCGACGATCGGATCCACCGCCTCATGCGGCATGGCGCCGTGCCCGCCCTTGCCCTTGATGGTGATGATGATCCAGTCGACCGCCGCCATCGCCGGCCCGTCGACGAAACGGAACTCGCCCTCCGCCACGCCCGGCCAGTTATGCATGCCGAACAGCGCATCGACCGGGAAGCGCTCGAACAGCCCATCCTCGATCATTTGCACGGCACCACCGACCTCCTCGGCCGGCTGGAAGATCAGCCGCACCGTGCCGGAGAAATTGCGCGTCTCCGCCAGTTGTTTCGCCGCAGCAAGCAGGATGGTGGTGTGCCCGTCATGCCCACAGGCATGCATCACGCCCGGATTGGCGCTGGCATACGGAAGGCCGGTCGCTTCGCTGATCGGCAGCGCGTCCATATCGGCGCGGAGCCCGATCGTGCGCTCCCCTGCCCCGGCCGTAAGCGTTGCCACCACACCGGCGCCACCAATGCCGGTCGCCACCTCATAGCCCCAGCCGGTGAGCAGTTCGGCGACCAGCGCGCTGGTGGCGAATTCCTCGCGGCTCAGCTCCGGCGCGGCGTGCAGCCGGCGGCGCAGGGCGATGAAATCGGCGATGTCGTTCGGGGCGGAAATCGGCGGAGTGACTTTCATGGCGAGCGCCTGTATCGCAGACTTCCGACCCCGATAGAACAGCTTACGCGATGCACCACCCCCTGCTCGATCTCCTCACCGGCGCCGCCGAAGGGCGCTTCCCGCCCGTCGATGGCGGCGTCACGGTGCTGCCGCCGCTGGCCGGCGGCTGGGAATGCTCGGTGGCCTTCACCGGCCACGCCGTCGTCGCCACCGCGCGCTCGCCCGACGAGGTGCTGCGCCAGGGCCCGGATGGTTTCGGCGCCTCGATGGCGCCGGATTTCCTGCGCTGGCTGGCCGGACCAAACGGCTTCATCGGCGTCATCGATGCGATGCTCTATACCCGCGGCACCGGTCGCTCGAGCCTGCCGCTCCGTACCGACGCCGACGATCACCCGCGGGTGAAGTACGCCCGGCAATATCGCGCCGATGTCCGCGTCTATGGCGATGAGCGCGGCCTCATCACCATCGGCGCCGGCCTCGCCGGGCGGCGCGAACTGAGCGTCGAAGCCGACACCCACAATCGCGGCTTCGGCACCTCGCTGATCAAGGAAGCGGTGGGCCTCGTGCCCGAGGGGGAACTGCTGTTCGCCGCGGTTTCGCCCGGCAACGCCCGCTCGCTACGGGCCTTCCTCAGCCTCGGCTTCACCCCGATCGGCAGCGAAGCGCTGATCCGGCCGGCTTGATCTGCACTGGCGGTGCCCCATCGTCCCCTCGCCTCCTGGGAGGGGGCGGTGTGGCACCACCAGCGCAAGTACCGCGAACAACCCGTCACACCCGCCGGCACGAATTCCCCGGCACGAATTTCGGCGACAGCACGAAATCCTGTGGTGGTTCCGCCGCCGCATCCGGTGTGGTGATCCGGTGCAGCAATCGCCGCGCGATGATGCCGCCGAGCTTCAGCGTGTCCTGCACCACCATGGTGATGCGCGGGGTGATGACGTTGCTCCACTGCACGTCGTCGATCATGCAGAGCGAGATGTCGCCCGGGCAGTTGAAGCCCAGCTCCTGCATCGCCTGCAGCGCCGCCAGCGCCACCGCATTGTTGGCGCCGAGGATGGCGGTCGGGCGCTCCGGCTGAATCAGCAGCCGCATCGCCGCCTCGTAGCCGGCCGAGCGGGTGAACTGGCCGTCGACCACGTAGTTGGGGTTCACCTCCACCCCGGCGCTGGCCATGGTCTCGACGAAGCCGCGATAACGCTCCGAGGCCGTGTGCATGTGCTGCGGGCCGGCGATGAAGGCGATGCGCCGGTGCCCAAGCTGCAACAGATGCTCGGTCAGCATGGCGCCGGCGAGGTAATTGTCCGAGCCGACGAAATCGCGCTCGATCCCCGCGACCTTCTGGTCGAAGCAGACCATCGGCACTTTGAGGCTCTCGACGAAGCGCACATAGTCCGGCCCGAAGCTCGATGGCGCCAGCGCGAGCCCGGCGATCTTCAGCCCGATCAGGTGCTCGACCAGCGCCTGCTCGCGCTCCAGCTTGCCCGAGGAATCGGCGATGAGCACGAAATGCTCGTGCTCGAGCGCATAATTCTCGAGCTCACGACGGATATCGCCGAAGAACGGGTTGCCGACATTGCCGACGACGAGCCCGATCATCTTCGAGCGTCCACGCGCGAGACTCTGCGCCAGCGGGTCGGCGACATAGCCCACCGCCGCCACGGCGCTGCGGATCCGCTCCAGCGTTTTCTGGCTCACCCGGCCCGGATTGCTGAGCGCCAGCGACACGGTCGAGACCGAGACTTCAGCGAGCCTCGCTACGTCACGAATGGTGGCCATCAGTCTTGTTCTCGAACCGCTTCTATCCGGGATGGGAGCCAGGTTGGTGGGACGCTCGGCGGACAATTCTGTTGCAATACCTAGCAGTTGCAGGGCTTCACGCAACTGAAATCCACCGAACCGCCCTGTTCCAGAATCCGCCTTGACTCATCGCACGGTCGACATCAGGATGAAAATCGAACCGGTTCGATAACCGGACCAAGGAGGATAGATTGGATAGCGCACTCACCGTCAGCGGTGGCCTCGACTCGTCGGCGGGCAAGGCCTGGTTCAGCAACGACCGCTTCGGCATGTTCATTCACTTCGGCCTTTACGCCCTCGCCGCGCGCCACGAATGGGTGCAGCACCGCGAGGAAATCGCGCCGGAAACCTATCGGAAATATTTCGAGAACTTCGACCCCGACCTCTATGACCCCAAGGAATGGGCGCGCCGGGCGCGCGAGGCCGGGATGAAGTATGTGGTGCTGACCGCCAAGCACCACGAAGGCTTCTGCCTGTGGGATTCGAAGTTCACCGACTACAAGGCGACCAACACCCCTTACGGCAAGGACCTGCTGAAGCCCTATGTCGAGGCGTTCCGCGCCGAGGGGCTGAAGGTCGGCTTCTACTATTCGCTGATCGACTGGCACCATCCGGAATTCCCGATCGACGGCATCCATCCACTGCGCAACCACCCCGATGCGCTCGAGATGAACAAGAGCCGCGATGTCAAAAAGTATGCCGAGTACATGCATAATCAGGTGCGCGAGCTGCTCACCGGGTTCGGCGAAATCTCGGTGATCTGGTTCGACTTCAGCTATCCCAAGCGCGAGTACAAGGGCATGCCCGGCAAGGGCCGCGCGGACTGGCAGTCCGAAGAACTGATCGGGCTGGTGCGCGAGCTGCAGCCCAACATCATCGTCGGCGACCGGCTGGACCTGCCCACCGACGGCAACTTCCCCAAGGATCTCGCCACGCCCGAGCAGTATACGCCGCGCGTCGCACCCACCATCAACGGCAAGCCGGTGCGCTGGGAAGTCTGCCACACCTTCTCGGGCTCGTGGGGTTATCACCGCGACGAGAACACCTGGAAGGACGCCGGCCAGCTGATCAACATCCTGATCGATACCGTGGCGCTCGGCGGGAACCTGTTGATGAATGTCGGGCCCACGGCCCGCGGCACCTTCGACAAGCGCGCCGTCACCGCGCTCGAGACCTATGGCGAGTGGCTGCATGTCAACGGCCGCTCGATCTATGGCGCCGGACCGTCCGAATACCAGGCGCCGGCCGGCACCCGCTTCACCCAGAAGGGCAACCGGCTCTACCTCCACCTCCAGACCTGGCCGTTCCGCCACGTCCATATCCCGGGGCTGGGGCGCAAGGTGAAATATGCGCAGTTCCTGCACGACGCGAGCGAGATCCACTGGCTCGACCCCGATGCCGAGGTCGATTCCAACATCGGCGTCGCCGTCGGCGACGGCATGCTGACGCTCGAACTGCCGGTGCTGAAGCCCGATGTGGTGACCCCGGTGGTCGAACTGATCCTCAAGGATTGAAAGGGGATCCGGCAGCATCTGGTGACGCGATGGCGCACGAAGCCGAACTGATCGCGGCGATAGCTCCGCTCGTCGCCGACCTCGCCGAGGACGGCGCCGGCGCCGTGGCGCTCGCCGGGTCGCGCGGCAAGGGCCGGTCCGACCGGCAGTCGGACTACGACTTCCGCGTCTACGCCCATGCCTACCGGCAAGACCTGAAGCAGACCGCGCAATGGAACCGCTTCGAGGCGGCCATGGCCGATTGGCAGTCGCAGGGCATCCGCATGGATGGGGTGTGGATGCGCAGCTATGCCGGCGTCGAGAGTGATCTCGGCGCCTGGCTCAGCGGCACCGCCATCCCCAAGAGCTTCGAGTGGACCATCTGGGGTTACCACCTGCCGACCGATCTTTCGAGCCAGCAGATCGTCAGTGATCCGGAAAGCCGGCTCGCCGACTGGAAGGACCGGCTCGCCTGCTATCCGGAACCGCTGCGCGCGTCCGTGCTCAAGCAGTACCGCGAGATCCTGAACTACTGGGCTGCCGACTATCATTACGAGAGCAAGGTCGACCGGCGCGACCTGGTCTTCCTCGTCGGCATCACCGGCAAGCTTGCCAACGCGATCCTGCAGGTCGTGTTCGCGCTCAACCGCGCCTATTACCCGGGCGATGGCTGGAACCTGCCGATGGCGGCAGACCTGCCACTGCTGCCGCCCGATTTCACCTCCCGCATGGCGGCGATCCTGGAGCCGGGGCGCGACCCCGACGCCTTCCACCGCCAGCGCACCGAACTCATTTCCATGATCGCTGATCTGGAGGTGCTGATCGCGGCCTGACCGGCCGTGGTGACGCCGGAGCCGAGGACTCCGGAAGACCAAGAAACCGAAGACCCAACGACTACTTGTGATTGAGGAGACACATCGTGAAGTTTACGCACGCTTTGGCTGCCCTGGCGCTCGCCGGCACCGCCATCCTGTCCACCGCCAGCTTCGCCCAAGAGCAGGTGAACCTGACCTGGCAGATGTGGGGTGACGAGAAGGATACCCCGCTGTTCCAGAGCCTCGCCGACCTGGTGACGGCCGAATACCCCAACATCAAGGTGACGCCGCAATTCTCCGGCTGGACCGATTACTGGACCCGCCTGCCGGTGCTGGCCTCGTCCGGCCAGATCGCCGACCTCGTCGCCATGCAGTCGATGCGCATGCCCAGCTTCTACGGTGTGCTCGAGCCGCTCGATCCGTTCATCGCCGCCGACAACTTCGACAAGTCGGTGTTCGAACCCTCGATCATCAGCGGCCTGTCGCAGGATGGCGTGCAATACGCCCTGCCCTATGACGTCGGCCCGTGGCTGATGTTCTACAACCGCGACAAGTTCGCCGAGGCCGGCATTGCCGAACCCAAGCCCGACTGGACCTTCGACGATTTCAAGGCCGCCGCCGAGAAGCTGACCAGCGGCGACAATTTCGGCTACGCCGTGCAGGCCTTCGATTTCATCGCCCAGCCGGTCGCCCTCGGGGCCGAGTATTTCAACGATGCCAACCAGTTCGACCTGACCAACCCCGGCTATGCCGCGGCAGTCGGCAAGCTCGTCGACCTCGTCGCGGTCGCCAAGGCCTCGCCGGTCTTTGCCTCGGGTGCCGGCGCCCAGACCGGCAGCGGGCGCTTTGCCGCCGGCAACGCCGCCATGGTGATCGACGGTCCCTGGTCGCTGCTGACCACGCAGGCCTCAGTCGGCTTCAAGGTCGGCGTCGCGCCGCTGCCGCGCGGCGAAGGCCCGTCGCGCTACATCACTGCCGGCTCGGGCTGGGGCATCTCGGCCGCCAGCCAGCACAAGGACGAGGCCTATAAGGCGCTGAAGGTGCTGACCGGTCCCAAGGCCGCGGAGATCCTCGCCTCGGCCGGTCGTGCGCTCCCCGGCCGCCTCGCCGAGCAGAAGTTCTGGTACGACGTGGCCGCCAAGGATGTCGCCGGCGCCCGCGAGACGCTGCAATACTCCTTCGAGCATTCGACCCCGTTCCGCATCAATGAGAGCTGGAACGAGTTCGAGAACCTGATCACCCAGTATCTCCCGCTGGCGCTCAACGGCGACAACACCACGGACGCGGTGCTGGCCGATATCCAGAGCCAGCTGCCGTAAGTCCCGACGCCCGGCCGGCCCCGAATCCTGCCGGGCGTTACCTACTGCAATGGCGCTGTCACAGGCGCCGCGAGGGAGGAGGTGCCCATGACGCTTATCCAGGATACCGCGGTCGCGACCAGCGCCCCGGCCGCCCGCCAATCGAGGCGCCGTGGACGACGCGAGGGCCGCACGGCCTTCTTCTTCCTCCTGCCCAGCCTCTTGGGTGTGCTGCTCTTTCTGGTGCTGCCGATCATCGCCTCCCTGGCGCTGAGCTTCACCAACTGGAAGCTGCTCGGCAAACCCGCTTTTGTCGGCATCCAGAACTACGTCCGGCTGTTCACTGCCGACCCGCAATTCTGGACCGTCTTACGCAACACGCTGTTCTTCACCGTCGAATATCTGGTGCTGAACATCATCATCTCGGTGGGGCTCGCGACCTGGATCGCCAGCCTCAAGCGAGGGCAACGGTGGTTCCGGGTGGTGTTTTTCCTCCCCACATTTACACCCGGAATCGCCGTCGCCATCGTCTGGATGCTGATCTTCGCGCCGGGCGGCTTCTTCGATTTCGTCATGAAGTCGCTGTCGCTGGGCGTGCCGAACCTGTTGACCGACCAGACCCTCGCCATGCAGGCGGTGATCATCGTCTCGCTCTGGGCCAATGTCGGCTACAACACCGTGCTGTTCAACGCGGCGCTCGACATGGTGCCGCCCAGCTACCTCGAGGCGGCAAAGATCGATGGCGCCAGCGCCTGGGATCGCTTCTGGAAAATCCGCCTGCCGCTGATCTCCCCCACCCTGTTCTTCGGCACGGTGATGACCGCCATCACCTCGCTGCAGGTGTTCGACCAGATCTACGTGATGACCCGCGGCGGCCCCGGCAACGCCACCGCCACGCTGGGCTATGCCATCTACCAGCGCGGCTTCCAGAATTTCCAGATGGGCTACGCCTCTTCCATCGCCTGGGTGATGTTCGCGCTGATCATGGCGCTGACCGCCCTCCAGTTCTGGCTGCAGCGCAAGTGGGTGCACTATGACAACTAAGGCCCGGTCCCGGCGCGTCACCCTGGCGCTCGATATCCTCAACCACGGTGCGCTGATCCTCGTAGCGTTGCTGTTCCTGTTCCCGTTCTTCTGGATGGTGTCGAACGCGGTGCGCTCGAACGCCGAGGTGCTGGCCATCCCGGTGCGCATCCTGCCGCAGGAGTTCCAGTGGGACAATTTCGCCAAGACCTGGTCGGAGCTGCCGTTCGGCCGCTTCTTTCTCAACTCGATGGTCGTCGCCGGCAGCGTCACGGTGATCACCGTGGTGGTCTCGTGCCTTGCCGGCTATGCCTTCGCCCGGCTGAAATTCCCCGGCCGCGATGCGCTGCTCTTGGGCTATGTCGGCACGCTCATGGTGCCCTCGATCATGCTGATCATCCCGCTGTTCCTGATCGTCAACAGCCTGGGCATGGTCAACACCTTCCAGGGCGTCATCCTGCCGGTCGCCTTCGGCACCTTCGGGGCGTTCCTGTTGCGCCAGTTCTTCCTCTCGATCCCCGACTCGCTCGAGGAGGCGGCGCTGATCGACGGCGCCTCGCGGCTGCGCATCCTCATCAGCATCATCGTGCCGCTGTCGATGCCGGCCATCGGGCTGCTCTCGCTCTTCACCTTCATCGCCCAGTGGAACAACTTCCTCTGGCCGCTGATCGTCATGACCGGCCAGGAAAACGCCACCCTGCCGGTCGGCCTCACCCACTTCCAGACCCAGCAGGGCACGCAGTGGAACTACATCATGGCCGGCGCCGCCCTCTCCATGCTCCCCGGCATCGTGCTGGCGATCCTGCTGCAGAAGCTGATCTATAACTCGATCGCGCTGAACGCGGGGATGGGTGGGAGGTAGGGGCAAAGCGAAAGACCCTGCGTTCCGCAGGGCCTTCCGGCGAGGTCAGAACTTGTAGCTCAGGCCGACGTTGACCGAGGTCTGGCTCCAACGCGACTCGACCTCATGGCCGAATACGCCCAGATCGTAGGCCTCGGCGCCAAAATCGGTGTAGCGGGCTTCGACCCGCCCGATCCAGTTGGGGGAGAACGCCGTCTCGACGCCTGCTCCGACCGTCCATCCGACATGGGTGTTGGTGTCCGAGACGAGCGGATAGGTGATCGAGTTCGGGTTGCCGACAGCCGAAACTTCAGCACGGGCCACGGCGATACCGGCAGCCCCGTAAAGCAACCACGAGTCGATCGCGAGACCGGCGCGCGCCCGCAACGAGGCCTGCAAGTCACTCTCCATAAACAGCGAACCGCCCAGGCTGATGTTGCCGTTGTAGGTGTTGAAATTCTTGCCGCGCTTCAGGCCGGTGAAGTCCACGTCGCCTTCGAGGCCATAGACGAAACCGCCGCTCTGCCAATTGTGGCCGGCATGGAGCCCGCCCAGCGCGGCACCCGACTGGTCTTCGACCGGCCGCTGCGGCAGCGGATCTTTCCCGCCCTCAGGCAGCGGGGGCAGGTTGTCGCTCTGCTGTCCGCTCACATATCCAAGATGACCGCCGATATAGGCGCCGGACCAGTCGAAAAGCTCTAAATCTACGGGGGCCGCCGGAGACTGGTCGACATCAAGTATCAGGTCTGCAGCAGGAGCTGCGCTCGTAAGACAAATTATTGATAGGACGGCGGTTATAGTTCTATTCATTCCTCACCTGGATATGTTCTTGTTGGATGCGCTCAGGATTGTCGCAAGACATGGCGAGCCGACCGTTAGATTGAGATATGACTAGGACAGATGCCGGCCAGACCGGCTTTCGCCCGTCTCCGGTCGCCTCCAGACAGTATGTTTTCGTGAAATTCCAAACAACGTCACGAAGTTGCACTTCCTGTCACTTCGTGCCGATGCGCCCCGGGATGGGCGGGCGGTAGGACATCCGCCGTCGGTGCACCACGCGTCCCCTCTACATGGCCGCCCTCAGCGCCGCCCGGTACAACCGTGACCTCGAGGCCGTCTACCAGCGCCTGCGCAACGCCGGCGAGCCAGCAAAGGTCGCCCTCACGGCGATCATGCGAAAGCTCGTCGTGCTCGCAAACACCCTGTTCACGCAGAACCGGCCCTGGCAGCCCACCCAACCCAAAACTGTTTGACTGTAAACACAGATGCTTTCCCGCTTGCGGGGGAGGGACGCCGACTGCAAAGCCCGGCGCTTACCCCAAAAACAAACGGGGCGCCGCTCAGGACGCCCCGCTCCGAACCCTGCAATCGATGTGCCTACTTCAGCATGCCCGTCTGCACCGAGCCCTGCAGCTGGCGCTGGAAGATGATGTAGGTCACGAGCACCGGCAGCACGGTGATCACCACAGCGGCGAACAGCGCGCCGAAGTTCACCGCATAGCCCGCCTGCGAGGCGAACGACGCCATGCCCTGGCTCAGCACGTAGTTGGCGGTGTTGGTGTTGAGGGCGATCGGCAGGAGGAACTGGTTCCACAGCCCGAGGAAGTTGAAGATCGCCACCGAGGCGATACCGGGTTTGGCCATCGGCAGCATGATGGTGAAGAAGATGCGCCACGGGCCGGCGCCGTCGATCATTGCCGCCTCGGCGATCTCCTGCGGCAGGGTGCGGAAGAAGGCATAGAGGAAGAACACCGTGAACGGCAGCGCGAACGCCACATAGGTGATGATCAGGCCGGGGAAGGTGTTGAGCAGCCCGAAGCCGCGCAGCGTCTGGAACAGCGGCACCACGGCGAGGAAGATCGGGAAGGTCAGCCCGGCCAGCATCAGGTAGTAGATGATCTTGCTGCCTTTGAACTCGTAGCGCGCCAGGTAATAGGCGCACATCGAGCCCAGCAGCATGACGATGGCTAGCGCGAAGCCGACAACGATCACCGTGTTGAAGAAATAGGTGCCGATCGACGCCGAGGTCCACGCCGACACGTAGTTGTCGAAGTTGAAGCTGGTGGGCAGCGTGAAGGGCGACGCGAAGATCTGCTGCGTCGTCTTGAACGAGCTCATCAGCACCCAGAGCAGGGGCGCGCAGATGATCACCACCCAGGCGATCAGCGCGATGTGCGAAATGGTGGCGACGGTCTTGTCGGTCCAGATGGTCTTTCTCGCCACCGGATGCTCGAACTGCGCCACGGGCTTGGTCGGCGTCGCGACCGCGGCCGAGCGAATGGCGGGCGCTGCGACGATGGCTGCCGGCTTCGACTTGGGCGGACGGCCGGTCCACCAGAACACGAAGAACACCAGCGCGGCAAAGATCAGCGTGATGATCGCCAGCGTCGCGCCCATCGAGGTCGCGTAGCCGAACTTGCCCTTCTTGAAGGCGGTGTTCAGCAGGTGCTGCGAAATCACCACCGTGGAGTTGGCCGGCCCACCGCTCGGGTTGAGCGCCTGCATATAGACGAAGGCGTCGAGCGCCAGGATGCCGAGATAGACGTAAGCGGTGCGGATATTGTCGCGGATCATCGGCACGGTGATCGAGATCGCCGTGCGGAAGCGGCCGGCGCCATCGACGCGCGCCGCCTCGTAGACCTCGGCCGGGATGCCTTTGATCGCCGCGATGAACAGCACCATGTAGAAGCCGACCATCGACCAGGCGATGACGAAGATCGAGGCGCCCATGGCGGTGCGCTCGTCGCCGAGCCAGGCGAAGGACTTGAAGAAATCGAACCCCAGCGCGGTCAGGATACCGTTCAGCAACCCGCTCGAGGGGTCGTACATCTGCGCCCACAGGATGCCGATGACGATCGCCGGCACGGTGTAGGGGAAGAACGAGATCACCCGGTAGATGCCGGAATGCTTGAGACCCTGGATCTCGCCGCGGGTCACCCCGCCAATGGTCACCAGCGTCGCCAGCGTCACCGACAGGATAATGACCAGTGGCGGCAGCACCACCACCAGGACGATTGAGTTGTAGACCGCCTTGGTGAAGACCGGGTCGGTCCACAAGGTGAAATAATTGGCCAGGCCAACGAAGTTCATCTTCTTCGAAAAGCCTGACCAATCGGTCATCGAGTAGTAAAAGGCTTGCACGAATGGCGAGATCACGAAGATCACGTAGATCGCCAGGGGGAGCCCCAGGAACACCAGCGCGAAGCTGGAACTCTCGAGACTCGGAAGTTTCCACCGACGGGTTGTCGTGGCCGGTGCCCTCGCCATCGTGCTGTCCATTACTTCACTTCGACTTTCGTGACGGAGGGATCGTTGTAGACGGCGCTGGTGATCGCCTCGAGCGCGGCGGTGAAGGCTGCCACGTCAAGCTTGCCATCGAGGAAGCTGTTCCAGACGACGAGCTCGTCCTGGTTCGTGCCGTAGAGGTCGAACGAGTTCCAGGTGAAGACGTCGTTGCCGGCGTCCGCGAGGAGCTTCGACTGCGAAACCAGAGCGGTCGAGCCGAAACCGTCGGCCGGCACGGTGTCCTTGACGATGGTCGGGGCGAGCTTCGTCTTGGCGAAGTTCGTCGCGGCTTCCTTCGAGAGCATCGTGCGGAGCAGCTCCTTGCCACCGGCAAGGTTCAGCGCGCCCGCCGGGATGATGAACGGCTCGCCGGCAGTGGCGTGGAGAGCCGTCTTGGGCAGCTTGTCGTTGGCGTCGATCGACAGTTCCGGCATGCCGGTCATCTTGAAGTCCGCCTTGGTGGCCGGCTTCATCTCGTTCTCGATCCACGAACCCGACGGATAGAGCAGGAACGACTGGTCGTTCGACCACTGCGCCTGCGCAGCGGTGAACTGGGTGCCCGCGCCACCCGGCTTCATCATGCCGCCCGAGATGATCTCATGCAGCGCGGTGAAGACGGCCTGGAACGCCGGATGCGACCAGAAGCCCGGGGTGAAGTTGTCGACAGCCAGACGCACTTCGTCGCCGCCCGCCTTGATCGCCGAGGCGACCGCGGTGGTGCGGTAGTAGGTCGCCGCTTCCTTGCCCCAACCGAACAGGTAGAGGCCCTTTTCCTTGGCAACCTTGCCGAGCTCGATCGCTTCGGCCCAGGTGGTCGGCGGGGTCCAGCCATTGGCCTCGAACAGCGAGGCCGAGTACCAGATGCCGTAGACGGTCATCACGTAGTTCAGCGCGACGAACTTGTCGCCGAAGGTGCCCGGCTTCTCGACGCCACCCACCAGGGTGTCGCGGATCTTGGTGCCTTCGAGGCTCGGCGCGTCGAGCACCGAGTTCATGTCTTCGAGCTGGTCGATGATGGCCGCAAAGCCGATGGCCTGCGCACCCGAGTTGTCGATCAGATCCGGCGGGTTGCCGCCGAGGAAACGCGGCTGCAGTTCCTGGGCGATCTGGGTCGACGGCGACACCTTGACGGTGACGGTCGGGTGGTTCTTCTGCACGAGATTGGCGGCGAACTCGACATAGTCGATACCGTAGCCGCCGTTGAAGATCACGGCGTCAACGGTCGAGCCGTCGGCGAGGCCAAACGGATTGGCCGCATCCTGCGCAAACGCGCTGGTCGAACCGAGCAGCCCGCCGAACGGCGCTGCCGCCGCCAGAGCCGTCGTGCCGAGCAAGAAGCTGCGGCGGTCGATGGTCTTTTTGAACATTTAGTTCCTTCCCTTCTCCAAGTATTTAGTCGTTAGGCCCCACGCCAAACGTTTCCGAAATCCCTCAGGATTCCCCACGGATACGCTTGCCGTAAAGATCTTCGAGAGCGCGATTGTGCTCGTCGCCCCCGGGAATATTTGCCGAAATATAGAGCGGCGGCGTCTTGCCGCGCTTGAGCAGCGCTTCCGCCACACCGATGGTGATGCGCTGAGCAATGAATGCTGCAGTGAGCGAGGAGACTGCGCCGACGCCCATGCCACCCTCCAGTTCAAGCGTACTGTCGCCGAAGGGAGCGAGGTTGTCGATGGCGATATCTGCTACTTCCTTGAGGCGCTTGCCGCTCGGATGCTTGGGCGTGACTTTGCTGGTGTGGTCGAAGCTGGTCACCGCCACCACCTTGTGGCCGCGCGCCTTGGCGGCGAGCGCCAGCCCGACGATCGAGCCGTTGACGCCCGAGTTCGAGGCAATGATGAACACGTCGTTCTTGTCGATGTCGTAGAGCGAGAGCAGGTTCTCGGCGACGTTCGGATCGCGCTCCAGCGCCGCGCCACCGAGGATCGACAGGTCCTTGCCGCCGCGCAGCACCAGGGCGCGCAGCGGGATGCGGTTGGCCGCGATCAGCCCGCCGGCCCGGCCGGCGATTTCCATGGCGAAGGCTTCCGAGTGACCGGTGCCGAAGGCCTGCACCACGCCGCCGGCCGCCACGGCGTCGGCCACCAGCGCGATGGTGTCGTCGATCGCCTGGTTCGGGCCGGCGAGCTTGGCAAGGCGGGTCGAAACTTCGGTATGAAACTGCGTAGTCAGGTCGGTCATAATCACTCGGTTCCGTTAGGTCTGGGCCGTCGCGCGGCGCGCGGCAGTGCTAGGCAAGGCGCCACCCCGCATCGGGCGGCGGCGCGGCGCCACCGCGGCGCCGGAGGCGGCGAGGAAGCGCGTCGTGCGGTCGAAATTCGACTGCGCGATCAACAGGTAGAGCAGGTCCACCACGAACAGCTGGCAGTGCCGCGCCGACAGGTCCGCCGGCTGCAGGTAGCCATCGGGCGAAGCGGCGATCAGCACGTCATGGGCGAGCCGGGCGAGCGGCGAATCCGGGTTACCGGTGATCGCCACGGTATGGGCGCCCGACGCCTTGGCGACGGTCAGCATCTGGATGGTTTCGTCGGTGCGGCCGGTGTTGGAGATGCCGATGGCGACGCATCGATCATCGAGTATGGCGGCGCTGGTCAGCCCGTTATGCACCTCGGCCCAGGTATGGACGTTGACCCCGATGCGATAGAGCCGCGCCTCGGTCTCGAGCGCCGTCAGCGCGCTGCCGCCGACGCCATAGACGTCGAGCTGCCGGGCGTTGACGATCGCCTGCGCCACGCGGATCGCGGTGGGCATATCGAGCAGCCCCGCCGTGGTCTGCAGCGACAGCACGTGGGTGTTGAGCAGGGCGTTGCGGATTTCGTCCGGGGAGTCGTCGGGGCCGAAGGAGCGGCCGATTTCGCCGATCCACGCCGCCTTGGCGCCGCCGCGGCCGACATCCTCGGCGATGCCGACGCGCAGTTGCGCGTAACCGCCATAGCCGATCATCCGGCAGAAACGCGTGACGCTGGCGGCCGAGGTCCCGGCCCGCTCGGCCAGATCAGTGATCGAGAGGTTCAGCGGCGCCTTGGGATCGTCAATGAGCACCGCTGCGATTTTCGCCATCGTACCCGGCATCTGGGACTGGTAAGTCCTGATCCGGTCCAGAACGCTGAACGTCTTTGCGATGGCGGTCATCTATGTTAGGAGCCCATACCCTGAAAATCACTCTCAAGAAGGCCGCTGTGCGGATGAAAACAATTCTTATCCAGCAATTTTCACGAAGGCAAGCGGGTCGATAACGCGATGAACAAGGCGTTGCTCGCCATCGATGTGGGCGGTTCCACATCGCGCGCCACTCTGGTCGATCATGCCGGCCGTTGCCTCGGCCAGGGCCGTAACCGCGGCGGCAATCCGGCCTCCAACACCCCGGAACAGGCGGCTTCCGCCATCATTTCGGCCGTCGAGGCCGCCGTCGCCGATGCCGGCGGGCCCCTCGATATCGAGCTGGCGCTGATCGCGCTGGCCGGCCCCCGCGCCCATGTCGCGCAGGATCGGCTCGAAGCGGCGTTCCGTGAAAATGGGCTTTCGGGCCCGCTGGTCTTCGCCGGCGACCTTGAGGCCATGCTCGCCTCGGTCACCGCCGCCCGCGACGGCTATTGCATCGTCGCCGGCACCGGCGCCGGTGCGGTGCGGGTCCGCAACGGCAGTATCGAAGCGGTGGTCGATGCCGCCGGCTGGCTGCTCGGCGATCTCGGCTCGGGCTACTGGCTCGGCCATCATGCGGCGATCGCCGTGACCGCCGACCTCGAAGGCCGCGGCCCGAAAACCGCGCTGACCGCCGCACTGCTCGGCGCCTTCGGCATCGCCTTCACCGAGGAAAAAGCCTTCACCGGCCGGCAGGTCTGCCTGCAGCAATTCGTCGACGCGGTCTACAAACTCCGCCCGATCGAGCTGGCCCGCTTCGCCCCACTGGTCATCGCCAACCGTACCGACCCGGTCGCCGCTGCGCTGCTGGCGCAGTCCGAGGCCTATCTCCTCGCCGACTTCAAGATGATCTTCGATCCCGGGATGCCCGGTCCCGTAGCGCTCGGCGGCGGCATCGCCCCGCATCTGCTGACGCTCCCTGCCGCCGTCTCCGAAGTGATGCGCGCCGCCGGCCACACCCCCGACGTCCGCATCGCCGGCGACGGCTCGGTCGGCGCGGTGGTGCTGGCGCTGCGGGCGACCGGCATTGCGGTGGACGACAGCACGGTCGCGACCGTGGCGGCGTCGATGGCGGAACGTGCAGCGAAGCCAGCGGTGTCGGCCTAGGGGCGCGACCCGGCCTATGCCAGGGCCCTTCCCCACCCACCGGCTGTCATCCCAGCGAAAGCTGGGACCCATTTCTCCAATTGCGCCAGCTGCGAGTTGGGTCCCAGATTTCGCTGGGATGACACCGAGTTTGGGGAAAGTGCAGTGGGTCAGCTCGACCACCAGCGCCACCAGATGGGGGCGTGACTAACACCACCCCATCCCCACCCACGGTGTCACCCCGGCGAAGGCCGGGGCCCATCCTGAGGTGTCGCGGCTAAAGCGCCCCCTCTCCCTCTGGGGGAGAGGGTTAGGGTGAGGGTGAGGGTGAGGGTGAGGGTGAGGGGGGCCTTGCCGCAAACACCAAGCTTGGGGAAGGCCCCCTCACCCGCCCCTACCCGCTTGCCCAAGCGATTGTTGTCTGACAGCTTTGCCCAAAACAAGCCAAGCCGTGCCTGTGGGAGGGCCCCGCCGTGTCTGTCACTGTTTCCACCCGTCGCCGCGTCGGGCGCACCGCACTGGAGCTGCCGGTGTTCGGTTTCGGCGCCGCGCATCTGGGCGAGCTCTACGCCAAACTGGACGAAGCCGAGTCGCAGGCGACCCTGGCCGCCGCCTGGGAGGCCGGCGTGCGCTTTTACGACACGGCGCCCTGGTATGGCCGCGGCCTCTCCGAGCACCGGCTCGGCGGCTTCCTCCGCACCCGGCCGCGTAACGAGTTCATCGTCAACACCAAGGTCGGCCGCATCCTCCACCGCCCCGCCGAACCCGCGACGTTCAGCACCGCGCCCTGGGCCGGCGGCCTGCCCTTCGAAGTGGAGTTCAACTACACCCATGATGGGGTGATGCGGGCTTATGAGCAGGTGCTGCAGCGGCTGGCGCTCAACACCGTGGATTCCCTGGTGATCCATGACCTCGACACCATGTTCCACACCCCCGAACTGGTGAGGGGGTACCTGAAGCAACTGACCGATGGCGGTGGGCTCAAGGCGCTGCAGGAACTGAAGGCCGCCGGAGACATCAAGGCGATCGGCGTCGGCAATAACGTCCCCGGCAATCTCGACGAGATGCTCGCTGCCATCGACGTCGATTTCGCCATCGTCGCCATGCCCTACACCCTGCTCGACCAGGGTGTGCTCGATACCTCGATGCAACGCTGCCTCGATCGCGGCATCAGCGTCATCATCGGCGCCCCCTTCGCCTCCGGCATCCTCGTCACTGGCTCAGGCGCCGGCGCCATGTACGCCTATGGCAAGGCCTCGCCCGAAGTGCAGGCGAAAGTTCGCGGCATCGAGGCGGTGTGCAAAGCCCATAGCGTCAGCATGCCGGTAGCGGCGCTGCAGTTTCCGCTGGCGCATCCGGCCGTGGTTTCGGTGATCCCGGGCGCGGCCAAGCCATCCGAAGTGCAGGCGAATGTCGCCGCGCTCGCGGTGCAGATCCCTGCCGCGTTCTGGTCGGATCTGAAGGCGCAAGGCCTGCTGGCGGCAAACGCGCCGGTGCCCACGAACTAAAGCTCGCAGTCGGCGCCCCTCTCCCGCTGTCGAGTATCGTGGCAGCAGAACCGACAGGCTGGTGCGTAAAGAGCACCCCCACCCCTGTCCCCCTCCCCGCAAGGGGGAGGGAGACGCCTCCACCAGCCTCAGTGTTTTGGTCTCCTCCCCCCTTGCGGGGGAGGGACAGGGTGGGGGGTATCTGTGCACACCGAACTATCCCCATGCCGCTTGCGCTTACTCCCGTAAACGGGAGAGGGCCGCCGACTGCAAGCTTCGTGACTAATCCAGCTCCCGCACCCGCAGCGCCAGGTACGGCCGGCTCGGCAGTTCCACCCCGAACGCTGCGTCGGCCTTGCCGCCCCGCACCACCTCGCCGTGCCGCGTCGGGTGCGGCACCAAAGCGGCAATCCGCTTGGCCGGCGTCACCGTCATCGCCCAGGTGTCGATGAGATCGACCTGGTAATTGCCGTCTTCCTTCGGCAGCCCGGTGGTCCACTGGTTGGGCTGGTGCTCGCCGAAATAGATGTAGCTGACCTTGCCGTCGCGGGCCCCGGAGATGCGGCTCCACGGCCAGGAGGCATTGTGCCCCATCGGCGTCAGCCCGTCCGTCGCATCTTCCTCGACGATGGCGCGCAGGAACCCGATGCGCTTCCAGGCTTCGCCATGGAGCTTGCCGCCCTTGGCCCACCAGATCAGGTCGTCGGGGTCGGCATAGGTCTCGCCATGCCCGGCATAGCCGCCGCGCATTACCGTGGTCCAGAACCGGTGGGTCAGTTCCTGGGCGGTGATATTGCCCCAGCTCGGCCAGATATTGCCTTCGTATTCCGGCTCGTCGTTGACCACCGGCTTGCCATACTGCTCGCGCCATTCCGGGGTGCGCTTCACATCCCAGTTCTGGATGCAGACATGGCTGACCCAGGCCTTGCGATGGTCGAAATTCATCGACTGGTCGCCATTGTGGATCGACTTCAGGTGGCCGTAGGGGTCGTTCTCTTCGAGGATGTGGAAGTAGCGGTCCCACTGCGCCACCGGCTTGGTGTCGAGCAGGAAATCGTATTCGTTGGCGAGCGCCCACCAGACGTTGGAATAGGCCGCGAGCCGGGCCGCCAGATAGGCGACGTAGCGGAAATCCTGCTCCGCCGACATGTTCGAATAGCCCCAGCGGTCATAGGGGTGGAAGATGATCAGGTCGGCCTCGATCCCCATGTCGCGGAGTTTCCCGACCTGCTGCTCGAAATGCTGGAACGCTTTGGGGTTGGGCCGGTCGAAGTCGAGCTTGCCGTGGGCGCCACTCAGATAGACGTCCTGCAGCGGTTCGTTGGTGTTGAACGGATAATCCTTGGGAAACACCCCCATGCGGATCTTGTTGAACTTCGCCTGCGCCAGCGTCTCCAGCGTTTCGGCCTGCATGGCGAGCGGCTGGTGCGTCCAGGCATAGCAGGTGGTGCCGAACGGCACGTAAGGCGTGCCGTCGGCATGGGCGAAGTGGAACTTGTTTTTGACTGCCACCGGCCCGTGCTGGCCGGGGCGCGCCGCGGTGACGGCAAAACTGCCGGTCTTGCCGTCGAGCGCCGCAGTTTTCGACCGTGTGCGGAACGTCCACTCGCCCTCATGGTCCGGCATGAAGCGGACGCGATAGGTGCCGTCTCCATCGTAGAAACCGGGTACCCGCACTTCGCGCGCATGCTGCGCGAACACTGCGTCGAAGCTCACCTCGAGATAGGGGTTGCCGCTGGCCGGGCCGGCAAAGCTCGCTTCGAAAATATCGTACTTGGCGGTCATGGAGAGATCCTCAGTCGATGCGCTTGAACAGCAGCGCCAGATAGGGTTTCGGCTCGAAATGCAGCACGTCGCCACGCTTGACGCTCGGCGCCAGCGGCGTCTCGGTCATGTTCCAGGTGTCGATCAGCGTGGCGCTGTAGTTCTCGTCGGGCGGCACCGCGACCGTCGCCTCGCTCGGCTGGTTCTCGCCCATGTAGCTCAGGTAATAGCGGTGCGGCTGCCCGGCGGTCGGCCACCAGGCCATGGCCGGGGCCCAGCCCTCTTCGCCCGCCGGTGGCACGAACAGCTGCTGCAGCACCACATTGTCGAGCCCACCCTGCATCGCGATGCGATAGGCGCCGGTGGATTTGATCGGATCGAGTCCGCCCTCGGGCCCCTCCTCCATGATGCGGCGGAGGAAGGCGATGCGCGCAACGCTCTCGCCGATCAGCTTGCCGCCCTTGGCCCACCAGATGGTGTTGGTCTCATTGTTGAAGGTCTCGCCATGGGTGACATAGCCGCCATTGACCACGCCATCCCAGAACCGGCGCACCATCTTCTGGCCGGAGATATTGCCCCAGAGCTCGGCGATCGTCCCCTCGTAGCAGCACTCGTCGATCGAGACCGGCTTGCCGTATTTCTCGCGCCACACCGCCGACAGGTTGGCACTCGAGCGCTGGATCGAGGCATGGGTGATGCGCGGGTGGTTGTGGTCGTAGAACTTGAAGCAGTTATGCACCGACAGCAGGTGCCCGAAGGGGTCGTTGTCGGCGGTGATGTTGATGAAGCGATCCCAGTCTTGCGGGGTCTTTTGCGGCATCAGGTCGTATTCATTGGCCATCGACCACCACACATTGGGGAAGGCCGCGAGCCGCGCCGTGAGATAGCGCAGGTACCGGTCATCCTCGGCCGGCGACATGCGCGAAAAACCCCAGCGGTCATAGGGGTGGAAGACGATCAGGTCGGCTTCGACGCCGATCTCCGCCAGCTGCTTGATGCGCTGCTCGAGGTGCTGGAAATAGGCCGGCTCAAACTGAGAAAAGTCGAACTTCCAGCCATACTTGTCGGCCCCGGCAAAGCTGCCGTCCCACTTGCTCTTGCCGGCGCTCACGAGCTTGAACGGATACCGCTCCGGCTCGTTCTCATTGTAGCGATAGTGCTTGGGGAACACGCACATGCGGATCTTGGTGAAGGGCGCCTTGGCGAGGCTCGCGAGCGTCTCCTCCTCCAGCGCATCGCCCTGCAGGTTCCACACATAGGCGGTGGTGCCGATATTGGTGTAGCGCGTGCCATCGGCGTAACGGAAATGGTGCCGGTTGGCGACGCGCACCGGGCCGTGATGCTTGGGCAAGGCCGGGCCGACGTCGAACGTGCCGCTGACGTGGTCCAGCGGGGGCGCATTGCTGCGGGTTTCGTACGTCCATGTCCCCATGGTGTCAGGCAGGAAGCGCAGCTTGTAGACGCCGTCGCCGTCATAGAAGCCATTGACCCGCACCTCGCGCTCGCCCTGGCGGAAGGTGGCGGTGAGCGTAACGTCGAGGAACGGGTTACCCGTGGAGGGGCCGGTGAGGCTCAGCTCCCAGGTGGCCCATAGCGAGGCGGGGGTGGTGGTCATCTGCAACAATCCATTGAATTACAAGTTGAACGCTGTCGCCCCCCTCCCCCTTGAGGGGAGGGGTTGGGGGTGGGGGTGGTGCGGTGATCACAGATGGACCCCACCCCCCGCCCCTCCCCTCAAGGGGGAGGGGAGCAGATCAAGCCGCCACCTTCCGCGGCCGCCAACGGCTCCTTGTCGTCGGGATCGAGCTCAAGAGCAGCTTGGTGTAGTCGTGCTGCGGATCGCCCATCACCTGGCGCGCCGGGCCGAACTCCACCACCACGCCCTTGTTCATCACCGCCACGTAGTCCGAGATGTAATAGGCGGTGGCGAGGTCGTGGGTGATGTAGAGAAAGCTCCGGCCGGCCTCGTCGCGCAACTGCTTGAACAGGTTAATGATGATCATCCGCCGCGACGCGTCGATCATCGACACCGGCTCGTCCGCGACGATGAGCTTGGGCTGCGGGATCAGCGCCCGCGCCACCGAAATGCGCTGCAACTCGCCGCCCGAGAACTGGTTGGTGTACTTACCGCGCACCTCGCCGTATTTCAGCCCGACGCTGCTGAGCGCCGTGGCCACCGCCGCCTCCGCCTGGGCACCATCCATGCCGCCGACGCGCCGCGCCGTTTCATGCAGATACGCATCGACCGGCCGATAGCGGCTGAACGCCTCGAACGGGTTCTGGAAGATCGGTTGCACCAGACCGAGGAACTGCTGCTTCGAAAGCGTCGTGCCTTTGCCGGTCACCACTGTGTCGTAGACGATGGCCCGCCCCGAGCTCGGGGTTTCCAGCCGTAGCAGGGTTTTGGCCAACGTGGTCTTGCCTGAGCCGGATTCCCCGACCACCGCGATCACGACCGGCTTGTCGCTCTCGACCGTGATGTTGACGTCGTTCAGCGCCTTGACCTGGCGGGAGCGCACCAACCCGCCCTGGCGGTAGACCTTGTTCAGGGCTTCGGTCTTCAGGATGACGGTCATGCTGCCGCTCCCACGCTCTCTGTGGGTCGCGCCATGAAATGCCCCGGCTTTACCTCGATCAGTTCCGGCTCCACCCGATAGGCCCGGTCGCCCCCTGCCCCGGCCATGCTGGCGAGCACGCCGCGCATGCTGTCGTCGCCAATGGTGGGAAGCGAGTCGATCAGCATCTTGGTGTAGGGGTGCTGGGGGTCGGCGAAGACGCTTTCGGTATCGCCGTATTCGACCACCCGGCCGGCATACATGATCAGCATCTTGTGGGTGACCTGATAGTGGACGCCCATGTCGTGCGAGACGACGAGGATGGTGTTGCCCATCAGCTCCTGCACTTCCATCAAGAGCAGCAGGATTTCCTTCTGCACCACCACGTCGAGCGCCGTGGTTGGTTCGTCGGCGATGATCAGCTCGGGCTGGAAGAAGGTGGCGAGCGCGATCATCACCCGCTGCCGCATGCCGCCCGACAGCTGATGCGGGTAGGATTCCATCGCTTCGGCCGGCAGGCCGAGCTTGCCGATATAGGCCCGCGCCCGCTCCAGCACCCGCTTCTTGTTGCTGTCGGTGCCGGGGAAATCGGTGAACTGGTCGCGGATGCGGATCACCGGGTTCAGCGAGTTCATCGAGCTCTGCGGAATGTAGGAGATTGACTTGAACCACTCCCGGCGGATGGTCTGGGTGGTCACCGGCAGCCCGTCGCCGCCCTTCATGCCGTACTCGATGCTGCCGCCGCTAAGCGACATCGGCGACTGGATATCGCCATAGATCGCCTTCATCAGCGTGGACTTGCCGCAGCCGGATTCCCCGGCAATGCCGACGATCGAACCGTCCGGAATGGTCAGCGTCACGCCGTTGACCGCTTCGATCACCCGGTTGCCGATGCGGTAGCTGATCCTGAGATCGTTGAGCTTGATCATGCGACACCCCGCTTGTTGGCAAATGCGGCATTGAAGCCGGTCGAGGTCAGGAACAACCCGAGAAACAGCAGGATCGAGGCGACGATCGGCGCCACCAGCCAGGGGTAGTTACCGGTGAACAGCGCGTTGTAGTTGAGCGCCCAGAAGATGATCGAGCCGAGCGTCGGCACCTCGACCTTACTGAGCCCGATCACCGCCAGCGTCGCCTCGGTGTTGACCGCAAAGAGGATCGTGTTGATGAACCCCACCACCATGTAGGCCGAGACGTACGGGAAGATTTCCCGGACGAGGATGTTGAAGGTATTGGCGCCCGAAAATCGCGCCATGTTGATGAACTCGCGCTCGCGTAGCGACAGCGCCATCGAGCGGATGGTGCGGGCGCCCCAGGCCCAGCCGAACACTACGATGATCAGACCCACGGTGAGGAACGAGCTGTTGCCGCGGATCACCGCGCCGAGGATGATCAGGATCGGCAGCAGCGGGATGGTGATGAAGCTGTCCACCACCAGCATCACCACGCGCTCGTAATTGCCGCCGATATAGCCGGCGCTGAGCCCCACCGCGGTGGAGATGATGGTGACGCCGATGCCGACCAGCACGCCGAGGATCAGCGAATTGCGGATGGCGAACACCAGGAACCAGAAAATGTCCTGCCCGATGGCGTTGGTGCCGAGCAGGTGCTCGCCCGACATCGGCATGTTCTTCAAATACGTCGCCTGCAGCGACGGATCGGCGGGCGCAAAGAACGGCAGGACGATACTGCCGACGATGAAGATGGTGACGATGCTCAGCCCGATGGCGAGCCGCGCGTTGAACAGCCACAGGAAACTGTCGCGGCGCTTGGTGGCCGGGATGGCCGGAATGGCGGCGGCACCGGCCGCCGAGGGGCTCTCGGTCGTCATTTGTGGCGGATCCGCGGGTCGAGGAGAGGATAGATGAGGTCGATGACGAGGCCGGCCGTGGCGACGGCGATGATCGAGATGGCGATGGCGCCGTAAAGCACGTTGTAATCGCCGCCGCTCGCCGCGGTGCGCATGATCAGCCCGACGCCCGGATAGGAGAACAGCATCTCGGTGAGCAGCGCGCCGTTGAACACCGTGCCCAGCGACAGCGCCAGCGCCGTCACCTGCGGCAGCATGGCGTTCCGGAACACGTAGCGCACCATGCGGGTCCAGTTCGAGGCGCCCTTCAGCCGCGCATAGGTGACATAGGGCTCCTCGGTGGTCGCCACCGCCAGCGCCTTCATCGAAAGGATGTTCCAGCCGAACCCGGCGAGCACCAGCGTCAGCGCCGGCAGCAGCGAGTTGTAGATCACCATGCCGAATTTCTGCGGCGTCATCTGCCCGACCGGGAAGGTCGGCGACAGCGGGAAGATCGGGAAGATATAGGCGAGCAGCAGGATCACGCTGACCGCGAGGATGTAGTAGGGGATCGGGTAGAGCAGGATCCCCACCACCTCGAGAATGGTCGCCGCCTTCTTGGTGTGGAAATACCCCGCCACCAGCCCGACCATGTTGCCGAGCAGCCAGGCGATCAGCGTCGAGATCAGCAGCAGCCCCAGCGTCCAGGGCAGCGCGTTGAAGATCATCTGGCTGACCGGCTGCGGGTAATAGGTGAAGCTCGGCCCGAAATCGAAATGCAGCACCACCCGCTCGAGATAGCTCAGATACTGGCTGAACAGGTCGCCCTTCAGCCCGTAGAGCTGCTCGAGATTGGCGCGCAGCTGGATGATGTCATCGGCAGTGAGCGCGCCGCTGGCCCGCGCCTGGATCTGGCCGATATAGCCGTCGATCGGGTTGGCCGGCATCAGTCGCGGCAACAGGAAGGTGATCGTCAGCCCGATGAACAGGACCGCGAAATAGAGGCCAACACGCTTGGCCACGTATTGCAGGACACCCATTGGCCCACCTGCTCCGAGAACGAGAAAAGGGAATGGGGCGGCCGGGAGGGAGCCGCCCCACCTGGACCGGCGCTACTTGCCGGTCGGTTCGATGTTGACGATCGTCTTCTTGAACGACGACCACCAGGTGTAGGGCGCAGCGTAGAAGTTCGACTGCTTGGGATAGTTCTTCCAGTAGGTGTTGTTGGTCGGGATCGTCGTCGGGATGTTCATCAGGTTGATGAGCTGCATCCCGCTGGTCAGCTTCTTGGCAATCTCGATGCCATTGGCGACGAACGGCTCGGAGCCGATCTCGAGGCTCTTGGAATCCTGCACCAGCTTGAAGATCTCAGGGTCGGTGACGCGGACATAGTTGCCCTGCAGCGGCTCGTTGGAGTCGGCCGGCTTGACGAAGGCATCGCTGAACGAGTTCCAGCTGTTGAACCAGTTGGAGTTGTAGGTGCACGAGGTCGACCAGTTGACCATCAGGTCGAGCTTGGCGTTGGTGTTCTGCACCGTGGTGAACTCGCCATTGTCGGCCTGACGGGCGGTAACGTTGAACCCCGCCTTCTTCCAGCTGTCGGCGATCGAGAAGCCGGTGCGCTGCATCACCTTGTTCCAGTCGGCCGGGATGACGAAGTCGAGCGTCCACGGCGAACCATCGGGCTTGGCATAGAAGCCGTCCGCGCCCTTCTTGATGCCGACCGAGCCGAGCAGCTTTTCGGCTTCCGCCGGGTCGTACTTCCACCAGCCCTGGCCAAAGCCCTGCTTCACCGCATCGCCGGTGGGCAGGTCCGCTTCCGGAGTGCCCTGCGCCTTCAGCGCCGCCACCATGCCGTCGCCGAACCCGGCGTCGAACGGCTTGTAGCCATCGGAGAGGGTCAGCCCGTTCAGGAATTCCAGCATCGGCTGGTAGAATACCGGGTCGGTGATCGGAGTGTCGGCCATCGGCAGCGCCGACGCCTTGAACTGCCCGCTCACCGCGCTGATCGCCACCTGCTGCAGGTTGACGGTGAGCGCCAGCGCCCAGCGCACCTCGGGCAGGTCATAGGGCGACTTCTGCTGGTTGAAATAGATGCCGTACGAGCAGGCATCGTTCATGTCGTGATAGGGCAGTGTCGGCGAGAAGGTTTCGATCGCCGGGTTACGCGCCTTGGCGGCGGCAATCGAATCCGGGCTCATGAAAGTGTCGACGTCATACTGGTTCTGGACGAACGCCAGGGTGCGCGTCTCCTCGGCGCCGAAATCCTTGTAGAGCACGTATTTCGGCTTCGGCGTGCCGAGGTTCCCCCAGCCCGAACGCTGCCAATCGTCACGCAACTCCCACAGCTGCCAGAAGCCGTTGGGGTCGAACTCCTTGATCTTGTAGGGCCCGAGCGTCACCGCATTGGTGTTCTTGAAGGTGACGACATTGTCGCCCTGCCCTTCGAAGATATGCTTGGGCACCGGCACGAACAGCGAGCCCCAGGTGTAGACGCCGAGCACCGTCTGGAAATCGTAGGCCGGGCTCACCGTCTCGATATCCATGGTGTAGTTGTCGACCTTGGACCAGCTGCCCTCTTTCACGTAATTGGTGGTGCGGGCGACGAAGGTCAGCTTGTCCTTGTACTTGAAGGACGTATCGAGCGTGTAGATCAGGTCGTCGACGGTGAACTCGACCCCGTCGCTCCAGAACACGCCGGGGCGGATCTTGATGCGGAACTTGGTGTGCTCGGGGTTGAGCACTTCCACCGGGCCGGCGGCGAGCTCGGGGTAGGACTGGCCGGTGGCCGTATCCATCTCCCACAGAAAGCTCCAGCCCAGTTCGCGGAAGCCGCGCCAGATCGCATACTGGTTGAGCGGGTTCTGCACATCGGGGTTGGCCGATTTGCCGTCGAAGGTCTGCACGATCAGCGTCTCGTTGCGGGGCGTGCCCACATCGGTCATTTCCTGCGCATAGCTGGCGCCTGCCAGCAGCAGGCCCGCCAGCGGGGCCAGCACGTATCGGCCAAGCCGTACCATTGTCCGTGTCCTCCTCGTTGCCCTGGATCGCCGCCCGGGTCTGGGCCGTAGCGTCCGGGATTAAACCTCGCGGTGGTCGGCCATCGCACAGCCGTGCCTGTCAGCCGGCTTCAGGCCGGCCGGCTGCATGCCGCCGTGATCGAAGGGCTCCTCACCTGCTCCCCTGCCCTCAGGTGCAAACCGGCAACCTGAGGCACATCGCAAACAGACGAGTTCTGTCTGTTTCGCTTTGCTTGCGATTAATGAGGATTACGGAGGTATCGGAGGCAAGTCAATGCCGATTCTCACTGGGATCGCCAGTAAGCGGCGCTTATCCGGTCCGACTCGGCAGCACGTGACAGCGCCCTGCCCCAGCGGTTGACGCTGGAGTAGCGAGACTAAGAGACTGGCAGGTTTAAACTATTTCAGCGAGCGACGATCAGTTCGATGCCGCGGCGCTCGAACTCACGGGCATCCTCATCGCGGATCCCGTCATCGGTAATAAACGAGTGAATCACGTCCAAAGTGCCAAGCCGCGTGAACGAAGTGCGGTTGATCTTGGTCGAATCCGCCACCAGGTAGACGTGCTGCGCCGCCTTGATCATCGCCTGCTTGAGCTGCAGGTCGGCAAAGCTCGGATAGGTGAGTCCCGCCTCGAGCGACACGCCGGCGGTGGCGAGGAACAGCTTGCCGGCGAGGATGTCGCGGAAATATTCTACCGACTTGTCGCCGCTGAGCGACAGGGTCGGCGCCTTGAACTGGCCGCCCGGCATGTGCACGGCAAAGCCCGGCACCGCGCCGAGGATCAGCGCGATGTTGAGCGCATTGGTGATCACCGTCAGCTCGCGCCGCTGTAAGAGGCCATGGGCGACCTCGGTGGTGGTCGAGCCGGCATCGAGGATGATCGTTTCGCCATCGCCGACCAGCGATGCGGCCCGCACCCCGATCCTGCGCTTTTTGTCCATATTCTCAAGGTGTTGCAGGCTCAGCGTCTCGACCTGTCGGGGCAGCGTCTTGAGAAAGGCGCCGCCATGCTCCCTGGTGATGTAGCCGTCGGCTTCCAGCCGCTCGAGATCCTGCCGGATCGTCGCTTCGCTGACTTCGAACGCAGCCGAGAGGTCGCGCACCCGGGCGCTGCCCTCTTCCTGCAGCCATTCGAGAATCTTGCGCCGCCGCGGCTCGGCCAACAGCCCGCTCAGCGTGCCGGCGTCGACGCCGCCGCCTGCCTTGCGGTCCTGCCGGCGGATGCTCTTCTGCTCGTTCATCTCTCAGGCGCGCCTCTGCTGACCTTCTGGCAAATTACCGTGGCGGTTGGGTTTTCCGCAACCCGCACACTTCGGATATCTAGCGACTATATGCCAAACGAAACCATTCGCAAATTTTCGATAGTGACGAGCGGCAAACAATCGGTTAGTTGTCGCAGCAAGATGCATGGGAGGCGGCGCAGCAAGCCGGCCTACCCGAATGCTGGAGGAGGCAGTTTTGACGTTCCCGGCTTCCGCCGAACTTCGCAACGATCCGGTCGCGCTGATCCGCGACAAGGCGCTGTGGATCCGCCGGCGCAGTTTCCAGATGGTCTACGAGGCGCAGCTGGGTCACCCCGGTGGCGATTTCAGCGCCGCCGACGTGCTGGCCACGCTGTATTTCGGCGTGCTGCGTCATGATCCCGCCGATCCACGCAACCCTGGCCGCGATCGCTTCGTGATGAGCAAGGGCCATTGCACCGGCGCCTTCTACGCCGTGCTGGCCGCCGCCGGGTTCTTTCCCGAAGCAGAGCTCACCACCTACATGCAGCCGCTGTCGATGCTCAACGGCCACCCCAACCGCAACTACCTGCCCGGCGTCGAGACCAATACCGGCCCGCTCGGCCACGGGTTGCCGGTCAGTGTCGGCATCGCCATTGCCGGCCAGATCGACAATGCCGATTTCCGCACCTTCGTGCTCACCGGCGACGGCGAGCTGCAGGAAGGCAGCAACTGGGAGGCGGCGCTTACCGCCGGCCATCGGAAGCTCGAGAACCTGACGCTGATCATCGACCGCAACCGGCTGCAGCAGGGCGCCCGCACCGAGGAAACCGCCAGCCTCGACCCGCTCGACGACAAGTGGCGCGCCTTCGGCTGGCATGTCGAAATGGTCGATGGGCACGATCACCGCGCCCTCTACGAGGTTTTGAGCAAGTCGCCCAAGGGCCGCGGCAAGCCGCTCTGCGTCATCGCCAACACATTCAAGGGCAAGGGCGTCAGCTTCATGCACGACAACGTCGCCTGGCACCACGGCGTGCCCAACAAGGAACAATACGAGCAAGCCATGCGGGAACTCGCCTGATGAGCGCCGCCGCCCCCACCCCCGCCGGCTGGCACGATTGCCGCGACACCTTCTCGAAAACCGTCGAGGCGCTGGCCGAAGCCGATCCGCGCATCGTCACCGTGGTGAGCGACAGCGTCGGCTCGTCCAAGTTGGTCAATTTCAGGAAGCGCTGGCCCGAGCGCATGGTCAATGTCGGCATCGCCGAACAGACCGTGGTTGCGGTGGGCGCCGGCCTCGCCAATGGCGGCAAGATCCCCTTCGTTTCGGCCGCTGCCTGCTTCCTCACCGCCCGGGCGATGGAGCAGATCAAGGCCGATATCGCCTATACCAATGTCAACGTGAAGCTGATCGGCCAATCGAGCGGCGTCGCCTATGGCGAGCTCGGCCCTACCCACCATTCCATCGAGGATATGGCCTGGCTGCGGCTGCTCAACAACCTGACGCTGATCGTCCCCTCCGACCCCTGGGAAACCGAGCAGGCGATCCGCGCCGCCGCAGCGCTCGATGGCCCGGTGTTCATCCGGGTGAGCCGCATGCCGGTGCCCGACCTCAAGCGCTCCAACGAGAAGTTCGAGATCGGCAAGGCCGAGACGCTGCGTGACGGCAGCGACCTCGCCATCATCGCCAATGGCGTGATGGTGCACCGGGCCCTCGCCGCCGCCGAAGCCCTCGCCGCCGACGGCATCGCGGCGCGCGTCATCAACATGTCCACGGTCAACCCGCTCGACGAGGCGACCATTCTCGCGGCGGCGAAGACCGGCGCTGTCATCACCGTCGAAGAGCACTCGGTGCGCGGCGGCCTCGGCGGCGCAGTGGCCGAAGTGCTGGCGACGCACGATCCGGTGCCGATGCGCATTCTCGGCTTCCCCGGGTTCCTGCCCACCGGCTCGGCCGACTGGCTGCTCGAGCATTTCCATCTGAACGCCGCCGGCATTGCCGACGCGGCGCGCCAGCTGCTCCTTCGCAAATGAGCAACGGGCTGATCCTCGCCATCGACCAGGGCACCACCAACACCAAAGCCCTGGCATTCGACGCCGAGGGGCGGGTGGTGGCCAGTGCTGCGGTCGCGATGGCGGTCAGCTATCCGCAACCGGGCTGGGCCGAACAATCGGCGACCGACATCTGGCAGAGCGTCGGGCAGGTGATCGCCGAGGTGGTGGCCAAGGTCGGGCCGGATATGGACGCGCTAGCCATTTCCAACCAGCGCGAAACCATCGTCGTCTGGGACAGCCGCACCGGCGCCCCCATCGGTCCGGCCATCCTCTGGCAGTGCCGCCGCTCAGCCCCCGCCTGCGCCGCCATCCGCGCCGCCGGGCATGCCGAACTGATCGAAGCGCGCACCGGGCTCGGCGTCGATCCGCTGTTCCCGGCAGCCAAGCTTGCCTGGATCCTCGACCATGTCTCCGGCGCCCGCGAGGCTGCCGCCTCAGGCCAGCTGCGCGCCGGCACCATCGATGCCTGGCTGTTGTGGAACCTCACCGGCGGCGAGCACGCCACCGACCATTCCAACGCCTCGCGCACCCAGCTGTTCAACACCGAGGCGCTGGCCTGGGACGAAGAGCTCGGCCACATCTTCAACGTGCCGCTTGAGCTCCTGCCGAAAGTCCGCCCTTCGGACAGCGCTTTCGGCACCGTGGCGGCGGGCGTCTCCGCCCTCGCCGCCGGCACTCCCATCCACGCCATGATCGGCGACTCGCACGCCGCCCTGTTCGGCCACGGCGTGCGCGAACCGGGCACAGTAAAAGCGACCTACGGCACTGGCTCGTCGCTGATGACGCTGACCGCGGCCCGCATCATGAGCCGCGGCGGCCTCTCCTCGACCATCGCCTGGAGCAGCAGCGCCGGCGTCGCCTATGCGCTCGAGGGCAATATCTCGGTCTCGGGCCAGGCCGTCGCCTTCATGGGGAGCCTCCTCGGCATCACCGATCCCGCCGCCGTCGCTGCACTGGCCGCAACCGTGCCCGACAGCAATGGCGTCACCTTCGTGCCGGCCCTGGTCGGGCTCGGCGCCCCCTATTGGGATCCGGAGGCGCGCGGCAGCGTCTCGGGCCTCTCGCTCGGCACCAGCCCGGCGCACCTGGCGCGCGCCGCCGTCGAGGCCATCGCCTTCCAGGTCGCCGACGTCTTCTCCGCCATGGAAACCGACCTCGGCCAGCCTCTGGCCCGGCTCTCCGCCGATGGCGGCGCGGCGCGCAACGACATGCTGATGCAGTTCCAGGCCGACCTGCTCGACCGCCCGGTGTTGCGCGGCGAGCTGCCGGAAGTCAGCGCCGCCGGCGCCGCGCTGCTCGCCGCGACCGGCCTCGGCCGCAACACTACCCGCGCCAACAAGGCGCAGCGCCAATTCACCCCGCAGATGTCCGAAGCGCAGCGCAACGCGGCGCTTTCGGGCTGGCTGAGCGGCGTCGGCCGCGTGCTGCAGCGGGACCCCATCACCTGAACCAACCGCCCCGGGCGGAGCAACAAACGAGGGAGAACACCAAGATGAGCAAGCTGCGCTTCGGAGCCGGCATCTGGCACTTTGCCACCTATGTCGACCGCTACGCCACCGACGGCTATGGCGAGCCGCGCAACGTCATCGAGGCCATCGACCTCGCCGGCAAGGTGCGCGATTTGAGCGTCGTCGACATCAACTACCCGTTCTTCGGCGGCGAGTTCAGCAACGCTGAGATCAAGACGGCGCTCGAGCGCAACAAGCTCGGCGTCATCGGCATCACCCCCGAGATCTACACCCGCGAGTTCAGGAAGGGCGCCTTCACCAACCCCGACCCCGGCATCCGCCAGCGCGCCCACGAACTGATCACCGAAGCCGCCGGCGTGGTGCGGGCGTTCGGCGCCGAGTACGTCAAACTGTGGCCGGGCCAGGACGGCTGGGATTATCCGTTCCAGGTCGACCACGGCGCGCTGTGGAAGAACTCGCTCGACGGCGTCGGCAGGCTCGCCAGCGAGAACCCGGACCTCAAGTTCGTCATCGAATACAAGCCGCGCGAGCCGCGCGTGCATATGAGCTTTGACTCGCTGGCGCGGACGCTGCTCGGCATCGAGAAGATCGGCCTCCCCAATGTCGGCATCCTCCTCGATTTCGGCCACGCCATCTTCGGCGGCGAATCCGCGGCCGACTCCGCCCAGATGGCCATCGACTACGGCCGGCTGTTCGGCATGGACGTCAACGATAACTACCGCTCCTGGGACGACGACCTGGTGGCGGGCAGCCTGCACCCGATCGAGCTGTTCGAGTTCTTCCATGTCCTGCGCAAGAACAAGTGGGACGGCGTCTGGCAGCTCGACCAGTTCCCGTTCCGCGAAGACAGCGTTGCGACCGCCGACCACGCCATCGACTTCCTCAAGGCGGTCGATCGCGGCCTCGAGGCGCTGGATTTGAAGGCCCTGCGCAAAGCCCAGGACGAGCACGACGCCATCACCGCGCTGCGCATCGCCCAGAAGGCGCTGTTCGGGGCGTTCTAAGGAACGGCCCCTCCGATCCTCCCCCGCCCCGCGGGGGAGGATCCCCGACTGCACGTACCGAGCCAGTACGCGGACAAGTGGCCGCACCGACAAATGGGGCACTTTCCAACCGCCCCGACGCCACCTATACCCGATGCACACACTGAGCTGAGGACGGGACGCTGCCGGGATTTTCGCCTGACGTCGCATTGGGAACACTATGTGCCTTGCCATTTCTGGCATGCATCCTCGCCTATGCGCTGCAGGGTCGATTATCCTCAGGAGCGGTATACGTCGCCGGCGGCGTCGCGGCCCTGCTCTTCCTCGTCACGCTGCTGCTGTTCCCCCAGATTTCCGCAGGCGGCGCCATCGTGCATCGCATCGAGTGGATCCCGCAGCTCGGGCTCAACCTGACGCTGCGCATGGATGGCCTCGCCTGGCTGTTCTGCGTGCTGATCACCCTGATCGGCCTGCTCGTCGTGCTCTATGCGCGCTACTACATGTCACCCAAGGATCCGGTGGCGCGCTTCTATGCGCTGCTGCTCGCCTTCATGGGGGCGATGCTGGGGCTCGTACTCTCCGGCAACATCATCCAGCTCGCCGTGTTCTGGGAGCTGACCAGCCTCGTCTCGTTCCTGCTCATCGGCTACTGGTACCACCGCGGCGATGCGCGCGATGGCGCCCGCATGGCGCTGATCGTCACCGGTATGGGCGGGCTGGCGCTGTTCGTCGCCATGCTGCTCATCGGCCATATCGTGGGCAGCTACGAGCTCGATGACGTGCTGGCCTCGGGCAGCACGCTGGTCGATAGCCCGCTCTACCCGGTGACGCTGATCCTGTTCCTGCTCGCCGCCTTCACCAAGAGCGCGCAGTTCCCGTTCCAGTTCTGGCTGCCCAATGCCATGACGGCGCCGACCCCGGTCTCGGCCTATCTCCACTCGGCGACCATGGTGAAGGCCGGCGTGTTCCTCCTCACCCGCTTCTGGCCGGTGATGTCGGATTCCGAGCTGTGGTTCGCCATCGTCACCTATACCGGGCTCGCCACGCTGATCTTCGGCGCTGCCGCCGCCTTGTTCCAGCGCGACCTCAAGGGCCTCCTCGCCTATTCGACCATCAGCCATCTCGGCCTCATCACCACGCTGCTCGGCATGGGCACGCCGCTCGCCGCCGTCGCTGCGATCTTCCACATCGCCAACCACGCCACCTTCAAGGCGTCGCTGTTCATGGTGGTGGGCATCATCGACCACGAAACCGGCACCCGCGACGTGCGCAAGCTCAGCGGCCTGTGGCGACTGATGCCGTTCACGGCCACCTTCGCCATCATCGCCAGCGGCGCCATGGCCGGGGTGCCACTGCTCAACGGCTTCCTTTCGAAGGAGATGTTCTTCACCGAGACGGCGGAGTTCCACCCCGACATCTTCGTCAACTACTCGCTGCCGATCGGCGCGACCATCGCCGGCATGCTGAGCGTCGCCTACTCGATCAAGTTCGTGCATGGCGTATTCTTCGGGCCGCCGCCGACCGAGCTCGACCGGGTGCCGCACGAACCGCCGGCGCTGATGCGCCGGCCGATGGAACTGCTTGTCGTGGTCTGCCTCGCGGTCGGCATCATCCCCGGCATCACCATCGGACCGTTCCTCGCCGCGGCGGTACAGTCGGTGCTCGGCGCCGACACCCCCTATTACAGCCTCTCGGTCTGGCACGGCTTCAACTGGCCGCTGCTGATGAGTCTCCTCGCCATGCTCGGCGGCGTGGTGATCTACGTGCCCTATTACCGGCGCTTCCGCGATGTCGACGGGCTGCCCTTCCTGACCCGCTTCCGCGGCCAGCGCATCTTCGAGCGCCTGCTGCTGAATGCCACCAACAAATGGGCGCGCAGCTTCATCGAGCTGTTCGGCACGCAGCGGCTGCAACCGCAGATCTTCATCGTCGTACTGCTGGCGCTCGCCGCCGGCGTCGCGGCCGGCTGGGCCCGTATGGGCAACCTGCCGCTGCCGCAAAGCTTCGATCCGGTGCTCGGCCTCGTCTGGCTCCTGGGCGGCATCAGCGCCATCGCCGCCGCGCAGCAGGCGAAGTTCCACCGGCTGGCGGCGATGATCCTGATGGGCGGCGCCGGGCTCGCCACCTGCATCACTTTTGCCTGGCTGTCGGCCCCCGACCTGGCGCTGACCCAGCTCCTCGCCGAAATCGCCACCACGGTGCTGATCCTGCTCGGCCTGCGCTGGTTGCCCAAGCGCCTGCCTGTACCCGACGACCTGACCATGAAGATGCGGCTGCGACGGGCTCGCGACGTAGGCCTCGCCGTGCTGGTAGGGCTCGGCGCAGCGCTTGCCAGTTACGCCATCATGACCCGTAGCGCGCCGCCGGGGATCTCGGAGTTCTTCCTCGCCAACGCCTACAAGCAGGGCGGCGGCACCAATGTGGTCAACGTCATGCTAGTGGATTTTCGCGGCTTCGACACCATGGGCGAGATCACCGTGCTGGGCGTCGTGGCGCTGACTGTGTTCGGCCTGTTGCGCCGCTTCCGGCCGGCCGTCGACAGCGCCGAGCGGCCCGAACAGCAGCGCCTGCTCGATGGCAGCGCCGAGGGGCAGCGCGTCGCCGACGATTTCCTGCGCATCCCGGCGCTGATCATGAGCTGGCTGTTCCCGGTGGTGATCCTGATCGCCATCTACATGCTGCTGCGCGGCCACGACCTGCCCGGCGGCGGCTTCATCGCCGGCATCATCATGTCGCTGGCCTTCATCCTGCAATACATGGCGCACGGCACCCGCTGGGTCGAAGAGCGGCTGCGCGTCCTGCCGGTGCTGTGGATCGGCTGGGGTCTCGGGCTCGCCATGCTGACCGGGCTCGGGGCGATGGCGCTCGGCGCGCCGTTCCTCACCTCGGCCTTCGCCTATGCCGAGATCCCGCTGATCGGCAAGATCCCGCTGGCCACCGCGTTGCTGTTCGACCTGGGCGTCTTCGCCCTGGTGGTCGGCGCCACGGTGCTGATGCTGATTGCGCTGGCGCACCAGTCGATCCGCCGGCCCAAGCCTGCCGGATCGGCCAAACCCAAGGAACGCGAGGGGCTGGCCAAATGGAACTGATCCTCGCTGCCGCCATCGGCGTGCTTGCTGCCTCCGGCGTTTACCTGATCCTGCGCCCCCGCACCTTCCAGGTGATCATCGGGCTGTCGCTGATCTCCTACGCGGTGAACCTGTTCATTCTCGCCATGGGCCGGCTGCGCATGGATGCCGCGCCGATCCTCGATGGCGCCAACGCCAACCCGGCCGACTATGTCGACCCGGTGCCGCAGGCCCTCGTGCTCACCGCCATCGTCATCGGCTTTGCTATGACGGCTTTGTTCCTCGTGGTGCTGCTGGCCGCCCGCGGCTTGACCGGCAATGACCATGTCGATGGGAAGCTCGACTGATGGCCGAGCTCAACCACATCGCCATCCTGCCGATCCTCGTGCCGATGGCGGCGGTCATCGCCAACCTGCTGCTGGGGAACCTCCGCCCCATCAGCCGCGTAAGGCTCAATCTCGCCTTCAGCGTCGTGCTGCTGCTGGTTTCGATCCTGCTGCTGGTGGTGCTGGCGCGATCGGATGGGAACCTCGCGGCAGTCTACCCGCTCGGCAACTGGCCAGTGCCGTTCGGCATCGTGCTGGTCGCCGACCGGCTGGCGGCGGTGATGGTGCTGATCACCTCGATCCTGTCGCTCGCGGCCCTCCTCTATGCCTCAGCGCGCTGGCACAGCCGCGGCAGCAACTTCTTCCCGCTGTTCCATGCCCTGACCATGGGGCTCAACGGCGCCTTCCTCACCGGCGACCTGTTCAACCTGTTCGTCTTCTTCGAACTGCTCCTGGCCGCGTCCTACGGGCTGACGCTGCATGGCGGCGGCCGCAACCAGGTGAAGGCGGCGCTGCACTATATCGCCATCAACCTCGTCGCCTCGTTCCTGTTCCTCATCGGCGTGGCGCTGATCTATGCCACCACCGGCACGCTCAACATGGCCGATATCGCCCGCGCCGTGCCGCTGATCGCGCCTGACGATCGCGGGCTGTTCGATGCCGGCGCCGCAGTGCTCGGGGTCGCCTTCCTGATCAAGGCCGGCTCCTGGCCTCTGCATTTCTGGCTGCCGCGCACTTATTCCTCGGCCGCCCCGCCCGTCGCGGCCCTGTTCGCGGTGATGACCAAGGTGGGGTTCTACGCCATCCTTAGACTCTGGACCCTGGTCTTCGCCAACGCCTCGGGCCCGGAACTGGCGTTCGGGCAGAGCGTGCTGCTGGTGCTGGGGCTGGCGACCATCGCCTATGGCAGCATCGGCGCGCTGTCGAGCAAGGCGCTCGACCGGCTGGCGAGCTACCTGATCCTCGTCTCCGCCGGCACCCTCCTCCTCGCTGTCGGCTACAACGCGCCCGGGGTGACCAGCGGGGCGCTCTACTATGTGGTGGTCGCCACCCTCGCCGCGGGGGCGCTGTTCCTGCTCAAGGATGTGATCGACCAGATCCTGCCGGCCGAAGCGCAGGTGCTGGCGGTGTCGCTCGAAATCTACGGCGACGAGGAAGAGGTGCCCGATGACAGCGACGAGGTAAGCCGCACCGTGCCCGGTGCTGCGACGCTGGTCAGCTGGTGCTTTGCCATCGCTGCGCTGATCATGGCCGGTTTGCCGCCGCTCTCCGGTTTCGTGTCGAAATTCGCCATGATCTCGGCAGCGCTCGGCGCCGGGCCGACGGCCGCCACCTGGTGGTTCATCGCGGCGCTGATCGGCTCGGGGTTCCTGGTACTGGTGGCGATGGTGCGCAACGGCATCAACATCTTCTGGACCTCGCTGCCCGACAGCGACGTGCCGCGGGTCCGCACCGCAGAGCTCGCGCCGATCGTTATGCTGCTAACGCTCTGCGTGCTCCTGGCGCTGGCCGCCGGTCCGGCGATGGCGTTCTTTGCCGAGACGGCGGCGTTCATCCACTCGCCGCAGGGCTATATGGATGTGGTGCTGCCCACGGAGGCCGCGCCATGAAGCGGCTGTTCCCCTACCCGGTTCTCGCCGCGCTGCTGCTGCTGATGTGGCTGGTGCTGCAGCAATCGATCGGCTTCGGCCAGATCCTCCTCGGTGGCGCTGTCGCCGTTGCAGTCGCGCTCGCTGCCAGCGCCATCCTGCCGGGGCGCGTGCGTTTCCGGCGCCTCACCAGCCTGTTGCAGCTGGTGGTGGTCGCCGGCATCGACATCATCCGCTCCAACATCGCGGTGCTGCTGATCCTCATCAACCCCAGGGCCGAACCCTCCGCGGGCTTCATCAAGATGGAATTGCAGCTGACCAACCAGTTCGGGCTGGCGGTGCTGGCGTGCCTCCTCACCGCGACGCCGGGCAGCGCCTGGCTCGAGTATGATGGCGAGCGCAACACCGTGCTGATCCACGTGCTCGACCTCATCGACAAGGATGCGTGGGTGGCGACCGTCAGGCACCGCTACGAGCGGTTGCTGCTGGAGATTTTCGAATGAGCCAGATGATCCTCGACTGGAGCCTCTTCGCCGCACAGCTGATGCTGGGCATCGGCATGCTCGCAACGCTCTACCGCATGGTGCGCGGCCCGCGCGCCCAGGACCGGATCCTGGCGCTCGACGCGCTCTATGTCGTCGGCCTGCTGCTGCTGGTGACGCTCGGCATCCGCACCGGTTCGCAGATCTATTTCGAACTCGCCATGCTGATCGGGCTGCTCGGCTTCGTCGGCACGGTGGCGCTGGCCAAATTCCTGATGCGCGGCGAGGTGATCGAATGATCGACGCGCTGCCGCTCTGGCTTTCCATCCTGGTCTCGGTTTGCGTCGTCGTCGGCGCCGGGCTCACCATGGCCGGGTGCCTCGGCCTCGTCCGCTTCACCGATTTCTACCGCCGCATCCATGCCCCCACCATGGGCACCAGCATGGGGGGCGGCCTGATCCTCCTCGCTTCGGCGATCTTCTTCACGGTGACCCAGCAGCGGCTGGTGATCCACGAGCTGGTGATCTTCCTGTTCGTCACGGTGACGACCCCGGTGACGCTCATGCTGCTGGCCCGGGCCACGCTGTTCCGCGATCGCATCGAGGAAGCTAAGGAGGCGAAGCCGTCCGACAAGGACTAGCTCGCCACAACTGTGCGCGACTTGGCGTGCTTTGGCACTCACCCTCCCGCACCACCGGATGTCATCCCACCTCAGGGGACCCATCTCGCCGCCTGCTCCAACTGATGGTTGGGTCCCAGCTTTCGCTGGGATGACACCTCGAGTGGGGCGATAGCGGAGGATCAGTGGCCGCCCTGCCCGCATCTGCAAGCCTGTCGCAAGCTTGCTGGCGCAAGGTGCTCCGGTGTGAATCGAGGTGCCGCAGAATGACCAAACCAGACCTGACCATCGTCCGCGACGTGTTCGACCTGACCGGAGCGCGCTGGACCGTGCCGGTGCTGGTGGCGCTGGAAACCGGCCGGCTGCGCTTCGGCGAAATCGCCCGCGATGTCGGCGGCGTGGCCCAGAAGCAGTTGGCGGCGACGCTCAGGGAACTGGAACGCGACGGCTTCGTCGAGCGCACCGCCTTCGCCACCATTCCGCCGCGGGTCGAGTACGAACTTACGGAATTGGGCGAAGAACTGGTCGGCGGGGTCAAGCGGCTCGGCTCGATCGCCCTGAACAACCGCGACCGCATCGTTACGGCACGACGGGAGTTTGCGGCACGGGCGGAGAATTCTGTAGGGATCTAGCACCACCGGCGCAGTCGGCGTCCCTCTCCCGCTTGCGGGGGAGGGCGCGCTGACTGCCGATTTCCGCTTCCGTCTACATCTTGTGTTCAGCGTTGTCGCACGTGACCGCCGGGTTGAACGGCATCAGGTCGCCCGCCGGATTGGTGCGGTAGAGCCAGACATGCTGGTCGTAATGCGGCATGAAGCCATGGGCCTCGTCGCCGGCGGTCGCCGGGTCGTCGGCCATATGGTCCCAATGCCGGCCGTTGAGCACCAGCTCCTCGGTCTTGCCCGACGCATCCCAGGCCGCTTGAAACACCAGGTTCTCCACTGCCACCAGCTCGAGCGTGCCATCGGCCTGCGGCTCGTAGATCAGCACCGACGGCTTCATCCAGTCGGTATGGGTGCTCTTGCCGTCGACCTTGGGCGCGGTGCCGGTGATCTCGAGCAAGCCCGGGTGAATGTAGTGGAGCCCCATGGCGCCAAGCTCGGCCGGCAACCCGGAATTGGCGGCAGACACGCAGTGATTTTCGGGCAGGATGTAGCCATCGGCCAGCGCCACCTTCACGTCCTTGTACTTGTCCACGGCCTTGCGCATGTCGTCGAGGCTGACATCGGCGGCCAATGCAACCATTGGGCAGAACGAAGCAGCCAGTGCAAAAAGAGCTAGTCCTCTCATGTTCTTCCTCCCACGCGAGACGCCACAGGCGTGCGGCCTGCGGCTGCCGGACCAACATATCACGCCGCAAGCACGCGCCACCAGTAACAGCTGAGGCCGGATTCATCAGCCAAGGCAGGTATTTGCCAAGACCATCCGAGTACGTCATGCTGCAAGTCGCATATGTCGACTGACGATGTGCTACCCGCTGTTCGCGCTTTCGATTTCGACATCCCGCCAGAACACTGACTTTGGTCGCCATCATGAAGCGGACTTTTGTCGCTCTACTCCTGACCTGCCTCAGCCAGGCGACACCAGCGGCAGAGACCGTAGGCCAGCCGCCGACCTGGGCGGATATCAACGCCATCGTCACCAAGCACTGCGTGATGTGCCATTCCGCCCAGGGCGCCGGGCGCGGCCTCCGCCTCGACAGCTATGCCCTAGCGATGGCCGGCAGCAAGGATGGCCCGGTGCTGCTGCCGGGCGACCCCGAAGGCAGCGAACTGATCCGCCGGCTCAAGGGCATCAGCACCCCACGCATGCCGTTCCTCAGCTACCCGCTGGCGGATGAAGAGATCGCACTGTTCGTCCGCTGGGTGGAGGCGGGGATGCCGGAGCGGTAGCCGGGGAACGTGCACCGGCCTCTCCTAATCCTCCCCCGCGTGGCGGGGGAGGGGGACCGCCGGAGGCGGTGGAGGGGCCCCCCCGGCAAGAGTCGCCAGCTTGGGCTCCCCCCTCCACCAGCTTCGCTGGTCCCCCTCCCCCGCCACGCGGGGAAGGATCGCCGCACCGCTAGTGCCAACCCCTTACTTTCCCGCCGGCAACGCCCCGATCCCGCCGCCGATCGCGACATTCAGCGCCACATAATTGCTGGCATACTGCCGCGTCGACGTGGCCAGCTGGGCTTTGGCGTCGAACAGGCTGCGTTCGGCATTGAGCACGTCGAGGATCTGCCCCTGCCCTTCCTGGTAGCTTTTGCGCGCCAGCTCGAGCTGCCGCTGCGCGCTGTCGGACACCTTGCTCGCCGCGTCGATGCTGCGGCCGTCGCGGCGCACCGCGGCCAGCGCGTTTTCGGTCTCCTCGATGGCGCCACGCACCGCGCTCTGCCAGCTCAGATAGGCCTGGTTCACTTTCGACAACGCCGCCTGGTGGTTGGCCTTGGCCCGCCCGCCATCGAGGAACGGCAGGTTCAGCGTCGGCCCGAACCCCCAGCTGGTGGTGTTGCCGCCGGCCAACGCCGCCAGCTGGATATTGCCGCTGAGCGTAATCGACGGATACAGCTGCGCCTCGGCGATCCCGGCATTGGCGGTCGCCGCCAGCAGCGCCCGCTCGGCCGCCTGGATGTCCGGGCGCTGCCGGATCAGGTCGGCCGGAACGCCGGCATTCACCTTGGCCCGCGGCCAGGGCTGCGGCGCGCCCTTGATCAGGTCCTTCTCGATCGCGCTCGTTGATTGCGCGGTGAGCGTCGCCAGCCGGTTGAGGCTGCGGACGAACCCGAGCTCCTGGCTCGGCAGCTGCAGCGACGCCGCATCGAGCGCGCTCTGCGCCTGCAGCACATCGAGCTGCGAGCCGGCCCCGTTCTTGAGCAGCGACTGCGTCAGCTCGAGCGTCTGCTGGCGGGTGGCAAGGCTCGAGCGGGTCAGCGCCAGCGATTCCTGATAGTAGCGCAGGTCGATATAGGCGTTGGTGAGTTCCGACAGGAAGGTCAGCCGCGCGGTGTCGGCCGAGAGGTAGGCCGCATCGAGATTGGCCTCGGCGGCGCGGCGCGAATTGCCGTATTGCCCGAACAGGTCGAGCATCCACGACGCCGTGGCACCATAGGTCACCGACGAACTCGAAGCGCCCGAGCCACCGCTTTCGCGCCCGGTGACGCTGCCCGAGGCCGAGGGCAGCACGGTGGCGCCGACGGCGATCATCCCGGCATTGGCCTCGTTGATCCGCTCCACCGCCTGGGCGATCGAGAGGTTCTGGGCAAGCCCGCGATCGATCAGCCGGCTCAGCCGCTGGTCGCGGAACGCCGTCCACCACGCCTTGTTGCTGTTGTCGACCGAAGCCCTGGCGCTCGGCGAAGCGCTGAAGCTCGTCGCCACCGCCATCTGCGGTTTCTGGTAGGCGAGCGAGGAACAGCCCGCCAGCAGCGCCGCGATGCTGACGGCAACGAGCAGTCGGGGCAGGCGCGCGGAGCGCGCCCGCAAAGCCGGTGCGGTGATCATGATCAGTCCTTGGGTTATCGGATCAGTGCGGGACGACCTCAGCCGCCTCGGGCGTAGGGGAATGCTGCGCCGACTTGCGCCGACGCAGCACACGCTTGACCAGTCCGCTCAACGAGTCGGTGTAGGTCAGCATCACGGGAACGACGACCAGCGTCAGCAGCGTCGAGCTGATCAGCCCGCCGATCACTGCATGGGCCATCGGCGCGTTCTGGCTCGACCCCTCGTGGAGGCTGAGCGCCAAGGGCAGCATGCCGAACACCATGGCGAGCGTCGTCATGATGATCGGGCGGAAGCGGGTGCCCCCGGCCTCGACCAGCGCATCATATAGGTTCCAGCCTTCGCGCACATGCTGGTTGGCATTGTCGACCAGCAGGATGGCGTTCTTCACCACGAGGCCCATCAGCATGATGAAGCCGATCATCGACATCATGTTGAGCGTCGAACCACCGATCAGCAGCCCGACCAGCACGCCGATCAGCGACAGCGGCAGCGCCATCATGATGGCGATGGGCTGGACGAAACTGCCGAACTGGCTGGCCAGCACCAGGTAGATGAACACCACCGCGAGCAGCAGCGCCGAACCGGCGGACGAGCCGATATCGCCCAGTTGCTCGGCATCGCCGCCCATCGACATCCGGTAGCCCGCGGGCATCTCGATCGCGTCGATCGCCGCCTGGATCTTGGGCATCAGCTCGCCGATATTGGCGCCGCTGATATTGGCGTCGACCGTCACCTGCCGCGACAGGTCCTGCCGGTTGATCTCGGCCGGGCCGGTCGAGGTTTCGATAGCGGCAATGTCGCCGAGCCGGATCACCGCGCTGTCATTGCGGCTGATCGGCAGGTTGGAGAGCAGCTCGACGCTGTTGCGCTCGCCTTCCGGCAGCCGCACCACCAGCTTGTAGGTTTCCTCGGCCGGCGAGGTCCATTCGCTGACCTCTTCGCCTGATAGCATCGGCTGCAGCACCGCGCCCACCTGCTGCAGCGAGATGCCGGCTTCGCTGGCGAGCTCGCGGTTGACCCGGATGCCGACGATCGGCTGCGCCGCATCGAGCGAGGTTTCGATATCGGTGAGGCCGGGGATCTCGGCAAGCTCTGCCGCCAGCTGGTCGGTCAGATCGCCCAGCACCGCAAAGCTATCGCCATAGGCGGTGACCTGGATCGGCTTGCTCAGGCTGCCGAAGCCGCTCGAGACGCCGACAATGGTCTTCACCCCGGGCACCTGAGCGAGAAGATCTCGAACTGGCGCCGTCATTTCGTGCGGCATCAGCTGGCGTTCGCCCGGCGGCACCATGGTGACGACGACGGTGCCGGCATTGTTGCTCGAGACGCCCTGCCCACCGGCCACGGTGGCATAGGTGCGCTTCACTTCGGGCAGGGTGCGCAGCAGCGCTTCCACCTGCCGGACCTTCTGGCCGGTATAGTCGAGCGAGGAGCCCTGCGGCGTCTCCACTTCGACCTGGAACTCGCTGTTGTCGGTCGCCGGCGTCACCTCGAAGCCGACCAGGGGCACCAAAGCGAAACTGGCGAAGAACAGCACCACGGCCGTACCAAGCGTCGTCATCCGATGCCTCAGGCACCAGCGCAGCAGCGCCCGATAGCCGCCGGCGCACCACTCGAAGAAATGGTCGAACTTCGCCACCGCCCGACCGAGCGGGCCGCGCCTGGCGCCCGGTTCGGAATCCGGGTCGTGCCATACCGACGACATCATCGGGTCGAGCGTGAAGGCGACGAACAGCGAGATCAGCACCGCCACCGAGACGGTGACGCCGAACTGCAGGAAGAACCGCCCCATGATGCCGTCCATGAAGGCGACGGGGAGGAACACCGCGACGATCGAGAGCGTCGTCGCCAGCACCGCGAGGCCGATCTCGTTGGTGCCGTCGAGCGCCGCCTGCACATGGTTCTTGCCCATATGCAGGTGCCGCATGATGTTCTCGCGCACCACGATCGCGTCGTCGATCAGGATGCCCACCGACAGCGACAGCGCCATCAGCGTCATCATGTTGAGGGTGAAGCCGAGCGCGAACAACACCGTCATGGTGCCAATGATCGAGATCGGCAGCGTCAGCGCGGTGATGACGGTCGAGCGCCATGAGTTGAGGAACAGGAACACGATCAGCACGGCGAGCCCCGCGCCCTCGACGATCATGTTCTGCACCGTGTGGAAGGATTGCTCCACCGGCACGGCATTGTCGGCCACCACGTCGATGCTGACGCTCTCGGGCAGCTCGCGTTCCGCGAGCCGTTCGATCTCCTGGTGCACGGCCTTGGCCACGCCGACGGTGTTGGCGCCCTGCACCTTGATGATGTTGATCGCCAGCGCCCGTTCGCCATTGATGAAGGCGAGGCTCTTCTCGTCGCCCTGCCCCTGGGTGATAGTCGCGACATCGCCGAGCCGTACCGCCTGGCCGCCGGTGCGCGACACGATGATGTTGCGGAAATCCTCGACATCCTCGAGCCGGCCCTCGACCTGGATGGCGCGCGACACCGCGCCCTCGGTGATGGTGCCGGCCGGCAGGTCGAGATTGTTCTGGCGGATCGCCGAGATCACCTCGGACATGCTGACGCCGAAGCCGTCGAGCCGGTCCGGATCGACCAGCACGTCGAGCTGCGCCGGCACACCGCCGACGAGATCGGCGCTGCCGACGCCAGGGATATTGCGCAGCCGGTTGACCACCACATCATCGGCCAGCTGGGTCAGCTCGCGCGCGCTGAGCGTGTCGGAGCGGATGGCCAGCGACATGATCGGCATGGCGTTGGGGTCGAACCGCAGCACCCGCGGCTTGTCGGCATTATCGGGCAGGTTCGCTTCGATGCCGGCGATCTTGTCGCGCACCTCCTGCACCGCGTCGACCGAGCTCACCTCCATGTCGAACATCATGATGATCATCGCAGCGTTCTGCTGCGCGATCGATTGCAGCGTATCGATGCCGCTGATCGAGTTCACCGCGTCTTCGATCGGCTTGATGATGTCGTTCTCGACCGATTGCGCAGAGGCGCCGGGATAGTTGACCACCACCGCGACGACCGGCAGGTCGATATTGGGCATCTGCTCGATGGAGAGGCGCGAGTAGGAGTAGAGGCCGAACACCAGCAGCGCCACCATGACCATGGTGGCGAAAACCGGGTGGCGGACGCTGATCTTGGTGAGGAACATGGCTCAGTTCTCCACCACGGTGACGCGCATGCCGGGCTTCAGATCGTCGAGCTGGGCGGCCACATAGCTGTCGCCGGCCGCTAGGCCCGAGGCGAGCTCGGTCATCCGGCTCGACGCCCACTGGCGCGCCACTTCGACCGGCTGGCGCAGCAGGGCGCCGTCGACGATCTTCAACACATAGCGCCCTTCGGCATCCTCACGCAGGGCGGCGTCGGGCACGGCAAACGCTCCCTTCGCTTCCTCGATGACGATGCTGCCCGAGGCAAACATGCCGCCGCGCAGCTCTGCCCCGGGGTTGGGCACCGAGATCAGCACCGGCACGGTGCGGGTGCCCTTGGCCGCCACCGGGCTGACGCCCTCGACCGTCGCGGCAAAACTCCGGCCCGGCAGTCCCTCGACCGTGAGAGTGACAGGCTGGCCGGGCGACAGTTTCGGGCTGGCGCTCACCGGCACATAGGCGGTCATTTCCATCATCGAGAGATCGACGAGGTCGAACAAGGCGGCGCCCGAGGTGATCAGCTGGCCGGGTTCGATCGAGCGCGCCGCGACGATGCCGTCGAACGGCGCGGTGATGGTGGCGTTGCGGATCACCAGCTCGGCGCCGGCGACCTGCGCCTCGAGCGCTGCGAGGTTGGCCTTCAGCGCCTCGATCGAGGCTTTCTCGGATTCCACCGTGGCGCTGGGGGTGAGGCCGCTATCGGCGAGCCGCAAGGTGCGCTCGAGCTGGTTCTCGGCCTGCGCCAGCTGCGCCCGCGTCGCCGCGGCAGTGCTGCGCTGCTGGCTGAGCTGGATCTGGGAGGTTTCGACATCGACCGTAGCCAGCACATCGCCTGATTTCACCTGGTCGCCGATCCGCACGTCGACGCTCTTCAGCGTGCCGTTGACCTGCGAGGCGATGGCGATGGAGCGTCGCGGCATCAGCGAACCCGTCGCCTTCAGCGTTTCCGACAGGGTCGACGGCTGGACCGTCGCGACGTCGATGCGGAGCAGCCGCTTCACCACATCCGCGGCCGATGCGGCGGTTTCGGTCGGCGTCGAGGCCTGCGGGGCAAGGAACTGCGGCAAGACGAACACCGCGAGGCCGACCACCACCACGGCGGCGCCGGCCCACATCCAGGGGAAGCGCGCCGGCTGGATGCCGGCCGCCAGCAGCGCCCGCTTCTTCAGTTCGCGCCGGCTCAGCGCCCACTCGGGCTTCGGGGCGGGCTGGATTGCGGGCTCGTCCATGGCGCATTCCTCAGGGGTGATGGGTCCAAACACGTCTCGTCGCCCCGGGATGACCCGAGCAGCGTGAGGGGATGGCTTTTCCGCCGCCAAGCTTGCATGAACCTTGCGTGGCCCCAGCGCAGCGCGCATGGGCCGGTTGCGCCAGGCGCCATGCCCCGGCGCAACAGCTCATCGTCGCCCGGCGCAAGCTTTCGGCAAGCTTGATCGGCGATGACGACGAAGGAGGTGCCGATGCGGCTATTGCTGGTTGAAGACGAGCCCGACATGGCGGCCTTGCTGCGCACCGCGCTCGCGAGGCACGATTTCATCACCGATCACGTGCCCTCGATCGAGTTCGCCATCGAGGCGATCGAGACGGTGGCACATGACCTCGTCATCCTTGACCGGCAGTTGGGCGATGGCGACGGCGCCTCGCTGATCGCCCATATCAGGAAGCGCCGGCCCCACACCCCGATCGTCGTGCTCTCGGCCATGGGTGGCGCCAACCATCGCATCGAGGGTCTGAACCTCGGCGCCGACGATTATCTGGCCAAACCCTTCGTCGTCGACGAACTGGTGGCACGGCTGCGCGCCGTGCTGCGCCGGCCCAGCCAGGTGGAAACCGCGCCGCTCAGCATGGGCAACCTGTCGCTCGATCTCAACCACGGCGATGTGTTCGTCGATGGCGAAAAGGTCAATCTGCCGCGCCGTGAGTACCTGGTGCTCGAAAGCCTGATGCGCCGGTCCGGCCGCACCGTGCGCCGCGCCGTGCTCGAGGAAGACGTCTACGGTTCGGACGACGAGATCCAGTCCAACTCGCTCGAAGCCCATATCTCGCGCCTCAGGCGCAAGCTTGCCGAGGCCGGCAGCAGTGTCGAAATCCATCCGGTGCGTGGCGTCGGCTACCTCCTCAGGCAATCATGATCCGCGAAGCCAAACCCGTCCGCCTCGAACGGCGCCTCACCCGCCGCATGATCCAGGTGCAGGCTGTCGCCCTGCTGCTGTTCTTCGGCCTCGTGGTGTTCCCGCTCGGCATCTATCCGGCGCTTCGCTACATCGAGGCGCCGCCGCTCGATCCGGGCAACCCCGAGATTTTCGCCGAAGCGATCCGCCCCACTCCCGGCGGCGCCGCCCAGGTGGAGATGACACCCAAGCTCAAGCAGCTGATCGCCGACAAGCCCGGGGTCTGGTTCCTCGCCTCGACCGAGGCTGGCACCGTGGTTTCGCTCGGCAAGATTCCGGTGTTTTACGACGAGCTGAACACCGCGCTCTGGGAGTTCGCTTCGGTCGACGTTCGCCCGCGCGCCGGGTCCCCGGTGGATGCGCTGCAGCTCGAACGGCACCGCAGCCAGATCGGCGATGTCATGGTCGCGTCGGGTGGCGGGCGGACCATCGGCGTCGTGTCGTTCGTCGCCGGGTTCTGGGCCCTGTTCAGCCTGTCCCTGCTCGCCATCACCACCATCGCCGCCGCCATCATCATCCCCCGGGTGATCCGGCGTGAGCTGCGTGGCCTGAAGGAGGCGGCCGAACAGGCCGAACTGATCGACATCGATGCGCGTGGCACGCAACTGCCCACGGAGAACGTGCCGCAGGAGGTCCGCGCCCTGGTCGACGCGGTCAATGGCGGACTCGCGCGGCTCGACAAGGCCTATGCGCAGCGCGAGCGCTTCCTCGCCGATTCCGCGCATGAACTCCGCACCCCGATCGCCATCCTCCAGACCCGGCTGGAGACCGCCGAGCCGTTCCCCGAAAAGGCCCGTTTGCTGATGGATGTCGCCCGCCTCTCGAGCCTCGCCGACCAGCTGCTCGACCTGCAGCGCATGGACCTGGGTGAAACCACGATGGAGCCGCTCGACCTGGTCGAACTCGCCGGCACCGTGGTCAGCGATCTCGCGCCGCTCGCCCTCAACGCCGGCTATGAACTGGGGCTCAACGCGCCGGATGCGCCGGTGACGATCCGCGGCGACGAAGGCAGCCTCACCCGCGCCCTCGCCAATGTGGTGCAGAACGCGATCGTCCACGCCGCCAACCACGGCCAGATCGTCGTCGAGGTCAGCACCAACGGCACCATCTCGGTGATGGACGACGGCCCCGGCATCGCCCCAGCCGACCGCGAGCGCATTTTCGAGCCGTTCTACCGCATCAAGCCGCTGGCCACCGGCGCCGGCCTCGGCCTCAACCTCGTCGCCTCGATCGTCCAGCGCCACAAAGGCCGCGTGGCGGTCACGGAGTCCTCCACCGGCGGCGCAAAATTCTCGATGACGCTGCCGCTGGCAGAGGGGTAACGCGGACATTGCAGTCGGCGTCCCTCTCTCGCTTGCGGGGGAGGGCGCCCGATTGATGGCCTTGTGCGCCCTACGACGCCAGACTGATATGCGAGGTCGTGTCCCGCGCGATGTAGCTCTGGATCTGCCGCACGATCTGGGCCGCGTGTTCGGCGGCCAGCTTATCCGCGAGCTCGGCGTCGCCGGCGGCAACCGCGGCCACCATTGCCTCGTGCTCGTCGACATATTGGCGCGGCAGGGTGTCGTCGAAGCTCTGGTAGTAGAGCCGCAGAATCCGCCGCCCTTCGTCCAAGAGCCGGGTGAACAGTCCGGTGAAATAGCTGTTGCCGCCGGCCGCGGCGATCGCCACGTGGAAATCGCGGTTGGACTGGATCATCTTCAGCGCGTCGCGCTGCTGCACCGCCTCGGCATAGGCGGCCTGGAGCTTGCGGATCGCTACCATGTCGCTGTCGCGCCGGTGTACCGCGGCGCCGCGCGTAGTCACCCGATACATCAGGGTCAGCGCCTCGAAATAGATCGGCAACCGCACGAAATCGATCGAGGAGACGATGGTGCTGCGGTTGGGCAGCGTCGTCACCAGCCCCTCGGCCGAGAGTCGCACCAGCGCTTCGCGGATCGGGGTGCGCGACATGTCGAACTGCGCCGACAAGCCCACTTCGTCCAGCGCGCTACCCGGCTCCAGCGTCAGATCGAGGATCGACTGGCGCAGCTTCTCATAGACGGTCTGCGCCCCCTGCCCGCGCACCCGCACCGGCTCGCCGTCACTCGGCGGCGCCTTGCCCCTCTTTGTCGCCCCGCGCATTGCAGCCACGACGATTCTCCTGCATTCAGCCTTATCGGCGCTAGAAAGCCGGTTCCACGGGGGATTGCAACGGCTGCTTCCGGCTATGCCTGCTGCTCCCCTCCCCCCGCGGCGCTACTGCGTCCTCCAGGGGGGAGCAGCGTCCGAGAACTACAGAGCGATCGCCGCCGTCATGCGCTCGAGCCAGGCCTGCGCCGATGGCGACAGCTTGTTCGAAAGCGCCTCACGCACCCGCGCATGATAGCCGTCGAGCCAGGCCACCTCCTCGCGGGTCAGCGCACTGAGATCCGCCAGTGACAGGTCGATCGGCGCCAGCGTCAGCGTCTCGAAACGCAGGAACCCCGGTGCCGCGCCGACCGTCTCCACCTGGTTCTCGACCCTGAGCCCGAACTCGCCTTCGCGGTAATAGCCGGGCTCGATGGTCATGATCACGCCGGGGGCGAACTCATAATTGTTCACCACCTTGCCGAAGCGCTGCGGGTGTTCGTGCACCGAAAGGAAGTGCCCCACCCCGTGCCCGGTGCCGTGGTCGTAGTCGAGCCCGAGATCCCACAGCGGCCGTCGCGCCAGTGCATCGAGGTGGTGGCCGCGCGCCGTCACCGGGAACTGCGCCGTCATCAGCGCCACGAAGCCTTTGAGCACGGCGGTATAGGTGCGGCGCACCTCGTTTGACACCGGAGCGAAGGCGGTGGTGCGGGTGACATCGGTGGTGCCGGTGAGATACTGCCCACCGGAATCGATCAGGTAGACGCCTTTGGTGCTGAGCGGCGCATTGGTCGCTTCGCTCGAGGCGTAGTGGCACATCGCGGCGTTCGCCGCCGCGGCCGAGATCGAGCGGAAGCTCGGCTCGACGAAGCCCTCGCCCCGGGAGCGGAACTCCAGCAGCTTGTCCTCGGCTTCGAGTTCGGTGATCGGCTTGCCGGCCGCCTCGCGGGCCGCGACATTGGCGGCGAGCCAGCTCAGGAACTCGGTGAGCGCTACGCCGTCGCTCACATGTGACGAGCGGAAGCCGTCGAGCTCTGTCGTGTTCTTGATCGCCTTGGCGATGGTGATCGGGCTCGTCTCCGAGAGCACCGTGCCCCCTGCCCCGGTCACCGCCAGCGCCGTCGCCACCGAGGCGAAACGCGGATCGACCAGCGCCCGCTTGCCACCCGAGCGCGCCGCGATGCCGGCGAGCAGGTCGGCCGGCGAACGCGTCGTCACCGCTTCGAGCTCATAGGCCTCCCGATCGTTGGGGAGCTTGCGCTCATCGACGAACCACTCGGTGTCCCCGCTCTTGTCGAGCAACAGGAAGGACTGCGGCAGTGGCGTGTATTTGACATCGCTGCCCCGCACATTGAGCAGCCAGGCGATATTGTCCGGCTGCGTCTCGACCAGGAAATCCGCCCCGAGCTCGGCCAGCCGCGCCCCGATGCGGCGGCGCTTCGACAAGGCCGTCTCGCCGGCATTGGCGAAACTGCTGATCCGCCCGGTCGGCGGCTCGGGCTGATCCGGCCAGATCGCGTCGACAGGATCGGCCTCGAGCGGCACCAGCTCGCCGCCTGCCTGCTGCATCGCTGCCGCGAGCCGCTGATGCAGGTCGGACGGAATCAGCATCGGGTTGAAGCCGATCTTCCGGTTGCGCGGCAGCTTTTCGCCGAGCCAGCGCTCCAGCGGAAAGTCAAAAAAATGCGAGATCTCGAACGCCTCGAGATCGACTTCCTGGCGCACCTGCACCTGGTAGCGGCCATCGACGAAGATCACCGCCTCACCTGATGTCACCAGCGCGATGCCGGCCGAACCGGTGAAGCCGGTGAGATAGCGCAACCGCTCGTCATGCGGCGCGCAATATTCGCCCTGATGGGCATCGAAACGCGGCACGATTACCCCGTCGATGCCAAGAGCCCCGAGATGGGCCCGAAGCGCCTGAAGTCTGGTCATGGTCAGAAGCCGTACTTGGAGAGATCCGGCCGGCTCTTCAGCCCGGCCTCGGTGATGGCACGGACTCGTGCTTCCTCGGCACCGACCAGCGGCAGCCGCGGCGCCCGGGTCACCGGCGAGGTGCCGCGGACAATGGCCTCGACCAGCTTGATGTTCTGTACGAACTTAGGCCCGATATCCATGCTGAGCAGCGGCAGGAACCAGCGGTAGATCTCCATCGCCTCGGGGATCCGCCCCTGTGCCGCCAGCTTGTAGATGGCCACAGTTTCCCGCGGGAAAGCCACCACCAGCCCGGCGATCCAGCCCGAACAGCCGAGGATCAGGCTTTCGAGCGCCAGGTCATCGACGCCGGTCAGCAGCTGATAGCGATCGCCGAGCGCCCGCAGCGTCTCGTTGATGCGGCGGGTATCGCCGGTCGATTCCTTGATGGCGACGAATTTCGGCTCGTCCGCCATTTCCTTCAGCATCGCCTCGGTGACGTTGATGCCGTAGGCGATCGGGTTGTTATAGATGATGATCGGCAGGCCCGAGGCGGCGGCGATGGCCCGGTAATGCGCCACCACTTCGCGATCGTCGGCGAGATAGCGCATCGCCGGCAGCACCATCAGCCCCTCGATGCCGAGTTTCTCGGCTTCGGCGGCGAGCGAAGCGCCGGCCCGGGTCGAATCCTCGGCGATGGTGAGAAGGATGGGCCTGCGGCCCGCTGCTTCTTCGATCGCCGCCTTGGCGATGGCGAGCTTTTCCTCGCGCGTCAGGCTCGAGGCCTCACCGAGCGAACCACAGACGATGACGCCGTCGACGCCGGATTCGATCTGGTAGGCGACATCCGCGCGCACCGCGCTCAGATCGACCTCCTGGTCAGCCGTCATCTTGGTGGTGATTGCCGGGAACACGCCACGGAAATCGCTCTTTTGCATCGTCTTGTCCTGTCTCGCGGGCAACGGCCGCACTCGTCGTTCGGGACGCAGCGCGGCGTCCGGCTTTGCCAGTCTCATAAGATGAAAAGCGACTGTCGGCAAGTTGTCGACATTCCTATTGACAAGCTGCGTACAGGCTGTCGACTATCGCTGGTACGGGAGCGGCTGCCCTCTGCAGCCGCTCATCCACATCAGGAGGGAACCCATGGCGCATACCACACCGAAACGCCGGAAACTGCTGCCGCGGCTGGCGCTCGCCGGCCTCGTCGCGACCGCTCTGTCGACCCTGCCAAGCCTGGCGCAGGACGCCCAGCCCGGCGGCACGTTGCGCATCCTTGGCACCGAGGATCTCGACCATTTCGACCCGACCTCCGCGGCTTTGGTCACCACCAACAATTTCCTGCGCGCCGTATCGCGCCAGCTTATCTCCTACGAGGCTTCGACCGACGAAACGGTGCGCATCACCCCCAAGGGCGACCTCGCGACCGAAGTGCCGCAGCCGACCGATGACGGGCTCACCTACACCTTCAAGATCCGCCAGGGCGCCCAGTGGAACGCCCCCTCGGGCGCGCGCCAGATCACCTCGGCCGACCTCGAGCGCGGCTTCAAGCGCATGTGCAACCCGGCGCTCGGCTCGGCGGCGCTGACCTATTACTCAAGCCTCGTCGCCGGCATGGCCGAGTTCTGCGACGGCTTTTCCAAGGTCGAGCCGACCGTCGAGGCGATGAAGGCCTATATCGAGGGCAACGACATCACCGGCATCGAGACGCCGGACGATGAGACCGTGGTGATCAAGCTGACGCAGCGCGCCGGCGACTTCATCTACATGCTGTCGCTCGCCACCTCCGCCCCGGCGCCGATCGAAGTGCTCGACTACATGCCGGATGGTCCGGATTACCGCAGCAATTTCATTGCCAGCGGCCCCTACACTCCGGGCGCCTACACCCCGGATTCCTCACTGCAGCTGGTGCGCAACCCGGCCTGGACCGCCGACAGCGATCCGCTGCGCAAGGCCTATGTCGACCAGATCGACATCACCTTCGGCCTCACCGTCGACGCCATCATGCAGCAGCTGCAATCGGGCGACGGCGACATGACCTATGACGTCACCATCCCGCCGGCGATCCTGCAGATGCTGACTGCCCAGGGCGACGAAAAGCTGATGACGGTGTCGTCGGGCAACACCAACTTCATCTTCATCAACACCGTCTCAGGCAACAACAATGGCGCGCTCAAGGACCTGAAGGTCCGCCAGGCGCTGAACTACGCCGTCGACAAGGCCGCCATTGTCCAGCAGATGGGCGGGCCGTCGATCGCCAAGCCCGTCAACGGCATTTTCGGCCTCGGCGTGCTCGGCTATCACGAGTTCGACCTCTACCCGTCCCCCGAGGCCAAGGGCGACCCGGAAAAGGCCAAGGCGCTGCTTGCCGAGGCCGGCTTCCCCGACGGCATCACGCTGAAAATGCCGTTCCGCAACAAGGGCAACGAGCCGGCGGTGGCGCAGACCATCCAGGCCTCGATGGCCAAGGCCGGCATCACCCTCGAGCTGACCCCGGTGGCTCCCGCAGACTACTACTCGAAGTTCATGACCAACCCGGTGAACACCCAGGAAGGCACCTGGGATATCGCGCCGGTCGGCTGGACTCCGGATTGGGCCGGCGGCTCCGCGCGCTCGGTGTTCCAGCCGCAGTTCAGCTATGACGGCACGCACCAAACCTACAACTACACCGACTACAACAACGACAAGGCCAACGAACTGGCCCAGCAGGCGATCAACGCCACGACGCCCGAGGAAGTCGGCGCGCTCTGGGCCCAGGTCGACGAGCTGGTGATGGCCGATGCGCCGGTGGTGCCGCTGATCGCCAACCTGATCGTGCTCTACCACGGCGCGGCAGTGCAGAACTTCCAGCCCTACTCGATCGGCGTCCAGGGCGACTGGACCAATGTCTGGCTGCAGCAATAGGCTGGGGCTGGTTGAACGCCCACACTTCCCCTCTCCTCGCGGTGAGGGGAAGTGCGATTTCGGCGATCACAAGCGGTATCTTTCGGGCTCGTGGTCGAGTGGACCTACCGTGATCACCCCACCACCGGCTGTCATCCCAGCGAAAGCTGGGATCCAACTCGCAGCCCGCGCGAGCGGAGAAATGGGTCCCTGCTTTCGCAGGGATGACAGCCGGTGGGTAGGTCAAGGGCCGAGTCAACCGTGCAGCCGGTTCAGCCCAATCGAATACTGCACCAGCGTTCGCGACGCGCCGGTGCCCAGTCTGGAGTGGTTGCGTGGCAGTTCTCGAAGCGCGGCATCTGAGCGTCGATATCCCCACTGAAGACGGCGTGATCCACGCGGTGCGCGACGTCTCCTTCGCGCTCGAAGCCGGCGAACTGTTCGGCATCGCCGGCGAGTCCGGATCGGGCAAGAGCGTCTTGACCCAGGCCATCCTCGGCCTCTTGCCCAATGCCACAGTCACCGGCGAAGTGCTGTTCGAGGGCCGCAATCTCCTGGGCCTGAAGTCCGCCGAATTGCAGGCCATCCGTGGCTCGCGCATCGGCATGATCTTCCAGGATCCGATGTCGAGCCTGCACCCCTATTACACCGTCGGCAGCCAGATCACCGAGATGATCCACGCCCACGAGAAGGTGGAAAAATCGGTGGCGCGCCGCCGCGCCGTCGACCTCCTCGCCCGCGTCGGCATCACCGAGGCCGATCGCCGCTTCGACAGTTTCCCGCATCAGTTTTCCGGCGGCATGCGCCAACGCGTGATGATCGCCATGGCGCTGGTCCTCAACCCGCCGCTGGTCATCGCGGACGAACCCACCACTGCCCTCGATGTCACGGTGCAGGCGCAGATCGTCACGCTGCTCGACGAGATGCGGCGCGAGCGCGGCACCACCGTGGTGATGATCACCCACGATCTCGGGCTGCTCTCCAGCATCGCCGACCACGTGATGGTGATGTATGCCGGCCGCCGCATGGAACTGGGACCGAGCGCCCCGCTCTTCGCCGCCCCGGCCCACCCCTATACGGCCGGGCTGCTCGCCTCCTCGCCCGCCAATTACGAGGCGGGCGCCGAGCTGGTGCCGATCCCCGGCCGCCCGCCCAGCCTGCTCGAAACCCCCAGGGGATGCGTGTTCGCGCCGCGCTGCGCCAGCGCCCTGCCCCGCTGCACTACAGAAGCGCCGCCACTCCGCGTCTTCAGCGATGGCTTGCAGTCGCTCTGCTGGCTCGAAGGCCCCCCCGCCGACGCCGCTGCCAGCGTCGCTGCCACCGCAAAAGCCCCGGCCGCCGACGAGATCGTCGTCAAGGCCGAGGGCGTCCGCCTGACCTATGGCGCGGGCAGCCTGTTCAACCCCGGCGCCGGCTTCGAGGTGCTGAAGGGCATCGATCTCGAGCTGCACCGCGGCGAAACCCTCGGCCTTGTCGGCGAAAGCGGCTGCGGCAAATCCACCTTCGCCCGCGTCCTCGCCGGGCTGATCCCGATGACCCATGGCAAGGTTTCGCTGCTCGGCCGCGATCTCGGCAGCCTTGATGGCCGCGCCTGGCAGGCAATGCGGCGCGAGGTGCAACTGGTATTCCAGAACCCCTTCGGCGCGCTCAACCCCCGCCGCCGCGTCGGCGCCATCATCGGCGATCCCTATCGCATCCACGGCCTCGCCAGTGGCGCTAAGCGGAAGCGCGAAGTGCAGCGGCTGATGGAGCTCGTCGGCCTCAACCCCGAGCACTACAACCGCTTCCCCTCGGAATTCTCCGGCGGCCAGCGCCAGCGCATCGGCATCGCCCGCGCTTTGGCGCTCAACCCCTCCCTGATCATCTATGACGAACCGGTCTCGGCCCTCGATGTCTCGATCCAGGCGCAGGTGCTGAACCTGATGCGTTCGCTGCAGCGCGATCTCGATCTCACTTACCTGTTCATTTCGCACGATCTCGCCGTGGTCCGGCATGTCTGCGACCGCATCGCGGTGATGCAGGCCGGCCAGATCGTCGAGCTCGCCGATGCCGAAACGCTCTATCGCGCCCCGCAGCACCCCTACACGCAGACGCTGCTCGCCGCCTCGGTCACCACCCCGCCCCGCCACGCCGCCGCCGGCCGCACGCTGGTGAGCTCGCATGTTCCGGAGGCCGCATGAGCACCCAGGCTGCCATCCCCGTCGTGCAGCGCGGCTCGCTGGCGCTGACGCTGCGCCGGCTCGGGCGCGACCCGGCCATCATCGCGGCGCTGGTCTTCATCGTGCTGGTGGTGATCTTCGCCCTCTCGGCCCCGTGGATCTCGGCCTTCACCGGCCACTCCGCCATTGAGCAATATCGCGATACCGGCCTTTCCGAGATGGGCCTGCCGGTGGCGCCCAATGCCGAATTCCTGTTCGGCACCGATCATCTCGGCCGCGATGTCCTCGTCCGCCTCGCCTATGGCGCGCAGGTCTCGCTCACCGTGGGCGTGCTCGCCGCGGTGGTTGCGGCACTGATCGGCATCACCGTCGGCATGGTCGCCGGCTATTTCGGCGGCTGGGTCGACACCGTCTTGAGCCGCGCCATGGACCTGGTGATGAGCGTGCCGTTCCTGCTCTGCGCTTTGGCGCTGGTCTCGGTGTTCGGCCCCAGCCTGTCGCTTTCGATCGGCGTCATCGTCTTCTTCAGCTGGACCACCATGGGCCGCGTCATCCGCGGCCAGGTGATGTCGCTGCGCCGGCAGGAATTCGTCGAAGCCAGCCGCTCGCTCGGCGCCGGGCCGCTGTCGATCATGTTCATCGACATCCTGCCCAACCTCAGCGTGCCGATCATCGTCTACACCACCATGATGATCCCGGGCTCGATCGTCTTCGAGGCGACGCTGAGCTTTCTCGGCATGGGCATCGTGCCGCCGGCCCCGAGCTGGGGCGGCATGCTGGCCGATGCCGCCGGCAACTCGCTCTACCTCGTCGCGTCGTGGCTGGTGCTGATCCCCGGTCTGGCGCTGCTGTTCACCACGCTCGCCTTCAACATCCTCGGCGATGGCCTGCGCGATGCGCTCGATCCGCGTGGCCGGCCACTGCGGAGGAAAGCCAAATGATCCGCTATCTCTTTGGCCGCGTGCTGTTCGGCGCGCTGATCCTGCTCACCCTCAGCATGTTCGTGTTCTTCCTGTTCTTCGTCGCCCCGGGTGATCCGGCCCGCATGGTGGCGGGCGACAAGGCGACCGAGACGCAGCTGATCCAGATCCGCAACAATCTCGGCCTCGACCGGCCGATCCACGAGCAATATCTGAGCTTTCTCGGCAAGGCGGTGACCGGCGACCTCGGCTTTTCCTATCGCAACCAGCAGCCCGTCGCGAAGCTGATCTTCAACCGCCTGCCCGCCACCCTGTCGCTGGTGGTGGGCGGTGTGCTGGTCTGGCTCGCCGTCGGCATCCCCATCGGCATCATGTCGGCGCGCCATCCCGGCGGGGTGCGCGACCGGTTGGGCCAGGGCTTCATCCTCATCGGCCTCAGCTTCCCGACTTTCGTGCTCGGCATGATGTCGCTCTACCTGTTCTATTTCCTGCCCCGGCAATCGGGCTTCATGCTGTTCCCGGCCGGCGGCTTCAAACCGTTCCTGCCCAACCCGGCGATCTGGGCCTGGCACCTGATCCTGCCCTGGACCACGCTGGCGCTCACCACCGCCGCGGTCTATGCGCGGCTCACCCGCGGCCAGATGCTCGAAGTGATGGGCGAGGATTACATCCGCACCGCCCGCGCCAAGGGGCTCAGTGAGCGGAAGGTCGTGTGGAAGCACGGCATGCGCGCCACCCTCACCCCGCTCGCCACCCAGCTCGGCGCCGATATCGCACTCTTGCTCGGCGGCGCCATCGTCATCGAACAGGTCTATGGCCTGCAAGGCGTCGGCGCCCTCGCGGTGCAGGCAGTGGCCAACCAGGACCGGCCGATCATCATCGGCGTGGTGCTGCTCGGCGGCCTGTTCATCGTCGTCGCCAACATCATCGTCGACATCGCCTATGTGCTGCTGGATCCGCGCGTGCGGTGATGCATTTCGCACTGGCCCCGCGGTTTGGCTCGGTCCTGCCCCCCACCGGGTGTCATCCCTGCGAAAGCAGGGACCCAACTATCCGCTGGCACGGGCTGCGAGATGGGTTCCTGCTTCACAGGGATGACATCGCGGGTGGTTCGGCTCATCAGTGAAAAGCTCTAGAGAGGTTCGTTCAATGCCCGTCGCCGAATACACCATCCCCGGCATGCTGATCCGCGACCACCTGCTGCCGGTGCCGCTCGATTGGCAGAAGCCCGCGGGCCAAGCCATCGAGCTGTTCCTGCGCGAGGTGGTCGATCCGACCAAGCGCCATGACGACCTGCCGCTATTGGTGTTCCTGCAGGGCGGTCCGGGCGGCAAGTCGCCGCGGCCGACCAAGGGCAGCCCGTCCTGGCTGGCCGAGGCGCTGAAGACGCATCGCGTCATCCTCCCCGACCAGCGCGGCACCGGCCGCTCCACCCGCATCGAAGCCGCCACCATGGCGGGCTTCGCCACGGGCGACGCCGCCGCCGACTATCTCAGCCATTTCCGTGCCGACTCGATCGTTGACGATTTCGAGCACGCCCGCAAAACCCTGTTTCCCGGCAAACGCTGGGAATCGCTCGGCCAGAGCTATGGTGGTTTCCTCACCCTCACCTATTTGTCGCGTTACCCCGAAGCGCTCGCCGCCTGCTACGTCGCCGGCGGCCTCGCGAGCCTCGCGCCCAATGCCGACGAGGTCTACCGCCGCACCTATCCGCGCGCGGCAGGCAAGAGCCGGCTATACTACAAGCGCTATCCCGATGACGTCGCCCGCGTCGCCGCCATTGCCGATTTCATCGTCGGCAATGACGTCCGCCTGCCCGATGGCGACCAACTCACCGTCAAGCGGCTGCAGACCATCGGCATTGATCTCGGCATGGCGCCCGGGCACGAGAACGTCCACTGGCTGATCGACGAGGCGTTCTCCGCGCCGGGCCGGCTGTCCGACCACTTCCTGTTCAGCGTCATGAGCCTCACCAGCTATGACAGCGGGCCGCTGTTCGCGGCGCTGCAGGAGAGCATTTACGGCCACGGCGCCGGCGCCACCAACTGGGCCGCCGAGCGGGTCCGCGCCGATCACCCCGAGTTCGCCCCCGCCGCCCGCCCGCTGCTGTTCACCGGCGAGATGATGTTCCCGTGGATGTTCGAGGAGATCCGCTCGCTCCGCCCGTTCAAGGCCGGCGTCGAAACCCTGGCGGCGCGCCAGAGCTACTCGGAGCTCTATGATCCCGAGCGCCTCGCCGCTAACCGGGTGCCGGTGAGCGCCGTGGTCTATTACGACGATCTCTATGTCGATGCCGGCCTCTCCCTCGAAACCGCCGCCGCGGTCGGCAACCTCCAGCACTGGGTCACCAACGAATACGAACACGACGGCATCCGCCAGAGCGGCAACGTGTTCAAGCGCCTGGTGGAGATGGTCAAGGAAGCGGGCGGACCGGTGAGGGGTTAGGCGGCGAGCCGCGATCTGCTCCCCTCCCCCTTGAGGGGAGGGGTTGGGGGTGGGAGTCCATCGGTGATCACCGCACCACCCCCTCCCTCGATCCCTCCCCTCAAGGGGGAGGGAAGCGACGACTGCAAGTTCGGCTCAGACCTCAGTCCTCAAAATGCCCGCGCACCGCAAAGCCGCCGCCCTGCAGTACCGCCACCTCAGGGTCCGGCGCCGGCCAGCCGCCCGCCGGCACCGGCAGCTCGCCTGAGCCATGCTCCGGCGTCCAACCCAGCGTCTGGTCGGGCCCGTTCACATACCAGGCGCCCGCATTGTCGGAGATGCCGAACACCGTGTGGTAGCCCAGTTCCGGTGCGTCGAGCCCGGCGAGCACCAGGCGAAACAGGTCATCGCGGTCGCACCAGATCTTGATGTCACGCTGCGAGCCCGGGTTGTTGGCGGCGCAGATCCGGATGTTGAGGCAGCCGATGCCGAACTTGTCATAGTAGAGCCGGCTGAGGTTTTCGCCGAACAGCTTGCTCACCGCATAAAGCGAATCCGGCCGCACTTCGGCATGCCGGTCTAGCGGCGCATCGGCGACCTGGTGCATGCCCAGCACATGGTAGGACGAGGCGTAGATCACTCGCTTCACCCCGGCTTTGCGGGCACTTTCGAAGATATTGTAGGTGCCGGCGATATTGGCATCGAGGATCGCCTGCCACGGCTTCTCGTTGGCCATACCGCCCAGGTGCACCACGGCCGAGATATCCTGCCGCATCAGGTCGTCGATCGCCGCGCGGTCGGCGAGGTCGGCGAGCACCACCGCCCCACCGTCGGCCGGAGCTGCAATGTCGGTCGCCAGTACCGCCCTCCCCGCTTCGGCAAATCTCGACCGGAAGTGGGTGCCGAGCCTGCCGGCGGCGCCCGTCAACAGGATTTGCGGCATGATCTTCCTCAGGCGGGGGCCGAAAGCCGCAGGCGCGGATCGGGACGGGGGACGGCGCGGATCAGGGTCTGAGTATAGGGATGCTCGGGCCGCTCGCAAATCTGCTGCACGTCGCCGATCTCGACGATTTTGCCGTTCTTCATCACCGCGACGCGGTCGCAGAAATAGCGGATCACCGAGATGTCGTGGCTGATGAACAGGTAGGAGAGGCCATACTCGTCCTGCAGCCCGCGCATCAGGTCGAGCACCTGGTGGCGCAGCGACACGTCAAGCGCCGAGGTCGGCTCATCGGCGATGATCAGCCGCGGCCTGAGCGCGATGGCGCGGGCGATCGAGATGCGCTGCCGCTGCCCGCCGGAAAAGGCATGGGGGTAGCGCTCGCCGCCATCGGCCGGCAGCCCGACGCGCATCAAGAGCTCCGCCACCCGATCGCGCATCTCGCGCTCGCTCATCGTCGTGTTGGTGCGGAGCGGCTCCGAGATGATCTGGTAGACGGTCATCCGCGGGTTGAGCGAGGAATGCGGATCCTGGAACACCATGCGCACTTCGCTGTAGAGCGATTTCATCTCGCGCTTCGATAGCCGCGCGATGTCGACTTCCACGCCGTCGCCGCGCCAATAATTCACCTGCCCGCCGGTCGGCGTGTAGATGCGCAAGAGCGTACGGCCCAGCGTAGTCTTGCCCGAGCCGCTCTCGCCCACCACCCCGACGGTTTCGCCCTTGTTGATGGTGAGGCTGACCCCGTCGATCGCCTTGAGATAGGCGGTCGGTTTGCCCAGCATGCCGACATTGAGCGGGAAGTGCAGCGACAGGTCGCTGATCTCGGCGATCGGCGATTCCTCGGCCGGGCGTGGCGGCCGCGGCGCCGGCGTTTCAAGCTTCAGCACCGAGCCGAGCAGTGCCTTGGTGTAGGGCTGCTGCGGCCGCTCGAACAGGTCGAACACATTGGCCTCTTCGACCACTTCGCCCTTGAACATCACCATGACGCGGTCGGCGATCTGCGCCACCACGCCCATGTCGTGGGTAATGAACAGCACGGCCATGCCGCGATCGCGCTGCAGCTCACGCAGCAGCGACAGGATCTCGGCCTGGGTGGTGACATCGAGCGCCGTGGTCGGCTCGTCGGCGATCAGGATTTCCGGGTTGCAGGAGAGCGCCATGGCGATCATGGCGCGCTGCCGCATGCCGCCCGAGAACTCGAACGAGTAGCGGTCGAGCGCCGCCTCGGGGTTGGGGATGCGCACCCGGTCGAGCAAGGCCGCGGCCCGCTTCCGCGCTTCCTCCTTGCTGATCCTTTCGTGCAGCAGGATGGTCTCGACGATCTGGTGGCCGATGGTGTGCACCGGCGACAGGCTCGACATCGGCTCCTGGAAGATCATCGCGATGCGCCGTCCGCGCACTTCGCGGATACCGCGCCCGAGCGCCCCGAGCTTGACGATATCGAGCTCGCCGCTGCCGGTATCGAGGAGGATTTCTCCCGCCGTGATCCGCCCGGGCGAGGCGACCAGCTGCAGGATGGCGCGGGCGGTGACGCTCTTGCCCGAGCCGCTTTCGCCGACGAGGCAGAGCGTCTCGCCGCGCGACAGGGTGAAGCTGACGCCGCGCACCGCATGCACCACCGACTTGTGCACCGGGAACTCGACGGCGAGGTTCTTGACGGTGAGGACCGGTTTGGTGTTGGGCACGGTGTTATTTGGCATAGGGATCAGCAGCGTCGCGGACGCCGTCTCCAAGGAAGTTGAGCGACAGCACCGCCACCACCACGCAGATGCCGGGGACGAACAGCCAGGGCGCCTGGGTGATAGCGCGAAGGTTCTGCGTATCCTGCAGCAGCACGCCCCAGCTGACGATCGGCGGCTGCAGCCCGAGGCCGAGGAAGCTGAGCGCGGTTTCGGCGAGGATCATGTGCGGGATGGCGAGGGTCACCGCGGCGATGATGTGCGAATAAAGGCTCGGCATCATGTGGCGCATGATCAGCCGGAACTCGCTCACTCCGTCGAGCCGCGCCGCGATGACGAAATCCTCGCTCCTCAGGCTGAGGAAGCGCCCGCGCACCACGCGGGCGATCTCGGTCCAGCCGATCAGCGACAGGATGACGAGGATCGAGAAATACACCTGCAGCGGCGGCCAGTCCTTCGGCATGGCGGCGGCGAGGCCGAGCCATAGCGGAATGGTGGGCACCGAGCGGATGAACTCGATGACCCGCTGGATCACCCGATCGACGAGACCACCGCGATAGCCGGAAATCCCGCCCAGGATCATGCCGATGATCAGCGACAGGGTGACCCCGACCAGCCCGATCGACATCGAAATCCGGGTGCCGTGGATGGTGCGACTGAGGAGGTCCCGCCCCAGCCGGTCGCCGCCGGCGAGGAAGAACGGCTTGTTCTTTTCGAGCGGCCCGATCAGGTGGATATCGGCATCGAACAGCCCCCACATCTTGTAGCTCTGGCCTTTGACGAACAGCCCGATCGGGATGATCTCGCTCGGCTTGGGGGTGAAGATGCGCCGGAAGCTCTTGGCGTCGACCTTGATGTCGAAGCCGGTAACATGCGGCTGGAAGCGCGAGCCACCGGCGCCGTCGTCGACGAACCAGCCGATGGCCTGCGGCGGCACGTAGGTGAAGCGCGGATCGAACTTCGCCGGATCCTGCGGCGCCAGGAACTCCGCAAACAGCGCCACGAAATAGATCAGCCCGACGATCATCAGCGACAGCACGGCGAGCTTGTGCTTCTTGAACTTGTGCCAGAACAGCATCCACTGCCCGGCGGCCTGCAGGCGCCCGGCGGTGAGCTGCTGGTCGAGCAGGCCCGCTTCGATGTCGGTGGCTTCGGTGGGGGCGCTCATGACAGCCGGATCCTGGGGTCGGAAATGGCGAGCAGGATGTCCGAGACCAGCGTGCCGATCAGCACCAGCCCGCCACTCAGCAGGATGAAGGCGCCAGCCAGATACATGTCCTGGCTTTTCAGCGCCTGCAGCAGCAGCGGCCCGGCGGTGGGGAGGTTCAAGACGGTGGAGACCACCAGCTCGCCCGAAATCAGCGCCGGCAGCACCCAGCCGACGGTGGAAATGAACGGGTTCAGCGCCACCCGCACCGGATAGGTGAGGATCAGCCGCCCTTCGGGCAGCCCCTTGGACCGCGCCGCCTCGACATAGGGCTTGTGCAGCTCGTCGAGGAGGTTAGCGCGCATCACCCGGATCAGCGAGGCCGTGCCGGCGGTGCCGAGCACGAAGATCGGGATCCAGGCGTGGGTGATGAAATCCCACACCTTGGCCAGCGACAACGGTGCATTCTCGAAGGCCGGCGAGAACAGCCCGCCCACCGACACGCCGAACCACATGGTCGAGGCATAGAGCAGCACGATGGCGAGCAGGAAATTCGGCGTCGCCATGGCGAGAAAGGCAAAGGCGGTGGCCACATAGTCGGCGATCGAATATTGCCGCACCGCCGAGTAGATGCCGATCGGCAGCGAAAACGCCCACATCAGTATGAGCGTCAGCACCGAGATCAGCGCCGTCATCCCCATGCGGCCCCAGATCAGCTCGGTGACCGGCTGGTTCCACTCGAAGCTGTCGCCGAAATCGCCGCGGGTGACGATGCCGCCGATCCACTTGAAGTATTGCACCACGACATTCTCACCCAGCCCGTAGCGCTCGCGCAGGCTGTTGAGCATGGCGCTGTCGACCGTCTCCCCGGCCTGCGCGATCTGTGCCGCATAGGTCGAGACATAGTCGCCCGGTGGCAACTGGATGACGGTGAACGCCAGGATGGAGATCGCCACCATCGCCGGGATCATGCCGGCTATTCGCTTGAGAATGTAGAGGAGCATGAACCGGCCCGTGGGTTGGACGATCCGGCGGGCGGTGCCGCCGGATCGAACCTTGAGATGCTCTGGGGAGGACTACTGCTTGAAGTAGAACTGCTCGGTGTTCAGCGTACCCGGATCGGGATGGATCCAGCCGGTCGGGGTATCGTCGGGCACGTTGCCCAGCTTGTTCGACACCACCGCGAAGCCCTGGATCGCGGTACCGATGCCGATCTGGTAGAACTGCTCGGCGCTGATATCGAGCAGCTGGCTCAAGAGCTTGGCCTGCTCGTCGGCATTGGACGTGCCCTTGATCTGGTCGTACAGCGCCCACTGTTGCTTGACATAGTCGGGCGGCTCGACCCCGCCGTCCTTGATGTAGAACTTGGACCAGTCGACAGCGAAGTTCGACTCCGTCGAGAACGGGAAGTAGTCGCGCGGATCGATATAGACGTCGATGCCGCCCGAGGTGGCGCCCCACACCACGATATCGTGCTGGCTGGCGGTCTTTTCCTCATAGAAGCGGGTGCGATCCATCGCCGTGAAGCGCGCATCGACGCCCACTGCCTGCCAGTACTGCACCAGCAGCTCGGCGACATCGGCGGTGTTGCCCAGCGCCGTTACCGCGGCGACGTTGACCACCAGCGGGCTGCCGTCGGGCGCGAGCCGCAAGCCGTTGCTGCCGCGCTTGTCGAGCCCGATCGCGTCGAGCAGCCGGTTGGCTTCGTCGGCATTGTACTCGAGATACTGGGTCGCCAGCTTCTCGTTGTAGAACGGCGTGCCCTCGAGCGGCGCCACCTGGCGCGGCGTGCCCTGCCCCAGATAGACCGTATCGATGATCGCCTGGCGGTCGAGCGCATGGGACAGCGCGATGCGGAAATCCTTGTTCGAGAAGATCGGCGCCTTCACCGCATCATGCGAGTTGAGGTTCACCGAGATGGCGAGCGAGTTGCCAACCCGCGACTCGCGCGGGCTGATGCGGAAATTGCCGGCCTCCTGGCCTTCCGACAGCACCGGCAGGTTAGTGGTGTTGGCGGTGTGGCGGACTTCGTAGTCGATCTCGCCGGCGAGCACGCTGAGCAGCAGGGTCTGCGCCTCGGCATTCACCGACATGCTGAGCCCGTCGATATAGGGCAGCTGGTTCCCTGCAGTATCGACCTTCCAGTAGTACGGGTTGCGCTCGAGCGCCACGCGGGTGGCGCCCGCCACGTAGGGCTCGGTGATGCGCCAGGCCTCGATGGTCGGGCGGTCCGGGTTACGCCAGCGCTGGATGTTCTCGATGCCGACGCCGCACATGTTGACCATCTGCTCGGACCAGTCGGCGACGCCGGCTGCCTTGGCCTTGGCATCGGCGTCCGGGTTGTACTTGGGCAGGAACTGGCTGCAATAGGCCTTGCTCAGCAGTGTCAGCTGCACGCCGTAGACGCTCGCCGCATTGAGGATGAACAGTCCGTTCGGCTTGCTCCACGACAGGGTGAACTCGGTGGGCGAGGCGACGGCAATGGTCGGCAGCTCGCCCTCGACGGTCAGCCAGCCCGGCTTGGTCGGGAACAGCTTGTCGTCGGGCAGCACGTCCTGAACGAAGAACGCCACATCATCGGCGGTGAACGGCGTGCCGTCCGACCACTTCATCCCCTCGCGCAGCGTGAAGGTGAAGGACTTGCTGTCCTCGCTGACGCTGTAGGCGCTGGCGATATTGGGCTGGATCTCGCCGGTCCATTCGGCATCCCAGGCGAGCAGCGGCTCGTAGCCGAAGTAGGTGAACAGCATGTTGCGGTCATTGCCGCCCACCATGCCGCCGCGGAACGTGCCGCCATACTGGCCGACTTCGCTGACCGGCGTGATGACGCGCGGTGCGGCGCCGACGCGCTCGGCCACCGGCGGCAAGCTGCCGTCAGCGACAGCCGCGTCGAGCACCGGCGCCTGTTTGTAATCGACGGCCAGTGCGGCGCCGGCCAAGGCCAGCATCGATACCCCGGCCAATGCAGGCATCAGGAAATGCTTCAATTCACCCTCCCCTCGAAAATTGCATCCGGACGCCGGGAGCGTTCCCCTTCGGCGTCGGCGGGGCAATGTGGTATGACTGCAAACGCGCTGTCAAACAATAAATCATACTACTTTGCCGAGAGTCGTGCTTGGTGCGGCTTTCGTTTGCGTTGACAGCAGGGATTTGCCGGTGCTAGCACCAAGAAATAGTACTAATTTCTGCCCTGGGAGACGCCTGGTGACTTTTGACGAGATCAAATCGAAGATCGGTTCCGGGCTCTTGTCCTTCCCGGTGACCGATTTCGGCGCCGACGGCGAGTTCGACGCCGCCTCCTACGCCAGGCGCCTGCAATGGCTCTCGTCCTATGGCGCGGCCGGGTTGTTCGCGGCGGGCGGCACGGGCGAGTTCTTCTCCATCGGCTATGATGAGTATGACGCGGTGATCCGCACCGCGGTCGAGAACAGCGCCGCCGACGTGCCGGTGCTGGCCGGCGTGGGCTATGGCACCCGCATGGCGGTAGATCTGGCGAAACGCGCCGAGAAGGCCGGCGCCGCCGGCATCCTGGTGCTGCCGCATTACCTGATGTTCGCCGAGGAACAGGGCGTCATCGCCCATATGCAGGCGATCTGCGATGCGGTCGGGCTGGGCGTCATCTACTACGCCCGCGACAACACCCGGCTGTCGCCGGCCGGGCTCGAAAAACTAGCCGAGGCCTGCCCGAATTTCATCGGTTACAAGGATGGCATCGGCGACCTGCAGCTGATGCAGCGCGTCGCGCACCGGCTCGGCGATCGCGTCGTCCATATCGGCGGCCTGCCGACCGCCGAAGTGTTCGCCCAGCCCTATCTCGAGATGGGCGTCACCACCTATTCCTCGGCCGTCTTCAACTTCGTGCCCGAGCTGGCTTTGCGCTTTTACAACGCCGTACGGCAGCGCGACACAGCGGTGGTCGACGGGCTGATGAAGAGCTTTTACCTGCCGCTGATCGAGCTGCGAGACCGCAAGCGCGGCTACGCCGTGTCGATGATCAAGGCCGGCGCCGAGCTCGTCGGCCGCTCAGCCGGCAAGGTGCGCACCCCGCTCACCGAGCTCGACGCCAGCGAACGCCAGGTGCTGGCGGATCTGATCGCCGCCAACGCCTGACGGCTCTCCCCCGTCACGGCGAAAGGCCCGGGTCGCCAGATCCGGGCCTTTGTTTTTGGATAGGACACCGGCAGGCCATTACCCGCCAGCGTCCCCTCTCCCCTGAGGGGAGAGGGCAAGTGGAGCTAGGACCGACGGTCCGTAGCGGAACTAGGGTGAGGGGTTCAGCTTCTCAGTGAGCGCGTATTGCACCGCTTCACCCCTCATCCGGCGCTTCGCGCCACCTTCTCCCCTGAGGGGAGAAGGGACAGAGCAGCCTGCGTCACCTCAAACCAGTCAACGCCCCTTACGCCCCGTACGGATCCCAGCCATTGGCCTGGAACAGCGCAATAATGTACCCGAAGCAGAAGGCGAACGCCGTTTCCATCGAGTTGTCGGCATCGATATGCGGCACGTGGTCGGGCATGATCATGCCGTCATAGCCGACCTCGTGGTAGATCTTCAGCGCCGCCGGCATGTCCATGTCGCCATTGTCGGGGAACTCCTCGGTGAACGAGTAGCGGCCGCCCTTGATGTTGCGGAAGTGCACGTTGAAGATCTTCTTGCGGCTGCCGAACCAGCGGATCACCTCGCCGATTTCGGAGCGCGGATCTTCCATCCCTTCGGCCACCGTGCCCTGGCAGAAATTGAGCCCATGATAGGGGCTCTCGGCGGTCTGGACGAAGCGCATCAGCCCTTCGACGCTCGACAGTACGCGGCTCTCGAAGCCGCGATAGCCCGGCGGCGTCATCGGGTCGTGCGGGTGGCAAGCGAGCCGCACCTTGTTGGCGGTGGCGACCGGCACGACGCGCTCGAGGAAATACTCGATACGCCCCCAGAACTCCTCCGACGAGACTTTGCCGGCAATGGTCAGCGTGTCGCCATCCGTCGCCTGGTCGGCGCGCCAGGTCGAGAGCTTCTGCCCGCCGCGACCGGTCTCGGATTCGGTGCGCGGAATGCCCAGCACGTTGAAGTTGTATTTCGCCGCACCGATCCCCGCCTCGGCCAGCGCCTCGATGATGCGGCAGATGCCGTCGATCTCGCGGTCACGCTCGCCCGGCTTGCCGAGCACGATGCCCGGTGACTGGTGCTTGCGTTCGATACCGGACGAGGGCAGCGGCAGTTGCACCATGTCGAGCACCAGACCGAACTTCGAAACATGCTCGGCGTGACGCATCAGGATATCGCGATCCCATTGCCAGGGGTCGCCGACCGGGTCGATGCACACATGCTTCACCCCCAGTTGCGCCAGCTGCCTGAGGTAGCGGTCGCCCACTTTGGCGAACTGATCGCCGCCGAGCTGCGTGCCTACGTACATTCATTCCCTCCAAAAATATGACTTCTTCAAAGTAGTATGATAGTTTCTCCGCATCGGCAACGGGGGCAATGCGCTGCGCCTCTTCCGCTACTCGCTTGCCCCGCCTATGAATGCGCCTCAGAACCCCAGCCGACAGGCCCCGAAATCCTGATGTCTTCCAGCCCCGCCATCCACCTCACCGACCGGGTCAAGCTCGACCTGTTGCGGCTGATCGAAACCAACGCGCTCAACCCCGGCGACAAGCTGCCGCCCGCCGATCGGCTGTGCGAGCAGTTTTCGGTGAGCCGCACCGTGGTGCGCGAGGCGATTGCCAGCCTCAAGGCCGAGGGCCGGCTGCGCTCGCTGCGCGGCAGCGGCGTCTATGTCAGCAAGCCTCCCCTGCCCGCCGGCGGCCTGTCCATGCTGATGGCGGCGCCTGAAGAGATCGGCGACGTGCTGGATTTCCTCGAGTTCCGCATCAGCGTCGAGGTCGAAGCGGCGGGGCTGGCGGCCGAGCGCCGGACCGAAACCAACCTCCTCCGCATGGAGCAGGCGATGACCCAGTTCAACCGCCACCTCAGCGACAACACGCTCGCCACCGATGCCGACCGCGCCTTCCACCGCGCCATTGCCGACGCCACCAACAACAAGCGCTTCCGCCTGTTCGTCGACGAGATGGGCGAGCGGCTGATCCCGCGGCGCGCCCTGGGCGCCAGCTTCTCCGATGACAAGAGCAAGTCGGAGTTCCTCGACGTCATCCGCACCGAGCACCAGCGCATCTTCGATGCCATCAGCGATCGCAAGCCCGACGAGGCCCGCGTCGCCATGCGCCAGCACCTCGAAGGCGGCCGCCGCCGCTATCGCGAATGGAGCCTCGCGCACGGGGATACCGAACAGTGAGCGCGCCCGAGATCACCACCGTCGCCGCCGACCGCTGCGATATCGGCGAGAGCCCGGTCTGGGACGAACGCGCCGGCCTGCTCTACTGGGTCGACATCACCCCCGGCACCATCCACCGCATCGACCCGGCCACCGGCGTGCGCCAGCGTTGGGAATTCGGCGAACCGGTCGGCGCACTGGGGATCTGCCGGTCCGACAGACTGGTCGTGGCGCTCAAGAGCACGGTGATCCTGTTCGACCCGCGCGATGGCAGCCGGCAGCCGCTTGCCGCGGTGACGCACAAGAAACCCGAGATGCGGCTCAACGACGGCAAGGTCGGGCCCGATGGCGCCTTCTGGGTCGGCTCGATGGATGCGAGCGGCGAAGCCAACCCCGCCGGCGTGCTCTATCGCGTCGCTCCCGACGGCGGGGTCAGCGTGATCACCGAGGGGTTTCGGATTTCCAACGGCCTCGCCTGGGATGGCGCAGGCACCCGCATGTACCACTCGGATTCGCGTGGCATCTGGGTCGATATCTACGATTTCGATCCGGTTAGCGGCACGGCAAGCAACCGCCGCCGCTGGCTCGAGCTCGATGAAGCCACCGGCCGCCCCGACGGCGGCGCCTGCGATATCGATGGCAATTACTGGTCCGGCGGCGCCTCGGCCAGCCGGCTCAACTGCTTCTCGCCTGAGGGCAAGCTCTTGAGTTGGGTCACCCTCCCCAACCTCCGCCCCACCATGCCCTGCTTCGGCGGCCCGGAGCTGAGCACGCTCTATGTCCCGAGCCTCAGCGCAGGGGTGCCGGCCGAGGATCTGGCGAGATGGCCACTCTGTGGGGCGATGGTGAGCTTCGCGAGCGGGACCAGGGGCGTGCCGGTGACTCGGTTGGCGGACTAACGGGCTAACCACCAAACCCACCCCAAACTCGGTGTCATCCCAGCGAAAGCTGGGACCCAACTATCGGCTGGTGTGGGATGCGAGTTGGGTCCCTGCTTTCGCAGGGATGACACCCGAGTGTTTGGCAATCATCGAACGAAAGCCCACCTGCATCACTTCGTGCATCCAGATCACATCTGCACATTTTTTCTGCATACATCACCTCAATGCACACATCACTGTGGGCCGGCACGTGAGTCTGTGCATAATCACCTCGACCATCATCGAGGGGCCGAGCCTTGCAGATTTCTCCCGTCACCGCCGTCCAGCGGGCCCTTGCCGCCCTCGCCGCCTATGACGACCCCGCAACCTTCATCAGCCTGAAGCCTGAAGCCACGCTGCTGGCCGAAGCCAGAACCCTCGAAGCCGCCGGCCCGGCCGGCAAGCCGCTCTACGGGCTGATCTTTGCGGTGAAGGACAATATCGACGCGGCTGGCCTCCCGACCACCGCCGCCTGCCCCGACTTTGCCTATACACCCGAGGCTTCCGCCTTTGTCGTGGCGCGGCTTGAGGCGGCGGGCGCCATCGTGCTGGGGAAGACCAACCTCGATCAGTTCGCCACCGGCCTTGTCGGCGTCCGTTCGCCCTATGGCGTGCCGCGCAATGTGCAGCGCGCCGACCTGGTGCCCGGCGGTTCGAGCTCCGGCTCCGCCGTGGCGGTGGCCGCCGGCATCGTCGATTTCGCGCTGGGCACCGACACCGCCGGTTCGGGCCGCATCCCCGCCGGGATGAACGGCATTGTCGGGCTGAAGCCGACGCTCGGCCTGTTCTCGGCCAGCGGCATGGTGCCGGCCTGCCGGACGCTGGACACCATCTCGGTGTTCGCGCGTGACGTCGCCACCGCCTTCCGCGTCACCACGGTGGCCGCCGCCTATGATGCCGCCGACGCCTTTTCGCGCCCGTTGCCGGCGCCGGCCCTCTCCGCCGCGCCGCCAAGCCTGCGGGTCGGCGTGCCGCTACCGGCGCAGCGGAAATTCTTCGGCGACGCGGCGGCCGAGGCCTCCTATGCCGCTGACCTCGAACGCCTCGCGGCACTCGGCGCCGAGATCATCGAGGTGGATTTCGAGCCGCTGCACGCCGTGGCCCGGCTGCTCTATGAGGGGCCGTGGGTCGCTGAGCGCTATGCCGCGACCAAGCGCCTGCTCGAGGCGAGCCCGGATTCGTTCCACCCGGTGACCCGCAAGATCATCGAAGGCGCCCGCGGCCTCACTGCCGTCTCGGCCTTCGAGGCGACCTACAAGCTGATGGATCTCAAGCGCGCCGTGGCGCCGCTCCTCGCCCGGCTCGATTGCCTCGCGGTGCCCACCGTGCCGCGCGCCTATGCCGTGGCGGAGCTCACGGCCGACCCAATCACCCTCAACTCCAACCTCGGCAGCTACACCAACTTCGTCAACCTGCTCGATCTCGCCGCCCTCTCGGTGCCGACTGCCGCCCGCTCGGACGGCTTGCGCGGCAGCCTGACGCTGATCGGCCGCGCCGGCGGCGACGGCTATCTCGCCGGCATCGGCGCGGCGCTCATGGGCGAGGCTCTGGACGCTCCGTTGCGGGCAACAGCGGAGCGCATCGAGATCGCCGTGGTCGGCGCCCACCTCTCCGGCCTGCCGCTCAACGGCGAGCTGACCAGCCTCGGCGGCAGCTTCCTGCGCACGGCCACCACCACGCCCGATTACCGGCTCTTCGCCCTCCCCGGCACCACCCCGCCCAAGCCCGGCCTGCTGCGCGTCGCCGACGGCACCGGCGCGGGCGTCGCCACCGAAATCTGGTCGCTCGACGCGGGCGGCTTCGGCGCGTTCGTCGCCAAAATCCCCGCGCCCTTGGGCATCGGCACGCTTCGGCTGGCGGATGGCACCACCGCCAAGGGGTTCGTGGTGGAAGCCGAGGCGGTCAAGGGCGCCCGCGATATCTCGGAGTTCGGCGGGTGGCGGGGGTTTCTGGCGGCCGAGGTGACGGGCTAGCGACCTACCGGCAACCGACAGACCGGTGCGGGAAGAGCACCCCCACCCCTGTCCCCTCCCCGCAAGGGGGAGGGAGACGCTCTCACTGGCGTCAGTGTTTTGGTCTCCTCCCCCCTTGCGGGGGAGGGACAGGGTGGGGGGTGCTCTGTGTGAGCCGAACTATCCGCACGCTGTATGCGTTGCCCTAACGGAAGCGAACAACGCCCCTAAACCCGGCTAAACCGCTCATACGCATCGCCGACAATCGCGATGTGCTTCCGCATCGCGGCTTCCGCCTCGGCGCGGTCCCCGCGCAATATCGCTTCGACGATCAGCCCGTGTTCGGCGTGAGATTGCTGCAGGCGCCCGCGCGCCCCGAACTGCGCCCGGCGGAACGGCTGCAACCGTTGCCGGGTCGAGATGGTGATCTCGCTGAGATAGGCGTTGTGCGCGCCCTCGTAGATCGCCGTGTGGAACGCGTCATTCGCCTCGGCATAGCCGGTATTGTCGCCGGCCCGGACGATGCCGGCCATATGAGTGTGCTGCGCGTCGAGCGCCTCGCGCTCGGCCGCCGTCATCATCTGGGCGCAGAGCCCGGCGCACAGCGCCTCGAGGTAGCCCATCACCTCGAACATGCCGGCAAGCTCGTCCGGCGCGGGCTTTGCCACCAACGCGCGGGCATGCGGTTTCTGGTCCACCAGGCCGCTTGCCGCCAACAGCCGCAGGGCATCGCGCACCGGGGTGCGCGACACGGCGAACTCGCCGGCCAGCTGCGTCTCATCGAGCGGCGTGCCGGGTTCCAGCTCGCCCGCAATGATGCGACTGGCCAGCACGCGGCGGATCTCCTCGCCGGAGGTGCGTTTCAGCATAGTCCCCTCTAGTCCCGCGTAATCCAGTTCTACGCGTCGATGACGCTGACATGCGCCGCCGCGACGCGCCAGCCATCCGGCATCCGTATCCACGTCTGCATCTGCCGTCCAACCCGCCCGGGGACGCTGTCGTGCGAAAACAGCGTCGCAGCAATCGCCGTGTCAGGCCCATAGGTGGTGATCACCGTCTCGGCGAGCCGCCGGTCGGCCCCGGTGGAACGGCGGAGCAGCCGGAATGCCCGGATCGCCTCGCTGCCATAGAGGTTCTCGCCGATGCCGTAGCGGACGGTCAGCGGGCTATCGAGGAACAGTTCGTCGAGCACCGCCACGTCGTTGTCGACCAGCGCCGCCTCGTAGCGCGCGAACACCGCTGTGACCTCGGCCAGCACCGCGGGATCATTGACCATCATGCCGCCACTGCCTCTTCGAGCGCCGCGAGCGGCGTCACCCAGCCGACAATACCGCCCTGCGCCGTGATCATCTTGAGGGTCGCGGCCTTGAACTCGGCGAAATAGCTCTCGGTCGCATCTTCGATCAGCAGGCACTCATAGCCGCGGTCATTGGCTTCGCGCATCGAGGTCTGGACGCAGACTTCCGTGGTGACGCCCGCGAACACCAGATGGGTGATGCCGAGCTCCACCAGCTGTTCGTGCAGGCCCGTGGCCCAGAACATCCCCTTGCCCGGCTTGTCGATGACCATCTCGCCTTCGAGCGGCGCCAGCGCATCGACGATCTGGTTGCCCGGCTCGCCCCTGACCAGCAGGCGCCCCATGGCGCCGACCTCACCGATATGCAGGCTCGGGTTGCCGCGCCGGATTTTTGAAGGCGGGCAGTCGCTGAGATCCGGCTTATGCGCCTCGCGGGTGTGGATCACCGGCCAGCCCTGAGCCCGGAACAGCCCGAGCAGCGCCGCCGTCGTCGGGATGATCGCCTCGAGCCGCTTGACGTCATTGCCGAGCGAATCCCCAAAGCCGCCGCGCTCGATGAAATCGCGCTGCATGTCGATAATGACGAGCGCCGTATGCGTGGGGTCGAGCGTGTAGGGATAGGGCCGCGAGGGAACGGAGATCATCGGGGAACGCCAATAACGAAAGAGCCGCGGCAAGGGATGTGGAGGGCGAGGTATGCGGTCGGGCCGGTGCCTGCGGCCACCCCCCTCCCGGCCTCCCCCACAAGGGGAGAGGTGTCGCATCGAGTTTGTGGCACCGTCGTGCCCCCACCACCGGCGGGCACCTCCCCCCTTGTGGGGGAGGTTGGGAGGGGGGTGGCCCCACGCTCTGTTGCGCCAAGCAGTCTGGTGAGGGGGCCCATGCCACGGACCCAATCAAGGGCCCCCTCACCCGGCGCTGCCCACCGCCAGCCTCTGCCCCAAGCGTGGGGTTTCGTCTGCCCTGTCGCGGCCGCAGCGTCCATCTCAGTGTCCCGCCATGTGTTGTCCGATAGTGTTCCGGTCGGTGTCCTCGATGCGGGCCACGTAGTTGATCGTGCCGCCCGACATCACCGCCACCCGGTCGGCGAGTTCGAGGATCTCGTCGAGGTCCTCGCTCACCAGCAGCACCGCTGCCCCGCGATTGCGCTGCTCCATGATCTGGCTGCGGATATCGGCCACCGAGGCGAAATCCAGCCCGAAGCAGGGGTTGGCGACGATCAGCACGTCGACATCGCCACTGAGCTCGCGCGCCAGCACCGCCCGCTGCACATTGCCGCCCGAGAGCGTCTCGATCGGCGCATCCGGCCCCTGGGTTTTCACCCGGTATTTGGCGATCAGCTCCTTGGCCTTCTCGCGCATCGGCCCGGGCGACATCCACCAGCCGAGCTTGGCCACCGGCGGCTTGTCGAACGAGCGGAACGCCAGGTTTTCGGCGACGCTCATCCGCGGCACGGTGGCGTTTTTGAGCGGTTCCTCGGGCAGGCCGAACACCTTGTAGCGATCGAACGATCCGCGCTTGGGCCGGAAGAATTCGCCATTGATGTAGATGCCGCCATCCGACAGCGGCCGCTGCCCACTGAGCGCCTCGACCAGCGCCGATTGCCCATTGCCCGATACCCCGGCAATGCCGACGATCTCACCGGCTTTCACCTTGAGATTGACCGACTTGATCGCCGGCAGCCCGTCATTGTCCTCGGCGAACAGGCCGGCGAGCTCCAGCCGGTCGGCCCCTTCATTGTGCTTCTTGCGCGCCGCTCGTTCGCGGATCGCCGTGTCGCCGATCATCATGGCGCTCATGTCCGGCACGCTCACCGTCTTGGCATCGCCCGCCCCGGTGAAGCGGCCGCGCCTCAGCACGGTGAAGTGGTCGCAGAACGCCTTCACCTCGCGGAACTTGTGCGAGATCATCAGCACGGTGATCTCCTTGCGGTCGGCCATGCCGCCCAAGAGCCCCAGCATCTCGTCGGCCTCGCCCGGCGTCAGCACCGAGGTCGGCTCGTCGAGGATCATGAAGCGCTGGTCGAGATAGAGCAGCTTGAGGATTTCGAGCTTCTGCTTTTCGCCCGCCGACAGCGACGAGACCGGCGTGTTCATCGGCACCCGAAACGGCATCTCGGCCATGAACGCGTCGAGATGCTTCTTCTCCTTGGCCCAGTCGATAATCGCCGGCGCATCGGCGCGCGAGATCACCAGGTTCTCCGCCCCGGTGAGGCAGGGCACCAGGGTGAATTGCTGGTAGACCATGCCGATGCCGTTGGCCCGCGCGTCGCGCGGTGAGCGGATCGAGATTGGGTTGCCGTCGAGCCTGACCTGCCCCTTGTCGGCGCTGTAAAAGCCCATGATGCATTTGACCAGCGTCGACTTGCCGGCGCCGTTCTCGCCCAAGAGCGCATGGAACGAGCCGGCTTCGACCTTGATCGACACATCGTCGAGCGCCACCAGCGGCCCGAACACCTTGGTCATGCCGATGGCTTCGAGCGAAGGCGCGCGACCGGCCATCACAACACCTCGATCAGTGCGGCAGACGTGGCCACGGCGCCGAACACTCCGCCCTGCATCTTGATCATGTCGATGGCGGCGAGGTGGTTGTCGTATTTGGTGGCGGCGCAGCAATCCTCGAGCAGCACGCATTCGAAGCCGCGATCATTGGCCTCGCGCATCGTGGTGTGGACGCAGACATCGGTGGTGATGCCGGTGAGCACGATATTGCGGATGCCCTTGAGCCTCAGGATAAGTTCGAGGTCGGTGGAAGCGAACGAGCCCTTCCCCGGCTTGTCGATGATCGCCTCGCCCGGCTCCGGCGCCAGTTCCGGGATGATCTCCCAGCCCGGCTCGCCGCGCACCAGGATGCGCCCCTGCGGCCCCTGGTCGCCGATGCCGGCGCCGATCCGCTGCGAGCGCCAGCGCTTGTTGGCCGGCAGGTCGCTGAGGTCCGGCTTGTGGCCCTCGCGGGTGTGGATGATCGGATAGCCCTTGGCCCGGAACGCGGCCATCAGCCGTTTCAAGGGTTCAATGGGCGCCCTGGTCAGGGAAATGTCGTAGCCCATCGAGTCGACATAGCCGCCCACCCCGCAGAAATCGGTCTGCATGTCGATGACCACCAGCACCGTATTGTCGGGCCGGAGGTCGCCGTCATAGGGCCAGGCATAGGGCGTCGAGGCGATGGTCTTGCCACCGGGCACGGCAGCAGCATCGATCCGTTCGTCGGCAAGGCTCATTCGGCAGCCTCCTGCAATGTCTCGCCATAGCGGCGCGTCGGCTTGGCAAAGCCCGAGGGCGTACCGTCGGTGACCTTCACGCTCGCCTCCCAGGGCAGCCGGTACTGCCCGGCGACGAGATCGTGCATGAAGCTGTACGGGCAATCCTGCGCGCCACCGTCGACGGCGGTGAAGCCGCGGTGACCGAGCTGGTAGATGTTGTTCTCGACGCCCCAGTTGGCGCGCGCCTCGCGCACCAGGTCTGGGCGCACCTCGGCGGTGATGATCTCGTCGGCCCGCCCGGTCGTGCCCTCGGCGATAATGGAGCCGTCGAAATCGACGATCATCGCCTCACCCATCGAGTCGAACGTGCCGTCCGAGCCGCACATGCAGACATTCGCCGTCACCATCAGGTTGTGAAAACTGTTGGCCTGGTTGGTGAAGCGCCAGGCCTGCCGGATCGGCGCGGTATAGCCGGCGGTGCGCAGCATGATCTCGGCGCCTTTGTAGGCCGCCTCGCGGGCCATCTCGGGGAACATGCCGTCGTGGCAGATGATCAGGCTGAGCTTGGCGCCCTTCGGCCCCTCGATGACGGGGATGCCGAGATTGCCCGGCTCCCAGGGTTCCACCGGCACCCACGGGTGGAGCTTGCGATAGTAGAGCTTCAGCTCGCCCTGATCGTCGATGACGACGCCGGAATTGTACGGGTTGCCGCCGGGGTTCAGCTCCATGATCGAGAAGCACCCCCAGATCCGGTGCTCCTTGCAGGCCGCCTTGAACGCCGCGACCTCCGGCCCATCCAGCGAACACATGATCGCCGGGTTGGTATCCATCGACAGCCCGTGCAGCGCGTATTCGGGGAACACCACGAGGTCCATGGTCCCGAGGTTCCGTCGTGCCTTGCCGACCATCTCGACGATCCGCGCCGTCTGCCGCTTGAGGTCGGCGGGCGTTGCCACCACCGGCAGTTGCAGCTGCACCAGCCCGATCACCACGCCATTGTCGGATTTGTTAAGACCGCCCAGTCCGCTCATGACAAAGCTCCGCTCATCGGAACGTTCCTATTTGGTGATCGACAGTTCGCCCGGCACATCCCGCGCCGCGGCTTTCGAGCCGGCGGAAATGATCATGATGATCAGCGTCAGGATGTAGGGGGCGGCGTTGAAGAAGTAGTAGCCCTGGGAAATGCCGATCGATTGCAGCGACGGCCCGAGGGCCCCGGCGGCGCCGAACAACAGGGCAGCGAAGATGCACTTGATCGGGTCCCAGCGCGCAAAGATCACCAGCGCCACCGCCATCAGCCCCTGGCCGGAGCTGAGCCCCTGGTTCCAGCTGCCGGGGTAGTAGAGCGACAGAAACGCCCCGCCGATCCCGGCAAGAAAGCCCCCTGCCGCGGTGGCAAGGAACCGCACCAGGTCGACCGATACGCCCATCGCCTTGGCCGATGCGGCGCTGTCGCCGGTCATCCGGACGATCAGGCCCCAGCGGGTATTCCTGAAGGCCCAGAACATGAAGACGGCAAGCGCGATGCCGACAAAGAACAGCGGATTGACCTGCAGCGCCTGGGCCAGAGCCGGGTTGCCGGTCCAATCGCCCAGCGGAATGGCGTCGAGCCGCGGCGCGGTCGGCTGGATGAACGGCTTGCCGAAGAAGAAAGCAAGGCCGGTGCCGAAACTCATCATCGCGATGCCGACGGCGATATCGTTGACCCGCGGCAGCTTGCAGATATAGCCGTGCAGCGCCCCGAGAAAGAGCCCGGAGCCGCCGGCGGCGAGGACGCCCAGCCAGGCATTGCCGGTGAGGTAACTCACCGCATAGGCGACCATGGCGCCGAGCACCAGGTTGCCCTCGAGCCCGAGGTTGATGCGCCCCGATTTCTCGGTGAGCGTTTCGCCTAGCGCCACGAACATGAAGGGCGTCGACACCCGGATGGCACCCCCGAGCATGGCGATGAGCACGGTGACCAGCGCGTTGTCCATCAGGTCCGCTCCCCCGTTGCCTTGGGCTGGAAGATCTTCAGCCGCCCGTAGAAGGTCTCCGACACCAGAAGCACCACGAACATCATCCCCTGCAGCACCAGGATCGTCGCATCGGGCATCCCCATCCGCCGCTGGATCACCCCGCCGGCCGCCGCCAGCGCCCCGAAGAGGATCGCCACCGGGATCACCGCCAGCGGGTTCTGCCGGGCGAGGAAGGCGACCAGGATGCCGGTAAAGCCATAGCCGGCGACCAGCGAGGCATTGGCCTGGCCGTGGATCGCCGCGACTTCGAAGAAGCCGGCGAGCCCGGCGGCGGCGCCGGCAATGGCGCAGCAGACCACCATCAGCCAGCCCACCGGCAGGCCCTGCGCCCGGGCGGCCCTGAGGTTGCCGCCGGTCATCCGGGCGGCAAAGCCGAACGTCGTGCGGCTCATCAGCACCCAGAGCAGCAGCGCCAGCACCACGCCCGCCGCAAAGCCCCAGTGCACGTCGGTGCCGGGGATCGCCCCGATCCGGTAGGCATCGCCGATCGGCATGGTCGAGGGCTTGTTGGCCGAGGCTGGGTCGCGCAGCGCCCCCTCGACGAAAAAGTTCATGATGGCGATGGCGATGTAGCTCATCAGCAACGAGGCGATGGTCTCGTTGACGCCGCGCGCATATTTGAGCCAGCCGGTGAACCCGACCCACAGCCCGCCGGTCACCACCGCGGTGAGCGCCATGACGAGCAGCGTCAGCGGTACGGGCACGGTGTTCGAGACCAATGGGATGGCGATGGCGGCAGCGCTGAAGCCGCCCAGCACCAGCGCCCCTTCCCCGCCGATCATGGTGAGCCCGATGCGCGCCGGAATGGCGAAGGCGAGGCCCGTGAGGATCAGCGGCGCGGCGCGCTGCAGCGAATTCTGGATCGAGAACGACGAGCCGAAGCCGCCGGTCCAGATCAGCTGGTAGAACTGCAGCGGGTCCTTGCCGATGGCGAGCAGGAACAGCGCAAACAGCACCGCCGAAACGACGAGCGCCCCCACCGGAATGCTCACTGCTTCGGCGAGGCGGAGCAGGCCAAGGCTCGGCCCGGCCTTGGCCGGGATCGCGGCGGTGTCGGCGGTTTCAGCGGTCATGCGTGCCTCCGTCAAAGCCGCGATCGTTGCCTCCCCCCTTCCCAGCGCCGCTAGGTCGCTTCGCTCCCAGCTCTGCTACCCTCCCCACCAGGGGGAGGGTGAAGAGGTGCGACCGGCCGGACCACAGCGTCACCTCCCCCCTTGTGGGGGAGGTAGCGCAGCTCGGACCGCAGGTCCGTAGCGAAGCTAGGAGGGTGGTGGGCAACACGCGCCTCACCTTACGTAATCGACCCCTGCACGCCCTCGAGCAGCCAGTTCATGCCGTCGAGATACAGGTCGTAATTGTCGTAGTCCTTGTCGACGACGACGTTGCCGGCATTGTCCTTGAGTGTGCCCTTGTAGATCGGGGCGCCGGCGACCAGCGCAGCGATGGCGGCATCGGCCGCGGCGATCGCCTCAGGCGTCGCGCCTGCGCCATAGGGCGTGTTGCGCAGCATGTCGTTATTGTAACCGCCGACGAGGAAATTGGGTGGGGTTTTGCCGGCGGCGATGTCGTCGGCGTAGGATTTGTAGATCGTCTCCCACTTGTATTCGGCGCCGGTGATGAAGCCCTTGGGCGCCAGCGGCGCCTGGCTGGCATTGTGGCCGGCGGTCTTCACCCCGCGCCCCTCGGCGGTCTCGATCACCACCTTCGGGCTATCCACGTGGCAGGTGATGACTTCGCAGCCCGCATCGACCAGCGCGTTGGTGGCCTCCGCCTCGCGCACCGGCAGGCTCCACTCGCCGGTGAAGATCACCTGTACCGTGGCATTGGGGTTCACCGAGCGCGCCCCGAGCAGCGCCGAGTTGATATTGGACAGCACCGACGGAATGGGCTTGGCCGCCACAAACCCGATCTTGCCGCCCGAGGAGAGCCCGGCCGCGACGCCATTCACGTAATGCGCCTGGTTCAGGTACGGGAAATACGAGCCGGCATTGGCCGGGTCCTTGTCCTTGTTCCACAAGGGCGCTGCATGCCGGAAGGTGACGTCAGGATACTTCTTGGCCAGCTCGACCACGAACGGGTTGTAATAGCCGAACGAGGTGGCGAGGATCAGGTTGGCGCCGTCGAGGTTGATCATCGACTCCATGGACTTGGCCACGGCGTCGGTCTCGGGCACATTCTCTTCTTCCACTACGGTGATGCCGGGCAGTGCCTTCAGCGATTCCACCGATACGGCATGCGCCTGGTTCCAGCCGAAATCGTCCTTCGGCCCGACATAGACAATGCCCAGCACGACATTGGTCTGCGCCCGGGCGATCCCGAATGGCAGCGCCGATGCGGCAAGCCCGGCTGCACCGACCTTGAGCAACCTGCGGCGTGAGATAGCGGTTAGTGTCATGACGTCTTCCCCTGGATTGCACCTTTGGGCGCCGCCTCGCGGCCCGGCGCCGGTATCCACCGAGGTCAATGCAATCCATGTGCCAAGCCGCAGCGGCGCCCGATCAGCGCCATTCCATCAACGATTCCAGCGTATTGAGTGGAATGACTGGAGAATGCCGCTTGCCCGGCTTGAGCAATGAATGCTTAATGCGTCCGCACTGCCGATCAACTTGCCTAATGTTTGATCATGTGCACGTGCATTGCATACAATACGTTGACCATCGCTAACCAAGGACGTCTCGCCCATGGCTGACTGGATACCGATTGCCCTGAGCCGCGACGTGCCCGTTGGCGTTACGCGGGCGGTGATCGTCGACACCCGCGAGGTGATGATCTGGCGTGGCGAGGATGGCGTGGCGCGGGTCTGGGAGGATCGCTGCCCGCATCGCGGCATGCGGCTCAGCCTCGGCTTCGTGCGCGGCAATGCGCTGAACTGCCTCTACCACGGCTGGCAATATGGTGCCGGCGCCAACTGTCTGCGCATCCCGGCCCACCCGGATCTGACCGTACCACCCACCATCCGCGCCAATGCCTATGCCGCGGCCGAGACCGGCGGCATGGTGTGGATGACCGGCGACAGCGCTGACCCGCCGCCACTGCTGCCCGCGCTGACCCCGGTGATCAGCCTCGCCGTCGCAGCAGCGCCGGAACGCGTGCTTGCCGTGCTGGGCGGCTCGACCGCCGAGCCGCTCATCGCCCTGCCCTTCGCCGGCGGCACGCTGCAGGTCGGCTGGCACCGCGTGCATGCCGCAAAGACCATGCTGCACGCGACTGCCACCGGCGCCGATATCGCCGCCGCCACGGCGCACCTGCGTGCCCTGCGCCAAAACCTCGAACAGGGAGCCGCCGCATGAGCCTCACCGACGACGGAGCCGCGCTCGACCAGTGGTACACGCTCGGTGCGCTCCAGGATTTCCCCGCAGGCGCCGAAGTTCGCTCCCGCCTCCTCGGTGAAGATCTCACCGTCCGGCGGCTTGCCGATGGCGTCGAGGTCCGCGCCGCCGGCCGCACCCTCCCCGTCCGTACCGATTACGGGCACCTGTGGACCAGTTTCGGCGCCCCAGAACGCGACCTGTTCGAGCTGCCCGAAAGCCGCGAACCAGATCGGCGCTGGATCCATTGCGGCCCGGTCCGCGTCCGCGCCTCCGGCCTGCGGCTGGTCGAGAACTTTCTCGATCTGGCCCACTTCCCCTATGTCCACACCGATATCCTCGGCTCCGAGGATCACCCGGAGGTGGCCAAATACGAGGTCGAGCAGCGCCGCGATGTCGATGAGCTCTGGGCCACCAAATGCGAGTTCTACCAGCCCAAGGCCGCTGCCGCTTCCGACGAGGGCCAGATCAGCAAGTACATGTACCGGGTGGTCAGCCCCTTCAACGTCATGCTCTACAAGACCCCGCCCACCGCGCCCGACCGCTGGGACGTCATCGCGCTGTTCGTCCAGCCGGTCGATGAAGCCATCTCTGTGGCGCACGCCTTCATGCTGGTGATCGACGACACCAGCACCGACGCCGAACTCAGCGCCTTCCAGCAGATGATCTTCGTCCAGGACAAGATCGTGCTCGAGAACCAGCGCCCCTCGCTGCTGCCGCTGCAGCCGGGCCGCGAAACCCCGACCCGCGCCGATCTGAGCTCGGTGCTCTACCGCCGCTGGCTCAAGGAAAAGCAGCTCCGCTTCGGCACGGAACCCAGAACGGACCTGCCGCATGCCTAAGCTCTACGACTACGTACTCTCGGGCAGCTGCTACAAGGTGCGCCTGCTACTCAGCATGCTCGGCATCGCCTACGAGACGCAGGCGGTCGACTTCTTCCCCGGTCGCGAGCACAAGCGTCCGGAATTCCTGGCGCTGAACCCGCTCGGCCAACTGCCGGTGTTCGAGGACAATGGCCTCGTCCTCCGCGACGCCCAGGCGATCCTCTGCCACCTCGCCAACAGATACGACGCCACCGGCCAGTGGCTGCCGCGCGACGAGCGCTTCGGACCGATCATGATGTGGCTGAGCTTTGCCGGCGGCGAGCTGATGGCCATCTCCGGCGCCCGGATGATCGCCATGCTGAACTACCCCGGCGATCTCGCCACCCTGCAGGCCAAGGCCCGCACCGCCCTCCGCCTCCTCGACGACCACCTCGCCGACCGCGCCCAGGCCGGCGGTCTATGGATCATCGGCGCCACCCCCACCATCGCCGACATCGCCATGTTCCCCTACGTGGCGCTAAGCCACGACGCCGGCATCGGCCACGAGGACTTTCCGGCAATCAACCTCTGGCAACGCCAGGTCCGGAAGCTGCCGGGATTTGTGGGGATGCCGGGGGTGCCGGATTACTTCTAGCTCCCCTCCCCCTTGAGGGGAGGGGCGGGGGGTGGGGGTGGTTCTGTGATCACCGATGGCCCCCACCCCCAACCCCTCCCCTCAAGGGGGAGGGGAGCCGCACCGTCACGGTGAGCGGCCGCCCCGCACCTCAAACCCATTCCCCACCGGCCCCGCCTCGTCCACCGCCTCGATCGTCTCGACCAGCGCTTCGAGCGGTCCGAGCGTGCACGCCATTTCCAGCGCCCCGACCAGCGCCTCAGGCCCGGCCGCAACCAGCGTCACCGCCGATCCGTCGGCGCTCACCCAGCCGCGGATATCGAGCCAGCGCGCCCGTTCGGCGACGAATTCCAGATAGCTCGCCACCTCCAGCCGGCCGCTGATCGCATAACGTCGGCGCACCGGCGCGCCGCCTTCGACATCGGTGGAATAGTGGTTGTGCATCGCGACTAGGCTAGGTGGTTTCAAAGGTGCGGTCGAGCATCTCAGGCGTCCCAGTCTGGGTCCCTTCTCCCTAAGGGGTCGCAGGACGAGGGCGTAGCCCTCGCCTGGAGGTGGCGTGTAGCGCTGGTTGAGGGGTGAGGTGGTGCCACATGCTGGACGAGCCAGCATGCTGAGAAGCTGAGCCCCTCACCCGAGCTCCCCTAAGGGGCGAGGGGGCGATGCGGCACCGCCAGCAGTTCTTCCTACCCCACCCGCGCCGTCGAGCCGCGCTCGACCAGGGTCACCGGCAGCACCAGGTCCTCGGGCGGCCGCTGCCGGTCGTCGAGCCGCGAGATCAACAGGTCCGCGGCGCGGCTGCCGAGCTCGGCCAGCGGCTGGCGGATCGTGGTCAAATCGATCAGCGGCCAGCTCGCCCATTGCATGTCGTCGAAGCCGAACACCGAGACGTCGCCTGGCGCGCTCATCCCGCTATCCTTCAGCACGCTCAGCGCCGCGATGGCGACGAGGTCGTTGACGCAGGCGATCATCGTCACCTCGCGCCGGCGAATGGCGGCCACCGCTTCGGGCGGCAGCTGCGGCACCAGTTGGACGTTCATTTCCCACACCAGCTCCACCCGGCCCGCCGCCGCATCGACGAACCCCTGCCGGCGCTCGAAACTGCTGGTGAGATCCTGGAAGCCCGACAGCATCCCAATGCGACGATGCCCGAGCGCGATGGCGTGCTCGGCCATCAGCCTTCCGCCCGCATAATGATCGGCATGGACGCTATCGAGCCCGGGGAATTTCGCGTCGAGCGAGACGATCGGGAACAGCGGCGGGTCGGCGAGCTTGAATTTCGGGTGCAGCAGCGCCACCGCGCCATCGACGCCATGCTTGGCGAGGGTGCGCACCACCTTTTCCTCGCGCATCGGCGCATTGCCGGAATCGATCACCAGCGTCGCATAGCCATGCGCCTCGGCGCGCAACTGCACCGCCTGGGCGATTTCCGGGAATACCGGGCTGGTCAGGGTGGGCAGGATACAGCCGATAATGTTGTTGCGGCCGGTCTTCAGTGCCCGCGCCGCATTGTTGCGCGAATAGCCCAGCTCCTTCGCCACGCGCCGAACCAGCGCATCAACTTCCGGCGTTACCTTGTTGAGATCGTTGAGAACATAGGACACCGTCGCCGAGGAAACCCCGGCGACTTTCGCCACATCCTTGATGGTCGGGCTCCTGCCCCTGCTCATCTGATCCCCATGCCCCGCCGTCGCCATCTGTGGACGAAGTTCGTAGCGCTGCCAAGTGGTTAGCGGACTACGACGAAATCTGTCTTGACTCCTCCTATAGCACCTCGCTTATCTATTTACACGATTAAACGACCTGATCGTTCAGTTTCATCGGATCGCTCTGGAGGAGTTTTCATGTCCAAATCGGTAACCCGCGTGGCGCTGCGCCGCGCTGCCCTCGGGCTGGTCAGCGCCACCGCGCTGCTCGCCGCCACTGCTGCCGGCGCGCTCGCCGCCGACAAGGTGCTGCTGCTGGTCAACGGCGCGCTCGGCGACAAATCATTCTTCGACTCGGCCAACAAGGGCATCGAGGAGATCAAGGCAAAGTACGGCGACGAGGTCGAGACCAAGGTGCTCGAGATCGGCGACGATCCGACCGGCTGGGAGCCGGCGCTGCTCGAAGTGTCGGAGCAGGATTGGGACCTGATCATCGGCGGCACCTTCTCGCTCAGCGAAACCCTGGGCGCCGTGGCCGAGCAGTACCCCGACAAGAAGTACATCCTGTTCGATGCGAGCCTGCCCTTCGAAGGCGGCGCCTACCCCAACGTCTACGCCGTGCAGTACAAGCAGAACGAAGGCTCCTATCTCGGCGGCATCCTCGCCGCGGGCCTGTTGAAGTCGGGCCTGCCGGCTGACGCCGGCACGGCGCTCGGCTTCCTCGGCGGCATGGATATCCCTGTCATCAACGACTTCCTCGTCGGCTACATCGCCGGCGCCCAGTCGGTCACCCCGGATATCAAGGTGTCGGTTGCCTATGCCGGCTCCTTCACCGATGCCGCCAAGGGCAAGGAACTGGGGCTCGCCCAGTATCGCTCCGGCGTGGCGCTCGGCTTCATCGCCGCCTCGCAGGCCGGCCTCGGCCAGGCCGCTGCCGCCAAGGAAACGGGCAAGTTCGTGCTCGGCGTCGATTCCGACCAGGAAGCCATCTTCGCCGAGAGCGATCCGGCGATTGCCAGCCAGGTGGTGAGCTCGGTGCTGAAGAACGTCGATGTCAGCCTCGTTCGCGCCTACGACCTCTACAAGCAGGGTAAGCTCCCCTTCGGTTCGGCCGAGACGGTCGGCCTCGCTGAGGGCGCCGTCGGCATCGTCGAGACCGGCAATTACGAAAAGCTCGCTTCGGCCGAGACCAAGGCCGCCATCGCCGACGCCAAGGCCAAGATCGCTTCGGGCGAGGTGGTCGTCCCGACCGCCTTCGGCATGGACACCGCCGCGATCAACGCCATCCGCGACGCCGTCCGTCCGTAAGCCCCGATGAGCAACTCGCCGCACCTGGCCGAGGGCCCCATCGTCTCGTTCCGGGGAGTGTCGAAGACCTACCCGAACGGCACCGTGGCCCTCACCGATGCCACCTTCGATATTCGAAGGGGCTCGATCCATGCCATCTGCGGCGAGAACGGCGCCGGTAAGTCCACCCTGATGAAGATCCTGTTCGGGCTCGAAAGCCCGAGCGCCGGACAGGTCTTGATCGATGGCGCCGCGGTCGATACCGCGACGCCCGATTTCGCCGGCAAGCACGGCATCGGCATGGTGCACCAGCATTTCTCGCTGGTCCCCATCCTCACCGTCACCGAGAACATCATCCTCGGCCACGAGCCGCGCTCTTCGATCTTCATCGATCGCAACAAGGCGCGTCGCCAGGTGGTTGAATTGAGTCAACGTTTCGACCTCGCGGTCGACCCCGATGCGCGCACCGACACGCTGTCGGTGGCGGCGCAGCAGAAGGTCGAAATCCTCAAGGCTCTGGCCCGCGACACCCGCCTGCTCATCCTCGACGAGCCGACCGCGGTGCTGTCGCCACCCGAAATCGAGGAGCTGTTCAACCGTCTGCGCGACCTGTGCGCCGCCGGCATGACCATCCTCTTTATCTCGCATAAGCTGCATGAAGTGCGGGCGCTGGCCGAAACCGTCACGGTGCTGCGCGCCGGCAAGGTGGTGGGCACCACGCCGCTCGCCGAGGTCGACGACACGACAATCACCCGCATGGTGATGGGCCGCGATGTCGACGTGCCGCGCCGCCAGCGCCAGCGCATCGACGCGCCGGGAGTGCTCGAACTTGACCGCGTCTCCACCCGCTCGCCCGACCCGGCCGACCGCATCGAGGACATCTCGCTTACCATCCGCGCCGACGAAATCGTCGGTATTGCCGGGGTCGATGGCAGCGGCCAGCGCGGCCTCGTCGGCGTGCTGAGCGGGCTGACGCATCCAGCCGCTGGCACTATTCGTCTGGCCGGCGCCGACATGTCGCGCGCCGCCGCGCCCGATTGGCGCAAGGCCGGCCTCGCCTACCTGCCCGCCGATCGCTACGCCCGTGGTGGCACCGCCGCCCTGAGCCTTGCCGACAATGCCATTGCCGGCACCGATGGCGACAAGACGCTGCAATGGGGCCCGTTCCTGCGTCGCGGCGCCATCCGCAAGCGGGTGCAGCAGATGATCGCCGATTACGCCGTGCGGGCCGGCGGCACCGGCGAACGGCTGGATTCGCTGTCGGGCGGCAACGCCCAAAAGCTGATCGCGGCGCGTGAACTCGGCGGCGCGCCGAAACTGCTGATCGCCGACCAGCCGACCCGCGGCGTCGATGTCGCCGCCGCTGCCCTGCTGCATGGCCGCATCGACCTCGCCGCCCGCAACGGCGCCGCGGTGCTGCTGATCACCGCCGACCTCGATGAGCTGCTGCGCCTCGCCGACCGGGTGCTGGTGCTGTTCAACGGCCGGATCGTCGCCGATCTCGAAAACCATGCCGGCCTGACGCCCGCGGCGCTCGGCCCCTATATGCTCGGTCTGGAGACGGCCGCATGACCCGCGCCATCCTCGCCGGCCTTACCGAATTCGCCCTCACCGCCCTGGTCATCGGCTTGGTGATCCTCGCCGTGCTGGTGCCGCTGGCGCTGTCGCAGCCCGACCCGCTCGAGGTGCTGCGGCTGTTCGTCCTCGGCCCGTTCGGCACCATCCGGCATATGGGCAATATCCTCGAGGCGGCGACGCCGACCATGATGACGGGGCTTGCCGCCACCATCATCTTCCGCGCCGGCATGTTCAACCTGGGCGTCGAGGGCAGCTTCTTTCTCGGCGGCCTCGCCGCCGCGGCCACTGCCGTGCTGCTGCCGCTCACCGGCTTTGTCGCGACGCCTGCCGCCATCCTGATCGGTGCGCTGGTCGGCTCGCTCGCCTGTATCGTGCCGGGTTACCTGCGGGTGCGCTTCGGCGCCTCCGAAATGGTCAACTCGCTGGTGCTGAACTTCGCCTTCCTGTTCGCCGGCGTCTACGTGCTCAACTACGTGCTGCGCGACCCCAATGCCGGGGCGCTGATGTCCTACAAGCTGCCGGCTGATTTCACCCTCGATCGGCTGCTGCAGGGCACCCGCCTCCATACCGGCGTTATCATCGCGTTCGTTGCGTGCCTCCTCGGCGGCATCTGGCTCTATGGCACCCGCTCCGGCCTCAATGTCCGCATCGTCGGCTCGAGCCCGGGCTTTGCCAGCCATCTCGGGCTCGCCTCGTCGAAGCTCCTGATGCAGGCGCAGATCGCCGGCGGATTGATCGCTGGCATGGCCGGCGCCATCGAGGTGCTCGGGCTCTATAGCCGCTTCTCCTGGACGGCCCTGCCCGGCCATGGCTGGACCGGCATCACCGTCGCCATCCTCGCTCGCGAGAACCCGTTCCTCGTCATCCCCGCCGCTTTGTTCCTCGCCTATCTCCAGGTCGGCGGCGACATGCTGGCGCGCAACCTCGACGTGCCCTCCGAAATCGTCGGGTTGGTGACGGCCGCCATCATGCTGGCGGTCACCGCCGGCGCCATCTTCCGCCACCCCGCCTTCCTGCGGCTGATCCGCGACATCAAGGGCAAAGAAGCGGGCGAGGAGCAGGGCGCATGATCGAATTCTTTGGCGCCATTGCCGACCCCGCCGTCTTCGCCACCGTGCTCAGGGTAATGACCCCCCTGCTGCTGGCGGCGCTCGGCGTGCTGATCTCCGATCGCGCCGGTGTGCTCAACATCGGCATGGAGGGCATCATGCTCTCGGGCGCGCTGATCGGCGTGCTGGTCAGCGCCGCCACCGCCAACCCGTTCCTCGGGCTCTTCGCCGCGCTCATCGGCGGGGGCCTGCTCGGCGCGCTGATGGCGTTCTTCATCAACGGACTGGGGACCCAGTTCATCATTACGGGCATCGCGTTGAACATGGCGGCGCTTGCCGCGACGACGCTGGGCCTGTTCCTCGCCACCGGCGACAAGGGGATGTCGGGCGCGCTGAAAAGCGGCGTGCTGCCCAATATCGACATCCCCTTGCTCGGCGGCGTGCCGATCCTCGGCCCGCTGCTCTCCGGGCACCATATGCTGACCTATCTCGCCATCCTCGCCGTGCCGGCCGTCGCCATCATGCTGGCCCGCACGCCGTTCGGTCTCCATATCCGCGCCGTCGGCTCCGACCCCAAGGCGGCGGCCGCAGCCGGCATCTCGCGCAACCGCGTGCAGCTCTATGCGCTGAGCCTGTCGGGTGTGCTGGGTGGCGCCGCCGGCGCTTACCTCTCAATGGGTTATGTCAGCTGGTTCGCGCAGAACATGACGGCCGGGCGCGGCTTCATCGCGCTCGCCGCCGAAGTGATGGGCATGGGCACCGCCTGGGGTACCTTTGCTGCCGCTGCCGTGCTCGGCATCGCCGAGACCGTCGCCATCACCATGCAGACCAAGGGCCTGCCTAACGAACTGATGCAGATGATCCCCTACATCGTACCGGCTGTGATGCTCACCGTTTACGCGGCGCGCCGACAGGCCAAAGCCCGCAAGATTTCCTGACCACCCCTAGAACCGAAGGTAGCCCATGAAAGCCTGGGAACTGACCCGCGACCTGCTGCGCGACACCCTGCCGATCGTCCGCACTGCCGAAGAGCAGACCTGGGACGCCAGCGCCATCATGAATGGCGGCGACATGCTGATGGCGATGTACTGGCAGAGCAACGTGCCCGGCTCCGCCGCGCCCGAATGCCTGATGGCCGGCGCGCTGCAATCGCTGGAGAGCAAGGGGTTCGTGCTCGCCCCCTATGGCGACCTGCTGCAGCAGGGCCTCGCGGCGCTGGCAAAGAAGGACTACGAAACGCTCTACACCATCGACTATCGCCTGCGCGCCATCATGCGCGCCGCCGTGGCCGACCCCAATCACAAGAGCCAGCAGACCCTGCGCTATGCCGACTGGGCGACCTTCGATGCCGATGTCACCTGGCCGGCCGATACCGCCGTCGATGTGGCGAGCCCCGATTTCCTCGACCGCACCCGCGCCGCCTGGCTCGGCCAACTGGTCGGCGCCGCTGCCGGCACCGCGCTCGAAGGCTATACCGCCGAGAACATCGCCAAGGTGTTCGGCCCGATCCGCGATTACGTGCGCGAGCCCAACACCTATAACGACGACATCACCTTCGAGATCGCCTTCCTCGAGGCCTTCGCCGACAAGGGCCACGCCGTCACCGGCGCCGATATCGCCGAGCGCTGGACCGCGCTGATCCCGATGGGCTGGTCGGCCGAAGCCGTGGCGCTCGCCAGCATCCGCCGTGGCCTGTTGCCGCCGCTCACCGGTTCGCTCGACAACCCGTTCGACGAGTGGATCGGCGGCCAGATGCGCGGCACCATCTGCGGCATGGTCGCCCCCGGCCAGGCCCGTGAAGCCGCCCGCCTCGCCTGGCTCGACGCCGAAATCTCCGCCGCCGGCAACGGCATCCTCGGCGAAGTGTTCAACGCCGTGCTCGCCGCCCGCGCCTATACCGAGACCGACAGCAAGGCGCTGCTGGTTTCAACCATCGCGCTGTTCTCGACCCGCACCGAATACGGCGCCGTCCTCGCCTTCGCCCTCGAGGCCTGCCGCAACTCGCCGGACTGGCAGACCGCCTGGGCCAAGTGCGATGCCGAATACATCGAGTACAACTGGATCCACGTCTACCCAAATGCCGCGGCGCAGGTGGTAGCGCTGTGGTTCGGCAATGGCGATTTCGATCTGACGCTGGAAGTCATCTGCGGCATAGGCCACGACGTCGATTGCAACGCCGCCCAGATGCTCTGCGTCCTCGGCATCCAGCAGGGCAGCGCCATCATCGCCGACCGCTGGTCCGCTCCGCTGCTGGTCGACGACATCGTCACCTACATGCGGAGACCGGCGAAGATCGCGTTCGACGATCTGGTCGGGCAGACGGTCGAGGCAGTGCGGAAGGCCCGCGCGTAAGCGGCCACCTCGCACCCCTGGCGCCCCTATCGTCCCCTCGCCCCTCTAGGGAGAGGGCCAAGGTGAGGGGCGCCAAGCACACCGGCCTGTGACTAAGGAGGGCGCGCCAAGATTGCCGACCTCAGTCGGGTCGGTTCACCTCGGCTCCGGCGGGAGAGGGACAGGTCACGGCCGCCCGATGTACCGGCTCTTCAATCGAGCCAGCCGGCCGACGTAGCGACCTTTCGACACGACGGCAGGCTGTAGCTCACCCGGCCCGATGAGCAGGAGCAGTGGGCCGGGACAGCTCCGGTGTAGCCTGGCACTAGACCGGCAACTGGCGTCGAGGGCCGGCAAGCCTGTCGCTTCGATGCCGGTCATCGACATAGGAACGGAGTTGCGAGAGAAACGTCCGGACTTCGCCGGGTAATGGGCCGGCGAGGAAAGTTCGCCGTCCCGCGGCCGACAACATGTCCGCTGCCTCCGTTTGCTGAAGCAGCGCCTCGCGCCGGACGCGGTGCTCAGGTGATAGCGGCAACGCGTCCGCCGCATGGAGCAGGGTCAGCAGTTCATGCTGGCGATGGATTGCGGCGAACACTTCGAACTGCTCGACCGCCGTCGCGGCACAGCCGATGAGCAGCGCGGTAGCACGCTGTCCCGCCCCCAGGCAGTCGTAACTTACGCAGCCGGCATAGCCTCGCTGCTTCCGCGAGGCATGGATCCGGCAGCGGCAATCGCTGCCGAGATGGATGCACGGTGTGCCCGCCGGCTTGTCCTCGGCAAACAAGGCTGAGCGGTCGAAGGCGAGCACCACGCAGCAGAGCCCGGCGCAACGAGCACAGTCGGCGCGCAACATCGCGACGTCCATGAGGATCTCCAGAACGGTAGTAGCAGTGAGGGTCGCACTCCGCAGGGACGTCGTGGCGTTTGCCACAAGCGTCCGGATGGTGCGGGATCGAGCAATTGGGCCGTAGAGTCTGACGACGTTGCTGTCGTTCTTGCACCGTGGGCGCCGCCCCACATCCCCTCGCCCCTCCTAGGGGCGCGATAGCGCTCCCGGGGGAGAGGGTCAGGGTGAGGCGCGCCAAGCACACCGGCCGAGGGGTGCAGCGCTTCAGCGAACGCCGCCGGCCTTGGCGACAACATCGCTGAGCATTGCATGCGCTTGGCGCCCCTCACCCCGCGGATGAAGCCTTCGGCCTCATCTGCCCCCTTTCCCCCGGGAGCGCTATCGCGCCCCGCAGGCGGAGAGGGTGCACCGACTGCGAGCACACATTCGGGGCGAAGCCTGTCGGGTTATCGGACAAAGCAAAACCCCGCCGGCTTTCGCTGGCG
>NZ_JBXAPX010000011.1:0-161710 GCF_058806655.1 Devosia sp. GW821-FHT12F11
CGACATCAACTTGACCCAGCCCAAAACTGTCAGTCATGTCTCCGAACAGCTGTCAGCTATCTCCCCGGAATGAACACTTGCGGGGAGGGGACAGGGGTGGGGGTCAGCCCACACCGGATATGAAGCCACAAACGACAAAACCCGCCTCGGCTGCCCGGGCGGGTTGGTCGTCAGCTCCGGAAGGTCTCAGCCTTCGCGGTAGTGCTGGATCCAGGTCGTGCGCAGACCAGCAAGGCCATGCTTGTCGATGGCGGCCTGCCAGTTCAGGAATTCGTCGACGGAAAGCGTGTAACGCTGACAGGCTTCCTCGAGGCTCAACAATCCACCGCGAACGGCGGCGACAACCTCGGCCTTGCGGCGGATAACCCAGCGACGGGTGTCCCTGGGAGGCAGATCCGCAATCGTCAACGGACTTCCATCCGGGCCGATCACGTACTTTACACGCGGACGCATTTGTACGGTCATTGTACTCACTTACTCAACCTGACCACATCCCGAACCGTAGCCCATCGCACTTAAAATTCGGCTAAGGCATTACTTAAAATGCGTTAAAAGCCGGGGCTCTCGGGATGTCTCGGCATTAACATTTGCATGAGCTAGGCGCGACCGATTCCAGCGACAAGGCTTGGTCGCAAGTTGCATGAAATGTGTCTCTATTTGACGTTATCGGCTGCATGAAAGGGATCCCCGCCATGGCCAAGGACTTCCCCGCGCTCTCCGCGCACCACCGTGACTTCATCAGCCGGCAGCATTTCTTCTTCACCGCCTCCGCCGCGGCGGGGACGCGCATCAACATCTCGCCGCGCTCGACCGACATGTTCCGGGTGATGGGCGACAACGCGGCCTGCTACCTCGACCGCACCGGCAGCGGCAACGAGACCGCCGCGCATCTCAAGGCCGACGGGCGGATGACCATCATGTTCTGCGCCGTCGAAGGGCCGCCGCTGATCCTCAGGCTCTATGGCCGCGGCCGCATTATCGGGCGCGGCGGCGAAGAGTACGCGCGGCTGCTGCACGAGCAGTTCGCCGATACCGAGCCGCTTGGCGCCCGGCAGATCACCTGGCTGGATTTCGACCTGGTCAAAACCTCATGCGGCTACGGCGTGCCGCTGATGAGTTATGAAGGCGAGCGCGACACCATGGACCGCTGGGCGGAAGCCAAGGGGCAGGGCGGCCTCGAGGCCTATTGGCAGGAAAAGAACTTGCTCAGCATGGACGGGTTGCCGACCGGGTTCGGGGAGATCGCCGACTGATAGGGACGGCCCCCTCCCGGCCTCCCCACAAGCGGGGAGGTGAAGCGTCGAGGCTGGGGCGCGATCGCGCCAGACACTGGATGCGGCACCTCCCCCTTCATGGGGGAGGATGGGAGGGGGCCCTCTGCTTCGGTTCTTGCCTCTACACCGCGGTCTCCTCATCCTTCGGCTCGTCCGCCGCCGTCTTGGCGCGCACCGACAGGATGGCGGAGAGGTTGACGCGGGCGCCGCCGACGATGAGCACCGGCTCGGAGCCGGAGAAGTCGATGCCGGTGACTTCGCCGGTCATTTCGGTGGCGACGCCGACCAGTTTGCCGGTGGCGGTGTCGCGGGCTTCGATGCTGACCGAGTAGGTGCCTTCGGGTTTCTTCTGGCCGTCATTGCCGATGCCGTCCCAGGTGAAGACGCTCTCACCCTTATCGACCGTGCCGGCCTTGGTATAGACGACGTTGCCCTTGGCATCCTTCACCGTCGCGACGATGTCGGCTTTGCTGTCGACGGCGAAGTGCCACTTGGCCTCGCCTTTCACCAGCTCCGTCTTGACGCCCGAGGCGGTAACGATCTTGCCGACATAGCTCACCGCCTGGGAATTGTTGGCGGTCTGCGTCGAGGTCATCATCGCCTCGAGGAATTCGTTGGTCTTCAGCTGCTGCTCGACGCCGGTGAACTGCACCAGCTGCTGGGTGAACTGGTTGGTGTCGAGCGGATCGAGCGGGTTCTGGTTCTTCAGCTGCGTGGTCAACAGCTGCAGGAAGGTATCGAAGTTCTGCGCGATGGTCTGGCGGGTGCCGGTCAGGGCGCTGTTATTGTTCGAGCTGACACCGGATACGGCCATCTGGGCCTCCCTAGTGGGTCAGACGTTCCTGACCCCAAGACAGAAAAAGACTAGAGCGACATCGCCCTAGACGAAGAGATTGAGGCCACTGGCCGAAGCCGTGCCGCGATAGGTGGTGGTGGCGGTTTCCGCGCCAGTGTCGTCGCCGCCGGCAAGGCTGTCGCCGCGGCCACTGAAGCCTTGGTGGTCGCCGCGGCCGTCGCCCATGCCGCCCTGCTGGGCGAATGGGTTCTGGCGCAGTGAGAATTCGAGGTTGGTTTTCGACCCATCGAGCCCGGCCTGCTGCAGCGCCTGCTGCAAGGCGCGCTGGTCGCGCTGCATCAGGTCGAGCGTTTCCGGGCGCTCCACGGTGAGCCGGGCGTTGACCGTGCCGGACTTGTCGACATCGAGTTTCACATCGATCCGGCCAAGCTCGGGTGGATCGAGGCGGATCTGGAAGCGGGTGTTGCCGGCCTCGAACTGGCGCACCACCTCGAAGGCCACCTGCGGCAGGTTCACCTGCTGCAGCGGCGTCTGGTAGGCGGCGTGCACGGCGCGGGCGACGGGGACCGCGGCGGGCTGGGTGGCCGGTGTATTGGCGGTCGCAGCGTCGACAGGCGTCGATTGCGGCTGCGAGGCCTGCGCCGGGGCGGCCGCCGGCTTGCTGTCGCCCGTTTCCGGCTTTTCGGTTTTCGTAGTGGTCGCGGCGGTGACCGGCCGGGCGATCTCGGGTGCGCTGGCTTCGAGCTTTGGCGTGGGCGCCGGCTCAGGGGCCGCAGCGACGGCGGTCGTGGGTTCGGCCTGCTTGGTTGGTGCGGTGACGGCCCGCGGCAGCTCGAGCGTCGGAGCGGTGAAGGGCTTTGCTTCGACCGGCTTGGCGGCGTTGGGCTTGGGCGTCGCGAGCGCTTCGATGATGCGCTTCAATTCACGCTCGGTGACCGCCTGGTCGAGACCGAGCGCGGCCTTCAGGTCCTCGGGCAGTGTTCCGGACTTCAGCGAGGTGGCGAGGGCCTCGAGCTTTTTTGCCAGCTCAGGGTCCTGAGCCGCCAGTTTCTCGCTGAGCTTGCCGATAGAGAGGCCGAGCTGGCGGAGAGCCGGCGGGGCTTGCTCGAGCGTCGTCGCGCCCCTGGAAGGAGTGGGCTCGGGAGTCGTGGCTTCGGGATCCATGGTTTCGGGCGCGGTGGCATCCGGGGCGGCGTCCGCCACCCGCTGTGCAAAGGCTTCCGGCAGATCGGGAACGTCAGCGGCGGGTGCCGGCTGAGTTGCGATGGGCCCCGGCTGGGCGGCGGCCGGCGCGTCGGCAGTCTCGGGGACATCAGTCGCGGGAGCCGCTGCCGCCGGAGGCGTCGCGGGCGTAGGGGCGGTGTCCACCACGCTCGGAATGACGCCGTCGCCGCTGGCGAGCGCAGTGATCTTGGGATCGATCTGCGGGGCGGGCGGCGCGAAGGTGCCGAGATAGGCGGCGACGGCATCGAGGGCGTCGCTGAGCTTGTTGTGGAGCGCCGGATCGACAGGCTTGCCGGCGTCGAGCGCGTCGTTGATGGCGATCAGGGCGTCGCTGAGTGTCTTCAGCAGCGATTTTCCCTGCTCGGTCTGCATCGGAGGCTGGTCGTTGATGGCGATCAGCGGCGTTACCGTGGCCGTCTCGGGTAGCACGGCTGCCGGGCGCGGAACGGCGGTCTCGGCAAGAGCAGTGGCTGGGGTTTCGTTTTCGGGTGTGGGTTGTGGGGCGAGCAGCGCCAGCAGCGCTGCGAACAGACCATCGGGCGCCGCTTCCTCCGGCGCAGCCGCGTCGCCCCCGGTGATCAAACCGGGAGTTGCCGCCGCTGCAAATCCAACCGTAACCGTCACAAACGCCTCGCGGGAAACAATGCTCCACCAAGAGTGATGCAAGGCGCGTGCCGGATGGTGAGGCAAGCAATCTCAATGGGTTGGCCCTGGTTGTCCGGAATCGACAGCGGCAGCTTGCGCCGGTGGCGGCAGAATTTGCCGAGTTACTGTGGAGCTGGTGCGGGCTGACCCCCACCCCTGGGGGTCAGCCCGCACTGGATTTCCGTGTGGCACGTGACACCGGCACACAGAACGACTATACCGCGCCGCATCCGTCGGACCTTGAACCCTTCTGGATGAGAGATATGGACCTGAATTCGCTTGATCTGCCCAAGCGTCCCGAAGACACGCGCGTCGTGGTCGCGATGTCGGGGGGCGTCGATAGTTCCGTAGTCGCCGGGCTCCTGGCCCGCCAGGGCTACGATGTGGTGGGCGTTACACTACAGCTTTACGACCATGGCGAAGCGACGCACCGCAAGGGCGCCTGCTGTGCCGGCCAGGATATTCACGATGCGCGGCGCGTAGCGCAGGCGCTCGGGATTCCGCATTACGTGCTCGACTATGAAGAGCGCTTCAAGAATTCGGTGATGGAGCCGTTCGCCAATGCCTATCGGCAGGGCGAGACGCCGGTGCCGTGCATCGCGTGCAACCAGAGCGTCAAGTTCGTCGACCTGATGGAAGTGGCCAAGGATCTCGGCGCCGACGTGCTGGCCACCGGCCACTACGTGCAATCGAAGCTCGTCGACGGCAAGCGCCGGCTGTTCCGGCCGGTCGATGACTCGCGCGACCAGAGCTATTTCCTGTTCGCCACTACCGAACAGCAACTGGATTTCCTGCGCTTCCCACTCGGCGGCATGACCAAGCCGGCGGTGCGCGAGCTGGCGCGTGAGTTCGGGCTGGAGATCGCCGAAAAGCACGACAGCCAGGACATCTGCTTCGTACCGCAGGGCAAGTATGCCGACGTGATCCGCAAGATGCACCCGGAAGCCTTGGCCGAGGGGGAGATCGTCCACCTCGATGGGCGCGTCTTGGGCAAGCACGAGGGGATCGTCAATTACACCATCGGCCAGCGCAAGGGCCTCGGGGTTGCGGCAGGCGAGCCGCTCTATGTGGTCAAGCTCGAGCATCGCACCGGCCGGGTCATCGTCGGCCCGCGCGAGGCGCTGATGACCAGGACGGTGCGGTTGCGCGACGTGAACTGGCTGGGCGAGCGCGAACTCGCCTCGCTGGCGGCCGGCAATGGCATGCCGATCGAGGTGAAGGTGCGTTCAACCCGGCCGCCACAGTCGGGCGCCGTGCACATGGCCGATGGCGAGGTGTTCGTCACGCTGTTCGCCGGCGAATACGGCATCTCGCCGGGGCAGGCCTGCGTATTCTACGCCGACGAGAGCGAGACCAGCGAAGTGCTGGGCGGCGGCTTTATCGCCGAAGCGGTGCCGCAGGCGCTGGTGGCCTAGGGCGTAGTGCTGGTGGTTTCGGTGGCCGGCTGCGTCGCCGATTCCTTGAGCTGCTGATAGTTGCCGAGCCCGCCCAGCATGGCCGAGATGATGTAGGTCAACAGCAGCGCGCCGAGCAGCAGCAACAAGATGCGGCTGCGGTTGAGGCGGAACGGGCTGTCGGGCTTTTTCGGATCTTCGGACATAGGAATGGGTTAGCCCTCCCGTGCCCTCGTCGCAAGTGCAGCAGGTGCGGCGTGTGGCTGCGGGGCACTTCCCATGCCAAACGCACCGGCCCCATCTCCCCCGCAAGGGGGGAGATGGCAGAGGTTGGGCAGTCCCCCGCGAGAAAAATCTTCACCTCCACCCCCAAGGATCAGTCGGCGTTCATCGTCTTAGTCCTAGAACACCGGCTGAAAGCTCACACAGGTGCTACGGTCCTTGACGCCTGAATTCATCAATAGCGGGGTGCTCGACGCCCCAGTGGCCGATGAAACGCTGATCGCGCGAGCGGTCGGCGGCGATCGGCGTGCGTTCGGCGAACTGGTCGAACGGCACTACGATTTCATCTTCCGCACGGCGTGCAAATGGTGCGGCAAGGTGTCGGATGCCGAGGACGTGGCGCAAGAGGTGTGCATCAAGCTCGCCTCGGTGCTGAAGAGTTTCGACGGGCGTTCGGCGTTCACCAGCTGGCTCTACCGCGTTACCCTCAATGCGGTGCGCGACATGCAGCGGGCGCGCAGCCGGCGCGGGCGCAATGCCGATCGCTATGCCGAGGTGGCGCCGGATGAATACCTGCCCGAGCAGGAAGACGCAGCGACTTCGAAGGAGCTGTGGACCGCAGTGCGCAAACTTCCCGAACAGCAACGGGATGCGGTGCTGCTGATTTACGCGGAGGGGATGAGCCACGCCGAAGCCGGCGTGATCATGGGGTGCAAGGAGGCGACCGTCTCCTGGCACATCCACGAAGCCAAAAAGACCCTGAGGGGGCTCCTATGAGCAACCACATGAACGACGACGACAAGCTCAACGCGCTCAAGCAGGCGCAAACCCCGGCTCCCTCGGAGGCGGCGCGCCGCCGTGCGCTCGATGCTGCCATGCTGGCTTTCGATGCCGAGCAGGCGAACGCCAAAAAGGCCGCCCAAGGAAATCCGCTCACCCAGCGTCTCAGGTCCATCTTCGCCAATGCGAAAGGGACCTGGATCATGGATAACCGCCTCACTTACGGCCTCGGCACTGCAGCCGTGGCACTGCTGCTGCTGCCGCTCGGCTACCAGCTCTACACCAGCACCGCGATTACCCCGGTCGGCGTGCCGCCGGTGACCGTCAGCAGCAAAGATGCAGACCAGCCGGTGGCGCAGCCCGAACCGGCGCCGATGGAACTCGGCCGCGCCGAGGAACCGAAGACGGAAGCGGCCGGCACTGCCGCGACCACGGCGCAGGAAGCTCCGGCAACGGTCGGGACAGATGCCAGCACCTCGAACCTCGCGGCCGCCGCGCCGGACGGCGAGGCCGACCTTGCTTCGCGGGACGAGGAGCAGGGCGTCGCAAACCTCGGCGTCCTGGATGCCGTGCCGCAGAACAGCATGGCGGTGGATGCGGTCCCACCGGTGATGCCGGCGGCGCCGACGGTCGAGATGCGGATGGCGGCGCCTAAGCAGATGGCCGCGCCTGGTGTGATGCAGAACGAAGCCTTAATGGCGGCCCCTGCGCCTGCCGATGCGATGATGGCGAAGCCCACCGAGCCGAGCGGCGACGAGTTTTCGAAGTTCACCGAGTCGCCGCTCAAGCTGGTGAAGACCGATCCGGTCTCGACCTTCTCGATCGATGTCGACACGGCGTCCTATGCCTATGTGCGGCGCTCGCTGACCGAAGGCTGGGTGCCGGAGCCCGATGCTGTGCGCATCGAGGAACTGATCAACTACTTCAACTACAACTACCCGGCGCCAACCGACGCGACGACGCCGTTCAAGCCGACCGTGTCGGTGTACCCGACGCCGTGGAACGGCAAGACCCAGATCGTCCAGATCGGCATCAAGGGTTACGTGCCGGAGGTGACCGAGGATAAGGCGTCGAACCTGGTGTTCCTGATCGACACTTCGGGGTCGATGGATGAGCCGGACAAGCTGCCGCTGCTGAAGCGCGCGTTTGCGCTGCTGGTCGACCAGCTCGGGGCCAACGACACCATCTCGATCGTTGCCTATGCCGGTTCGGCCGGCGTGGTGCTGGAGCCGACCAAGGCCACCGACAAGGCCAAGATCATCGGCGCGCTGGAGAACCTCTCGGCCGGTGGCTCGACCGCCGGCGCCGAAGGCATCGAGCTTGCGTATCGGCTGGCCGAGCAGAACAAGGTTTCGAATGGCGTCAACCGGGTGATCCTCGCCACAGACGGCGATTTCAATGTCGGGATCGACGATCCGGAAGACCTGAAGACCTACATCAAATCCAAGCGCGACGGCGGGGTGTTCCTGTCGGTGCTCGGCTTTGGCCAGGGGAACCTCGGCGACGACACGATGCAGGCGCTGGCGCAGAACGGCAACGGCAATGCCAGCTACATCGACAGCTTCAAGGAAGCCCAGAAGGTGCTGGTCGAGGATGCCGGCGGCACGCTCGAGACCATCGCCAAGGATGTGAAGATCCAGGTCGAGTTCAACCCGGCGGTGGTCAGCGAATACCGGCTGATCGGCTACGAGACCCGGGCGCTGAACCGCGAGGATTTCAACAATGACAAGGTCGATGCTGGCGAGATCGGGGCGGGCACTACCGTCACCGCGCTCTACGAGATCACCCCGGTCGGCTCGGGCGCCGAGCTGAACGATCCTCTGCGCTACAGCACCGATGCCACGGCCGAAACGGCCGGCAATGGTGAGATCGGTTTCCTCAAGATGCGCTACAAGCTGCCCGACGAGGAGACCAGCAAGCTGATCGAGCAGGCCATCGGCAAGGACCAGGCGGTTTCGAGCCTGTCGGAAGCCTCCGAGGACTCGCGCTTTGCCGCGGCAGTCGCGGCCTTCGGACAGAAGCTCAAGGGCTCGAACTATGGCGAGATGAGCTGGGCCGATATCCGGTCCCTGGCTCAGGGCGCCCGCGGCACGGACGAAAACGGCTACCGCGCCGAGTTCATGCAGTTGATCGACATGGCCAGGTCGCTGGCGCCGGAGACGGAAGAACCGCTCTGCACGGCGCCGGAAGGCAACCGTAACTGCCGCTGAGGCGCTTTCGAGAAAAAGCGCCGCTGCCCCCCACGGCGCTTACGAGCGCGGCCCCGCTGCTGTCGGAGCCGCGCTCGACTGTTGTGCGCAGTCTGCAGCGGGGATCGCGCATGGGGAGCCACCGGAGTCTCGGTGATCCTCCCCCGCGTGGCGGGGGAGGGGGACCGCCGAAGGCGGTGGAGGGGGAAGCAAGAGTCGCCGGTTGGTTTTGGCTCCCCCCTCCACCAGCTTCGCTGGTTCCCCTCCCCCGCCACGCGGGGGAGGATCAGGGAGAGGCCGGTGCGAATGAACTACAGCGGCTTCAACCCCGCCTCGATCTCGGCCCGGCGGCCCTCGAGGAACGGCGGAAGCGCCAGGCGCTGGCCGAGGGTTTCGAGCGGCTCGTCGGCGGTGAAGCCTGGGCCGTCGGTGGCGATCTCGAACAGGATGCCGTTGGGCTCACGGAAGTAAAGCGACTTGAAGTAGAAGCGCTCGACCTCTCCGCTGGAGCGGACGCCGAATTGGGCGGTGCGCTTCACCCACTCGTCGAACTCCTCCTTGTTGGGGGTGCGGAATGCCACATGGTGCACGCCGCCGGCGCCCTGGCGGGCCTGCGGCAGGTCGGGGTTCACTTCGACATGCAGCTCGGCAGCGGCGCCGCCCTCGCCCATTTCGAAGACGTGGATTTCGCCGTTCTTCTCGCGCGCCGGGTAGGAGCGGACTTCGCGCAGGTTCATCACCTTCGTCAGCACCGGCTCGGAGCGGCGGAGATCGGGGACGGCGAGGGTGATCGGCCCCAGCCCGATGATCTGATGTTCGGCGGGGATCGGGCTCTCGGCCCAAGGGTGTGCCGGGGCGGATTTTGGGTCGGCGATCAGCCGGAAGCGCTGGCCCTCGAAATCCTCGAAGTCGAGGGAGAGGTGCCCGGCGCGCTCCTTGATGTTGCCCGAGGCGATGTCCTTTTCCTTGAGGTGCTCCTTCCACCAGCTGAGGTCGGCTTCGGAATGGACCCGCAGCCCGGTGCGGGACACCTCGTGGTTGCCGCGCTTGTTCGGAGCCGCCGGCCAATCGAAGAAGGTGAGGTCGGCGCCGGGCGAGGCGATCGCGTCGCCGTAGAACAGGTGATAGGCGCTGACATCGTCCTGGTTGACGGTCTTCTTGATCAGCCTCAGGCCAAGCGTGCGGGTATAGAACTCGACGTTACGCTGCGCCGCTGCGGTGATGGCGGTGAGGTGGTGAATGCCTTTGAGTTCGAGGGTCATGCGGACCTCCTGATGAAAAGCGCTTGCTGACGAAAGCTCGTGACAACCAGATAGGCGGTCCAGGGACAGCCAGATAGCCGGCTGCGGCCGACGCATTGTCCAGCAATCGTGAACGATAGCGCCTAGGGCGTTTCCTGCACGTCATCCTGACATGTCTTTTTGAGTTGAACGGCAGGCGGCCTCAGGAGCAGGGTTCGGCACGAACATAAAGTGAACAAATGACCCAGCTGACCCTGCAGCGAAAACTGTCGATCCTCTCGGATGCGGCGAAATACGATGCGTCCTGTGCGTCGAGCGGATCGGTGAACCGCTCTAGCCTCACGACCGGTGGCATCGGCTCGACCGAGGGCAGCGGTATCTGCCACTCCTATGCGCCCGATGGTCGCTGCATCTCGCTGCTGAAAGTGCTGCTGACCAATTTCTGCGTCTACGACTGCAGCTACTGCATCAACCGCTCGTCCTCGAACGTAGCGCGGGCCCGCTTCTCGGTGGAGGAGGTGGTCGGGCTGACGCTGGATTTCTACAAGCGCAACTACATCGAGGGACTGTTCCTCTCCTCAGGCATCATTCGGTCGCCCGACTACACCATGGAAGAGATGGTGCGGGTGGCGCGGACGCTGCGCGAGGCACACCGGTTCGGCGGCTATATCCACCTCAAGGTAATTCCCAACGCCTCGCCGGAGCTGCTGGCCGAGGCTGGACTCCACGCTGACCGCCTCTCGACCAATATCGAGCTGCCGACCGATATCAGCCTCGAAACGCTGGCGCCGGAGAAGAAGCCGAGCGCCATCCGCACGGCGATGGCGCATATCGAAGCAAAGCGGGAGGAGAGCCGGCCGGACGGCAAGCTCGAAGGCAAGCGCAAGCCGACCAGGCTGGCGCCGGCCGGGCAATCGACGCAGATGATCATCGGCGCAGACCGGGCGACGGACGCCACCATTCTGGGCCGCAGCGCGGCGCTCTATTCGGGCTATGGGCTGAGGCGGGTCTATTATTCGGCGTTCTCGCCGATCCCCGATGCGAGCTCGAAGCTGCCGCTGGCGCCTCCGCCGCTGCTGCGCGAGCACCGGTTGTACCAGGCGGACTGGTTGATCCGCTTTTATGGCTTCGATGTCGACGAGATCGTTTCGGGCGGCGAGGACGGGCTGCTCGACCTGCAGCTCGATCCCAAGCTCGCCTGGGCGCTGGGGAACCGCGGACAGTTTCCGGTCGATGTAAACCGGGCGGCGCGCGAGGCCTTGCTGCGGGTGCCGGGGCTGGGAGTGAGGGTGGTCGACCGCATCCTCGCTTCGCGCCGGCATCATCGCCTGACATTGGCCGACCTGGCGCGGATGGCGGGCTCGATCGACAAGGTCCGGCCGTTCGTGGAAGCGGACGACTGGTCGCCAGGCGGGCTGACCGATGATGCCAAGCTGCGTGGAAAGCTCACGCCGGCGCCAAAGCAGTTGGAGCTGTTCTGATGCGTTCGGTGCGGCTCGTGGCGCTCAACGATTTCGATGAATGGCGGACAGCGGCGCGACGCCTGTTGCTCGATGCGGTGCCGCCCGACGAAGTGTTGTGGCGCGATCCCACGACGCCTGAGGACCTGTTCGTGACGGAAGATGCTCTCGAGCAGGTGACCGAGCGCAAGGTCGGCGTGGTGCCGCAACGCTTCATCGACTGGGCGGAGGCGGGGATCTGCCACAGCGATCCCGAACGCTTCGCGCTGCTCTATCGGTTGCTGTGGCGGCTGCAGAAGGACAAGGGGTTGATGGAGGCGCGCTCGGACCCCGATGTCGGCCGGCTCGACCGACGCGTGTCGGCTGTGCGGCGCGACGCCCACAAGCTCAAGGCGTTCGTACGGTTCAAGTCGGTGGCCGACGATTCCGGGCTCGAGCGCTTCATCGCCTGGTTCGAGCCGGAACATTATGTGCTGGAGCGGGTGGCGCCGTTCTTCGTGCGGCGGTTCACCGGGATGATGTGGGCGATCGTCACACCCTATCGCTCGGCGTTCTGGGACGGCGACAACCTCGAGTTCGGGCCGGGTGGGCACAGGGCCGACGTGCCGGCCGAGGATGCCATGGAGGGGGTGTGGAAGAGCTATTTTGCCTCGATCTTCAACCCGGCGCGGCTCAAGGTACGGATGATGAAATCGGAGATGCCGGTCAAGTACTGGCGCAACCTGCCCGAGGCCGAACTCATTCCCTCCCTGATACGCGGCGCCAAGGCAGCGGAGGTGGAAATGATCGAGCGACAGGCCAGCATCCCATCGTCAAAACACCTGCGGCGGACCGAACGGCGGGTCGAAGGCGAGATACCGGAGGTAGAGATCACCTCGCTGAGCGCCGCCCGCGAGGCGATCGAGGCCTGCCGGCGCTGTCCGCTCTACGAGATGGCGACGCAGGCGGTGTTCGGCGAGGGGCCGAGCAATGCCGAGCTGATGTTCGTCGGCGAGCAGCCGGGCGACCAGGAGGACCTTGCCGTCAAGCCGTTCGTCGGCCCGGCCGGCAAGGTGTTCGATGCGGCGATGGCGAAGGCCGGCCTCGACCGGGAACGGGCTTACGTCACCAACGCGGTCAAACACTTCAAGTTCGTGCCACGCGGCAAGAAGCGGCTGCACCAGCGGCCGAACATGGGGGAGGTGAAGGCCTGCAAATTCTGGCTCGATCTGGAGCGGGAATTCGTCAAGCCCAAGCTGATCGTGGCGCTGGGGGCCACGGCGGTGGCAAGCCTTGCCGGCAGCAGCACGACGCTGAGCTCAGTGCGCGGCAAGATCACCGAACTTGCTGACGGAACGCGGATGTTCGCCACGGTGCATCCGTCCTACCTGCTACGCATGCCGGACCGGGCGGAGGCGGAGCGGGAACGCGAGCGGTTCGTCGCGGACCTGCGAGAAGCCCAAAAGGCAATGGGGCACTGAGTGCCCCATTGTGATCGATTAGTGCATGGTCGGCAGCGCAGCCCTGCGAGCGTAGCTCTCCGGGCTTGCCCTTCTAAAATCGCTCCACTGGAGCGATTTTGCCGCTTTGCGGCCGAAGGTCAGTCCTTGGCGCGCTCGACGTAGCTGCCGTCGGCTGTCATCACGACGACCTTGGTGCCGACGCCGATATGGGGCGGGACCATGGTCTTGACGCCGTTGTTGAGGGTCGCCGGCTTGAACGAGGAGGAGGCGGTCTGGCCCTTCACCACCGGCTCGGTCTCGACGATCTCGAGGGTGACGCGCTGCGGCAGTTCGATCGACAGCGCCACGCCTTCGAAGGTGCGGATGTAGACTTCCATGCCGTCGGTGAGATAGGCGGCCTGGTCGCTGACCACGTCTTCGGAGACGGCGATCTGCTCGTAGGTGGTGGGCTCCATGAAGTGGTAGCCCTCGCCGTCGTGGTAGAGGAACTGGTAGGCGCGCTCGTCGACGTCGGCCTTCTCGACCATCTCGACGGTACGCCAGCTGGCGGCCACCTTCACGCCGTCGGAGATGCGGCGCATATCGACCTTGGTCACCGAGTTGCCCTTGCCGGGATGGATGTTCTCGGCGACCAGCACGATGTAGAGCTTGCCGTCGTCGTGTTCCACGACGTTGCCCTTGCGCAGCGACGAGGCGATGACCTTGACCATTAGTTCTTCCTTGTTCAACGGTTGGCGAGGGCCTAGAGAGCGGCAGCAAAAGGCCGGGCCGAACGCGCTAATCTGATGTATCGGTGCCGCCGATACCCTAATTCCGCGAAAACCGCCAGTCCCGAGCCGAAAGACGCGCCTTGCCCGCCTCCTCATCAGTCCCGCCGGTTTCCCCATGGTGGACGCCCTCGGTGCATGCCGACCGGCGCCCGGCGCTCTTGGCGCGCAACCGCATCGAGCTGGCGGTGCGCAAGTACCTCAGCGAGCGGGACTTTCTGATGGTCGATCCACCGGGGCTGCAGCGCAGCCCAGGTAATGAAACGCACCTCCACGCCTTTGCCACCACGGCGATCGGCAATGACGGGATGGGGGAGACGCTCTACCTCCACACCTCGCCGGAATTCTCGATGAAGAAGCTCCTCGCAGCTGGGGAACGCCGGATCGCCAGCCTTGGACACGTGTGGCGGAATCGCGAGCGGAGCGCGCTGCATCACCCTGAGTTCACCATGCTTGAATGGTATCGGGCGAGCGAGCCCTATGACGCGGTGATCGCCGATTGCTTGGCGTTGCTGCGGATCGCTGCCGAGACGACGGGCGTGACGGTTCTCAAGTTTCGCGGCCGTGAGTGCGACCCGTTCGCCGAGCCCGAGCGTCTGGGCGTGGTCGAAGCGTTCCAGCGTTTCGCCGGGATAGACCTGTTCGCGACGATGGACGCGGCGGGCGAGACCGATGCGGAGGCGCTGGCGGCCCTGATGCGGCAGGTGGGGCTCGAGGTGCCGCGCGAGTACACCTGGTCGTATCTGTTCAGCCGCGTGCTGGTGGAGAAAGTCGAGCCGAACCTGGGGCTGGGGCGGGTGACGGTGCTCGATCGCTATCCGGCAGCGGAAGCGGCGTTGGCCAGGCGGGCAGGAGATGATCGCCGGCTGGCGGAGCGGTTCGAGCTTTACGCGTGCGGGGTGGAACTGGCGAACGGGTTTGGCGAGCTCACCGATGCGCCCGAGCAACGTCGCCGCTTCGCCGCAGAGATGGATGAGAAGCAACGGCTCTATGGGGAAACCTATCCACTGGATGAGGATCTCCTGGCTGCGCTGCCGCTGATGGATGAAACCAGCGGCGTGGCGCTCGGCTTCGATCGGCTGGTGATGCTGGCGGTCGGGGCGCGGCGGATCGAGGACGTGCTGTGGGTGCCGGTGGTCGGAGGCGACAGATGAAGCACGATCGCGCGCTACGGACGGCGAAGGACCTGGTCTCGGCCGGGCTGCTCGAGGCTGGGCGCCTCGGTGAAGCCGAGGCAGTGGCCAAGCAGTACGCCATCGCGGTGACGCCGACGATGGCCGGGCTGATCGACCGGGGTGACCCGAACGATCCGATCGCCCGGCAGTTCGTCCCTGACTTCGCCGAGCTCAGCGTGACCCCGGAAGAGCGAGCGGACCCGATCGGCGACCTCGCGCATTCGCCCCTCGAGGGGATCGTCCACCGCTACCCGGACCGGGTGCTGCTCAAGGCCGTACATGTCTGCCCGGTCTATTGCCGGTTCTGTTTCCGGCGCGAAATGGTGGGGCCGGAGGGGCTGGGGACGCTGGCGCCCGAGGCAATGGACGCCGCCATCGGCTATATCGCCGCGCACCCGGAAATCTGGGAGGTGATCCTCACCGGTGGCGATCCCCTGGTGCTGTCGGCGCGGCGGCTCGAGGAGATGATGGTCCGGCTCAAGGACATCGCACACGTCAAGATCGTGCGCTTCCATAGCCGGGTGCCCGTGGTGGAGCCGGAGCGAGTGGACGACAAGCTGATCGCGGCGCTGAAGGCCAGTGGCAAGACCACCTATGTGGCGCTGCATGCCAACCATCCGCGCGAGCTGACGCCGGCGGCGCGCGCGGCGGCCGGGCGGCTGGTCGATGCGGGTGTGGTGATGCTCAGCCAGTCGGTGCTGCTCCGTGGCATCAACGATGATCCGGATGTGCTGGCCGAGCTGATGCGCGGCTTCGTCGAAATGCGGGTCAAACCCTATTACCTGCACCATCCTGACCTGGCCCCCGGCACGGCGCATTTCCGGCTCTCGATCGCCGAAGGACAGGCGCTGGTCAAAGGCCTGCGCGGCCGAGTGTCGGGGCTCTGCCAGCCGACCTATGTGCTCGATATCCCCGGCGGCTACGGCAAGGCGCCGATCGCGGCCAGCAATGTCGAGGCGACGGGCGCCGATAGCTACGCGGTGTCGGACTGGCAGGGCGCGGTGCACCAGTACCCGCCGGCGGGGAATTACTAGTCGACGCGGTTGGGGAGCGCCCCGTGCATGCGCGCATAGGGGCCATTCGCGGTGATGAGTTCGGCATGCCGGCCCTGCTCGACGATCCTGCCGTGCTCTAGCATGACGATGCGATCGGCGCGTTCGATCGCCGACAGGCGGTGAGCGACGACCAGCACGGCCCGGTCCCTGGCGATGGCCTCGATGGCGTCGAGGATGCCTTCTTCGCGGCGCGTGTCGAGGTGCGAGGTCGCCTCGTCCAGCACCAGCAACGGGCGATTGCGCAGCACGGCACGCGCAATGGCGACACGCTGGCGCTCGCCGCCGGAGAAGCGCTTGCCGCGCTGTCCGACGTTGGTGTCAAGTCCTTCGGGGAGGCGGTCGTAGAGCTCACCAAGCCCTGCCACCTGCAGAGCGTTGATCAACTCGTCGTCGCCCGCATCCTCGCGTCCGTAGTTGAGATTGTCGCGCAAAGGGGCATCGCGCAGATACACGTCCTGGCTGACGAGCGACACCGTGCGCCACACATCTTCCTCGGTGAGGTCTCTGGTATCGACGCCGGCGACCTTGACGCTGCCTCGGCTCGGTCGAACGATGCCACAGGCCAGGGTGACGATGGTGGATTTGCCCGAGCCGGATTGCCCGGCGACTGCGACGGTTTCGCCCTGCGCCACCGAGAGGGAGACGTCGTCGAGGACCCAGGAAGATGCTGCGTCCTCCTCGACCTCGTCGGCCTCGACCAGTCGGGTGAGCGATATGCCGGCAAGGAAACCGCTGGTGGCCGAACTGGCGGCGGCCACGTCGGACAGGCTTCCGACGGCCACGTCCTTTCGGGCAGGGTAGGCATAGCCGACATGCTCGAACACCAGTTGATCGCCAGCCGGCTGAGGTGTTGGCGGGCGGGCGACCGCGGCAACGCTGGCGAGGCCAGTATTGGGTGAGGCCAGCACCTGCTCGACCCGCTCGAGGCCCATGCCGGCGCGCACCAGCGGGTAGCGTTGTCCGACCACTTCGCCCAAGGGCTGGCGCACCAGGCCGACGAAGAACAATGCCGACACGATGCTGCCGATCGAGACCTGGCCGGAGGAGGCCAGCAAGACGCCGATGCCGAGGAACAGCACCGTGACCAGATCGAAGCACAGGCGGTAAGCGACTGCGATCACCGCCCGCCAGGTGTCCATATGTGCGGCGATCGTGACCGAGTCTTCGGAGATCTGGCGAAAGCGCTGCTCCTCGGCGGCGGTCGCTCGCGCCTGGCGCACCAGGCTCACTGCGTCGGCGCTGGTCGTGCTTTCGATCTGCAGGGCGGCGCGCGCGTTCACCTCGTAGGATTGGCGGATCGTGGCGTTGATCCGTCCCTCGGCAAAGCGAACGGCCAGCAGAGCCAGCGGAACGAGCACGAAGGCCGCCAGAAACCAGACGTTGATGAAGGCCAGTGCCGTCGCGACCGCCGCGAGCCCGACCCAGCCGTGAACGAAGGAGATCGGCACGGTCACGAATAGCGGATCCACCATCCGCATGTCGTTGGTCAGGCGGCTATTCAGTACACCGGGATTGATGGTGAAGTAGCTGAGCAACGGCATGCGAAGCAGGCTGCCGTAAAGCTTTTGCGCCAGTTGCCAGGAGAGCCCGTATCCCACCCTTGCACCGAGTGCGTTGGCGCCCAGCTCCGCCGCAGCACCGGCGATGGCGAGCAGCGCGACGAGACCGAGGAGCGGCAGGACTTCAACCAGGCCGGCGCCTTGCAGGGCAGTATCGATGGTGCGGCCGAGCAGGATCGGCAGGCCGACCGGGAGTATTGCGGCGAGCGCCGCGAGGACGAGAACGGGTGAAATGCGAACCCAGTCGATCGAAAGCCCGAGTTTCAGAACTCTGCTGAACATGATCGTGACGTCCCCATAATCGAACGGCAGTATCTGCTACATCTAGAACGCTTCACGGACGAACTGAACCACATGTGGCGTCATCCGTGCGGGGCGTGCTGGCGTTGAACTGACCACCGTCCTCACCCCAGCCACGATGTCATCCCAGCGAAAGCTGGGACCCATCTATCCACCAGCGCTGTGGCGCGTTGGGTCCCAGCTTTCGCTGGGATGACACCCGGTGGGGAGGTGAAAGGGGTGGTTCGGCACCGGAGATAGCGCCGAGTCCCGAGAAGGATTGGGCAGGGCAACAAAACTGTTGGCACGGCGCGGCGGTCAACGCGATAACCGGCCTCGAACCACTCAGAGATCGCCATGACGACACCGACATCGCCGTTCCCGTGGCCCGAGGAGCGCATTCAACATTATACCGCCTATCGCGTGGCTGAGCCGCCTTCGATCGATGGCCGGCTCGATGCAGCGGCCTGGGGGCTGGCGCCACGCTCGCCGCGCTTCGTCGACCTGATCACCGGCAAGCCGACGGTGCACGACACGCGCGCCGCGGTGCTGTGGGACGATACGCATCTCTATGTCGGGTTCTGGGTGGAAGAGCCGTTCGTCGAAGCCGGGCTCACCGAGCGCGACGCACTGATCTGGAGCGAGAACGACGTCGAGCTGTTCGTCGCCGGCGCCGATGCCTATTACGAGCTCGAACTCAACGCGCTGGGGACGATCTACGAGGCGTTCTTCGTCTGGGAGGATGCTTATGAGCGGGCTGGCTTCAGCAAGGCGGCGGAGTTCTCGCGCACCGCGCCGGGGGCCAAACCCTGGAACGGGGTGGGGTTCGACAAGCATCCCAGGGGAACGCGGCTCGGGCTGTTCAGCTGGGACATGCCGGGGCTGAGGGCCGCCGCGTCGATCGACGGGACGCTCAACGACAATACCGACCGCGATCGCGGCTGGACGGCGGAGATCGCCATTCCCTGGGCCAGCCTGGGCTGGCTCGCCACCGACGGCCGCGCCCTGCCGCCGCGCGACGGCGACACCTGGCGCATGGATTTCTCGCGCTTCAACACCTACCGGGCTGCGAAGCCGGCCGAGGATTCAGGCGGCTGGGCGTGGAGCGCGCATGGCGTGTGGGATTCGCACATGCCCGAGCTGTTCCCGTATGTGCACTTTTCGACGAAGGTCGTGGGTGGCGAGGGGTAGGGGGCCGCGGGGAGCGGATTCGGCGCCGATACTTGCCCACCCACCGGCGTTATTCCCGCGCAGGCGGGAACCTAGTGGGATGCTTCAAGGCAAGGGGAAGCTGAGAGATCGCACTGGGTCCCCGCCTGCGCGGGGATGACAGCCGGTGCGGAGGATAGAACCCAAGTCCAATTATGGCGCCAGCCCCTCAGTTCCCCCAATAATCCGGGTCGAGCAGCTTGCCGTGGGCCCAGGCTTCGATCAGGGCGCCGGCGATGGCGCCGGGGCGGGGGCGGTTGATTTCGCGGTGGGTGCCGGCGAGGATTTCGAGCACGTCGCGGCGAGTGACCCAGCGGGCGTCGGACAATTCGACCGGGTCGATGGTGATCGCCTCGCTCGTCGCGTCGCCCTGGCAGCCGAACATCAGCGACATCGGGAACGGCCAGGGCTGCGAGGAGACGTAGCGCACCGGGCCGACCTTGATGGCGCTCTCTTCCAGCGTTTCGCGGCGCACCGCCGCTTCGATGGTTTCGCCCGGCTCGACGAAGCCGGCGAGCAGCGAATACATCCGCTCCGGCCAGCTCGGGCTGCGGCCGAGCAGCAAAAGATCGCCGCGGGTGATGGCCATGATCACCACTGGGTCGGTACGCGGGAAATGCTGGGTGCCGCATTGCGGGCACTTGCGGACCCAGCCGCTGCTTTCGACGGCGCTGGGCGCGCCGCAATTGGCGCAGAAGCGGTGGCTCGAATGCCAGCTGATCAGCGCCCGCCCGGTGGCCACGGTCTCGCCCTCGAGCCGGGTGAGGGTCGGCATCAGGCCGCGGATTTCCACGAACTTCATCTCGGGGAAGCCGGGGTGGACCTGCTGGGTCTGGTCGATGAACTGGCCGATGGTGGTGGCGTCCTCGGGCGGCGACCAGAGCGGCAAGTCGGCGGCGAAGCGCGGCCCATCGGGCGTCAACCCGACGAACAGAGGCGCCTCGCGGCTGTCGGAGAGCGCGGGGTGATCGAGCGGCACGGCGGCGGGGCGGCCCTCGGCATCGGCGAGCAGCTTGCCGCGCCAGAACACCAGCGTCCTGGCGCCCGGATCGGTGCGGGTCTCTTCGGTGGTGCGCAGGTGCGCGACGCGGTCGAGCTCACCCGGCTTGAATGCAAACGCGTAGTCCACTGCTGCCCCCTCGAGTTGGTCGGGGAGGGTGTAGGGGGATGCGGCGCGGGCTGCAAGCGGGAGGCGAGCGCTATGCTATCGGAAATCGGTGAGCGCGCCGTCCGAGATTGTCCACGGCCTCGCCCTACCCACCGGGTGTCATCCCTGCGAAAGCAGGGACCCAACTCACAGCCCGCACGAGCGGATAAATGGGTCCCTGCTTTCGCAGGGATGACATCGAGTGTGAGGGGCGAACCGGGCACCGCCTACCCGCTCAGCCGTTCCACTTCATGCCCATATAGACCCCGCCGACCTCCAGCTCTTCGAGCATCTGGGCGAGGTGCTTGTACTTGGTCGACTCGCGTTTCACCTTGTTGATCCACAGCAGGTAGTCGTTGCGCTGGTAGGGCGGGCGAGCGTCGTAGGCGGCGCGGAGGCCACTGCGTTCGAGCGCATCGCGGACGAAGTCGGGCATTTCCTCGCGCTTGCGCAGTGGCCGCAGCGCCGGGCTCATGCGAGCACCGCCTGGGCCTCGATCTCGATCAGGTAGTCGGGGTTGGCGAGGCCGGCGACGCGCAGCACCGTGACGGTGGGCGGGTTGGAGCGGGCGCCCCAGAAGTTCATCCAGGCGCCGAAAGCGGCGCGGAGATCGGCGTGCTGGTCGATGACGACGGTGACTTTCACGAGATCCTCGAATCTGGCTCCAGCGGCGTCGAGCACCGCCTTGAGATTGCCGAGCGCCTGCGCCGACTGGGCGGCGACATCGCCCTTGCCGACCACCTGACCGTACCGGTCGACGGCATTCTGGCCGCCGATCAGCAGGGTGCGCGCCCCTGATGGCACCAGGATAGCCTGGGTGAACACGGGATTGGAATGCAGCGTCTCGGGATTGAGGTGCTGAACGGGCATGGGACGTCTCCTTGGTTGACGCCCAACCCTGCCGCTGGGCTGCTGACAGCTGAAGTCAGCAGATTTCGCGGTATTCTATTACCGCGCCACGTCCCGGCCAGAATGGTCGAGGCTGTAGAGTCGCCTGCCCGGACGACCCTACAGCCCCCTGATCCGCGATTGCCACCGGCGGATCATTTCCTCTGCAGCGGCTTCGGCGCCCTGCATGTTTGCACTCTGATAAACATCAACCTCGACACCGTTATGCGACAGCTGGTCGACAGCCTCGGCCAGCACGGCGTTGAGGATGAATACGCCCGCGATGGTCGAGGTCGGGCCCATGCGGATGTCGTTGCCCACACTGAGCGCCGCATCGCCGTATTCGCCGCCATTGTCGAGGACGAGATCGGCGACCTGGTAGAGGAGCTTGCCCGAGTGGTGGCGCGAGGTGATGGCGCGCGCGTGGCGGAGCGAGGTGAGTGCGATGGTGGTGGCGCCGCGGGCCTTGCAGGCGAGCGCCATCTCGATCGGATAGGCGTTGCGCCCGGAGTTGGATGCGATGAACACCACGTCGCCCGCCTCGACCGGATAGTCGGCGAGGACGCGTTCGGCGCGGCCGGCTTCGCGTTCGAGCAGGGTGGAGCGCTCGGCGCCGAGGTGCAGCATCAGGTCGGGATCGAGAATGGCCTGCGCCGCAGCGATGCCGCCGGCGCGATAAAAGGCTTCCTCGGCGATCAGGTGGGAATGGCCGGAGCCGGCGACATAGACCAGGTGATCGGTGCCGAGCGCGGTGGCGACGGCGTCACGGGCTGCGTCGAGGGCAGCTGACTGCTCGCCGAGCACGCGGTCGAAGATGGTGGCGAGCTGGTCGCGATAACGCTGGCGCGGGGTGGTCATTCTAGCCTCTGATCTCGCCGACATACTTGTACCGATCGCCGCGATACCAGGTCATTGCATCCTCGACGACGGTGCCGGACAGGCCGTAGCCGAGCTGTGAAACTTCGAGCACCGCGGCGCCCGGGCGGATGCCGAGCTGGGCGGCAAGTGTCTCGTCGGCTTCGGTGGCCGAGAGGCTCTGCAGCACGCGGTGCGGACGGGCGTGGCGCGCGTCCATGCGTTCGTAAAGCGAGCCCGAGCCATCATAGTCGGCGCCGACGGCTTCGACCGGCACCACGGCGCGCTCGAGCGCGATGGCCTCGCCGCCGGCAAGGCGCAGGCGGACCAGCGTGAGAATGGGCGAGCCGAGGGGCAGGCCGGTGCGAAAAGCGGCATCGGCCCCGACCCGACCGATCGAGCATTCAAGCACCCGGGAGGTCGGCACCAGCCCGCGCTGGCGCATGTCTTCGGTGAAGCCCGAGAGCTGCGACAGCGCCTTGGGAATGCGGCCGATCACCACCGTGCCGGCCCCCGGCCGGGTGGCGATGATGCCTTGCTGGGCCAGTTCCTTCAGCCCCTGGCGCAAGGTCGAGCGGGAGACGGCGAGCGCTTCGGCCATCTCGCGTTCGGAGGGCAGCGACTCGCCGGGAGCGATGGCGCCGGAATCGAGCACGGCGGTCAGCGCGTTGCGCAGCCGCTCGCCCAGGGGGCCATGCCGGGCCTCCATCCGTTCGCGTACCGCCGCGTAAAAGTCCAAGCGTCCTCCGACCGGTGAGCTGTGGTTGTTCTTGTCGCAACTGGTATGATTTTGGACTGGCGTTTGCAAGCGGCTTGCGTGGTACGTCGTCGACGTTCTTTTGGGAGTTTTGAGCGCTGGACAAACTGGTCTAAACCAATAACATACCAGTTGGCAGGGGAGATAGCTGCCAAGAGATTTGGGGCGAAAACAGGGTGTTACCGATGATGGCCAAACGATTGGCGCTGACTACAGCGACCGCATTGCTGCTGCTGAGCACGGCCGCGATGGCTGAGACCGAAGTGCGCTTCACGCACTCCATCACCGGCGGGGCGAGCCGCGAGGCGCTCGATTCGATCATTGCCGATTTCCAGGCGGCTAATCCCGACATCAAGATCAAGGAGATCGTCTTCGACGACGATCAGTATTCCAACCAGGGGCTGATCACCCAGCTGAAGAGCAACGAGGTTCCGGACATCTTCTTCGAGTGGGCGGGCTTCCCGGTGCAGCGCGACGTCGCCGCCGGCTATGCCTATGACCTCAGCGAGGCGATGGCCGCCGACGGCTGGAAGGATAGCTTCTCGCCGGCCGTGTGGACCGACGGTGCCGGCACCATGGTCGACGGCAAGCCGTATCTGGTGCCGCTGTCGCTCGATCTGACCAACACCATCTGGTACAACAAGAAAATCTTCGCCGAGCACAACCTGACGCCGCCCAAGACCTGGGACGAGTTCGTCGCGCTTTCGAAGACGCTGGCCGAGGCTGGCGAGACGCCGATCGTCGAGGGCAATAACGAGTTCTGGCCGCTGGGCAACTGGGCCGGCCACATCGCCGCCATGGTGGTGCCGCCGGACGCTTATGTCGCCGCCTTCAAGCAGGAGGCGCCGTTCAACACGCCCGAGTTCGAGAAGGCGCTGAACCTCCTGGTCGGCCTGCACGACGTCGGGGCCTTCAACAAGGACATGCAGGCGCTCGGCGCCGACCCGGCAATGGCGACGTTCTTCCAGGAAGGCGCAGTGATGCACCCGATCGGCTCGTGGCTGGTGTCGGAGACCGGCAACCTCGCCGACGAGGGCTTCGAATACGGCCAGTTCAACACACCGGTGATCGATCCGGCGCACCCGCTGGCCAACAGCGTGATCGGCACCATCACCGGTCTCGTCGTCCACAAGAACGCGCCGCACCCGGCCGAAGCGATCAAGTTCCTCAAGTTCCTGACCTCGGAAGCGAGCCAGATCAAGTGGGCGGAGAGCGGGCAGATGAGCCCGGTGCAGGGCGTCAGCGACAAGGCGAAGCTCGACGAGCAGACCCAGGCCATGCTGGCGCTGATGAGCGGCGCTTCGGGCATCGTGCCGCCGCCGGACAACAAGTATCCGGTGCCGGTCGCCGAGGCCTTCTACCAGGCAGCCGCCTTTGCCGCCTCGGGTGAAAAGAGCGCCAAGGACGCGCTGGTCTGGCTCGACGAGACGCTCGCCGCCATGGGCAAGCAGTAACCGGCGCCAGCAGTTGCAAGATCGCTCGGCTCCCATCAGCACCGGCGCCGCGAACCTGTTGTTCGCGGCGCCCGCGATGCTGTTATTCGCGACCTTCGTGCTGCTGCCGCTCGGCGCCTCGGTCTATTATGCCTTCACCTTCTGGGATGGGTTCAGCGCGCCGCGCTGGGCAGGCTTCGCCAATTTCGCCCGGGCGCTGACCGACCCGACCTTCCTCATGTCGTTCGTGCATGTCGTTCTCTATATCGCCGCGACCCTCGTCTTCGAGGTGACGTTCGGGTTGGTGATGGCGGTGCTGCTCAACTCGGATCGGCGCGGCTTCTCGCTGATGCGCGGCATGTTCTTTGCGCCGGTGGTGCTGTCGATGTCGGCGGCCGGCGTCCTATGGAAGTTCGTGCTCGACTATCGCACCGGGCTGCTCAACTCGACGCTTAGGTCGGTGGGGCTCGGCGACTGGGCGCAGCCCTGGCTGGCGCAGCCGGAGACGGCGCTCTTGTTCATCTGCATCGTCTCGGGCTGGAAATATGCCGGCTTCTACATGGTGATCTTCTTTGCGGCGCTCAGGCGCATTCCGCGCAACCTCTACGAGGCGGCGCGGCTCGATGGCGCCAATGGGGTGCAGCAGTTCACCGCCATCACCCTGCCGATGCTGAAGCAGAACGTCATCGTCTGCATCCTCCTCGCCGTGACCGGCGGTTTTGCCGGGTTCGACCTGTTCTTCACCATGACCAACGGGCAGCCGTTCGGGGCGACCGAAGTGCCGGCGACCTGGATCATCAAGCAGGCCTTTGACCAGAACCAGATCGGCTATGGGGTGGCGCTCACTGTGGTGCTGACGCTGGTCGTTTCGCTGATCTCGATCGCCTATCTCAAGATTTCGGAGCGCGGCAATGTCACGCGCTACTGAACGGCGTCGCAGCACGGCCGAATGGCTGCAGTTCGGGGTGGCCGGCGTCATCGTCCTCGTCATGTTCTATCCGGCGATCTGGATGGTCTACTCGTCGTTCAAATCGAACCGCGAGATCTTCCGCTCGCCCTTCGCTTTGCCGGCACAGTGGCGCTGGGAGAATCTCATCGAGGCCTGGCAGGTCGGCGGGCTCGGGACGCTCTACCTCAACTCGGTGTTCGTGACACTGGTCGCGGTCAGCATGTGCGTGCTGTTCGCCACGGCGGCCGCCTTCGCCTTTACCCGGCTGGAGTTTCCGGGCCGCAAGCTCATGTACCGCACCCTGTTGATCGGGTTGCTGCTGCCCCCGCCTTCGGTCGCCATTGCGCTGTTTACGCAGCTGCGCGACATGCATCTGCTCAATACCCCCTGGGCGCTGATCCTGCCGGGGGCCGCCTGGCAACTGGCCTTCACGGTGTTCCTGATGCGGGCCTATTTCATCTCGATCCGGCCCGACATGGAGGAAGCGGCGCGGCTCGACGGCGCCAATACCTGGGAGATCTTCTGGCATGTGTCGGTGCCGATGGTGTGGCCGGCCATGCTGACCATGGTGGTGCTCAACACCATCAGCGTATGGAATGAGTTGCTCTTCGCGCTGCTGTTCATCACCGACGATGCGCAGCGCACCCTGCCGGTCGGGCTGGTGCGGTTCTCGGGCTATCACAGCACCGACTACTCGCTGGTCTTTGCAGCCCTGACCATCACCACCGTGCCGATCCTGATCCTCTACTTCATCCTGCAACGGCATGTGATCGCCGGGCTCACCGCAACAGCGATGGACTGAACCAGATGGGAACTGTTCACCACTTTCCTGATGTCGCCGCATCGCCGCCGGGGCTTTCCGGCTGGTCGCTGGATGTGCTGCTGGATCAGCCGGATCGACAAGGGGCGGGGCGCGCCAAGGTGCCCACGACGTTCCTCTCAGGCGTCATCGAAGGCTTTTACGGTCGGGCGTGGACGCATCCGCAGCGGGTCGAGATGCTCGACTGGATCGCCAATGCGGGCATGAACAGCTTCGTTTATGGCCCCAAGGACGACATCAAGATCCGCGCCCGCTGGCGCGAACTCTACAACGCGGTGGAAGCCGCAGCCCTCCAGGAGCTGGTCGACGCGGCACGCGCGCGGCAGCTCATTTTCATGGTGGCGATCGCCCCGTGTCTCGATGTCGTCTATTCGGACGCAAGCGACCTCGAGGCGCTGAAGCGCCGGCTCGACCAGCTCCTGGACCTCGGCGTGACGCATTTCGCGCTGCTGTTCGACGATATCCCGCGCACCATGATGCCGGCCGACGAGCGGGCCTTCCCCTCCTTCGCGGCGGCACAGAGCTATTTCGCCAACGAGGCGTTCAAGCACGTCAAGGCGCGGGTTCCCGGAGCGGCGGTGCTGTTCTGCCCGACCGAATATTGCGCGGCGTTCGCCGGGCATGACGTGCCGGGCTCGGCCTATCTCAACAGCATCGGGGCCGACCTCCACCCGGAGATCGGGGTGTTCTGGACCGGGCCGGATATTGTTTCCAAGACCATCAGCGCCGAGAGCCTGCGTGAAGTCGGCCGGGTGCTGCGGCGGAAGCCGGTGATCTGGGAGAATTTCCACGCCAACGACTATGATATCCGCCGCGTCTATGCCGGGCCGCTGGGCGGCCGGCACGCCGATATCCTGCCGCTGATCGACGGGATCATCACCAACCCCAATAACGAGTTCGAGGCGAACTTCGTGCCGGTACACGCGACCGGCGCCTTCGCCGCCGGCTCGGACGACGAGGCCTCGGCTTTCGCGCTGGCGCTGAAGGCGTGGCAGCCGCGCTTCCGGCTGGCCTTCACCGGGCAGACCGAGACGCTGACGATAGAAGAGATCCGGCTGCTGGGTGAATTGTTCTACCAGCCGTTCCGCTGTGGGCCGCAGGTCGAGGGCCTGCTGCAATCGGCGCGGCGGCTGATGAGCGAGAAGCGGCCCGACGTGCGCAGCGAGAGCTGGCAGAACGGGCACGAGGCGCTGGTGCAGTTCCGCGACCGCATCACCGCCTTGTTCCACCGGATGACCGAGCTCGAGAATCGCGACCTGTTTTACGCCTTCCACCCTTATCTGTGGGAAGCGCGCGAGGAGATGACGCACCTCGTCACCTATCTCGACTGGCTGGCGGGCGACCCGCCCCGCAGCGCCGAATTCCCCGACAAGGACCGAATCTACAACTTCTACCGGCAGGGCTTCACCGTGGCAGTGCAGGAGCTGCTGCCGCGCGACCGCAGCGGGCGCTACCGGCATGGTGCTTGATTTCGGCGGCGGCTACCGGCTGCGGGGCGCGCTGGCCGAGGACCATGCGGCGCTCAACCTGGTGTGCCTTCGCACTGGCGACTCGGGCAAAGACGCTACCGCCCGCGAGGACGATCCGGACCTGCTCGGGCTGATCTACGCCGTGCCCTACCAGGTGTACGAACCGGATTTCGCCTTCGTGGTCGATGGGCCCAACGGGGTGTGCGGCTATATCTTCGGGGCGCCGGATACGCCTGGGATCTACGCGAAAATGGCGGCGGAGTGGTTTCCGCCGCTGGCGGCGCGGCTCACCGATCCGGGGCCGGACGAGAGCCGGTGGCAGGGCAGCGACTGGGCGCGATACGCGATCCGTCATCCCGAATTCGTCTACCCCGAGGTGCTGCACCGCTATCCGGCACATGGCCATATCGACCTGCTCGAGGAGGCGCGTGGCCGGGGGATCGGCCGGCGCGGCATGGAGCATGTGATGGCAAAGCTCAAGCGGGCAGGGGCGAGGGGCATGCACCTGCAGGTGAGCCCGGTGAACCGCGGGGCACAGACGTTCTATAAGAAGCTCGGGTTCGAGGTGCTGCGGGATCCGGTGCTGCCGCGGCACACGACGTTCATGGTGACGGGGCTTTAGCCCTCCCTGCGATGTAGGCGTCGGCCAGCCGCTCTCCTTCGGCCAAGGCTGCGGCACAGTACCTCGAGGTCACGGCTGCAGGCTGTTGCGGAGGAATTGGGACCATGGCGACGAAGCGGTGCAGCGTCGCCTCGTAGGTCTCTGGAGCGTACCCGGCGGCGTGCAGCACAGCCGTGCTTTTGTCACGCGCTCTGTCGAGGATAGCGGTGTCACCAAGCGCCGCACTGCAGGCGGCCGCGCTGCCCAGCAGGTTCCAGAGTGCATAAATCACTGGATACTCAATGTAGCGACGCGGCATCAGCTCATGCGGTGGAACGCTGGTCAGCTCCTGCCCGGAGGCCGGCCATGACGCAATCACCATTGCCGCCAACAGCGTGGCGGTTTTTGCCGCTTTCATCATCGCGAATGCCTACCGCGCCGCCCTGACTGGTTCAACTTTGTGGTGCCGCCTAGTCCCGATCCGGCATGATCCTGAAGTCGTTCCCCTCCGGCAATAGCTGGCCGCCATCGACGATGATCGTCGTGCCGGTGATGTAGCTGGCTTCGTCGGATGCCAGAAACAGGAAGGCGTTGGCGACGTCGCGGGGGCTGCCGAGGCGGCCGAGCGGGATGGCGTCTTCCATCGATTTGAGGAACTCGGGGGAGCGGTGCTGCTGCACCGCTTCGGTGAGGATGTTGCCGGGCTCGACCCCGTTGACGGTGATGCCGTAGCCGGAGAACTCGAGCGCGGCGGCACGGATCAAGCCGTTGATGCCGGCCTTGGTGGCCGAGTAATGGCCGTGGCCGGGACTGGTGACGTGCGGCCCGGTGATCGACGAGGTGAAGAGGATGCGGCCATAGCCCTGCGCCTTCATCGGGGTGAGCGCGGCGCGGGCGGCGATGAAGCTGCCACGCAGGTTCACCCCCATGACCCGATCCCAGTCATCGACCGAAGTCTGTTCGAGCAGCTGCCAGGGGTAGATGCCGGCATTCTGCACCAGGATATCGAGCCGGCCATAGCTCTCGAGCGCCAGCGCCACGGCGGCCTCGGCGTCGGCGAGCTTCGAGATATCGGTGAAGATGAACGGCGCGCCGAGCTCGGCGGCGGTCGCCGCGCCGGCCTCGCGTTCGGTGTCGGCGACAACCAGGTTGGCGCCTTCTTCGGCGAAGCGGACGGCGACAGCTTTGCCGATGCCGCGCGCCGCTCCGATGACGAGCGCGGTCTTGCCTTCAAGTCGTTTGGTCATGCGAGTTTTTGCCTGATCGAGAGTTTGAGTGTGTCGAGGAGCACGGCAGCGAGCACCAAGAGGCCATGGATCACCTGGGTGGAGGTGGCGGGCAGCCCCATCAGGTTGATGGCGGTGTTGATGGCCGAGAGCAGCAGCACGCCGGCATAGACGCCGGGCAGGGCGCCGACGCCGCCCTTCAAACTGACGCCGCCGATCACCACCGCGGCGAAGGCGTTGAACAGCAGCCCCATGCCTAGATTGGCGGTGGCGCCCGAGGTGCGGATGGCGAGCAGCCAGCCGGCGAGCGCGGCGATGGCGCCGGCGAGCACGAACGAAGTGATGAGGATACGGTCGACCTTGATGCCGGCGCGGAAGGCAGCGTTCTGGTTGCCGCCGATGATGATCAGGTGCCGGCCAAACCGCGACTTGGCCATGATCAGCGAGAACACCACGAAGCAGAGGATGGCGATCCAGGCGGTGAGCGGCAGGCCGAGCAGGCGCTGCACGCCGAACCAGCGGATGGCGGGCGCCAGGTCCTGCGCCGAGCGGCCGCCGGAGAGCGCCAGCACCACGCCGCGCACCCAGATGTAGGAAGCGAGGGTGACGATGAAGGCGTTCATCTTCAGCTTGACGATCAACAGGCCATTGAAGGCGCCGATGGCGCTGCCCACGCCCAGCGCGATGAGCAGCGAGACCGGGACGCCGAGCCAATCGGGCGTCAATTGCACGCCCATCCCGATACCGGCCGAGCAGAAGACGATGCCGACCGCCATGGCGGAAAGTGCCGCGACGGATTCGACCGAGAGATCCATGTGGCCGGCGATGATCACCAGGGCGAGGCCGATCGACATGACGCCGAGCACCGAGGAGGCCTCGATGATGTTGGCGAAGATGCCGGGCTGGAAGTAGTTCGGCACGAAGATCGAGAACACCAGCAGCACGAACAGCAGCATGAACCAGACGAGGTTATCGAGGATGAACTCGAGGGCGCGGCGGGTGTTGGGGTTCATTGAAAGGATCGCTCGGTTTCGAACTGATGTTGCAGTCGGGCTACCCTCCCCTGGACGGGGAGGGTAGCGGAGCTTGGCCGCTCCTGCGGGCTAGCGCAGCTTGGGTGGGGTGCGAGGTAGGCACGGTCCCGGCTCAGGGCACCCCCCACCCTAGTTCCGCTAGGTCGCTTCGCTCCCAGCTTCACTACCCTCCCCGCGAGGGGGAGGGTGCCCACTGCGGCTTCGTTGGCTTACTCCACCGACTTCACGGTATCCGTCGGGGGCTTCATGTTGCCCCAGAAGGCCGGGTTGTCGATGTTTTCCATGGTGATGGCGGCGCCGGGGATCTTGATGTTGGGACCCCAGGCTTCGATCGTCACGGTGGAGGGGAGACCCAGCACGTCGTACGAGCCGGCCTTGATCTCCTGCTTGTTGACGATCTTGTCCATGAACATGGCGACGGCGGCAGCCTGGGCGTAGAGCGGCTGCTCGACTTCGGCCTGCATCCAGCCCTTGCGGATCAGGTCGAGGCCGACCGGCGCGCCGTTCGAGGAGAGCATCAGCACGTCGCCCGGCTTCTTGCCGGCCGCTTCCAGCGACGCGGCAGCGGCGACCGAAAGGTGGGCGGCGTGGTTGAAGATCAGGTCGATATCGGGGTTGGCCAGCAGCTGGTCGTTGACGATGGTGCCCGCAGCGTCAGCAGCCCAGCCGAGCGCCGGCAGCGAGATGATCTTGACGTCGGGATAGGCCGCCATCTTCTCCTCGAAACCCTTCTGGATATCGAGTGTGTAGGGGTCGCCCGGATCGCCGAGCACCTGCAGCACCTTGCCCTTCACGGCGCCGTTCTTCTTGGTGAGGAGACCCTCGACCACTTCGGCGGCGACATAGCCGATCTCGACGGTGCCGGCGACGGAGGTGAAGGACGACGGCGTCGAGGTGATCTGGCGGTCGAACTCGACCACCGGGATGCCGGCGGCCATGGCTGCCTCGATCGAGGGCTTCAGGGCGTTGAAATCGACGGCGGCGAGAATGATGGCCGCGGGCTTCAGCGCGATGACGTCGTTCATCTGGGATTGCTGCACGTCGGTCTTGTTGTCGGCGTTGAGGGTCTGCATCTCGTAGCCGACCTGCTTCAGGAACATTTCCAGCGCCGAGACCGAGCCGGTCTGGAACTCATCGAGCAGGGTCGGCACGAGGTAGTAGACCTTGCCTTTGGTCTGGGCGAAGGCCGGCGTCAGCAGGGCGAGCGCCACTGCCAGAACGCCTAGGAGGGATAGAAGTATTCGCTTCATTTTCGTTCGCTCCTGTGTGCCGGATTGTGCATGTTCTGCCCCTCAACCAGCCGCTCCGGCAGCGGCCAGGGTTTCCCCGGTGATCATGTTGACCACCGCATCGGGGCTCGTATCCTTGGTTGCAACATCGCCGGCCACGACGCCCTGGCGGATCACCACGATCCGGTCGGCGACCTGGAAGGCCTGCTGCATGATGTGGGTGATGATGACGACGCCAATCCCCTGATTGGCGACGGCGCGGATCATCTCGAGGCCGCGGCGGGTCTGCTCGACGCCGAGCGCCGCGAAGGGTTCGTCGAGCAAAACCAGCTTGCCGCCCCAATGGACGAACCGGTTGAGCTCGATGGCCTGGCGCTGGCCGCCCGAGAGGTGCTCGACCTTGGTGCGGAGCGACGGGATCTTCGTGCCGGCGCTGGCAAGGGCCTTGGCGACGACGGCCTCCATCGCCTTTTCGTCCAGCACCGACATGCCCAGCACCTTCCTGGTGATCTCGCGGCCCATGAAGAAGTTGGCGACGACATCGACATTGGTGGCGAGCGATAGGTCCTGGTAGACCGTCTCAATGCCGGCGGCCTTGGCTTCGGAGGGCGACCTGGCGAGGAAGTCGCGGCCCTCGAACAGCATCTTGCCGGAAGTCGGCTCGAGCCCGCCGGCAATGATCTTCACCAGCGTCGATTTGCCGGCGCCATTATCGCCGAGCAGCGCCACGACCTCGCCCTTGCCGATGGTAAAACTGATGCCCTTCAGCGCTTCGATGGCGCCATAGTTCTTCTTGATGTCGTCGAGGACAAGCAGCGGTTCGAAACGAGTCATGCGGCAAGTCCCTTGAGCTGGGTGTGACCGGGGGCGAAGAGCTGGCCGAAGCGCGGCGACAGCACGCCGGCCACCGCCAGCGCCGCGGCGCCGCGCAGCACGGTGTGCGGGCCGCCATCGGAGATGATCAGCCGGGGCGCCTTGCGGTCGCGGCGGGCGGAGACGGAATTGGGCAGGTCGGCAGCGACGCGGGCCAGCTCGGCGGCTAGTGGGGGAGGGGCGAGGCCGCCGAGGATGATAGTCTCCGGGTCGAACAGGTTCTCGATGGTGATGAGGGCGGCGCGCAGTTGCGGGCCGATGGCGTCGGCATAGGCCGCTTCGCTGAGGCCGCGGCGCGCGAAGGCTTCGAGCGACACGTAACGCTCGAGGCAGCCGCGATTGCCGCAGGGGCAGGGCTCGCCGTCGGGCACCAACGGGAGGTGGCCGATCTCGCCGGCATTGCCCCAGGCGCCGCGCAACGCTGTGCCGTCATGCACCATGACGCCGCCCAGCCCGACGCCGAAGAACAGGTAGTAGAAATCGGCGAACTCGGCGCCATTGCCATAGAGCCGTTCGCCATGCGCGGCGGCGGCCATGTCGGTCTCGATGAAGGCCGGCATGCCGCTCACCTCGGCAAGCCGCTCGCGCAGCCGGACATTGCCCCAGCCGGCCATGGTGGTGGGGCCGACAAAGCTCATCGAGTCGACGTCGAACGGGCCGGGGAGGGCGAGGCCGACGCCGAGCATGCGCACGCCATGACGGAGGGCGCGAAGCTCGGTGAGCATGGCGCCGATCAGCGCAAAGCCCTCGTCGGGCGTGACATGCGCAGCATCGCGATGCGCTGAACCGATGACATCGCCGGCGAGGTTGATCAGCGCGGCATCGAGGCCGAGCGGGGTCAAATGGATGCCGATGGCATAGCCGCCCTCGGGATTGAGGCGCAGCGTTGTCGGCGGCAAGCCGCGGCCGCGCGGTTCCTCGCGGCTGGAGAGGATGTAACCCTGCTCTTCGAGCTCGCGGATGATGGTGGAGACGGTCTGGACGGTGAGGCCAACCTCCGCCGCGATGCGCCCACGGGTGGTCGGGCCAGTCGCGCGGATGGCTTCAAGGACGATGCGCCGGTTGTACGGCCGTCCGAATTCCTGGTTCGTCCCCCTGAGGCCCAAGGCGTCCCTCCTAGGCTGGACCGGGAGACTGTGACGGTGGATTTATTAAGTCAAATGGAATTCAGAAATCGGCGCTGAAATGATGGGCAGGGTTGCGAAGGCGGCGCTTGATTGTGCAGCTCGAACATGCCGATAACACCCCATGCCGGTACAGGACCTCGCCATTCTGGTGATCGACGAGAACCGCATCCGTGCCTCGATCATCGAGGACGGATTGCGCGAGGCCGGGCATTTCCGGGTCACGGTGGTCAACGAGATCAACGAGGTGGCGCGCGTCATCGAGCGCGACATGCCCGACGTGGTGGTGATCGATCTCGAGAACCCCAACCGCGATCGGCTGGAGCATTTCTTCACGCTGAGCCGGGCGCTCAGGAAGCCGATCGCCATGTTCGTCGACCGCTCGGACGCTTCGGCGATCGAGGCGGCGGTGGAAGCGGGGGTCTCGGCCTATGTGGTCGACGGGCTGAAGAAGGAGCGGGTGAAGCCGATCCTCGACATGGCGGTGAGCCGCTTCAACGCCTTCGCCCGGCTGACGCGGGAGCTGGAGCAGGCGCGCAGCGAACTCGAGGATCGCAAGGTCATCGACCAGGCCAAGGCAATCCTGTTGCGCACGCGCGGGCTCAGCGAGGCGGATGCCTATAAGCTGCTACGCAAGACCGCAATGAACCAGAACCGCCGCATCGTCGATATTGCCCAGAGCCTGGTGACGGCCGACAGCCTGCTCGGCCCAGAGGAATAATCATGTCGCTCATTGCCCTCTCCGCCGGTTTCCTGCCCTTGCTCGACAGCGTGCTGCTGGTGCTGGCGCGCGAGAAGGGTTTTGCAGCGGCCGAAGGGCTCGACCTGCATCTGGTCAAGGAGACCTCGTGGGCCAATATCCGCGACCGGGCGGCGCTGGGGCACTTCGATTTCGCCCAGATGCTGGCGCCGATGCCGATCGCCGCGACGCTGGGCCTGAACCCGCTATCGGTGCCGATGATCACCCCGATGATGCTGGGGCTGGGCAATAATGGGGTGACGGTGAGCGCCGAACTCTGGGCGAGGCTCGCCGATGCCGGGGCGCCGGCAACGCTGGCGGCGGGGCCGGTGGGAGCGGCGCTCAAGCGGGTGGTCGCGTCGTCCGAGCAGAAACTGCGGTTCGGCGTGGTGCACCAGACTTCATCGCATAATTACGAGCTGCGCTACTGGCTGATGGCGAGCGGCATCGTGCCGGAGCGCGATATCGAGATCGTGGTGCTGCCGCCGCCGCTGTTGCCCGAAGCGCTCGGCTCGGGCGGCATCGACGGCTATTGCGTCGGCGAGCCGTGGAACACTGTGGGGGTGAAGAATGCCGGGGCGCATATCGCCACGGTGAAGGCCGCGATCTGGCGCTCGAGCCCCGACAAGGTGATCGGCATGCGGGCGCATTGGGCCGAGGCCAATAGCGAGATCGTCGCCGGGCTGATCCGGGCGGTGCACCATGCTGCGGTGTGGTGCGGCGAGAGCGCCAACCATCAAGAGATCGCCGCGATCATGGCGGCGCCGCATTATCTCGGGCTGCCGGCCGAGCTGATCCTGCCGGCGCTGAGCGGTGAATTCGATATCGGCGGTGGGGTGGTGGCGAGCGTGCCGGACCACTTCGTCCCCTATGCCGGGGCAGCCAATTTCCCATGGACCAGCCACGCCGCCTGGTTCTACAGCCAGATGGTGCGCTGGGGCGAGGTCGAGCACAAAGCCGAGCGGGCGCGCGCAGCGGCAATGACCTTCCGTCCGGATGTTTATCGCGCGGCCCTGGCGCCGCTCGGGGTGCCGATGCCGCTCGCCGACAGCAAGGTCGAGGGGCTGCTGACGGCGCCGACCGAGGTGCCATCGACATCGGCGACGCTGGTAATCGGGCCGGACGGGTTCTTCGACGGGGTGCCGTTCGATCCGGACCTGGTCGAGGCGTATATTGAGGGGCAGCGGGCGCCGTAGTTTAGGCGCGTCACTGAAGCAGACGGCCCCCTCCCATCCTCCCCCATGAAGGGGGAGGTGCCGCATCGAGAGTTTGGGACGAACGAAGACAGAGCCTCGACTCTTCACCTCCCCCATTATGGGGGAGGCCGGGAGGGGGGCGTCTCTATCAGTCAGGTGGCCCCTAGCACCGTCACCTCGACCTTTGCGCAAACGATAGGCATATCCTGCAATTGCCTATTCTATGCGCAGATTGTGGGCATGTGGATTCCGATTGAGCAGAATCCGCTCCTGCCCAAATTCCAACCACGCACCTAACCATCTGAAATCTCATCACTTATCGCCGTCACTCAGTTTGGCACGGCGCGTGCATTGCAATCTCCGAACGCAAAATCGCGATCATTCGGCGTCCAACGGTGGGCGCCCCAATACAGGCAAAGCCGCCAACAGGAACGCCGACTGGTCTTCGGGCCAGCGCGCAAGACCTGTTGGCGGCTTTTCTGTTTGGGGCCGAGGGCACTTCGGGGCGCCGGCTTGATCGCATCACTCGGAGAGACTTGATGACCAGACCGACCACCACCTCCCTCCTCACCCGTCGGGCTTTCCTCGCGGGCACTACCGCCACCGCGGCAACGCTCGTGGCGGCCAAGACCCTGTTCCCCTCCGGCGCCTTTGCCCAAGGGTCGGGCCCGGAAGTCACCGGCGCCAAGCTCGGCTTCATCGCGCTGACCGACGCTTCGGCGCTGGTCATTGCCAAGGAGAAGGGGCTCTTTGCCAAGCATGGCGTGCCCGATGTCGAAGTGCTGAAGCAGGCCAGCTGGGGCGCGACGCGCGACAACCTGGTGCTGGGCGGCGCCGCCAACGGCATTGACGGGGCGCATATCCTGACGCCGATGCCCTACCTGATTTCGACCGGCAAGGTGACGCAGAACAACGTGCCGCTGCCGATGTCGATCGTGGCGCGGCTCAATCTCGACAGCCAGGCGATCTCGGTGGCGCAGGCTTACAAGGATGTCGGCGTCGGCCTCGACTCCTCGCCGCTCAAGGATGTGTTCGCCAAGCGTAAGGCCGAAGGCAAGGAAGTCACCGTGGCGATGACCTTCCCGGGCGGCACGCATGACCTTTGGATCCGCTACTGGCTCGCCGCCGGCGGCATCAACCCCAATACCGAGGTTTCGACCATCACCGTGCCGCCGCCGCAGATGGTGGCGAACATGAAGGTCGGCAACATGGATGCGTTCTGCGTCGGCGAGCCGTGGAACGAGCAACTGGTCAACCAGGGGATCGGCTTTACCGCGACGTCGACGGGTGAGCTCTGGAAGGGGCACCCGGAAAAGGCGCTGGGGCTCAGGAACGATTTCATCGAGAAGAACCCGATCGCCACCCGCGCCATCCTGATGGCGGTGATGGAGGCGGCGCAGTGGGCCGACGACATGGCCAACAAGGAAGAGCTGAGCCAGATCCTCGGCAAGCGCGGTTGGTTCAACGTGCCGCCGGCCGATGTGCTGGGGCGGCTGAAGGGCGACATCAATTACGGCAACGGCCGCGTCGTCACCGCCACCGGGCTCGAGATGAAGTTCTGGAAGGACCATGCGTCCTATCCGTTCAAGAGCCACGATGCGTGGTTCCTCACCGAAGATATCCGCTGGGGGTACCTCCCGGCCGAAACCGACGTGAAGGCACTGGTCGATCAGGTGAACCGCGAGGACCTGTGGCGCGATGCGGCCAAGACGCTCGGCGTCGCGGCAGCCGACATCCCGGCCACCAGTTCGCGCGGGCCGGAGACCTTCTTTGACGGCAAGGTGTTCGATCCCGAAAACCCGTCCGCTTATCTCGAGAGCCTCGCGATCACTGCGCTGGGCTGACCGGGGTAGATGTCCCCTGACTGGCGCCGGGCTCTATCCCGGCTCGGCGCCACTTTTTCCCTCATTCAGTAACGGACCCCGCGAGCATGAGTGCAGAGGCCCAGTTCGAAACCGTCGTGCCGACCAAGAAGGCGAAGGTGTTCGCCTTTCCGGCGCAGCCCGCCAGCCGCAGGATCGACATGCAGAAGGTCACCAGGGGCGTCGCGCGCTCTGTCGTGCCGCCGCTGATCGTCATCCTGTTGATCCTGTTGATCTGGCAGATCGCCTGCTCGACTCCGGGCGCCTCGCTGCCGCCGCCATCGGTGGTGTGGGAGCAGGCGGGCGAGCTGATCTGGAACCCGTTCTTCGACTATGGCAATGGCGATATCGGGCTCGCCTGGCGGGTATTCGCCTCGCTGCAGCGGGTCGCCATCGGCTTCGGCCTTGCCGCCTTGGTGGGCGTGGCGGTCGGGGCGTTTATCGGGCAATCGGTGTGGGCGATGCGGGGGCTCGACCCGATCTTCCAGATCCTTCGCACCGTGCCGCCGCTGGCCTGGCTGCCGCTGTCGCTGGCGGCATTTCGCGATAGCCACCCCTCGGCGATCTTCGTCATCTTCATCACCGCGGTGTGGCCGGTGATCATCAACACTGCGGTGGGCGTAAGGAACATCCCGAACGACTACCGGAACGTCGCGGCGATCCTCCGGCTCAACCCGATCGAGTTCTTCTTCAAGGTGATGGTGCCTGCCGCGGCGCCCTACATCTTCACCGGTTTGCGAATCGGCATCGGGCTCAGCTGGCTCGCCATCGTCGCAGCGGAAATGCTCACCGGCGGGGTCGGTATCGGCTTTTTCATCTGGGATGCGTGGAACTCGTCGCGCCTGCCCGACATCATCGTGGCGCTGGTCTATATCGGCGTGATCGGCTTCGTGCTCGATCGCCTCGTTGCCGGCTTCGGCGCCTTCATCACCCGCGGCACGGCCGCGAACTGAGGGACCCGAACATGACTGGCTATCTCAAGATCGAACACGTCGACAAAAGCTTCGAGCGGAACGGGGTGACCTCGGAGGTGCTGAAGGACATTTCGCTGGAGATTTCCGAGGGCGAGGTGATCTCGATCATCGGGCATTCGGGCTGCGGCAAGTCCACGCTGCTCAACCTGATCGCCGGGCTGACCGAGGTGAGCTCGGGGGCGATCGTCCTTGGCTCGGAAGTGGTGAGCGGGCCGGGGCCGGAGCGGGCGGTGGTGTTCCAGAACCATTCGCTGCTGCCCTGGCTGACGGTCTACGAGAACGTCAACCTGGCGGTCAGCAAGGTGTTCGGCGGCAAGAAGTCGAGGGCCGAGCGGCATGAGTGGATCATGCACAATCTCGACCTGGTGCAGATGGGCCACGCGCGGGACAAGCGTCCGGCGGAGATCTCGGGCGGCATGAAGCAGCGCGTCGGCATTGCCCGGGCGCTGGCGATGGAGCCGAAGATCCTCTTGCTCGACGAGCCGTTCGGGGCGCTCGACGCGCTGACCCGGGCGCACCTCCAGGATGCGGTGATGGAGATCCACGAGCGGCTCCACAACACCATGATCATGATCACCCACGATGTCGACGAGGCGGTGCTGCTGAGTGACCGCATCGTGATGATGACCAACGGGCCGGCAGCGCGGATCGGCGAAGTGCTGGATGTGCCGCTGGCCCGGCCGCGCCGGCGGCTCGAGCTCGCCGGTGACCGGACCTATCTCAAGTGCCGTGAGGCGGTGCTGAAGTTCCTGTACGAGCGGCATCGGTTTGTTGAGGCGGCGTGAGGGCGGGGTCAGGGGAGCCGATCCGGCGCTACGGGTGACCACCGAGGCTCCCTCCAACTCGGTGTCATCCCAGCGAAAGCTGGGACCCAACTATCGGCTGGCGCAGGCGGTGAGATGGGTCCCAGCTTTCGCTGGGATGACATCGGTGGGGAGGGGTGTTCACTGGGTCGTTCGGACTATTGCTCAATATTTGGACGCCGAATCCGTGTGGTCAAATTCTGTGCAATATCCCGTCCGCTCTGGACTCAAATTAGTCAGTCCTGCTGCCCGATCATTTTCGCGGCATCCTTCTAAATAACTGCCAAACCTAGCGTTTTCGCTTCAACCCCAGTTTGGCACGCTATGTGCATTACTGTTCTCATGAGACGCGGTTTCCGCGCTTCTCATCCGGCGTCCAACGGTGGGCGCATCCCCAACAGGCAAAGTCGCCCTCAGAAGCACGGTCCACGACGGACTGCGCCTCGCAGGAGTTTTTTGTTTTGGCTCTCATCCCAGCGGAGAGAATTCATGAGCGCCCCTGATGCTCAAATCGCCTCGCAGCGCCGTGCGCTGACGCTGTCGACCATCGCCTTCACCGTCTGCTTTGCCGTCTGGACGATCTTTTCGATCATCGGGGTGGCGCTGAAGGATCAGCTCGGTCTTTCCGAGACGCAGTTCGGCCTGTTGATCGGCACGCCGGTGCTGACCGGCTCCTTGGTGCGCATCGCGCTCGGCATCTGGACCGACCGCTATGGTGGGCGGCTGGTCTACACCATGACCATGCTGGCGGCGGCAGTCGCCACCTCGCTCCTCGTCTTCGCGCAGACCTACGAGCAGTTCCTCATTGCGGCGCTCGGGGTCGGCCTTGCCGGCGGTTCGTTCGCGGTCGGCGTCGCCTATGTGTCGCGGTTCTATCCGCAGAAGCAGCAGGGCACGGCCCTCGGCATCTTTGGCGCCGGCAATGTCGGGGCGTCGGTGACCAAGTTCGTCGCGCCGTTCGTCATGGTGGCGTTCGGCTGGCAGGCGGTGGCGCTCAGCTGGGCCGCGGTGCTCGCCGTCATGGCAGTGGTGTTCTGGTTCACCACCGAGGACGATCCGGTGCTGATCAAGCGCCGCCAGGAAGGCGCGCCGCAGCGCAGCCTCGCCGCCGAGTTCGCGCCGCTGCGGGATATCCGGGTCTGGCGCTTCGGGCTCTACTATTTCTTCGCCTTCGGGGCGTTCGTGGCGCTGACCTTGTGGCTGCCGCGCTACCTGATCGGGGTCTACGGCTTCGACATCAAGACCGCCGGCATGGTGGCCGCCGCCTACTCGATCCCGGCCAGCCTGTTCCGCGCCTATGGCGGCTCGCTCTCCGACAAGATCGGGGCGCGCACGGTGATGTACTGGACCTTCGGCGTTTCGGCCGTGGCGACCTTCATCCTCGCCCTCCCGCCCAGCGACATGCTGGTGCACGGCATCAGCGGCAGTTTCACCGTCAATTTCGGCATCAGCCCCTGGGCTTTCATCGGGCTGGTGTTCGTCCTCGGCTTCTTCATGAGCCTCGGCAAAGCGGCGGTCTACAAGCACATCCCGGCCTATTACCCCGAAAATGTCGGAGCGGTGGGCGGCCTCGTCGGCATGATCGGTGGGCTCGGCGGCTTCATCCTGCCGCTGCTGTTCGGCTGGCTCAACGACGCGACGGGGCTGTGGAGCAGCTGCTTCATGGCGCTGTTCGTGCTGGTCGCCGTGTCCTTCGCCCTCATGCACATCGCCGTGCGCCGCATGACCCGCGTGCAGCCGGCTGCCCACCTTCAACTGGAGACGGTTCAGTGAAAGAAAAACTCGTCATCATCGGCAACGGCATGGCGCCCGGGCGGGCGCTGGAAAAGCTGTTCGAGACCGATCCTGATCGCTACGAGGTGGTGATCTTCAACGCCGAGCCGCGGGTCAATTACGACCGCATCATGCTGAGCCCGGTGCTGTCGGGCGAGAAGAGTTTCGACGACATCGTCATCCACGGCGACGCCTGGTACATCCAGCACGGCATCACGCTCTACAAGGGCTGCAAGGTCGAAAGCATCGACCGGGTGAACAAGACCGTGACCTCGGTCAACGGGATCACCGAGAGCTACGACAAGCTGGTGATCGCCACCGGCTCGGTGCCGTTCATCATCCCGGTGCCGGGCGTGAACCTCGCTGGTGTGGTCACCTATCGCGACCTCGACGACGTGAACGTCATGATGCTGGCCGCCAAGTCGAAGGGCAGGGCGGTAGTGATCGGCGGGGGCCTCCTCGGCCTCGAGGCGGCAGCCGGGCTCAACGAGCAGGGCATGGACGTCACCGTGGTGCATGTCATGCCGACGCTGATGGAGCGCCAGCTCGATCCGGCGGCGGGGTACCTGCTCGGGGAATCGATGAAGGCGCGCGGCATCAAGGTGATGACCTCGGCCAATACCAAGCAGATCCTCGGCGACAAGCGGGTCACCGGCGTCGAGTTCGCCGATGGCTCGGTGATCCCGGCGGACCTGGTGGTGATGGCGGTCGGCATCCGGCCGAACGTCGCCCTCGCCAAGACCGCCGACCTCGCCGCCAATCGCGGCATCGTGGTCGACGCGCAGATGCGCACCTCGGACCCCTCGATCTACGCGCTGGGCGAATGCGTCGAAGTCAACGGGGCGACCTTCGGGCTGGTGGCGCCGCTCTACGACATGGCGAACGTCCTCGCCGCGCAGCTCTGCGGCGACGAGAAGGCGACGTTTACCCCGGTCGCCACGGCGACCCGGCTCAAGGTCACCGGCGTCAACCTCTACTCGGCGGGCGATTTCGCCGAGGGCGACGACCGCGAGGAGATCGTGCTGCGCGATGCCAGCGCCGGCGTCTACAAGCGGCTGATCCTCAAGGACGACAAGATCATCGGCACGGTGCTCTACGGCGATACCGGCGACGGGCCGTGGTTCTACGACATGCTGAAGCGCAACGTCGATACGCGCGAAATGCGCGACACGCTGATCTTCGGCCAGAACTACCAGGGTGGTGCCCCGCTGGACCCTACGGCGGCCGTTGCAGCCTTGCCGGATGAGGCAGAGATCTGCGGTTGCAACGGCGTATGTAAGTCGAAGATCACTGGTACCATTACCGCCAAGGGCCTGACGTCGCTCGACGATGTCCGCGCCCATACCAAGGCCTCGGCGAGCTGCGGCTCGTGTACCGGGCTGGTGGAAAAGCTGCTGCTGTTGACGCTGGGCGACAGCTACAACCCCGCCGCGGTGCAGCCGATGTGCAAGTGCACCGATCTCGGCCATGACGATGTGCGCCGGCTGATCATCGCCAAGGAGTTGCGCTCCATCCCGCAGCTGATGCAGGAGCTCGAGTGGAAGACCTCGTGCGGCTGCGCCAAGTGCCGGCCGGCCCTGAACTACTATATGATCGCCACCTGGCCGGGCGAGTATGAGGATGACGGGCAGTCGCGCTTCATCAACGAGCGTGTGCACGCCAACATCCAGAAGGATGGCACCTATTCGGTGGTGCCGCGCATGTGGGGCGGCATGACCAGCCCGAACGAGCTGCGCGCCATCGCCGATGTCGCCGACAAGTTCAAGATCCCGGCGGTGAAGGTCACCGGCGGGCAGCGCATCGACCTGCTCGGGGTGAAGAAGGAAGACCTGCCCGGCGTCTGGGCCGATCTCAATGCCGCCGGCATGGTTTCGGGCGCTGCCTACGCCAAGGGCCTGCGCACCGTGAAGACCTGCGTCGGCTCGGACTGGTGCCGGTTCGGCACGCAGGATTCGACCGGGCTCGGCATCAAGCTCGAAAAGTTCATGTGGGGCAGCTGGACCCCGGCCAAGGTGAAGATGGCGGTCTCGGGCTGCCCGCGAAACTGCGCCGAGGCGACCTGCAAGGATGTGGGCGTGATCTGCGTCGACAGCGGCTACGACATCGTCTTCGCTGGTGCCGCCGGTCTCGACATCAAGGGCACCGAGCCGCTCTGCCACGTCGACACCGAGACGGATGCGATCGAGGTGATCGCGGCGCTAACCCAGCTCTACCGCGAGCAGGGCCGCTATCTCGAGCGCATGTACAAGTGGCTGAAGCGGGTGGGGATGGAGTCGATCCAGGCCTCGATCGTCCGCGACCTCACGAAGCGCCGCTTCTACTACGACCGGTTCGTCTTCAGCCAGAAATTCGCCCAGGTCGATCCGTGGGAAGAGCGGGTCAATGGCAAGGACGCGCACGAGTTCGCCGCGCTGGCGGAATTCGGCGTGCCGCAGGCAGCGGAGTGATGGACATGAACGACTGGATCGAGATCGGGCGCCTCGAGCAGGTTCCGTTACGTGGCGCGCGTTGTGTCAACACGCCAGCCGGCAAGATCGCGGTGTTCCGCACTGCCGATAACCAGGTCTACGCCATCGAGAACCGCTGCCCGCACAAAGGTGGGCCGCTCAGCGAAGGCATCGTGCATGGCGGCTCGGTGACCTGCCCGCTGCACAACTGGGTGTTCGATCTCGCGACCGGCGAGGCGCAGGGCGCCGACGAGGGGCAGGTCAGGACCTTTGCAGTGAACGTGGTCGATGGCCGCATCTTCATGGCGGCCGAGGTCATGCTGATGGCGGCGGAGTAGGCTGGCATCGTGGCTTACCTGCCCCTCATCCACCCTTCGGGCACCTCGCGGCGAGGGCGTTCGCTCTCGTCCGCTGACCTCAAGGGGAGAAGGACGACCGCCTCGACATCTCAGTCAGGATGCCCTTCTCCCCTTGAGGGAGAAGGTGGATCGGCCGCAGGCCGAGACGGATGAGGGGCAGGGAAGCCACTATGTCAAAATCCTCCTCACCCATCCGCACCACCTGTCCCTATTGCGGCGTCGGCTGCGGGGTGCTCGCGACGTCGCAGCCGGACGGCTCGGTGACGATTGCCGGCGATCCCGAGCATCCGGCCAATTTCGGCCGGCTGTGCTCGAAGGGCTCGGCGCTGGGCGAGACGCTGTCGCTGGAGGGGCGGCTGCTCTACCCCGAGATCGGCGGCGAGCGGGCGAGTTGGGACCAGGCGCTGGACCTCGTGGCGAAAACCTTCGCCGAGACCATTGCCGAGCATGGACCGGACTCGGTCGCCATCTACGGCTCGGGTCAGTTGCTCACCGAGGATTATTACGTCGCCAACAAGCTGATGAAGGGCTTCATCGGCTCGGGCAATATCGATACCAACTCGCGGCTCTGCATGGCCTCGTCGGTGGCCGGGCACAAGCGGGCCTTCGGCTCGGACACCGTGCCCGGGAATTATGAGGATCTCGAGCTCGCCGACCTGATGATCCTCGTCGGCTCCAACCTCAGCTGGTGCCACCCGGTGCTGTACCAGCGGATCGTCAAGGCCAAGGCCGAGCGGCCGGGCATGCGGATCGTCCTGATCGACCCGCGGCGGACCACCACCGCCGACCAGGCCGATCTGCACCTCGCGATCAAGCCGGATGGCGATACGGCTTTGTTCGTCGGGCTGCTCAAATCGCTGGCCGAGCGGAACGCCGTCGATGCCGAGTTCATCGCCGAGAGCACCAACGGGTTCGGCGCGGCGCTCGACGTGGCACGCAGCTGGGGCCTCGAGCGGGTGGCGGAAGCCACTGGGCTCAGCGTGCGCGACATCGCGGTGTTCTACGATTGGTTCGCCGAGACGACGCGGACAGTGACGGTCTATTCGCAGGGGGTGAACCAGTCCGCGACCGGCACCGACAAGGTCAACGCCATCGTCAACGTGCACCTCGCCACCGGCCGGATCGGCATGCCCGGGATGGGGCCGTTCTCGGTGACCGGGCAGCCCAACGCGATGGGCGGACGCGAGGTCGGCGGGCTCGCCAACATGCTCGCAGCGCACATGGATTTCGAGCCCCAAAATATCGACCGGGTGAAACGGTTCTGGCGCTCGGAGCGGGTGGCTGCGAAGCCCGGGTTGAAGGCGGTCGAGCTGTTCGAGGCGATCGCCCAGGGCAAGGTGAAGGCGCTCTGGATCATGGCGACCAACCCGGTGGATTCGATGCCCGAGGCCGACAAGGTGCGGGCGGCGATCCGCGCTTGCCCGTTCGTCGTGGTGTCGGACATGAATGCCGCGACCGATACGGCGGTGGAAGCGCACGTGCGGCTGCCGGCGGCGGGCTGGGGCGAAAAGAACGGCACGGTGACCAATTCCGAGCGGCGGATTTCGCGTCAGCGGCCGTTCCTCGCCGCGCCGGGGGAGGCCAAGCCCGACTGGTGGATCGTCACCCAGGTGGCGCGCCGGATGGGGCATGCCGAGGCTTTCGCCTATGAGCGGCCGGCCGAGATCTTCGCCGAGCACGCGGCGCTGTCGGGGTTCGAGAACGAGGGCAACCGCGATTTCGACCTCTCGGGGCTGCTGCATGCCGAGTATGACGGGCTGCAGCCGGTGCAGTGGCCGGTGCGGGCGGTGCGCAGCACGGCGCGGATGTTCACCGATGGGCGGTTCTTTACGCCCGACAGCCGGGCCCGCTTCGTCGCCGTGGCGCCGCCGCCGCCGCTGACGCCACCGCCGGGCATGCTGGTACTCAATACCGGCCGGGTGCGCGACCACTGGCACACCATGACGCGCACCGGCAAGGCGGCGCGGCTCTCGGCCCACATGGCCGAGCCGTTCGCCGAGCTGCACCCCGACGATGCCTCGGAAAAGAGCATCCGGCACGCCAGCCTGGTGCGGCTCGAGAACCGCCACGGCAGCGTGCTGGTGCGGGCGCTGGTCACCGAGCGGCAGCAAAAAGGCTCGGTGTTCGTGCCGATGCACTGGACCGACCGGTTCTCGGCGCAGGGCCGGATCGATGTGCTGGTGGGCGGGCAGACCGACCCGCAATCGGGGCAGCCGGCGCTCAAGTCGGCAATGGTGGTGGCAGGGCCGGCTTTGGCCCGGCGTTATGGTTTCGCGGTCAGCCGGGTGCGGCCGGAATTCGCCGGCACCGACTACTGGGCGATCGCCGAGACCACGGGCGGATGGCGGGCGGAGCTCGCCTTCATCACCGAGCCCGAGGATTGGGTCGGCTGGGCCCGGGCGGCGTTCGGGGTGGGGAAGAAGGTCGAACTCCTCAGTATTGCCGACAAGGCGAGCGGAAGGCAGAGCCTCGCGCTGTTCGAGGGCGGCAAGCTGATCTTTGCGCTGTACCTCTCGCCCGACCCGGTGCTGGTGTCGCGACAATGGGTGGTGTCGCTGCTGACCGAAACGATCAAGCCGGCGCGGCGGGCAGACATCCTGGTCGGGCGGCCGGGCGCCGACCGTCCGGATCCGGGGCCGATCGTCTGCGCCTGCTACGGCGTGGGCGCCAACCAGATCGCCGAAGCGGCGCGCGGCGGCTGTCACACGGTCGAGGCGATCGGGGTGGCGCTGAAGGCGGGGACCAACTGCGGCTCGTGCCGCGCGGAGATCCGGGGGATCATTGAGGTGAACAGGTTAGAGGCGGCGGAGTAGGGCACACCGAAGCCACTGCGAGTCGCGGTGCCACACGTCAACGACAAATCCCCAGCATTCCCACCCGTCATTCATTTGTCGTTCAGCCCCAGTCATCATAGGGTGAGGTAGAGGTACTAACTACGATAGGGGTTTGGGAATGCAGCGGCTTTTTCGGTCGATCTGGTGGCTTGTCGTTGCCGGAACCCTTGCTCTCAGTCCCGCGCATGCGGCTGACCGCAACATCACGCTGCTGCCCGGCACGGATCTCCCCGGTTTCGATTATTCGGTGCTGAAGGATGTCGATATCGACGCCTGCTCGGCCGCCTGTACCGACGACAAGATCTGCCGCGCCTTCACCTATAACGAGAAGGCCAACTGGTGCTTCCTCAAGGGTGATGTCGGTCCCGAGACGGCGTTCAAGGGCGCCACGTCCGGCCGCGTCGATTTCACCCCGCCGCTGGCCGAGACCGTCGAGGCGCGGCTGAGCGAGCTGCCGTTCCCGGCGCAGGATCTGGTCGATTCCGCCCGCTACATGGCGACCAGCCTGCCGCAGACCGATCCGCCGCCACCGGATGTGAGCTATGCCGACCTGGTGGCCGCCGGCGACGAAGCCTCGGCGCAGTCGAACCCCTCGGCTGCCATGGTGTCGTATCGCCAGGCGCTGGCGATCAACAAGAACGATCCCTCGGTCTGGCTGAAGCTGGCGGCCGAAGGCGAGGCCCGGATGGTGATCGAGGCGGCCGCCGGTAACGGCGTCTATGATCTTGCGGTCAACTCGTCCTACGCGGCGATGAACGCGCTGATGCTGTCGGAAACCGTCGCCGAACGCGCCGACGCGCTGGGTGCGCTGGCGCTCGCGCTGTCGCGCCGCGAGATGTGGCGCGAAACCATTGCCACCTATCGCGCCAGCCTCGCGCTGGTTGACAACGCGACGCGCGAAGCGGCGCTGGAACAGGCGGTTGCAGAGCACGGCTTCCGCGTCACCTCCAACCAGGTCGATGCCGAAGCCGCCAATCCGCGCATCTGCGCGGTGTTTTCCGATTCGCTGCCCTCGGGCGACACTGATCTGTCGAGCTATGTCGTCGTCGATAACGCGCCGACCGTGGCGGTGGAAACCGAACAGAGCCAGATCTGCATCACCGGCGTCGAGCATGGCCGGCGCTATCACATCAAGCTGCGCGCCGGGCTGCCCTCGGCCAATGGCGAAGAGCTGCGCGCCGATGTCGAGCTCGACCTGTTTGTGCCGGATCGCGCGCCGTTCGTCGGCTTTGCCAACAATGCCTATGTGATGCCCGCCGGGCTTGGCGGTGGTCTGCCGATCACTTCGGTGAACGCCAAGACCGCCGACGTGGTGATCTACCGGATCGGCGATCGCTCGATTGCCACCGCGGTGCGCAACGGGGTGTTCCAGCGCACGCTCGATGGCTATTCGGCCGAAGACGTCGCCAATTCGACCGGTGAGGAGACCTGGGAAGGCCAGGTCGACCTGGCGCAGGGCGCGCCCAACGCCATGACGGTGACCGCCATTCCGGTCGCCGAGATCGTCAAGGAACTGCAGCCGGGCGCCTATGTGGTGACCGCCAAGGTCAACGGCGTGCAGCAGGAGTATTGGAAAGAAGTCGCAACGCAGTGGTTCATCGTCACTGACCTCGGGCTGACCACGGTCACCGGCGATGATGGCCTCCATGCGTTCGTGCGCTCGCTGACCAGCGCGCAGCCGGTGGCCAATGCCAAAGTGCGGCTCGTCGCCGTCAATAACGAGATCCTCGGCGAAGCGGTGACCGATGCCGATGGCCGGGCCGATTTCGCGCCGGGCCTGTCGCGCGGCGAAGGCGGCCGGGCGCCGCAGCTGATCACTACCGAGACCGATGGCGGGGACTATGCCTTCCTCGACGTCTCCAAGGCGGCGTTCGATCTCACCGATCGCGGCGTCGAGGGCCGGCCGTCGCCGGGTCCGCTCGACCTGTTCGCCACGACCGAGCGCGGCGTCTATCGCCCGGGCGAGACGGTGTTCCTCACCGCCATCCTCCGCGACGTGAAGGCCAAGGCGGTGACCGACCTGCCGCTGACGCTGGAAGTGCAGCGCCCGGATGGCGTGATCTCGAGCACTGAACTGCTGAACGACGCCGGCGCCGGCGGCTATTTCAGCGCTGTGACGCTCGACCCTGAAGCCATGCGTGGCTCGTGGACGATGCGGCTCTATGCCGACCCCAAGGCGGATGCCCTGACCAATGTCGGGTTCCTGGTCGAGGATTTCGAGCCGGAACGGCTGGCCTTCGAGATCAGCGCTGCCGATGCGCCGATCAAGACCGGCGAAGTGACGCCGGTCGAGGTGACCGCCAAGTATCTCTATGGCGCCACGGCGCCCGACCTGGCGGTCGAGGCCGATGCCGTGCTGCGGCCGGTGACGTCGCTGCCGGCTTATCCGGGCTATACGTTCGGCCGTCTCGACGACACGTTCGAGACTTCGCGCGAGCCGCTCGGCGTCGTCGGCACCACCGACGAAGCCGGCAACGTGACTGCCGAAGTCAACGTCAGCGCGCCGCAAGCGACGACGCGGCCGCTCGAGGCGCAACTGATCCTGCGCCTCGTCGACAGCAATGGCCGCGCCATCGAGCGCAGCCTCACCCGTCCGGTGCTGGCCGATGGCAATCGCATCGGGCTGAAGCCGCAATTTGCCGATGCCAGCGGGCTGGCCGAAGGCAGCGAGGCGATGTTCGACGTGATCGCGGTGGCGCCCGACGGTGCAACGGTCGATGAGGCCGGCCTCGAATGGTCGCTGTCGCGGGTCGAGACCACCTATCAGTGGTATCGCAACAGCGGCACCTGGAAGTGGGAAGCCATCACCACGACGCGCGAAGTGGCCAACGGCACCGTCGATGCGCTCGCTTCCGGCCCGGTTGCCATTGGCGCAGCCGTCAGTTGGGGCCAGTACCGGCTCGAAGTGTCGAGCACCGGTGAAGGCGCCACCTCCTCGAGCTACGAGTTCTATGCCGGCTACTACTATCCGGAAGCGGGCTCCGACACGCCGGATACGCTGTCGGTGGCCCTCGACAAGCCGGCCTACCGGAAGGGCGAGACTGCCAACCTGAAGCTCGATCCGCAGTTCGCCGGCACCGCTTTGGTGATGGTGGTCGACGATCGCATCATCGCCATGAAGGCGGTCGAAGTGCCGGAAGGCGGCACCACCGTGCCGCTCGAAGTCACCGATGACTGGGGCCCGGGCGCCTATGTGACGGCGATGCTCTATCGTCCGGCCAGCGCGGAAGCCAAGCGGATGCCGGCGCGCGCCCTCGGCCTCGCGTTCGCCGATGTCGAGCCGGGTGACCTGAAGCTCGATTTGAGCCTCGATGCGCCCAAGGAAGCGCTGCCGCGCCAAGCCTTCACCACCACGGTGAAGCTTGCCAACGTCAAGCCGGGTGACAAGGCCTATGTCGCGGTTGCGGCTGTGGACCTCGGCATCCTCAACCTCACCAAGTTCCAGGTGCCGGATCCGGATGGCTGGTTCTTCGGCCAGCGCCAGCTCGGTGTCGAAGTGCGTGATCTCTATGGCCAGCTGATCGACCCGATGCAGGGCACGCCCGGCGCGTTCCGCACCGGTGGTGACGAGGGCGCTTCGCGCTTCGGCACGCCGCCGGCGACCACCGTGCTGGTGGCGTTGCACTCGGGCATCGTGGAAGTGGGTGCCGACGGCACCGCGACGATCAGCTTCGACATGCCGGATTTCAACGGCACGGTGCGGCTGATGGCGATGGCGTGGAGCGCCGGCGCCGTGGGTCATGGCTCCGCCGACGTGATCGTGCGCGATCCGGTGGTGGTGAACCTGAGCCCGCCGCGGTTCCTGCGTCTCGAGGACACGTCGCGGCTGCTGGTCGAGGTCAACAACGTCGCCGGCCAGCCGGGCACCTACAAGGTGGCGCTGGAAACCGGTACGGGGCTCTCGACTGATGCGGCCGAAACCAGTGTCGATCTGCCGACGGGCGAGCGCACCGCGCTCAACCTCAGCCTCACCGGCACCGAGATCGGCGACCAGACGCTCAAGGTGATCGTCACCGCGCCGGATGGGACGACGCAGACCAAGGAGCTGACGCTCGGGGTCCGTGCCGCCAGCGCTCCGGTGACCACCAGCCAGCTGATCCCGCTGGAAGTGGGTGCGACGACGACGCTCGATAAGAGCTTCTTCGCCGACATGGTGCCGCATACCGGGGAACTGACGCTCGCGGTCGGGCCGATCGCCCGCCTCGATGTGCCGGGCCTGCTGATGCAGCTCGATCGCTACCCCTATGGCTGTGCCGAGCAGACCTCGAGCCGGGCCCTGCCGCTGCTCTATCTCAACGAAGTCGCCTCGATGATTGGTCTGGGCGATGACGAAGCGATTACCCAGCGGGTCAAGGACGCGATCAAGAACCTGCTCGCCAAGCAGACCTCCAGCGGCGGTTTCGGCCTCTGGGGACCGTATGATGGCACCGACCTGTGGCTCGACTCCTACGTCACCGAGTTCCTGCTCCGAGCCAAGGCGGAAGGCTACGCGGTGCCGGATCTGGCGATGACCCGGGCGCTCGACAACCTCGGCAACCAGGTGTCCTACGCCACCGACTTCACCGTCGGCGGAGAGGATGTGGCCTTCGCGCTCTATGATCTGGCGCGCGCCGGCCGGGCTGCCATCGGCGACCTGCGCTACTATCTCGAGGCGCGCCTCAGCGCCTTCGGTTCGCCCTTGGCCAAGGCCCAGCTCGGCGCCGCGCTCGCCCTCTATGGCGACCGGACCCGTGCGGCGACTGCCTTCCAGGCTGCCGTCGAGGACCTGCAGGCACGCGAGGATCGGGCGAAGTACCGCAACGACTATGGCAGCCAGCTGCGCGATACGGCCGGGGTGCTCGCACTCGCCGCCGAGTTCACGCCGTCGGGTGTCGATATCGCGGCACTGACGAGCAAGCTCGCGACGCTGCGCGACCAGGCCCGCTGGACCTCCACCCAGGAGGACGCGTGGACCCTGGTGGCCGCCGCGGCGCTGGCTCGTGAGGCGGGCGATGGCTCGGTGACGATCAATGGCGATCCGCTCACCGGCACCGTCTACCGCCGCTACGACCAGGAGGCGTTCGACAGCGAGGCCGTCGAGATCGTCAACAACGGCAACCGGCCGACCGAGATGAAGGTGACCGTCACCGCCATCCCGGCGACCCCGCCGGCGGCGAGCTCTGCCGGGTTCACCATCCAGCGGGACTACTACCTGCCGAATGGCGAGCCGGCCGACCTCAGCAACATCCACCAGAACGATCGCTTCGTGGTGGTGCTGACGACGCAGCCGACCCAGCTCGGTTCCGGCCAGTATGTGGTGGCCGATCCGCTGCCGGCGGGGTTCGAGATCGAGAACCCCGACCTGCTGCAGGGCTCGGGCGTCGCCGATCTCAGCTGGCTCACCGTCGATACGCCGGCGCATGTTGAAGCGCGGACCGACCAGTTCGTTGCCGCCTTTAGGTTCACCTCGGCGGCCAGCAGCGTTACCACCGCCTACATGGTGCGTGCCGTCTCGCCGGGCAGCTTCGTGATGCCGGGCGCCACGGTCGAGGACATGTACCGGCCGGAGCTCCGCGCCAATACCGACGCGGGCTCGATCGAGGTCAACGCGACCGGGCCATGAGCACGGCCGCGCACAAACAGCAGCCCCGGCGCAAACGCGCGCCGGGGCTTTTTACTGCGACGCTGATTGTCCTCGCGGGCGTGGCGCTGGTCGGCAGCCAATACGGGCTCGCCGTGCTGCGCGATGTCCGCGCCACGCTGCCGCCCACGCCGGTAGTGTCGGCGGTGCCGGTATCGACCGCGGTGGTCGACAATGCCGGGCTGCTGCTCCGGCCGTTCACCACGGCCAACGGGCGCTGGCGGCTGCCGGTAAGCATCGAAGAGGTCGACCGGCGCTTCATCGACATGCTGCTGGCCTATGAGGACCAGCATTTCAGCGAGCACCACGGCATCGACTGGCCGTCGATGCTGCGTGCCGCGGTGCAATATGCCGGGGCAGGGCGGATCGTCTCAGGCGGCTCGACCCTCACCATGCAGGTGGCGCGGCTGATCGGCGGCGAGCCAACGCGCAACATTGCCGGCAAGCTGCGCCAGATGGTGCATGCCGACATGCTGGAGCGGACGCTCAGCAAAGACGAGATCCTGACGCTCTACCTGACCCTTGCCCCCTATGGCGGCAATATCGAGGGCATCCGCGCCGCCAGCCTTGCCTATTTCGGCAAGGAGCCGGGCCGGCTGACCACCGCGGAATGCGCGCTGCTGGTGGCGCTGCCGCAATCGCCCGAGGCGCGACGGCCGGACCGCGATCTCGAAGTGGCGCGGGCGGCACGCAACCTGGTGCTCGACCGCATGGTCGGGGCCAAGGTGATCAGCGCCGAGGAGGCGGAAGCCGCCAAGCTCGAACCGATGCCCAAGGCAAGGCGCGATTTCCCGATGTATGCGGCGCATCTGGCCGAGGCGGCGGTGAAGGCGCACCCCAATGCACGCAAGATCGAGTTGACCATCGAGCGGAAGCTGCAGGCCAAGCTCGAGCGGCTCGGCGCCGATCGCGCGGCGCAGCTCGGCTCGAAACTCTCGGTGGCGATCGTCGTCGCCGACCAGCAGACCGGCAATATCCTCGCCTCGGTCGGCTCGGCCGGGCTCTTCAATGCCGAGAGCGACGGCTATGTCGATATGACCGAGGCGGTGCGCTCGCCCGGCTCGACCCTGAAGCCGTTGATCTACGGGCTGGCGTTCGAGCTGGGGCTAGCCCATCCCGAGAGCCTGATCGAGGACCGGCCCACCGCCTTCAACGGCTATGTGCCGGTCAATTTCGACGGTTTCAACCGTGGCACGGTCAGCATCCGGCAGGCGCTGACCGAGTCGCTGAACATTCCCGCCGTCGTGGTGCTCGACGCGGTCGGGCCGGCGCGGCTGGTGGCGCGGATCAAGCGGGCGCATGCCGCGGCGCGGCTGCCGGCCGATACGGCGCCGAGCCTGGCGGTCGGCCTTGGCGGCGTCGGCGTGACGCTGCGCGACCTCGTCTCGATCTATGCAGCGATCGGCCGGGGCGGCACGCCGGTGGTGCTGCGCGACGGCGTGAAGCCGGTGGCCGAGGAAACCGAGACGCCGGCGCCGGTGCTCGATCCGATTGCCGCGTGGTATGTCGCCAACATCCTCGCCGACGTGCCGCCGCCGCTGAATGGTTCGGCCGGGCGCATCGCCTACAAGACCGGCACCTCTTACGGCTATCGCGACGCCTGGGCCATCGGCTTTGATGGCAAGACCGTGATCGGGGTGTGGGTCGGCCGGCCCGACAACTCGCAGATCCCCGGGATTACCGGCATCGGCGCCGCGGCCCCGATCCTGTTCGAGAGCTTTGACCGGCTGGCCGAAAAGACCGTGCCGCTGCGCGACGCGCCGCCGGGGACGATCTTTGCCTCGAACTCCGAATTGCCGCTGCCGCTGCGCCGTTTCCGGCATCCGGACGAGCAGAAGGTGAAGCGCGATGCGGCGCCGCAGATCGCCTATCCGAGCGATGGGGTCGACGTCGACCTGGGCCTCGCCTCGGGCAATGAAGCGCCGCTGATCGTCAAGGTGCGCAACGGCGTTCCGCCCTTCACCTTCTTCGCCAACGGCGCGCCGTTCGGCCGCTCCGCCTTCGCGCGGCAGAACAGCTGGCGGCCGGATGGGCCGGGGTTTGTGACGCTTTCGGTGGTCGATGCCGAGGGCCGCTCGGACACGGTGAAAGTGTTCCTGGATTAGGAACTGGGCCGGCTGGCTTCCCTTCGCCCTTCTGCCGAGAGGGGCGGGGCAATGTGCGGGACCGAGCGAGAGCCCGGCGCAGCGGCGTCCGTTAGGGCGCATTCGCCGCCAATTAGATAAGACTGCGGCCGATAGGCTTCACCAAAACGGAACAGCGCCGCCTCGATACTCCGGAAGCCTCACTTGGCCGCTCGGCATCCAATCCGCCGGGCGGCTCCATTTCGTAAGCGCCCAGGCGCTACAGTGAGGACTCCCAATGGGCAAACGTCCCCTTACCCTCGCCGCAGAAGCGGCAACAAAGGTGCAGGATTCCGTGTCCGCTGGAGCAGCGGACATTGGGGAGCGCCACGAGGCCAGATGCGATTGGAGGCTCCCTCCTCCCCATCTCCATTCGCGGCCGCCCCGTGGCGCTCGTCTCCCGCAGTCGACGGTCGTTACCGGTAATCATCGTCCCTGTAACTTTTCGCAAATCTCCGCAGCGTGTACGTCATGGCACAGGCGTATAAGGTTAGGTCAGCGAGTACTGGTTGTCGCAATTGTGATATGAAGTTCGCAAACGTACGGTGACGTCCGAAAATTGATTGAAGAGCGTCTAGAAGTGAGTCGTGTTGATTCTGACTTTCATTAATACTTGTATCTAACATGGAGCCTATCGAACGGAGTTGAGATGTGAGGCCTTGGCTGCGTTCGGTTCGACCAACAGCTCAATGTTCCGGGTGGCTCCCCCATCGCTGACTCGCGAGCCCCTAAGGCCACCACAGACCGATGTAACCCTCGGTCGGAACGGCAAGCGGTCGATCGGCCATCCGGGTGGAGGCCCTGCCGTCCGGATGGTCGCCCCTTCAGCCGCGCGCTGCGGCGTTCTCCGCCAAGGCTGCAGCAGATCCGCCCAGAGCTTGGAGATACCTTGAGGGCGCCTGCGTTCGCGTTATGTCGCCGCTCGGGCGGTTGAGTTTGATGTTGAACGGCGGGGCTCGGCACCGCTCCCCAGGTACGGCGGTCTCGCTCTATGTCGGCGCGAGACTGTCCTAATGGTGGAGTGCATCCAGCGTTAGTGAAAGGTAAAGGCAGCGCCGCCAAGAAACCGGCTGCAACGTGGCGCTGCTGCGGATCGCCTTGGGCAAGCGGCATTTCCACCGTTATTTCACTGGCGCGAAAACGATACATGAGATCTGTCCGTATTTCTGTCGCAATTCATTTCTCATTCTGCGTCTGTGGGGTCGTTACCGACTCCGGGGCCGATCGACCAGAATGTTGCCTTGATCACCCTCCGCGCCTGATGTAGCGTTCGGATGCGTCGGCAATATCAATGATGCGTCTGTACGAATTCGTACAGTTTGACAGAAGTATTGAGTGGCGTTTGGGGCGTATTGCAGGGAAAGCCTGCTACTACCTTGAGGCACATCGCCGAACAACAAGCAGTTGCGGGGCTCGGCGAGCAACCAGGTGGCAGAAGCCGCCAGCGCACTGACCGCTGCCTGACAGGGGCAGCGGCGGCGCGAGAGGGAATCTGCGGGGGGCGCAGTTTCACCTGACATTGGTGTTTTTGGCATGAGCAGTTGCCCATGACCATTTGTTGCGGCGCGTCGCGCCGGCCCCTGAGTAGGGAAACAACTGGCGGGGTGCTGCGCAAAGCAGGAGCGCAGTCGCTTGTCTTTTCTGTCACCGCGGTTCGAGAACGGCCTGCTGTCGCGACTATCCGAACAGGACCTGGCGCTGCTGGGGCCGATGGAGCGGGTCGACCTTGCGCCGCACAACGCACTCGAAGTGGCCAACCGCAGTGTCGAGTCGATCTACTTCATCGAGCGCGGCTTTGCCTCGGTGGTGGCTGACGACGCCGATGGCGGCATCATCGAGGTGGGCCTGATCGGGCCGGAGGGCATGACTGGCCTGGCGGTGGTGCATGGGGTCGAAAAGACCCCGTTCAGCACGGTGGTGCAGGGTGGCGGCAGCGCGGTGCGCATCGACCCCGAGCACCTGCGCGCGGCGCTCGCCGACAGCCCGTCCCTGCATCAGCTGTTCATGCGTTACGCGCAGGCGTTCGCGGTTCAGGTCGCCTCGACCGCCTCGGCCAATGGCCGGCTGCTGCTGGAGCAGCGGGTGGCGCGCTGGCTGCTGATGGTGGGCGACCGGCTGGGCGAGTCGTTCCAGATCACCCATGAATTCCTGTCGGTGATGCTGGCGGTGCGTCGCGCCGGGGTGACCCGCGCCCTGCAGGACCTCGAGGCCCGCGGGTTGATCCGCACCATGCGCGGCGTGGTGGCGATCGTCGATCGCGCCGGCCTCACCGAGTTCACCAATGGCGCCTACGGCCTCGCGGAAAGGGAGTATGCCAACCTGCTGGGCCCGGAAAGCGAGCCGGAGCTGGTCGAGCCGCGGCAGCCGAAATATTACCGCAAGGTGAGTTATTAGCTGAGGTTAACTGCTGGACCGAGCAGCCGGCGCACCGAATGCGAAGGGCTCCTTCCGGAGCCCTTTTTTTCATTTCGCGGATCTCGTCGCCCTACTTCGCGATAATCATCGCCTCAAGCTTCGCCACATCCGTCGGCAGCTCTGTGTCGCCGGCCATGAGGCCGTTGACCGAGAGGATGTAGGCCACGAGATCGGCGTAGGTTTCGTCGCCCAGTTCGCCCGGGCGTGAGGGCGGCATGCGGTCGTGGACGTGGGTGTAGAGCGCGCCCACGGTCTGGCCCACCCATTTGCCCTCGAAATAGGGGCCGGCCAACGGCGGGCCGTAATTGGCGCTCACCAGGTCCGGACCGTGGCAGGAGACGCAGTTGGCATCGTAGGCCGCCTTGCCGCGCGCCGCCTGCTCGGCGGTGAAGGTCGCCGGCTCCCCGGCCGCGACGGTGCTTGCTGCCGCCTCGGCAGCCGGGGCCGCCTCGGTGGTGGTCGCTGCCGCCGCGCCGTCGCCTTCGCCGGCATAGGTGTAGACGAGGATGGCGCCCGGGTTCTTGAGCTCGGTGCCGGCGCCGCCGTCCATGGTGCCGACGAGGCCGCTGACATCGGTGGCTACGTACATGGTCTTCATGTCGGGGCTGAGCGCCATGTCGCGCAGGCGGTTCTCGGATTGGAAATAGCGCTCGATCGGGCCGGCGATGGTCTTGCCGTCGGGCCCAAGCGGCACGCGATAGATCGAGCCGCGCTTCAGCGTGGTGACCAAGAGCGAGTTCTCCCAGCCCGGAATGCCCTCTCCCGCTTTGGGGAAATAGGCTTGCATCGACGAGGTGGCGACGGTCGGCCAGCAGATGAAGTCGATGCCGCCGCAGGCCGGGTCGGTGAAATCCCAGTCGCTGGGGACGGTGAACAGCGTTGCCAGCGGATCGTGCTGCTGGCCCGGCCAATCGGTTTCGTTTTCGACCGGCACCGAGGGGTCGATGGTGATATCGGAGAAGGTCAGTTGCGCGCAGGGCGTGGTGGCCAGATCCCAGCGGGCCATCTGGTAGGCCTTGTCGTCCTTGAAGCCGACGACATGCGGCCAGCCATAGTTATCGCCGCCAACCAGCACGTTGACCTCGTCATCGGTCTTCGGACCCTGCTCGGAGGCGTAGAGCGTGCCGTCCGGGCCGAAATCGATGCCCTGCATGTTGCGGTGGCCATAGGTGAAGACGTGACTTCTGACGCCATCGATCTCGGGGTTGTCCTCGGGGATCGAGCCGTCGAGATTCAGCCTGAGCGATTTGCCCTGATAGGCGATCCAGTTCTTGGCCGAGAGCTCATCGGCGGTCGGCAGGCGCTGCGCCTCGATCGGGATGCACCAGTTGCCGAGCTGGCCCTTACCGCCATCGCCGATGGTGTAATAGAGCTTGCCGTCCGGGCCGAATTTCAGCCGGCCGGAATTGTGGTCGTTCTGGCCGGGCATGCCGGAGATGATCACCTGCGGATCGCTGAGCGTGCCGGTGGCTTTGTCGTAGCTCAGGCGGACGATCTTGGCGAAGAGGTTGGCGTAGGGGCTGAACGGGTCCTTGACCCACTCATGCTTGGGCAGCTCTTTGTCCACATAGGTATAGGCGGCATAGACGTAATCGTTGCCGGTATCCTTCAGGAGGCCGGGGTCGAGCGCCATGCCGAGCAGCCCGTCCTGGCCGCCGGGGGCCGACACTTCCTCGATATCGATCGCCACCTGCTTGGTGCCGTCGGCCGGGTTGACGCGGGTGATCCTGCCACCGACGCGCTCGGTGACCCACAGCCAGTCATCCGGCCCCCAGGTGATCTCCCAAGGACCCTCGAGGTCATTGGCGAGTTCCTTCATCTCGAACTGCTTGGTGCCTGTCACGGCGGTGTCCGGCGCACCCTGTGCCAGGGCGGGGGCCGCGGCGCCGGCGATTAGTGTGGCGAGGGCGAACGTTGCGAACAGTCTCATGGCGTTGCTCCAGGGATGGACCGGCCGTCCAACCCGCGGCGGGGCGGGTTGGTTCCGGGTTTGGCAGTCTTAGCGAAAGCACCGTGTGGCGGGCGTTACCCGCCAAGGGCCTTATGGCTGGTCGTGCTTCCAGCCGAGGATGCGCTCGGCCTTTGACGAGTTGAAGAAGGCTTTGCGACCGCTGAGGTCGCCCTTGATCGGGATGCCGGGGAAGTACTTGGCGGCGGCCTCGAGGCTGGGGATGTCGAGGGTAGTGTCGGGGGCGACGATGTAGAACGCCTCGTGCCCCCTGAACTTGCCTTCGAGGCTCAACAGGCAGGCCCGCGCCGCGGCGTCGAAGCGCGTATAGGCGAAGAGGTGCTTCTTGGGCGAGGCCGAGTTGGGCGTGAAGTTGCGGGCCGCCAGCTCGCGCTCCGGCACCACCCAGTGGAAGCGCATCGAGGCGATGGAAATATCCTCCCAGCGGCGCGCGAAGGCGTCGGCCTGGGCTTCGCAGATCCATTTCGAGAGGCTGTAGGGCTCCTCGGAATAGTTGGCGTGCTCCTCGTCGATCGGCAGGTAGTCGTAATGCGGATCGCGGCTGTAGGAGTGGCCGATGGCGTTGACGCTCGAGGCCTGGCAGATGCGCATGATGCCGTTCTCGACGGCCGCCTGCAGAGCGTTGTAGCTGCCCACCACGTTGTTGTTGTGGACGACATGATCGGGGTGCCGGCCCGGCGAGGGGATGGCGGCCATGTGGATCACCGCGTCGCAGCCGGCAAAGGCCGCGACGAGCTTGTCATATTCATCCATGTCGGCCTGGATGAAATGCAGGTCCCGGGTTTCCTCGGTCTCGGGCGCCGCGACGCGGTCGATGCAGACCAGGTCGTGGCCTTGCTTGCGCGCCTCGGTGATGATGGCGCGGCCGACGCCGCCGGACGAACCGGTAAGTGCGATCTTCATTGTGGTATCTCAGCTCGAATAGACGGCTTCGTGGAGGCCGCGGATATAGCCGATGGCGTAGAGCCGGCCGAAGGCGGAATAGCCGGCGTTCTCGTTGCTGTCGCCTTCCACCGTCGGGACGTGGTCGGGGCGCAGCACGCCGTCGAAATCGATGTCCTTGTAGGCGCGCATGGTGGCGAGCATGTCGGTCTTGCCGGCGTCGTGCCAGGTTTCGTGGAAGTTGGTCGGCACGCCCTCGACATCGCGGAAATGGACGAAGCTGATCTTCTTCTTGCCGAAGCCCCGGATCACCTTGGGCAGGTCGTCGGTCATCAGGGTGAAGTTGCCCTGGCAGAGCGTGATGGTGTTGTAGTCCGACGGCAGCATGTCGACGAGACGCTGGAAGTTCGGCACCGTGCGCATGATGCGGGAGACGCCCTTGATCGGGGTGATCGGCGGATCATCGGGGTGCATGGAGAGCTTGACGCCGGCCTTCTCGGCCACCGGCAGCACGCGGCGCAGGAAGTACTCCAGCGTTTCCCAGAGCTTTTCTTCCGAGATCGGCGGGTTCGAGGTGATGCTGTCAGGCACGTCGTTGACGTTGAAGGCCGTCACCACCGAACCGCCGCGGCTGGGCAGCGCCATGTTGGTGCGCACCCAGTTGAAGTCGGTCATCCACTCGTAGCACCAGACCGGAATGCCGAGCTTGCCCATGTTGGTGATGAGCTCGCAGACCACGTCGATCTCGGCGTCGCGGCCCTCGAGGCCACGCTTGGCGAGGTTCAGCGGCGGACGGGCTTCGATGACGCGGATCTCGTAGCCGCCCTTTTCGTATTCGTCCTTCATGCGCTTGAGCGCCGAGAGCGACGACACGCGCTCATTGGCCTCGAGGCTGTCGAAGGGCAGGCCGGCGACAGCCAGATCGACCCCGCACTGCTTGGCGAGCTTCCAGACGGGGGAGTATTTCGGAGGGATGACCTCGGCGATCTCTAGCATGTCGATACGATCTCAAAAGTTGGTGCGGCAAATATCGGGCCGCGGTGGACGTAACTGTGCCGGCCGCTGCGAACGGCCGGCGCCATGACCTTGCAGCCCCCGCCCTGGCGGGGACGGGCTGTTGAAGGCACCCCTAGTGCGTTGGTGCCTCGGTGTGGAACTCGGCCTGCGACTCCTTGGAGCGGATCGAGTGCTGGCCCCATTTCTGATCGAGGTTGGGCCAGGGAATCGAGTCGACCAAGAGCCTCGTATAGGCGTGCTGCGGGTTGCGGATCACCGTCTCGACGTCGCCTTTTTCCACCACGTCGCCGCGATAGAGCACGGTGATGGTGTCGGCGACATGATAGGCGGTGGTCAGGTCGTGAGTGATGTAGATGATCGTCACGCCATGGTCGCGGTGCAGGTTCCTGAGCGACTCGAGGATGTTGGCGCGCAGCGAGGCATCCACCATCGACACCGGCTCGTCGGCGATCAGCAGCTTGGGCTTCAGCAGCAGGGCGCGGGCGACATTGATGCGCTGACGCTGGCCGCCCGAGAGCTGATGCGGGAAGCGGCCGAGCACGTCCTCGGGGCGGAGGCCCACCGCGGTCAGCGCTTCGTCCATCTTGTTGCGCGCGTCCTTGCCGGATTTGGCCAGCTTGAACTGCTTGATCGGCACGGTCAGCAGATGGTCGACGGTGTAGAACGGGTTGAACACCGCGAACGGATCTTGGAACACCGCCTGCACTTCACGGCGATAGGCCATGCGCTCGGCGCCACGGAGCGTGGTGATGTTCTTGCCGCGGTAGAGGATCTCGCCGGTGGTGGGGGTGATGAAGCCCAGCACCAGCATGGCCAGCGTGGTCTTGCCCGAGCCGGACTCGCCGGCGATGGTCAGGATGGAGGGATCGTCTTCCGGCAAGATCAGATTGAACTCCTTGAGCGCAATCTTGGCGTGTGAGGAGAGCAGGCCCCGCTGGTAGACCTTGGTGACGTTCCGGATTTCCAGAAGATTGGACATGGGTTCAATTCCCCTGGTCGTAGAGATGGCAGGCTACGAGCTGGCCGCCCGGCAGCACGTTCACCTTCGGCTTTTCGGTGCGAGAGCGATCCGAGGCGAACGGGCAGCGTGGGTGGAAAGCGCAGCCCGAGGGCAGCCGGAGCAGCGAGGGCGCGAGGCCCGGGATGCCCTTGAACTGGCCCTTGTTGTCGAGTGTGGGCAGGCTGGAGATCAGCGCCTGCGAGTAGGGGTGCTTGGGGCTGGTGAACATCTCGCGCACGGTGGCGAGTTCGACCAGCCGGCCGGCATACATCACCGCCACATGATCCATGGTCTGAGCCATCAGGCCCATGTCATGGCCGATCAGGATGACGGCCGAGTTGATCTCGTCCTGCACCTTGTCGATGGTCTCCATCACCTGGCGCTGGGTGACCACGTCGAGCGCGCTGGTCGGCTCGTCGGCGATGATCACTTCGGGCCTGAGCAGGATGCCGATGGCGATACAGACGCGCTGCTTCATGCCGCCCGACAATTCGTGCGGGTACATCTGGAAGACGCTCGGATCGAGATCCACCGATTTCAGCGCCCAGACGCAGCGGTCGTTGATGGCGCTGGCGCTCTCGCCGCGCAGGTGCGACTTGATGGCGTCGACCATCTGCGAGCCGACCCGCATCACCGGGTTCAGCGAGTTCATGGCGCCCTGCGGGATATAGGCGATCTTGCTGAGCCGCGCCTTGCGCATCTCCTCTTCGCTCAGCGCCTGCAGGTCGGTGCCGCCGACCCAGACATTGCCGCCTTCGATGCGCCCCGGCGGCTTGATCATGCGCATCATGGCGAGCGCCAGGGTGGATTTGCCCGAGCCGGATTCGCCGACCATGCCCATCTTGGTGCCGGCTTCGAGCGTGAAGCCGACCTTGTCGAGCGCGCGGGCGCGACCGAGATCGGTGTAGTAGGTGACGACGAGATCCTGGACGTGCAGGACGGGTTTCGCCGTCGCCCGGCCGGCGTTGCGTCCGGACGCGGTCTGAGTGCTTGCAAGGTTCATCGTCATTACTCCGTCCGCCGCACGCGCGGATTGGCCAGTTCGTCGAGGCCCATATTGATGAGGGCGAGCGAGGCGAGGATCAGGATCATCCCGACCGACGGGGCGATTGGCCACCACCACCAGCCGTTGAAGAAGGCGCCCTGCAGCTGTGCCGCCCAGATGATGTTGCCGAGCAACGGCTCGCGCAGCGGACCGAGCCCGAGCACGGCGAGGTAGAACGAGGCGAACACCGCCGAGAACACCTGGCCGACGAAGGCCGCCGCGATGAAGGGCAACAGGTTGGGCAGGATCTCCTTGAAGATGATGGCGATGTCGCCGACGCCCGAAAGCTTGGCGACCGAGACGAACTGTCGCTCCTTCATGGTCAGCACCTGGGCGCGGATCACCAGGGTTGGCCCCATCCAGGCCAGCATCACCACGATCAGCGCCATGGTGAAGATGGTGACGTCGCGCTTGTCGAGCGAGCCGGCGACGACCACCTGGATCAGCAGCACCGGGATCGGCGTCAGGATCTGGCAGACGGTGCGGATGGTCGAGTCGATCCAGCCGCCGAAATAGGCCGAGGTGAAGCCGAGAACGACGCCGATCAAAGTGCCCAGCCCGCCGGCGATGACGCCGATGACAGCGGTCTGCCACATGCCGACGACCATCGCCGCCAACAGGTTACGGCCGAAGAAGTCGGTACCGAACGGGTATTTTAGGCTGGGCGGCTGCTTGGTCGCCACCGAAAGCGGATAGGCCTGTTTCGGGTTGATGGTGATCAGGCCGATGACGGTGAACAGCACCAGCGCAATCAGAATGACCACGCCGACGGCGAGACCCCGGTTGCGGTTGAGGTAACGCAGGAACAGCGTGAAGCCGCTCGGCTGCTCCATCGAGGTATCTGCGGTCGCCGGTGAGGTTGCGGTAACGGTCGTCAATTTTCCGGTTCCTACTGGTTACGGACGCGGGGGTCGAGCAGCGGATAGATGAACTCGAGCACTGCCATCAGCACGGCGATGGCGATGGTGATGAACAGCACGATCCCGTAGATGACAGGGAAGTCGTTGGACCGGATGGCGTTGTTGAGCACTTGCCCCAACCCCGGAAGGCCGAAGAGCTGCTCGACGACAAGCGCCGACGTGACGAGGGTGCCCAACGCCAGCGCGAGGCCGGTAACCTGCGGCAACAGGGTGTTGCGCAGGTAGTAGTCGCGGAAGATGCGCCCACCGGTCAGGCCCTTGTGCTCGGCGAAGTTGACATAGTCCTCGCCCTGGATGGTGACACCCATGCCGCGCATCGACAGCACCCAGCCGCCGACCGAGCCGAGGATCAGCGCCAGCGCCGGAAGCATCTGGTGGCGCAGCACGTCGAGGGCAAAGTCCCAGGACCAGTTGGGCACGATGCCGATCGAATAGGGGCCGCCGAGCGGCAGCAGCTTCAGACGGAAGCCGATGAAGAACAGCAGCAGCACGCCCATGATGACGGGCGGCACGCCGGTCAGCAGCACGAAGGGGGTGGCAATACCGCGCAGCCAGCGTGGCGACTTGGGCCAGGCCGAGATGGCGCCCAGGAGGTTGCCGATGATGAAGCTGAGAATGGTGGTGAACAGCAGCAGAAAGAAGGTCCAGGGCAGGGCCTGGCTGATGATGTCGGTGACCGTCGCCGGATAGCGGTTCAGCGAGTAACCGAAATCCATCCGGATCACGTTGCCCAGATAGGTCCAGTACTGCTCGAGCAGCGGCTTATCGAGGCCGAACTGCTGGTTCATGTTGGCAATGAGTTTTTCGATGTCGCCCGGTGCGAAACCGCCAGAGCGCGCCAGTTCGGCGAAGCGTTCGCGCAGCGCATTGCGGGGGCTGAGGCGGGGGACGAAGAATACAATCGTGGATGCGGCCCAGATGACCAGAACCAGGAAGGAAAGGCGCTTGGCAATCAGCTTGAAGTTCACTCGGGTCATCTCCGGCACGGTGGCTTGTGGAGGAGTGCGCGCGGACGCGCACTCCGATTTTGGAACTTCAGCCTTTACTGCGCGCCGGTCGGCTGCAGCGAGGTGATGACCAAGAGGCCAGTGTGGGCCCAGAACGCGCCGTTGGTGCCCATTGCGGGGTTCGCGGCGGTCGGCCAGTTCTTCCAGTAGTGCTGGTTGTAGGCGATGCGGTGCAGCCACTGGATGATCGGGATGTCGATCTGGTCACGCCAGTAGATGCCCAGAGCCTTGGCGGCGCCTTCCTGGAACTTCGGATCGTCCGACGAGAGCGGGGCGATCGAGTCGAGGATTTCGTCGTACTCGGGGTTCTTGTAGCGCGAGAACCGGTTGTTGCCGGCCGAGGTGCCGATGGCTTCGCTGTACTTGCCGTGGAAGAGGTTCAGAGCCTCGAACGGGTCATAGAGCGATGCGCCGTGGCCGAACATGTAGAGGCCGGCCTTGCCGTCCGCCATGTTCTGGTAGGAGTCCGGGCCGAAGTTTATCGCGGCGTCGAAGCCGCCCTGGCGGAGCATTTCAACCAGGATCGGCACGATGTCGGAGTGGATGCCTTCGAAGCCCTGGATGGTGGCGTCGATGGTCTTGCCGTCCTTCTCCCACAGGCCGTCGCCGTTGAGCGTGAAGCCGGCTTCGCCCATCAGCTTGGCGCTCTCTTCGGTGTCGAACTTGCGCGGCTGGTACTGCTCCTCGAGCGCCTTGACGGCGGGCGAGTCAGCGAAAGCCTGCAGGTTCGGGTAGAGCGGGAACGGATAGATCGTCGCGATCGGAGCGCCTTCATACAGGATGTCGTTGATGACATCGCGGTTGATGACGAGGCTCATCGCACGACGGACCTTGGGGTCGCTGTAGGGCTCGAGCTGGGTGTTCATCCACAGCGAGTTCGGCCACCAGTCGAGGTAACCGAACGGCGATTCCGAACCGGTATGCGTGGTGATTTCCGGGTTCTGGGCAAGGATGTTGCCGATAACCGAGGAACGCATGTCGAGGGCGGAGTCGAACTCGTTGTTCACGACGCGCTGGGCGACGGTGTCCATCGAGACGCCGGTGATGTTGGCGATGATGACGCGCTTGACCGCCGGCTCGGCGATACGGCCGGCCTTAACGGCCCACCAGTCGGGACGGTAGTCGAAAATCTTCTGGTTGCCGTTCCACGCCTTCAGGTCATAGGGACCGGAGTGCGGGATATCGATCGAGCCGGGTTCCATGTTCACGTCGGGCTTTGATGACAGGTAGTCGGCCGGGACGATCGGAATACCGGTATCGAACTTCTCGGTCAGCACTTCGAACTTGAAGCGCGGCGCCGGGGTCTTGAAGTTCACTTTCACGGTCAGGTCGTCGACGATATCGGTCGAGGCGACGAACTGGCTGAAATGCGCGTTGTAGGGCAGCTTGTTGTTGTTCAGCTGGCCATCGAAGGTGAACTTGACGTCCTTGGAGGTGACGGGGGTGCCGTCGGACCACTTGGCGTCCTTGTTCAGCTTGATCTCGAGCGCCATGAAGGTGTCGTCGGTGTATTCCATGCTGTCGGCCAGCCACGGAACATACTCGCCCTTGAAGATGGCGAAGTACATCAGCGGCTCCCACATGAAGGCATTGCCTTCCTGGTGGGTGTAGCCGGGCAGGGCCCACGGGTTGGTGACGCCGATCGGCGAGGACAGCGCAACGCCCCAGCCGAGAACGACGGTCTGGTTGCGCGGCACGTCCGGAAGCGGAGTCGCCGGGGCGATTTCCTTGGGTGCTGTGGCAGCGAGCGGGCTTTGCGCCAGCACTGCCAGCGGCGATGCCATGACGCCGAGCGCCAGCAGTGCCGCTGTGATTGTTCTACGTTTGACCATGTGACAGAGTCTCCCTTGACTGTCGACGAAAGCTGAAGGTCGCCTTGAGGCGACTAATGTTTGAATTGTGGGTCCCATCGACCCGGCTAAGCCCCACACCTCCCCAAGATAATCTTGTTATCCTGCGATCGCTCTTTGGGTTCTGGTCGGTTCGGCCGGCCGGTGAATCGCGCGCCCCGGAGGCGCCTTCGATCTACGTTGATGCTGCGGGCCTGAAGGTTCGCCGATCCCCTGCTGGAGGATCGGGGCGGTACCAGCTTTGCAGTGGTGGCGCCGACCCCAGATCGGGTTTTCGGCGCGTCGGAGTTCGTCGGCTGCCTGAGGTCAGGGAGCCGCTCCGCCACTCATCGCGTTACGCTGGCACTGCCCATCGGACAGTCAGATCTTGCCCTGCGGCATTGGCTTGGCGTCTCCCCCACCAAAGCCGGCAACTCCCTCCAGAGCACCGGCTATTTCTCCCAATATTCTCAAGCGTTAGACGCGCATGGGGGTTGAGTCAACAGCTGGAATGGTAGTCCGGACGGCCCATGGGGCAGGAAATTCGCTCGACAAGTCGAAGCGCTTTGAATGTGCGGGGTTTTTTGGATTTGCGCAGGCTGTGTATCAATCGGCAAAAATAATGTGCGATCGGTACCAACTGCGTGCATCGGCCGGAGAATCTCGTCGTGCGCGGGCAAATCCACCGCAGAACGGTTCAGACGAAGCTGACAATGAGCCGCTGTTCGGTCCGTCCAGTGACCTCGCAGGGCCACTCGGCGTTGTCGGAACGGATCTGCAACTCGAACCGATCGGGGACGTCGAGAGTCGAGCTCAGGGCGAGTTCCGCGCCGTTCTCCCATAGCGAGCGCACCGTGCAGTCGGTCACCGCATGGCGGTTCATGAAGACGATGCGGCCGGCCTTCAGCACGCGTCGGCGTTCGGTCTGCGGCACGATGCTCGAAGGCTGCCAGACAGCACTGCGATTGCGACCTGCCCGCTTGGCGGAATAAAGCGCCTCGTCGGCTTTCTGCAGCAGGGCGTCGATATCGTCGCCCACCGGATCGAGGCTGGCGACACCGAGGCTGGCGCTCACTGCGATGGGCGGGTGGCTGCCGGGGATCTTCAGGGTGCGGATGGCGAGGCGCAGCTTCTCGGCCGCCTCATAGGCGCGATGCTGGTCGGTATGCGGCAGGAGCACGGCAAATTCCTCGCCCCCAAGCCGGCCGAACAGATCGGTGCGACGCAACTGGCTGCTCACCAGGTCGGATACCGCGGCGAGCACCTGGTCGCCCGCAGCATGGCCATAGGTGTCGTTGATCGACTTGAAGTGGTCGAGGTCGAGGGTGATGCAGCTCAGCGCACTGCGATGCCGGCGGGCCAGCGCAACGAATTTACCGGCTTCGTCCTTGAAGGCGCGGCGACTGGCGACGCCGGTAAGCGCATCGGTCGAGGCGAGGCGCCGCAACTCGAGTTCGTTAATGGCAACATGCGCCAACTCGGCAAGGATGGCCTTCTCGCGCGGACCGAAACTGCGCACCGTGGAATCGATGGCGCAGATCGAGCCGATATGGAAGCCGTCGCTGGTGGTCAGCGGGGCGCCGGCATAGAAGCGCACATGCGGGTCGCCGGTGACATAGGGGTTGTCGCGGAAGCGCTCATCGAGCGTTGCATCGGGGACGACGATCGGAGTGGGATCGGCCAGGAGGTGCTTGCAGAAGGCGCTCTGCAGCGGCACTTCATCGGTCGAGAAGCCATCGACCGCCTTGTACCATTGCCGGTGCGCGTCCATCAGCGACACGATGCCGACTTCGACACCGAGCGTCAGCTTGATCAGCCGGGCGATGCGGTCGAAGGCCTCTTCGCGGCCGGTATCGAGCACGTCGTAGCGGTCGAGCGCTGCAAGCCGATGACCATCGGCGGCCGGCTCGAACGCGTCGTCGTTGAGAAGTGCCTGACCCATACGCAGCGGACCCCGTTGCCAGTGATATCGTTATCGAGGTGAGGGGTTAAGCGGTCGCTAAAGCGAGGTTGCGGCAGCGATCACATCTTAAACGATGAGGGCGCCGGCTATGCCGACGCCCCCGTTATGCAGCCGTTGCCCCGGCGGGATCAGCCCTTGATGCCGGCCGACAGCATGATCGCTTCGGTCACCTTGCGCTGGAAGATCAGGTAGACGATGGCCACCGGCAGGCCGGCGAGGATGGCGCTGCCGAGGTCGCGGGCATATTTCACGCCGAAGGCGTCGGTGACCTGGGTGATGCCCACGGTGACGTTCATCATCTTCTCGTCGGTGACGGCGAGGAAGGGCCAAAGGAACTGGTTCCAGGCGCCGATGAAGGTAATGATGGCGAGGGCCGTGGTGATGCCCCAGTTCATCGGCAGGTAGAGCTTGAAGAACATCTGGAATTCGTTGGCGTTGTCGATCTTGGCAGCCTCGCGCAGCTCCTTGGGCACGCTGTCGAAGAACTGCTTGTAGATGATCACCGTCACCGGCCCGTAGACCAGCTGCGGCAGGATCACGCCGAGCCAGGTGTTGAACAGCTTGAACTGGCTGATCAGGACGAAGTGGTTCACGATCAGCGCCGGGATCGGGATCATGAAGCTGGCGAGGATGATCCACCAGAGGATACGGCGGCCGGGAAATTTCAGCTGGCTGATGGCGTAGCCGGCGAGCGCCGACATCATCACCACCAGCACCGTCACCGAAATCGCGGTCACCAGCGAGTTGATGTACCAGGTGCCGATCTTGGTGTTGAACAGCACGTGCGTATAGGCGTCGAGCGTGAAGCGCCTCGGCCACAGGTCGATGCCCGGTTGCACGATATCGTTCTCGACCTTCAGCGTGGTGACGACCGCCCAGTAGAGCGGGAAGGCCCAGAAGATGGCGCCGAGCACGGTGATGACGGTGGCGATCAGCCCGACAATGTCGAGCGTCTTGATGATCCGACGCTTGCGCGGGCTCATGCCCACGACTTCGCCGGCGGCCGGGGTGGTGGCGACGGAGCTCATTTCTCACCTCGGGCGCGGAGCATCTGGAACTGCAGGACGGAGAACACCACGATGATGAGAAACAGCACGACGGCGACGGTGGCGCCGTAGCCGCCATTGTTCTTCTGGAAGGCGCTGCGGTAGATCAGCTGCACCAGCCCCATGGTGGCGTCCGAACGGCCGCCATTGCCGAACAGGTAGACCTGGTCGAAGATCTTGAACTGGGCGATCAACTGGATGGTCAGGACCAGCACGGTCACTGGCCAGATCAGCGGCCAGGTGATGCGGGTGAACTGGCGCCATTTCGACGTGCCGTCGAGCGCTGCGGCCTCGTAGATCTCGGGCGAGATGTTCCGCAAGCCGGCAATGAACAGCAGGATGTTGAAGCCGATGGTCCACCACACGGTGATGAAGGCGACCGTCGGCATGAACAGCGGCAGGGTGCGGAATACCGGCACGTTCTCGCCGGCGACCAAGGCGATCAGCGGCTGCAGGATGCCGAACTGGCTGTCGAACATCCAGCCCCAGACGCGGAACACCACCGAGACCGGCAGGATGTAGGGAATGAAGAAGCAGGCGAGGATCAGCGACTGCATCCAGCCCTTCAGCCGGTTGACGCCAACGGCGATGGCGAGCGCCGTGAGGGTGGCGGGCACCACGGTGAGCACGACGAAATAGACGGTGTTCCAGAAGGCCACGCCGAACAGCTTGTCCTTGAACAGCTTGGCGTAGTTGTCCAAGCCGATGAAAGTGCCCGGGCCGATCAGCGGCGCCTTGTGGAAGCTCAGCCAGATCATCTGCAGCGTCGGGTAGATGAACAGCACGGCGTAGACGACGACAAAGGGCAGAACGAAAATCAGCGCCGCCAGCACCTCGTTGCGGTTGAAGCGTTTCTTGCGTGCCGGCAGCGGCACGTCGGTGGCGGTATCTGCGGCTGACATTGGTTCTGGCCTCCCTTCCCCTCGATAGCAGTCCGGCCGGCACCCGGGTGGGGGTGCCGGCCGGTGTGGAGATTATTCCACCTGACCCTGCAGGTCGTCGCGCATCTGTTCCATGGCGGACTGCGGATCGATTTCGCCGTTGATGGCGGGCATCAGGTAATTGCCGGCCGCGTCGTAGACCGGGGAAGCAACACCGGCGAGCACCGAGGAGGGATCGAACACGGCCGTGTCGGCCAGGATCGAGTAGGTGGCGTTCGGCTGCTTGGTCTTGAACTCTTCGCTGTTGCGGACCGGCGAGTAGGCCGGGATGTGGCCGGCATCGGCCCAGGCGAGGGAGTTCTTGTTCATCCAGGCGATGACCTGCATGACGGCGGCGCGTTTCTCGGCCGACACTTCATTGCCGACGCGATTGGGAATGGCGAAGGCGTGCGAGTCGGCCCAGGTAGCCGGGTGGTCGAAGAAGGTCGGGAGCGCGACCGCACCCCAGTCGAACAGCTCGCCCTTGGCCTTGAGGTCGGTCATGGTCGGGACCTCCCACACACCATTGATGTGCATGGCCGCCTTGCCGCCGGTGAACAGGGCGATCGAAGCGGGATATTCGGTGGCGCCCGGTGCGAGACCATCCTTCACCCAGTCGGCAACCACTGATGTGGCCTTGACGGCCTTGTCGAGGTTGTCGCCCGACAGGAAGTTGCCGTCGGCGTCGAGGAACTGACCGTCCTGCTGGCCGAGCAGCGAGTAGAAGATGCGCCACTGGCTGTCGCCAGCGGCCGAGTGGATCGACACGCCGTACTCGGCGCCGCCATCCTTGAGTTTCTGCAACGCCGCCTTGAAGTTGTCGACGCCGTCGAGGCCCTTGGGCAGGCCGTCATCGCCGAGCAGGCCGGCGGCCTTCAGCATGTCCTTGTTGTAGTAGAGGATGATCGAGTGGATATCGAACGGGATGGCGTACTGCTTGCCGTCGACCTGGGCGGCCTTCCAGTTGGAGTCGGCATAGTCGGCGGCTGAGAGGCCAGCAGCCGAGATCTCGTCGGCGGTGATCTCGCTGAGCGCACCCGAGGAAACGCCGAGCGGCAGGCGCGACAGGTGATAGGTCATCACGTCCGGGCCTTCGCCGATGGCGGCCGAGGTCTGGACCTTGGTGTAGAACGGGGTGCCCCACTCGAGGGTGGTGGCCTGGATTTCGATCTTGCCGGCGTTCTCGGCGTTGAACTTCTCGATCAGCGCCTTCATGCGGACGCCGTCACCGCCGCCGAGGAAGTCCCACCAGGTCACGACTTCCTGCGCCTGCGCCACGGCCGGCAGCAGCAGCGCCGTCGACAGCAGCGCCATCTTCAAAAACGACTTCATCATCATATTTCCTCCCATCGGGTTAGCTCCATGCGTAGGCGTTGCGGATCGGTGCGGACCGTCCCGGTCCCGAGGCCCTACGCATTGAGCAGTGGGTGGCCGTTCGGGACATTATTACTGACCTATCAAGTGATATGGATCAGGAATTCGGATGCATAAGGGCGTATCTACCCTATTGATGGATACGAGTTCAGCCGGCGCTGTAGGCGACGTCGCTGGCGTCGAACAGGTGCGACGAGGCCCCATCGAAATCGAGCTTCACCTGGTCGCCGACATTGATGCGCGACTGGCCTTCGTCCTCAGCGATCACCACCGAGTTGTCGGCGAGCCGCACATAGGCGAGGGTCCGCTCGCCCAACCGCTCGACCACATCGGCCTTGCCGCTCACCGCGCCGTTCGGCGAGACCCGCACCGACTCCGGTCGGATGCCGAAGGTCACCTTGCCGTCACTGGGCAGGCGGGACGAAGCGATGCTGGTGAGGATTTCCGAGTTGTCAGGCAGCCTGATCAACGCCTTGCCGTCGCGATCGGAGAGCTGCTGCACCGGCAGGAAGTTCATCGAGGGCGAACCGACGAAAGCGGCGACGAAACGCGAGGCCGGCCGGGTGTAGATCTCCATCGGCGTGCCGATCTGCTCGATCTTGCGATTGTTCATCACCACAATGCGATCGGCCAGCGTCATGGCCTCGATCTGGTCGTGCGTCACGAAGATCATGGTGGTCCTCATGCGTTGATGCAGCTGCGCAAATTCGATGCGGGTGCGGGCACGGAGGCCCGCATCGAGGTTCGACAGCGGCTCGTCGAACAGGAACGCCTTGGGGTCGCGCACGATGGCGCGGCCGATGGCGACGCGCTGGCGCTGGCCGCCCGAGAGCTGCCCGGGTTTCCTGTCGATCAGGTGTTCGAGCTCGAGCGTCTTGGCTGCGGCGGCGACGCGTCTGGCGATCTCTTCCTTGGGGGTGCGAATGTTCTGCAGCCCGAACGACATGTTCTCGCGCACCGTCATGTGCGGGTAGAGCGCGTAGTTCTGGAACACCATGGCCACGCCGCGCTCGGAGGGCGGCAGCTCGTCGACGCGCTTGTCGCCGATATGGATTTCGCCGCCATCGATATCCTCGAGGCCAGCGATCATCCGCAGCAGTGTGGACTTGCCGCAACCCGAGGGGCCGAGGAAGACCATGAACTCGCCCGACCCGATGGTCATCGAAACGTTCTCGATGACGCGGACCTGACCGAAGTGCTTGCTGACGTTTACGAGCCTGATATCGGCCAAATCGCGTTCCTCCCGGGTCGTCCCCGGTCCGCATGTCCCTTGAGGATCTTGCGGACCGGTACTGATGCTATTGGGGCTGACAATATTGTCAATCCTGAATCAAAAGAAAGCAGAAAATTCAGCTTAAGTTTCCGGTAGTTAGCGCGAGTCGAGGTCCAGCGATGACGCGTTTCCTGCGTTTCCTACCCGAAAATCTGATTCAGTTCCGCTTAATCGACCTCCAGATTTGCCGTGCTGGTGACGAGGCCATCGAACAGCGCTGCGGCCACCGGATCCGTGCCCGGCGCGTCGTTGGTGAGGCGGAAGGTGGTGACCACCAGGCCGCCCTTGCCGACGCGGCGGCGGGCGATGGTGGCGGCCGGCTTGTTGATCCAGCCGATGACCACGCCGGCATCGATCAGCCCCTCATATTCCCAGGAGCGGAAGCCGGTCAGCACGTGGTGCGGCACGACACGATCGAACGAGAGATCGAGCAGGGGGCCGCCGGGCAGGGTGGCGAATGCCCCCGTCCGCTTGATCCAGGAGAAGTTGGCGATCCAGTCGCCACGCCACAGCGTGCCGTCGCGCAGCACCAGCCCGATATTGGGGAGCTGGGTTTCCGAGCCGAGATGACGCGAGCGTTCTTTCGACGCCGGCATGGTCGGCGGCTCGGCGCGCGGCGGATCGGTGCGGAGGTTCCGATGCGTCTCCACCGAGCCGTCGGCGAGCACCAGGTAGCGGGCGCCGTGGCGCATCGCTTCGATGTCGTCGGCGCTGAGCGCATGGGTGAGCACCAGGTCGGCCGAGGCCGCATCCGTGGTCACGGTGTAGCCCAGGCCCTTGGCGTAAGCCGCGAGTTCGGCATCCGCCGCGGCGATCCTGGCCGGACCTGCCGTGCGCCTGGCATAGACCGAGACTTGGATCTCGTTCTTGGCGAGGAGCTTGCCGCCGGCCTCGAGCTTCAGGCCGATGCTGGCAACGCGAGCCTCACCGCTGAGGGTGATGGCGGTGGTGCCGAGGTCGGCGACCGCGAGACCCTCCGTCGCCGGAACGTCAAGCTTACCGCTGGCGCCATCGACCGACCAGGTGAGCGTCGCGCCTGCCGGCACCGCCTTGCCGCCGGTGGCGACCTTGAGGCTCAGCGGCACGCTGTCACCCGAGGTGATCGCGTGGTGCCTGAGCTGCGGCACGATCACCGTGTCGTTGTTGATCTCGGCGAAGCGATCGTGGAAGGCGCGCGGGTTGCGGTTGATGTCGAGCAGGCCGTTGGCCTCCCAGTGCACATCGGTCATCTCGGTGATGACGTAGCCCTGGATCGGCGCGTGGGCGCGCATCGACTCGATCTCGTATTTGAGATTGGCGAACTGGTACCACTGCACGTTGGTGATGAAATCACCGAAGCTGCCGAATACCTGGTCGAGGTGGTAGGTCTGGAAGCGGTTCTGGATGCCGTGCGGGTAGGCCGCGCCATCGCCCCAGTTGCCGCCGGTTTCGGCCCACCAGGGCTCTGCGCCCGCCGGGGTCTTCACCTGGTCGGGATGCGGCAGGCCCCAGACGCCGAACTCGGACACCACCAGCGGCTCGTCGCCACGGCGCTCGCCGTCGCCAAACGGCGTCCAGGTCCAGTCGGCGGCGCCGGCAAACTCTTCGGTCAGCTTCTCCCACTCCGCGCGGCGCTCCGGCACCGAGCGGTAATAGTGGTAGTCGTTGATGTCGGTCTTGACGTGGAAGTTCGGGATACAGGCCGAGTTGTCGACGACGAGGCGGCGCGGATCCCTGGCCTTCAGCCAGTCATAGGTATCTTTCAGCCACTGGCGATGATCGGCGTTCTCGATCAGCCTGGTGCCCCAATCCTCGTTGATGATGGTCCAGGCGATGATCGAGGGGTGGTTGCCGTCGCGGGCAATGATACCGGCCATGGTGTCGCGCATGCGCCGCGCGGCGGCGGCAGTGAAGTACTGGACGTTGGGGATTTCGGTCCAGATCAGGACGCCCAGCCGGTCGGCGACTTCGTAGTAGCGCGGATCCGGCACCTTGATGTGGACACGCAGCAGATTGAGGCCGAGATGCTTGGCCTTGGTCAGCTGATCCTCGAGGAATTCGAGCGAGGGCGGGGTGCAGATGCCGTCCGGGTAATAGTCCTGGTCGAGGGCGCCGCGCAGGTAGAGCGGCTGGCCGTTGAGGAAGAACTTGCCGTCACGGGTCTCGATCTTCCTGAACCCAAAGCTATGCATGGTGGTATCGACCACCTCGCCGCCGGCGAGCAGCTCGAGCTTCAGCGAATGCAGGTTCGGCGTCTCGGTCGACCACAGGGCCGGGGCGTTGAGCTTGAGGGTGAGCGAGGTGCCGGTGGTCTCGGCGGAAACGCCGCCCACCGTGGCGCGCACCGTGGCGCCCGCTGCGGCGGCCGAGCGGGTCAGCGCCAGCGCAACTTCGCCGCTGTCCGGATTGGCGTCGATCGCCACATGCGAGACGTGTCGCTTGTCGCGCGAGATCAGCTTCACCGACTGCCAGATGCCGCCGAGCGGGCCGTACCAGCTCTGCTTGCCGTGCGGGATCTCGCCGAACGGATAATCTGGGTAGGCCTCGGCGTCGCCGCTGGGCAGGGTGACGTGCACTTCCAGCGCGCTCTCGGCCGGAGTGCCCGCGGGGACGACGAACTCGAAGGGCAGGTAGCCGCCTTCATGCGTGCCGAGCACGCGGCCATTGAGGCGGACTTCGGAGAAATAGTTCACCGCGCCGAAGCGGATGGCGATCTCGCGGCCCTGCCAGGCTGCCGGGATCGACAGTTGGCGAGCGTAGATGGCCTTACCGGTGGCGTGGCGGAGATCGGCGAATTCGGCCTGCCAGGGGCCGGGGACAGTCGCATTGCGCCAGTCGCCATGGCCATCGAGCCGGAAGCGCCACGCGCCGTCGAGCGAGATCTCCTCGCGTGCGTTTGCGCCAGCCTTGGTGGCCGTAGTCTCGCCGATCATGCAGTCCTCCCATCAAGCTAATATTTATTAGCAGTTTGGCTATGGCTACCGGTTTTACACCGGTCTGGCAAGCGTTCCGGTTGCTAATGAGTTTAGCAAGCGAGTTGCACACCGGGCGCCAAGCCTGATACTGCTGCGCTTTGAACGTGTTGGGGGAAGTGGGTGGCAAAGCGGCCGACCATGATCGAGATCGGTGAGCGTGCGGGGGTCTCGCAGGCCACGGTGTCGCTCGTGCTGAACCGGGTGCCGAACGCGCGGGTGGCCGAGGCGACGCGGATCCGGGTGCTCGAAGCGGCCGAGGCGCTGGGCTATCGCAAGGGGCCGCAGCACCATGTGCCCGAGAACAAGACACGGGTGATCGGCCTGCTCATCGACGAGGTCACCACCACGCCGTTCGCCACCCCGTTCATCGAGGGCGCCCGCGAGGAAGCGGCGCTGCAGGACGTGGTGGTCGCCACCTTCTCGACCCGCTCCGATCCCAAGCTGGAGAGCCTGGCGCTCGATATGCTCCTGAGCAACCAGATCATCGGCGTGCTCTATGCCAGCCTCGTCACCCGGCCGGTCGAGGTGCCGGAGCGGCTGCGCGACGTGCCGACGGTGCTGCTCAACTGCTATGACAAGAAGCGCTACTACCCCTCGGTGGTGCCGGCCGACGTCACCGGCGGTTATGCGGCGACCGAGGCGCTGCTGAAGGCCGGCCACCGCCGCATCGCGCATCTCGCCGGCGAAAGCTGGATCGAGGCGGCAGACGACCGCGAGCGCGGCTACCGCCAGGCGCTCGCCTCATGGGACGTGCCGGTCGACGAGGAGCTGATCATGCGCGGCGGCTGGACCATCCATGGCGGGCGCGACCTGACGGCGCGGCTGCTCGATATGCCCAACCCACCCACCGGCATCTTCGCCTTCAACGACCGCATGGCGGTGGGCGCCTATGGCGCATTGCAGGCGCGCGGGCTGCGGGTACCGGACGATATGTCCGTAGTCGGTTTCGATGACGAAGACACCAGCATTTACATGAATCCACCGCTCTCGACCGTGGTGCTGCCGCACGAGGAGATGGCGCGCTGGGCCGTCGGTACGCTGCTCGACGAACAGCTCCCCGCCGCCTCGCCGCGGCGGGTGAAAATCGAGTGCCCGCTGATCAGCCGCGGCTCTATCGGGCCGGTGCCGGTGCGGGCCGCAGCCGAGTAGCCCGACGCAACCGCTCCCAGGCGTACCAGCCCGCCGACAGCACGACGAGCACGCCGAACGCCACCAGCACGGCGATCAGCGTGGTGCGCACGGGCTTGCCCATGAAATAGCGGGTGGCGAAGAAGCCGATATTGGAGAGCACCAGGAAGCTCAGCACATGGCGGCCGGGCGTCAGCAGCACGTCGGGCAGGCTGACCCGCGCCGCAACAAAGCGGCAGAGCCAGAGGTAGGCGAGCAGGATCGCCGCCGGGCCGACGATCCACAGGATGGTGGGCGGGAAGCGGTTGGGGAACTGCCCGGTCTGCATGGTCACCCCATAGAGATAACCTGACATCGCCAGCGCCGGCACGAAGTGCCAGGCCCGCACCGGATGGCTGCCGTACCAGATGCCGAGGAGGAACCACGGCAGGTAGGGCAGCAGCGGGAAATTGGCGAAGCCGGTATGGCTGACCAGGGTCGGCAGCAGCGGGACGATGGCGCCGGTGCTGTAGAACGTGGTGGCGAGGCAGGCGAGCGTCGCGGCGGCCAGCAGCCACGGATTGCGGCCGATGGCGAGCAGCGCCGGGCGCGCCACCAGCGTCAGCAGCGACAGCATGAAGAAGGTGGCGAGGAACTCGCTCCAGCCGAACAGCCGCTGCATGGTGACCACGTCGAGGATCAGCTGTGGATCGAGCTTCTTGCGATCGACCAGCAAAGCGAAGGCGAAGGACGAGGCATATACCGCCAGCAACAGCAGCAGCGACGGCCGCAGCTGCCGCCAGAGGCTCCGCTTTCGCCCCTCCGGCTTGGGCAGACCGAGACCGATGCCGAAGGCGAACAGGAAGCCCGAGAAGCTGACGAGGTTGGCATACTCGGCGAAGATCGCCGCCTCGGGCCTGGCGCGGAAGGTGATGAGCTGGATGACATGCGCGCCGACCATGCCGACGACCAAGAGGGTTTTGAGCAGGTCGAGGTCCGCTGCGCGGTTGGAGGTTGGGCTGGGGCTTTTCACGTTCGCTCCTCCTCTCTCAGCTGGCGCGGGCTGATGCTGGGGTCCAGCTTTCGCTGGGATGACAGCCGGTGGGTGGCGAGCCAACAGTGTCAATCAAACAGTGAAACATCCTACTCCGGCAATGCATCGAGCTCGGGCCAACCATCTGGGGGCCATCGGAGGGGCGAGAACTGGAGTTTCGACACTCCGAGGTCGTCCCCGTCGTAATAGTGGTAGGCGAGCATCTCGCCCTTTGAGGTGACGATGGCTTCCTGCCCGCCGGGGCCGATGAAGCGGCCGGTCTTGCCGAGGAGCAGGGTGCCGCCGCCGGCGAGCATCGGTTTGCCGTCGCGATCGAGATAGGGGCCGGTCACCGTGTCGGCGCGGCCGACCCGGATGTTGTAGGTGCTGTCGAGCTGCTTGCAGCACTGGTCGAACGAGACGAACAGATAGAAGCGGCCGTCGTGCTCGAGAATGCTCGCCGCCTCGATTCCGGCGCCCTGGCGCGAGGCGAGGTCGTAGGTCGGGGTGTCCGCGGTGAGCAGCTTGCCGCCCTGCGGATCGAGCTCCCGCATTTTGATGCCGTCCCAGAACGAGCCATAGGCGAGAAAGGCGCGGCCGTCGCTGAGGTCGATGCGCCAGGGGTCGATGGCGTTCCAGTTGTCCTTGCCGGTGGACTTGAGCACCAGGCCCTGATCCTCCCAGCCCTCGCCCGGCTTATCGGGGTCGAGTGCGGCGTTGGTCATCAGCCCGATGGCGCTGGTGTTGATGCCGAACGAGGACACCGAATAGTAGAGGTTCCAGGTCTTGCCGTGCCGGCTGACCGAAGGCGCCCAGATGTTGAGCGACTGATAGCCGAGTTCCCTCCGCTGCCATTTCGGCATGCCCTTGCCGATCGATCCGGCATCGGTCCAGGCGATCCCGTCGGGCGAGGTCTTGGCGCGGATGGCGCCACGATAGAGCCCGCCTTCCTGTCCGGTCTGGAAGGCGACGAATTTGCCGTCGACCTCGATGACGGTGGGGTCATGGATCCTGACGTCGCCGGTCAGCGTCGGTTGCAGTTCGGCGGCCAGCACCGGCGCGGCGAGACCACACAGTAGCGCCGCCACGGCAAGGGATCGAAACATCGCACTCCTCCGACGCGATGAAAGGGGGTGAGGCATCCCAGAGATTGGCGGCGGGTGTCAACATCGGAGGGGCTCGCCTCCCCATCGCTTCGACCCTGCCACCCACACCGGTGTCGTTCCCGCGCAGACGGGAACCCAGTGGGATGCTGCACCGCAAGGGGAGGTTGAGAGATCCCGCTAGGTTCTCGCCTGCGGGAATGACGCCGGTGGTGTGGGCGACGCGTGGGGCGTGTCCGGTGCTCGATCACGCGATCGCGATCACGTGGGTAACGCGATCTTAATTTCGTTCAGGAGAATAGACACAAACCGTCGGCTGATTGTGCCGGCAGATCGACCCAGCGTTCTATCCGGGTCGCCCCTCTTGTGCAGAGGCGCTTTCATGTACCGCGTTAACAAGCCGATCGAATTCTCTGTTTCCCGTCGTAGTTTCGGTATCGGCGCCGCCGCGCTGATCGCTTCGTCGGCATTCACGCCGGCCTTTGCCAGCGTCGGTGGCTTCGTCGACCAGACCTGGCAGCGGGCCAAGGCGCGCGGCGTGTCCAGGCGGGTGTTCGACATCGCGATGGGCGATTTCAAGCCGATCGGCTCGGTGCTCGAGCTCAGCAAGAAGCAGCCCGAATTCGTCTCCACCGCCGCCGACTACGTTAACAAGCGGGTCAGCGACACGCGCATCGGCACCGGGCACGACATGCGTGGCGAATGGGCCAAGACGCTGAAGGCGGTGAGCGAGCGCTATGGCGTGCAGGGCGAAATCGTCCTCGCCATCTGGGGCATCGAGACCAATTTCGGCGGGTTCCTGGGCGGCACCAACACGGTGCATGCGCTGGCGACGCTCGCCTATGGTGGCTACCGCACCGATTTCTTCGGCAGCGAGCTGATCACTTCGCTCGAGATCCTCGAGGGCGGGCATGTACGCGCCAAGGACATGGTCGGCTCGTGGGCCGGCGCCATGGGCCTGCCGCAGTTCATGCCGTCGAGCTTCATGAAATATGCCGTCGACTTCAAGGGCGACGGCCACAAGGACATCTGGGGCTCGGTGCCGGACGCGCAAGCGTCGATCGCCAACTACCTGAAGTCGTTCGGTTGGCGGGCAGGGGAAACCTGGGGTTACGAGGTAAAGCTCCCACGGGACTTCAACTACCAGAACGTCTGGCAAGGCCTCACCGCGACCCTCGGCGACTGGCGTGGCGTCGGCGTTTCCCGCGCCAACGGCAAGCCGTTCCCGCGCGACAGTGACACCGCCCGGCTTTACATGCCGATGGGCGGCAATGGCCCGGTGTTCGCCGTTCTGCCGAATTTCGGGGTGATCAAGCGCTACAACAATTCCGACAGCTATGCGCTGGCCGTCGGCCACCTCGCGGACCGGATCATCGGCGGCAAGGGCTTTTCAGTCGGCTGGCCGAAGGACACGGCGCTCAACGCCGATGGGCGGAAGCAGGTGCAGGCCAGGCTGCTCAAGAAGGGCTATGAGATCGGCAAGCCCGACGGTGAAATCGGCCCGAAGACCCGTGCGGCAGTGATCGACTGGCAGACGCGCGCCGGGCTGCTGCCGGATGGCCATGTGTCGGGGAATCTTCTGAACGCGCTGAGTTAGGCGGTTCTCGTAAACTCGACGGCCGGCTGGGGCTGACCCCCGCCCCTGTCCCCTCCCCCTTGCGGGTGTATAGACCGGGGAGATGGTGGACGGGTGTTCGGAGACATGGTGGACGGATTTGGCATGAAGGGCGGGGAGGCCGGCATGCCATTTTCGGATCGTTCAGTTCAATCCGAGCGCGAAGAGTTTTGTCGTCTGGCGAGCGGGTCGGCGGCGAACATGCGGGAGTTGTGCCGACGGTTCGGGATTAGTCCGACCACCGGGTACAAGTGGGTAGCGGTGTATGGCGAAGCGGGCAGCGCCGGCCTGGCCGATCGCTCCCGACGGCCGCTGAGCAGCCCGACCCGCACGAGCGCGGAGCTGGAGGCCAAGGTGCTGCAGGTACGTGCCGAGCACCGGGTAGGGGCAGCCCGCGCCGGCCCCTCAATATTCCGCCCTCAAATCACCTCGAGATAATCCCGCCCTGGCAGCGCCTCGAATGGCGCGGTCGGCAGGGTCTGGTACCAGAAGGCCACCGAGGCGATGTCGTCCTGCAGCGGCAGGTAGCGGCGGGTGTTGCGGTTTTCGGTGCGCCAGCCGAGCGCCTGGATGGTGACCTTCAGGTCGCTCTCGAAGCGGATCGGGTCATTGAGGTGCCAGCGATACATGCCGAAGCGGGTCTGGCTGCGGTAGGTGCCGTCGGGCCTGAGCACCTGCGGCAGGCCGGCATAGGGGGTGGAGAACTCGCGATAGCGGCTGTCCATGGTGGCATCGACCACGCCGCCATCGAAATTGTAGGCGCCGCAGAAATAGTCCTCGGTGCCGGTGCCGCAGATGGTGGGGAACGCCTTGTCCCCATCCATGAAGAACTTGATCTCGCCCTCACCCCACCAGCCGGAATTGTTCACGCCCCAGGCCATGTAGGTGCCGACATAGTGGCCGCGGCCCGTTACGCCATCGAGGATGGTGTAGTCGGTGCCATAGGGCAGGGGGTTGGTGCGGCGGAACTTGGCGTGGAAATAGGCCGCGTCCTCCGGCACTTCGGTCAGGGTGTAGTTGATCTGGTAGTAGATGATGCCGAAATCGTCGGGGTCGGTGTTCTCGATCTCGATGCGCGCGGCCTTCCGGAACGGCATCTCCCAGTAGCAGTTGAAGGCGCGGCCGGGGTTGACGCAGACGGCGAGCGAGTTGATCTGGGCGAACTGACCCCAGCCCATGCAGAAGAAATCGCCGAGCGGCGCCTCGACCGAGGGGTTCTCCTGGTCGTCCCACCACATGCGGATGATGAGGCTCCGCCAGCGCAGGTTCGCCGTGGTCAGCCAGATCTGCTGGATGGCGCCCATGCCCTCGATAGCGGCGAGGACGCGGGTCTCGCCCCGTTCGATCCGGATCGAGGGCGACACCTTCCAGCCCTGGCCATTGCCGTCGGGGCCGAGCCCCTTGGCGTGCAGGGCGCCGGTGCCCTCGGTAGCCATGCCGCCCTTGCCCTTTTCGCCGGTGAAGTTCTCGGGCGAGATCGAGCGGGTCTTGGCCGGCGACAGCCGGTAGAGGTTATGCAGCCCGACGCCGAGGCCGTTGAAAGGCGTAGTCATTTTCATTGTCCCTGGAATGGATAGCGGAAATGCGGGATGCGCTCGGCAACCGGCGGCAGCGGCTCGAACGGCTTGTGCGGCTCGGCCTGATACCAGAACGCCACCGATGAGATGTCGTCGGAACGGCCATTGGCGTGGCCGTGCTCGATGGTGACCTTGATGCGCTCCTTGAAGATCAAGGGGTCCTCGATGTGCCAGCGATAGAGCGTCACCGGCTCGGTCCAGTTCGGGCCGCCGGCGGCAATGATGCCGTGGTAGGGCGCCGAGTACTCCTCGGTGGGGCACCAGGCGGTGTTGAAATAGTCCTCGGTGCCGGTGCCATGCAGGGTCGGCGGCCACTGGTCGTTGGCGCCGGGAGCGCTTTCGGGGCGCGGCTCGATCAGCGCGGCTTTCGGGCCGATGCGCGGATCGGGCCTGCGCACCGTGTCGGGCACCGAGAGGCCAGGGGCGCCGTCGATCCAGATCATGTCGTCGCCTTCGCCATACCAGTCCCAGGACCGTGACAGGCGCTGCGACTGCACCGAGAACAGCACGCCGACATAGTGCCCGTGGCCCTCGGCATCGAGGATCACGTAGTTGCGTTTGCCGTCGACATTCTCGCCGCCGAACAGATGCTGCTCGTTGGTCTTGCCGGCCTCGCTGGCCCCGTCGGGCCGATCCTGCCGATACTGGGCGTGGAAGCGCCCCATGCCGTCCTCGAGCCGGTCGTGCAGCTCGAGATCGACATAGTAGTAGAACAGCAGGTCGACCTCGGACTCGTTGGTGATGGTCAGCCGCATCGAGCTGCCGAACGGCATCGGGAAGTAGCAGTTGAAGGCCTTGCCGTCTTGCGGGCTCGCCTGCACCGGCAGCGAGGCGAAGTTCTTCGTTTTGGCATGGCCCATGCCGAAGAAATCGCCGATCGGGGTTTCGACGCTCGGTTCGGTCTCGCCGTCCCAATAGGCGCGGAGCACGATCTTTCTCAGATAGTGGTCGGCCGACGAGGCAAGGGTGGCCCAGATATGGGTGATGATGCCGGCGCCCTGGTGCTCGGCGATGTCAACGGTCTTACCCGGTTCGATATGCAGCCGGTCGTCGTTGCCGCCGGTGCGGTCATAGCTCGAAAAGCGCCGGCTGCGCGCCTCGCGCAGCTTGGCAAGTCCCCGTAGCGGCGACAGACCCGCATTGGTCATAGAAATCTCCTTGGGGGCTAGGGCCTATTTCAGGCCGCTGGTTTTGATCGAGTCCATGATCTGCTTCTGGAAGATCACGAACAGCACCAGCATCGGCACCGCGACGATGGTCGAGGCGGCCATGGTGTAATTCCAGCTGGCGGCGTACTGGCTCTTGAAGTTGGCGATGGCCACCTGCACGACCCACAGGTTCTGGTCGGAGGCGACGGTGAGCGGCCAGAGGAACGAGTTCCAGTTGGCAAGGAAGAACAGGATCGCCAGTGCCGCGATGATCGGCCGGCTCAAGGGCAGGATGACGCTGGTGTAGATGCGCCAGTAGCCGGCGCCGTCGATCACCGCCGCCTCCTCCAGCTCCTTGGGCAGCGACAGGTAGTATTGGCGGAGGAGGAAGATGCCGAAGGCGTTGAAGATCGCCGGGACGATCAGCCCGGCATAGGAGTTCAGCATGCCCAGCGAACGCACCAGGATGAACAGCGGCACGATGATCACCGGCAGCGACACGAGGAAGGTCGAGAACATGGCGAGGAATACCGCCTCGCGGCCGGGGAACTTCAGCCGCGCCAGGGCGTAGCCGGCCATGGTGTGGAAGAACAAAGCCACCACCGTCACCACAGCGGAGATGACGAAGGTGTTGATCAGGTAGCGCCAGAACGGCACCTCGGTCAGCACGTAGATGAAGTTGTCGAGCACTGGCTTCGATGGAATGAGGTTCGACTTGAACACCTCGGTCGGGCCCTTGAAGGCGATCGACAGCATGTAGAGCAGCGGGAAGATCGCCATCACGGCGAGCACCACCGTCACCAGCATCCAGACCAGCCGGACGACATTGGCCTGCGAACGGGAGAGGGTTGCGCTACTCATAATCGAACCGTCCGCCGCGGGTGAGGAAGAAGAAGAACACCGTGACCACCATCAGCAGCACCACCAGGAGCGTCGCCAGCGCCGCGGCGTAGCCGAAGGCGGAGTACTGGAAGGCCTGCTGGTAGATGTAACTGATCAGCAGCGCCGTCGAATTGGCCGGCCCGCCCTTGGTCATCACGTAGATCAGGTCGAAGGCCTGCGCGCCGGTGATGGCAGCGACGGCCGAAACCAGCAGTACGAAGAAGCTGGTGGGGCGCAGCAAGGGCAGGGTGATGAACCAGAAGCTTTGCGTCGAGCTCGCGCCATCGATGCGCGCCGCCTCGTAATACTCCTTGGGGATGTCCTGCAGGCCGCCCAAGAAGATCAGCATGTAAAAGCCCATCAGGAACCACACCGCGGCGAGCGTCACGGTGAACAGGGCCAGGTTCGGGTCGCCGAGGAAAGAGATGCCGCCGAGCCCGATCGAGGCGGCGAAGCGGGTGAGGACGCCGAGCTTGTCGACCACCATCAACTGCCAGACCAGGGCCACGACGACGAGGCTGACCATCTGCGGCGCGAAGAACATCGAGCGCATGACGGTGTTGAACTTGCTGGTGCGCTGCACCAGCAAAGCGAGGCCCAGCCCGCTGACATAGAGCAGGGGCACCAGCATGAGGGTGAACTGCCCGGTGACGCGCAGCGACGACCAGAACAGCGGGTCACCCCACATCTTGGTGTAGTTGGCGAGCCCGACGAACTTGAAGCCGCCGAAGCCGTCGACCTCGAACACCGAGATGCCGAGCGCCAGCAGCATCGGCAGGCCGATGAACAGCATCAGGCCGATGGCGTCGGGCGCGACGAACAGCACGCCGGCAATGGCCTCGCGCTGCCTCGAGGTGAGCCGGATGGCAGCGGGCCTGTCGCCCGCCGCCGTGGTTGTGATCTCAGTCACTGGTCTGTCCTTGGTCCTTCACCGGGCTTGCGGCTCCCCTCCCTTGAGGGGAGGGGCTGGGGGTGGGGGTGGTGAGGCGGGCTCGGTGCTGACTGCACCACCCCCTCCCTCGTTCCCTCCCCTCAAGGGGGAGGGATGCGACCACTGCAGGATCTGCGGCAGTACGGCGCCCTCTAGAGGATCGGCGCGCCTGAGTAGGACGCGAGGAAAGCGTCGAGCTGCTGGCTGGCGGCGGTGGCCGTGGCCTGCGGGTCGGCGCCGCCGAGCTGGGTCTGCTGGATGGCGTCGGAGATGATCTTGTAGACCTCCGGCGGCACCCGCGGCTCGGCCCGGGTTCCCGGATGGATCTGGGTCCCGAAGATCCCCATATTGCCCTTGTTGAAGGCATCGCCACCGGCAGCCAGCGCCGAGTTGCGTGGCGGCATGTCGGACTTGGCCACCGTGCACCAGTCGACCACCCGCTGCACCGAATCCGGCGCCATCGAGGCCAGCGCCCAGGCGATGAACTTCGCCGCGGCTTCCGGGTTCTTGCCCTTCGAGTTGGCGACGAAGGCCCAGCCGCCACCGACGGTGACGTACTTGCCGCCAGTGGGCACCGGCAGCTTGAAGATGCCGTAGGGAACGTCGGGGGCGTTGTTGTCCATCGCCGAGATGCCCCAGATGCCGACATTCTGCATGGCGCAGTAGCCGGAGCCGAGGTTGGCGACGATATCGCCGCCGCCACCGCCGAGCATCTGGCGCGGCGCGGCGCCGGAATTGACTGCATCCTGCCACAGCTTCAGTGCCGCGACGGTTGCCGGCGAGTCGAAGGCTGACTTGCCTTCGGCCGACTGGAACTCGCCGCCGCCCTGCCACATGAACGGGTACCAGGTGAAGTTCTGGTAGTAGCCCGGGTTGGTCTCGAACAGCACGCCATAGCGCTCGGCCGTGGTCAGCTTCTTGCCCACTTCGAGCAACTGGTCCCAGGTCTGGGGCACGTCGTTCTCGTTGAGCCCGGCGTCCTCGAAGGCCTTGACCGAGTAGTAGAAGGCCATCGGCTCGACTTCCATCGGCACGCCGTAGATCTTGCCGTCGACCATGCGGTTGGCGATGACGCTTTCGGGGAAATCGGCGCGGGCCGCTTCCTCGATTGCCGGGGTCAGGTCCTGCAGCACACCGCCATTGTAGTAGCGCAGGAAATCGCCGGGCGAGATGATGAAGATGTCCGGGCCCTGGCCCGAGGCGAACGAGGTCGCGAGCTTGGTGCCGCCGATATATTCGGAGCCCACCACATATTCGAGCGCGACCTGCTCGGATTGGGTGGCATTCCAATCGGCCACCATTTTCACGAACCAGTCGACCTGCGGCTTCACATCGCCGCCGGGGGCATAGAACTGCCAGAAACTGAGTGTGTTGTCCTGGGCGAACGCCTTGCCGGCGAACGGCAGGGCAAGGCCGGCAGCGCCCAGTGCGGCGCCGCCCTTGAGGATGGACCGGCGGGACCATCCCGACGGCATGTTGGACGTATTAGTCATCTCACTCCTCCCTGGAGCTTTGGTGTTGTCGTCCGGACGCGGCCACCTCCCCCGAAACGGCCGCGCTAGTTCTTGTTGGTCGCGAGATCGAACCGGAAAAGTCTCGCAGCTCTTCCTGATCTCGCTCCTGGTTGTTTCGGGTCGGCTAGGCCGACTCGAAGATGCGCAGCGCACAGGGGATGACCTCGGTGCGCGGCGGGCCGTCGAACTTGCCGTTGAGGCGGTCGAGCAGCATTTCAACGGCGCGCTTCGCCAGCGCGCCTGGGTTCTCGCCGGCTCGGGTGAGGTTGGGCCTCACATATTCGAGCTGCGGCAGGTCGCCGAAAATGGCGACGGCGATATCATCGGGGATGCGGATGCCCCGGTCGTGGAACTCAGCCAGGGCGCCGGTCGCCATCAGGTAGTTGCCGATGAACACGGCGGTCGGGCGCGCCTTGCCGGTGAGGCCGGCGATCCACTCGACCGCTTCGCGGCCGGAGGGTGGCAGGTAGGTGCCTTCGTGCCGCTGGGTCAGCCGGTCGAAGGCGACGCCATGATCGGCCAGCGCCTTCTCGAACCCGTCGGCTCGCGCCATGGCGCTTTCGAAATTGTTGGGGCCGGTAATCTGCACGACGCGCTTGTGGCCGCGCTCGGCGAAGTGCTTGCCGACCATGTAGCCGCCGCCGAAATCGTCGACCTTGATGCTGTCGACGGCGTGACTGGCGAGCTGGCCGATGAACACCACCGGCGTGTCGAGCTTCTGCAGCTCCTCGTTGATGCCGTGCAGGGCGAAATCACCGACCAAGAGGCCATCGACGCGCTTCTTGTTGAGCTGGCGCAGGTAATCGCGGCCATGGGTCTGCCAGTTCCCGCCCGGCACGTCGGTATTATAGATCAGCGCGTCGAGCCCGGCCTCCTCGAGCGCCGCCTGCGCCGCCTTGACCATCTCGGTGTAGAACGGGTTGCCGATATCGGGGATCAGCATAGCGATCAGGTTGGTACGCCCGGTCCTCAGACTCTTGGCCTGCGGGTTGGGCGAATAGCCGAGCTCGTCGATGGCCGCCTGCACCTTTTCGCGCAGCGGCTTGGACACCCGATTGGCGTGGTTGATCACATGCGAGACCGTGGTCCGCGATACGCCTGCCCGTTCGGCAACCTTTGAGATCGTGCTCATGGCGGCAACGGCTAGCACCAAACGAAAGAGGCATGCAAATGGATTTGTGAATGCATTTGCAAATCCATTCACAGCTGTTACGTTCGCTCTCGCCAGAAGACGGGGATAACCCTGCGACGGGAGAAATATCTGAACGATCACAATGGCTTAATCAGCGTGCTCTGAAGTCGGGCGCCGGTTTTCGGCGCTTTTCCGGGTGCGAGCGGCTTTTTCAACAGCGGACGCGGCAAAGACCCGCGATCCAGCGCCGGCGGAGCTTTGTCGAAACGCCGGACAGAGGAGGGACGAGATGAAGAAATTACTGGCGGCTCTGCTGCTCACGGCAGGGCTGGTGTCGCCGGCGCTGGCGCAGTCCGACGAGGCAGGCAAGTTGCGGCTGATGACCTTCGGCGGTGAAGCGCAGCTCAAATCGACGCAGGACGCAGTGACCCGCTTCAACGCCAAATACCCCAATGTCGAGGTGGAGATCGGCGTCGATCCGGTCAGCGGCGGCTGGGGCGATTTCGTCTCGCGCGTCTTGCAGCAATACAATGCCGGCGAGCAGTATGACGTCTACCACACGGCGGTGGAGACGCTGCAGAGCTTCGCGGCGCGCGACCTGTTCTTGCCCCTCGACGACTATATCGCGACCGGCGACTTCTCGGATTTCGACGCCAAGCTGTTCGAGCTGACCAAGTACAAGGGGAAGACCTATTTCATCCCCTCGACCTGGAACAACATCATGACGAACTACAACCGCGCGCTCTTTGCCGAGGCGGGTATTCCAGCGCCCAGCAAGACCTGGACGTGGGACGAGTTCGCCGCCATCGCCGAAAAGCTGACCAAGCGCGACGCCAACGGCAATGTCACCCAGTTCGGCTACGAAGTGCCGGCCTTCTTCTTCGGGCTGATGCCGTGGTTCCTCTCCAACGGCACCTCGCCGATCACCGCGGACTGGTCGGCCTCCAACATGAAGGACCCCAAGGTCGCCGAGACGCTGCAGTTCCTCTACGACCTGATCCACGTCAAGAAGGTCTCGCCGGTGCCGGGGCAGGAGGGCGTCGAGAACCAGTTCTTCGCCGGCCAGATCGCCATGATCTCGCGTGGCCACTGGATCGTGCAGAACGCCATCTCGAGTAAGCTCGACATGGATATCGCCACCCAGCCGGGCAAGGTGAGCAACGACACCGTCATCGGCTTCGGCGCCTACGGCATCTCGTCCAAGGCGCAGAATCCGGAGCTGGCCAAGGCGCTGGTCACCGAACTCCTCAGCTACGAGACGCAGGTGGCCGAAGGCGATCTCGGTGGCGCCGTGCCGGGCCGCAAGTCGGCGGCCGAGACCGAGAATTTCCTGAAGTTCCCGCCGTCGGCGCCGCTCTACTACGAGACGCTGCCGACCACCCATGCGGTGCCGTCGCCGGCCAATTTCCAGGAAGTCGACCAGATTTTCATGCGGTACTTCAACGCCATCATGACCGACGAAATGACCATTCCTGATGCCGTCGCCAAGGCGGACCAGGAACTGACCCGCTCGTTCGAGCGCATCAAGCGCGTCACCCAGTAGTCCTCCCCCGGACTGCCCGCGCCGGACCTTCGGGTGCGGCGCGGGCACTTTCTCCTGAAGCGCTCCAGTTTTCTCCGGCCCGAGATGGTTATGGCGAAGCGACGACTATCCGACCTCCGCAAGGCACAGATGCAGGCGGGCTACATCTTCGTGTTGCCCTCGATCCTGCTCTACGCCGCGTTCGTGCTGGCGCCGGTGGTCATCACCATCGTGCTCAGCTTCACTTACTACGACATCAGCTTCGGCGCCGACTGGGTAGGGTTCGAGAACTATGTGCGCTTCCTCACCGAGCCGCGCTCGCTCGAGATCTTCTGGAACACGCTGCGCTTCGCCTTCCTCGCGGTGAGCTTCAACGTGGCGGTCGGGCTGATCCTGGCGCTGGCGCTGAACCGGGCCATGCCGAAATTCCTGCTCTACTTCTTCCGCCTCGCCTTTTTTCTGCCGGTGATCATCTCGGCGGCGTTCGTCGCGGTGGTGTGGAGCTATTTCTACAGCGTCGATTTCGGCGTCATAAACTACTACCTGGCCCAGATCGGCCTGCCGCAGGTGCCGTGGCTGTCGTCGTCGAAGTTCGCGATGACCTCGATCGTCATCATGGATGTGTGGAAGAACACCGGCTTCTTCATGATCATCCTGATCGCAGCGCTGCAGGGTGTGCCCAGGCCGATCATGGATGCCGCCTCGATGGATGGCGCCTCGGCCTGGCGCCGCTTCAGCCGCATCACGCTGCCGTTCATCTCGCCGGTGCTGTTCTTCTGCATCGTCTTCGCCTCGATCGGCGCGCTGCAGGTGTTCGAGTCGATCATGATCCTGACCGGCGGCGGCCCGGGGGACTCCACCCGCTCGCTGTCGATCTACCTGGTCGACGAGGCCTTTGGCAGCTTCGAACTCGGTTACGCCGCCGCGGTCAGCGTCATCATGATGATCCTCGTCCTCATCATCACCATCATCCAGATCATCGGCTCGCGCCGGTGGGTGCGGGAGTAGGGCCCATGCAAACCAGATCCATGCAGACGCGCGAAGCCAAGAAGTGGGTCGATCGCGCCATCATCGCAGTGCTGCTGCTGATGGGCATCCTGATGCTGATGCCGTTCTTCTGGCTGTTCTCGATGTCGTTCCGGCCGGCGCCGGAAGCCTACAAGATGCCGCCGAGCTTCTTTCCGCCGAGCTTTGATCTGAGCAACTATCGCACGGTGCTCGAGTCCTCAGTGCCGTTCCTCAAGATCTACTGGAACAGCCTCTATGTGGCGGTGCTGGTGACCATCGGCCAGCTCGTCACCTGTACGCTTGCCGCCTTCGCCTATGCGCGGCTCAGGTTCCCCGGCCGCGACAGCCTGTTCTTCGTGATGCTGATCGGGCTGATGTTCCCGGCGCAGGTGACGATCCTGCCGATCTATCTGGGCTACGCCAAGCTGGGGCTGCTCAACAACCCGCTCGGGCTGGTGCTGATGGGGCTGACCTCGAGCTTCGGGGTGTTCATGCTGCGCCAGTTCCTGCGCTCGCAACCCAAGGAGCTCGAGGAAGCGGCGCTGATGGATGGGGCGGGCTACTTCAAGATCTTCTGGCGCATCTCGCTGCCGCAACTGATGCCGGCGCTCGGCGCGCTCGCCATCATCACCTTTACCGGCGCCTGGAACTCCTATTTCCAGCCGCGGGCGCTGATCGAGTCGCAGGGTTCGATGACCCTGCCGATCGCGATGGACCTGCTCCGCGGCTACATGAGCCAGGGCAACCTGTCCGTCGTCATGGCCGCGATGAGCATGGCCATCCTTCCCGTCGTCCTCCTCTTCCTCGTCGCCCAGAAGATGGTGATCGAGGGCGTCACGTTCTCAGGCATCCGGGCCTGACCAATGGATTTTGCAATGACCAGAACCGATCCGCGTTTCATCTACGAAGGCGACCGCACGGCCCACATCGCTTTCCCGCTCGGTGGCATCGGCGCGGGTGGCCTCGCGCTCTCGGGCAGTGGCCGGTTGGTCGACTGGTCGATCCGCAACCGGCCGGGGCTGCAGAGCTTCAACGGCTACAGCCACTTCGCCATCAAGGCGGAGGCGGGCGGCGAACTGCTCGATGCGCGGGTGTTGAACGGCCCCTATGAGGGGTTGCCCACCGGCTCACCCACCACGCGAAAATTCTTCGACGGCTTTGGCTGGGGCGCCAATCGCAACACGCTGGCCGGCGTGCCGCATTTCGAGGCGACGACGTTCACGGGCACGTTCCCGGTGGCCGAGGTGGCGTTCCACGATGCGAGCTTCCCCGGCCAGGTGAAGCTCACCGCCTGGAGCCCGTTCATCCCCACCAACGAGCGCGACTCCTCGCTGCCGGCGGCGATGTTCGAGATCGAGGTGACCAATGCCGGCACGGCGCCGGTCGACTACACCATTGGCGGTACGCTCGGGAATTACGGCTGCCAGAACGGCCGGCACAGCTACGCCGAAGCGGCTGGGGTAAAGTCGCTGCTGCTGACCGCCGCCGATGAGCTGCCGGACTGGCAGACGGGCGATGTCTCGATTGCCACCGATGCGGGGGATGTCGACCACCTCGACTACCATTTCCGCGGCCAGTGGTTCGACGATCTCAACCTGTTCTGGCGCGAATTCGCGCGGCCGGGCCGGCTGCCCGAGCGGCACTACGACAAGCCGCGGCTCAACCGCAACATGTTCGACCAGCCCGAACACGGCACGCTCGCGGCGCGCATCAGTGTGGCCCCGGGCGAGACGAAAACCGTGCGCTTCGCCATCGCCTGGCATTTTCCGGTCGGGCAGGTCTATTGGCGGCCGGGGCAGGTGAATGGCGAGACCGGCACCTGGCGCAACTACTATGCCAGCCAGTGGCAAGACTCCGGCGCGGTGCTCGCCGAAGCGTTTGCGCGCTGGGACGAGTTGCGCGCCCCGACCTTCGCCTTCCGCGACACGCTGTTCGGCACGAGCATGCCGGTCGACATCATCGACGCGGTGCAGGGCACGATGAGCATCCTCCGCACCGCCACGGTGATGCGGCTCGAGCATGGCGAGTTCTGGGCCTGGGAAGGCCAGTTCACCAATGAGGGCAGTTGCGAGGGCAGCTGCACCCATGTGTGGAACTACCAGCAGACGCTGCCCTACCTGTTCCCCGGGCTGGAGCGCACGCTGCGCGAGACCGACTATACCTATAACCAGCTGCCCAATGGCGGGCTGACCTTCCGGCAGATCATCCCGCTCGGCTCGGCCTTCTTCCCGCTCAACCCCTGCGCCGACGGCCAGTTCGGCTCGATCATCAAGACGTTTCGCGATTGGAAGATTTCCGGCGATACGGAGTGGCTGAAGCGTTACTGGCCGCGGGTGAAGGCGGCGCTCGAATATGCCTGGTCGGCCGATAACCCGGACCAGTGGGATCCAGAGCGCACCGGGATCCTGTGGGGCCGCCAGCACCACACGCTCGACATGGAGCTGTTCGGGCCCAACTCCTGGCTCTCGACCATGTATGTCGCGGCGCTCAAGGCCGGCGCCGAGATGGGGCGCGCGGCCGGCGATACGGCATTTGCCGATGAGCTGGAGCGGATGGGGCAGGCGGGCGCCGATTACCTCAACGCCGAGCTCTTCAACGGCAACTACTTCATCCAGAAGACCGACCTCGGCGACAAGGCGCTGATCGAAAAGTTCGATCACGCCAGCGGCAAGGTCGGGGTGATCGCCGACGGCTTCATGGAGACCTACTGGTCGGACGAGTACGGCCAGATGAAGTACCAGTTCAACGATGGCTGCGCGACCGACCAGATTCTCGGCCAATGGCATGCCGACCTCGCCGGGCTTGGCAGCTTCCTCGACCCCGACAAGGTGCAGACGGCGCTCGCCTCGGCCTATCGCCACAACTATCGGGCCGACCTCAAGGGTCATTTCAATCCCTGCCGCGTCTATGCCTATGAGGATGAAGGCGGCGTGCTGATCGCCACCTGGCCCGAAGGCGCCACCAAGCCGGCGGTGCCGGCGCCGTACTCCGAGGAAGTGTGGACCGGGCTCGAATATATGCTCGCTTCGCACCTGATCTTCCGCGGGCTGACCGACGAGGGCCTCGCGATCGTCCGCACGGCGCGCGCCCGGCACGATGGCTATCGCCGCAACCCGTGGAACGAGATCGAGTGCGGCAGCTATTACGCCCGCTCGATGTCGAGCTTCGCGCTGGTCAACGCCTGGTCGGGCCTCAGCTACGACCTCACCAAAGGCGCCATCGGCTTTGCGCCGAAGGACCAGGGTGATGGCAACTGGTTCTGGTCGGTGGGTGAGGGCTGGGGTGTCGTCAGCCGCAGCGGCAACCGCGTCCGCCTCGAGGTCCGCTATGGCAGCCTCGATCTCGCCGAGCTGAGCTTTGGCGGCGCCAGTGCCCGCATCGACCGCAAGCTCGGCGCCGGCGACGCCGCAGACCTGACGCTGGGAGGCTGAGCATGGCGCAACTTGAGCTCAAGCAGGTTCGGAAAAGTTTCCAGACCCTCGAAGTGATCCACGGCATCGACCTCACCGTGGAGGATGGCAGCTTCACGGTGTTCGTCGGCCCCTCCGGCTGCGGCAAATCCACCTTGCTGCGGATGATTTCGGGGCTCGAGGAGACCTCGGACGGCGAGATCTGGCTCGACGGCACCCGCTGCGATCACCTGCTGCCCTCGGCGCGCGGCATGGCCATGGTGTTCCAGTCCTATGCGCTCTATCCGCATATGAGCGTCGAGGAGAACCTCCGCTTCGGGCTCGAGAACCAGAAACTCGCGAAGCCCGAGATCGCCGCCCGCGTCGACAAGGCGGCCGATATCCTCCAGATCAAGCATCTGCTGAAGCGCCGGCCCAACCAGCTGTCGGGCGGACAGAGCCAGCGTGTCGCGATCGGCCGGGCCATCGTCAAGGAACCGAAAGTGTTCCTGTTCGACGAGCCGCTGTCGAACCTCGACGCGGAGCTCCGGGTGAAGATGCGGTCGGAAATCTCGGCGCTGCACCACCGGCTCGGCACCACCATGATCTACGTCACCCACGACCAGGTCGAAGCCATGACCATGGCCGACCGCATCGTGGTGCTGCGCGAAGGGGTGATCGAGCAGGCCGGCGCGCCGGTCGAGCTCTATGCCCGGCCGCGCAACCAGTTCGTCGCGGGCTTTCTCGGCGCGCCGCAGATGAACTTCTTTGCCGGCAAGGTGACCGAAGTGGGCGAACGGCTCGGCGTAGCGCTCAGCGCCGGGGGGCCAACGTTGACCCTCGCCCGCCGCGAGGGCGGGGTGAGGGTGGGCGACGCAGTGACGATCGGCATCCGCCCCGAGCACCTGGTCCTTACGGCGAACGGCCCCCTGGCGGTGCAGCTGGTTTCGACCGAGGTGCTCGGCGCCGAAACGGTGCTGCACGGCAAGACCGCCGGCGGCGAGACCGTCACCGCCACGATGCGCGGCATTCTCGCAACGAGCCGCGGCGACACGCTGCGCTTCGAGATCGCCGACGCCTTCACCCATGTGTTCGACGCCAACGGGCTGACCCTGCAGCCGAGCCGGGCGTGGACAGATGACTACATGAGGAAGATCGCCTGATGCCTGGTTCGACAAAAGGCCTCCTCACCCGGCTTCGTGGCAACGCTGCCGACGGGCTGGTTCGCACAGAGTACCCCCACCCCTGTCCCCTCCCGGGGGACGCGGTAGCGCCTCGAAGGGGGAGGGAGACCAACACGCCGGCGTCAGTGTTGGCGTCTCCTCCCCCCTTGCGGGGGAGGGACAGGGTGGGGGGTATTCTTCCCGCACTACACTTGGCCATGGCACTAGCGCTGCTCTTCGCAAGCACTCCAGCCCTCGCCACCGACTACAGCGTCACCTCCGAAAAAGTGAAAGCCCTCACCGGCCCTAACGCGCCGGCGCCGATGAAGGGGCCGGATATCTGCGGCACCGACCTCGGCACCATGGCCGAGATCGACGGCAAGATCGTCCTCGCCTTCGGCGATACCTTCGGCTGGAATGAGAATGCCTGCATCCGCTTCGGTCCGAACTGGCGCTCCAATGTCGTTGCCTTCACCTCCGACCTCGATGCTTCGGATGGCATCGTCATCGACGACTGGGTGACCGGCGAAGACGGCAAGGCGGTGGAGATCGCCAAGGGGGCGCACCAGGATGCGTTCAAGGGCGAGCAGACCAAGATCCCGACCGCCCTGGTGACGGTCGGTGACACGCTCTATCTGCACTACATGTCGGTGAACGGCTTCTCCTCGATGGGGGGCGTGTGGCTCTGCAACTGGTCGCGCTTCATCTCCTCGAGCGATGGCGGCAAGACCTGGAGCCCTGCTACGGATGAGTTCGGCAGCTTCAAATCGAGTTTCAACATGCTGGCGCTCTCGGCCCAGTCGGGCGCCGGCAACGAGGATGGCAAGTACGTCTATGCCATCGGTACGCCTTGCGGGCGGTTCTCCGGAGCGCGCGTCGGCCGGGTGGCGGCGGACAAGGTGCTGGACACCAAGGCGTGGGAGTATTTCGACGGCAGCGGCTGGGTCAGCGACCGGGCCCAGGCCGCCGAAGTGATCAAGCCGGGTGCCGGCGAGGGCTCGCTGGTGTGGAACCCGGGCATCAAGCTCTGGATGTATTCGACGCTCAATGAGCTCTCCGAAGCCATCGAACTGCGCTTCGCCGAGCGGCCGGAAGGGCCGTGGTCGGCCCCCGAAGTGCTGGCCCGCGGCTCCGACTATGCCCAGGCCTATGGCGCCTACATGACCCCGTCATGGATTTCCGAGGACGGCCTGACGTTCTGGTTCGTGATGAGCCAGTTCGGGCCGTACAACACGTACGTGATGAAGGCGACGTTGACGCCGGACCACTAAAGCTACGGAACTCTGCGCAGTGTTATTGGGCGAAGTCGTTAACTCGACGATGCTTAGTTCCGACTGCATCTCTGTACCCAGGCGGTTCCATGCAGAAGCGTGGCGGGCCGTTGCCCACCGACAAGAAGTCGAGCCTCAGGCTTGTTGCCGTTGCATGGCCCTTCGTTGCCATCATTGTCACGCAGGCCATCCTCGCCACCTTCAGCCTGCAGATGGTCACATCGCTCAGGTCCTACGTGACCGGGGAGAGCCTGTGGTCGAAGGGCCAGCATGACGCGATCTACTTCCTCAGCCGCTATATCGACACCACGCAATCGAGCTATCTGGAGCGTCACCGGCAGGCGCTGAGCGTACCGCTCGGCGATCATGATGCACGCCTCGCGCTCGAGGCCACGCCGCCCGACCGGATCGCGGCGGCCGAGGGGTTCCGGCGCGGTGGCAACCACCCGGACGACATTGCGGGATTGATCTGGCTGTTCGAGAACTTCTCGTGGTTCAGCTACATGAGCGCCGCCATTGCCGACTGGCGCAACGCCGAAACGACACTGTTCCAGATGGAGGAGCTGGCCGACGAGATGGCGGCGGCGGCGCTGGTGCAGCCGTGGCAAAGGCGCGACTGGGCGGAGCGGCTCGACGCCATCAACGACCAGGTGACGCCACTCACCCGCGCCTTCTCCAACTCGCTGGGGCAGGGCACGCGCTTTGTCCAGGCGGGGCTCCTCATTGCCAACCTCGCTATCGCCGCGCTGTTCGTGGCGCTGACGCTGTGGCGGCTCAACAGCTTCCTGAAGCACCGGCGCAGTATCGAGCACGAGCTCTCGTGGCGCGCCTCGCATGACGCGCTGACCCAGCTGCCCAACCGCGCCAGCTTCGAGCGTGAGGTCGAAAAGGCGCTGGCCGACGGCTCGGCGACGGCGTTGCTGTTCGTCGATCTCGACCAGTTCAAGGTGGTCAACGATTCTGGCGGGCACGCTGCCGGCGACCAGTTGCTGTGCGCGCTGGCCGAGCGGCTGCCGGCAATCCTTGGGCCAGGCGTCCTGCTGGCCCGCCTCGGCGGCGACGAATTCGGCGTGTTGCTCCGCACCGGTTCGGTCGACGAGGCGCTGATCACCGCGCATCAACTGCGTATTACGCTGGGCGAGATGCCCTTCGTCTGGAACGACCAGCATTTCACCGTCAGCGCCAGCATCGGTTTCGTACGCCTCGATCGCACCGTGAGCAGCCTCGCCACGGCGCTCAGGGCCGCCGACATCGCCTGCTACATGGCCAAGGAGAAGGGCCGCAACCGCGTGCATGTCTACTCGCCCGACGACGCCGAGCAGGCCGAAATGGCCGGCAATATCGGCTGGGTGCAGCGGCTGCAGCGCGCCCTCGACGGCGATAGTTTCGTGCTCTACGCCCAGGACATCGTGCCGCTCGACCCCGAGGCCGAGGGCGAGCACTGCGAGATCCTGGTCCGCCTCGCCGATCGCAACGAACTGATCGGTCCGGGCCGCTTCATCCCCGCCGCCGAGCGTTTCGGGCTGATGCCACAGCTCGATCGCTGGGTGGTGCGCCACGCGCTCGACATCATCGCGACGCGCATCGCGCTCGAGCCCAGGCCGCACCGGCGCACCTACGCCATCAATATCAGCGCTCCGGCCATCGGCGACGAGAGCTTCCTCACGTTCCTCAAGCAGCAGTTCGAGGCGACGGGCGTGCCGCCGCAACTGATCTGCTTCGAGATTACCGAGACCAGCGCCGTCGCCAATCTCGAACGTGCGGCCGCCTTCATCACGGCGCTCAGGAGCATCGGCTGCAAGTTCGCGCTCGACGATTTCGGCGCCGGCATGTCGTCGTTCCACTATCTGAAGCGGCTGCCGGTGGATTACCTGAAGATCGACGGCGGCTTCGTCAAAGGCATGCTGCGCGACAGCACCGACCGGGCGGTGGTCGAAACCATCAATCACCTGGGCCATGTCACCGGCATCAAGACGGTGGCCGAGTTCGTCGAAAGCGCCGATATCCTCGCAGCGCTCGAAGCCATCGGCGTCGACTATGCGCAGGGGTACTTCATGGGAATTCCGGGGCCGTTCGTGGCGGAAGCGGCGGTGGAGCGGGAGCGGTTGTCGGCGTGAGAGGCTAGCTACACCAGCCGCCGAGGCTGGCAGTCGGGCGCCCTCCCCCGCAAGCGGGAGAGGGACGCTGACTGATGGTGCGGCTAGCCTAATTCGGCACCGGCGCCTCGACATCGATCAACCCCGCCGCCTTGAGCTCACCCCAGAATGCCGCCGGGATCTCCTCCTGCAGGTAGCCGATATTGCTCGTCACTTCCTCGGGCCGGGCGCCGCCGGGAATCACCGAAACCACGGTGGGGTGCGCGAGGGGGAATTGCAGCGCTGCGGCCTGCAGCGACACGCCGTGCGTGACGCAGACCGCCTGGATGCGCCGGACCTTGTCCTGCACCTGGTCGGACGCAATGCCGTAGCCGTAGCGGGCATTGGGGCCCGGACCGGTGGCGAGGATGCCCGAGGCATAGGGGGCGCCGATGATCACCGAGATATTGTACTCGAGGCAGCGTTTCAGCCCGGTGCCGAGCGCCGATTGGTCGAGCAGGGTGTAGGGCATGGCGACGATGCAGAAGTCGAGCGGCACCTGCGGAGCGAAGGTCAGCAGCGAGGGGGCGGCGTTGAGCCCCATGCCGATGGCCTTGATCTGGCCCGAGGCCTTCAACTCCTCGAGCGCCTTGATGCCGCTGCGCACCATGTCTTCCATGCGCGGCCCATCGGGGTTGCTGGCGAGCGAGGCTTCGGGATCGTGGATCAGGAGCGCATCGACGCTGTCGAGGCCGAGCCGCAACAGGCTCTGCTCGTAGGCACGCATCACCCCGTCATAGCTATAGTCCCAGACGATCTCCATGTTCAGCCCGCCGCCCCACGGCGTGCGGTCGAAGGTCTTGGGGTCGGCCGGGCGGCGGAAATAGCGGCCGACCTTGGTGGTCAGCATGAACTCCGAGCGCGGCTGGTCGATGAGGAAATCGCCGACCCGATGTTCGCTGAGGCCGCGGCCGTAGAATGGCGCGGTATCGAAATAGCGGACGCCGCCATCCCAGGCGGCTTTCAGCGTCGCATGCGCGGTCTCGCCGGAAACGCGGTGGTACATGCCGCCCAGATGGGCGGCGCCGAACCCCATGGGCGGCAGTTCGAGAGTGGTGGAGCCGACGCGATGCCGGTCGGTGAGCTTGATGGACATGGATGGTCGCAATGGGTTGGAGATGAAATCAGGGGGCAGTCGCCGCAATCCTGCGGTCCGGCGGGCGGAAGGCCGAAGCCACGTCGTCGCTCGCCGAGACAGGGGCGTCGCGGTAGAGGAAGCAGGTGGCGAGCCGCTGGCTGTCCGGCACGTATTTGGGCGGCAGGTTGTCCCAGCACATCTCCATGACATGCGGGCAGCGCGGCGCGAACTTGCAGCCGGGGTTGGGGCGCGCGGCCGAGGCCTCCGACACCGGGATTTCCTCGCCGCCCCAGGCCTTGCTCAGGTCGGGCAGCGGGATCGAGGAGACCAAGAGTTGCGAGTAGGGGTGTTTGGGCGCGCCGATCACCCGCTCCACCGCCCCGGCCTCCGAGACGTTGCCGCGATAGAGGATCAGGATGTTGTCGCAGATCTGGAAGGCGGTGGTCAGGTCGTGCGTGATGTAGACGATCGAGATGCCGAGCTCACGGTTGAGCGTCTTCAGCTCGTCGAGAATGGTGGCGCGCAGCGATGCATCGACCATCGAGACCGGTTCGTCGGCGACGATCAACCGAGGCCGGAGCAGCACGGCGCGGGCCACCATGATGCGCTGGCGCTGGCCCCCCGAGAGTTCATGCGGGAAGCGGCCGAGCGTGTCCTGCGGCCGCAAACCGACGCGCTTCAGCGCGTCCTCGATCATGGCGTGGGCTTTCTGCTGCGTGTCGGCGAGCTTGTAGCGCTTCACCGGGGTCTCGAGCACGTGGTCGATCCGGTAGAACGGGTTGAACACGTCGAACGGATCCTGGAACACCGGCTGCACCTCGCGGCGGAACTGCCGCTGCTCGGCGCCGGTCATCTTCGCCACATCCTTGCCCTGGTACAGCACCTGGCCCTGCGAGGGGTTGATGAAGCCCAGCATCATCCGCGCCAAGGTGGTCTTGCCGCTGCCGCTTTCGCCGGCCACCGCGGTCATCGACGGGCTGGTATCGGACAGCGACAGCGTCACGTCGTTGAGCGCGGTGAAGGCGCCATAGGTCTTGGTGACGCCCTGCATTTCAATGAGTGCGGTCACTGGCGGAGCTCCTGGTGGGCACGGGTCATTGGCGGCAGCGGCGGCAGTGCCGCATGCTCCGGGTAGAGGTGGCACGCAGCGCTCTGGCCGGGCGCCACCTGCTGCAGCAGCGGGGTCTCGCGCAGGCAGCGATCGAAGGCGAGCGGGCAGCGCGGGTTGAAGCTGCAACCGGGCGGCAGGTCGACCAGCGGCGGCGGCAGGCCAGGGATGCCGGTGAGCTCGCGTTTCACCTCGATGCCGGGGAGGCTGTCGACCAGCAGCCGGGTGTAGGGATGCTTGGGGCTCTCGATCATCTGCCGGACCGGGCCGATCTCGACGAGCTTGCCCGCATACATCACGCCCACCGTGTCGGCGAACTGGGCGATCAGCCCCATATCGTGGCCGATCAGCACCACGGCGGCGCCGAGCCCATCCTGCAGGCGACCCAGCGTCTGCATCACCTGGCGCTGCACCACCACGTCGAGCGCGCTGGTCGGCTCGTCCGCGACGATTACCTTGGGCGCGAGCGAGGTGGCGATGGCCATGGCAGCGCGCTGCTTCATGCCGCCCGAGAGTTCATGCGGATAGCGGCGCGCCACTTCCGGGGCGAGGCCGACATTCTTCAACAGCTCCTGTACCCGGGCGTCGAGCTCGGCGCGCCGCATCCCCGGCTTGTGGGCGACGATCGCATCGATCATCTGCTCCTCAAGCCGCATCACCGGGTTGAGCGAGCTCATCGCCCCCTGCGGGATCAGCGCGATGTCGCGCAGCCGGGTCTCGCGCAACTCCCTGGTGCTCATCTTCAGGATGTCGCGGCCATCGAGCTTCACCGAGCCGCCGGCGATGCGGCCAGGTGCGCGGGTGAGGCGCATCAGCGCCGTCGCCATGGTGGTCTTGCCTGAACCGGACTCGCCGATCAGGCCCAGCCGCTCGCCGGGCCTGAGCGAGAACGACACGTCGTTCACCGCCTTGGCCGGACCCTTGCCGGTATCGTAGTGGACGTTCAGTTCCTCGACGACGAGGACGGGTTTGGCGTCTTGAGCGACAGACATCAGCGCCTCGCCAGCTTGGGGTTGGCAAAGCGGTCGAAGCCGACCGAAGTCAGGAACAGACCGATGAAGATCGCGGCGATCACCACGATCGGCGGGCCCCACCACCACCAGTAGCCGCGCAGCACCGCGGAGGATTGCTGGCTCCAGTAGATGGTATTGCCCAGCGTCATCTCGTCGAGGGCGCCGAGGCCGAGCGCCTCGAGGCCGATGACGGCGAGGATCGAGCCCGAGACGGTGCCGACGAAGCTCGCGACGATATAGGGCATCAGGTTGGGCATGATCTCGGTGAAGAGGATTTCCCACTGGCTCTCGCCGTTGACCCGCGCCACCTCGACATAGGATTTCTCGCGGATGGTGAGCACCTGGGCCCGCACTGTGCGGGTGGTGAACATCCAGCCGAGCGAGGCCACGACCAGCGCCATGATCACCGTGTTCATGCGGTCGATATTGCCGGCGATGATGACGAGGATGGCGATGGCCGGCACGGTCAACAAGGCATCCGAGATCACCCGGATGATGGCGTCGATGATGCCGCCGAAATGGCCGGCGATCAGTCCGAGCGCGGTGCCGACGCCGACGCCGATGAAGCCGGCGATCAGCCCCATCTTCAGCGTGTTGGGGGTGGCGTAGATGAGGAGGGTCCACATGTCGCGGCCCTGCGAATCCGTGCCGAGGAAGTACTCGGGCCCGGGGGGCTTGCGCGGCCGCACCGCACCCACCTGGGCGTTGACGGCGTCGACGAACATCGGCCCGATGATGCTGAACAGCACAATGGCGAGGAGGATGCCGAGCCCGAGCAGCAGCGTGCCGCTGATGCGGCCCTGCTCGTAGTTGCGGCGCAGGGAAGCAAGGAGGCTCATCGCCGGATCCTCGGGTCAAGCAGGGGATAGATCAGGTCGACGAGGAACAGCAGCACCGCTAGGGAGACGATCAGCATCAGCACCACGCCCTGGATGACGAAATAATCCTGGCCGCGGATCGCCACGTAGAGGAGCGAGCCGAGCCCCGGATAGTTGAAGATCACCTCGACCAGGACGGCGCCGGAAACCACCGAGCCGAGCGACAAGGCGAGGGCGGTGACCTGGGCCAGCAGCGCGTTGCGCATGCCGTACCAGACGAAGATGCGCTGCGGGTGCAGGCCCTTGGCCTCGGCGAAGGTGATGTAGTCCTCGCCCAGCACGGAGACCATCTGGGAGCGCATGCCGAGCGCCCAGAAGCCGACATTGCCCAGGATAATGGCGAGGCAGGGGAGGAACGCGTGCTTGAGGATATCCTCGGTGGTGGCCCAGTCGAGCCGCATGATGCGGGTGGTGTCGACGCCGCCGGCGGGTGGGAACCACTTCAGCACCACGGCGAAGAAATAGATGAGGATGATGGCGAGCAGGTAGAACGGGATCGAGGTCAGGATCATCATCAGCGGCACCACCGATTTGATGGTGCGACCGGCCCCCGGCCAGGCGAGCCGCGCCCCGAGCAGCGAACCGGTGGCGAAGGCGATGAGCGTTGCGACCGCCAGGAGGCTTACCGACCAGGGCAGCGCATTGCCGATCATGGTCGAGACCTTCTCGGGGAAGTTGGCGAAGGAGACGCCGAGATCCAGCCGGAACAGGTCGAGCCAGTAGTTGAGATATTGCTCGAGGATCGGCGCATCGAGCCCGTACTTGGCGCGATAGGCGGCCGACACCGCCTGGATATCGACATTCTGTGCGCCGCCGGTGGCCTGCAAGCGGGCCAGGGCCGTCTGTACGGGGTCGCCGGGCAGCAGGCGCGGAATGATGAAATTGATACTCACCGCGACGAAGACGATCAGCAGCAGCTGGCCGAAGCGGGTAAGGAGATAACGGGCGAGTTCGCGGCTCATCGGAGGACCGATCCACTGGTAGGCGCACGCATTCGCCAAATCGTCGATGTCATCCCCGCGAAAGGAGGGACCCAACCATAAGCTGGCGCGGGCGGGGAGTTGGGTCCCTGCTTTCGCAGGGATGACACCGGTGGGTGTTGCACTACTGAGTCTCCGTAAGAACCGTTGCGGCCAGTCAGATGCGGATGGCAGCCATCAGCCGCCACCCGCGCGATCAGTGCTCGGCGCTTACTGCGCGCCGGTCGGCTTCAGGTTGTGGATGACGACGTTGAACGCTTCCCACGGGGTGTACGGGGCAACGTACGGGTCGGCCGCGGACGGCCAGCCGGTCCAGTAGGTGTTGTTGAAGGTCACCACGTGGTATTCCTCGAGCAGGTCGATCTGCGGCAGGTCGCGCAGTGCGATGTCGAGGGCCGCGACGGCGTTCTTCATGTACTCCGAGTTCGGATCGGTATCGGCCGGGACGGCGTCCATGGCGTCGATCAGCTTGTCGTATTCGGGGTTCATGTAACGCGAGGCGGCGACGGCGTTCGGGATGTTCTCGCCGAGCGGCCGGGCGAACTTCGAGTGGTAGTGCTGCAGCGTCTCGAGCGGTTCCGACAGGCTGCCGCAATGGACGAAGATCATGGTGTCGAAGTTGCCCGACTGGATGTCCGGCAGCCAGGTGTCGTCCACCGGTGCCTGCACCGCGTCGAAGCCGGCGTTCTTGAACTGCTGGGTCAGCGGGGCCAGCGTCGGCTGGATGAAGGCCGGAGTGCGCACCGTCACGGTGAGCGGCTTGCCGTCCTTGGCCCACAGGCCATTGGCGTCCTTGGCGTAACCCGCCTTGGTCATGTACTCCTCGACCTTGGCCGGATCGGGACTGTCGAGATTGTACTTGTCGAGCACGGCCTTGAGCGGGCTGCCCTCGCCGAGCCAGGTGCCGGCCATGTAGTTGGAGAAGGCGAAGGTTACCGGCTTCTGGCCGCCTTCGTAGCCGATGTCGTTGATGGCGGCGCGGTCGATGGCATAGTTCATCGCGTAGCGCACGTTCACGTCGTTCCACGGCTCACGCATCTGGTTGAACACCAGCGAGTAGTCGCAGCCGTCGGGAGCGCCCCAGTTCGGGCCTTCCGGGTTCCAGGAGCTGAGCTTGTCGTTCTGGGCGCGGGCGGCCTCGAACGTGCCGATCAAGAGCTGCCGGCCGCCATCGATCTGGTTGGCGATGTGCAACTGCCCCATCGCGTCATCGCTCGAAACCGGCACGAGGGTGATGCGCTTGGGGGCAGGCAGATCCTGGAAGCCAACCTTGGCGCCCCACCAGTCGTCGCGGCGATCGAAGATTTCCTGCTGGTTGGTGGTCGAGACCAGCTTGTAGGCGCCGGTGCCGACCGGCCAGCCCTTGGCCGGATCGTAGTTGGTGAAGGTCGCGATATCCTGACCTTCCCAGATGTGCTTGGGCAGGATCGGGTAGTGGTTCTCGTGGCCGAGGGCCAGGAAATCGCGGACGAAGCGCGGCGCCGCTTTGTTGAAGTTGATGGTGACGTTCAGCGGGTCGACGACGGTGACGTCCTTGATCCACTCCTTGAAGGCAGCCGAGCCGCCGATTTCCGGCGGGGCATCGCGCACCGCTTCGAGGGTGAACTTCACGTCGTCGGCGGTGAACTTCTGACCGTCCGACCACTCGACGCCGTCACGCAGCTTGATCGAGGCGCTCATGAAGTCGGGCGCGTATTCGAAGCTCTCGGCCTGCCACGGGATCAGCGTGCCGTCGTTGAGGTTGGTATAGAACAGCGCCTCGTTGATGGTGATCTGCATCACGTCGCGCTGGTGGGTGACCGAGCTCAGATAGGGGTGCCAGTTCTCGGTGTTGGCGAACTGCGCCGGCTGGTCGCCCCACGGGGTCAGCACCAGGGTTTCGTTGCGCGGCATGTCGGCCACCTGGGCAAAGGCAGTCGATGCCAGGAGCGGCGCCGCCAGCAGCGCGATAGCGCCGCCGAGCAGATGCTGCCTCAGGGATCTGTGGTTCATAATGGTCCTCCTCCGGCCGGTTCCCGGCCACTCGTTGATTTCTTCCGAGGCGGGGCAGGGCCTCGCCACCTGGTGCTTTGGTCGCCGGTGCTGCCCCACCCGCCGGGTCATCCCCGCGAAAGCGGGGATCTCCGTTTGCGGTGGTGCAACCTGCGAGAAAACCGAGGTTCCCGCTTTCGCGGGAATGACCCGGTGGGTGGGCGGGGACATCGGGGCCTCCCAGCTCCGTCCCGCCCCGTCCGTTACAGCGCCATCTTCTCGATGGCGTCCTTGCTCAGTCCGTGGCCGAAGCCCGGTTCGTCGCTGACCACCACGTAGCCATCCTTGGGGACGGCCATGCCGGGGTAGTTGTTGGTGTGCTCGAGCGGGATGCCGGGGGCGCCGCCGACGAAATATTCACCCCAGCGCGAGTTGGGCGCCGAGTAGTTGAAGTGCTGGCCATAGGGCGTGTTCATGCCGGCATGGCAGATCACCTCGAGACCCGAAGCGTCGGCGATGGCGGTGATCTTCTGCACCGCGGTGAAGCCGCCGACCCAGTTGATGTCGGGCTGGAAGATATCGACGACGCGATCCTTGGCCGCCTCGAAGAAGGTGTAGGGCGTGTACCAGTGCTCGCCGGTGGCCAAAGTCTGCCAGGGCAGACGCTCGCGCAGCGCCTTGTGCGAGGTGTGATCCTCGGGGATCAGGCAATCTTCCATCCATTTGAGGTTGAACGGCTTCAGCCGGTGCGCGAGGCGCACCGCGAACTCGACGTCGAACGCCATCCAGCAATCGAGCATCAGTTCGACATGCGGGCCGATCAGCTCGCGCGCCTTGCCGACAAAGGCCTCGTTCTTGTCGAGCGCCTCGAGCCCGTCGGCGGTGCCGTAGGGGCAGGCGAGCTTGGTGGCCTTGAAGCCCAGCTCCATGTGCCAGTCGGTGTCGTTGCCGGTGGCGTAGCAGAACTGCTTGTCGCGGGCGGCGCCGCCGGCAAGTTCATATACCGGCAGCTTCAGCACCTTGCCCTTCAGGTCCCAGAGCGCCAGGTCGATGCCGCTGATGGCGTAGGAGGCGAGGCCCGAGGAGGAATAGGGGGAGGTGATGCGCATCATCATGTCCCACAGCTTCTCGGTGGCCAGCGCGTTTTCCTCGTGCAGCAGCGGGCCGATATGGTCGTTGATCAGGCTGATGGTGGGCTGGCCGTAGCCGGTGACGCCAAAGCCCCAGGAGCCGTCATCGGCGGTGACGATGACGCCGACCGCCGGGAAGGCGTTGTTCCAGCTCGAGCGCAAAGCCTTGTAGCGCGGGTAGCGCGACATCGGGTTTGCGACTTCGGCATCCTTGGTCCAGGGGGGCCGGCGGGCCGTGCCCTTGTCCTTGCCCTTGTCGTAATTGCCGCCGGCAATCGGGTTGGTGATGGCAAAGGCTTCAATACTCTTGATCTTCACTGGAAATCGCTCCTGACAATTTCTTGGTCGTCATGTGTCGGTCGGGTGCCCGGCGGCGGTCAGCCCGGGATGCGGTAGAACTTTCGGGCGTTGCCCTCGAACAGTGCAGTGCGCTCGGCTTCCGAGGCGCCTTCGGTGATCCTGGAGAAGGCCTGCCACAGGGTCGGGAAGGTGCTGGTCAGCTTGTCGACCGGAAAGTTCGAGGCGAACATCGCTCGCTCCGGCCCGAAGATTTCGAGCGTCTCCAGCACCAGGGGGCGGAAGCTCTCGGTGGTCCACTGGCGGTCGAGCATGCCGAGGCCGCTGATCTTGACCGCAATATTGGGACGCGCCGCTAGCTCGCGCATCCCCGCCTTCCAGGCTTTCCAGCCCGCGAGGTCGCGGTCGGCCCACATGCCGGCGTGATTGAGGATGATCTGGGTGTTCGCGGCGACGCCGGCGAGCTTTGCCGCCTGCGCCATCTGGTGCGGATAGAGCTGCAGGTCGAAGCTCAGGCCGCGGCGGCCCAGCTCCTGCAACCCGCCGATCCAGCCCGGCTCATCCATCAGGTCGCGGGTGATGTAGTTGAGCTTTGGGTCAGGGTGGCGGTTCACCACCTGACGGATGCCGCGCATGATCGGGAACGCCGCGTGGCGGTCGAGCAGGGCGCCGAAATCGGGCGCCGCGAGGTCGCCATGCGCGACGAGCACGATCGGCACGGGACTGCGATCGGCGACCGCCTGCAGGGTTTCGCTTTCCTTCACCGGATCGGTGGGGAAGGCCTCGACATGCACCGCACCGACGATCTCGATCTCGTCGGCGCCTTCCTCGAGATATTCCTCGAGCAGGTAGCTGCGCGAGATCGCGGCATTGGCGCCGCCTTTGCCGGGCTTCTCGAAATGCGGGTAGATGCGGGTCCAGAGGTCCCACAAGTGGATATGCGGATCGACGACCTTCAGCATCGTAGCCTCAATCCAGCCGGAACATTTCTTCGACCGGCCAGGATTTCGGCCGGGCGTCCTCGTGGGTTTCCATGTGCGGCTCCATCCAGGTCCACCATTTGAGTACCACCGGATCGACGCCCTCGGTTTGCGACGGGGCGTTGTCGGGCTTTTCGAGGTAGGCAAAGAGCAGCAGCTCGTAGCGATAGATGGTGTAGTTGGAGACGCCCTGGCTCTTCAGCAGCGCCACCATCTCGGGCCAGATCTCGTCGTGCTTGCGCTTGTACTCGGCTTCCTGGCCGGGCTTCAGCTTCATCACCCATGCGGATCGCATATTCGTAAAATCCTCAGTCAGGTTGTTGATGTGGCCAGCGCCCGTTCGCCGGCCTGCTGCGGCGGCCATTGGCCGCTGTAGCCAAGCCGCCTGCTCACGGTGCTCGCCGCTTCGTTCAGCAGATCGACCTGCGGCTGGATCGCCGCGCCAGGCGCCTTGGGAGCGGGGCCGGAGATCGACATGGCGCCGACCGGCCGGCCGAGGCGATCGACGATCGGCACGCCAACGCAGAACACGCCGACCACCACTTCCTGGTTATCGATCGAGTAGCCGCGCTTCCTGATGCGGGCGAGCTCGGCGCGGAGCTCGGTGGGGTCGGTGATGGTGTAGCGGGTGAAGGTGGTGAGCGGCTGTTCCAGCACGCGCTGCAGGTCGGCCTCGCCGAGGAAGGCGAGGATCGCCTTGGCGCTACCGCCGCAATAGAGCGGCCCGCGCGACCCGATGCGCCAGTCGAGCTGCATGCCCTCGTTGCCGCGCACCTTGTCGATGCAGACGCAGCCTTCGCCGCTGAGCACGTTGACGTTCACCGTCTCACGGGTCTTTTCGGCGATGGATTCACAGAACGGCCGGGCCAGCCGCGGAAAGGCGACGCCATCGAGCTGCAGGTCGGTGATGGCCAGCAGCCGGTAGGAGAGCTGCCAGCCGCCTTCGGCATTGCGCTCGACCACGCCCTCGTCGGCGAGATCGATCAGCAGCCGATGCACCGAGCCCACCGGCAGGGCCAGTTGCTGGGCCACGGCGCGCACCCCGAGCCCGCCCTTGCGGGCAAGCAGGTCGAGAACCTGGATGGCGCGCTTGATGCTCGACATCTACTGCCTCGCGCTCCCGCAGGGGGCAGCGGCGTTGCCGATACATCGCTCGAACAGCTGTGCGTTCACAGTCGCGCCCACCGGACGTCAGGCAAACCTCCGGCGTTCACGCCCCGGGGTCGCGATTGCGATCCCTGCAGGTGCGTGCTGAACCGCACGGCTTGCCGCTTGACCGGCCTCCCTCTCCTCAGAGCCGCAGACCCCCGATTTTTTGTTCCATGGGTGGAATGCGGTGTTCCAATAGTGAACGCCTTGATCTGAGGTGAGTCAACCGACAACGCTCTAAGACTTACGTCGTGTGATCGTTAAGTACTTGTTCCGACTATATTTATTCCACCATCTGGAATGACGTCAGGCAATTCCCGCGAATGGCTCGCGCCACGCATCGATCTCCAGCAGCTGGTCATGCCAGCGCCGGATGTTGTCGTACTCGTTCAGCGGTATCGATGCTGCCTCGGCAAAGGGCAGCGCGGTGGCGACGCGGAAATCGGCGTAGCTCAGCTTGCCCCCCACCAACCAGTCGCGCCGTGAAAGCACCTGGTCGAGGATCGGGCCGAGCTGGTGGAAATCCACCTCGGCCTCAGCAAGCGCCGCGACATTCCTGGTCCAGCCGGGCACGTTGACCATGGTGACGTTCTCGAAAGTATAGGTGCCGCCGGCACGGGTGAAATGGTGGGCGCTCCAGCTCACCCATTGCAGCATCTCGTCGAGCCGGTCGAGCTGCCAGAAATCCGAGCCGGTGAGCTTCGCCAGCCGCAGCGTGATCGCATCGGTCTCCCACAGGCTCGTGCCGTCATCCTCGACCAGCACCGGCGCCAGCGTATTGGGGTTGAACGGCCGGATCATTTCCTCGTCGGCGCCCTTGGGCGCAATCCGCAGGTACTCAACCGGCGCCTTGAGGTAGCGCGCCGTGGCCACGGCGACGCGCGGGTTGATGTTGTGGGTGTAGTAGAGCCTGCGCATGATCGAAACCTCCCGGAACGGCGCCATCGTGGCGCTTTCCGAGCTGGTCGATCCTGTCAGGCGCAATTCGACATCCTGGTTTCAGCAGCTGGAGGCATTTCATGACCCGAGCGGCACCGCTCGATCGGGCGGTCGTGTTGCTCAGCTCGCAGCAGCGACGGCAGGCTTATGCAGCGACATCAGGAAATCGGTGAGTTCGGTGCAGGTCATCGATGATGTCGGGTCTCGATCTTCATCGTCGCTCCTCAAGTTGCCTGCGCTCATTATAGCAGGGCTTTCAACGGACGGGATGGATCGGCCAGATGGCTGGCGTCGATCACGGCGCGACCGGCGATCAGCCGGCTGGCGATCTTGATACCGCGCGATGCCGATGTGCCCACGCCTAGCGATGCTGCGCCCACGAGCCGTCCCGATGGATCGAGCTGGAACTGCGTGACGAGGCCATCCTCGATCCGATCCACCATCGTCGCAGCGGCAGCCGGCAGCCCCGCCATGTAGAGGCCCAGATCGTACTGGTCGCTCCACATCCACGGCACGACGCCGATCGGCTCGGCGTGCCCCGCCATGTTGCGTCCAGCCACCGCCCCATGGTCGCCAGCGCTCTGCCAGCTTTCGAGGCGCACCGTGGCGTTGCCGAAGAGCGGGTGCGCGGTGACGGCGCAGTCGCCGGCCGCGAATATTCCATCGGTCACCCGCAGCATACTGTCGGTGACGATGCCGCTGGCAACGGCGAGCCCGGTCGCTTGGGCAAGTGATGTCCTGGGCGAGACACCGATGGCGGCGAAGATGGTGTCGGCCTCGACGGTGCGGCCGTCGCTCAGCGTCACACCGGCCGACGACACCGAAACCGGAGCAGCGCCGGTAAGGATCGTCACGCCGCTGCTGCGATGCTTGTCGGCCAGCACGCCGGCCAAAGCGTGCGGGACGCCGCGACCGAGGATGCGGGGGCCCGCTTCGATCACCGTCGTCGCAATGCCGCGCTGGCGGGCGGCCGCGGCCAGTTCCAGGCCGATCAGCCCGCCGCCGACAATTGCCAGCCGCCGCGCCTCGGCGAAGGCCGGCTGCAGACGCGCAAGGTCGCGTGCGTCGCGCAAGGTGTAGATGGTCACCGCATCACTGCCTGGCAGATCGAGGCGGCGCGGAGCGGCACCCGTCGCCAGCAGCAGTTGGTCATAGGCCAGGGCCTGCCCGGTCGAAAGTTCCACTCGCCATCGTTTCCGATCGATGCCGAGCGCGGCCGCACTCGTCGCCAGCTCGATGCCGGCGGCGGCATAGTCCGACGCCTGCCGGATCGGCACCAGGCCGGATTGGCTTCCATTCAGCAGGCCCTTGGATAGCGGTGGTCGCTCATAGGGCAGGTGGGCCTCGTCGCCGACGATCGTTATCGGGCCGAGATGGCCCGCCTCTCGAAGCGCGAAGGCCGCCGACACGCCTGCGAATCCGGCACCGATGATGACCGCTGCCTGAGATGCCATCGTCAGGGGCTGACCTCGATCAGAACGTGATCGCCGTCGACCCGGACCGGATAGGTCTTGAGGTTCACGCAGACCGGCGCACCCTTGGCGGCGCCGGTACGATAGTCGAACCGACCATTGTGCTTGGGGCACTCGATGATCGAGTCCATCACGAAGCCATCTGCGAGATGAGCCAACTCATGCGTGCACAGCCCGTCGGTTGCGTAGAACTTGTCGTCGGGGCTGCGGTAGATAGCGAAGGTACGTCCACCGTGGTCAAAGCGAACGACATCCTCGGTGTCGATGTCGTCAACGCCGCAGGCCCGGATCCACTCAGCCATGGGTAGCCCCCGCGCGCTCGGCCAGTTGTCCGGCGCCGGGCGGCAACTGCTTCCTGGTGAAATGCGTCGGGTCGCCCAACTGCCTCAGGATCGTCGGTAGGATCTCGCGCCACGCCGCCATGACGCTCGGAGTTGCCGGCGGACAGTCCGCCTTGACTTCCTCATGCAGCGCCTTGAGCGCATGATAGGGAACCATCGGGTACATGTGATGCTCCACATGGTAGTTCATGTTCCAGTAGAGGAAGCGGAACACCGGGTTCATGTAGACCGTGCGCGCGTCGAGCCGGTGATCCAGCACGTCCTCCGCCAGCCCCAGGTGCTGCGTGTTCGCCACCCACCACAGGAACCAGATGCCGTAGATATTCGGCCCGCCGATCAATACCACCGGCAGCAGGCTCCAGGTCGCAATGGCCACGGCCACCGCCCCGACGTGCAGTCCGAGGATGATGATTGCCTCTACCTGCACCCGCCAGCGCTCCATCTCGGGGATGTAATCCAGCTCCTCGGCGTTGAGCCGGCCCACGCTGTAGCGAGCCAGCGTCGCCAGCGACTGCGGCACATTCACCAGCCCGAATATGTTGAGCACCATGATGATCAACTGCGGCGGCCGCATGCCGGCGATCTCGGGGTCGCGCCCGACGATGATCGTGTCGGTATGGTGCCGCGTGTGGCTCCACCGCCAGGCAGTCGGGCTGCGCAACAGCAGGAACGAGGCCAGCGCATAGACGGCATCGTTGATCCAGACGGTGCGGAACGCGGTGCGGTGCCCGCATTCGTGCCAGCGGGAGTCGGCCGCCGAGGCATAGAGAACGCCGTAGACGGCAAAGACCGGCACCGCCCACCAGGTTCCCCATAGCCAAATGCCGAGGCCGCCGAAGGCGAGGATCAGCCCGAGCCAGATTGCCGTATCGCGCAGCGCCGGCCCATCTGATCGCGCCATCAGTTCCTTCAGCCGCTTGCGCGGTATGGGCGACTTGTACCACTCGCCATTGGCGAGCCCGTGCTCGATCGCCTTGGCCGCTTCGGGCCCGACCAGCGAGTAGTCGCGGTTGGTTGCAAAGCGCAGCAACGAGGTCATCTTCATGGCACAGACTCCGCCATGCGCGGCTTATGCAGCGACATCAGGAAGTCGGTGAGTTCGGTATAGGTCAGCGACGAGGTCGGGGCGTCGAGGGCGATTTCGCCGCGGTCGAGCACCACCAGCCGGTCGCAGACTTCGTGCACGTGGTGGATGTTGTGTTCGATGTAGATGCAGCTGCGACCGCCCGCCTTGATCGAGCGGATGAAGTCCAGCACCTTGTTCACTTCCTTGAGCGCCAGCGCCACTGTCGGCTCGTCGAGCACGATCAGGTCGCTGTCGAAATGCATGGCGCGGCCGATGGCGACGCCCTGGCGTTCGCCGCCCGAGAGCCGGCTCACCGGGGTATCGACATCGATGCCGACGCCGCGAAAGCCGATGGTCGAGCGCATGATCTCGTTGGCGATCTTCTTTTCGGCTTTCACGTCGATGAAGCCGAAGCGGTTGGTGAGCGGCCGGCCGACGAAGAAGTTGCGCCATAGCGGCTGCTTCTCGCCCAGCGAAGAGTCCTGGTAGACGGTCTCGATCTTGAGCTTGTGCGCTTCCTTGACGGAGTAGCTCGCCGCATCGATCTTCTGGCCGCGCACATAGATGGTGCCGCTCGAAGGCTGTTCCACGCCGGTCAGCACCTTGATCAGGGTCGATTTGCCGGCGCCGTTGTCGCCGATCAGCCCGACGATCTCGTTGGAGCCGATCTCGAGCGTGACGTTCTTCAGGCTGACGACCTTGCCGTACTGCTTGCGAACGTTCTCGAGCCGGACGATCGGGGTGGATGTCATTTTGTGGGTCCAAATGCACAGGGGGTAAGGGAGTGGCGCCGCCGGGTCAGCAACGGCGCCACCGGGAGTTACCGGATGCCGGTTTTCACCAGCGCTTCCAGCGCCTCGACATTGTCCTTGGTCACCGAACCGCCGCCGGTGTTGAGGGTCAGGCCGGCGAGGCCGTATTTCTTCTCGAGCACGGCGGCGACCACCGGCATGAAGCCCTGCAGGTACGGCTGCTGGTCGAGCACCACGGTGATGTAGCCGTCCTTCAAACCCTGGATGGCGCCGGCCGAGATGTCGAAGCCCGAGGCGACGACTTCGCCAGGCTGCTTGCCGGCATCGGCGAGCACCTTGCCGAGCACCGCGGTGATGCCGCTATGGCCGGGTACGATGATGGCCTTGGTGTCCGGGTTGGCCTCGAGGTAGGCGACCAGCACCGGCACCGATAGCGAGGGGTCGGCGACGGCTTCGTTCGACCACTGCAGGGCGTCGAAGGCGATCTTCTTTTCCGTCAGCACTTCGGTGGTGCCCTTGGCAACGTCGCTGCCCGGAGCGCCTTCGATGAAGGCGCCATAGACCACGACCTTGTCGCCTTCCTTGAGCCCGCCCTTGTCGATGGTCAGGCTGGCGAGGTTCCTGCCGGCACCGTAATTGTCGAGGCCGAAATAGCTCATCGAGGTGCCGGGTAGGGCGTTGTTGTTCACCACCACGACGATGCCGGCTTCCTTCGCCTTGTTGATGAACGAGGTCATGGCGTCGGTGCCGGGGTGACCCATCACGATGATGGCGTCGGGCGCGGCGGCCAGCGCTTCGTTGGCCTGCACCAGCATCTTCTGCGGATCCCAGCCGGCGTGCTGTTCCTTCAGGTCGACCTTGAGGATGCGGGCGGCGTCGCGGGCGCCGAGCTCACGGGCCAGCGTGGCGCTGTCGCCCGGGTTGCCGCCGAGCTGGAAGTAGATGGTCATGCCGCTGTCGACCGCGTCCTGAGCGGTGGCAGCGAGCGGGGCCGCGACCAGCGCGGCGCCCATGGCGAGGCCGGCGAGGCCCCTGAGAATTGACTTCATGATTGTTCCTTTCCCTATTTTGTGAACCCCGCCGGAGCCTTAACCCCCGCCCCGGCCGGGCAGTCTTCACTGCCGCAGGCGCGAGCGTACGGACTTGATCAGAGGCACCTTGTCGGGGTCCTCGATGGCGGTGTTCATCACCACGGAGATGATGAAGACGAGACCGATGAAGACGCGCGTCCAGAAGCCCTGCACGCCACTGGCGACGAGACCGGCTTCGATGACGGCGACGATGAGCGAGGCGAAGACCGTGCCGACGATCTTGCCGGAGCCGCCGAAGATCGAGGTTCCGCCGATGAACACGGCGGCGATCACGGTGAGCAGGTACCCCTGGCCCTGCTGGTTGAAGTAGGTGGTGGTCTCGACGGTGAGGAAGACGCCGGCCAGCGCCGACAGCAGCCCCATCAGGGTGAACAGCTTGATCTTTTCGCGGTCGATCTGGATGCCGACGACCTTGGCGACCTTCAGGCTGTCGCCGATGAACAGGATGTTCTCGCCGAACCGGTGCCGGTTGAGCAGGTGCCAGACGAAGATCGACAGTGCGATCGCCCACAGCATCTGGGCCGGCACGATGCCGCCGATGCGGCCGACCATGACGGCCTGGATCAGCGTGCCGTCGATATCGGGAATGGCGACGGTGACGCCGTTCGACACCACGGTGACCAGCCCACCCCACAGGAACATCATCGCCAGGGTGGCGATCATCGAGGGGATGCCGAGCTTGGTGACCACGAGGCCGTTGACGAAGCCCATGACGGTGCCGGTCGCGAGCGCTGCGATCAGCGCCAGCCAGGTCATGTCATATTGCTGGAACAGGAAGGCGAAGACGTAGCTGGCGAAGGCGACGACGGAGGGGAAGCTGAGATCCATCTCCCCGGCGGTCGCCACCAGCGTCAGGCCGAGCGCGATGATCAGCGGCGGCGGTACCGAGGCCATGAAGCTCATATAGACGCGGTAGCCGAGAAAGGCGCGCGGTGCGGTGATCATGAACAACACGATCAGCACCACGAAGACCAGGGCAGTGGCAGTGCCTTCGACCTTGAACAAGCCTGCCACCGGGTTTGCGCGTGCCGGCGTTACGTTCCCCCCAACCGACATCACAGCACCCCGTATCTGGCGTAGACGTCGCGCAGGAAGCCGCCGGCGCGCAGTTCGTTCATCGAATGGTGCTCGCCGTTGACCTTGTCGAAGGCGCGCTTCAACACTTCGGCTTCCACCGCCTGCGGCACGACGACGACGCCGTCGGCATCGCCGAACACCAGGTCACCCGGCTCGATCCGCACGCCATCGACGATGACGGGCACATCGACGGCCTGGATCTGGCCGCGGCCCTTGGAATCGAGCGGGGCGATACCGGCGTGAAACACCGGCAGCTGCAGCTCGCGGATGCCGAGAATGTCGCGCACGAAGCCGTCGGTGATGCAGCCGGCGGCGCCGCGGGCATGGGTGGCGGTGGAGAGCAAGCTGCCCCAGGGCGCGATGCGCGAAGAGCCGCCGCAGGAGAACACCGCCACATCGCCCGGCTTCAGATCGTCGACGATGGCGATCTCGAGCTCGTAGGGGTTCGACCCCTCGGCAACGAACGGCACTTCCATGTACTGGCCGGTGCGCGCCCGGCCGCAGAGCTTGAGGCTCTCGTCGAGCGGCCGGATGCGCGGCGTCATCGCCTGGTTCCAGATGCCGATGGCATCGAGGGCGTCGCTCAGCACGGCGGAGTAGAGCTGCTGCCAGCCCTCCGGCAGCGGCGGGTTCTGGCGTGGGGTAAACACGGAAGTCACAGGGGGTACGCCCTTTCTACGAGGTTGACCGCGGCAGTCGGCGCAGCGGCACATGTTGAAACATGTAACGTTAAATGTAGGAGGCGAGTCAAGCGGGGTTGTGAGGGGTGTCAACATGGGGGTGAGGAGGGTATGAGAGGCACTGGCCGGGCAGCGATCGCCTTCTCCCCTTGTGGGAGAAGGCGCCCGAAGGGCGGATGAGGGGTATCTCTCCGCGTACAGTGTCGCTCGTCGCTTGCGCTCCGATCGCGCTACACTTCGTTGCGCGGCCCCCTCATCCGGCCTTCGGCCACCTTCTCCCACAAGGGGAGAAGGCCCTCCCTCTACCGTCGGTGGCTTCTCACCACGGAGGACAGCCTACCCGCCCTCAGGTCGTAAACCCCGGGTCGAACACCACCGGCAGCACGTGGTCCGGCTGGGCGAAGCTGCCGGATTTGAGGCGCGCCAGCATCGCCTCGCCGGCGCGTTCGCCGACGGCGTAGGCGGGGGAGATCACCGTGGTCATGTGTGGCCGGGCGTAGCGATGCGCCTCGAAACCGTTGAAGCCGACCACCCTCACATCCTCGGGCACGCGCACGCCGCGATCGGTCAACAGCAACATCGCCGCCGTCGCCACCGGGTCGTTGGCGCCGACCACGGCGCCAGGCACGGGGTGGCTGTCGAGGTAAGCGGCAAACGCCGCCTGTACGTCGGCGAACGACTCGCTGGCGGCCTCGAGCACGGTGACCTCGGCCGCGCTGCCGGCCATGGCTATGCTGTCGCGGATGCCGGCGATACGGTTCTCCACCGCTGGCCAGGGCTGCTGCGGGATCACCACCAGGATATCCATGACGCGGCGGGCGAGGAGGTGATCGCCGATCAGCCGGCCGCCGCCCCGATCATCCTGGCGCACCGTACAGATATCGGCTCCGGCGTCCTGCAGTTCCTGCTGGAACACCACCACTGGTTGGTTGAGATCGGCCAGCCGCCCGATGGCGGCGAGACGCTCCGGCTTGGGGCCGGAAATCATGGCGCAGAAGCCGGCGACTTCGAAATTGCGCATGATCATCGACTGCGCCAGTTCGGCCCCAGGCATTCCCTGGATGGTGAGCGTGTAATCGGCGTGGTTCAGCACGTTGGCCAGCCCCGCCACCACCTGGCAGGTAAAGAAATCGGCGAGGAAAGCCGGGGACTCGTCGACGATCACCATGCCGATCGAGCGCTGCTCGGAGACCCTGAGGCTGCGGGCATTGGAGGAGCGGCGATAGCCCAGCCGCTCGATCTCGCGCTCCACCCGCTTCCTGGTGGCGGCGCTGACGAACTGCGTGCGGCCATTGATGACGTTGGATACCGTCATCGGCGACACCTCGGCGGCTTTCGCCACATCCTTGATCGTCGCCCGCGGCCGCCGCTCGTCACCGCTCATCGCTGGAAATCACCTCATCGGAATGCTCACGACATACATATATCGTTACATCCCAACGCGATAGAGCCGGTTGGCATTCTTCCAGAAAATCGCCTCCGACTCGTCGTCGGAAAGCTGTTTGAGGATGAGCTTGAACGCCCCGTAGGCCTGGTCGAAGGTGGCGGCGAGGCCGAGCACCGGATGGTCGCTCGCCAGCATGGTGCGGTCGGTGCCGAACGCCTCGAGGCAATCGAGCACCACCGGGCGGAGACTGTCGAGGCTCCAGTGCGGATCGTAAGCCACGAGGTCGGAGACCTTGATCGCCACGTTTGGGGCGCTGGCCAGCGCGGTGAGCCCGGCCCGCCAATGCGCCATGCCTTCGTCGGTGCGATCGAAGGGCGAGCCGCAATGGTTGATGATGAAAATGAGATTGGGGAAGGCCCGCGCCAGCTCCAGCGCCTCGGCGGCCTGCCAGGGCGAGATCATCAAATCGAACGACAGCCCAAGTGCATCGAGGTGCCTGAGCCCGGCCTGCCAGGCCGGGCTGCTCATCCGATGACGCTCCCTGGAGAACGAGCGTGCCGGATCGGGGTGCCAACTGAGGATGTCGCGGATGCCGACGACCTTGCCGTGCGCGGCGTAGCGCTCGAGGATTGCAGGTGTCTCCGGCGCATCGAGGATGGCGTTGCCGACATAGCGGCGCGCCATCCAGTCGGGCTTTGCCAGCGCATCGAGCCATGCCAGTTCGGCGAAGGGTTCGCCCGGCTCCCAGCCGGCCTCGACATGCACGGTGCCGACGACATTGTGTCCCGCGGTGTCGCGCAGGTAGTCGGCCGGCAGGCAACTCTGAGCCAGCACGCCGGCGGCGCCGCGCAGCCAGGGGTGCTTGTCGAGCGAGCGGTCGAACAGATGGTGGTGCGGGTCGATGATCGGCCCGGCATAGAGCCCAGTCGCGTCGCGCATATTGTTGTCTATCGTCCCATATAGCGGCGGCGGCTGATCTGCTCGCCCAGCGTCAGCCAGCGGCGGGCGGGCTCACCCTCCAGCAATGCCATGATCTTGAGCGCTTCGCCCTGCAATTCGGTAAGGCGCGGCACCGGCAGGGTCTGGTTGGCATCGACTTCCTCGGCGATGGCGATGAAGCGCTCGGCCTGCTGTTGTCCACCCAGCCGCGGCGCCAGTTCATTGGCGACGAACGCGTCCCAGCTCAGCGTCGGGTCCCAGCCGAAGCGCGAGAAGGCGAGGTAGCTGAGCTCGACCGTGGCGTAATAATCCGACGGCTCGCCCCAGACGGTCAGCCCCTCCATGCCGAGCTCGCGGCCGCGGACCGACATATCGGCGAAGGTTCTCGCATTGAATGCATAGCGCTCGGTGCGCTCGTCGCCGTTCCACTGGCAGGCGAACTGGCAGCGCAGCACGTTGGGCTGGGTGGGGAGGCTCTGCACATAGTCGGTCGCCAGCTCGGTCCTCAGCCGCTTCCAGAAGCTGCGATTGGCGGTGTGCTGGTAGATGGCGCCCCTGGGCAGCCGGTGCTGCGCCTCGGTCGCCACCGGATCGAGCAGGTTGTCCCACTGCATCTCGCAATAGATCCAGAGATCGGGGCGCTTGGCCTTGGCTGCCCGGTACAGGCGCGGAAAATTCTCGGCCATATCGGTATGCGACCAGGAATCGCCGTGGTCGTCCTTGCGGCGGGCGGCCTCGGCGTCATTGGCGCGGCGGGCGACGCAGCGCTCGCAGCCGCAGACGCCATAATCGCCGCTTTCGATATTGATGCCGCCGATCTCGAACGTCTCGGCCAGCCAGGCGACGGCTTCCTCCATCCACGCGATCACCTCGGGGGCGCTCGGGCAGGCGCTGACGGTGTAATCGGAATGCGGGAAGTTGAGCGGGAAGGCGAGGTCGGCGATCTGGAAGCCGACATCCTTCTCCATCTTCGCCGCATGCTGCGGGTTGGCCTTCAGCCAGGTCGAGAGGTTGTACTTGTGCTTGCCCTCCCAGTAGACCCCGCCATAGGCGCCGATGGCGATGCCGGGGATGATGCGCACGCCGCGCTCATTGCCATAACGGCAGAGTTCCTTGGCCGCTTCGATGCCGCCATGGCTATCGCGCAGGAACCCATAGACCGTGATGCCGCCAATGCGGTTGATCGAGCAGAAATCCACCAGCCGCTTGTAATCGGCGAGGAAGCCGCCGGGCGGCTTCTGGAACGGGTTGAAGACGCCGATCTCCTGCTGGCCGATCTGCGACAGCTCCCAGTTGGTCGAGTGGTCCCAGGTCCAGAAGGTGCGGTAGGCGAGGCCGGGCTTGCCGGTGACTTCGCTGGCCCAGGCGGCGAGATCGAACCTGCCGGCCGAACGCTGAATGATCTCCTCGACGCCATAGATGACGCCGGAGAACGGGCCGCCCGATATTTCGAGGGTACCGTCGCGCGTCGCGATCGCAAATTCGCCCTCGGCCAGCGCCGGATCGAGCACCAGCCGCACGTTCGGCAGCTCGGCGCCGAAGGTTTCGCGCAGACGTCGCGCCGCGTGTGGGTGATTGTCCTCGCCGTCGATGGCCATTGCCTGAAATCCTCCCGTTGGTGGTCGTCTGAACCTGCCGCAGCATGGCGGCGATCCTTGACAGAGTTAAGCAGCGCTCCTATCAAATATCAACATCAACTATCGCCAGTGATAATTGACGCGTTCGAACCGAGCCTGTTCCGGGCCTCTGCAGCGACCGCGTGATGGAGACCTCATGACCTCGACGACGCTCCCCGCCGCCCTTGCCGACCTGCAGCAGGTCTGGCCGATGCCGAGCCGGCCGCGGCCGATCACCATTATCGGCGCCGGTGGCATCGTCCGCGACGGGCACCTGCCGGCCTATCGGAAGATGGGGCTGCCGGTTGCCGGCATCTTCGACGTGAACCAGGAGACGGCCAAGACCCTGGCGAAGGATTTCGGCGTCGAGGTGGTGCACCCGACGCTGGAAGATGCGATCGCCGCCTGCGGGACGGAGGGTATTTTCGACCTGGCATTGCCGCCGGCGGTGCTGCTCGGCACGGTCGAGCAACTCCCGGCCAACAGCGCGGCGCTGCTGCAGAAGCCGGTAGGGCCGGACCTCGCCACCGCCCGCAGGATCGTCGCGGCGATCGATCAGCGTTCGATCACCGCCGCCACCAATTTCCAGTTGCGCTACACCCCTTCGATGCTGGCGATCCGGGATGCGGCGCGCAAAGGCCTGCTCGGCGAGATCGTCGAAGTCGAGGTGCGGCTCGCCGTCTATATGCCGTGGGAGTTGTGGAGTTTCATCCCGCATCTCGATGCGGTCGAGATCCCGCTGCACTCGATCCATTACCTCGACTGGATCCGCTCGCTGCTCGGCGAGCCCGAGAGCGTCTATGCCAAGGCGGTGAAGCACCCGCGCTACCCGACGCTGGCCGATGCGCGCTCCTCGATCATCCTCGACTATGGCGACCGGGTGCGCTGCGCGCTGTCGCTCAACCACACCTACAATTACGGGCCCGAGCATATCGAGGCGACGATCCGGGTCGAGGGCACGGCGGGCTGCGCCCACCTCACCGTCGGCTACCTCGTCGACTACGTGAAGCCGGTGCCCGAGACGCTGGAAATGACCATCACGGGCGTGCCGTGGACGACGGTGCCGCTGGTCGGCGGCGAGCGGGTGCCTGACGCCTTCGGCTTCGTCATGGCGAACCTGCAGCGCTTCGTTGCCGGTGAGGACACGGTGCTCGACACCGACGTGCACGATTCCATCAAGACTATGGCGCTGGTCGATGCGGCGCTGAAATCGAGCCGGCAGGGCGGGGTGGTGCCGGAGGGGGTGTGAGGGCTGGCGGAGGACGCGAGGCCGGTGTGCGTTGACCCCCACCCCTGTCCCCTCCCCGCAAGGGGGAGGGAGACCCTCTCACCGACATCTCAGTTTGCGTCTCCCTCCCCCTTGCGGGAGGGACCAAGGATGGGGGGCCACAGCCACCGGCCCAACCAGTCAAACCGCAGCAGACTTTTGTATAAGAAATTACACTTTCATATTGGAAACTTGTCGTGTTAGCGTCACGACACTGACACGGGACGTGAAGATGCGCGTCCGAGGGGTGTGTCGATGGGGTGATCGGGGTGGCGGGGCGCTGTCCCGGCGCCCACAGGGGATAGCGGCGTGACGGGCTTCGGGCCGGCGCCGGGCATCAGAGGAAGGGATATTCAGATGAAAGTTGCTTCGAGGCAGGGCTGGCAGATGGCGGCGGGCGCCGTGGCGCTGGCAGCGATGATGGCGCCGGCGCTGGCGCAGGATGTCACCACCATTCGCGTGCTCAATTGGCAGCCGGGCGGCCCGGATTACTGGACGCAACTGGTGGCGGCGTTCGAGAAGGCCAATCCGGACGTGAAGGTCGAGCTCGAGACCGTGCCGTTCGACCGCTATCCGAGCGTCCAGGGCCCTTACATCGCGACCAAGAGCGGCCCCGATGTGATGGAGAACAATGCCGGCCTCGAGCTGTTCGATCGCCGCAGCGCCTATGTGCAGCTGCCCGAGGACGTGCTCGCCGCGGCGGGCGACCTGATCACCTATTCGGGCGGCTGCCTCAACTACGACACCACCCAGCCCTGCTACGGCCTGCCGTTCGGCTACCAGGGCAACGTGATGTACTACAACAAGGCAGTGCTCACCGAGGCCGGGCTCGATGCGGCCAACCCGCCCAAGACCTGGGACGAGATGGATGCCGCCTGCACGGCGGTGAAGGCGATCGGCAAGACCTGCCTCGCGCACGGCATGACCGGGGTGTTCCCGGCCTACTGGAACTTCCCGGAAGTGGCGCGCAACTTCCTCACCGAAGACGACATGCGCGCCATCATGGCGGGCAAGCTCCCCTGGACCGACCCCAAGATGGTGTCGATCCTCGAAGCCATGGCCTCGATCGGCACGACGCGCGGCTGGATCAACTCGAGCTCGCCGTCGATCTCGATGCTGCCCGACGGCGCCGATATCTTCCAGAGCGGCAATGCCGCCTTCGCCTCCACCATCATCGCCGATGCGGTGAACTGGGCGGCGTTCGGCGCAGCCCTGGGCGATGAGAATGTCGGCGCCATGAACTGGCCGGTGCTGGTGGCCGATGCGCCGCTGGCGCACAGCTTCAGCGGCACCGAGAGCTCGGTGTTCGGCGTGACGCCATGGAGCACCAAGCAGGAAGCGGCTTTCAAGTTCGTGAAGTTCGTTGCCGGAGTCGAGAACGCCAACCTCCTCGCCAGCGTCGCGGGCGGCATCTCGCTCAACAAGAATGTCGATCCGAACGCGCTGCCCAAGTCGCAGGCCCTGGCGCAGATCCAGGAGATCATCAAGACGCCGACGCTGCATGTCGGCGTGCTGCTCTCCGGCCAGGAAGCCGACGCCCTGGCGCGCGGCTGGCAGGAAGTGACGCTGGGCACCATCACGGTCGCCGACTGGACCGCCCAGATGCAGACGGCGCTCGAGGAGAGCCCGAGCAAGGCGCAGTAAGCGGGGACTGCTGGCATGGTGGTGGGCTCAATCTCAGCCCACTCACCGGCTGTCATCCCTGCGAAAGCAGGGACCCATCTCGCCGCCCGCGCCAGCCGATAGTTGGGTCCCAGCTTTCGCTGGGATGACACCGGTGGGTGGGCAAGGATGAGGCGGCCAGCCACTCCGCTGCTGCTGCCTCACCCATCGACCATCCGGAGCCGGCTGTCCGGCTCCGTTTCACCTTCGGACATAGCATGACCCAGATCGACCAGTCATCGAGCAGCGGCCTGACCCGCAAAAAACGCCGGATGCGGCCCGAGCTGATCCTTGGCATCGCGCTGGTGGTGCCGGGCATCGCGCTGGCGGTGATCTTCAAGCTGGTGCCGCTGGTCCGCGCCTTCATCCTCAGCCTGTACCAGACACGCGGCTTCGAGGAGCCGAAGTTCGCCTACCTCGCCAACTACGCCTCGATGTTCAAGGACCCGGTGTTCGCGACCTCGTTCAAGAACGCGGCCCTGGTGTTCGTGACGCTGCCGGTGTGGATCTTCCTGCCGCTGGTGCTGGCGCTGCTGATCTTCCAGCGTTCGCCCGGCTGGAAACTGTTTCGCGCGGTGTATTTCCTGCCTTACATGATCGCGCCGATCGTCGTCGGCATCATGTTCCGGCAGATCCTCGCGCCCGATGGGCCGCTCAATGCCTTCCTGATCTTCATCGGCCTTGCGCCGCTCGCCATCGAGTGGCTGAACGGGGCGACCAGCGCGCTGTTCTCGCTGACCGCGGTGGCGCTGTGGAGCTTTTTCGGGCTCGGCGTCCTCACCTATCTCTCGGGCCTGTCGACCGTCCCCGACGAGGTGATCGAGGCGGCGCGGCTCGATGGCGCCGGGTTCTGGCGGCTGTTGATCGAGATCGTCACGCCGCTCCTGAAACCGGTGATCGGCTACTGGACCGTGCTCTGCACCTCGTCGATGCTGATCTGGATGTTCCCGCTGATCTATGCGCTGACGCGCGGCGGGCCGGGCAGCGCCACCATGCTGCCCGAGTACCTGGTGTTCACCACCACCTTCGAATTCCTCAATCGCGGCAAGGGCGCGGCCATCGGCATGGCGCTGTTCGTGTTCGCCGCCATCGTCTCGGCCTTCGTGGTCCGGCGCATGTATGCCGAAGGAAAGGCCAGCAAATGAGCCTCGCCAGCGTTTCCGACAGCGTACCGGATGAAGTCGCGCCGGGCAGCAACCCGCTGCTCCGCAGCATCGTCAAATGGGCGGTGACCTTCGTCCTCGTAGTGGTGGCGGTGGTGGCGCTTTATCCGCTGGTGTTCACCGTCCTCAACTCGCTGAAGACCCGCACCGGCTATGCGCAGAACCCGCTCGGGCTGCCGCTCGACATCAGCTTCGAGAACTATGCCGAGACGTTCGTGCGCATGGACGTGCCGCGGCTGCTGCTCAACAGCATCATCACCACCGGCGGCGGGCTGCTGCTCTCCACCGTGGCGGCCTTGTTCATCGCCTATGCGGTGACCAAGCTGCGGATCAAAGGCGGCAACCTGATCTTTCTGTTCATCATCGCCATGCTGGTGATCCCCAGCCAGGTGGTGATCTACCCGCTCTACGAGACCATTCTCGACCTGGGGCTCGGCGGCACCTACCAGGGGCTGATCTTTTCCTACGCAGCGTTCGGGCTGCCGATCAGCACCTATATGCTGGCGGCGTTCTTCCGCGCCATTCCCGACGAGCTGATCGAAGCGGCGCGCATCGACGGGGCAGGTGAGTTGCGCATCCTGTTCCAGATGATGCTGCCGATCTCGACCCCGGCGATCGCGGCGCTCTCCATCCTCAACTTCGTCTGGATGTGGAACGATCTGCTCTTGCCGCTGGTGATCATGGGCGGCTCGGACAAGACCACGCTGATGGTCGGGGTGGCGCTGCTCTCGGGCCAGTATGACGTGTCGATTCCGTTGATCAGCGCCGGTTTGATCGTTGCGTTGCTGCCGGTGATGATCGTCTACTTGCTGTTCCAGCGGCAGATCCTGTCGGGCGCGCTGGCGGGGGCGGTGAAATGACGGCTCGCGATACGGCGCCAGGTGAGGCGTTCCTCTACATCTACCGGCTGAAGCCCGGCATGGGCCCGGCCTATGACGAAAAGCACCGCGCGGTGTGGCCGGAGATCCTCGCGCTGATCGATGCGGCCGGGATCACCGATTATCAGATCTGGCGGCACGAGGAGATCGTCGTCTGCCGCATGCGGGCGCGCGACGGGTTTCGCGCCGCATCGGCGGCAACTGCCGCGTCGGAGGTGCAGCGCGCCTGGACCGCTTCGATGGCGGAGATTTTTCTCTCGATCGGTGATGCTGACGGCGAGCCACTGTGGCTCGACGAGGTGTTCGCACATCGCGTTGGGGAGACGACGCGATGAGTTGTGCAGTCGCGGCTGACAGGCCGGCGCGGGAAGAGTACCCCCACCCCTGTCCCCTCCCCGCAAGGGGGAGGGAGACCAAAACACTGACGCCGGTGGGGGCGTCTCCTCCCCCCTTGCGGGGGAGGGACAGGGTGGGGGGTACTCTGTGCGAACAGAACTATCCCCACGCCATCATCGATGGCCTCTCAGGTCGGCCGCGCCGGCGGGCGTTTTTCGCGGATCGGGGCCAGCGGGAAATTGGGTTCGATCAGCGTGCCGTCGAACAGCTGGGTGATGGCCTTGGCTGCCTCGAACTGGGCGCGGCTTGCCGTTTCCAGCGACACCCGCTCCTTGCTCGAGGGCAGATACGGCATGGTCAGCACGGCGAGCGCGTGGCCGTTGGCGTCGAGGATCGGGAAGCTCACATCGGTGATGCCCTGCAGGCCTTCGCCGGCGATGATCTCGTAGCCGGTGCGGTGCAGCGTTTCGACCCGGCGCTTCAGCGCCACCATGTCGGTTTCGGGCGCGGTGCGCTCGATCTCGGCCATTACCCAATCGCGGATCGCTGGCGGCTGGAAGGCCAGCAGCAAGCGGCCGGAGGCGGTGGAAGCCGCGGGATTCTGGGTGCCGACACGCAGGCGGAAGCCGAGCGGGGCGGGGCTATCGACCTGCGCCACGACGCGGATGGCGAGCCGGTCGAGAATGGCAATGTGCAGCGCCTGGTAGGCAGCGATCGAGGTCGAGTACATGATCGGCAGCGCCGCATCGAGCAGCCGGCGCATCGGCGGGTACTGGTTGGCCAGCACGTGCAGGTGGTTGGAGAGGAAGAACCCATCCTCGCCCGGTCGCCGCTGGATATAGCCGCGGCGCTCGAGCGCCATCACCACACGGTAGACCTCCTGCAGCGAGCGGCCGAGCAGCTGGGCGATCTCGCTCTGGGTGATGCCCTTCGACTGCGTCGCCAGCAGTTCGATCACGTCGAGTCCCTTTTCCAGCGCCGGCACGCCATAGGCGAGTTTGTCGCCGGCTTCGGCGGTCTTGTCGGCGGCTTTGGTCGCCGGCTTCGCGCGCGCTGCCTTCACGGGCTTTTCGGGCGTCGTTGCTGCCGCGGCAGGGCGTCCGGTTCTGGCCATTCAATTGGTCTCCCTCGGCATTCTGGTGGCAGAGCCGATGCTGCAGCGCAAGAGCCGGGACGGCTCGGCGCACACCGCATCGACTATCACAAGAGAACGTAGACTATCACCTGTAAAATTGCGCATGGCTTCGCGGCTGTGGGCAATCCCGACATCACGACCAAGAGCAGAACATGGACCGCAACATTTCACAGAAGCTGGCCACCGCGACGGTGGACTTCGACAAGCCGGGCAAGCAGGTCGGGTTTTTCCACATCCCGCTGTCGGTGCATGACGATGCCTGGGGCGTGGTGCCGGTGCCGGTGGCGGTGATCAAGAATGGCGAAGGGCCGACGGTGATCCTCGAAGGCGGCAACCATGGCGACGAATATGAAGGTCCGATCACGCTGGGCGAGCTGATCCGCGAGCTCGACCCGGCCGATGTACAGGGCCGGCTGATCTTCATCCCGGCGATCAACCTGCCGGCCGTGAACGCGGCGCGACGTACCTCGCCGATCGACGAGATCAACATGAACCGCACTTTCCCGGGCGATCCGCTCGGCACCACGACGCGGCAGATCGCGGCCTATGTGAACGACGTGATCTTCCCGATGGGCGATGCGTTCATCGACCTCCATTCGGGCGGCTCCTCGCTCGATATCATCCCGAGCTCGGTGATCGAGCCGGGCGCGACGCCGGAGCAGCACGCGGCCAATGTGGCGGCGGCCAAGGCATTCGGCACCGAGATCGCGGTGGTGATCGACAATCGCGGCGATCCGCGCACCGCCACCGCTTCGGCGGCGCTGCAGGGAATGACGGTCATCGGCACCGAAATGGCCGGCGGCGGCACGGTGTCGGTCGATGCGCTGGCGCTCTGCCGGCGCGGCGTGCGGAACGTGCTGGCGCATCTGGGGGTGCTGCCGGCGAGGATGGCGAGCCCGGTCGCGGCCGAGCCCAGACTATACGACCTGGGCCCCAAGGCGCATGTGATCGCCGAGGATGACGGGGTGTATGAGCCGCTGCACAAGCTCGGCACCGTGGTGGAGGCCGGGCAACTGGCTGGCCGCATCCATTTCCTCGCCAATCCCGGCCGGACGCCGGTCGAACTGCATTACCGGGCCAGCGGCATCCTTTACGGCCGTCGCCAGCCGGGCCGGGTGCGGCCGGGCAATTGCTGCTTCGTCGTTGCTTCGCCCTATGAGGCGCCCTCAGCATGATCACCCTCGCCGACATCAACGCTGCCGCAACCCGCATCGCCCCGCATGTGCGGCGCACCCCGACCATCGAAGCGCGGGCCTTGTCCGCGCCAATCACGCCGGCAAAGCTGTCGCTGAAGCTCGAGAGCCTGCAGGCCACCGGTTCGTTCAAGGCGCGCGGCGCCACCAACAAACTGCTGTCGCTGCCGCCGGAAGCGCTTGAGCGGGGCATCGTCACTGCCTCGGGCGGCAACCACGGGCTGGCCGTGGCGCGGGCGGCGAAGCTCGCCGGGGTGACGGCGACGATCTACGTGCCCGAGAACATCACCGCAGCGAAGGTCGAAAAGCTGAAGCGCTGGGGCGCGACGGTCGAGATCGTCGGCAAGGTGTGGAACGAGACCAACCTCCACGCGCTCGCCTTCGCCGAAGCCAAGGGCGCGGCCTATTTCCACCCCTTCGCCGATGCGGCGGTGATGGCCGGGCAGGGGACGGCGGCGCTGGAACTGCTCGCCGATGTGCCCGACCTCGATGTGGTGCTGGTTGCCATCGGCGGCGGTGGGCTGGTCTCGGGCATGGGCGTCGCGATCAAGGCGCTGAAGCCATCGGTGAAGATCATCGGCATCGAGCCCACGGGCTCGCCGACGCTCAAGGCCTCGCTCGATGCGGGGCACGTGGTGCGGCTCAAGGAAGTGACGAGCCGCATCGCCACGATGAGCTGTGCCGAGACGGACCCCGCTGTGTTCGACGTAGTGCGGTCGGTGGTCGACGACGTGGTGCTGCTCAGCGACGAAGACATGCTGGAAGCCAGCCGCTGGCTGTGGTTCGAACTCGGGATTGCCGCGGATCTGAGCGGGGCGGCGGCGGTGGCGGCGCTGATGACCGGACGGGTGGCGTATGGCGCCGGGGTTTCGGTCGGAGCGCTGGTGTGTGGGGCCGGGCCGGAGGGGATTGCTTAGCGGCTCGTCGCCGCTGCGGCCGGTGGCTGTGGACCCCCACCCCTGTCCCCTCCCCGCAAGGGGGAGGGAGACCCCTCACACCAGCATCTCAGTTTGCGTCTCCCTCCCCCTTGCGGGGAGGGATCAAGGGTGGGGGTCAGCCCGCGCCGGCGTAGCGTTGGGCTAAGTCGCCACCCCGATACACGCGAAATACGGCACCAGCGCCGCCTGCACCTGAGCGTAGATCAGCGCTCTCGCCCAATCCGGCGACCGAGACTCGAGCCGCTCGGCTCGCGCGATCACCTCCGGCGCAAAATACTGCTCGAGCAGCGGAGCCACTGGCTTCTTCGTGCCCAACGCCGTCAGCAACTGCCCGACGGCTGTCGTGGCCTGTGGCTGGGCCCAGTAGTAGCGGATGCGGTCGGCGTAGCTGAAGTGGCGCAGCAGCTTCAGCGTGGCGGCGTCGCCGGCATAGTGCTTGGCCCAGTTCTTGGGGGTGTCCAGCATCAATGCTTCCATCACCGGGGCGATGGGTTGGCGCGCGGCATCGGGCGCCAGCCAGCTTGCGACGCCGTCGAGGGCGTAGATGGCCTGGCGGTAGGCGAAGGTGAGGGCGGGGCCGACTTTCAGCACGGCGAAATGGCGCTGCGCCAGGGCCGGGAAGACGTCCGGATACTGGTAGTCGGTGGAATGCGCCTCAAAGCTCAGCCCGTCATGCCCCTCGAGCACCGGCGACAGCAGGTCGGGCGAGGCGATGTCGAAGCGGTGGATGTGGTCGGGGGCGAATTCGAGGCCCGGCTGCACCACGAGCCCGACGGCGCGCTGCCACGCCGTTTGCTCCAGTCCGAGCGCGGCGAACGCATCGCGATGCGCCGCGATGGTGGCGCGGGCATTGGTGGGCTCGGTGGGGGCGATACCGATGGGACCTTCCTCGGCCCGCGCGCCGCCTGGAGGCGGCACTTCGGTGCCGAACATGTAGCTCAGCGATGTCGGGTCGGTGGCGGCCGCTTCGCAGACCGCGGCGAGATCGGCGGCGCGCTCCGCGCTCAGCGCATCGCCGACCGCGGCGGGCTCGCCGGCGCAACCTTCCGAGCAATCGAGGTGGATCTTGGTGAAGCCGGCTTTGACATAGGCGGCGACGAGATCGCGGGCATTGGCCATGGCGATCGTCGCCGGCTGGTCGCGCCAGGCCTGGGGCCCGAGGTGATCGCCGCCGAACAGCACGCGGCCGGCGTCGACGCCGGTGCGCTCGGCGATCCCGCGGACGAAGCTGATGAAGTCTGGCGGCGTCATGCCGGTATAGCCGCCGAACTGGTTCACCTGGTTGCTGGTGGCTTCGATCAGCAGCGGCACGTCCCACTCATCGGCGAGCAACAGCGAGGCCGCGAGCACGTCGGGATGGGCGGAGCAGACCGAGGGCAGGGCCTCGCCCGAGCCTTTGCGGTTGCGGGCGATGAGATCGCGCAGTTCCCTCATTTGCGACCTCCGGCCACCAGCATGGCGGCGCCGCGGACGCCGCTGGCATCGCCGAAGCGGGCAGTGGCGAAGGCGGGCTGGCGTACGCCGGGCAGCATCTTGGGGGCGAAGACCCGCGACAACTCGGTGACGAGGCCATCGATGTTGGAGAGGCCGCCGCCGATCACCACGCAATCGGCGTCGATGGTCAGCTGGATGGTGTGGATCAGCTCGCCGAGGATATCGAACCAGATGTCGAGCACCGTCCGCATCGCCGCATCCCCGGCCGCGGCGCGGGCGACGATGGCGGCGGAGTCGACCGTCTCGCCGGTGAGGTGTTTGGCGATGCGGCCCATGCCGGGGCCGGAGAGCAGGGTCTCGTAGCAGCCAGTACGGCCACAGCCGCAGCTCAGGATCGGCAGGTTGTGCCGCTGCACCAGCTCGGCCGGCAGGCCGAAATGGCCGACCTCACCGGGGAGGCCGTTGTGGCCGACGACGAGCTTGCCATCGACGGTGACGCCGCCGCCGACCCCGGTGCCAAGGATCAGGCCGAACACGGTGCGATAGCCGGTGCCGGCGCCGCCATTGGCTTCGGAGAGGGCAAAGCACTTGCAGTCGTTTTCGACCGGAATGGCGCGGCCGATGCGGGCCGAGAGGTCGGCGCTGAGGGTGTGGCCGGTGGCCGGCACGTTGGAAGTCATCGAGATGCCGGTGGACGGATCGATCAGCCCGGGAAGGCCGACGCCAAGCTCCACCTTGGTGCCGCTCACCTGGTCGAGCCAGCCGACGGCGCCCTGCAGCGCCTGCAGCAGCTCTTCGTAACTACCCTTGGCGGTGGGGAAACGCTGGCGCTCGAGCACCTCGAGCCGGCTGTCAAACAGCCGCGCCTCGATCTTGGTGCCGCCGACATCGAGGGCGCCGAACAGCTGCGGGCCAGTCTCGGGCAGCGGGTAAAGCTTCACCCCGGCGACGACGCGGGTGAGGTTGCCCGAGGCGAAGGGGTTGTCGACCGTGAGGCCGAGCCTGTGCGACCAGATCACCGACAAGAGCTGCGCCACCATGACATAGAGCACCGACGACCAGGCGTCGTTGCCGACCGACGGCACCGGAATGTCGGAGCCGGCGGCGGGGTCGCCGAGCCGCAGCACCACATCGGCGCCGAACTGCGCCGCGACTTCGGTGGCGAGGTCGGTGTCGTAGCGGCGGGTGTGCGGGTCGGAGGAGAGCAGCACGAACACTCGGGTCTTGCCGTTGGTGATGGCCTTGGGGCCATGGCGGAAGCCGAGGGTCGAATCCCAGGAGGTGGGGATCTGGCCGGCGGCCAGTTCCAGCACCTTCAGTGCGCTTTCGCGCGACGAGCCGGTGAGCGGGCCGGAGCCGAGGAACACGGCGCGTTCCGGCATGGGCAGCGCGATGAGCCGCTCGAGCTGTCCAGCGAGCAGCGCCTCGGCGCCATCGGCCAGCCGGGCCATGAGCTCGGCGACCGGCGCCGGCGGGGCGGGGTCGAACACGGCGAGCGCCGTCAGCAGCATGGTGGTGTAGCTCGACGTCATGGCAAAGCCGCTGTCGTCGGTTTCGGGCGGCAAGACGATGTTGCGCAGCTCGCCCGGGCCGGCATTGTCGGTACGGGCCAGCGCGCTATTGGCGTTGCAGGTGATGTGCAGCCGATCGGCTTCCGGCGCGTGGTCGGCGAGCAGATCGAGCGTACCGATGGTCTCGGAACTGTTGCCGCTGCGGCCGAACGACACCACCAGGAGTTTTATGCCGGGCCTGAGGTAGTTGCGCGGTGCGGCGATCAGGTCGGTCGAGGGGATGGCGCGGAAGCGGATCGGGCCGGGGGCGGTATTGAGGTAGCTTGCCAGCGTTTCGCCGACAAAGGCCGAAGTGCCGGCGCCGCAGAACCAGATCTCATCCGGACGGCGCTCGGCGATCCAGGCCGTTACCTCGGCCGCGATGGTCGCAAGACGCGGGCCGAAGCTGCGCCAGATCGCCGGCTGGCGCTTGATCTCGCGGGTGGTGGCCCAGCGGTCGAGGTCGTTCTGGGGGAATGCGGCGTCGGTCATCAGGTGCTTCCTTCCGGCTCGACCCGGTGAACGGCGACGCCATGCTGCTCGAGCAGGGCGGCGGTGTCATCGGCAAGGCCAGTGTCAGTGATCACGGCGTGGATACGGTCGGGTTCGCAGATCCGGTGCAGGGCCGGAGCGCGGAACTTTGTGGAGTCGGCGAGGACGATCACCCGTTGGCTTACCGCCACCATGGCGGCGTTCTGGTGCGCCTCGGCTTCGTTGAAGGTCGAAAGGCCCAGCACCGGGTCGATGGCGTCGGCGCCGAGATAGATGGTGTCGAAGCGCATGCCGCCGAGCGTGCTCTCGACCATGCGGCCGGAAAGCGAATTGGATTCGAAGCGCACCGTACCACCCGGCAGCATGACGGTATGCTGGCTGGCGCCGCGAAACGCCTCGGCGATGTTGAGGCCGGTGGTCATGATCACCAGCGGGTTGGCGGCCCTGAGATTCTCGGCAAAAAGCTGCGTGGTCGAGCCGGAATCGATGATGATCGAGCGGTCGTCGCCGACGAGCGACAGGGCGAAGCGGGCAATGGCGCGCTTGGCGGCAAGGTTGACCACGGCCTTGTCGCTGACGCCGGGGTCGATGAAGGCGCCCTGCGCTTCGCGGGCCAGCGACATGGCCAGCGCGATGCGGAAATCCGGCAGGCCCTTGAAACCGAACTGGCGGCAGAAGCGCAGCACGGTGGGCTCGCTCACCCCGGCGGCCCGGGCGATCTCCTGCAGCGGCTCGCGGATGAAGGCCTCGGGCGAGGCGAGCAGATACCCGCCCACCAACTGGAACGCCTTGTTGTAGCCGCCGAGCCCCAGCGAGATCGACTGGATCAGCGTCGGGGCCGTGGGCTCCAATGCCGCCATTACTTCACCTCGTCGACGGCCCGCATGCGGAAGTTGAGATGCGCCGGCACCGGGTGCTGCTGCAGCCGTTCGGCCAGCTCTGCCGGCGAGGGGGCGCGCTTCAGCGCCTGCTGCAGGCGGCCGCGCTGCAAGGCTACCCAGAGCTCATCGAGCAGGTTCTCGCCTTCGCGCACCGTGGCGAAATGGCGGTCGAGCAGCCGTTCGAGCAGGTCGAAATCGCCCTCCGACGCGGCGACCATGGCACGACCCAGATGCACGCGCTCGTCGGTGAGCGCCGAGGCGGGGAGGCCCGAGGCAAAGGCACGGAGCCGCTCGAGCCGGCCGTGCTTGACCAGCAGGCTGACGATCTCGGCGGCGAGCGCCGGCGGGGCATCGCCGCTGGCCCAGGCGGCGAGATAATCGCGGTCGGCGGCATCGGGGTCGCTGGTGACCAGGGCGCGCTGCCGGCGGCCGAGCCAAGTGGGTTTCAGCGCAACGGAACGCTCGAACAGGGCGCGCGCCGCATCGCGATCGCCATTGTCGAGCGTGGCGATGCCGAGCAGCAGGGCGTGGAGCCAGGTCTCGCCCTGCTTGTCGCGGCTCTTCTCCAGCGCCGCCACCCAGATGGGCGAAACGGCGAAATCGGCTGGCACCCGCTTGAGGCTGACCTCGGAGAAGCGCCCGGTGGTCGCGAGCTCATCCCAGCAATCGGTCGCGTGCGGCACGGCGAAATCGAGGCCCTGGGCGAGCGGCTTGCCGGTGAGCTTTTCCTGGCGCGCGCCCCAGGGCGAACCGTCGCTCAGGCGCTGGGTCAGCGGCTGGCGCGACACCGCGGTGAGGAAGGCGTCGACATCGGCGAGCTCGGCAGCGGGGAAGCGGGTGTCGATCGCCTTGGCCGCGGCGCCGACGGCGCGCTGGTAATCGGCGGCATGCACGTCCGCGGGGTCGACGCTGAGCGCACCATAGACCTCAGTCCAGTGCACTTCGCTGTTGGGCTGCAATTCGAAGCGCTGGTTCTGCGTCGGCGCGATGCCGCTCTGGATTTCGATGTAGTCACCCTCACCGGGCTTGGCCAGGTAATCCATCCACTGCTGGCCGCCGGCGCCGGTGCCGAAATAGAAGAATTTCCGGCCCTTGAGCGCCGAGGTGGCGGTCTGCGCGAGGCCGACGCCATCGGCATCGAGCCCGGCAATGAACAGCCGTTCGGCATCGGGCTTCCGGAAGAACACCGAAGTCGAGTCACGCCATTTGTCCGGATAGGAGCCGTCGAAACGATCGGGATCGGGGAAGGGGAAACGGGCCAGCTCGTTATTGGGCAGCACGTGCTCGATCGAGTAATCGGCGGGGGCGAGGACGCGCATCCCCTTCGACATCGGCGCCGCGACATTGGTCCACCAATAGGCGAGTTTCACCGCATCGGTGTTGTTGACGATGCGGCCATGCACATAGAGCCGGTCGTCGTCATCGGGCAGGAACAGGTCGATCTGCCAGGTGGCTTCGACGATGCGGTCAAACTCGTAGATGCGCAGCACCGGCCCGCGGTCGGTCTCGATGATGCCGGCGAACACCTGGGCGGTGGTGAAGGGGGTGTGGCCGGGGATCAGGCCGTTCCACTCGATGCCGCCCGAGAACCAGGCGTTGAGCGCGGCGAGGTTGGCCGGCTGGAACACCGGGTTGGTGAACACCAGGTCGCGACCGAGCTTCAGGTCGCGCAGCTCCATCAGGCGCCCGCCATATTGCGGCGCCACGGCGACGCGCAGCCGCTCGTTCTCCAGCGTCACCAGCGGCATCTCGCCCGGCTCCTGCGAGCGATCGTAATCGTCGTAGACCCGGTAGGGCAGGATCGAATCCTTGCCCCAGTTGAAGCCGTGGGCGTTTTCCTCGTCGGTGAGGCCGCGATTGGGCGGGGTGTTCTTGTCGATGGTCGGCTGCTGCCAGCGGAAGCGGGGCAGGGTGCTCGGCCCGCCCAGGTTCGACATCGGCAACGGGCGCGAAGTTCTGGTGATCTTGGTCTTGGTCATTGGCGCCTCCCGGTCGTGCAAGCGCGGCGAAAGTACACGGTGTTTGTAGTTTTGCAACATAGATGTTTGTGAAACTACATCTGGTCCTGTGATAGCTGCCCCACCCCCTCCCAGCCTCCCCCATCAAGGGGGAGGTGTTGGCTGGTGGATGTGGCTCCGTCCTGCCCCAAGCGCGGAACGGCACCTCCCCCCTTGTGGGGGAGGTTGGGAGGGCGTGGCCACGAACACCGGTCCTGCGATCCCTCCTTACGAGCACTGGCTTTTTCCCAAAACCGCTCTAGGCTCACCGGTGCTTTTCTTGAGGGGGAAATCCATGTCCGCAACGCCCCGGCTGCCGGTGACGCTGAGCGTCAACGGCGAAACCCATGTGCTATCGCTCGATCCACGGGTGACGCTGCTCGACGCGCTGCGCGAGCATTTGCTGCTCACCGGCACCAAGAAGGGCTGCGACCAGGGGCAGTGCGGCGCGTGCACCGTGCTGGTGAACGGCCGGCGCATCAACAGCTGCCTCAGCCTCGCGGTGATGCACGAGGGCGACGAGATTTCGACCATCGAAGGGCTGGGGACGCCCGAGGCGCTGCACCCGATGCAGGCGGCTTTCGTCGAGCATGACGGCTTCCAGTGCGGCTATTGCACGCCGGGGCAGATCCTTTCGTCGCTCGCGGTGATCGAGGAGATCCGCGCCGGCGTGCCGAGCCATGTTACCGGTGATCTCGAAGCGCCGATCCCGTTGAGCGACGCAGAGATCCGCGAACGGATGAGCGGCAATCTCTGCCGCTGCGCCGCCTATCCCAACATCATGGCGGCGATCCGCGACTATCTCGGAGAGGGCGCATGAAGCCGTTCAGCTATGAGCGGGTGGCGAGCCCGGCCGAGGCGGTGGAGGCCGCGGCGGCGCGGCCGGGGGCGCGGTTCATTGCCGGCGGCACGAACCTCCTCGACCTGATGAAGCTCGGCATCGAAGCGCCGGCGCACCTGATCGACGTCAACCGGCTGGGGCTCGACAGGATCGAGCCGACGGCGGCGGGCGGTTTGCGCATCGGGGCGCTGGTGCGCAACGCCGACCTTGCGGCGGATAGGCGGGTGCGGCGCGATTATGCGGTGCTGGCGCGGGCGCTGGTGTCGGGCGCCTCGGGGCAGTTGCGCAACAAGGCGACCACGGCGGGCAACCTGATGCAGCGCACCCGCTGCCCGTATTTCTACAATACCGACATGCCCTGCAATAAGCGGCGCCCCGGCTCGGGCTGCGCCGCCATTGGTGGCTTGACGCACAACCTTGCGGTGCTCGGGGTGAGCGATGCCTGTATCGCCGCGCACCCCTCGGATATGTGCGTGGCGCTTCGGGCGCTCGATGCTACGGTCGAGACGGTCGGTGCGGGCGGACGGACGCGGTCGATCCCGATCGGCGCGTTCCACCGGCTGCCGGGCGACCGGCCCGATATCGAGACGATGCTGGAGCCGGGCGAGCTGATCACCGCGGTGACGCTGCCCGCGCCGCTTGGCGGGGTGCAGCTTTACCGCAAGGTGCGGGAGCGGGCCTCTTATGCGTTCGCCAATGTCACGGTGGCGCTGGTGGCGCGGGAGGGCGAGATCGTGCGGCTGGCCTTTGGCGGGCTGGCGCCAAAACCCTGGCGGGTCGAGGCGGCGGAAGGCAGAGCCGACGCTGACGTCGCGGCGGACCTGGCGCTGGCTGGGGCGACGCCCACCGAAGACAATGCCTACAAGCTGGCTTTGGCGCGGCGAACGCTCAAGGCGACGCTGGCGCAGGCGAATGAGGTCCGGCCATGATCGGACAGGGGATCAGCCGCACCGACGGGCCGATCAAGGTCACCGGGCGGGCCGCCTATTCGGCCGAACGGCAGGAGGCCGGGGCGACGCTCCATGGCTACATCCTCGGCGCCGGCATCGGCAAGGGGCGGGTGGCGCGGATTGACATCGCGGCGGCCGAGGCGGCGCCGGGAGTCCGGCTGGTATGGACGCATGAGAATGCGCCTGAGCAGGGGCCGGCCGAGGGCATCGAAGGCGACATGATGGACCGGACGCGGCCAGAATTGGTCAGCGACCGGATCAACTATTACGGCATGCCGATCGCCTTCGTGGTGGCCGAGAGCTTCGAGGAGGCGCGGGCGGCGGCCGGGCTGATCACGGTCGAATACGAAGTCGAACCCGGAGCGTTTGAGCTCGGCAGGTTCGGGCCGGACCTCAACTGGCGGCGGCCGTCGCAGGCCGGCGATATCGACCAGGCGATGCGCGAGGGGCCGGTAACGGTCGAAGAGACCTACAGCACGCCCTACCATTTCTCGCAGCCGATGGAGCTCCATGCCTGTATCGCCGACTGGCGCGACGGGCACCTCCATCTCTATCTCACGGCGCAGATGGTGAACCAGCTGACCACCGGGCTCGGCAAGACGCTGCGGATCGATCCGAGCCTGATCAGCATCGACAGCGCCTTTGTCGGCGGCGGCTTCGGCTCGAAGATCGTGCTGCATTGCGAGGCGGTGCTGGCCTCGCTCGCGACGATGGCGCTGGGCCAGCCGGTGAAGCTGATGCTGACCCGGCGGCAGATCTTCACCCTGGTCGGGCACCGGCCGGCCTCGATCAGCCGGGTGCGGCTCGCGGCGACACCGGACGGGCGGCTCACGGCGCTCGGCCATGATGCGCTGATCCAGGTGCGCACCGACGATGCCTGGGATGAGGGCGTCTCGTCGGTGGGCAAAGCCCTCTACGCCTCGCCCAACCGGCTGACCCGGCAGGCGCACCAGGCGCTCGATGTGCAGCCGGGTGAGCCGGTGCGCGGCCCGGGCGAACTGCCGGGGCTGATGGTGCTGGAATCGGCGATGGACGAGCTGGCCGAAAAACTCGGCATCGATCCGGTCGAGCTGCGGCTCCGCAACGACACCCATGTCGACCCCGACAAGCGGCTGCCGCTGAGCGGGCGACGGCTGGCCGATTGTCTCCGCGAAGGGGCCGAGCAGTTCGGCTGGCGCGATCGGCCGACGACACCGGCGAGCCGCCGCGAAGGGCGCTGGCTGATCGGCTACGGCGTCGCCTCGTCGATGCGCGGGCACTACCAGACCTCTGCCGAGGTGATGGTGCGGATCGAGCCCGACGGCTGGGTGATCGTTCGATCCGATATGACCGATATTGGCACCGGCACCTACACCATCGTGGCGCAGGTGGTGGCGGAAGCGCTGGGCGTGCCGATGTCGCAGATCAAGGTGGAGCTGGCGCACACCAAGCACCCGAAGGGCAATGGCGCCGGCGGCTCGTGGGGGGCGGCCAACACCACGGTCGCCGCCGACCGGGCCGCTGCGGCGTTGCGGGCGCGGATCGCCCTCGTTGCAGGGACGGGTTACAACGACATCTTCGCCGAAGTGCGGCGGCATTTCCCGGATGGCATCGAAGAGACCGGCAAGACGCTCGATAACAAGGACGACCCGAACTACCGCACGCACGCGCAATATACCTATGGCGCGTCGTTCGCCGAGGTCGGGGTGGATATCGATACCGGCGAAGTGCGGCTCAGGCGGATGCTCGGAGTGTTCGCGGCCGGCCGCATCCTCAACGCCAAGACGGCGCGCTCGCAGCTGATCGGCGGCATGATCTGGGGGGTAAGCGCTGCGCTCCAGGAAGCCGGGGTGCTCGACCCGCGCCACGGCCACTGGGTCAACGGCGATTTCGCCGAATACCTGATCCCGACCCACGCCGATATCCCCGCGATCGACGCCATCATGCTCGAGGATTTCGACGACAAGGCCAACCACCTGGGGGTGAAAGGGATCGGCGAACTGGGAGCCGGCGGCACCGGCGGGTCGGTGGCCAACGCGGTGTACAACGCCACGGGGGTGCGGGTGCGGGACTTCCCGATCACGCTGGCGAAGCTGTTGCCGGGGTTGTCGGGGCGGTAGGACGCGGCAAAGTCTGGCACGCTTGGCGCCCCTCACCCTGACCCTCTCCCCAGAGGGGCGAGGGGACGCACTTTGCACCGCCGGTGCCACAACGCCCCCTCGCCCCTCTGGGGAGAGGGCCGGGGTGAGGGGCAGCCAAGCACACAGACCTGTCCGCTACGCACCCCGCCCCGCAACAACGTAATCCGCCCGCGTCCGCGGCTCCGTCTTGAGATAAATCGCCACGCTCGGCATAAACAGCTCCCGCCACTCGTGTTCCCAGTCGCCGACTCCACGAGCCAGCGACGCCGCCAGCGTGGTTGTCGCGTCGCTCTCGACCCACAGCCGCAGGTCGTAGAGCGGGGCGAGGTTCGGGTGGAGCGCCGAGACGCCCTCGACCACCACCAGGCCCTCGGGCCGCATTTCGCGATGCGCGTCGCCGACGCGGCCGGTGCTCCAGTCGTAGAGCCGGATGCGGATGGTTTCGCCGCGGGCGAGCGCCTGCACCGCGGCGAGGAATTCGGCGTAGCGGATGTACTCGAACGGGAAGGCCGCGCTGATGCGGCCGCGCCATTCGGCTTCCGGGCGGACGAAATCGTCGAGGTAGAGGATTTGCGCGCCGAGCTCGGTTTCAAGCCGGACGGCGAGGGTGGATTTGCCCGAGACCGGGAGGCCGTCGATGCCGATGAGCTGGGTCTGCGGGCGGTCGGCGATAAGGGCGACAGCGGCGTCGAAGTCGATCATGGCTGGTTGAAATCCGTCGGGGTGTCGAAATCGCGCGACAGGCCGGGGGGCGCCGCAACGAGCGTCGCACCGGCGAGCAGGTGCTTGGCGCCGTGGTCGCCGGAGAGCGCTGCAAGGTCGGGAAACAGGCGGCGGGCAAAGACCACGGGCGGTCCGCGCGAATTGTCGAAGCCGGTGGCGACGGCGTCGCTGTCACCAGCGGCGGCGAGCAGCGCCGTCAGATGCGCGGCGGTGATGTTGGGCATGTCGGCGAGGCACACCAGCAACGCGGCGGCGCCGAGTTCGGTGGCGCGTTGTGCACCGAGCGCCAGGGAGGCGCCCATGCCCTGTTGCGGGTCGGGGTTGGCGACCAGTTCGAAGCCGCGTTCGCGAAACAGTACTCCGCGTGGCGACGGTGGGGGCGGGACGATGGCGATGCGCCAGGTAAGGGGCATGCCCGCCAGCGTATCGGCGATGTGGGCGGCCAGCGGCTTGCCGGCGTAGGGATAGAGCAGCTTGTCGCCGCCGAAGCGGGTCGACAGGCCAGCGGCGAGGACGACCGCGGCGATGGGCTCAGGCACGGTCGAGCTGGGCGCGGGTGGCTGAGATCTGGGCGAGGACCGAGAGCGCCAGCATGCCGGGGTCGCGGGCCCGGTCGATCAGCCCGATCGGGCCGTGGACGCGGTCGATGGCAGCAGGCGGCAGGCCCATGGCGGCAAGGCGGGCGCGGCGCAGGCCGTGGGTTTTGACGCTGCCGAGCGCCCCGACATAGAAGCCGTCGGCTACGGCGGCGCGGGCGAGGATGGCGTTCTCCCATTCATGCTCGTGGAACAGCAGCACCGTCGCCGTCCACGGGTCGATCGGCAGCTCGAAGGCTTGCGTCGGCGTGGTGAGGATTTCGATCGGCACATTGAGCGCTGCGAGCGCGAGGGCCGAGCTTTCGTCGGGGGTGGCGAGCCGCAAGTCGAATTCGGCGGCAGCGCTGACCCGGGCCATCACCTCGAATTCCGGGCCGCGACCGACCAGCAGCAAGCGGGTGCGCGGCTGGTAGCGGCGGACGAATACCCCGTCATGCCAGCCGGTGGGGGCCGGGCTGTCGCTGATCGCGGCGGTCGAGTGCGCGGGGTCGAAGGCGATGGCGAAGGCCTCGCGCCGCTCGAAGCGGGCGATGGCTTCAGCCAGCAGTTCGGCGCTCGGTTCGACGTGCAGCATCAGGTCGACGCCGCCGCCACAGGGAAAGCGGATATCGATGAAGCGCGAGCCGCGACCGAAGCGGAAGGTCTGGTCCTCTCCGGTTGCAATTAGCGGCGCGAACTCGGCGGCTATGGCCGGCTCGACGCAGCCGCCCGAGACATGGCCGAGGTGCCGACCATCGGCCAGCACTGCCATGTGGGTGCCGAGCGCCTTGGGAGCGCCGCCATCGATGGCCGAAAGCGTGACGAGGGCGCCGGGAATGCCGAGCGCCTGGGCGCGCGCCAGAAAGACGAATGGCGCGAGTTCGCGATCCAGCCCTGCCAAGGCTGCGGGCGCCAGATCGTCAACCTGCTCGGCCTTGGCCAGCATGCGCTCTCCTCCAAAGCGTTTCGCTGAGACTAGAGGATTTCACGCTGAGACTGAAGCGTACTGCCCCTCACCTAGCCCACTGCCCATGCGGAGAGGACGATCAGGCGGGAAGGCTAGGAGCTTTTTCACGGATCACCGAACCAACCGCGATGTCATCCCTGCGAAAGCAGGGACCCATCTCACCGCTCGCGCCAGCCGATAGTTAGGTCCCAGCTTTCGCTGGGATGACAGCCGGTGGGTGGGCAAGGGCCGAGCTCAGCCGAAACGGCGGTACAACGCAATCCCATAACCTGTGGCTCTAAGCCGAGATCGTCTCGCGGACCAGCGCCCGGCGCAGCAGTTCGGCGGCGGCTTCGCCATTGCCCGCTGTGAGCAGGGGGGCGAGGCGGCCGAGCGCCGCGAGGTCGACCGTCGTGACGAGGCGATCGAGGAAGGCGGCATCGTCGGTGAGGAGGCTGCCGACGCAGGCGGCGGTGAACGAGGTGAGGAAGCGGTTGCCGCTGGCATTGGCGATTTCGAGCAGCAGCGCGGCAAAGCCGGTGCGCCTGGCCTCCGGCGTGCCGGCGCCGGCGAGGTTGCGCACCGCTTCGGCGACCCGGCCGGCATGGCGGCGGCCGGCGGCTTCGGCGGCCATGGCGGGCTGGGTGTTTGCGATCGCCACCCAGAGCTCCTCGCTGACGCGCGCCGAACCGAGCTTGCGCGACCAGGCGATCACCTCGGGGTTCAGCATGTCCCAGCGGCTGCGCTCGAGCACCAGGGTGCCGCGTTTGCGGCGGGTTTCGACGAGGCCCTTGGAGGCGAGCCCCTTGATCGCTTCGCGGAGCGCCGTGCGGCTGACGCCGAGATCGGCGCTCAGCTGGTGCTCATTGGGGAGGATGCTGCCTTCAGGAAAGTGGCCCGACGCGATGGCCTGAAAGATCTCGCGGGCCACCAGCCGGTTGAGATCGTCCGGCTCGTGCTTGACGGTGTTCAGCCCGCCGGGCGAAGCGACGGCCGAGTGGCGCAGGGGGATCGGGTCCGGGCGGCGATAGACGGTCACGCGTGCGGTCTTTCCAACAGCATTATGCCGGGTCGGCTCGCCACAGGAAGGCGAAACCACCCGGTTGTCATTCTCATTAGGTAGGATTTATACCTCAGGCTGCGTCGCCAAGGCAATGCCGGTGCGTCGCGACTCGAGGGAACTGCTTCACATGCCTACCATCGTCTGCTTCGGCGACTCCAATACCTGGGGCTGCCCGCCCTTCGCCAATATCGCGCAGACGCCGGACCGGATCGTGCCGGCGAGGCGCTGGGCCAACGTGCTGGGGCGCGAACTCGGGCCGGACAGCTGGATCGTCGAGGAGGGGCTCAGCGGCCGCACCACGGTGTTCGACGATCCGATCGAGGGTGTGCACAAGAACGGCTCGCGCACCCTGATCCCGATCCTCGAATCGCATGCGCCGATGGACGTGCTGATCGTCATGCTGGGCACCAACGACTTTAAGGACCAGCTGTCGATCACTGCCTATAACTCGGCGCGCGGCACGCTGACGCTGATCCAGATGATCAAGGGGCACTTCGCCATGGTGGAGCACCCGCCCGAGGTGCTGGTGGTGACGCCGCCCGCCATCACCGAAGATGCCGAGCCGGCGATGTGGGGCGTCGGCCACCAGCGCTGCCGCGACCACGCGCATTATCTCGAGCAGGTGGCGCACCGCACCGGGTGCTTTCATTTCGACGCCAACAAGGTGGTGCGGGCCGGCATCGACGGCATCCACATGGATGAAGCAGCGCACGAAGTGCTCGGCAAAGCCCTGGCGGTGGAGGTGCGCGCCATCCTCTCGATGCGAAACCTGCGTTGAGTGCTTTACATCATACATATTATTTAATAGTCGTGGAGCGGAAGGCGCAGTGAGCGCCTCGCGGCAGGTGCGCGTCGGGAGGATGCGGGCCGTTGCCATTGGGGAGGACATAATGAAGTTCAGCAAACTGGGCGCGCTGGCGCTCGCCGCCGTCATGGCTGCCGCGACGCCGCTTGCTGCGCAGGCGCAGGAAGACGTGATCATCATGCTGGGCGGGCCGAGCTCGGATCCGTTCTGGGGCGCGGTGCAGCAGGGTTTCGACCAGGCCACCAAGGATTACGGCGTCAAGACGCAGTGGACGGCGCCGGCCGATTTCAACGACATCGTGCCGGTCTATACCAAGATGTTCGAAGCGGCGATCGCCCGGAAGCCGGCCGCCATCGCAGTGGGCAACTTCTTTCCCGAGCCGACTGAGCCCTTGATCAAGCAGGCGGCGGCCGAGGGCATCCCGGTCATCATCATCAACTCGGGCGGCTTCAAGTACCAGGAGCTGGGCGCCATCGGCTTTATCGGCGAAGACAGCTACCAGATGGGCTACCAGGGCGGCAAAGTGGCGGTGGGCAAGGGCGTCAAGAACGGCCTCTGCATCAACCAGATCGCCGCCAACCCGGTGCTGGAGCAGCGCTGCCAGGGCTATATCGACGCCGTCACCGAAGCCGGCGGCAAGGCCAAGATGGTGATCCTTGCGTCGGAGGATATCGGCAACAGCCAGAAAGTGCAGGCCGCGGTCAGCGCCATGCTGATGCAGGACCAGACGATCGACGGCATCGTGACGCTCGGCGTCGCCGTGGGTGTCGATGCGCTGGAATCGGTCAAGCAGGTGCGCGCCACCGGCCGGGCCGTGGACCTCGGCACCATGGACCTCGGCAATGCCGTGCTAGAGGCGGTTGCCGCCGGCGAGATGAGCTTTGCCTCCGACCAGCAGCCGTTCCTGCAGGGCTATTACGGCGTGATGATCCCCTTGATGTACAACAAGTACAAGATGGCCCCGTCGGGGGTGATCAGCGTCGGCCCCTACATGGTGACGCAGGAAAACGCCGCCGCCGTGCTGGCGGTGAACAAGAGCATTCCGGGTTCGCGCGGCGCGAACTGATCTTCTGCTCCCCTCCCCCTTGAGGGGAGGGGCTGGGGGTGGGGGTCCATCTGTGATCACCGGACCACCCCCACCCTCAATCCCTCCCCTCAAGGGGGAGGGAGGCGGGGACCAACTCTCCGTCCGGCACGGGCTGCGAGTTGGGTCCCAGCTTTCGCTGGGATGACACCGAGTGTGGGAGAGCAACGGTGCACTAGGCGCGCCCACAACACCGAGACATGACCCGCGCTCTCGCCTCATCTCCACGATCCGGGCTAGCCTTCGAACTCCGACGGACCTGATGAAATGACCACATCCATGGAAACCACCATCGCCGATCCGACCACTCCTCCGACCCGCTTCGGCATCCTGGAGCGCCTGCTCAGGATCGTGTGGATCGGGCCGCTGATTGCGGCTCTCGTGATCTACATCTTCTTCGTCATCGTCGGCGGCGCCTCGGGGTTTTTCTCGATCCCCGGCACCGCCGGGTGGCTCAATACCGCGGCGGAGCTGGGGATCATCGCATTGCCGGTGGGGCTGTTGATGATCGCGGGCGAGTTCGACCTTTCGACCGGCTCGGTGGTGGGAGCTGCCTCGATCATCGTGGCGCTGGGTACCGGGTTCTATGGGTTGCCGATCGAACTCACCATCGTCATGGCGCTGAGCCTCGGGGTCGGGGTCGGCTGCTTCAACGCGCTGCTGGTCAATGCCACGAAGCTCCCGAGCTTCATCGTGACGCTCGCCTCCAACTTCATCCTCGCCGGCACGGCGCTGGGGCTGAGCCGGCTGATCTCTGGTTCCTCCAATGTCTCGCTGAAAGATGCCGCCTGGGCCGAGGCGGTGCTGGGCTCGAAATGGATGTTCTTCAACATCTCCGTGCTCTGGTATCTCCTCGCCGCCATCCTCGCCGCCTGGGTGCTGAAGCAGACCCGCTTCGGCAACTGGATCTTTGCCACCGGCGGCAACCCCGATGCGGCACGTCGCGCCGGCGTGCCGGTGGCGCGGGTCAAGCTGATCCTCTTCATCTGGACGGCCGTATCGGCGGCCTTCGTCGGCATCATGTCGGCGGTGATGTACAACCAGGGCAACGCCGCCTCGGGGCAGGGCTATGTGTTCCAGACCGCCATCGCCGCGGTCATCGGCGGGGTGCTGCTGCAGGGCGGCTTCGGTTCGGTGATCGGCATTGTGCTCGGCACCTTCATCTACGGCATCGTCAGCCTCGGGCTGTTCTACACCGGCTGGCCCACCGACTGGCTCGCCACCTTCATCGGCGGGCTGCTGGTGATTGCCGTGCTCACCAACAACCTGATCCGCGAGCTGGCGCTGAACCGGGGAAAGAAGAAACTCTGATGACCGCGCTCATGACGCTCGAAGGCGTCACCCGCACCTTCGGCAACAATATCGCTCTCAACGACGTCAGCCTCGAGGCCCATCCGGGCGAGGTGCATTGCCTGCTCGGCGACAATGGCGCCGGCAAGTCGACGCTGATCAAGATCATGTCGGGGGTGACGCCGCCGACCATCGGCACCCTGACCTTCGACGGCAAGCCGGTGACGTTCCGCTCGCCACGCGATGCACAGGCGCATGGCATCGGCACCGTGCACCAGGATGTGGGCTCGATCCCCTTGATCTCGGTGGCGCGGAACTTCTTTCTCGGGAACGAACCGACCAAAGGGTGGGGGCCGTTCCGGCGGCTCGACCATCAAACGGCCAACCGCATCGCGCTCGAGCAGATCCGGCAGATGGGGATCCGCCGGATCGCCGATGCCGAGCAACTGGTCGGCACCATGTCGGGCGGCGAGCGGCAGGCGCTGGCCATCGCGCGGGCGCTCTACTTCGGCGCGAAGCTCCTGATCCTCGACGAGCCCACGGCGGCCTTGGGGGTGAAGGAAAGCAAGATCGTCATCGACCTGATCAAGCAGGCGCGGGAGCAGGGCATTGCGCTGGTGTTCATCACGCACAATGCCACCCACGCCCTCAGCGTCGGCGACCGCTTCACCGTGTTGATCCAGGGCCGGGTTGCCAGCCAGTTCAAGCGTGGCGAGAAGACCCGGGAAGAGGTGCTCAACCTGATGGCCGGCGGCGAGGAGTTCGATGCCGTGGGGCATGGGGATTGATCATGACTACGGCCGAGCGTGGGGCCACCCCCACCCAGCGACGCTAGTTCGCTTCGCTCACAAGCTTTGCTGCCCTCCCCACAAGGGGACGACAAGACGTCGCCCCGGGGGGAGGGAGACGATGGAACGGAGATGCCGGTGGGGGTCTCCCTCCCCCTTGTGGGGAGGGAACCAGGGTGGGGAGCCACCGGAAGAGCGGGTTTAGGCGGGGGAGAGCCAATGAACTATCAATCGCAATCGGCGCCGGTCATGGGACACGTCGCGCCGGGCTTCGAAGCGGTGGCCGAGGAGTTTGCGCGCAACTTCACGGTGCGCGGCGATGTCGGGGCGGCGTTTGCGGCGGTGCACAAGGGGACGCTCGTCGTCGACCTCTGGGGCGGCACGGCGGCGCCAGGGCGGCCGTGGCAGGCCGATACGCTGCAGGTGATCTATTCGGGCACCAAGGGGCTGCTCGCCGGTTGCGTGCTGAAACTGGTGGAGCGCGGGCAGCTCGACCTCAACGCGCCGGTGGCGAAGTACTGGCCGGAGTTTGCCCGGAACGGCAAGGCCCGGGTGCTGGTGCGGCACGTCACCTCGCATGCCGCCGGCTTACCGGGGATCGCGACGCCGCTGAGCGCCGCCGATTACACCGATTACGAGCGGATGGAGGAGCTCCTGGCGGCGCAACCGCTGGCCGCCGATCCCAATGCCTTCCACTGCTACCATGCGGTGACCATCGGCTGGCTGGTGGGGGCACTGGTGCGCCGGGTCGACGGGCGGACGCTGGGCCGGTTTTTCGCCGAGGAGATTGCGGGGCCGCTGGGGCTCGAGGCCTATATCGGGCTGCCCGAGGCGCTGGAGCCCAGAGTCGGGCGGATCGAGCTCGGGCCAGGCATGCTGCCCTATGACGAGGCGTTCGGGCACGAGCAGCGGGCCGATCCGGTGTTTCATTCGATCTGGGGCAACCCGCCGCTGTTCCCCGAGGACCTCGCCTGGAACACCAGGGCCTATCACGCGGCCGAGATCGGCGGGGCCGGCGGCATCGCCACGGCACGGGCCATGGCGCGCTATTACGGCTGCATGGCGCAGGGCGGCAGCATCGACGGGGTCGAGATCCTGAAGCCCGAGACGGTTGCCCTGGGGCGGGCCGAGCAGAGCCGCTTCATGGACCCCTATATCGCCGAAGCCATGGCCTTCGGCGTCGGCTGGGCGCTGCAGACGCCACAGGGCCGGTTCGGCCCGGCGCCTGACGCCTTCGGGCATTCCGGGGCGGGTGGCTCGATCCATGGGGGCTGGCCGACCGAGCAGGTGGGGTTCAGCTACACCATGAACCAGATGCGCGGCGATCCGGAGGATCTCAGGTCACGGCATGTCCTGAAGCGGTTGCATGAGATTGTGAGGTAGGGGGCGGTGTGCGTGGCGACCCCCCTCCCAACCTCCCCCACAAGGGGGGAGGTGCCGTACTGCGTTTGAGGCGCGGTCGAGCCACATCCACCGGCCCGACACCTCCCCCTTGATGGGGGACTTCGAGCCGTCCCGCAGGGCAAATCGCTCCAGTGGAGCGATTTGAGGGGAGAAGGCCATGAGAGCTACGCTCGAATGGCAAAGGAGGGGGTGGGGCAGCGGGCTCAGCCTAACTGATCACCAACCGCGAAATCCGCCCGCCCACCAGAGTAAACGCCATGGTGCCTTCGCCGTTGTAGCCGTTGCCGCTGACCGCCAGCCGCACGCGGTACGCATCCACCCCGTTGGGCTCGACCTCGAGCAGACGGAATTTCGACTGCACGCCAATATTGTCCGTCTCGTTCCACTGGGCGACGCCTTCGCGGCCGGTGAAGTCGCGGCCCCAGTCGCTGAGGAAGGCATCGGGGGTGAAGGCTTCGAGGAAGGCAGCGGTATCGCCAGCATTGGTGGCGTCGATGAAGCGCTGGATGACCGGCGGGGTGGTGCTCATGGGTGGGCTCCGGTGGAGTTTGCACCCTTCTAGCGCCTGGCGCCCGCCACCGACAATCAGTGGCTCAGGCGGCGGCATTGAGGCGGCAGTTGGGGCACCCTCCCCCGCAAGGGGGAGAGGGACGCCGACTGCGAGTGTCGCGGCTCATCAAACCGACCGACCGTCGGTCCCAAATCCCTACGACTTTTTGCGCAACGGCGAGTCCCAGCGTCCCGCTTGACCGGGGATCGCTAGCCGTGTCATCGTTCAGCCTATGGATAGGCGTTCAACATAGTGAACGACGGCGCGCAAGACGCCGACCACGAAGTCTCGCTTGTCCCCGACCGATCATCACGCCTCCCGATGCCCGGGAAGCGATGAAGCGCTCGTGTTCCTTGGGAGGAAAGCAACGTGTCCAAGACCACCCTAACGCAGTTCACGCCCAGCCGGCGTGCTGTCCTTGCCGGTCTCGCCGCCTCGCCGTTTGCGCTTGCCGCCGGCAGCCATTTCGCCATGGCGCAGCCGACCAGCGGCACGCTGTCGATCGGCATCCTCGACTGGGCTGAAACCGGCATCAAGCCGGTGTTCGCGGCCTATGAGGCCGCCCGTCCGGGCGTCAAGATCGACTATTCGATCCTGCCGGGCGACGGCAACGGCCTGCGCCAGACACTGCTGTCGCGCCGCCTTGCCAACAAGCTGCCCGACATCACCTACCTCGCCGATATCTTCGCGACGCAGTTCGCCAACGCGCAGGTCACGGCCGACATGCGGCCGTTCCTGACTTCGGGTGGCCCGATCACCATGACCTCGCTGGCCAAGCCCTTCCTCGACCAGTACCTGATCACTTCGGGCCCGAACAAAGACGGCATTTTCGGCCTGCCGATCGGCGCCGATACCGTGGTGCTCTACTACAACAAGAAGCACTTCGACGACGCCGGCATTCCCTACCCGAACGACGACTGGACCTTCGAAAAGCAGATCGAAGTCGCCACCCAGCTGACCCAGAAGAACGGCAACGTCACCACCCGCTACGGCCTCGCCGCCTCGGTGCCGTGGCACGCGACCTACGTGCCGGGCATCGAAGCCTTCGGCGACACGCTGCTCGACGACAAGAACATGTACAAGCTGCAGACCGAAGCGGCGATCAAGGTCTTCACCATGTACTGGGACCAGGTGAAGGCCGGCATCCTCGCCTCGACGCCGCAGCAGACCCAGCTCGGCGGCGGCTACCAGGCGTTCGGCGCCGGGACCGTGTCGATGCTGCAGTCGGTGCGTGCCCTGACCCCGCTGATCCGCTCCGTCACCACCGACGATTGGGACGTGGCGCTCGAGCCTAAGATCAACGGCGTGCGCAAGACCGGCATGGGTTCGATCGCCCAGTGCATCACCCCGCAGGGCATGGCGAACAACCAGGAGCTCGCCTACGACTACCTCAACTGGTTCTATTCCGAAGACGGCGGCATGAAGATCCTTGCCGCGGGCTACGGCACGGTGCCGCCGGTCGAGGCGCTCTACAACAGCCCGATCTGGACCGAACTGCCGGGCCCGCCCTACGACAACCGGGTCTTCGCCGAGTCGATCCAGTATGGCGCCATGAACCCGACTTCGATCCCGGCCGACGTGCAGGTGGTGGTCGATACCGAGCTGGCGAAAGCCGAAGAGTCGGTCGTCCTCAACAACGTCCCGGTGGCCGACGCGCTGAAGGCTGCCGAGGCGGTGATCAACGAAGCCATGGCCCGCGTCATGGCGGCCGGCGGCTGATCAGAAACAAGGTGTGCCGTCGCGCTCCTTCAGCGGCGGCCTCTCCTGAACCGGCTGCTCCCTCCCGCAGCCGGTTCTCTTTTCCACCACGGGATGCACGCTTTGAGCAAGACCGACACCGCCGATGAGGCCGGCATGTCCGCGATGGCGCGGCCTCAGCCGCGCCGCAGATCGAGCCGCACCGACTCCCCGTTCTGGGCCGCCTTGTTCGTCGGGCCCAACGTGTTCCTGTTCACCGTGTTCATGGTCATCCCTATCGTCTGGGGCCTGGCGCTCAGCCTGTTCGACTGGAACCTGATCTACGAGCCGCGCTTTGTCGGCCTCGACAACTACGTTGCGCTGCTGAACGACGCCCGCGCCGTCAACTCGGTGTGGAAGACAACCTATCTGCTGATCCTCGGCGTCGTGCCGACCGTGTTCCTGTCGTTCATCCTCGCGGTGCTGATCAACACCAATTTCCCCGGCTACAGCGTGTTCCGCACGATGTACCTGCTGCCGATCGTCATTTCGCTGGTCGCGTCGGCGGTGCTGTGGCGGTTCATGTACGATCCGCGCGTCGGCCCGATCGCGCAATTGCTCAGCTTCTTCGGGGTTTCCGGGCCCAACTGGCTGCAGGACACCACCTGGGCAATGCCCGCTTTGTCGCTGGTGATCGTCTGGCTGCGGCTGCCGCTCGGCATCATCCTTTACCTCGCGGCGCTGCAGCAGATTAACCCGCAACTGCTGGAAGCTGCCGAGATCGACGGGGCCGGCCCGTGGGCCAAGCTCCGCCACATCATCTGGCCCAACGTCATGCCGGTGACGCTCCTGATCCTGGTGCTGACGCTGCGCGGCATCATCTTCGACAGCTTCGACATTGCCTTCGTCATGACCAAGGGCGGGCCGCTCAACTCGACCGATATCCTCGCGGTCTACATCTACGACCTGGCGTTCGCCCAGCTGCGGCTCGGCTATGCCTCGGCGCTCTCGACTGTGCTGTTCGTCATCGTCACCGTTCTCGCGCTGATCTTCAACCCGCCGCGCCGGCGCCCGACCAATGGAGATCCGGTATGAGTGCAGGACACCACTGGCGCCGCCGCTTCCACATCTCGACGGTGATCTTCTTCGGCCTGCTGATGGCGGCGCCGTTCTACTGGATGATCATCAACTCGTTCAAATCGAGCCGCGAGGTGGTGGCCTACCCACCGACCTGGTGGCCGACCGAGTGGCACTTCGAGAACGTCTTCGCGGCGCTCGCCTTCCTCGACTCGACCGCCATCATGAACTCGGTGATCTTCACCGCTGTCATCACCATTACCCAGCTGACGCTGGTGGTGATGACCGGCTTCGCGCTCGCCAAGATGCAGTTCTTCGGCCGAGGCGCGCTGCTGGGCCTGTTCATCATGACGCTGTTCGTGCCGGGGCAGGTGGCGACGATCCCGACCTTCATCCTGGTGCGCAACCTCAACTGGATCGACACCTTCATGGGGCTCTGCATCCCCATCATCGCGCAGACCAGTTTCGGGGTGTTCATCTTCCGGCAGTTCTACGTCTCGATGCCCAACGAGATTCTCGACGCGGCCAAGATCGACGGCGCCAACTGGGGGCAGATCTTCGTCAGGATCGTGCTGCCGCTCTCCGGCCCGCCGATCGCCGCCTATACTGCGGTGACGGTGCTGACCGCCTGGAACATGTATGCCTGGCCGTTGATCTCGACGACGGAGAAAGACATGCGCGTGCTGCCGCTGGCGCTGGCCGGCCTCGGCCAATCCTTCTCGCAGACGCCGCCCAACATCGCCATGATGGCGGTACTGCTCTCGACGCTGCCGATCATCATCTTCTTTATTCTCTGCCAACGCTATTTCATCAACGGCCTCGGCGGCTCGTTGAAGGAATAGGCCGAACTTTAGCGGGAGCTAAGACGTGACTACAGTACCAGTCTGCCTCGTCGGATGCGGCGGCATGGGGAGCCGGCATGTGCAGGGCTTCGCCCGGCTGCAGCGCTCGGGCCTCAGCAATGTCCGGCTCGTCGCGGTGTGCGACGTGCGGCAGGATAATGCCGAGCGGGTGGCCGGCGAGGCCGAGAAACTGCTCGGCTACCGGCCGAAGATCCACCTCGCCATCGAAGACGCGGTGGCCGATCCGGAGATCGCGGCGTTCGACGTGGTGACCGAGGCGTTCAGCCACCTCTCGGTGGTACTGCCGGCTTTGCTCGCCGGCAAACATGTGCTCTGCGAGAAGCCGCTGGCGCTGACCGTACGCTCCTGCCAGGCGCTGATCGATGCGGCGAAGGCGGGCGGCGCGGTGCTGGCGACGGCCGAGAACTATCGGCGCGATCCGACCAATCGGCTGGCCAAGGCGGTGATCGATTCCGGCGTCCTGGGGCCAATCCACCTGATGGTGCAGACGATGATCGGCGGCAACGACCGGATCATCATCACGCCGTGGCGGCACTTCAAGGACAAGGGCGCCATCGGGCTCGACATGGGCGCGCATCTCACCGACATCGTGCAGTACTATTTCGGGCCGTTCCAGACCGCGTTCGGCAGGGGCTTCATTGCCGAGCCGATCCGCCGCCGGCAGGAAAAGCCGGAGATGCAGACCGAAGCCTACCTGAAGCGCTTCCTCGAAATTCCGGAGCAGATCACCGCCACCGGCGAGGACTCGTTCGCCGCGACCTTCACCATGCAGTCGGGCCTGATGGTGCAGATGGCCTTCGTCGCCTCGGGGCCGGGCAAGGGCTACAACCAGCGCACGGTGCACGGGCAGCGCGGCTCGCTCGAGATCTTCAACGACCGCAGCGGCAAGGCGCCGATCCTCCATACGGCGGAAGGCGATCTCACGGGACAGGCGCTGGCCGACAAGGTCGGTTTTGCGCTCGATGAGCTGACCCACAAGCTCTATGGCGGGGTGTCCTACGAGCTCGACTGGGCCGAGACGGACTCGGGCCTTCTCGCCATCGAGATCCACGATTTCGCCGCCGCCATCATGGAGGGCCGGCCGCCGGAAGTGGATGGCGAGGGTGGCCTCACCGCCGTCGCCTCGGTGCTTGCGGCCTATGAGAGCGGGATTGCCGGCCGGGCGGTGAGCATGGACGAGGTGCTGACCAGCGCTGTTTCGACCTACCAGGATGAGATTGACGCCGATCTCGGGCTGTTGCCCAAGTCGAACGCGGCCTGAGGGAGGACGCCATGACCGATGCAGCTTTCGCCGCCATCCCGCTGATCGTCCAGAAGCTCGGCCCCAAGCAGATCGCCTTCGTGGTGCGCGACCTCGAAGCCGCGACCAGGCAATGGTGGGATCTGTTGCGCATCGGACCCTGGACGGCGTGGGAGTATACGCCCGAGATCTTGAAGGACATGACCTACAAGGGGGCTCCGGCCCAGTTCGGGCTGAAGCACGCCCTCGCCTGGAAGGATGGCGTGCAGTTCGAGCTGGTCGAGCCCACCAGCGGCCCATCGTTCTTTGCCGATCAGCTGGCGAGCTCCGGCGAAGGGCTCAACCACATCGGCATCCATGTGATGGAAAACCATGCCGAAGCCGTGGCCGAGCTCGAAGCCGCCGGCTTTACCCGGCTGCAGTCCGCCCGGGGCTTTGGCGGCGATGGCAGCGGCGCCTTCGTCTATTTCACCTCCGAGAAGCTCAACGGCCTCGTGCTCGAGCTCATCAGCCCGCCGGCGACCCGCCGGACACCGCTATTCGTCTACCCTGAGGAAGCAAAGTGAAGATCGAGCGAATCGATACCTACGTCGCGCATAACTGGATGTTCGTCGAAGTGACGACGGATAGCGGGCTGAAGGGCGTGGGCGAATCCACCTTCTTCGGTTTTCCCGAGGCGACGGCATCGGTGGCCAAGGGCTTTGGCGAGCGGCTGGTCGGCGAAGATCCGTTGCGCATCGAGTACCACAATCTCAGCCTCTACCGGGCCTATTCGATGCGCGGCATGGCCATTGGCGGCGCCATCTCGGCGATCGACCAGGCGCTGTGGGATTTGAAGGGCAAGCACTACCAGGCGCCGGTCTGGGACCTGTTGGGCGGCCGGGTGCGCGACAAGGTGCGCGCCATGCTGGTGATCCCCTATGGCACCGCCGAAGAAGTGGCGGCGAGCTGCAAGGCCGCCGCCGAGGATGGCTATACCGCGCTCAAGGTGATGGTCTACCAGCCCGAGCACCACCTGATGGCGTTCGGCGCCAAGGTGAAGGACATGGTCGAGCGCATGGCGCTGATCCGCGAAGTGGTGGGCTGGGATGTCGAGATCGGCATTGAGCTGCATCGCAACATGGCGCTGGGCGAATCCATTGCGGCGATCCGCGAGTTCGAGCAGTTCCGGCCGCTGTTCGTCGAAGATCCGATTCCGCCCGACAGTGTGTTGAGTTTCGGCGAGGTGTCGCAGAAGTCGCGCGTGCCGATGGCGGCGGGCGAGCGCAACACCTCGATCTGGGAATTCCGCGAGTATGTCGAGCATGGCGGCGTGCACCACATCCGCCCCGATGTCGGCATTGCCGGCGGCATTACCGGCACACGCAAGATCTGCGCGCTGGCCGAGGCGCATCACCAGGGCATCATCCCGCATGCCGTGCCCTCGGGCCCGGTGGCGACCGCGGCGCAGGTGCAGCTCGGCTTTGCCGTGCCGAACTGGGAAGTGACCGAGCACATGCTGCAGGATCGGGCGCCCTGGACCAAGGCGGTGAAGGCGATCGTCCCTGTGATCAACGGCCATTGGCTGCCCAACGAGACTCCCGGCCTCGGCGTCGAACTCGACCACGAAGGGCTGAAGACCATCCCTGTCATCAACAAGGTGCCGCCGACCTCGCTGAAGACCGATGGCTCGGTGGCATTCCGGTAGGCGCCCGTGATCGTCGACAGCCACACTCACGCCTGGGCGCGCTGGCCGTATGAGCCGGAGGTGCCCGACGAGGCCACCAAGGGCTCGGTCGAGCACCTGATCCACGAGATGGATCAGAACGGCGTCGCCGAGGCAGTGATCGTCTCGGCGCGGATCGAGAAGAACCCCGACAACAACGCCTATGGGGCGGCGGCCGTGCGCCGCTACCCCAAGCGCCTGCACCAGTTCGCCGATGTCGATTGCGTGTGGTCGCCGGAGTATCACACGCCGGGTGCCGTGGCGCGGTTGCGGGTGGCGGCGGAGACGCTGCCGATAGCGGGCTTTACCCATTATGTGGGCGACAATGACGGCTGGTTCGGTTCCGACGAGGGCCGGGCGTTCTTCAGGTTCGCCGCCGAGCGGAAGCTCATCGCCTCGATCGCCATGGGGCCGGCCTGGGCGGCGGACCTTGGCGCGATCTGCGCGGAGCATCCCGATCTCGTGGTGCTGCTGCATCATATGGGCGGCATCCGTTCCACGGCGCCGCGCTCCGATCTCGAAGCGATTGCGGCACTCAGCAAGCACCCCAACGTCCACATCAAGCTTTCCGGCTTTCACTACGCAGTGGGGCTCGAGAACGGCTGGGACTATCCGCACCCGAGCGCCATGTGGATCGCCGAGGGGCTCCATGCCGCCTTCGGCGCCGGCCGGCTGTGCTGGGGGTCGGACTTTCCGGCGCTCAGCCGCGCCATGACGTACAAGCAGGCGCTCGAAATCGTGCGCCTCCACTGTCGTTTCCTGCAACCGGGGGATCTCGAGCCGATCCTCGGCGGCACGCTCAAGCGGCTGCTCGATAACGCCGCGCCAACGAGGACTAGCTGATGAACGCGCCCGCGCGCCCCGAAACCATGTTCCGTTCGCTCAACCCGGCCACCGGCGAGCAGTTCGGCAGCTATCGCCTGCATGACGGCGCCGAAGTCGAGGCGGCGCTCGGGCGCAGCTTCGCCGCCTGGGGCAGCATCCGCTCCGCCGGCGTCGAAAAACGCGCCCAGTTGCTGCTGGCGTTGGCCGACCGGCTCGAAGCCAATCTCGAAGCCTTCGCGCGGCTGATGACATTGGAGATGGGCAAGCCCATCAACGAGGCGCGCGGCGAGATCAGGAAATGCGCCTCGACCTGCCGCACCACGGCGGAGCTCGGGCCGTGCTGGCTGGAGCCGCTCGAGGTGAAGAGCCCGGCGCGCGGCAGCCGGGTGCGCTATGAAGGGCTGGGGCCGATCCTTGCGATCATGCCGTGGAATTTTCCGTTCTGGCAGGTGATCCGCTTCTTCGCGCCGGCCTTCCTTGCCGGCAACACCACGGTGGTGAAGCACGCCGAGAACGTGCCGGCTTCGGCCGAGGCGCTGGAAAAGGTGTTCGCCGAAGCCGGCATGCCGGATGGCGTGCTGGTGAACCTCCGCGTCGATCACCCGACGGTGGGAAAGCTCATTGCCGACCACCGCATCCGCAGCGTCACCGTCACCGGCAGCGTACGGGCCGGTCGGACCATTGCCGGGCTCGCCGGCGCGGCGGGGAAGAAAGCCGTGCTGGAGCTCGGCGGTTCCGATCCGTTCATCGTCTTCGCCGATGCCGATTTCAACGCCGCAGTGAAGCTGGCGGTGGCGGCGCGGCACAATAATTCGGGGCAGAGCTGCGTCTGCGCCAAGCGCTTCCTGGTCGAGCAATCGATCGCCGCCGATTTCACCGAGGCCTTCGTCGAGGGCACCCGCAAGCTGAGCTACGGCGATCCGCTGGACGAAAAGCATGGACTCGGGCCGCTGGCGCGCGCTGACCTCCGCGTTGGGCTGCAGGACCAGCTCGATCGCAGCGTCGCCGGTGGGGCGCGGGTGGCGCTGGCCGGCGGCACCGTCGATGGGCCGGGCTTCTTCTTTGCGCCGACCGTCTTGACCAACGTCGCCGACGATAATGTCGCGGCACGCGAGGAGCTGTTCGGGCCGGTGGCGCCGATCTTCGCCTTCGCCGATGAAGCCGAGGCGCTGCGCATCGCCAATGGCACCGAGTTCGGGCTCGCCGCCGCGGTGTGGACGCGTGACGAGGACCGGGCGCGCCGCATGGAGCAGGCGGTCGAGGCCGGCGCGGTGTTCATCAACGACATGGTGCGCTCGGACGCGCATATCTCGTTCGGCGGCATCAAATCCTCCGGCTATGGCCGGGAGCTGGGGCAGGTCGGCATCACCGAATTCACCAACGCCAAGACCGTGTGGATTGGCTGACGAGGCAACACTATGACGATCTACAACCTGCCGAGACCCTTGCGCGTTGGCTTCGCCTGCAATGCCGATACGTTCAAGCGGATGGCCGATGCCGAGGCAATCGAAGCGCTCTCGAGTCTGGGCAGTTTCGAGCATCACCTGTGCGATGAGCCCTCGAGCTGGGACGAGGCGCCGCCGGAGAATTCCGAAGCGATCGACAAGCTGGTGGCCTTTGCGGGCAAGCTCGATGCGCTGCTGGTCTGCCACGGCTCGCCGCGGCTCACCGGCGCTATTCTCGATCGGCTGCCGAACCTGAAGTTCATCGCCGAAGTCGAAGGCGATCGCTTCAGCCAGCGCATCGACGTCAACGCCGCCGCCGAGCGCGGCGTCACCGTGGTCGATACCACCAATGGCTCGTCCTATCCGGTGGCCGAATGGGCGCTGGCCATGGCGATGATCGGGCTCCGCAATGCCGGGGCGCTGTTCCGCCGGATGATCGATGGCGAAGTGCTGTTCCAGAAATGGGCCGAGCGCGTCGCCGACCCCGGCTTCAACGGCGAACTCACCGGCCGCAGTGTCGGGCTGATCGGCGCCGGCTATATCGGCCGCCGGCTGATCGAGCTGCTGCAACCGTTCCAGGCCGATATCTACGCCTTCGATCCCTATGCGCCGCGCGTCCTCGCCGACATTTACGACATCACGCTGACCTCGCTGGAGCAGGTGATGGACTGCGACGTGGTGATCTCACTGGTGCCGCTGACCCCGGAGACGAAGGGTATGATCGGCGAGAAGGAACTGAACCTCCTCCGTCCGCGCTCGGTGTTCGTCAATGTGTCGCGCGGGGCGGTGGTCGACCAGGCGGCGCTGATCCGCCGGCTGGTGCGGGGCGACGTGGTTGCCTCGCTCGACGTGTTCGACCCCGAGCCGCTCGAGGCGGATTCGCCGCTCCGGACCATGCACAATGTGTTCCTCACCCCGCACATTGCCGGGGTCACGGCGCCCTGCGGACCACGCTTCCTGACGCTCGCCGCCGACGAGATCGCCCGCAAGTTTGCCGGGCACCGCACCCGGCATGACCTGGTGCCGCGCGCCGGAGTCAAGTCATGATCTCGACCGACCTCGCCGCCCGCCGCCAGGCGGGGACGCTCAAGATGGGCTACTGCGTGCCGGCCTTCGCCATGCCGAGCCCGGGGCTGTTCCGCGTGCCCAATGTGGCGCGGATCGAGGATGTCGACGTGCTCGGCAATGCCCGCGAAGCTGAGCGGCTGGGCTTTGACTCGCTGTGGGTCTGCGACCACCTGATGCTGGGGCGCGAGCAGGCGGTGCTCGAGGGCTGGACCACGCTGGCAATGATCGCCGGCGCCACCAGCAGGGTGCAACTGGGGTTGATCCACCAGGCCAACCTGTTCCGCGCCCCGCAGATCGCCGCCAAGATGATGTCGACGCTCGACCTGTTGTCGGGGGGCCGCTTCATCCATTTCTTCGAAGCCGGCATGGGCCGCCCGGAGCAGGTGGCCTATGGTCTCGACTGGGACGACAACCACGACGCGCGGGTCGAGCGGCTCGAGGAGGCGATCGCGCTGATCAAGGCGCTCTACGCCGCGGAGCAGCCGATCGATTTCGACGGCAAGTTCTACCAGTTGAGCGGGGCACAACTGGCGCCCAAGCCCGTGCAGGCGCACATCCCGGTCTGGCTGGGCGAAGCATTCGATCCGGTGATCGAACTCAGCGGCCGCATCGCCGATGGCTGGAACTCGACGCCAGTGACGCTGACGGAACTCGCCCGCCGGCTGGCGCTGCTCGATGCGTCCTTAGCGAAGGCCGGCCGTTCGCGCGCCGAGGTGGAGATCAGTTTCGAGACGCAGATCCTCGTCGCGCCGGATCTCAAAATGCTGCGCCGCAAGGTGGCGGCGCTGGTCGAACGGATGGTTGAGACCAAGTCGGGCGAGCCGCAGCCGGAGGTGACCGATTTCGTTGCCGGCCGGGTCGACCGGCTGCCCGAGGCGATGACCGGGCCGTGGATCATCGGCACCGCTCAGGAGGCAAAGGCGCGGATTATCGAGTTGCGCGGGCAGGGGGTCGATCACCTGATGCTGTGGTTCATGGATGCCCCGGAGACCGACGGGATGGCGTATTTCATGGAGGAGGTCGCGCCGGGGTTTCGGTGAGAGCGTGCACCGGCTGTGCGGTGATCTCCCCCGCCACGCGGGGGGATCACGGAGAGGCCGGTGCGAGCGAACTGCTTGCACGCTGGTCCCGGCGGTCGCTAATGCCTAAACTCGGGGCAAGGAGAATGGATAGCCAATGATCGAAGACACCGAGCAGCGGGGTAAGGCCGTCCCCGCGCTGGTCCGGACCAAGAAGATTCTCGATGCGCTCAGTACCGGCGGCAAGCCCAAGGGCGTGTCGGAGCTGGCGCGGATGCTGGACCTGCCCAAGAGCACGGTGCATGGGCTTTGCCATACCCTGGTCGATCTCGGCCTGATGATGCGGGTGGGGCCGTCGCAGTTCGCGGTGGGCCCGCATGTGCTGAGCTGGGCCAACGCCTTCGAAGGCCAGAGCGACCTGACGCAGGAGTTCATGCGGATCGCCGAGGCGACCGACCTGATCTCGGAGCAGGCGATCAACCTGTCGATCCTGACCGGTCGCGAAGTGATGTATGTCGCCTGCCGGCGCGGTACCGACCCGCTCGGGGTCAGCTTCCGGCCGGGCGTGCGGCTGCCGGCGCCGTTCACCGCCACCGGCAAGGCGATGATGTCGACGATGCGGCCCGAGGAAGTCGAGGCGCTGTTTGGCGACGAGTGGCCGGAGCCCTGGACCAAGCAGAGCGTACCTGATCTCAAGACGCTGATGCGCGAGCTCGAGGAGACGCGCGAGCGCGGTTATTCGATCGACGACGGGCAGTTGCGCGACGCCATGGTGTGCTTCGGCGCTCCGGTGTTCAACGCCAGCGACGACCACGCGGTGGCCGGCATCGCCATCGGGCTGCTGCGCGGCGAGGTCAACGACACCTCGCGGGCGCAGGTCAGCCACGCGGTGCGGGCCCTGGCCGACAAGCTCAGCCACAGGCTCGGCGGCAACACTTAGCCGAATGTACGGAATACGACTGGCGTCTACGTTGACATAGGCGCCTGTCATCTAGATTGTTCAATACCGAGAATATCGTTCAGCATAGTGAACGATTTGACCCGCGGACACATAGGGAAGGAACCGCAATGATCGTCCTGATCGCCAAGTACCACACGAAGCCGGGCAACGTGCCGAAGGTGCTGGCCGAACTCGTCAAGATGAAGCCGCTGGTGGAAGCCGGCGAGCCGGGCTGCAAGTTCTACCAGGTGTCGAAGTCGACCGAGAACGAGAACCTGATCGTGCTCTATGAGCACTATGTCGATGCCGCGGCGCTGGCCGCGCACCGCGAGACGCCGCACTTCAAGTCGATCATCGAGGGCACCGTGATCCCGATGCTCGAAAAGCGCGAGCGCGAGCTCTACGAACTCGCCATCTCCTGAGGTTCGAGATGCGCCTCGTTTCCTTCAAGCTCTCCACCGTCACCGGTCCCGTAACCCGGATCGGCGCCGTGCTGCCGGATGGCCGCTATGCCGACCTGCAGTCGGCCTATCGGGCGGTGCTGGGGGATAACGGGGCATCGCGGGAAGGGGCGGCGCGGCTTGCCGCCGCCACCATCCCCTCGGACATGGTAGCCTTCATCCAGAACGGGGTGACTGCGCTCGATGCAGCGCAGTCGGTCCTCGACTGGGTGACGGCGAAAGACGAAACCGGGCCCGACGGCGCGACGCTGGTGTTTGCGCCCGAGGCGGTGCAGCTGCTGGCGCCGGTGCCGCGGCCGCCGCTGATCCGCGACTTCATGGCGTTCGAGACGCACCTGAAGAACATCTACCCCAAGCTCGGGCGCGAGATCCCGCCGCAGTGGTACGAGCTGCCGGTCTACTACAAGGGCAACCCCTCGGCGGTCGGCGCCGATGGCGATATCGTGCCGATGCCGAGCTACGCCTCCAACATGGATTTCGAGTTCGAGTTCGCGGCGGTGATCGGGCGGGGCGGCAGCAATATCCAGCGCGGTGACGCGCTCAGCCATATCTACGGCTACATGATCTACAACGACTTCAGCGCCCGGGAGATTCAGCAGCGCGAAATGTCGGTGGGCCTCGGGCCCGCCAAGGGCAAGGATTTCGAAAAGGGCCACGTGTTTGGCCCGTGGCTGGTGACGGCCGACGAGATCCCCGACATCTATGCGCTGCGCATGCAGGCGTCGGTCAACGGCCAGCCCTGGTGCGACACCAGCACCTCGACCATGCACTGGCGCTTCGACCAGATGATCGCCCACGCCTCGACGAACGAAATGCTGGTGGCGGGTGAGATTTTCGGCAGCGGCACGGTGGGTGGCGGCTCGGCCGCCGAAGTCGGCAAAACGTTGGCCAGGGGCGACAAGGTGGTGCTGACGATGGATCGGCTGGGCACGCTGAGCAACGCGATCGGGTAGGGCGGTGGAGCCGGTGTGCCAAGCGCACCGTCGCCCTCATCTCCGCCGAAGCTGGGGAACGAATCCATCCGCTCCCCTGAGTCGTCGACAAAGTGCGCGCCCGGCGCTCGGCCTCCACCCGGCCTCAACCGCTTCAACACCCGCACCCTCACCAGAAAAGCCCCGGAAAGCCTGGTGTTTGCGCTATCTGTCCACAGCCCGCCGGAGCCCATTCGCGAAATTCGTCATCTTTCGTTCATGAGGGGTGTTGACAGCAAAACGGGTCGCCCGTATACACCGCCTCGCTGACGACGCCGAGCACTAGCTGCTCCCACTGATCAGCGAATACTGAAAGGGCAGAGCTGCTGCCGGGCAACCGGAGGTAGGTTTCTGTTCTCTAAGGAATTCGGAAGCGACTGCTTCCACCGACGCCGCCGGCGAGAGCCGCAAACGGGGTCA
>NZ_JBXAPX010000012.1:0-47319 GCF_058806655.1 Devosia sp. GW821-FHT12F11
TCTCCCCCTTGGCGGGGGAGAAAGCGAAAACTTGGGCTTAGCGCAGCTAAGTCCTTAGTTTTCGCCAGAGAGGGGGTTTTGGGAGCCCCCTGGTTGCGGAGCAATCGTTCATCAGCGCTCCCCTCTCATTGCGTGCGATTGCCTTTCCCCGCAAGCGGGAGAGGGCGCCCGGCTGCGGGCCGCTGCGCCAAGCTCTACCCTGCCCTCACCCCTTCACCACTCCGTGACCCCGCATTGCGCCACCGCCTGCCGGCTCCTAGCCTTGCTGGGCCATCCCGGAGGAGGCTCGCATGCGCAATCCGTTCCTCGCCGTTGCCCTGGCGGCGCCGCTGGTCATCGGCGGCCTTGCCCTCGGCGTCCTGCCCGCCGAGGCGGCCGGGCACACCGTCACCATCCAGGGACACAAGTTCAAACCCGCCAAGCTCACCGTCGCGAAGGGCGACACCATCACCTTCATCAACAAGGACAGCGCCCCGCACACCGCCACCGCCAATGACGGCGCCTTCGACACCGGCCGGTTGTCGACCGGCGCGCGCGCCACCGTCACCGTCCGCGCCGCTGGTGCGCATGCCTATATCTGCAAGATCCACCCCTCGATGAAGGGGACCGTGACCGTGCATTAGCCGCCCAACGGCGCCGGGCTGCGCCGACTCGACGGCCACGCATTGTGCGGCTAGCCTGCCGCAAGACGGGGGATCGACCATGGCCAATCTGCTGGCGCTGACCAATGCCTATCCGACCTTGAGCCTCGCGCGCGGCGAGCGGCTGATCGAAACCGGCGAGTCGCGCGGCGAGCTGTTCGTGCTCGTCTCCGGCCGGCTGGTGGTCGAGCGCGACGGCGTCGAAGTGGCGCGCATTTCCGAACCGGGCACCTTGGTCGGCGAGATGAGCATCCTGCTCGGCGCCGATCACTCGGCCAATGTCACCGCCCTCACCCCGGTGGAAGTGCGCCACATCGAGGATGGGCTGCGCTGGTTCGAACAGAGCCCGATCGCCGCGCTGCACGTCGCCACCCTCGCCTGCCAGCGCCTCGACGCCACCAGCGCGCTGCTGGTGCAGCTGAAGAAAGAGAGCGAGGGCCACCGCGACCAGGGCTTGCTCGAGCGGCTGTTCGGCACCATCACCGGAGCCGAAACCCGCGCCTGAGCCATCGGCAGGATTGATGGCAGCCATAACGCCGACTGCATTGATCTTGCCGCCGCGCCGCTGGAACATGGCGTCATGTTGAAACGCCACACCCTCGACCAGCAGGACATCAACGATAGCAACGAGACGGTGGCACCTGTCGCCCCGCTCTCGAACGGCGGCCCGCCGCTGAACGATTCCCCGCGTCCCTGGGGCGATAACGGCATCGGCAACTATTTCGAGTGGAAGGCTGCCAGCGAAAAGGCCTTCAACGATGTGCCCTACGATATCGCCGTGATGCGCGCCCGCCGCGCCGAGGCGATGGGGCTCACCTACCGCGAATACACCCTCGAAATCCTCGAGCGCGGCCGCTACCTCAGCGCCGAGGCCGATGCCGAGCGCATCGCCGAGATCAAGCGCCGCCGCCCGATCCGCTACTGATCACTTCGCCGCCAGGCGGCAACCCCTGCCCCATTGGCTCGTTGCCTCATCACAAGCAACAGGAGCCGACCATGGCCAATGAAGAACACCGCCTCACTCCGGATGAGCTCACCGACAAGGCCTGGCACCTCGCCGAAAGGATCCGTATCGCCCTTCTGACCAGCTGGGATGGCGAGCAGCAGCGCATCCGCCCGCTTGCGGCGACGGTCGATCGCGACCGCGACGTGATCCAGTTCCTCATCGGTGCGAATGGCGGCACCACGCTGGCCGACGCCACTGGCGCCCCGGCCCTCACCTTGGTGCAGCAGGTGGAAAAGTTTCCGACCGTCACCCTCGCCTTCGCCGATCACGGCTCGCATGACTATGTCACCGTCACCGGCCAGGCCACGGTCAGCAACGATCGCGCGCGCATCAAGGAGCTTTGGACGCCCTTCGCCAAAGCCTGGTGGGACGGCGCCGACGACCCCGAAATCCGCCTGCTGACGGTGACGCCGGAGAATGCCGAGATCTGGGAAGGCCCCAACCAGTTGGTCGCCACCGCCCTCATGCTCACCGCAGCCGTCACCGGCGCCAAGCCGGCCGTCGGCGACCATGGCGCGGTGCAGATGTAGGGGCTCGACCAGGGCTCTGAGCACCACCGTCCCTTCTCCCCTGGGGGAGAGGGGTCCGCCATACCTCCAACGACGATCGGTCGCCAAGGCAACCGCCAAGCCTGCTCGTCCGTTGCTAGACGCAGCAACGACAGGAGCTGAGTATGGCCAACGAAGAACATCGCCTTTCCCCGACTGAGCTCACCGACAAGGCGTGGCAGCTCGCCGAGAATATCCGCATCGCCCTCGTCACCACCTGGGATGGGGCGCAGCAGCGCACCCGCCCGCTCGCGGCCCATGTCGATCGCGATGGCGACGTAATACAGTTCCTCATCGGCGTACATGGCGGCACCACCTTAGCCGAGGCCACCGGCGCCCCGGCCCTCACCCTGGTCGAGCAGCTCGAGAAGTTCCCGACTGTCACCCTCGCCTTCGCCGATCACGACGCGCAGGACTATGTCGCCATCACCGGACAGGCGGCAGTCAGTAACGATCGCGCCCAGATCAAGGAGCTGTGGACGCCCTTCGCGAGAGCCTGGTGGGACAGCGCCGACGATCCGGAGATCCGCCTGCTGACGGTCACCCCGGAGAATGCCGAGATCTGGGAAGGCCCCGACCAGCTCGTCGCCACCGCCCTGATGCTCACCGCCGCCATCACCGGAGCGAGGCCGCCGATCGGCGACCATGGCGCGGTGCGGATGTAGGCTGGCACTGGAAGCGGGTCAGGTGTCGGGCAAGAGTATGCCCCGGCTCTTGCCTCCCCACCGGCCGTCATCCCAGCGAAAGCTGGGACCCATCTCGAAGCCTGAGCCGGTGGATAGTTGGGTCCCAGCTTTCGCTGGGATGACATCGAATTTGTGGAAGCTTGGTGCCCTCCCTCCACACTCCTCAATGGAGCGGAGGATGTGCGACGCTGGTCTCACGTCCAAGGGGGTGCCACGACACGATCGGGGCCCGCCCCCCAACTCACCTGCCCCGATTTCGCCCGCTTTCCGGCGTTGCTGAGTCACAACAAGAGCAACAACACGACCGGAGCCCCCGATGCGCATCGCCCTTCTCGCCCTCAGCCTCGTGGCCGCCAGCCTGGCGGCGCTGCCTGCCGAGGCCGCGTCGCGCGGTACGGCGCGCGCCTCGGCCGATATTCCGGTGCGCAGCGGCCCGGGGGCCGGCTACCGCACCATCGGCACGCTTCCCAAGGGCAGCCAGGTGCACCTGCAGCGCTGCACCAGGGAGTCCAACTGGTGCCTGTTCCTCGGCAAGGATGGCGAGCCGGCCGGCTGGGTGCGCGGCTCCTACCTGGTGGGCTCCGGCGCCAAGCTCGAAGTCACTCCATACAAGTTCGAAGGCTTCGATCCGCTCGACCCGATCAAGACCTGCGACGACGATGACGACCCCAGCTTCTTCTGCTGGTAAGCGCCGCCACAATGATGAACAGATTTGGCGCGACGCGCTAAATCATTCTACCTAAACAAGGGTTTCAGCTTCGGTTCAGGCACATCCTTCTAACTTCACGGTCAAGGCAGCAACGCCAAGGGGACTTTGCCAACGGCAAATCCTCCTACCCAACCCTGAAACGAAGGAAACCGAAGATGTCTTTCCGCACTCTAAAAACCGCCGCTCTCGCCACCCTCGTCGTCATCGCCACTGCCGGCGTTTCCATGGCCTCCCAGTACGCCTGGGTTGAGAACAACACCAAGGTCAAGCAGTGGCACAAGCAGAACTCTGCCAATGTGAACTGGGTCCAGGCCGGCCAGAAGGTGAAGATCGTCGGCCAGTGGAACAACTGGTACAAGCTGCAGATCCCGGGCCAGGACGGCTGGGTGAAGGGCAACGTGCTCGATTTCGCCCCGCAGTTCCCGGGCCCGTTCCCCGGCTACGGCTATGGCTATGGCGGCTCGTTCTGCATCAACGGCCAGAGCGCCTCGTTCTGCCTGAGCGGCGGCTACTAACCGGTCGGCTTCGCCGAAGGCGAAACGATCCGATCTCGAAACGCCCAATCCGCTTCACCATCACGCCTCCGGGATCTGCCTCCCGGGGGCGCTTTCAATTTCTCGGTTTACCGCAGATTTACAGGGGTTTCAGGCTGCGTTCAGGTTGGCCCTGTTACACCTCATGACAAGGCAGAAATGCCGCTAACGACTTCAACGACTCCAAAAAGGATCCCGTCATGTTCATCACCAGCATCAAGACTGCGGCTCTGGCCACCGCTATCGTCCTCGCCACCGCCGGCGCCTCCATGGCCGCCACCTGGGCCTATGTCGATCAGGACGCCAACGTCCGCAAGAACCACCAGAACGGCTCGCAGCCGATCAACACCGTCTACGAAGGCGACAAGGTGAAGGTCATCGGCCAGTGGAAGAACTGGTACAAGGTGCAGATCCCCGGCCCGGATGGCTGGGTGAAGGCCAGCGTGCTCGATTTCGACTACTACGATGATGGCCCGGTCTACCCGGTCAAGCCCGGCTACGGCTACGGCTTCGGCAGCAGCTTCTGCGTCGATGGCAAGGGCGCCCAGTTCTGCATCGGCGGTGGCACTGGCTACTAACCGGTCGGCTTCGCCGGAACGGCGAAACGATCCGGTGTCAGAGGCGGCTTCGCCGTCCTCTCCAGCCGACCTTGAAGCGCTTCCGGGACCTCCCCCCGGGAGCGCTTTCGTTTACCGGCCGTTAACGTCCCGGCCCGCGGCAACGCAGCGTTCCAGCCCTGTCGTGCGTTACTTCCAGCGCTTCATGCAGCAAAGGAGCCCGGCATGTCCGCTGCCCGCGTCGTCCTCTCGGTCCTCATCACCCTCGCCGGCTTCGGCCTCGGCAGCGCGCCGGCCAGCGCAGGCGGCGCCGTGGCCTCCACGGTGGTCAATGTCCGCGCCGGCCCCGGCGGCAGCCATCCGATCGTCGCGGTGCTGGCGCCCGGCGAGCGGGTCCGCATCGATCACTGCCGCGGTCCCTGGTGCCTGATCCGCCAATCCGGCCCGGATGGCTGGGTCGACGCCAACTACCTGACCACACCGCGCCACTACAGCAAGCATGGCTTCGTCGCCGCGGTGGATCACGCCAGCGGCAGCTATGCCGGCGGCTTCTACGGCGGCGAGCGGCACTATGACGACTATCAGTTCCTCGAGCGGCCGCATCAGCGCTACCGCGAGTATGATTTCTACGGCGACATCATCTGCATTCGCGGCGACTACGCGCAGGTCTGCCCCCGCCGATGAGGCAGTAAACCGGGGCGCAACTGTTCATTTTCGGTTCAGGAAACGCGGAGCAGGTTGGCGCCGTTTGGGGATCTCGAGACTACGTTACCTCCCGAAAGGACCCGCCATGCCCCTCCGTCACATCGCCATCGGCCTCGCCAGCGCGCTGTTCGCGCTCGTCGCCGGCGCCACTGCGGCCAGCGCCGCCACCGCCTATGCCTCCTCGACCGTCAACGTCCGCTCCGGCCCCAGCACCGGCTATGCCGTCGTGGGCGTGCTGCGCCCCGGCCAGCGGGTCGAGATCGACTATTGCAAGGGCGCCTGGTGCCTCATCGAGCAGCGCGGGCCCGATGGCTGGGTGAACGCCAACTACCTCAATGCCGATCGCTACCGCGACCGCGACTATTACGACGACGACTATTACGACGACTACGATGACGGCTTCTACCTGGAGCGCCCGCGCTACCGCGCCCGCCCGATCTATCCGTTCTATCGTAGCCAGGCCTGCTTCGGCCGGCCCAACGTGTCGTTCTGCTTCAGCAACTGACCTGCTTGCCGGGCGCTGTGACGCGGCCTATCTAGGAAGCGTTTTCAGGAAAAGTTGCAGACTTTTCCGGTTCGAAAGCGCGACAATCTCGAGTCACGCAAAGACACAGCGCCCGGTGCCCCATGTCCACGCCGCAGATGAAGCCATATGTGAAGCTCGCCTCCACGCTCGCCAGCGTGGGGCTTGGCATTTTCTTCATCGAGCGCTTCGGACTGTCCGAGCTGCAGAAGAACGGCAGCATCCACATCGATGGGACAATTCTCTCGATCATGGTGCTGGCGCCGATCGTGCTGGTGATCGCCGGCGCCGTGGTCTTCATGGTCGGCAAGATGCGGCGGCTGTAGCGTAGCCGAATTGATCCGCCGGGCTCACCCCACCTGCGATGTCATCCCTGCGAAAGCAGGGACCCATTTCACCGCCGGCACGAACTGATAGTTGGGTCCCTGCTTTCGCAGGGATGACACTCGGCGGTTGGATTGGGCATTGCGCCCCCACCCCCCAACGGCGCAGTTCCCGAAGAACGCCGTCCCCTTACTCCACCCGCAGCCGCTCGACGTCGATGCCGCGCGCCACGAGCGGCTCGCGCATGCGCCGGCCCATGAATTCGTTGATGCCGTAGAGCGCCAGCGCCGCCACCAGCAGCACGATGCCGAAGCCGCGCGTCCCCTCTTCGGTGCCGATGGCGATCGCCGCCAGCACCGCGGCCGCGCCGCCGCCAAGCAGGATGTACCACTTGCGTTCAGCCTGCACCCGAAGGTTGCGGGCGCTCGACAGCAGCAGGTCCCTGAGCTCGAGATCGCCCATTGCCGCGAGCTCGGAATTGCCGCCTTCGCGTCGGATCGTCTGCATATAGGCCTCGACCCGCCGCTCGAGCACTTCCTGCCGCTCGGCATCGCGCTTGCCGCGGAAGAAATAGCTGCCGACGACGCCGATCAGCCCCAGCACCAGCACGACTTCCAACAGCACAACCATCGGCCAATCCCCTTCCCCGAGCACCAGTGCCCGTTGTCAGTCAGATGTCCCTGAGCGGGTGGGGATTCAAGGGCTCGTGCGTGTGGCCCCACCCCCTCCGAGCTGCGCTAGGTCGCTACGCTCCCAAGCTTCGCTTGCCTCCCCCATCAAGGGGGAGGTGGGTCTTGTGCTTTTGGCGCCCCCTTCCCCCAAGCACCGCAGACACCTCCCCCTTGATGGGGGAGGATGGGAGGGGGTGGGGCCACACGCTTAATTGCATCCGATGACCACCGGCGCCCCCTCAATGCGGCAGCGTCTCTTCCTCCGCCGCCGTCATCTCACCCCGCCGCCCGACCCGGCTCAGATACCGCTCGCGCGCCATCACCACCAACCCGGCGCCGACGATGATGCCGCCGCCGATCAGCGCCACCGGGTCGATCAGGTGCCCGAACACCTGGTAGCTGAGGAAAATGCCCCAGGGCAGCGCGAAATAGTTGAACGGCTGCAAGGTGCTGGCCGGGGCTCGCGACAGCGCCACCATCATCAGCCCATGCGCCGCCGTGGAGGTGATCATCACCAGCCCCATCTGCAACATGGCGGCAAGGTCCATCGGCTGCCAGAAGAACACCCCGACCGCCGTCGTCAGCAGCAGCCCGCCCACCCCGACATAGACCATGCTGGTCGCCGTGGTGTCGGCGCTCGACACTTTTCGGGTCAGCGCGATGTAGACGGCATAGCTCGCGGCCGAGAGGATGGCGAAAATCACCCCGCCATCGATCGGCAAGCCACCCGGCCTGACGATGACCAGCGCCCCGCAGAAGCCGATGAACACCGCGACCAGCCGGAACAGCCCGACCTTCTCGCCGAGGATCGGGATCGCCACCAGCGTCGCCATCAGCGGATAGACCAGCACCACCGCCTGCAGCTCCGCCAGCGGTACGGTCTTCAGCGCCATGGCGAAGAACCAGACATCGACCACCAGGAGGATGGCCCGGAGCCATTGCAGCCAGGGATATTTCGAGCGGAACGCCTCTCTCAGCGGTCCCTGCCGGCTCACCAGCACCAGCGAAAACGCCGCGAACGCCCAGAACCGCAGCATGGCGAGTTGGTACGGCGAGTGCGTCTGCACCAGCGATTTGGTGAGGGCGTCCTGGATGCCGAAGATGACGATGGCCAGGAGGGTCAGGCCAATGCCGAGCGCGACATTGTCGGCCCGGCGGCGGGGTTGCCCGGCGGGGGGCTCAGCCATGGATACTACTCTATGCAGTCGAAAGCCCCGGGCCTGGCGCCCGGGGCAAATAGCGGAAACTAGATCAGTATCAGCTGCTCTTCATCGTGGCGTTCTTGATCAGCCCGGCAATGGTGGTCAGGATGCCGCCGCCGACGAGGCCGGTCAGCCCCTGCCCGGCTAGCGCGCCGATATCCATGCCGCCGGTGCCGGCTGCTGTCGCCGCGGTACCGACCAGTCCGGAAAGTCCCGGGATCATGCCCGCCAGCCAGGTGCCGAGCCAGCCGCCGATCGCGCCGGCGATGGTGTTGCCGACCGGTCCGAGATTGACCTGCTTGAGCACGGCCGCAATGCCGTTACCCCCGACGCCGCCGCCAATCAGTTGAACGAGAATCGGAATAATTGCTTCCATTGGACGCTCCTCAGATCCAGCTTTGTGGAAGCCGAGTGGCCCCCAACTCGCAAGTGCGACGTTACGCCCGATTGCGGAGAGTCGGTAGTCACAAGCTTGCACGTACTTGAAGCAGCGGGGGAAATCCGGGTGGACCGGCAATTGTTGCCTGTCGCCCTCCCCCAGTCTGCTTGCCGATCGGCGTATCCGGCATCGCATGACTTGCGGTTCGCGGCGCTCACAGCCGTCAATTGAACCCCCGCGCGCGAAGCCCTATCTTCCGGCTCGACTCATGACATCCGCACCCGAACATATCCCGGCCGATTCCAGCCGTGTCGCCCTTGTCACCGGCGCCGCCGACCGTGTCGGCGCCGCCATTGCGCGCCGGCTGGCGGACGATGGCTGGGCAGTCGTCGTCCATTACCGCGCCTCAGCCGGGAAGGCCGAGGCGGTGGCGGCCGAAATCCGTGGCTCCGGCGGCAATGCCGCCACTATCGGCGCCGACCTCGCCGACCGCACGCAGCGCGCCCGGCTGGTGGCCGATGCGGCGAGCCGGTTCGGCCCTCTGACCCTGCTCGTCAACAACGCCTCGCTGTTCGAGCGCGACGCCGTCGCCGATCTCGACGAAGCGCTGTGGGACGCGCATTTCGCCGTGCACGCCGAAGCGCCGGCTTTCCTGTCGCGCGATTTCGCCGCCCAGCTGCCGGCCGATGCCAGGGGCAATATCATCAACATTATCGATGAGCGGGTGCTCGACCTGTCGCCGGCCTATTTCAGCTACACCCTGTCCAAGGCCGTGCTCTGGACCATGACGCGCACCCTGGCGCAGTCGCTGGCGCCGCGCATCCGGGTCAACGCCGTCGGCCCCGGCCCCACCGTGCCGCCGCCGCATGTCTCGCCCGAAGCGCATGCCCGCCGCCTGACCGAGCTGCCGCTCGGCCGCAGCGCCGATGCCGAGGGCATCGCCGATGGCGTCGTCGCCATCCTCGGCCTCGATGCGATGACCGGGCAGATGATCGTCCTCGATGGCGGCGAGCATATCGAATGGCCGGCCCGCCGCGGCCCGACCCCGAGGCGCAAATGACCGAGACGCCTCCTATTCACGGCGCCGAGGTCATCAAGGCGTTCGTCAAGACCCTGCCCCCCTCGCCCGGCGTCTACCGGATGTTCGACGAGGCCGGCGAGGTCGTCTATGTCGGCAAGGCGCGCAACCTCAAGGCGCGCGTCACCAACTACACGCGCCCCGAAGGCCTCGATATCCGCATCCGTCGGATGATCGAAGCAACGCGCAACATGGAGTTCGTGCGCACCGAGACGGAAGCCGAAGCGCTGCTGCTCGAAGCCAACCTGATCAAGCGCCTGAAGCCGCGCTTCAACGTGCTGCTGCGCGACGACAAGAGCTTCCCCTACATCCTCATCGCCACCGAGCACGAAGCCGCCGAGCTGAAGAAGCACCGCGGCTCGCGCCGCATCAAGGGCCACTATTTCGGTCCCTTCGCCTCGGCCCTGGCGGTCAAGCGCACCATCACCGCGCTGCAGCGCGCCTTCCTGCTCCGCACCTGTTCGGACAGCTTTTACAAGGCCCGCACCCGGCCCTGCATGCTGCACCAGATCAAGCGCTGCTCGGCCCCCTGCACCGGCGAAATCTCGATGGCCGACTATAACGAGCTGGTCGAGGAAGCCCGCCAGTTCCTCTCCGGCAAGTCCAAGTCGGTGCAGGATCACCTCGCCGCCGACATGAATGTCGCGGCGGAAAACCTCGATTTCGAACGCGCCGCGCTGCTGCGCGATCGCCTCTCGGCGCTTGCCCTGGTGCAGTCGCAGGGCGATGTCGCCTCGAAATCGGTCGAGGAAGCCGACGTCTTCGCCATCGGCCACGAGGCCGGGCAGTTCTGCGTCCAGGTGTTCTTCTTCCGCGCCTACCAGAACTGGGGCAACCACGCCTTCCGGCCGCGCGCCGACGCCTCGCTCTCCGATGCCGAAGTGCTCGAGGCCTTCATCAGCCAGTTCTACGAGGATCGCACGCCGCCCAAGCAGATCCTGCTGTCGCATGAGCTGAGCGAGAAGGAGCTGATGGAGGAGGCTCTGTCGGCCCGCGCCGGCTCGAAGGTCTCGATCCAGACGCCGCAGCGCGGCGAAAAGAAGGACCTGGTCCAGCACGCCCTCAACAATGCCCGCGAAGCGCTCGGCCGCCAGCTGGCCGAAGGCGCGACGCAGAAGACCTTGCTCGAAGGCGTCGCCACGCTGTTCGGCCTCGACGAGCCGCCGCGCCGTATCGAGGTCTACGACAACTCGCACATCTCCGGCACCAATGCCGTCGGCGCCATGATCGTCGCCGGCGAAGAGGGGCTGAACAAGAAGTACTATCGCACCTTCAACATCCGCTCGACCGATATCACCCCGGGTGACGATTTCGGCATGATGCGCGAAGTGCTGACCCGCCGCTTCACCCGCCTAGCCAACGAGAGCGAGCCGGAAGCCGAAGACGAGAATACCGGCATGCCGGATTGGCCCGACGTCGTCTTCATCGACGGCGGCGCCGGCCAGCTCAATGCGGTGCGCCAGGTCATCGCCGAACTGAACCTCCAGAAGGAAGTGACCTTCATCGGCATCGCCAAGGGCGAGGAGCGCGACGCCGGCCGCGAGAAGTTCTTCATGGAAGGCCGCGAGGCCTTCATGCTGCCGCACCGCGATCCCGTGCTCTACTACGTCCAGCGGCTGCGCGACGAAGCCCACCGCTTCGCCATCGGCACCCACCGCGCCAAGCGCAAGAAGGACGTGATCAAGAACCCGCTCGACGAGATCGAGGGCATCGGGCCAACACGAAAACGTGCGTTGCTGCAACGCTTTGGCTCAGCCAAAGCGGTTGGCCGAGCGGCGCTCGCGGACCTGGCCTCAGTGCCGGGTGTGTCGACCCAGCTCGCACAACAGATCTACGACCACTTCAACGGCAGCTAGACAGCGCAACACCCGCCGGATCCCAGCCCCGGACGCGCAGATACTCTCTCAAGGACATTGCTATGAAGATCATCGTCATTGGTGCCACCGGCACCATCGGCAAGGCCGTCGTCGCCGCCCTGTCGCCCCGCCACGAGGTGATTTCCGCCTCGCGCAACGGCCCACACAAGGCCGATATCCAGGATAGCGCCAGCCTCGAAGCGCTGCTCAAATCCGTCGGCCCGGTCGATGCCATCATCAGCGCCGCCGGCGGCGCCGCCTATAAGCCGCTCGCCGACCTGACGCCCGCCGATTTCCAGATGAGCTTCGATTACAAGCTGATGGGCCAGATCAACCTCGCCCGCATCGCCCCGGCCTATCTGCGCGACAACGGCTCGATCACCCTCACCGCCGGCTGGTGGGCCCGCGAGCCCATCCCCAATGTCGCCGCCATCGCCACCGTCAATGCCGGGCTCGAGGGCTTTACCCGCGCCGCCGCGCTCGAACTGCCGCGCGGCATCCGCATCAACCTGGTCAGCCCGCCGCTGGTCGGCGCGCCCGAGTGGAACGCCGGCAAGGTCGCCCGCATGACTCCCGAGGACACCGCGAAGGGCTACCTCGAAGCCGTCGAAGGCACCGCCACCGGCCAGATCATAGACACCCGCCCTTATGCCAAGGCGGCGTAAGCTATAGCGCACAGAGTGTACCCCCCACCCTGTCCCTCCCCCGCAAAGGCCCGCAAGGGGGAGGAGACGCTGACACTGACGCCGGTGTTTTGGTCTCCCTCCCCCCTGCGGGGAGGGGACAGGGGTGGGGGTACCCTTCCCGCACTGGCCCGGCCACTCCTAGCGCGCCGGAGGCAGAGGCCGCATGAAGATCATCTGGGCACGCGCCAGTAAAACGCACACCCCCAAAAACAAAAGGCGCCCGATGGGCGCCTTCGTTCATCTCATCGCTGAGAAAGCTGCTTAGTTGACCGCAGTACGGGCGACCGACTTGATGTCGTCGCGGGTGATGCCGAGGTCGCGAAGCTGGGTGTTGCTCAGCTGCGAGAGCTCACGGACGGTGCGGTTGTAGGCGGCGAACTGCGAGAGCTTCTGACGAATGTTCATTTGGTTTCCCCTTCTGTTTGGTGACGCTGATATAAGGCCGCCAACCCGACCCAACCAGTAGGGCATTACGCACCCGAGCTATGCGCTCTGCGCATGTCGCGTGAACTCAAGTTAAGTTTGCGTTCAGGATTGTGGGGGCTGGAGCCCAGCCCGCCGTCCGAGCCATGCGTTTTCGTTCATAACACATTCATCTGCGCGGCCAGTTCGGGGCAAACCCGCGACGGATGTATGGCTAGCCCTTGATACCGCTCGACAGCATGATCGCCTCGGTCACCTTCTTCTGGAACACCAGATAAACCAGCGCCACCGGCAACCCGGCAAGCAGCGCAGCCGCCAGCCCGCCGACGCCGAGATATTGCTCCACCTGGCCGATCGCCACCGTGACATTCATCAGCGGCTCTTTCGTCACCACGAGGAACGGCCACAGGAAGGCGTTCCAAGCGCCGATGAACACGATGATCGCCAGCGCCGCCGTCACCCCCCAGTTGACCGGCAGGTAGATGCTCCACAGCAGCCGCGCGTGGCTGGCCCCATCAACCTTGGCGGCTTCGCTCAGTTCCCTGGGAACGCTGTCGAAGAACTGCTTGTAGACGATCACCGCAATGGGCGCGATCAGCTGCGGCAGGATCACCCCGGCCCAGCTGTTGATCAGCTTCCAGCCGTTCATCAGCAGGAAGTGGTTCACGATCAGCGCCTGCACCGGGATCATGAAGCTCGCAAGGATCAGGTACCAGAGCGCCTTCCGCCCCCAGAATTCGAGCTGCGAAATGGCGTAGCCAGCCGCGGAGCTAATCGCGATCACCACCAGTGTCACAGTGCCCGAAGTCACCAGCGAGTTGAGATACCACAGCCCGATTGGCGTACCGAACAGCGCCTTGGCATAGACCGCCAGCCCGTCGAGCGGCGTTCCATCCGCCTGCGGCGCCACCGTCGTGAGGATCGCCCATACCAATGGAAACGCCCAGGCGACCGCCGCAACCACCGTCACCAGCGCCAGCACCAGCCCGGCGAAGTTCAACCTGCGGATCATTTACGCGCCCGCAGCAGTTGGAACTGCAGCACGGACACGGCGGCAACGATGACGAACAGCGCCACCGCCACGGTCGCGGCATAGCCGCCCTGGTTGCGCTGGAAGGCCAGCGTGTAGATGTACTGCACCAGCACCATCGAGGCATCGACCCGTCCGCCCTGCACCAGGAGGTACACCTGGTCGAACACCTTGATCTGCATGATCAACTGGATGGTCAGCACCAAAACCGTCACCGGCCAGATCAGCGGCCAGGTGATGGCGCGAAACTGCGTCCATCGCCCTGCCCCGTCGAGCTTCGCCGCCTCATAGAGTTCGGCCGGAATGTTCTTCAGCCCGGCCATGAACAGCAGCACGTTGAAGCCGACCGTCCACCACACGGTGATAACAGCCGCGATCGGCAACACGAAAGGCGGCCGCCCCAGCACCCGGTCGGGCAGCACAACCTGCCCTGGTCCAAAGACGAACCAGGTCCATATCGAGGTCACCGTGGTGACCGGCAGGATGTAGGGCAGGAAGAACACCGCCAGCACCACTGCCTGCCAGAACCCCTTGAGCCGCACCACCAGCATGGCGAAGCCCAGCCCCAGCAGCGTTCCCGGCACCACCGTCAGCGCGACGAAATACGCGGTATTGGCCACCGAGTTGCCGAAGCGCCAGTCGCGGAACAGTTTCAGGTAGTTGTTCAGCCCCACCCATTCGCCCGGCAGGATCAACTGCCCGTCGGTCAGGCTCATCGCCAGCATCTGCAGCGTCGGATAGAGGAACAAGGCCGCGTAGACGATTACGAACGGCGCCACCAAAGGCAGCGCCGCACGGTTGTCGCGTTTTCTCTTCAGCGCCTTGGCCATCGCCCGCGGCTTATGCGGCTTCAGTTGCGGGAGATCAACGGGGCGGTGCGCCGGCAGGGCACTCCAGCGTGGTCGAGCCGACCCACTGCAATCCCCCCGCCCCCGATGTCATCCCAGCGAAAGCTGGGACCCAGCCATCAGCCGGCGCGGGGGCACGTTGGGTCCCTGCTTTCGCAGGGATGACACCCGGTGGGTGTGGAAAATGCCGTGCAAGATGACGAGTGAGTAAGCTCTCCTCTCTTCCTCAGCGAGGGACAGCGGAAATCCCCTCAAGCCGCCTGCTCAACCCCATCCGGCATCCGCTCCGGAGCCTTGCCGCCGGCCGAGCCGCCCAGCCACGAGGTCAGCGCCGCCAGCAGATACAGCAGCAGCGAGATGGAGAAGGCGATCTTGATCCCCACCATGAACGGCGCCGCCAAGAGGTGCGGGAAGAACTCCTTGCCGGTGATCACCGCCTGCTGCGCCGCGCTCAGCGCTTGCAGCGCGCCCGCAGGGATCAGTTCGCCCATCGGGTTGTAGCCGAGGAAGGCCGCGAACAGGCTCGCCACCGGCGGCGCCGCGGCAACCTGCGCTGCCACATGCGCGCTCAGGCCTTCGGCGACGAGGTTGCTCTCCATGCTCTGCGGCAGGCTGATGGCGAGGCCGACGATCATCAGCGTGAAGAAGATGCCGATCGACAGCACCTGCCCGGCATTCATCGCCGTGGCGCGGATGCCCGCTGCCTGCCCGCGCTCGGAAGCCGGCACGGCGTTCATGGTCTGCGTCGCATTGGGCGCCGAGAACAGCCCCGAGGCCACCCCGTTCAGGAACAGCAGCGTCGCAAAGACCGGGTAGTCGAAATCGGCATTGAGCAGCATCAGCCCGAGGAAGGTCGAAGCGCCCAGCAGCATGCCAAGGCTGGCGAAGGCCCGCTGCCCGAAGCGGTCGGCGAGCATGCCGGCGACCGGCCCTGCTATCAGCACGCCCAGGGTCAGCGGGATCATGAAGATGCCGGCCCAGAGCGGCGTCGATTCGAAGCTGTAGCCATGCAGCGGCAGCCAGATCCCCTGCAACCAGATGATCAGCATGAACTGCAGCCCGCCACGCGCTACCGAGGTCATCAGGTTGGCCGAGATGCCGGCGAAGAACGGCCTGATGCGGAACAGCTTCAGGTCGATCATCGGCGGCTTTGCCTTGGTCTCGATGAAGAAGAAGAAGGCGAGGAACACCAGCCCGAGCCCGAGTTCGGCCAGCACCTGCGGGCTGCCCCAGGCCATCAGGTCGTTATGGTAGGGCTGGATGCCGTCATTGACCCCGATCAGCAGCAGCACCAGGCCAACCGCGAAGGTGATGTTGCCCCACCAGTCGATCTTGCTATGCCGCGTCGGCACATAGTCCTTCATGCTCACATAGGCCCAGATGGTCCCAACGAGGCCGATCGGCACGTTGATCCAGAAGATCCAGCGCCAGTCGATATCGGCCAGCAATCCCCCCAGGATCAGCCCGATGAACTGCCCCGCGATCGCCGCCATGGTGTTGATCCCCAGCGCCAGCCCGCGTTGCTGGGTCGGGAACACGTCGATCAGGATGGCCGTGGCGGTCGAGGTCAGCATCGCCCCGCCGATCCCCTGCACGATCCTGAGCCCGACCAGGTAATACGCCGCGCCGTCGCCGGTCGGCATGAAGCTCAGCGCAATCGAGGCCAGCGTGAAGATCAGGAAGCCGAGATTGTAGACCTTGGCGCGCCCGAACATGTCGCCGAGCTTGCCGAAGGTCACCACCAGCACCGAGGTGACGACCATATAGCCCATGATGGTCCAGAGCAGGACGTTGGTGTTGCCGGGGTCGAGCGGTTTCAATCCGATGCCGCGGAAGATCGCTGGCAGGCTGATCAACACGATCGACGCGTTGATCGTTGCCGCCAGCATCCCCAGCGTGGTGTTGCTCAGCACCATCCATTTGTGGTTGTTCGGTTGCGAACTCATTCGTTGCGTCCTCGGGGCCCTGCCCCGGTGGCGTATTCCGACATCGGAGCTATACAATTTGGCTTCGTATAATTAGGATACTAATTAATGGCAACAAGCGATCCTGCACACCTGATGCGCGATCTCACCCGGGACCTGCTGCTCACCGGGCGGCTGTGGCGCAAGATGGCGCGGGCCGTCGCCGCCAAGCACGGCGTGTCGGAAGCCGCCTCGGCGCCGCTGATCTGGATCGACCGGTTGGGCGAGAATGTGCGCCAGAACGCCCTCGCCGACGCCATCGGCATCGAAGGCGCCTCGCTGGTCCGGCTGATCGATGAGCTGCAGGCCTCCGGCCTCGTTACCCGCGAGCCCGACCCCACCGACCGCCGCGCCAACGCCGTCTCCCTCACCGAGCGTGGCCGCGAGGTCGTCGCCGAGGTGAACGAGGACGTCATGGCGCTCCGCCGCCAAGTGCTCGGAGCGCTCGACCCCGCCGATTTCGAAGCGGCGCTCCGCGTCTTCGCCGCCATCAAGACGGCGGCCGCCAAGGATAGTGGCGATTAGGAGAGTGCTTCATTATTCGACGAACGGATGAATTGAGCCCCGTGACAAGTCGATCCGCCTCGGCTACAAACCCGGCCATGAACCTTCGCGCCGCCTATTCGTATTGGTATTTTACCACCGGAAGCCGCTGGCAGCCGAAGGGGCGCGTTTGACGTAAAACACCAAACCGAAAATACCCAAAAAGCCGCCAGACCACCTGGCGGCTTTTTTGTCGCCGGTGCCCAAATCCCCCAAAAGGACGCCCCAGGAACCGACGAAATGCTGAAATCCACCGACGACCTGCGCATCAAACAGATCCGCGAACTCCGAACCCCCGAAGAGGTGATCCGCGAGTTCCCGCGCACCGACGCGGCAACCCGCACCGTGATCAGCTCACGCCATGCGCTGCACAACATCCTGCACGGCGTCGACGACCGCCTCGCCGTCGTTGTCGGCCCCTGCTCCATCCACGATCCCAAGGCGGCGCTCGACTATGCCCGTCGCCTCGCCTCGGTCCGTGAGCGCCTTGCCGGCAGCCTCGAGATCGTCATGCGGGTCTATTTCGAGAAACCCCGCACCACCGTCGGCTGGAAGGGCCTGATCAACGACCCCAATCTCGATGGCAGCTTCGATATCGATAACGGGCTGCGGCTCGCCCGCTCGCTGCTGCTCGAGATCAACAATCTCGGCCTGCCCGCCGGCTCCGAGTTCCTCGACATGACCACCCCGCAGTATTTTGCAGATCTGGTGTCCTGGGGCGCTATCGGGGCGCGCACCACGGAAAGCCAGGTGCACCGCGAGCTCGCCTCGGGGCTGAGCTGCCCGGTCGGCTTCAAGAACGGCACCGACGGCAATGTCCGCATCGCGCTCGACGCGGTGAAATCCGCCAGCCAGCCGCACCATTTCCTGGCAGTGACCAAGTCCGGCCACTCCGCCATCGCGGCAACCACCGGCAATGACGACTGCCACATTATCCTCCGCGGCGGCAGCAAGGCGACCAACTACGATGCGCTCAGCGTCGATGCCGCCTGCAAGGAAGCCGAAAAGTCCGGCATCCGCCCGGCAGTGATGATCGACGCCAGCCACGCCAACTCGTCGAAAAAGCCCGAGAACCAGCCGATGGTGCTGGCCGACGTCGGCGCCCAGATCGCCGCCGGCGACAAGCGCATCATCGGCATCATGGCCGAATCCAACCTCGTCGCCGGCCGCCAGGATCTGGTGCCCGGCAAGGAGCTGGTCTACGGCCAGTCGATCACCGACGGCTGCATCGACTGGGAGTCGACCGTCGAAGTGCTGGAAAAGCTGGCCGAAGCCGTGGAAGAGCGGCGCCGGGTGACGGGGCAGTTGGTGGCCTGACGCGATCCTCTCGGGGATCCGACGCCCGAACCACGCAGCGATCGCCTTCTCCCCTTGTGGGAGAAGGTGGCCGAAGGCCGGATGAGGGGTCCCGCAACCAAAGGTTGTGCGATCGGAGCGAAGCGACGAGCGACAGAGTGCGTGGAGAGATACCCCTCATCCGCCCTTCGGGCACCTTCTCCCACAAGGGGAGAAGGCCCACGCTGCTAGATTCTGCCAGCACCCCCTTCAACCTTCCCGCAACCCTGCCGCCCCACCCTGCCTTGACCGCGCCACGGCGATAGCGTCTTCTCCCGGCATGCAAATCCCTCCGCAATTGATGACGCTTCCCAACCAGCTGACCATCGGCCGCATCCTTGCGATTCCGGTGATCTGCCTGTTCCTCGTCAGCGGCTGGGAATGGCTGCGCTGGCTGGCGCTGCTGCTCTACATCGCCGCCGCCGTCACCGACTGGCTCGATGGCTTCCTCGCCCGGCAGATGAATCTCAACTCGGCGCTGGGCAAGATGCTCGATCCGATCGCCGACAAGCTGCTGGTCGGGGCGCTACTCATCACCTTCGCCTGGACGCGCGACCTCAACGGCTGGGACCTGATCCCGGCCATCGCGATCATGCTGCGCGAGATCTTCGTTTCCGGCCTCCGCGAATATCTCGGCAACCGCTCGATCAGCGTGCCGGTCACCTTCCTCGCCAAGTGGAAGACCACCGTACAGCTCGTGGCGCTCGGCCTGATCATCGCCGCGCCGATGCTGCTCGGGCTCGGCTTCATCAGCCATGTGTTCCTGTGGATCGCCGGCGGGCTCACCGTCTGGACCGGCTGGGAATACCTGCGCTCCACCTGGCCGCATCTGTCGGGACCTGAACTATGAAGATCCGCTATTTCGCCTGGCTGCGCGAGCGCCTCAACCGCGGTGAGGAAGACGTCTCACCTCCGCCTGACGTGGTCACCGTCGGCGACCTGATTCAGTGGCTGAGGGATCGCGACGAAGCCGCTGATCTGGCGATGCAAAAGCCCAGCCTGATCAAGGCAGCGCTCGATACTGAAATCGTCCCGCACTCGACCCCGATCGGCAACGCCAAGGTCGTCGCCCTGTTTCCGCCGATGACCGGCGGCTGACCGTGTCGGTCCGCCTGCAGCAGGCGCCCTTCGATCCCGGCGCCGAGACCAATGCCTTCCTTGCCGCATCGGCCGGCGCCGGCGCGGCGGTCACCTTTACCGGCCTCGTCCGCTCGCGCCCCGATGATCCGGTCAGCACGCTGACGCTCGAGAGTTACCCCGAACTGGCGGAAGCGCAGATCGGCAAGGCCATCGCCGAGGCGGTCGTGCGCTTCGGCCTCATCAAGGCATCGGTCATCCACCGCTATGGCCGCCTCGCCGTGGGCGAGCCGATCGTCCAGGTGATGACGCTGGCCCCGCACCGCCAGGCCGCCTTCGATGGCGCATCCTTCCTGATGGACTACTTGAAGACCGACGCCCCGTTCTGGAAGAAGGAAGCGACGCCCGAAGGCGAGCGCTGGGTCGAGGCCAAGCCCGAAGACGACGACGCCCGCGCCAAATGGAACAAGCGATGACCGACACCCGCCCACCCTTCTCGCTCGTGGGCATCGACCACGTCGTCTTCCTCGTCGACGATCTCTCCAAAGCCACCAGCTGGTATGCCGACGTGCTCGGCTGCCAGCCGGGCTATTCCTATCCGGCGCTCGGCATGGAGCAGGTCTGGTGCGGCGCAGCGCTGATCGTCCTCTGGGACATCACCCATCCGGGCGCCGCCTCTGCCGTCCCGCCCGTCAAGGGCGGCCGCAATGTCGACCATGTCTGCATCGCGCTGAGCCCCTTCGATGAAGGCGCGATGCGCGCCCATCTCGCGGCGCACGATGTCCGCATCGAGCGCGAAGCGCTGCACGGGGGTGCCCGCGGCATGGGCAACTCGTTCTATGTACTCGACCCCTGGGGCAACAAACTCGAACTCAAGGGGCCGGCGGTCTATCCGGACGGCCGATGAGCGACGAGCCGGATTTCGCCGTCCTCGCGGCCCGCGCCGTCGAGGAGCGACTCGGCTGGTCGCCTGAGCACATCGAGCGCTTCGCTACCGGCGCCGCGCATTACGTCTTCGATATCTCGTCCGTTGGGCGTGAACCGGTCGTGGCGCGCCTCGGCCACCCCTACCGCGCCGCGGGTCTCGCCGAGGGCACTCGCCTGATGGCAGAGCTCCACGAACTCGGCGTGCCGCTGCCCCGGGTTTTCGCGCATGGCAGCATCGATGGCTTTCCCTACATGCTGATCGAGCGGCTGCCGGGCACCGATCTCGGCAATGTCGTGACCGAGCTCACCGACCCGCAACTGCGCGCCATTGCCGAACGCGTCGCGGCAGCGCAGACCGCCGCGGCCAGATCCCCTGGCGGCAACCGCTATGGCTATGCCGCCACCCCCGAAGCCGCGCCGCACGACCGCTGGTCGAACGAGCTCGACTCGAACTTCGCCCGCTCGGTGCAGCGCCTCACCGCCGCGGCCTTGTTCGACCCGGCAGTGCTCGCGCCGGTTGGCGCGGCGATCGACCGCCATCGGGCCGAACTCGACGCCATCACCGCAACGCCGTTCCTCCACGATACCACCACCCGCAACGTCATCGTCGGCCCCGAAGGCGGCTTCTCCGGCATCGTCGATGTCGACGATCTCTGCTTCGGCGACCCGCGCTACGCCCCGGCGCTCACCCTTGCCGCGCTCACCTCGATGCGCGGCCCCAAACACTATGTCGACTACTGGATGGACGCGGCAGGCCACCGCAACGACCACATCTTCAGCCTCTATGTCGCGCTCTTCCTGCTCGACCTGATGAGCGAGCATGGCCACGTCTTCAACGGCAACGAGCGGCCCTCGACGCCGGAAGCGCGGGCCGTCCTGCTCGACACACTGACCGCCGAAACCGCCCGCCTCGCCACCTGGAGCTGATGATGAACGAGACCGACCACAAGCACCTGCTGCGCTGTGCCGAACTGGCGGAAGCCGCGCTCGGCACCAACAACGACCCCTTCGGTTCGATCCTCGTTTCTGCCTCCGGCGAAGTGCTGTTCGAGGAGCACAACTGGGAATCGACCGGCGATGCGACGCGGCATCCCGAGATCGATATCGCCAAATGGGCGGCAGCCAACATGAGCTCCGCCGAGCGCGCCGTCGCCACCGTCTATACCTCGGGTGAGCACTGCCCGATGTGCGCCGCAGCCCATGCCTGGGTCGGGTTGGGCCGCATCGTCTACGCCGTCTCATCGGCGCAGCTGACCGAGTGGCGCACCGCCATGGGCGATGGCCAGTCCCCGGTCAACGGACTACCGATCACCGCCATCGCGCCGGGGTTGCCGGTCGACGGCCCCGACCCGGCGTTGCAGGATCGGATGCATGACCTGCATCGGCGCCGGCATGAGATGCGGTCGCGGGGGTCTTGACGCCGGCCGGAACAGACTGCTCCCTGGCCCCTCGCACTCAGATCGAGGGCGTGGCACCACCCCCTCCGAGCTTCGCTAATTCGCTTGCGCTCACAAGCTGCGCTTGCCTCCCCCATCAAGGGGGAGGTGGGGTCAGTGGATGGACCAGATCGCGCCACACACACTGGACGGTACCTCCCCCTTGATGGGGGAGGCTGGGAGGGGGTGGGGCGGCAGGCGAGGCGACGCGCCTTACACCGCGCCCCCTCACCCCACCCGCCCCCGCTCCGCCAGGAAATCCAGCAGCACCCGCACGCGGGCCGGCAGATACCCGCCCTGCCCGCTGAACACGGCGTGGAAATCCTCGAGATCGCCAGGGTTCTGCGCCTCCAGCACCGGTACCAGCCGACCGGCGGCGAGGTCGTCGCGCACCGTGAAGGCGGCGAGCCGGGTGATGCCGACGCCGGCCACCGCCATCTGCCGCAGCGCCTCGCCATCGCTGGCCTGCAGGTTCCCCGCCACCGGCACCGAGATCAACTTGTTACCCTCCAGCAGCGGCCAGCCCTCGACCGTCCGCCGGTAGCAGAAGTTCAGCCGGTTGTGCGCTTCCAGCTCGGCAGCGCTCGCCGGCGTACCGTGGCGCTCGAGATAGGCGGGCGACGCGACGATCACCATGCGCGTCGCACCGAGTTTTCGCACCATCAGGCTCGAGTTCTTCAGCGGGCCGGCCCGCACCGCCACATCGGTGCGCTCGGCATAGAGATCGACGATCGCGTCGGTCTGCACCACGTTGAGGCTGATGCCGGGGTAAAGTGCCAGGAACTCCGGCAACAACGGCGTCAGGATATGGGTGCCGTATGAAGCGCTGGTGTTGAGCCGGATCCGCCCTGCCGGTTGCTCGGCCGCCCCGGCGCCACGCTCCGCCTCCTCGAGATCGGCGAGGATCCTGAGGCTCGACTCGTAGAAGGCGGTGCCCTCCGGAGTCAGCTGCAGCGTGCGGGTCGAGCGGCTCAGCAGCCGCGTGCCGAGCCGGGTCTCGAGCCGCGCCATCAGCTTGCTCACCGCCGATGGCGTCATCCGCAGCGTCCGCGCCGCCGCCGAGAAGCCGCCCATGTCGACCACCCGCACGAACACGTCCATCTCGCCGAAGCGGTTCACCTCAGTGCGCGACATGTGAACTCAACTCACAAAAGCTGTTCCCTGAGGCAGTCTAGTTCATCGAGCGAGCGAGGTCCATTTCTGCGCCCTGACCAGTTTTTCAGGGTGTATCATGCCACTCGCTCTCTATGCGCTCACCGCCGGTGCCTTCGGCATCGGCGTCACCGAATTCGTCATCATGGGCCTCCTGCTCGAAGTCGGCGCCGATCTCGGCGTCAGCGTCGCCACGGCGGGCCTGCTGATCTCCGGCTATGCCCTCGGCGTCGTCGTCGGCGCCCCGCTCCTCACCTCGCTCACTGCCCGCTGGCCGCGAAAGACCACGCTGCTGGTGCTGATGGCGATCTTCACCCTCGGCAACATCGCCTGCGCCATCGCCCCGAGCTACGAGACGCTGATGGCGGCGCGTGTGCTGACTTCGCTCGCTCATGGCACCTTCTTCGGCGTCGGCTCGGTGGTCGCCACCAGCCTCGTCGCGCCGGATCGCCGGGCCTCCGCCATCGCGGTGATGTTCACCGGCCTGACCGTCGCCAATATCCTCGGCGTGCCGTTCGGCACCTGGCTGGGCCAGCTGACCTCGTGGCGCACCACCTTCTGGGCCGTCGCCGTCATCGGCATCGTCGCCATGCTGGTGATCACCGCCCTCGTCCCCAGGGACAAGGCCGCCCCGGAGGCTGCCGACTGGCGGGCCGACCTTCGCGCCATGCTGCGTGGGCCGGTGCTGTTCGGCCTCCTCCTCACCGTGCTTGGCTTCGGCGGCGTGTTCACCGTCTTCACCTACATCGCGCCCGCCCTCACCGAGGTCAGCGGCTTCCCCGAAGCCATGGTCTCGCCGATCCTCCTGGTGTTCGGCGGCGGCCTCGTCGTCGGCAATCTCTTGGGCGGCAAGCTCGCCGACCGGAATCTGGCCTGGAGCGTCCTCGGCACCCTCGCCGCCCTCGGCATCGTCATGCTGGCGATGAGCTTCGCCCTGCCCAACCCGATCGCTGCCGTTATCGCGGTTGGCCTGCTCGGTGCGGCCGGCTTCGCCACCGTCGCGCCGCTGCAGCTCTGGGTGCTGGAAAAGGCCGGCGGCGCGGGCACCAGCCTCGCCTCCTCGCTCAACATCGCCGCCTTCAACCTCGGCAACGCGCTCGGCGCCTGGCTCGGCGGCGTCGCCCTCGAACAGGGTTTTGGGCTCACCGCCCTGCCGCTGGTCGGCGCCGTGCTGCCGCTGCTCGCGCTGGCGCTGCTGTTGGTCAGCCTGCTGCTCCGCCGCCGCGCACCGCTCGCCACCTCCAACTGAAAGTCGACATCATGGATTACCGCACTCTCGGGGCCTCGGGCTTAACGGTCCCTGCCCTCAGCTTCGGCGCCGGCACGTTTGGCGGCTCCGGTCCGCTGTTCAGCCATTGGGGCACGTCCGACGAAGCAGAGGCCCGGCGCCTTGTCGATATCTGCCTCGAGGCCGGCGTCACGCTGTTCGACACCGCCGACGTCTATTCCGACGGCGCCTCCGAACGTGTCCTCGGCGCCGCCCTCAAGGGGCGCCGCCACGCCGCGCTGATCTCCACCAAGACGGGCCTGCCGATGGGCGATGGTCCGGCCGAAGCCGGCACGTCTCGTATCAGGTTGATCCAGAGCGTCGATGCCGCCCTCACCCGCCTCGGCACCGACTATATCGACCTGCTGCAACTGCACGCCTTCGACGCGGCGACACCGGTGGCGGAAACCCTCGGCACGCTCGATGACCTCGTGCGGGCCGGCAAGCTCCGCTATGTCGGCGTCTCCAACTTCGCCGGCTGGCAGCTGATGAAGTCGCTCGATCTCTCCGAGCGGTACGGCTGGTCGCGCTATGTCGCCCACCAGGTCTACTACTCGCTGCTCGGCCGCGATTACGAATGGGAGCTGATGCCGCTCGGGCTCGACCAGGGCGTCGGCGCGCTGGTCTGGAGCCCGCTCGGCTGGGGCCGCCTCACCGGCAAGCTGCGCCGCGGCCAGCCGCTGCCCGAAGGCAGCCGGCTGCACAACACCGCGGAGTTCGGCCCGCCCGTCGATGACGAAAGGCTCTATGCCATCGTCGACGTGCTCGACGAACTCGCCGCCGAGACCGGCAAGACCATCCCGCAGATCGCCCTCAACTGGCTGCTGCAGCGCCCCACCGTGTCTTCGGTGATCATCGGCGCCCGCAACGAACAGCAACTGCGCCAGAACCTCGGCGCCATCGGCTGGGCCCTCGATGCCGGCCAGATCGCCCGGCTCGACGCGGCCAGCGCCGTCACCCCGTCCTATCCGCGCTTCCCCTACTATCGGCAAGCCGGCTTCGCGCGGCTCGATCCGCCCGCGGTGTGATGGCCCCGAAGCACCAAGTGATCGCAGGTGGATGATCGCTGGAGTCGTCGAGTTGACCCACCACACTCACCCCAACCACGATGTCATCCCAGCGAAAGCTGGGACCCATCTATCCGCCGGCGCGGGCTGTGAGTTGGGCTTTCGCTGGGATGACCGCCGGTGAGTGGGTAAAGACCCGGGGCCACCCTGAGCAGGCAAAAACAAAAGGCCCGCTGAATCAGCGGGCCTTCGAACTTCAACGCGTCAACGCTTACTCGGCTGCGACCTTCTTCGGGGTCACGGCTTCGGTATAGGCGTTGATCAGCGTGGTGCAGGCCTTGGCCGGCTTGAATTTGTACTGGCCGATCTCGCTGACCGGCGTCACTTCCGCCGCGGTGCCGGTGAGGAAGCACTCCTCGAAATCCGCCAGTTCTTCCGGCTTGATGTGGCGCTCGACCACCTTGTAGCCGTTCTCGCGCGCCAGCTGGATCAGCGTCTGCCGGGTGATGCCGTTGAGGAAGCAGTCGGCAGTCGGGGTGTGGATCTCGTCGCCCTTGACGAAGAACACGTTGGCGCCGGTGGCTTCGGCAACCAGCCCGCGATAGTCGAGCATCAGCGCGTCGGCATAGCCATTGGCCATCGCCGCGTCCTTGCTGAGCGTGCAGATCATGTAGAGGCCGGCCGCCTTGGCCGAGGACGGGATGGTCTCCGGGCTCGGGCGCTTCCAGCGGCTCCACTCGAGGCGGATGCCTTTCAGCTTCTCCTCGACCGAGAAGTAGCTCGGCCAGACCCACGAGGCGATGGCGAGGTGCACCTTGTTGTTGCGACCGGGAACCGACAGTTCCTCCGAGCCGCGCCAGGCGATCGGCCGGACATAGGCGTCGACGAGGCCGTTCTTTTCGAGCACCAAGCGCTTGGCCGCTTCGATCTCATCGACCGAATAGGGAATGGTGAAATCCAGCGTCTTGCCGCTCTGGATCAGGCGCTCGGTGTGCTGGCGCGACTTGAAGATCTCGCCGCCATAGGCGCGCTCGCCCTCGAACACTGAGCTCGCGTAGTGCAGCCCGTGCGTCAGCACGTGGATCTTGGCGTCCTTCCAGGGAACCATCTGACCATCGAACCAGATCCAGCCTTCGCGCTGGTCCATCGGCAAGCCTGCCATCTCAATCTCCCATTCGTCTGGTGCGGCCCTTGGGGTCCGCCGTGTTGTTGCCTGTGATCCTGCCCCACCGGCTTGCTATTGGCAAACCGGAACGGCTTTGGGATAAGGCAAAGAGCTGTGTTTTCGATGGGGTGATGATGGCATCGGGCAAAATAAATGTCAACAAGGCTGACATAAATTTGGCGCAGGCCGGCGGGCCTGCCATGCCGCTCGACGTCATGGGCCTGTTCTTCTTCGCCTACCGGGACTTCGTCGGCGACGCTGATGCACTGCTTGAACGGCAGGGTTTCGGCCGCGCCCACCACCGCGTGCTGTATTTCGTCAATCTCCGGCCCGGCATGCCCGTCGCCGACCTGCTCGATATCCTCAAGATCACCAAGCAGAGCCTGGCTCGGGTGCTGCGCCAGCTGGTCGACAATGGCTATGTCGAACAAAAGACCGGCGAAACCGATCGTCGCCAGCGCCTGCTCTATGCCACCGAGAAAGGCCGCGGCCTGTTCGAGACCCTCTCCGCCACCCAGACCAGCCGCATCGAAGCCGCCATCGCCGCCCTGCCCCCTGAAGGCAAGCGCACCGTGCTCAAGTTCTTCGTCGGCATGGTCGAGCCGGAAGATCGCGGCCTGCTGGATCGGCTGAAGCTCACCGAAGAGCTGTAGCCCTACTAAGCTCCCGGCTGCCGGTAGCCGACCGTTTGAGCACGCCCGAGAGCGGCGAGGGCCTCTTCGACCGTCAGCAACGGCGTCGTCTCGAACTTGGAGCACGCGCCGCCGCTCCCGATCGCAATGGCTACCGCCGCCATGGCGACGTTGTCGGGCGCCTCCCACAGGTTGTAGCCGTCATGCTCCCCGAACGCGTACCAGAAGCCGTGCAGCTTACCGCCGACGGACTCGATATACTTGCGTGCGGCCTCGCGGCGATCTTCGGGATTTTTGCTTAGGCGCGCCCAGGTCTCGGGCGTGTAGCTGAAGCGTGTCAGATAGAGTGCCATGGCTGAGCTCCTCCGCTCTTCGCAGAACACCCAATCCTACACGGTTGGCGGGCCGAGGGTATTGGCGAACTCAGGGTGCCGCTTGTCGCTCGACACGTCGCGGTCCACCACTGGAGGGACGCCGTCAGTTGACCTTGCAACCGCGGTCGTCCTCTTCTTGCTTGATCGCCTCGATCTCGCGTTGCTCGGCCTTGGAGAACTTGGGCTTCCTGGTCCAGCAATCGTCGTTGTCGAAGTACTCCTGCGCGAGCTCGGTCGAAAAGCAGTAGCCATTGTCGTCGTAGATGGTGTTGCGCGCCATCCAGAGGTCGAAGCACGACTCGGCCAGGGCCTGGCTCGTCATCGCGCCGAGAAGGCAGAAGGCCAGCATTGCCGGGAGAACGCGCTTCATCTCAGTCCCTCCTCACATCAGCTTCTTGCCGTTGGGCACTCCGCGCTCAACGGCGGCAAGGACGATAGCACCATTCGCGTCCTCGTAGCCCAGCGTCAGCACCTCGCTGCGCACCGGGCCGATCTGGCGGGGCGGGAAGTTGACCACCGCCATCACCTGGCGCCCGAGCAGCGTTTCCGGCGTGTAGTGCACGGTGATCTGTGCCGAGCTCTTCTTGATCCCGAGCTCGGGCCCGAAATCGATCAGGAGGATGTAGGCGGGCTTCCGCGCCTCGGGAAACACCCGGGCCTCGACGACGGTGCCGACGCGGATATCGACCTGCTCGAACTCGGCATAGGTGATCTCAGCCATCAGCCCGCACCGACCTTCAGGCCCGCCCGAGCTCTTCCGAGCGCTGCCGCGCGGCGCGCACCGCCCGGTCGAGCAGCGGCTCGAGCCCATCCGGCGCCATCAGCACCTGCAGCGCCGCGTAGGTGGTGCCCTTGGGCGAGGTGACGTTCTCGCGCAGCGTGCCGGCCGGCGACGGATCGGCATCCATCAGCGCCGCGGCGCCGGTAACGGTCGCCCGCGCCAGCTGCATTGCCTGCTCGTCGTCGAAGCCCTGGCGACGCGCCGCGGCGGCGAGTGCCTCGACCATGTAGAACACATAGGCCGGGCCGGAGCCCGAAACCGCGGTGACGCCGTCGATCTTGCTCTCGTCGTCGAACCACATCACCTGGCCGGCGGCGCTGAGCAGCGCATTGGCGGTTTCGCGATCCTCTTCGGTGATCGAAAGTCCCACTGCCCCGGTAATGCCGCGGCCGACCTGCGCCGGCGTATTGGGCATGGTGCGGATGACGCGCTCGGTCTGCAGCCCCTCGGACAACCCGACCAGCGAGATGCCGGCGGCAATCGACAGCACCAGCGTGTAGCTGCCGACGATCGGCTGGATCTCGGCCATCACCTCGTAGATCACCTGCGGCTTCACCGCGAGCACCAGCACATGCGTCAAGACGCCGAGCGGGCTCGCCTGCAAGCGAATGCCGTGCTCGGTGGCGAACTGTATCGCGAACTCGGAGGGCTGCGGATCGCACAGCACCAGCCGATCGGCCGGCAGACCGCCGGCGATCCAGCCGCGGGCCAGCGCGAGGCCCATCTTGCCGGCCCCGACCAGAACGACGGGGCCGATATCTGATAAATTCAAGCTTCGCCTACCGTTTCGAACATCACCTGGCTGAGCGCGTCAGCCGCGCCCTTTCCAGCCCATATCACGAACTGGAACGCCTGGTAGTAGAGATCGCAGCTGTCGGTGGCCGAGCGCAGCAACGCCTCGCATTGCTGCGGGCTTACTTCGGCGCCGCCCGTGAGCAGGTGCGAGTTGCGGAACAGCACCACGCCTTCGTGGTTCCACATGTCGAAATGGCCGATCCACAACTGCTCGTTGATCAGCGAGATCAACTGCTTAACTTCGGTTCGGCGCGTGTCCGGCACCTTCAGGTCGAACGCCGCCGCGATGTGCAGCGACTCCAGGTCCTCCATCCAGTTGAAAGAAACGTGGTAGTCCGACCAGTTCCCGCGCACCGAAATGGAGATCTCGTCGGCGTCCTGGCGCTCGAAGTTCCAGTCGTTGATCGAAGCAATGTGCTCGATAATATCGACCGGATGCACCGTGCGGTCCGGTTCCAGTTCCAGAATATGTGCCATTGGCTGAGCGTCCCATTGGGCGAAACGTTTGAAGGCCGGCCGGTTGCCCGGTCCTACGCGTTACTTTCAAGAACTCGCACGCAGGAAGCCTACGAATCGTCCCTATGGAGGAACGCTACACTGACGGCCCGATTCCGGGGATTGTGCCGCCAGAGCCATCCAAGGCTTTCTTCTGTGGATGATCCGGCGCGAAGGGTTAACAGGGTCTTAACCGGCCGAGTCTGTCCCCACCCGATTTGCGCGATTTTGGCACATCGCCAAAGGCCCGACTCGGCATAGAATGCGCGGCGCTGTATGACGAAGCTGTCATCGATGACGACAGTGGGTGTGCGCGAAATCGTTCGCTCCATTCAGGCAGCAGTGCGCGGACCGCTCATCCGGCGCTACGCGCCACCTTCTCCCCGACGGGGATAAGAATACCGAGAGTGTAGCGGTCCCCTCTTGTTCCTCTCCCCGTCGGGGAGAGGGTGGATCGGCCAAAGGCCGAGACGGGTGAGGGGTGAGCCCGGATCATCCGCCGTAAGGCTCGCGAGAAGCGGTCGGCACCTCAGAACAGCCCAATCGCGCTGGCCCAGCCCGTGCGGATCGCTTCGGCCCAGTTCGGGAAGCCATTGGCGATCACCTGCTGTGCCGCGGCCTCGAAATCATAGGGCACGGCCCGGATGCTGGCCGACCATTGCCCGCCATGCCGCTCGAGCACTGCATAGCGCGCATCGGGCGCCCCATAGTTGAACTGCAGGCCCACCGAGCCCGGGTTGACCACCAGCCGCCCGTCCCTCAGCCGCACGATGCGCGACACATGGGTGTGGCCGCAGAGCAGTACCGGGAAATCCAGCCCATCGGCCTTCGCCGTCACGCTCGCTTCGCCCGGCATGGTCACTGTCCGGTCGGTCCACCAGGCGTCGAGCCAGGGCTCTTCATCGCTTGTCGGGGTGCCGTGGCAGAGGAACACCTCGCCCTCGATGTCGCGGGTGGCCGGCAGGCTCCTCAGATAATCGTAATGCACCGGTCGCAACCGCTCGCTGACGAACCGGTCGACCGGCTGTTTCGAGGGCGGCAAACCCTCGGCGATATAGCGGTCATGGTTGCCGATCACGGTGGGGTAGTTGCGCTCGATCAACAGTTCGGCCGTGCCCACCGGATCCAGCGGCCCGGCGAACAGGTCGCCCAGGTTGATCGTGGCATCGACCCCGACCATGGCGATACTGGCTTCGACCGCCTCCAGCGCCAGCCGGTTGCCGTGGACGTCGGAAATAACCGCGATTCTCATGGCTGCACCGTTCCCAGCAAATGCGGCGACCAAAAGTCCTTTGAACGTCCCTACAGTCCCCTGGGGCTGGCCCATCCTCAGGTCAGCGTTTCGGCCCAGCCTTACAGCCCCTTCGGGCTGGCCCATCCCCAGGTTAGAGTTTCGGCCCAGTCTTACAGCCCCTTAGGGCTGGCCCATCCCCAGGTTAGCGTTTCGGCCCAGTACGGATAGCCCCGGTCCAGCGCCTGCTTTGCCGCGGCCGCATGATCATAGGCAACCGCGCGCAACTCCGTATTCCACCCGGCGCGGCGCTTTTCGATGATGGCGTAACGCGCATCGGGCGAGCCGATCTCCATCGGCAGGCCGACGCTGCCCGGGTTCACCACCAGCCGCCCGTCGGCGAGCCTGAGGCTGCGCGGCACATGGGTATGGCCGCACAGCAGCACCTCGTGGTCGAAGCCAGCCGCCTCCGCCTCGATATAGTCGCGCGGATGCATGGTCGGGATCTTGCCGACCATGGTGTCCATGAACGAGGTGTTGTCGTCGCGCGGCGTGCCGTGGCAGAGGAACACGTCTTCGTCGAGCAGCAGTGTCGCCGGCACCGCAGCAAGCCACTGATGCTGGCGCGCGTCGAGCATGCCGCGCACCAGCGCGTCGATGTGCCAGTCCTTGTCGCGCCCGTCGGTGATGTAGCGGTCATGGTTGCCGCGCACCGAGGGCAGCCCGAGCTCGATGAAGCGATCGGCCACCCCCAGCGGATCGCTCGGCCCGCTCAGGAAATCGCCGAGCGCCACCGTCGCCTCGACATTCTCCCGGGCAATATCGTCCAGCACGGCATCCAGTGCTTCGAGGTTGCCGTGGACGTCGGAAAGAACCGCGATCCTCACTTGGACTTCAGGCTCTCGACCGCTGCTTTGAGTTCCTTGAGCTCGGCGCTCTGGGCCTGCACCAGTTCGCGCAGCGCGTCGTAGTCCTCGCGCTTGACCAGGTCCATGTCGGCGACCAGCCGCTCGAGCTGCGATTTCACCGCCGTCTCGATCTCGCGGCGCACACCGTCGGCGACGCCCGCGGCGTTGTTCATCAACTTGCCCAGCTCGTCGAATATCTTGCCACCCTGGGTCATCGTCCGTCCTCGCCTTCACAGTTTCTCGCTCGATATCTAGGCTGCCGCCCGTGCCTTGACCAGACCATAGCGGTGGCTAAAAGGTCTCAGCCTCCTCGTCGCAATCTGCCCGCACTCCCGGGCAATGCACATGGGAGTGGATTTCCTCGACCCGGAGCGCGTTTCGTGCCCTTCCCCAATATCGATCCCATCGCCTTTGCCGTCGGACCGCTCGTCGTCCGCTGGTATGCGCTGGCCTATCTTATCGGCGTGCTGGGCGGCGCGGCTTATGCCACGACGCTCTTGCGCCGGCATGGGCTGTGGAAGGACAACCGCCCACCCTTTGAGCCCTCTGCGATCTGGGACTTCGCCTTCTGGGCGGTGGTCGGCATCATCATCGGCGGCCGCATCGGCTATGTGCTGTTCTACAACCTGAGCTACTACGCATCGAACCCGGGCGAGATCATCGCGCTGTGGGATGGCGGCATGAGCTTCCATGGCGGCCTGGTCGGCATCATGCTGGCCATGGCGTTGTTCACCCGTTCGAAGGGTGGCAACATCCTTTCCGGCATGGACCTGCTCGGCGCCATCGGCACCATCGGGCTGTTCCTCGGCCGCGTCGCCAACTTCGTCAATGCCGAGCTCTACGGCGCGCCGACCACCCTGCCCTGGGCCGTGGTGTTCCCCACCGATCCCGACCAGCTGCCGCGCCATCCGAGCCAGCTCTACGAAGCGCTGCTTGAGGGCGTGCTGCTGTTCATCGTCATCCGCATCGCCACCAACCATCTCGGGGCACTGAGAAAGCCCGGCCTCGTCGCCGGCATTTTTGGCATCGGCTATGCGCTATCCCGCATCTTCGTCGAGTTCTTCCGCCTGCCCGACGCGCAGCTCGGCTATCTCTATGGAGGCTGGCTCACCATGGGCATGGTGCTGAGCCTCCCCATCCTCGTCGCCGGCATCGGCCTCATCGTCTACGCCATGAGGCCTGCCCGTGGCTGACACCCGTTCCCTCGGCGAAATCATCGACATGCAACTGAGCCAGACCGGCCCGATGTCGCTCGCCACCTACATGAGCCTGGCGCTGACCCACCCGCGTTCCGGCTATTACACCGGCACCGATCCGCTTGGGGCCAAGGGCGACTTCATCACCGCCCCCGAGATCAGCCAGATGTTCGGCGAACTGGTCGGCTTCTTCATCGTCAACCTTTGGCAACAACTGGATCAGCCCAAGAGCTTCACCCTGCTGGAGCTCGGCCCCGGCCGCGGCACGCTGATGCAGGATGCGCTGCGGGTCGCCGCCAAGGCCGAGGGTTTCCTCGATGCCTGCCACCTGCAGCTGTTCGAAACCAACCCGGCGCTGAAGGCGCAGCAGGCCGAACGGCTCGGCAAATACAACCCGTACTGGGCCAGCGAGGTCGACGCGGTCGCCGACGATCCGCTCTTCGTCGTCGCCAACGAGTTCTTCGACGCCCTGCCGATCCGCCAGTTCGTCAAGGCGGCCGACGGCTGGCACGAACGCCAGATCGGGCTGCGCGACGGCAAGCGCGCCTTCGGGCTCAACCCGACGCCGATCCCCTCTACCGCCATGCCGATCGAGGTGGCGAACGCCGAACCCGGCGAAATCTACGAGGTCAGCCTCGCTGCCGCCGACATCATGGAGAAGCTCGGCAGCCGCATCGCCGCAAACAAGGGGGCCATCCTCGCCATCGACTATGGCTACGCGACCACCCGCACCGGCGAGACGCTGCAGGCGGTGAGTAACCATGCCTTCGCCGATCCGCTCGATGCGCCAGGCGAGATCGACTTGAGCGCACATGTCGATTTCGGCGGCCTCGGCAAGGTCGCAACGGAACTCGGCCTCACCGTCGAAAAGCTCTCGACGCAGCGCGACTTCCTCGGCGGGCTCGGCATCGTCGAGCGCGCCACGCAACTGGCCAAGGCCAATCCGGGCCAGATCGACACCATTGCCGCAGCGCTGAAGCGCCTCGTCGACAGCACCGAAATGGGCACCCTGTTCAAGGTGTTCTGCGCCCATTCCGGCAACATCGAGCCAATCGGTTTCCCGAAATGAGCATGCCTTTCGAAGTAAGCCGCGCCCTCGAGCGCATCCCCGGCATCCGGCACGGCTTTTTCGGCCGGCGCGGCGGCGTCTCGACCGGCGAGTTCTCCTCGCTCAATGTCTCGCTGTCGGCGGGCGACAAGCTGAATCATGTCATCGAGAACCGCGCGCAGATCGCTGGTATCCTTGGCTTTTCATTGAACCAGCTGGTGACGCTGAAGCAGGTGCACTCAGTCACCGTGCTCGAGGTCACGCGCCAACCCGACCCCGACGATATCCCCGAGGCCGATGCTTTCGTCACCCGCGTCCACGGCCTGGCGCTCGGCATCCTCACCGCCGACTGCACCCCGATCCTGTTTGCCGATCCCGAGGCCCGGGTCATCGGCGCGGCGCATGCCGGCTGGAAGGGCGCCACCGGCGGCATTGCCGAGGCGACCGTGGCCGCCATGGTCGATCTCGGCGCCCGCCCCGACCGCATCGTCGCCGCCATCGGCCCGACCATTTCCGGCCCGAACTACGAAGTCGGCCCCGACTTCGCCGCCGACCTGATCCGCGACCACCGCGACGCCGAGAACCGCATCACCAGGCCGAATGGCGGGCGCGAGCATTTCGACCTCCCCGGCTTCGTCTTCGACCACCTGATCGCCGCCGGTGTCGGGCTGGTCGACGACCTCGGCATCTGCACCTATGCCGAGCCCAAGAAGTACTTTTCCCACCGCTATGCGACGCACAAGGCCATCACCACCGGCCGGCAGCTCAGCGTGATTGGGCTGGGTGGGTTGTAGAGAGGTCCCTCAATCTCGCCACTCCCCACCGGGTCATTCCCGCGAAAGCGGGAACCTCCGTTGCGGGGTTCGCGGTAAGCCTCAGAAAACAGAGGTTCCCGCTTTCGCGGGAATGACTCCGTGCCCGACATCAAGATCGCAGTCGGCGGGTGGCTCCGGTCACACCGCCCAGATTCCTTCATCACTCCGTCACAAGGCGCATTGCGCCTTGTCGCGCCCCAAGCTAAAGACCCGCCCATCAGGAGCCGGCAACTCCCCGGACCGGCCCGATACCGGAGCGCGCTCGTGAAACTTGTCACCGGCAATTCCAACCGCGCGCTCGCTGAAGCCGTCGCGAGCTACCTCGAAGTCCCGCTGACCGACTGCACGGTCAAGCGCTTCAACGACAAAGAGATCTTCGTCGAAATCCACGAGAACGTCCGCGGCGAGGATGTGTTCATCCTGCAGTCGACCTCGTATCCGGCCAACGACAACCTGATGGAGCTGCTGATCCTGTCGGATGCGCTGCGCCGCTCCTCGGCCCGTCGCATCACTGCGGTGATTCCCTATTTCGGCTATGCCCGGCAGGACCGTAAGTCCGCCTCGCGCACCCCGATCTCGGCCAAGCTGGTGGCCAACCTGATCACCGAGGCCGGCGTCAACCGCGTCATCACGCTCGATCTGCATGCCGCGCAGATCCAGGGCTTCTTCGATATCCCGACTGACAACCTCTATGGTGCGCCCGTCATGGTGCGCGACATCCAGGAGCGCTACACCAACGGTAACGTCATGATCGTTTCGCCCGATGTCGGCGGCGTGGCCCGGGCCCGCGCCACCGCGCAGCGCATCGGCGCCGACCTCGCCATTGTCGATAAGCGCCGCCCCAAGGCCGGCGTTTCTGAAGTGATGAACATCATCGGCGACGTGGCAGGCCATGCCTGCATCCTGATCGACGACATCGTCGATTCCGGCGGCACGCTGGTGAACGCCGCAGAGGCCCTGCTGAAGCACGGCGCCACCGAGGTCTCTGCCTATATCACCCACGGCGTGCTGTCCGACGGCGCCGCCGAGCGCATCGCCAAGTCCAAGCTCAAGGAGCTGGTGATCACCGACTCGATCATCGCCACCGACGCCGCCAAGGCCGCCAAGAACATCCGCATCATCTCGATCGCCCCGCTGATGGGCGAGGCCATCGCCCGCACCGCCAGCGAACAGAGCGTCTCGAGTTTGCTGGACTGAGGCACCGCTCTCTCCTCATCTCCGATGTCATCCCGGAACTCCGGGACTGCACCGTGTCGCCCCCACCACCGGGCGTCATCCCGACGAAGGTCGGGATGACGGCCGGTGCGTAGGTGAGCACGAGCCTCACAAAATCCCTTCCCCTGTCGAAATCGTCTCCCCTCGCCCGACATTGCCCTGAGGGGCTATGCTGCCGGACGAGGAGACACCGATGCGCTACATGCTGATGCTCTATGCCGACGAGAAGGCCGGGGCCCAGATCCCGCCCGACCAGATGCGGAAGGCGATGGAGACGCTCTACGCCTATCAGGAGGCGCTGACCAAGGCCGGCGCCTTCGTCATGACCGCCCCCCTCGCCCGCACCCACGACGCCAAGACCCTCGTCATGGAAGGCGGCGACGCCAGCTATCGCGAGGACGGCAAAGGCGGCGCCACCTTCGTCAACGATAGCGGCGAGCTCAAGGTGCATGACGGCCCCTACGCCGAGACGCGCGAGCAGTTCGGCGGCTTCTACATCATCGAGGCTGCCGACATGGAGGAAGCCCTCGCCTGGGCGAAGAAGTGCCCCGCGGCGCAGTGGGGACCGGTGGAAGTCCGCGCCCTGATCCCCGGATTCTGAGCGCCACCGATTTTTCCTGAAGTTTTTCTGCCCGGGAGTCGAAATGGTCTGAGCACCCCCGTCATTGTCGTATCAGGGCACGGTGTCCTGACGCTGACGCGGCCACTGCCGCAAGCCAAATGACAGGGGAACGACCCATGCAGATCAAGCTGACCAAGGTGTATGTCGATGAGCACGACAAGGCGCTGAAATTCTATACCGAGGTGCTGGGCCTCCAGAAGAAGGCCGACTTCGGCAACAGCGGCTACCGCTGGCTGACCGTCAACTCCCCCGACGATCCGGATGGCACCGAGCTGCAGCTCGAGCTGAACAGCAACCCGGCCGCCAAGGCCTACCAGGAGGCGATGTTTGCCGAGGGCCAGCCCGCGCTGCTGCTCCATACCAAGGACGTGAAGGCCGATTACGAACGCGTCAAAGCCAATGGCGGCGACTTCATCATGCCGCCGACCGACGTCACCGCCTCGATCATCGCCCAGGTGAAGGATACCTGCGGCAACATCATTCAGTTCGTGCAGTTGAACTGGTAAGCGGACACCAAGGAGAACCGAAAATGGCCACCGCGAAAAAGACTGTGAAGGGTACCGACAGCTTCACCGCCGAGGAAAAGGCGGCGATGAAGGAGCGCGCCAAGGAGCTGAAGCGCAACGCCAGCGCCGCCGAGGACGAGCAGGCCGTGCTCGACAAGATCGCCTCGATGCCGGAGGCCGACCGCCACCTCGCCGAGCGCATCCACGCCCTCGTCAAGGCTGCGGCGCCCGATCTGACCAGCAAGCTCTGGTACGGCATGCCCGCCTACTACAAGGACGGCAAGAGCATCTGTTTTTTCCAGGATGCGGCCAAGTTCAAGGCGCGCTACGCCACCTTCGGCTTCAACGAGGCGGCAAAGCTCGACGACGGCAACATGTGGCCGTCCAGCTTCGCCCTGCTCAAGCTCACCCCTGCCGACGAGCGGCGCATCACCGACCTCGTCAAACAAGCCACCCGCTGAGGACTGTCCACGATGCGTTACATGATGCTGATCCATCACGACGAAGTCGCCCTCGCCAATGCTCCGCAAAGGGAGCTCTGGGCCGATTACGCCGCCTTCAACGAGGCGCTGGCCAAGGCGGGGGGCGGCATGGCGGCGGGCGAACGCCTGCAGCCGGCCTCGGCGGCGACCACGGTGCGGGCCGGTGATGGCCGGACCGACGTGCTCGACGGCCCCTATGCCGATACGAGGGAGCAACTGGCCGGCTACTTCATGATCGAGGTCGATAACCTCGATGAGGCCATTGCCTGGGCCAAGCGCTGCCCCAGTTCGCGTTACGGCTCGATCGAGATCCGGCCCCTGGCCGAGAGCTACCCGCGGCCCGACCTGAGCCTCCGACGCAAAGATGACTGACATGCGGAGCTACGGCTGACCATGCGGATCGAGGACAACGAGGCCGCCCGCGCCGCCCAGCGCGCCTCTGGCGTCGCCGAACGGGTGGCGCGTGAAAGCTATGGTCGCCTCGTTGCCTTCCTCGCCGCCCGCACCCGCGATGTCGCCGGCGCCGAGGACGCGCTGGCAGAGGCCTTTGCGGCGGCACTCCACAGCTGGCCGGCGGAGGGTGTGCCGCACAATCCCGATGCCTGGCTGCTGACGGTCGCCCGCCGGCGGCAGACCGACGCGCTGCGCCGCCGCACCACCCGGCAGGCGGGCGAGGAGCATCTGAAGATGATCGCCGACGAGATCGAGGCTGCGGCCGTTGCCGCCGATGAAATTCCCGACCGGCGCCTGGCGCTGATGTTCGCCTGCGCCCACCCGGCGATCGAGCGCGGCATGCGCGCGCCGCTGATCCTGCAGACCATTCTCGGGCTCACCGCCATCGATATCGCCGCCGCCTTCCTGATCCCGCCGGCAACCATGGGCCAGCGCCTGGTCCGCGCCAAGGCCCGTATCAAGGATGCCGGCATTCCCTTCGGCATCCCCGACAAGGAGTTGCTGCCCGAGCGGCTCGACGCGGTGCTCGAGGCCATCTACGCCGCCTACACCAAGGGCTGGGCCGAGATCGGCGATGCCGCCTCCATCGCACTGGCCGAGGAAGCCATCTGGCTCGGCCGTCTGGTCGTCGGCCTCCTGCCCGACGAGCCCGAGGCCAAGGGCATGCTGGCGCTGATGCTCTATACCGAAGCGCGCCGCGCTGCCCGCCGCTCGGCCGACGGGGCGTATGTGCCGCTCGAACAGCAGGATACAAGCCTCTGGGACGACTCGCAGATCGGCCTTGCCGAGGCGCTGCTGAAAGCCGCCAACGCCGCTGGCCCCTCCGGCCGCTACCAGATCGAGGCGGCGATCCAGTCGGCCCATGTCGCCCGCCGCACGCTGGGCGCCAATACCTGGCCCGCGATCCTCGCGCTCTACGATCACCTGTTGGCGCTCAGCGCCTCGCCGGTCGTGGCGCTCAACCGCGCCATGGCGCTCGCTGAACTCGAAGGTCCGGAAGCCGCGCTCGCCGCCATCGCACCGCTCGGCGACGACCGACGCATGGCCGACTACCAGCCCTATTGGGCGGCGCGCGGCCACCTGATGGCGCGGGCCGGGTTGAAGGGCGAGGCACACGAGGCCCTCACCCTCGCCAGCGGCCTCGCCACCGACGCCGCGGTGCGGCACTATCTGCGAGGGCAGATCGCGGCGCTGACGGACGGATGAGGAATCGAGTTGCTACGCTTTTGCTGCTTGCGCCCAAAACTGGGCCAGCCATCATGGCGATATGCACTCTTACCTGAACCGCTCTGCTGAGGACGCCAAACCGCTGCACTTGCGCAGGGTTCAACGGGCACAACTGATGCAGCTTGCGGGCGTCGCCTTGGTCGCGGCAGCGCTTAGTAGCTGCACGACATCAGGCTTTTGGCCTAAGAGATGGGTTTCAGATGATGGCGCCGCGCTTTGGCAGGCGGGGAGCGGCCGCTACCAGTACACCCGGGGGATCGGGGCCGCCCCCGTGAACTGCCATGCCGACGGCGAGGGCGTCTACACATGCGATGACGGAACCGTCTCGAGGCTCGAACCAATCGATAGTCCTTATCGGCGGATAGAGTTCGATGGTCGGACGTTTTCCTCGGACCTTTGTAGCGCCTCACTTCCCCTTGCCCGCCGGGGCGTCTTCCACTATAGCCACCGCCCATGAAGCGCCCGTCACCCCTGGAGGACGGGTGCGTGAGCTTTGATGTCTCAGAGTTCACACCAACCCATGAATGGATCATTCAATGGCTACTGCTGCTAAGGAGCTCAAGGCTCAGGCGCGGAGCGGGGTGGGCAAGGGGGCCGCTCGTGCACTGCGTCGTGAGGGGCTCATTCCCGCCGTCATCTATGGTGACAAGAAGGCTCCCCTGCCGATCTCGATCTCGTACAACGAGGCGATGAAGTCGATCTACGCCGGTGGTTTCCTCTCCCACATCATCACTGTCGATGTTGATGGCGAGAAGCACCGCGTCATTCCGCGCGACTACCAGCTCGATCCCGTCAAGGACAAGGCGCTGCACGTCGACTTCCTGCGCGTCGGCAAGGGCACCAAGCTCAATGTCCAGGTGCACGTGAAGTTCATCAACGACGACCAGTCCCCGGGCATCAAGCGCGGTGGTGTGCTCAACATCGTCCACCACACGCTCGACCTGACGGTCGATGCCGATCACATCCCTGAGGAGGTCGTCGTCGATCTCGCCGGTCTCGATGTGGGCGACAGCGTCCATATCTCGTCGATCAAGCTGCCGACCGGCGCGTCCGATCACAGCCACGAGACTGACCTCACCATCGCCACCATCGTCGCTCCGTCGGGCCTGCGCGCCGAAGAAGCCGAGGAAGGCGCTGCCGAGGCCGCTCCGGCTGCCGACGCCGCCAAGGAATAAGCTTCAGCGTCGGACCGAAAAGTTGCAGACTTTTCGGACAAATCCGACGCGCATAGACACCGGGAGCGGGCCGCTGGTCCGCCCCCGCCCTCCCCTGCCTGGAAGTTAGCCGATGCATCTCATCGTCGGCCTCGGCAATCCCGGGGACAAATACCGCAACAATCGCCACAATATCGGCTTCCTCGCGGTCGACGCCATCGCGCGCCGCCACAACTTCCCAGCGTTCCGCGAGAAGTTCCAGGGGCTGATCTCCGAAGGCGCGATCGACGGCGAAAAGGTGCTGCTGCTGAAGCCGCAGACCTACATGAATTCCTCGGGCGACAGCGTCCAGAAGGTCACCACGTTCTACAAGCTCGGCCCCGCCGACGTTTCCGTACTCTATGACGAGATCGACCTCGCCCCGGGCAAGACCCGCGTCAAGGTCGGCGGCGGCAATGGCGGGCACAATGGCCTGCGCTCCATCGATCCGCAGATCGGGCTCGGCTATCGCCGCGTCCGCCTCGGCGTCGGCCATCCCGGTCACAAGGACCTGGTGATGCCGCACGTGCTGGGCGATTTTTCGAAGGCCGAACAGCAGGCCTGGCTGATCCCCCTGCTCGACGCCATCGCCGAAAATGCCGCAATGATCGTCAAGGGCGACGATAACGGGCTGATGAACAAGCTCGCTATTGCTGTGCAGGGCGACGGCGCCGAGCGCGCCCAGCGCCCGGAAACCGCCGACCCGACTCGCAAGAAGGCCCCGGCCCAAAGCCACATCCGTGCGGCACGTCCGGCTGCGCCGCAGGCCAAGGTCCCTGAGACAGGTCCGATGGCGGATATGCTGAAGAAGCTGTTCAAGAAAGACTAGTGGGCGCCTCTCACCCCGGCCCCTCCCCCCCCCCGGGGGCGCTATCGCGCTCCCCCAGGAGGGGCGAGGGGGCGTTGTGGCACGTCCGTGCAGAGTGCGTCCCCCTCGCCCCACTGGGGAGAGGGCTAGGGTGAGGGGCGCCAAGCACACCAAACCAATTGACTTCCGCGCCCGATCACCCGATGTGAGGCGCAACGATTGGCGCGACTTTCTTCGCGCCGCCAACGACGATTTCCGGAGACTGTCATGGGTTTCAAGATGGGCATCGTCGGCCTGCCCAACGTGGGCAAGTCGACGCTTTTCAATGCGCTGACCCGCACTGCCAACGCGCAGGCCGCCAACTTCCCGTTCTGCACGATCGAGCCCAATACCGGTGAAGTCGCTGTTCCCGATGCGCGCCTCGATAAGCTCGCCGCGGTCGGCAAATCGGCACAGATCCTGCCGGCCAAGATGAGCTTCGTCGATATCGCGGGCCTGGTGAAGGGCGCATCGAAGGGCGAAGGCCTCGGCAACCAGTTCCTTGCCAATATCCGCGAATGCGATGCCATCGCCTATGTGCTGCGCTGCTTCGAAGACGGCAACATCATCCACGTCGCCAACAAGGTCGATCCACTCGCCGATGCCGAAGTGGTCGAGACCGAGCTGATGCTCGCCGACCTCGAGAGCCTCGAGAAGCGCCGTGCCGGCGTCGAGAAGAAGGCCAAGGGCGGCGACAAGGACGCCAAGGCGACGCTCGACCTGATCGATCGCTCGCTGGTGCTGCTGCGCGACGGCAAGTCGGCACGCCTGGTGCAGCGTTCGGCCGAGGAAGAAAAGGCCTTCACCGAGCTGCAGCTGCTGACCTCCAAGCCCGCGCTCTACGTCTGCAATGTCGACGAGGCCTCGGCCGCATCCGGCAACGCCATGACCAGGCAGGTCGAGGAATATGCCAAGCAGCACAACGCTGCCGTCATCGTCATCTCCGCCGAGATCGAGTCGCAGCTGGCGCAACTCCCCGACGCGGAGCAGGCCGAATATCTCGAAAGCCTCGGGCTGCACGAGCCGGGCCTCAACCGCCTGATCCGCGAGGCCTACCAGCTGCTCGGGCTGCAGACCTATTTCACCGTCGGCCCGAAAGAGACGCGCGCCTGGACCATCCACAAGGGCGACCGCGCCCCGCAGGCGGCCGGCGTGATCCATACCGATTTCGAGCGCGGCTTCATCCGCGCCCAGACCATCGGCTACGAGGACTTCGTCACGCTGGGCGGCGAAGTCGCCGCCAAGGAAGCCGGCAAGGCCCGCGACGAAGGCAAGGAATATGTCGTCAAGGACGGCGACGTGATGTTGTTCAAGTTCAATACCTGAGTGTTAGTCGGGAAGGCCGCGCGGCCTTCCCGATGCTTAGCAATTCATAGTTATTTCAGCGCCTTAACTCATAACCTCTGGGCCTAATCATGCTCGACCAGATCTTCGGCTCGTGGTGGCCGACGGTGTCGTCCTACCTCGCGGGGCCGCTGGCGCTCGCCGGCGGCACTGTCAGCCCCTTTACCGTCATCCCGACAGTCGGCTTCGCGCTGCTGCTGCTCGGCGTCATCGCTGCCCTCGCCTGGCGCGAGAAGCAGGCGCTCTGGGTTATCGGCCCGGTCGTCGCCGCCGCGCTGACCCCGGTGATCCTTGCCATCGGCAACATCCTCGGCGGCTGGTTCGTGGTGATGTTCGCGCTGGTCATCGGCGCGGTGGGTCTCCTGCTCTGGATCGGCATCATCTCCGGCGACGCCACCCGACGCCTGCCGGTCTGGCTGCTCGGCCTCTTCGCGGTGAACTTCGTGGTCTACTGCACCGCCGTCAGCGTCGCGATCATCTGGGGCTTGGCGTAAAGGCTCGCATCAGCCGCCCACACCCACCACCTTGCCTGCCGCCCACCGGTTGACGTATACGTCAACCTGCCATGAACGCCGTCACCGCCGACCGCCGTCATTTCGAGGATCTCGTCGTCGGCGAGACCATCAACCTTGGCTCGACTTTGGTGACCAGGGAGATGATCCTCTCCTTCGCGCGCGAGTTCGATCCCCTGCCCTTCCATCTCGATGAAGCCGCCGCCAAGCGCTCGCTGCTCGGTGGGCTCGCCTCCTCCGGCTGGCAGACCGCGGCGCTCACCTTGCGCCTGCTCGGCGACAGCTTCCTTTCGAAGATCGCCTCGGCTGGCGGGCTCGGCTTTTCCGACCTCAAATGGAAGAAGCCGGTGATGAAGGGCGATACCATCTGGGCCACCGCCACCATCGCCGAACTGCGCCGCTCCCGGCACCACCCCAACTGGGGCATCGTCAGCATCGATCTCGACGTGAAGAACCAGAAGGGCCAGCCGGTGATGAGCATGCGGCTCGCCAACCTGGTCGAGAGCCGCGAGCCCGAAGCCGGCATGCAGGCGCAGCCCGAGCAGCCCTATGATGTCGAACAGGGCGGTGCCGCATGACCCGCTGGTTCGAGGACATCACCATCGACGAGCCGTTCCCGCTCGGCAGCCACACCTTCAGCGAAGCCGAGATCCTCGCCTTCGGCCGCGAGTACGACCCGCAATATTTCCATCTCGATCCCGCGACCGCCGCGCACAGCCATTTCGGCGGCATCATCGCCTCGGGCTGGCACACCGTGCTGATGGGTCACCGCAAGATGGTCGACGCGCTCGATGCCGAAGAGGTGCGGCTGCGCGACCTCGGCCAGGAGCCAGGCGTTTCCGGCCCCTCCCCCGGCGTCAACAAGATGGAATTCAAGGCGCCGGTTCGGCCCGGCGACACCGTCACCTACACGCTGACAGTTACCAGCAAGCGCCCCTCCAACTCGATTCCCGGCTGGGGCTTGCTGTTCAACAGCCTCGATGCGGTGAACCAGCACGGCGAGAAGGTCTACCATGCCGAGCTGGTCGGATTCTCCAAGCTGCGCGACTATCGGATGCCGCTGCGCTTACGGGTTCTTGAGGCGTTGACCAAAATCCCCGGATTAGGGAAGTTGCTGGCCCAACGGAGTTGAGTCACGCCATGCGCCTTGCCCTTGCTATCGCTGCCCTGCTGCTGGTCGCCGTGCCCGCCACCGCGCAGTCGCTCACCGGCGTCGGCGTCGAGGGCAACTGGGGCTGCCGCGCCAATGTCGACGGCACCCGCGCCGGGCTCCTCACTATCTATGCCGGCTCCTACGGCTATGCCTCGGCCAATTTCGGCAGCACCGCTTCGGGCAGCGGCACCGTCGAGATGGCCTCGAACGGCGTCACCTTCCTCGATGGCAACCTCGTCGCCGGCGCCGGCATCACCAGCGCCATCCTGGGCTTCGACGATTCCGGCCGCGACGTACTGCAGCTCTACACCGCAGAAAAGAACGTCCTCACCTGCACCCCGCGGGGGTAGGCACAGACGGCCGCCACACCCTCGATGCCCACCTCCCCCTTGACGGGGGAGGCAAGCGAAGCTTGGGAGCGAGAGCGACCTGGCGCAACTCGGAGGGGGTGTGCGGAGGCACGGCGCGTGTCGCTCCCACCGAGGTCCCGCTCCACATCCATCTTGACCTCCCCATCCTCCGGCGCTAAACAACGCGCCTTCCAGAGGAGTATCGCCCGAAAATGATCTGAGCACTGTTGCGGACGCCCGAGCCATTGCTTCCCTCGCCCTGCGAGTGGCAGCTGATGCACGGATGCCGGCCACAGCAATGTTCCAGATGACGGGCTGACTCTGTCCGGCGCCTCGGGCGTCCAATCTCCACCTGCACTTCATCACCAACCGCGGCTCGGGCGCAGCACTGCTTCGCGCCGCGCCGCTACTTGAGCTCGTTCCTGGCGTTATTACGCCGCGACGGGCAAGGAGATTGCTTATGCCCAAGTTCATGACCTACCAGCGCCCTACCCCGATCAACAAGCAGAGCTGGGCCGGCCGCCCCGGCGCCAATCCCTATCAGCCGGTCCGCCGGTCACCCGGGCACCCGGTGCCCGAACTGCAGAAGCCCGCCCTGCCGCCATTGCTCGGTGGGCCTAAATCGCGATGAGCAAAGGGCGCCCCGGCAACTCCAGCCGGGGCGCCCCATCGCATGGGCCCCCAGCGGCAACAAACACGTACCGGCCCAGATGCTTTCTATTCAACGATTTAGGGCTTCGTTATGCGCACCGGAGCACAATCATGCGACGACAGCCTTTGCCTACCCCGCGCCACGAGGTCCGCCGGTTATGGAGTCGCCCTGGTACAGCCTGATGACCAACGTCTCGGTCGTCGCGTTCGTCGTCAGCGTCTGGACCCAGTTGCGCGACGTGTTCGAGCGCTTCGGGCCGCGGGCGGTCGAGGCCGCATTCGGCGTGGTGATGGGGCTCGGCGCCATCGCTACCATGCTGTTTCCCGTGCAGTTCGCGCCTGGCGTCTTCTTCGACCTGCGCATTTGCCTGCTGGCCCTCGCCGCCTTCTTCGGCGGCCCGCTTGCGGCGCTGGTGGCACTGATCCCGGCTATCGTCTATCGCCTCTGGATCGGTGGCGCCGGGGCGCCGGCGGGCATGGTGTCGATGACGCTGGTCACCCTCACCGCCTCTTTCGGTCACCTGCTGCTGCGCCGTCGCGGGCTCACGATCGCCCGCTGGCATTCGCCGGCGCTGGCGCTTGCCACCTGTGCCATCGGCCTCGCGGCCATCGCCTTCGTCCCGATCGACACCGGCACCGGCGACTGGGTGCCGGTGATGGCCGCACGGACGGTGCTGCTGTTCCTTGCGGTCATGCTCTCTGGCCTGGCGCTCACCCATGACGAGGAGTTGCGCGCCATCAGGCGTGAGAACCAGATCTATCGCCAAGTGATCGACGAGCTGCCCGACAGCATCAGCGTCCGCGATCCGGAGGGCCGCTTCGTCATCGCCAACCCGGCGACCGCGAAGCTGCTCGGCGTGAGCTCGCCGAAAGCGCTGATCGGCCGCCCCGGTGACGAGCTCGGCATCACGCGACCGGCCGCGCCGCCAGATGCCGACCGGAGGCCTACGACCTTCCAGCAGGCCGTCCAGCGTCCCGATGGCAGCACCAGTTGGCTGCAGACGCTCGAGGTGCAGCTCAACGACGAGGCGGGACGCCCGGTGGGCCTCATCACCCATAACCGTGACATCACTGACCAGAAGCACCTGGAACTCGAGCTCGACGAGCGGCAACGCGTCCTCGCCTTCGCCATGGCGCAGATGACCGATGGCGTCGCCATGTTCGATCCGGGTGGACGGCTGTTGTTCTGCAATGCCCGTTACCAGAAGCTCTTCCCGCTGACCTCCGACGTGCGCGTCCCCGGCGCCAGTATCCGCGATATTCTCGCCGCTGCGGCAGAGCGGCGCGAACAGCAGGTCGGCTCGTCGCCCGCCGATGTCGCCGAATGGATCGACGAGATCGCCGAGTCGCTGCACCACGATGCCGAGGAGGAGGTGCATCTGTTCGACGGCACCTGGCTCCGGGTCTCAACCCGCCCCTCGCCCGACGGCGTGTCGATGGTGGTGGTTTCCGACATCACCCGGCTGAAGCGCACCGAGCTCGAGCTGCTCAACGTCGCCGAGCGGCTGCGCGAAGAAGCCACCACCGACGCGCTGACGGGCCTCGTCAATCGCCGCGCGCTGGATCAGCGGCTCGAGATCGAGATCGCCCGGAGCCTGCGCTCCGACACGGCGCTGAGCGTCATCCTGCTCGATATCGATCACTTCAAGGCCTACAACGACACCTATGGCCACCTCGCCGGTGACGCCTGCCTGAAGGCGGTGAGCCAGTGCCTCGGCCAGGTGTTCCGCCGCCCCGCTGATCTCATCGCCCGCTATGGCGGCGAGGAGTTTCTCGTGGTGCTGCCCGAGGTAGATGCCGAGTCCGCCTACCGCCTGGCCAGCGACTATCGCGACATGCTCGCGGCGCTGGCGCTACCGCACCAGGCCAGCGAGTTCGGCCGCGTCACCGTCAGCCTCGGCATCGCCGCCTATGCGCCGGGCCAGACCGACCGCAACGCCGCCGACCTCGTCGGCCGCGCCGACGAGGCGCTCTACGCCGCCAAGAGCGGCGGCCGCGACCAGGTCAGCGGCTGGCGCCGCCGCTTCAACGTGCTGCCCCGCAGCTTGCGCGTGGTGCATTAAGTCGGCGCTAGGACAGGGCTGTCACAAGTAGGTAACCGCTGGACAAGGGATGGCCCCCGGTGGCTCCCCTGCCCCCTTGCATGTTGATTTTCGCCGACTCGTAGCAGGTTCGGCGGTCCCCGGCTGGCGGCCACCAGCCAGGGACCGG
>NZ_JBXAPX010000013.1:0-9590 GCF_058806655.1 Devosia sp. GW821-FHT12F11
ACCCCAGCTTCTCAGCACCTCCTCGAATGAACAACCTTCATAGCTTCGACAGCTAGCGCAGCTCGGAGGGGGTGTGCGGGGCCTCGGTGCGCGCGACCGGTCACCCCTTGGTCTGGAAACTAAGGCACCGTCGAGCGTGGCTCTTCACGTCAAAGAGCGCGGGCCGCACACATCGAGCCCCCTGCACACCCCCTCCGAGCGCCGCTAGGTCGCTTTGCTCCCAAGCTTCGCTTGCCTCCCCCGTCAAGGGGGAGGTGGCATCGCGGCTGTGGCTGGATTGTGCCCCCCAAAGCACGCCCCCGTTCACATTCCGTTCGCCGCGCCCTATATTGACGTGAACCACGACAACACTGACAGATTCTGACAGCACACCTATCTATGGTGTCCGCTGCGCACTGCCCGCGCCGCCGTCGCCGGGCGCCAAGTGAACCAAACGCCGAGAGTCCGCCATGCCCCCGAAAAAGCCGGTTTCCGACTTCTCCATCGATGACTTCCTCGGCGAGATCGAGAAGGCCGAGGACGAGCGCCTGAACAAGCGGCTGCCGCAGGAGCGGCTGAAGAACAAGCGCGCCCTCGACAACGCCGCCCGCCGCGCCGCCGAAGCCGCCGGCACCGGCATCCAGCCGCTGACGCCGCAGCCTCTGATCAAGAAGGCCGATGGCCCGCTGGCGCAGGAAAAGCCGAAGAAGACCGCCCGCTCCGCCGCCACCGGCATGCAGCTCAAGGCGCCCAAGTCGAAGGCCAATTCGGTCGACCGTCCGGATTTCGGCGGCATGGGCGAGTCGGACCAGGCCGGCTTCGGACATTTACCTTCCGGCCGTGTGACGGCGCGCGATATCTCGCGCCAGGCGGCGAAAGACCCCGAGGTGATGGAGCAGCTGCGCGAGGCGCTCGAGACTTCGAAGAAGAAGGTCAAGGCGAAGAACATGCCCGGCCAGTCGCTGGCCGGCGCCCAGACCGTCGGCATCTCGGCGACGGTGAAGGCGCTCGAGGATATCATCCTGCATGGTCGCAAGGAGGTGGAGGGCAACAAGGAGTGGAAGCCCCACCGCCCTGCCCCGCGGGAAAAATCCGAAGGCGGCGTGCCGTTCAAGCTGGTCACCAGCTACGAGCCGCGCGGCGACCAGCCCACCGCCATCGCCGACCTGGTCGAAGGCATCGAGAACGGCGAGACCGACCAGGTGCTGCTCGGCGTCACCGGCTCCGGCAAGACCTTTACCGCGGCGCAGACCATCATGCGCACCCAGCGGCCGGCGCTGATCCTCGCGCCCAACAAGACGCTGGCGGCGCAGCTCTATGGCGAGATGAAGTCGTTCTTCCCCGACAACGCCGTCGAGTATTTCGTCTCCTACTACGACTACTACCAGCCCGAGGCCTATGTGCCGCGGACCGACACCTATATCGAGAAGGAATCGACCATCAACGAGCAGATCGACCGCATGCGCCACTCGGCGACGCGCGCCCTGCTCGAACGCGACGACGTCATCATCGTCGCCTCGGTCTCCTGCATCTACGGTATCGGTTCGGTGGAAGACTACACCGCCATGACCTTCGATCTCAGGAAGGGCCAGAAGGTCGACCACCAGGAGCTGCTGCGCTCCCTCACCCAGCTGCAATACAAGCGCGGCGACACCGGCTTCGTCCGCGGCACTTTTCGGGTACGCGGGGACACAGTTGAACTGTTTCCCGCCCACTATGAGGATGCCGCCTGGCGCATCACCCTGTTCGGCAACGAGATCGAGTCGATCGCCGAGTTCGATCCACTCACCGGCAAGAAATCGTCCGACCTGCTCTCGGTCCGCATCTTCGCCAACAGCCACTATGTGACGCCGCGCGCCACTCTCACCGGCGCCATCAAGGAGATCCGCAAGGAGCTCGCCGCCCGCCTGCAGGAGCTGAACGGCGCCGGCCGCTTCCTCGAAGCGCAGCGGCTCGAGCAGCGCACCCTGTTCGATCTCGAGATGATGGAAGCCACCGGCTCCTGCGCCGGCATCGAGAACTATTCGCGCTACTTCTCCGGCCGCAAGCCGGGCGAGCCGCCACCGACGCTGTTCGAATACCTGCCCGACAACGCCCTGGTGTTCATCGACGAAAGCCACGTCACCGTCGGCCAGCTCGGCGCCATGTATCGCGGCGACCTGCGCCGCAAGGCCACGCTCGCCGAATACGGCTTCCGCCTGCCCTCGGCCATGGACAACCGCCCGCTCCGCTTCGAGGAGTGGAACGCCATGCGCCCGCAGACCGTCTATGTCTCGGCCACCCCCGGCGCCTGGGAAATGGAACAGTCCGGCGGCGTCTTCGCCGAGCAGGTCATCCGCCCCACCGGCCTGATCGATCCGCCGGTCGAGATCCGCCCCGCCAAGACCCAGGTCGACGACGTGGTCGACGAGATCCGCCAGGTGTCGAAGGCCGGCTACCGCACCCTGGTCACCGTGCTCACCAAGCGCATGGCCGAGGATCTCACCGAGTACATGCACGAGCAGGGCATTCGCGTCCGCTATATGCACTCCGATATCGACACCATCGAGCGCATCGAGATCATCAGGGATCTTCGCCTCGGCGCCTTCGATGTGCTGGTCGGCATCAACCTGCTGCGCGAAGGCCTCGACATCCCCGAATGCGCCCTCGTCGCCATCCTCGATGCCGACAAGGAAGGGTTCTTGCGCTCCGAGACCTCACTGATCCAGACCATCGGCCGCGCCGCCCGTAACGTCGACGGCAAGGTCATCCTCTACGCCGACAACATCACCGGCTCCATGGAACGCGCCATGGCCGAAACCAGCCGCCGCCGCGAAAAGCAGACGGCCTACAACGTCGCCAACGGCATCACCCCGCAATCGGTGAAATCCAATATCAAGGAAATCGTCGACAGCATCTACGAACAGGACCACGTCACCGTCTCGATCGGCAAAGACAAGTCCGGCAAGGAAAAGGTCCAGGCCGGGGCAAACCTCGCCGCGGTCATCAAGGACCTGGAACGCGAGATGCGGGAGGCGGCGACCAACCTGGAGTTCGAAAAGGCGGCGAGGTTGAGGGATGAGGTGAAGCGGTTGCGGGAGATGGAGTTGGATGTGCTGGAGGGGAGCGCGGATTAGGCCACCAGCCGTTTCATCGACTTGGGGCCCCGGGCGCCCATGGCGAAATTGAGCGTGAAAGGCGGCACTCCATCTCGAGCGTGCGCATTGTCTTCGCCCATCGCCTTCATGTGAAAGACGACCGGAAGTTGTGGCCACCCCATAGATCTGCGGGAGCACTCATGGTAAGGTGGTCTGTCAAAGGGATTCTTAGATATGCCCACCTATCACGTCGAAGCGAACGACGCGTTCGTCTTCTTGGACCAGCTCGCCCCTGGGTCCGTCGATGTTCTCGTTTCGTCACCACCATACTTCATGGGCAAGGAGTATGACACCAGCAGCGACGTAAACGACTTCTTGGCTCAGCACCAGCGGCTGTTGCCGCTCATCCTTCGGGCTCTCAAGCCAGGCGGGAGCCTCTGCTGGCAGGTCGGAAATCACGTCCAAAATGGTGTACTTGTTCCTCTGGATGCACTGGTGTTCTCGGCCTTTCAGTCGACAGAACTGACGCTAAGGAACCGCATAGTTTGGACTTTCGGCCACGGCACACATGCCACCAAGCGCTTTTCTGGCAGACACGAAACTATCCTTTGGTATACTAAGGGTAACGAATACTATTTCGACTTAGATTCGGTACGGGTTCCCCAAAAATACCCCGGCAAGCGTCACTACAAAGGACCCAAGAAAGGGCAGTGGAGTGGAAATCCACTGGGCAAGAATCCGGGAGATGTTTGGGAAATCCCTAATGTAAAGGCCAATCATATCGAGAAAACCGCCCATCCGTGTCAGTTTCCGGTGGCCCTGGTGCAGCGACTAGTGCTGGCACTTAGCCCAACTGGTGGAACTGTTGCAGATCCGTTCATGGGATCCGGCTCCACCGGAGTCGCAGCTCTCACAGAAGGTCGCAATTTCCTCGGAGTGGATCTATCCGAGCAGTATGTAAATATCGCCGAGGCAAGGCTAGCTGACGCCGCCGCTGGCGCAGCGAAGTATCGATCCGTGTTCAAGCCAATATTCCAACCTCGTGGCACCGAAGCTGTAGCCACCCGCCCGGACCATTTTGGTTCCTTGGCAATGGAGGATCAACCACATGGCTAAGAAGCCAGCCCGCGCGGCAGAACCGAAGCATGCCAAAGTCGCACAGCCAATTGAGATTGACGCCACACCAATCGTGCAGGGCGGAAAAACTCTGTATTCGTTTGTAATGTCAGCAAAAGAACTTTGGGACATTGCCTCGATCAACCGTCGTGAGCGAGACAAAGAAACCGGCTATCAGCGCGTCCTCCCCCAAAGCAGAGTGTCCGCTATTTCGGAGTACATTGGCGCTGGGTGGAACATCCCCAACGCGGTTATTCTAGCCCTCGAAGGCGCAAAATACGACGACAAAACTGGGAAGCTTGTTATTCCCGCAGGGAACAATGTCGCATGGGTAATCGATGGACAGCACCGACTGGCTGGCGCACACGAGGCAATGACAGCCGACAAGGCGCTCAGATACGACTTTCCGGTGGTCGCCTTTGTAGATCTGACCGAGGACCAACAAGTCGAACAGTTCGTCACCATCAACCGAGAGGCAAAGGGTGTTCCGGCGTCACTCGTGCTGGACTTGCTTGACCGCATCCCAAAGAAGAAGCCTGCCGATCTAGCGAACGAGCGCGCTGCAGACATAGCCAAGGCCCTGGATAAGGACGCCGACTCCCCCTTCTTTCAGAGGATCGTTATCGATCGGCCTCAAGGAAGACAGGTGTCCCTCGTCAACTTCACTCGCAAAGTCGCGCCGCTCGTGAACGTTGAAAGGGGACGCCTTAAGGGATTCAGCTTTGAGCAGCAAAAGATCATCCTAGAGAACTATTTCTTAGCGATCCGCGACGTCTTCCGGTCGGAGTGGGAGAAGAGGGAAGCGATATTCTTCAAGACCGTCGGATTCGGCGCGATGCTGAATGTGTTTGAGGAGATATTTAATGTTACAACCGAACAGAAAGGATCATTTACTGTCGATGATGCTACGGAAATGCTAAAGTTGGTTGCTGATTTCGAGTTTGACCAGTGGGCAGCCCACGGCAGCGGCACGAAAGCAGAGTCTGAGGCAGCAAAGGACTTCAGCATTGACTTCTCTCGAGCACTTGATCGAAAGCTAAAACGTACCGGCGAGGAGAAGATCCGCCTGAGATGACGATCAAGACCTGGGAAAAGCTAGCAGAACTCCACATAGGGCGGCGTCCCGCCGCGAACACAACAGCTATTCTTGGCGTAGCGACAGAAGAACCAGATACGCCTCCACTGCACGAGTTCTTCTCAGAGCTTTCTACGTCACTTGATCCCAATGATGAGGGCTGGATGCTTGCGGAGGCGGCTGGCGTCCGCGAGTCGGCAAGGGCAGAGCTATACTTCTTGCGACGCAAGGCTATGGATGCCGTAACCGCAACCAAGGCACTGCTATCCTCCGAGCAATCCAAATGGTCGACGGTTGACGCTTATCACGCTTCGCTGATGTGCATGCGTGTAAGTCTTGGATCGTTTGGTCTGTTTCAGACGGCGGTTTCCGGCACTCAATACGCCTTTATCGATTTGTTCCCTGAGTACGCAGACACACGACTGGTCCGTGAATACAGGGACGCTTCTAAGCTTTACTCAAATCCAGTTAAAATAATCACCCGAAGAGAGCCAACTATATCTCACAAGACACTAACCACCATGTATAAGAGGTTGATCTCCGTTAATTACTCACAGATAAGTAGTGACACTGCCGTGACGAAGGTGCTGCGACAGGTTGATCCACAAAAATACCACCCGGTGAGGAATAAGATGATCTATAATGGCGGCTTCATGCCGGCCATAGAGCCAGGTGGATTACCTGCTAAGGGTAATGTAGACTGGCTTGACGACGACCTCAGAGACTTATCCCTGGTGTCAAATCTCATAGACACGAGTCAGGTTTCCGACATCTTTTCTTGATAGATCTAGGTTGGTCTCCGATTTAGTGGCTGCCAATATCCTTGATCGCACCGGGCAGCAGGCTCCAACGTGTTCGAGGTTGGGGCCGCGCACGATAGCTCTGAGGTCACAATCGCGTCGCACACTGCGGCCTCCCCTACCGCCCGCTTCCCGAAACCTGATGCGACCACCCCCCTGTCGCCCTGCTCGTTATCCGCCGGTGCACACTCGCTTACCCGCCCTTGGCACGTTCGCGATGGACCGAATCGCCGGAACTCGGACCTGGTGACGATGAAACGGACAAAGACCCGTATCCCCCTGAGCCGTAATTAGGGATACGTATGTAACCGATGCGGCAGCTGGTGGCCTCGCGATGCCAGCCACTGCTCGGCAGCTACCGACATCGCGATGAGGCTGCGCCCGACCAATCTCAGCATATAGATCCCACGAGAACGCCACGTAGCCGGCTTACCCGCCTGTTCTCCGCCGACCAAACCCTCCCAGTTGTCATCGCCCAGCGCAGGGAGGCCACCTGGTGCTAAGCCCCACCTTGACAGAAACCTGCGCTTCCCCCTGCCACACTCGGTTCATCCTCAATTCATCATATGACTTCCATGGTCGCCCCGTTGCATCCCGCAACGCGAGGTAAAACATCAAATGCTGCCAAAGCTTAGCGTCACGGTTTTTGCCGTTGCGGCCGCCTGTTTGACTGCCCCGTCCTTCGCTCAGACCTTTCCCGAAATCACCGCAGTTCGCGCCACCGACCTGCTGCGGGCGCCGCCGCCGGATGGGCGGCGGGTCACCGGCATCGCCAAGGGTGAGCGGCTCCGGCTCTACGAATGCGTGGGCAAGCCGACCTGGTGCCGGGTCGGGCAGCTCCAAGGCCCACATCCCTTCAACGGCTGGGTCGCGGCCGACGCGCTCGATGGCGCCGTGTCCACACAGTGACGGGCCCCGGCACCATGCTCAGCAAACGCCATGCCTCCGCGCACGCCCTGATCGCATCGCCCGTCGCGCCCGGCTCTTTCGCCACCCCTGCCCTGGCGCAGGATTTCCCTGAAATCATCGTGCTGAGGTCGACGCTGATCTCTAGCAACCCCGGTCACCGGCCGTTCGGCCAGCTGGCCAAGGGTGAACGGGTGATGCTGCACGAATGCACCGAGCTGCCGGCTACTGCCAGGTCTCGCTGCGCCAGCTCGGCCGCCGCCTGACCGGCTGGGTCAACTCCGAGGCGCTGGACGGCGTCGTCACCACCAGATGATCCGCAGCGCCACTCTCTTGCGGAACTGACGGGCCGGCGCGGGAAGAGCACCCCCACCCCTGTCCCCTCCCCGCAAGGGGGAGGGAGACCAGAACACTGACGCCGGTGTGGGCGTCTCCTCCCCCCTTGCGGGGGAGGGACAGGGTGGGGGGTACTCTGTGCGCACCGGGGTGTCCCCGCGCCCTTTGTGCGGTAGCCCGTGCCCCTCACACACCGTAACGTCATCGCCCCGACTGTTGACGCATCGAGCACCGCCCACCAGAACAGAATGGGAACGCCATCGAGTCCCCCCATGCCGCCGCCCGGCCACCTGCAGAAGAAGTATCCCGGCAAGACCCATCTGCTGAAGCATGCCGCCGAGTGGGGCCAGTTGGTGATCGTCCGCTGTAGTCGCTGCCGCCGCGGCGCCACCTATCTCGCCAGCGATCTCATCGAACTGCTCGATCCCGAGCGGCCGGCGCTGTGGCCGCCCTTCCCCTGCCCGCGCTGCGGCACCGACGAGTGCATCCGCGTCACCCTCAACTCGCCCTATGGTGAGGATTACGGCCGAATGCTGATCCGCCGCCCCGGCCCGATCCGCGTGATCCAGACCTGGCGCACGGTGAAGCTCGGCGATCCGTAAGGGTAGCGGCCTGACTCAGCGCCGTCCGCGCTGATCTGGAGCCTCGATGTGACGAGGGCCGTCATCCTCCAGCGACACGGCTCCCGAGCGGGCGCTGGCTGCCGATACTTCAAGGGCTCACTCGCCGACAGACTCCTCGTCCCCTTGCGGCCGCCCCCTCAGGACGATCATCACGCGCTCCGTGGGAGGCGGGTTGTCCGGTCCCCAACTGGCGATGATGTCACTGACCTCTGGTCGAACCAGCTTCCGCGCTTCCTCACTGGTCATCCCGTGGAGGTTGAAGAGCATCTCGTAGTCCGTCATCTCGTGGCGGACGAAGTTCTCCATGGTGATTCCGACTGCCTGCCCAAGCGGCCCCGACCAGTGCCGTCCGCGTATCAGTCGGTACAGCTCATGTCGGATCCATTCCGGGCAATGCGGGTGGTGCTGCCGCAGGTGGGCCTTGATCTCGGCGAGCTTGAACTTGGTCCCTTGGCTGTCGCGCTTGCGCCGAAGCCGTTCCTTTTTCCACCACCAGCCCGGCTTCGCGGCTGGCACTCCTCCCCCAAAGTCACCGTCCATGCCCGCTCCCCTTGCCGCGCACGAGACAAACAAAACAGCAGGACCGGCTTCGTGGCAACGAGCTGGCGTTGCGTCTTCCCCTGTCGAAATCGCCCCCCCTCGCCCGACATTGTCTCAGGCAAGCGAAAGGAGCCGATCATGTCAGCAACTCTCCCCACCAGCTTCGACGCCATTCTGGTGCAGAGTTCCGCCAAGGGCGGCTGGACCTACCTGGTCTGGCCTGAATCCGTCGCCTTCTTCGGCACCCGCGGCCTGGTCAAGGTCGTGGGCACCATGGATGGCAGACCGTTCCGCTCGAGCTTCATGGCGCTCGGCAACGGCACCCACAAGCTGCCGGTTGCCGCAGAGCTGCGCGAGCAACTGGGCAAGCGCGTCGGCGACGCGATCAGCGTGACGCTGACCGAACGGCTCAACTGAGCGGACCTCACCCCTGCTCGATGGTCAGCGTGCCGTGCGCCCGATCCTCGATGGTCTGCAGCGGCAGGCTCAGCCGGAACTCGTCGCCGGCGGGGTGATAGATGGCAAAGCGGAAGCCTTTCTGCAGCAGCGCTTCCACCTCGTCCTGGGTGAACTTGGTGTGCCGCGCGGTGCGGCCGTTGAGCGGGATGGTGTGTCTGGGCATGGGTCGTCTCCGGCGTATGTTCTTGCTTCGTTCTAGGCGCGAGGCTTTTGCCGAGTCCACTCCCTTCCACCGGTTTTTCAGCGTGCGGCGATACGGTAGAACCTGCTGGCGCAGGGGCATTTGCCCTGCCATGCCTGCAACACTCGCAGCGAGGACCTCATGATGAAGTGGATCGGCGCCGTTCTTGGCGCCATTGTCGTGCTGCTCGGTGGCCTGTGGTTCCTGCAGGGCACCGGCCTCGTCACCCTCGGGCCGATCCTCTGCGTCGCAGAATGCGAGGCGCTCGAGGGGCCGTCGCTGCTGTGGGCGGTGCTTGGGTTGGGGTTGCTGGTGGTGGGCGCTGCAGGGATCTGGTTCGCGCTGCTGCGCCGGCGGTGAGCTTCCGAACCCGCGGTCGGCAGCCCTCTCCCGCAGACCTCAAGCCGTCGTGCCCGCCAGAGCCCCCTTGCATGTTGATTTTCGCCGACTCGTAGCAGGTTCGGCGGTCCCCGGCTGGCGGCCACCAGCCAGGGACCG
>NZ_JBXAPX010000014.1:1668-4168 GCF_058806655.1 Devosia sp. GW821-FHT12F11
AGTGCATGAAGTCGGAATCGCTAGTAATCGCAGATCAGCACGCTGCGGTGAATACGTTCCCGGGCCTTGTACACACCGCCCGTCACACCATGGGAGTTGGTTCTACCCGAAGCCGGTGCGCTAACCGCAAGGAAGCAGCCGACCACGGTAGGGTCAGCGACTGGGGTGAAGTCGTAACAAGGTAGCCGTAGGGGAACCTGCGGCTGGATCACCTCCTTTCTAAGGATTACCCTTCAGAGGCTTGCCTCTATCGGGTTTTCATTGGAACAAAAGCTGTCAAGTCAGACAGCACTTTGCGGAACTTCGCCGCCTTCGTTTCTCTTTCTTCACATGCGACGTTATTCACGCGTCAGCGCGGCGAGCTTTCAGCTCGTTGGCGTTCGCCAGCTTGATTGCTGGCTCTCTGGCGTGATCCAGAGGGCCCGTAGCTCAGGTGGTTAGAGCGCACGCCTGATAAGCGTGAGGTCGGTAGTTCGAGTCTACCCGGGCCCACCACTCCTCAGGGAATGGCATGGGGCCGTAGCTCAGTTGGGAGAGCGTCTGCTTTGCAAGCAGAATGTCGTCGGTTCGATTCCGTCCGGCTCCACCAACCTTCGCTGCTTCAAGCAGCTTCGGTTGGCAGGCCACCCAGCACCGAAACCAACGTCGCATCGTTAGAGAGCAAGTTTGGCAGCCTTGAACCCCCCGGAATTTCCAATGGAAATTCCTGATGGTTCGGCGGCCGGATCTTTCGACATCGTAAAGAGATGCTTCGCTGCTTGTTTGATCCCACACCCTGGGAGAGAGACAGCGACAGCACGTGAATTCTGGTTTTTTTTGATCTGACCGATCAAACGACCATGTTGTGAAACATGGTCTTTCGTTCTTTGCCCGATGACCAGACGGCCTTTCAAGAGGGGCCGTGGACGTTGCGGGTATAGATAATGAGAACGATCAAGTGCCTTAAGTGCATCTAGTGGATGCCTTGGCGCATGCAGGCGATGAAGGACGTAATACGCTGCGATAAGCCCCGGGGAGCTGCGAATAAGCTTTGATCCGAGGATTTCCGAATGGGGAAACCCGACCATTTAGGTCACCCGAAAGGGAGCTAACCCAGGGAACTGAAACATCTAAGTACCTGGAGGAAAGGACATCAACCGAGACTCCGTTAGTAGTGGCGAGCGAACGCGGACCAGGCCAGTGGCCAGGGTGTAAGAACGGGAACAACATGGAAATGTTGGCCATAGTGGGTGATAGCCCCGTACCGGTAGAAAGCATCTTGGTCCTCGAGTAAGGCGGGACACGTGAAATCCTGTCTGAACATGGGTAGACCACTATCCAAGCCTAAGTACTCGCATGCGACCGATAGCGAACAAGTACCGTGAGGGAAAGGTGAAAAGCACCCCGACGAGGGGAGTGAAATAGTTCCTGAAACTGGATGCATACAAACAGTCGGAGCCCAAGACGCGTTCTGGGTGACGGCGTACCTCTTGTATAATGGGTCATCGACTTAGTCTAACTAGCAAGCTTAAGCCGTTAGGTGTAGGCGCAGCGAAAGCGAGTCTGAATAGGGCGTCAAGTTAGTTGGATTAGACCCGAACCCGAGTGATCTAGCCATGTGCAGGCTGAAGGTAAGGTAACACTTACTGGAGGGCCGAACCCACGTAAGTTGAAAATTACGGGGATGACGTGTGGCTAGGGGTGAAAGGCCAATCAAACTCGGAAATAGCTGGTTCTCCGCGAAAGATATTTAGGTATCGCCTCAGACGAATACCTCAGGGGGTAGAGCACTGGATGGGCTAGGGGGTCTCACCGACTTACCAAACCTAACCAAACTCCGAATACCTGAGAGTACTATCTGGGAGACAGACGGTGGGTGCTAACGTCCATCGTCAAGAGGGAAACAACCCTGACCTACAGCTAAGGTCCCCAAGTCATGGTTAAGTGGGAAAGCATGTGGGAATGCTTAGACAACCAGGAGGTTGGCTTAGAAGCAGCCATCCTTTAAAGATAGCGTAACAGCTCACTGGTCAAGCGTTCCTGCGGCGAAGATGTAACGGGGCTCAAACCATGCACCGAAGCTTAGGGTTTGCAACTTGTTGCAAGCGGTAGCGGAGCGTTCCGTAAGCCTGCGAAGGGATACTCGTGAGAGATCCTGGAGGTATCGGAAGTGCGAATGATGACATGAGTAGCGATAAAGAGGGTGAGAGACCCTCTCGCCGTAAGTCCAAGGGTTCCTGCGCAATGCTAATCAGCGCAGGGTTAGCCGGCCCCTAAGTCGAGGCAGACATGCGTAGACGATGGGAACCACGTTAATATTCGTGGGCCTGGTGGTAGTGACGGATCGCGCGGGTTCGTATCCCCTTATTGGATTGGGGGTGCGATGAGCCGGTTCCAGGAAATAGCTCCACCAACATAGACCGTACCCTAAACCGACACAGGTGGACAGGTAGAGCATACCAAGGCGCTTGAGAGAACTATGCTGAAGGAACTCGGCAAATTGCACGCGTAACTTCGGGAT
>NZ_JBXAPX010000015.1:0-1265 GCF_058806655.1 Devosia sp. GW821-FHT12F11
TGTTTAGTCCGGGTACATCGCTTACAGGTGTTCGGAGACATAGCTGACAGGTTTGTGCAGGCTTGGTCGTTCCATTGGAGGGCGATCGATGCCGTGGCTGGAGGTGTCAGCGATGCAGGAACGTCGGGAGTTCGTCAGGCTGGCTTTGCAGGAAGGTGCGAACCGACGGGAGTTGTGTCGACGGTTCGGGATCAGCGCAGACGTTGGCTACAAGTGGTTGGCACGGTGGGTTGCGGGTGACACCGAGTTGTTGGATCGGTCGCGACGGCCGCAGGCGAGCCCATCCCGGATCGGTGATGATCTTGAGGCGGCAGTGCTTCAGGTGCGAGATGCACATCCGGCTTGGGGGGCGCGGAAGATCGGGCGGCTGCTGGAGCGGCAGGGAACCGCACCGCCGGCGGTGTCGACGATCCACGAGATCCTGCGCCGCCACGGCCGCATTCCGGTTCGACCTGGAGGGGGCCCAGCTCGATTGCGCTTCGAGAAGGAGGCGCCGAACCTGCTGTGGCAGATGGACTTCAAGGGCTGGGTCGAACTCGGCGATGGCACCCGCTGCCATCCACTGACGGTGATCGACGATCATGCTCGCTTCTCGGTGTGCCTGTCGGCCTGCAGCGACCAGACCGGCGCCACCGTGCGCCAGCGGCTCGAGACCACCTTCCGCCTCTATGGCCTGCCCGATGCCTTCTTCGTCGATAACGGCCCGCCTTGGGGAGATTCGTCCGGAGAGCGATGGACCAGGTTCGAGGTGTGGCTGCTCAAGCTCGGCATCGGCCTGATCCACAGCCGACCCTACCACCCACAAAGCCGCGGCAAGAACGAGCGCTTCCATCGCACTCTCGCCGCCGAGGTCTTCGCGCTCAACCGGATCGACGACCTCGGCCAGGCGCAGAAGGCCTTCGACCGTTGGCGCGAGGTCTACAACTTCGAGCGACCGCATGAAGCTCTGGACCTGCAGGTGCCAGCAGATCGTTACCGCCCAAGCCCCAGGCCGCTGCCCGAAAAGCTGGCCGAACCTGGCTACGAGACGGGCGAAATCGTTCGCCACGTCCCCCCGACTAAACCCTACATCGCCTTCAAGGGCCGCCGCTGGAGAGTACCCAGAGCCTTCTGCGGTGAACGACTAGCCGTCAGACCAGCCGACGCCGACGGCCACTACCACGTCTGCTTCGCCAGCCACCACGTGGCCGACATCAACTTGACCCAGCCCAAAACTGTCAGTCATGTCTCCGAACAGCTGTCAGCTATCTCCCCGGAATGAACAC
>NZ_JBXAPX010000016.1:0-675 GCF_058806655.1 Devosia sp. GW821-FHT12F11
GAGGGCAAGATCTCGGTATAGGCCAGCCGGCTGGCATCATCGACGGCGACATGCAGATAGTCCCAGCCGAGCCGACCCTTGTTGACCTGAGGCCGCGAACCGCGCGGCTCGAAACGGTGCCCGATCTGTTCGAACCGGCCCAACTTCTTGGTATCGAAGTGCAGCATCTCGCCGGGCCGGGCGCGCTCGTAGCGGATCACCGGGGGGGTGGGCTCCAGTTGGCTCAACCGTCCCAAGCCGAGCCGGCGCAGCACCAACCCGACCGTCGAGCGCGCCAGGCCCAGGGACCGGGCAATGGCTGGTCCAGTCTGCCGTTCGCGCCGCAACCGCTCGATCGCGGCGACCGGCTCGGCCCCAAGCTTGTGCCGGCAGTGGTGCGGTACCGAACTGCGGTCCAGCAACTGCCGATCACCGCCGCGGTAGCGCCCGAGCCAGCGATACGCCGTCCGAACCGATACCCCGCCCGCCTCCGCGGCACGAGTAACCGGCCAGCCTCCTTCGATCCGCTCCACCATCAGGACTCGACCCAAAGGCGCAAGCCGCGCATTCTTGTGAACGTTCATTCGAGGGGCTCCGCTGAGAGTTGGTTGGCTTCGCAACCCCAGCTTCTCAGCACCTCCTCGAATGAACAACCTTCATAGCTTCGACAGCTAGCGCAGCTCGGAGGGGGTGTGC